>CAWHMB010000001.1:0-981547 GCA_963830405.1 uncultured Actinomycetes bacterium
CCACGTCGAACGGGCCTGGAGGGATCGGAGGGATCCGCGCGACCTCGAAGCGGCAGGGAAGGTCGCCGGCTCGCTCACGTGCGATGTCGATGGCGCTGGCGCTGAAGTCCACGCCGAGGTAGGTGCAACCGAGTTCCTGAGTGATGAACCGACCGGGCCCAGCGACTCCGCAGCAGAGGTCGAGCACGGAGACCCCGGATGCGATGCCGGCATGACCCGCTAGAGCCCGAATCTCTCCGGCGCGCATGAAGCTCTCCTGCTCGACGAACTCGCCGGGGGCGTAAGCCGACACGCGGGCTCGCTGCAGAGCCCGCAAGAACGGAGCGCGTTCGTCCTGCTTCATGCGTCCAGGCGCACACAGATGACGGTCGTCGACCAAACCTTCCCGCGGACCCGAGATAGCCGCCCCGTGTGGCAAATTTCTACCGAAGAGCGTCATTGGGGACATGAGGCTAAGACGCACAGGCCACGGCGCCGATGCTTGGTAAGAGGCGTAAAGAGGGAGGGGCATCGACGCCGAGTACGCGGTGCGCACGGCCGACACCGAGTCCGCATCGCTGTCACGCGGCACCTACGCCGCGCGAGCAAGCGATCCCCGCCGGGCCCGTGACCGGCCTGATCGCCCAGGTACTGCTGCTCGCGGCGCTCGACGCAAGCGTCGGTCTACCGGCGGGTTGGATCGTCGGAGTGACCTGCGGGGTGATCTCGAACGCGGCACTGGCACACGGCCTTTCGCGCTACCGGCCGACCGGCTGAGCCCGGCCGACTGGGTGACGCTGGCTCGAGCGGCGCTCGCGGTCGGCGTCGCCGCGCTGGTCGCGGATTCGTTCGTCGGCCGCGCCGGTCGCAGTGCTGGTGTCACTCGCGGCGCTCGCGCTCGTACTGGACGCGGTCGATGGATGGGTCGCGCGGCGCACGCGGACGACCGCGCGTGGGCGCGCAGTTCGACGCCGAGGTCGACGCCTTCCTGATCCTCGTCCTCAGCGTCTACGTCGCCCGTCGGCCGGCGCGTGGGTGCTGGCGATCGGCGCGGCACGTTACGCGTTCCTCGCCGCCGGGTGGCCGCTGCCATGGATGCGTGCGGCGGCTGCCACCGCGCTACTGGCGCAAGGTCGTCGCTGCGACGCAGGGGATCGTGCTGACCGTCGCCGCCGCGGAAGTCCTCCCCCCGGCCGTGACCCAGGCGGCCCTGGTCGTGGCCCTCGCCCTGCTGGCCGAGTCGTTCGGCCGCGACGTGTGGTGGCTGTGGAGCCACGCGCCACGCAGACACTAATGCCGGTAGCCGCGGACCCCCGCCAGTCTTCCAGTCACCTCCCCAGCCCGTGCGCGACCGGTCCGAACCATATCGCCGCCGTGCTCACGATCCTCGCCCTTCTGCTCGTGTGGGCTGCCCTCGTCGCTCCGGACCAGCCGAGCCTCACGCCGATCGGCGTTCGTGAGGCTCCCGCTCGAGGGCCTCGTGCTCATGGCCTTGGCCCTCGTCCTGCCACCCACCCCTCGGCGCATCCTGGCCGGGGTCGCCGGACCCGCGCTCGGTCTGGTGGTCATCTTGAAGATCCTCGACATCGGGTTCTTCACGTCATTCGCCCGGCCATTCGACCCCGTGGGGGACGCGGGCCAAGCGGGACCGGCATGGAAACGCTGCGCGCCGCGATCGGTCATACGAAGGCGAACCTGCTCATCATCGGCGGCTTGCCTCGCCGTCGTTCTCCTCGTTCTCATGACCCTGGCGATGTTTCGGTTGCTCCGCGTCGCGGCTGACAACCGCCGCCGGTCGATCGGCGCTGTCGCCGGCTTCGGCGGCGTCTGGCTGCTCTGCTCGCTGTTCGGCGCGCAGCTTGTCTCCCACACGCCGTCGCCTCGACGAGCGCCGCCAGCTCTCGTCGTCCACGAGGTACGCACGGTGCAGGCCGACATCCACGACGAGGGCGTCTTCGCAAACCAGATCAGCCACGACCGTTTCCGCAACACCCCGCAACCAGCTGTTGACCGGGTTGCGTGGCAAGGACGTCCTCCTCGTGTTCGTCGAGTCCTACGGCCAGGTTTCGGTCCAGGGCTCCTCCTTCTCGCCGGCCATCGATGCTCTTCTCGACAGGGGGACCAACCAGCTGCGGGCCGCCGGCTTCTCCGCGCGAAGCGCTTTCGTCACCTCGCCGGCGTTCGGCGGCATCAGCTGGCTCGCGCACTCGACCCTGCAATCGGGCGTCTGGGCCAACAGCCAGCGGCGCTACGACCAGCTCGTCGGCACCAACCGCTTCACGCTCAGCGACGCGTTCAACCGGGCCGGGTGGCGGACCATCAACTTCTCGCCGGCCGACGATCGCGATTGGCCGGAGGGGTCGTCGTTCTACCACTACGACAAGCTCTACGACCGCCGAGAGGTGGGTTACCGCGGGCCGGGATTCACTACGCGCCCATGCCCGATCAATACATGTTCTCGCCCTTCCAGCGCCTCGAGCTCGCGAAACCCCACCGCCGGCCCCTGTTCGCGGAGGTCGACACGGTGTCGAGCCACATGCCGTGGAACCGCATCCCCCAGATGATCCCCTGGCGCGAAGTCGGCAACGGCTCGATCTTCAACCGCATTCCGACCCCGGGAGCCGGACTCGTTCTGGTGGCACCCCAACCGCGTGAAGGCGGCCTACGCCCGATCCCTCGAGTACTCGCTGAACACTCTGATCTCGTTCGTCCAGCACTACGGCAAGAAGAACCTCGTGCTCGTCGTCGTGGGTGACGAGCAGCCGTTGCCGAACGTCAGCGGCCAGGGCGCGAGTCACGACGTGCCGATCTCGATCATCTCCCACGACCCGTCGGTCCTGAAGCGGATCGCCGGATGGGGCTGGCAGGAGGCCTGCGGCCCGGCCCGCAGGCGCCCGTCTGGCCCATGAGCGCCTTCCGTGACCGCTTCCTCACCGCCTTCGGATCGCGACCGGCGAGCCGGTAGCGTGATGGCAGTCGGGGGCAGCGGAGCGGCGGATGCGGAGGTAGCCCTGAACGCCGTCGTCGCTCCCACCGTCCGAGGTGGTGCACGCGCGGGCGGCCCCACCTCGACCTGCCGCGCCGGTCCCGCCCACGGCGGCTGGCGGGCCTGGACGGAATCCGAGGCCTGGCCGCGCTGTACGTGGTGGTGAACCACGTCTTCCTGCGCGCATTCCCCGGCTACCCGGTGGACCAGGCGCCGTTCTGGGCGGGCTGGTTCATCTACGGGCGCTTCGCGGTGGTCGTGTTCATCGTGCTGTCCGGCTTCTCGTTGGCCCTGTCGCCGGCCCGCCACGGCTGGCGGCTGGACGCGGTATCCCGGTTCGCGCGCGGCGGGCGCGGCGCATCCTCCCGGCGTACTGGGCGGCGCTCGCCTTCAGCCTCGCGGTGGCGTGGCTGATCGTCCCCCAGCCGGGGCACGGCGTACCCGACGCGAAATCGGTCCTCGTCAACGGCCTGCTCGTGCAGAACATCGTCGCCGCGCGGAGCCCCAACGCAGCGTTCTGGTCGATGGCCGTGGAGGCCCAGCTGTACCTCGCTTTTCCCCTGTTGCTGCTGATGGTTCGCCGGTGGGGCGTCGTCGTCATGGTCGCCGCCGTCACGCTCGTCGTGGCGGTCGTGGGGGTCGTCGGTCCGCACGTCTCCCACCTGGACACCTTCGTGATCCAGTCTCCGCCCGACCTCGCCGCGCTGTTCGCGCTGGGCATCCTGGCCGCCGGCATCGTCCGGCGGCGCGGCGCGCCGGTCATGGCCATGGGCGTGGCTCGCGCTCGCCGCCGCGGCGCCGGTGCTCGCGACGATCTGGTGGCGGCTCGGTGTGGACGCTCGACCACCTGTTCTGGGTCGACCTGGCGCTGGGCCCAGCGATCGCCTGTCTCCTGGCCGGCCTGGCCACCGGCCGTCCGGCCCCGCTCCTGCGCCTGCTCGACGCGCGGCCGATACGCAAGCTCGGCGCGTCGTCCTACAGCCTGTATCTGACCCACGGCCCGATCGTCGCGCTGGTCTACGAGAAGATCGTGGCCGGCCGGGTCGGGCGGGGTGTCCCGGCCTTCGTCATCTCGCTCGCCTTGGTGCTGCCGCTGACGATCGTATTCGCACGGGGGTTCGCGTCGGTCTTCGAGAAGCCGTTCCGGCGCCACAGCAGCTCGGGGAGCTGTCGACGGCAGCACCCTCGCGTGGAGGGGGCGCCAGGATGAGCCGGACCGCGTGGGCGTGGGGCCGCCTCGTGGGCTCCGCCCTGACGTTGGCCGTGCTGGTCTGGCGCCTGGGCACAGGCCCGTTCCTCGACGGGCTCCGCACGGTCGACGGCCGGGCGCTGGCGGCAGCGGCAGGGCTCGCGGTGCTGACCACGGTGTGCTGTGCCTGGCGGTGGAGGATCGTGGCCGGCGGTCTCGGCGTCGAGCTGTCGCTGCCCGCTGCGGTGGCGGCGTACTACCGGTCGCTGTTCCTCAACCTCACCCTGCCCGGCGGGATCGTGGGCGACGTCCACCGCGGGGTCAGCCACGGTCGCGACGTGAGCGACGTCGGCCGCTGCGTTGCGGGCCGTCGCGTGGGAGCGCTTCGCCGGACAGGTCGTGCAGGTCGTCCTGACCGTCGTCGTTCTCCTCGCGCTGCCGTCGCCCGTGCGCTCGTCCATGCCGCTGGTGGCGATCGCGGTCGCGGTGGCGGTGTTCGGCGTCGTGCTCATGGCTCGGGCGCGACCCGGAGGCGCCCGGTCTGCCTGGGCGCGGATCCGGAGCGCAGCGGCCGCGACATCCGCGACGGCCTGCTCGCCCGGAGGGCGTGGCCGGGCATCGCGCTCGCATCGGCGCTGGTCGTCGGCGGTCACGCGGTCACCTTCCTGATCGCCGCGCGGACCGCCGGCATCACCGCGCCACCCTCGCGGATGCTGCCGATAGCGCTGCTCGTGATGCTGGCCATGGTGCTTCCCAGCGTCGGTGGCTGGGGGCCGCGCGAGGGCGTGACGGCATGGGCGTTCGGCGCGGCTGGGCTGGGCGCGCAGCGAGGCGTCGCCACCGCCGTCGTCTACGGCGTCATGGTGCTCGTCGCCAGCCTGCCGGGCGCCGCCGTCCTCGTGGTGGCATGGTTCCGTCGTACCCGGCCTCCGGGGCGGCCCGAACCGCCGCTCCGGGAGCGAGCAGCACATGCCTGACCGCCCTTACACCCTGCTGAGCTGCGGCATGTCGATCGACGGCTATCTCGGCAGCGCGACGCCGCGGCGCCTCGAGCTGTCCAACGACGCCGACTTCGACCGGGTCGATGCCGTGCGCGCCTCCTGCGACGCGATCCTGGTGGGCGCGGCTACCGTGCGCAATGACAACCCGCGGCTGCTCGTGCGCTCGAAGACCCGCCGCGACGAGCGGACCGCTCGTGGGCTCCCGCCGTCGCCGACCAAGGTCACCGTGACCGAGCGGGTTGAGCTGGACCCGCGCGCCGACTTCTTCACCACCGGCGAGGCCGAGAAGCTCGTCTACTGCGCGAGCCCGCGCGTGGTCGATGCCCGCTCGCGGCTCGGAACGGTGGCGACCGTGGTCGACGGCGGCCAGCCGGTCGAGATGCGCAGGATCAGCGAGGACCTCGGCGCGCGCGGCGTGCAGCGGCTGATGGTCGAGGGCGGCGGCAAGGTGCACACCCAGTTCCTGACCGACAACCTCGCCGACGAGCTGCAGCTGGTCGTCGCGCCCTTCTTCGTCGGCGACTCCCGGGCCCCGCGGTTCGTGAGCGACGGCCGCTTCCCCTGGAACCCCGGCCGGCGCGCGACGCTCGCCGAGGTCCGCCAGATCGGCGACGTGGTGCTGCTGCGCTACGCGCTCTCGCCGCGGTTCCAGACCGACTGACCGGGGAGATCGATGCCGCGCCGCCGCCCACCGCGACGATCCGCACCCAGGTGTCGGTGCCCCTGCGGTTCGCCGACGGCTACGCCACGGCCGCCCGCGTGTTCAGCTTCGACGGGCTCGTCGACGGCCAGGAGCACCTCGCCTTCGGGCTGGGCGATCGGGCCGCCGCAGTCACGTCCGCTGGACGCGAGCCGGTGCCGCTGGTCCGGCCGCACAGCGAGTGCCTCACCGGCGATGTGTTCGGCAGTCAACGGTGCGACTGCGGGCCGCAGCTGCGCGAAGCCGTCGAGCGCATCGCCGAGTCCGGTGGCTACCTGCTGTACCTGCGCCAGGAGGGGCGTGGCATCGGCCTGTACGCCAAGCTCGACGCCTACGCGCTGCAGGACGCGGGGCTGGACACCTATGAGGCGAACCTCGCGCTGGGCCACCGCGAGGACGAACGCAGCTACCTCGTCGCCGCGCAGATGCTGCAGGCGCTGGGGGTGTCGCGGGTCGCGCTGCTCAGCAACAACCCGGACAAGGCCCGGCAGCTCCGCCGGTTCGGGGTGACCGTGACCGCGCGGGTGCCGACGGGCGTGCACCTGTCCGCCACGAACGCCCGCTACCTGGCGACGAAGGCGCGAAGGGGCGCGCACACGCTCGACGTCCCGCTGTCAGCGGGGTGAGATTCCTGCGTCGTCGGGCAGGACCAGCAGGTCGGCGTGGTCAACGGTGACCGCGAGCTGTCCGGCTGCCGCCTGGGCCAGACGTCGGCGCGATAGGCGTCGGTCTCGGCGGCCAGCTCGACCTGCTGCTCGCACGCAGCACCCACCCACCCGGTGAACCACTCCGCCGCCAGGTCGGCCTGCAGGGCGCCGAGTCGCCACGGGCTGGGCCGGACGAGGACCTCGGCCCCCAGTCGGCCGAACTCCTCGACGGCGACGCGACGGCGTCGGGGCCGAGCAGGCGGCCCCGCTCAGTCGCGCGGCGTTGGTGGGCATCGAACGCGGCGGCCACGCGGCGGTCCAGTGGATCCGCCGGGGTCAGCTCGACGCGCCCGACGACGGACAGCGTCAGCAGGATCGGACACCCTGCGCCGGCGCAGACGGTGACCAGCCCGGCCAGCTCGTCCTCGGTCAGCAGGTCCAGCAGCGCCGAGGCGGTGATGAGGGTTGCGTCGGCGAGATCGCCGCGGTGCAGCCGGGTGATGTCGGACTGCCTCGCCTCGACGCGTGACCGCGGCCCCGTCGGCGGCCGGCCCGGGGAGGTCGGCGGCGGCGACCTCCAGCAGGTCTGCGTCCCGGTCGTGCACGACCCAGTGCTGCGGCCCGGGCAGCAGCGGCGCGAGCCAGCGGCCCATCGCGCCGGTGCCGCAGCCGAGGTCGTGGATCACCCGGCGGCCGGTTGCCGGGAGCTGTCGCCCGAGGTGCTCGACGAGGTCGCGCGCACGGGCCGCGGCGTCGGCAGGCTCGCGGAGGGCAAGCCATCTCCGGCTGACCCGGGTGCCCTCGAGCGGTCATCGCGACGCCCCGGCCAGGACACCCGCGAGGACGGACGTGGTGGTCGACCATCCGGGGAGCGACTCGCGCCGCTCGCGGGCGGCCCGGCGCAACCGCGCTCTGAGCTCGGCGTCGCCGAGCCAGGCCCGGAGCGCGGCGCCGAGCGCCGCCGGGTCCTCCGGCGCGACCAGCAGCCCCGGCCGGATCCCGTCGGCGCCGTGACCGAGGGCCTCCGTCACCCCGCCGACCTCGGCCGCGACGACCGGCAGGCCGCGGGCCAGAGCCTCGGTGACGACCATGCCGTACGTCTCGGCGCGCGACGCCAGCACCAACAGGTCCGCGGCGGCGTAGCTGCGGTCGAGATCGGCTCCGGTCCGCGGTCCCGGGAAGCACACGCGGTCGCCCAGCCCGCCGTCCAGTGACGCGGCGACGGAGAGCCTCCACGAACGCCGGGTCGCGGTCCAGGCTGCCCACGCACACGCAGTGCCAGGACAGGTCCGAGCATCGTCGCCAGCGCATCGAGCAGCACGTCGTGGCCCTTGTCGAAGGTCACCGCCGCAACGCAGAGCAGCGCCCCGCCGGCCGCGGTCCCGGTGGCGAGCTCGGCGGCGTCGACGCCGGGCTCGGCGACGTGCACCCGGTCGGCGGGCAGCGGGTACAGCTCCAGCAGCCGGCGCCGGCTCCACGCGCTGGTCGTGACGACGGCGGCGGCGGCCGAGAGGACCGCGCGTTCCCGCATCCGGGCGTCGTCGCCTCGCGTCGCCTGCCGGGCGGTGACCCAGCGGCATGTGCACGAGCACGACCAAGCGCAAGCCGGCGCGCCTGCGGCACCAGCACCTCGGGGGCCGTCGAGGCGACCAGTCCGTCGAGCAGCACGACGGCGTCGTCGGGGATCCGCTCGACGACGCCGCCGAGGGCGGCGAACGCCGCCGCGTCGGGTCGCGGCCAGCAGCCGGGTACGGCGTGCTCGTGCACCGACCAGCCGATCGAGGCGAGCCCGCGGCAGATACGGCGGTCATAGACGTTGCCTCCGCTCGGCCGGGCCGGGTCGTCGATGCCGTCGGGCACGACGACGTGCACCGCCCTCACAGCGGCCGCTCGTAGCTCGCCCACGCGATGTGCGACTCGTGCAGCGTGACGACCAGCCCGTCGAGCTCCCGAGCGGTGTCGCCCAGGGCGCCGGCGTGCACCCTGTCGGCGAGTCGATCGGCGACCACGCGGGCGAGCGCCTCGGTGGAGGTGTTCATGCCCGCGAAGGCGGGCTCGTCGTCGAGGTTGCGGTAGGTGAGCTCGGCCACCACGGCGTGCAGCTCCTCGGCCGCTCGACCGATGTCGACCACGATGTCGTCGGCGTCGAGAGCCGCGCGCCGGAACGTCGCGTCGACGACGTACGTCGCGCCGTGCAGGCGCTGCGCGGGCCCGAACACCTCGCCGCGCAAGCTGTGGGCGATCATCATGTGATCGCGGACGGTCACGCTGAACACGATCTATTCCCCGTCGTAGGTGATGGTGTGGCAGAGCGCCGGCAGGCTCCCCGCGGCCAGCCGGGCCATCACGTCGGGCAGCTCGCCGAAGCGCGACTGCCCGGTGAGGAGCGCGTCGAAGGCAGGGTCGCGCAGCAGCTCGAGCGCGAGCGCCAGCCGGTCGGCCGTCGTGCGGCGCCCGGCGCGGGCCGGGGACAGCGTGCCGACCTGGCTGGCGCGGATGCCGAGGCGACCCGAGTGGAACGCGCCGCCCAGCGAGAGCCGGACCTCGCGTGTCGCCGTACCAGCTGAGGTCGATGACCGTGCCCTCGGGCGCGAGCAGGTCGAGCGACCGCTGGAGCCCGGCGGACGTCGCGCTGGCGTGCACGACCAGGTCGCGACCGTCGGCGGCGTCGGCCGGCAGCGCGAAGTCGACGCCGAGCGCGGCCGCGACATCGGCCCGGCCGGCATCGACGTCGACGAGCGTGACCTGCACCGCCGGGAACCGACTCAGCAGGCGCGCGACGCAGCAGCCGACCATCCCGGCGCCGACGACCGTGACCCGGTCGCCGAGCAGCGGTGCGGCGTCCCACAGGGCGTTGACGGCGGTCTCGACGGTGCCCGCGAGCACGGCACGAGCGGGCGGCACGCCCTCGGGCACGACGGTCACCGCGCCGGCCGGCACCACGTAGGCGGTCTGGTGCGGGTACAGGCAGAAGACCGTGCGGCCGCGCAACTCCGCCGGTCCCTGCTCCACGGCGCCGACGTTGAGGTAGCCGTACTTGACCGGCCCCGGGAAGTCCCCCTCCTGGAATGGTGCCCGCATGGCGGCGTACTGGGCCGGCGGCACACCGCCCCGGAACACCAACGTCTCGGTGCCGCGGCTGACGCCGGACCGCAAGGTGCGCACCATCACGTCGTCCGGCCCCGGCTCGGGCAGCGTGACCGGCCGGATCTCCCCGCAGCCGGGCGCGCGCAGCCAGAACGCGTGCGCGTCGGCCTCCACGGACCTCACCATGCCAGACCTCGGAGTGAACGGAGGTGTTGGATCGGAGCCTGTTCCACCGCCCACGTCCGGCAGGTGGCCATGTGCCGCCCGGTCGGCTCTTCGACGGAGCGGTGTTCCTGGAAGAGCAGCACGGGCGCATTGCGGTTCGCAGGCTTAAGGCAGTCGAGCGCGTCCAGCAGCTCGAAACGGTCGAGCAAGGAGTCGATGCCGCCATCGGTGCTTCCGGCTTCGTCCTTCAGATCGTCGAGCACCAAACGCCGTCGCCCCAACGGGCGCGTGCGGGGCCTGTGGATGCCGCCGCGCCCCAGGAAGGGTGTCCAGCGCGATGTCCTGGCCCCGCGGGCCATCACCACCGAGCGGGGCCGACATGTCCACCAGCAGCGCCCGGTCCGTACAGCTCGACGATGCGCGGGCGTTCTGGGCCCACCGGCGCGCCGATGCGCCGTCGACCGAGGCATGGGCGGTGTCCGGGGTCGACCAGCCGGCCGGAGGCCGCTCGGGCAGTCGAGGAAGACCAGCACCAGTGCCGTGACCATCGCCGCCCCTCGGCGATCAGCGTCAAGACCCTCTCGGCGAACCGGACATGCTTGTACATGCTATTTGGGGGGCCCCCATCCGAGGAACCGCAGCACTCTGCCGTGATCCGCCTCGCCGGCGCTCTGCTCTCAGAGCAAAACGAAGAGTGGCTCGTCCAACGCCGCTACCTCCCCGTCGAATCCATGGCCCTGATCCTCGGATTCGCCCACGTGCGAGCGCGAGTTCCGCGGGAACTTCGTTTGGTGGCCGGCTCATGCTTGGCCGCGGTTCCTCGCGTCCCGCTGCGGTCGGAGGCTGCCCCGTCGTCTGATCGGCAATCTCGCCAACCGTCGCGAAGCCCGGATCCATGCGCGCGCGTAGCGCGACGACCGCGAGTCGCTGCTAGAACCGAGAACGACCGATGCCCGACGCTGTGATCTTCGATTTGGATGGCGTCCTCGTCGATTCCGAGCAGCTGTGGAACCAAGCCAAGGAGGAGCTGGTCCGTGAGGCTGGCGGGCGTTGGCGAGACGATGCGTCCCGGGCGATGATGGGCATGAGTTCGCCGGAGTGGTCGTCGTACATGCGCGACAAACTCGGCGTTGACCGCGACGCGGGCGAGATCAACCGTGACGTGGTTTGGCGGATTGAGCGGCTCTATCGGACGAGCTTGCCGTTGCTGCCCGGCGCCGTTGAGGCGGTCCGCGGACTCGAGACTCGCTGGCCGCTCGGTCTGGCATCCTCGTCGAACCGAGAGATCATCGATCTGGTGCTAGAGCTCTCAGGGCTCGCGGACGCGTTTGTCGCCACGATCTCATCGGAGGAGGTCACCCGCGGTAAGCCGGCGCCTGATGTCTACCTCGAGGCGGCGAGGCGCGTAGGCGCAGACGCGAGGCGATGCGTGGCTATCGAGGACTCGAGCAACGGTCTCCGAGCCGCCGTCGCGAGGCGGATCCGGGGGTCCGCGGGGACAAGGGCCGTCGCGCCTAGACGGCTGCGCCACGGCCAAGCGGTTGATGCGGCTGGCAAGTCAGGTGGCTGAACGGCGCCCGCTTCCACCGGGGTCTCGGCCGCTCAGGTCGATGACTTCAGCCTCGCCCGCCGGTCATAGCTGGAAAGGTTCGAGACAAAGGAGATCCAACATGGGCAGGCTGGTGGTGACTGAGTTCGTTTCGATCGATGGAGTCTTCGAGGACCCAGGCGGGGCCGAGGATTACGAGCACGGCGGCTGGACGTTCGAGTACGACCGCGGCGAGGACGGCAACAGGTTCAAGGTCGACGAGCTGATGGAGGCCGAGGTACAGCTGCTCGGCCGGGTGACCTACGAAGGCTTCGCGGAGGCCTGGCCCTCCCGCGAGGGTAAGTTCGCAGACAAGCTGAACACCGATCCGAAGTACGTGGTCTCGAGCACGCTCACCGAACCGGCGTGGCAGAACACGACCGTGATCTCCAGCGACGTCGTCGAGGGGGTCTCGAAGCTCAAGGACGAGACCGAGGGCACAATCCTCGTCGCCGGCAGCGGCACCCTGGTGCGCACCCTGCTCGCCGCCGACCTCCTCGACGAGCTTCGCCTGATGGTCTTCCCGACGGTCCTCGGACGCGGCGAGCGCCTGTTCCCCGACGGCATCGACAGGCTCAAGTTCAAGCTCGCGGAGAGCCGGACGGTCGGGCCTGACGGCGTCCAGGTCCAGGTCTACTCACGGGGCGAGTAGGAGGAGAGAATGATCGATCAGCCCACCGCACGGGACGCGCTCAAGAAGCTTCAGCCGCTGCTCGGCGAGTGGGCCCTCGAGGCCACCTCGCCGGTCGGTGAGCGCTGGCCAGGTGAAGCACGGGCTAGCTTCGAGTGGCACGAGTCCGGGGCGCACCTGGTCGCGCGCTCGACGATCGGCCTGCCCGGAGCACCGAAGACCATCTCGATCATCGGATGCGACGCAGCGAACGGGACCTACTTCCAGCTTTACTCCGACGACCGGGGCGTCTGCCGCGTCTATGAGATGAGCATCGGCGACGGCGAGTGGAAGCTCTGGCGCGAGGGCGAGCCGTTCCCCCAGCGCTTCACCGCGGCGATCGGCGAAGACGGCAACACGATCGCGGGCCGCTGGGAGAAGGCCGAGGACGGCACGAACTACACGACCGACTTCTATCTGACCTACAAGCGGGTCAGGTAGCCCGGGTGCAGCAGGGAGCAGGACAGACACAACCGACCGGCACGGTCGCACCGTATTGGTGCCAGCACTACCGTCTGGTTTGACGTCATCACCTGAAACGCCTGACGGCTACGCCCAGGCGGGTCTGACGCGGCTTCTCTCGGGATTCGCAAGCCTTCAGAATGCCGACGAAGACGCCGTGGTGGTGTTCCTTCGGCCCGAGGCGTGTTCCCGAGGTGTTCCTTGGAATTTGCCGGTACCTCGCTCGGCTCCCAGGAAAGCCCTGCAAATTGGCCAAGCCCTCTGTCGGACTCGAACCGACGACCCCTTCCTTACCATGGAAGTGCTCTACCAGCTGAGCTAAGAGGGCGCTGGCAGTCAGCGTATCGCGTCCCGCGTCGCAGAATTCTGAGCCGCCGTGTGACTCCTCCGCGAGGAGCGCCCTCGGAATGCGGTTGGGAGTGCGCCAGCCCCTAGCGCCCGGCGTTCGCCACGCCGGCGAGCGCTCGCGGCGGCGAGGCGAAGGTCCCCAGGGCCGCGACGAACACCACCAGCCCGAGTCCGCCGGCCCTGATCCGGCTCGCTCCGGCTCGCCAGGCGTTGACAGTGCGGCGCGAGCGCATCGGGCACGGCGAGATGGCGGGGGCAGGATTCGAACCTGCGAAGGCAGTGCCAACGCGTTTACAGCGCGTCCCCTTTGACCGCTCGGGAACCCCGCCGGGGTGCCGAGTCTAGCGACGGAGGCCCGTCGGAATCGCCTCGGTCGAAGGCGCCAGGAGCGGCTCGCCGGGCTCGATTTCTCGGCGGCATAGCGCGGACCGCCCAGGTTGATATTGCAGCTACCACCCACGTCCGCAGCTGGGATGAACCAGCGCCGACCATCGCCGACGAGCACGAACAAGTAGTCGTAGCCATGAGGGATCGAGCCGCTTGACCGCGCCGTTCCAGCTCTGGTTGCCCCCGCGAGTGCAGACCGTCACGTCCCAGCGCCCTTTGAGGAAAACCGTCGACGTCTTCACCTGCACCCTCACGACGCCTTCCCCCAGTCCGCGATCAAGTCATTGAGCCTCACTCCTCCAAAATATGTTCGCCCTCGGACTGACCGAGGTCCGGCGCGCCAAGCGCCCTCGGGCAACGCCGACGCCCTACGACGCGTCTCTGAGACGCTGCGCTTCGGGCAGCGCTTCGAGCTTCTTCAGCGTGTGGTTCTCGATCTGGCGGATGCGCTCGCGGGTGACGTTGAACGCGCGGCCCACCTCCTCGAGCGTGTAGGCCCGCTCTCCCACCAAGCCGAAGCGCATCTCGATGACCTCGCGCTCGCGCTCCGGCAGGGCCGCCAGGGCGCGGCGCAGGTTCTCGCGGCGCAGGTGATCAGCTGCCAGCTCAAACGGCGATTCTGCCGTCTGATCCTCGACGAAGTCGCCCAGCTCCGAGTCCTCTTCTTCGCCGATCGGCTTCTCGAGCGATACCGGCGGTTGCGCCATCCTCAGCACGTCACGGACATCGCGCACGGTCATCTCGAGCTCTTCCGCGATCTCACCGGGCGTCGGCTCACGGCCCAGCTGCTGGACCAGCTGACGCTCGACATGGACGACCTTGTTGAGCTTCTCCACCATGTGGACCGGGATCCGGATGGTCCTGCCCTTGTCGGCGATCGCCCTGCTGACGGCCTGGCGGATCCACCACGTGGCGTAGGTGGAGAACTTGTAGCCCCGACGGTAGTCGAACTTCTCAACGGCGCGAATCAAGCCCATCGAACCCTCCTGGATCAGGTCCAGGAAGGTCAGTCCGCGCCCTAGATACGACTTAGCGATCGACACGACCAGGCGCAGATTGGCCTCGATCATCTGCTGCTTGGCGCGCATGTCGCCGCGCTCGATCCGCCGCGCCAGCGTCACCTCCTGGCCCGCAGTGAGAAGGTTGACGCGCCCGATGGCACGCAGATATAGCCGTAGGGAGTCGAGGCTCGGCTCGACGGTCAAATCGACCTCCACCTGCTTGCGTTGCTCCGGCTGGGGTTCGCTCGCCTGGGCGGCGCCGGCCTCGATGCTGCCGGCTTCCGAGCGCGCCGGCACCCCGTCGGACTCGACCACATCGATCCCCTGCTCACTGAGGTAACCGTGCAGCTCCTGGACCTGCTCCTTTGTGACGTCCGCTTCCTCCAAGCACAAAGCAATCTGCTCGAAGGTCAGATAGCCGCGCTCGTGTCCCTCGGCGATCAGCGGCCGCAGCTCCTCGAGCTCCGAGACGGGCGTCTCGTCACTGAGGATCGAGACCATTTCCTTAGTGCTCACAGCCATTCGCCCGATCCCATCTTTAGCCCCCAAACGTCCGCCGAACACCCGCCCCTGCATCCTCTCATCTACAGCGACTCCTCGTCTCTCTCCCAACTTGAGAGCGGGATTGATACCACAATCGCGGCGTTTGTCCATGTGCCAGAAGTTCCAAGCTGGGGACCGGTGGCGGTCCCGCCCTCTACCCTTTGGACGCGATGGCTGCCCACCGCTCACGCCCAGTGCAGTTCCTCGACGTACAGGCTCAGCGTCCCTCCGTTCAGCTCAGTCTTTCGCGCGCCGGCGTGACCGGGGTCGAGAAGGTGATCCGTCTGCGCCAGAACGCCACTGAACAGCTGTTCTCGGCGCGCTTTGAGTGCGTCGTCGATCTTGGTCCCAGCCAGAAGGGCGCTCACATGTCCCGCTTCGAGGAGGTCGTCAACCAGGCGATCGGTGAGGTCGTCCTGAACGAGACGACGTTCAAGGTCGAGACGCTGGCCGAGCACATCGCCGCTCTGGTGCGCGCGCGCCAGGGGGCGCGGCGCGCGGAGGTCACCGTCGAGGCACGCTTCCCCGAGCACAAGCCGGCTCCGGTATCAGGGGTTCAGACTCAGGAGCTCTACACGCTGCACGGATCGGCCGTGGCATCGGAGCTTGGGACTCGAAGGCTGATTGGCGTCACCGCGCAAGGGATCACGGCCTGTCCCTGCGCGCAGCAGCTCGTCGCGTCTGGCGCGCGGGAGCGCCTCGAGGACGAAGGCTTCGATGGGCAGGAGATCGAGCGGATCCTCGAGGCAGTGCCCGTCGCGACTCACAACCAGCGGGGACTGGGGACGCTTCACGTGGGCTGCACCGAGCTATGCGACGACGAGATCGAGGCCGCGACGCTGCTGTCGATCGTCGAGCAGGCGATGTCGTCTGAGATCTACGAGCTGATGAAGCGCTCGGACGAGGCGGCGGTGGTGGAGAAGGCACACCGCCGGCCGCGGTTCGTCGAGGACTGCGTTAGGGAGATGGTGCGCGGCGTGGTCGAGTCGTTCGGGGGGCTCGACGGCAAGGCGTTCGTGTCCGCTCGTCAGGTCAATCTCGAGACGATCCACCAGCACAACGTCGTGGCCGAGCGATTCGGCACCCTGGCGGAGGTCCGCCGCGAGCTCGAAACGAGCGTTCCGTCGGCGAGTCACACGACTCGCCGAGAGTGGTTGGACGCCGCCGCCTAGCCCTGGATGCGCGCCAGCGTCCTGGTAGAGCAGGGCCGGCCGCTCGAGGTGGCAACCCTCCCGGATCCGCTCGCGGGCCAACGACAGCTGCGCCTGCAGGTCAGGGCCTGCGCCGTGTGTCGCACCGACCTTCACCTACGCGACGCCGAGATCGAGGCCACGAAGCTCCCCACCGTCCTCGGGCACCAGATCGTCGGGCTGACCGACGACGGACGCCGTGTGGGCGTGCCGTGGTTGGGCTGGACCGACGGCCAGTGCCGTTACTGCCGCAGCGGGCGGGAGAACCTATGCGTCAACGCACGCTTCACCGGACGGGACATCGACGGCGGCTATGCCGAGGCCACCGTCGCCGACGAGCGCTTCTGTCTGCCGCTCCCGGACGGCGTCCCGGACGAGCACATCGCCCCACTGCTATGCGGTGGGCTGATCGGCTACCGGGCCCTGAGGCTGGCCGGTGACGCGGCGCGGCTCGGGCTGTATGGCTTCGGCTCCGCCGCGCACATGATCTGCCAGGTGGCGGTGTTCCAGGGTCGCGAGGTGTTCGCGTTCACGCGGCCCGGAGACGAGGCCACCCAGCGGTTCGCCCGCTCGCTCGGCGCCTCGTGGGCGGGCGGCAGTGACCAGTCCCCGCCCGAGCCGCTCGATGCGGCGATCATCTTCGCCTCCGCCGGCGACCTCGTGACTCGGGCGCTGAAGGAGCTGGCGCCAGGGGGCAACGTGGTCTGCGCCGGCATCCACATGACCGACATCCCAGCCTTCCCCTACGAGGATCTCTGGCAGGAGCGCACGATCCGCTCGGTGGCAAATTTAACTCGGGAGGACGGCTACGAGATGCTCGAGCTCGCGGCCCGCGTACCGATCAGGACCACCACCACCACCTATGGCCTGGAGCAGGCCGAGCAGGCGCTCGCCGACCTGCGGGACGGGCGCTTCGAGGGTACCGCAGTGATCATCCCCTAGAGTCACGAGCATGCAACTCATCCCCATGGTGATCGAGCAGACGGCGCGCGGCGAGCGCGAGTTCGACATCTACAGCCGTCTGCTGAACGAGCGCATCATCTTCCTCGGCACTCCGATCGACGATCAGATCGCAAACCTGATCGTCGCCCAGCTCCTGCATCTGGAGTCCGAGGACCCCGACAAGGACATCTCGATCTACATCAACTGTCCCGGCGGCTCGATCTACTCGGGCCTGGCGATCTACGACACGATGCAGTTCATCAAGCCCGACATCCAGACGATCTGCGTCGGGATCGCGATGTCGATGGGCTCGCTGCTCCTGACTGGCGGGAGCAAGGGCAAGCGCTTCTCGCTGCCAAACAGCCGCCTGCTGATCCACCAGCCCTCCGCCGGGTTCGAAGGACAGTCCAGCGACATCGAGATCCACGCCCGGGAGATTCTCAACGTCCGCGAACGGATCGACGAGATCTACGCCCGGCACACCGAGCAGACGCTCGATCAGGTTCACCAGGACATGGAGCGAGACCGCTTCTTCACGGCCGAGCAGGGCGTCGAGTACGGCCTGATCGACCGGGTGATCGAACACCACTAAAGGGAGCCGGCGGTGCATGCACCGCCGGCCCGGCCGCGCATGCGCGGCCGGCAGGGTCGCACATGTGCGACCCTGAAAATCATCTTCTCAGCGCTCGACGAAGTAGCTGCCGCTGCCCTGGCCGCTGGAGAAGTAGCGGCTGGTTACGGTCTTCTTGCGCGTGTAGAACTCGACGGCGTCGGGTCCGTGGGCGTGCAGATCGCCGAGGAAGCTGTCCTTCCACCCCGAGAATGGGAAGAACGCGACGGGCGCCGCGACGCCGATGTTGACGCCGACCATGCCGGTCTCGATCTCATGGCGGAAGCGGCGCACCGAGGCGCCCGACTCGGTGAAGATCGAGCTGCCGTTGCCGAAGCGGCTGCGGTTGACGAACTCGATCGCCTCATCCAGCGAGCTGGCGCGGATCACCGATAGGACCGGCCCGAACACCTCCTCTTTGGCGATCTCCATCTCCGGCGTGACGTCGTCGAGGATCGTCGGGCCGACGTAGGATCCGCCCTCCGGAAGGCCGCCGCGGTCATCGACGCTGCGCCCGTCCAGCGCCAGCTGCGCCCCATCGTCCACGCCGCGCTCGATCCATCCCCGGATCCGCTGGCACGCGCCAGCGGAGATCACCGGGCCGACGTCGACATCTTCGAGCAGGCCGTCGCCGACGCGCAGCCCCCGCGCGGCGTCGATCAGCGCCGGCAGCAGCTGCCCGTGGGCGTCGGCGACCGTGACCACGACCGAGCCCGCCATGCAGCGCTGTCCCGCAGCTCCGAAGGCCGAGCCGATGATTCCCTCGACGGCCTTGTCGATCACGGCGTCGGGCATCACGACCATGTGGTTCTTGGCGCCGCCGAGCGCCTGCACGCGCTTGCCGGCCTTCGCGCTCCGCTCATAGACGACCTTGGCCACGGGCGCCGAGCCGACGAACGACACGGCGTCGATCCCGGGATGATCGAGAATCCCCTCCACCACGTCGCGGCTGCCGTTGACGAGGTTGACGACCCCCGGCGGCAGCCCGAGCTCGTGCAGCTCCTGGAACGCCAGCTGCTGGGTCAGCGGCACCTGCTCAGAGGGCTTGAGCACGAACGTGTTCCCGCAGGCGATGGCGAACGGTAGAAACCAGAAGGGCACCATCGCCGGGAAGTTGAACGGCACAATCGCCGCGCAGACACCCACCGGCTGGCGAACGGTCTCGGCGTCGATGCCGCGCGAGACGTCCTCCAGGATCCGGCCCTGCATCGTGGTCGGCACGGCGCACGCAAGCTCGACCATCTCGATCATCCGCGCCACCTCGGCGCGAGCGTCGACGAGCGTCTTGCCCATCTCGGCCGTCACCGAGCGGGCCAGCTCCTCCCGGCGGGCCTCGAGCCGCTCGCGCAGCTCGAACAGCTTGCGCGCCCGGGCGATCACCGACACCTCGCGCCACGCCGGCAGCGCGGCGCGCGCGGCGCTCACGGCGGCGTCGAGGTCGGAGGCGCCGGACAGCGGCACGCGCGCGAGCGCCTCGCCGGTGGCGGGGTTGGTGACGTCGAGCACATCGGTGGGTCCGCGGGCGGGGATCCACTCGCCGGCGACGTAGTTGTCAAGCAGTCGGACTGCGGTCAAGGCCATCGTTCACTCCAGGGGCTCAGGTCGTATCCAATGTTTCAGGGTGACCGGGGTCCAAGGTCCACTCGTGGTCTGGGTCGTTGGCCACCGCCCACAGCCGTTCGGGCCCGGCCATCACGTTCAGGTAGTAGAGCTCATACCCCGGTGGGGTCGAGACGGTGTGGTAGCCACGGGGGACCAGCACGCAATCGCGGTCGGCGAACGCGAGCGTCTCATCGAGCGTGCGGTCCTCGCTGTAGACCCGCTGAACGCCGAAGCCGCGTGCGGGGCGCATCCGGTGGTAATAGGTCTCCTCCAGGAACGTCTCGCTCGGCGGCTCGTCGCGGTCGTGCTTATGGGGCGGGTAGCTTGACCAG
Source organism: uncultured Actinomycetes bacterium (assembly GCA_963830405.1). Lineage (GTDB taxonomy): Bacteria > Actinomycetota > Thermoleophilia > Solirubrobacterales > Solirubrobacteraceae > Palsa-465. The sequence goes on from CAWHMB010000001.1 coordinate 19,430, forward strand.
TGCCCGGCGGGGGTCAGGACCTCGCAGACCAGCAGCGACTCCGCCTCTTGGTCGCCCATCAAGATCGGACGCACCGTGCGCTGAAGCGCGCCGTGACCGCGCGCCTCCACGTCGATCTCGCTGCCGGGCAGGACACGTGCCGGCGCGCCGCCTCGCGGCGCCGGCGCCCAGCACAGCGCGACCTCCGCCTCCCCCTGGACGGCCCGCAGCGTGAACTGAGTGCCGGGCGGTAGATAGGCCGCGTCCGGCAGCCCGGACCACGGGTCGGGACGACCGCCGAGCGACTGCCAGCGGCCGTGGCCCGACGCCACGTCGACCGCGCCCGACACGGGCACCAGGCACAGCTCGAGCCCGCGCGTGTCGCGCTCCACCTCGGCGCCGTCGGGGAGGGCAAGGACCTCGAAGCCCACGTAGTTCCAGCGGGCGGAGGAAGGGGTGACGGCCAGGATCACGCCATCGGCACCTGGGGCGTGAGCGGGATGCACCAGCAACCCGCTCACGGCGCCTCCGGACGGGGGGCCAGCAACCCGTTCACGGCTTCTCCAGGTAGCTTCGCCGCTGCTGGCGGGCGCGCTCATACGCCTCGCGCGCCGCCTGCACCTCGGGCTGCTTGGAGACCTCGGCGACCGGGACGTCCCACCAGCCTTCATAGCTTGGTACCCCCGCGTAGCGGTCGGTCTCCACGTAGACCACCACCGGTCCGTCCGCTTCGCGACCAAACTGAAGTCCAGCCCGCAGCTCGTCGATCGTTCGCGCCCTGATGACCGTCGCGCCGAGGCTCTCCGCGTTGACGGCAAGATCGATCGGGAACGGCTCGGCGCTGTGCACCAGCCCCTTGCCGTCGCCGGCGTCGAGTGGCATCGAGCCGTCCAGGCCGCGCCTGTGGTGGGTGCCGAAGCCCGCTGATCCGACCGAGCGCGACAGCGCTCCGATAGATGCGTAGCCGTGATTGTCGACTAGCACTATCACCAGCCCAATCCGCTCGGCAACGGCGGTCACGAGCTCGCCGGGGAGCATCAGGTAGGAGCCGTCGCCTACCAGCACGAACACCTGACGCTCCGGCGCCGCCAGCTTGACGCCAATGCCGCCGGGGATCTCGTAGCCCATCGTCGAGTAGCCGTACTCGACGTGGTAGCCCTTACCCTCGGGGTCGCGCGCGCGCCAGAGCTTGTGCAGATCTCCCGGCGCCGAGCCGGCCGCGCACACCACCACGCCGCGCTCGCCGGCGGCGTCATTGATCGCGCCGATCACCTGCGCCTGGGTGACGGCCCCCGCCGTCCCGGGCTCGGCCACCAGCCGGGCGACCTCGCCGCCCCAGGCCTCGCTCCGCTCGACCGCGCGCAGCTCCCACTCGGGATCCACGCGGTGGCCGTGCAGCTCGCGCAGCAGCCCCTCGAGCGTCAGCCTTGCATCGGCCACGAGCGCCAGGCCGGAGAGCTTGGCGGCGTCGAACGCGGCCACGTTGACGTTTACGAACCGCACGTGCGGATCCTGAAACGCGGACTTGGACGCCGTGGTGAAATCGCTCCAGCGCGTGCCCAGCCCGATCACCAGGTCGGCCGTGCGCGCCAGGGAGTTGGCCGCCGCCGAGCCCGTCGCACCCACCGCCCCCAGGCTAAGCGGGTGCGCTGAGACCAGCGCGCCGCGTCCGGCCTGCGTCTCGCATACGGGAATGCCTGTGGCATCGACCAGCTCGCCCAGCGCCGCGGTGGCCTCGCCGTAGATGACGCCGCCGCCGGCGACGATCAGCGGCCGCTGTGCGAAGCGGATCAGCTCGGCCGCGCGCGCTAGCGCGTCTGGCGCCGGCGGCTGGCGATACACGGTCCACAGGCGCTCCTCCAGGAACCCCTGCGGAACATCGAACGCCTCGGCCTGCACGTCCTCGGGCAGCGCCAGCGTCACCGCCCCGGTCTCCGCCGGATCGGTCAGCACCCGCATCGCCTCCAGGCACGCCGGGATCAGCTGCTCGGGCCGCTCGACACGCTCGTAGAAGCGCGACACGGGCCTGAACGCGTCGTTGACCGACACGGTCGCGTCGTGGGCAAGCTCGAGCTGCTGGAGCACCGGATGCGGCGCGCGCGAGGCGAACGTGTCGCCGGGCAAGAGCAGCACCGGCAGGCGGTTGATGGTCGCCGCCGCCGCGCCGGTGAGCATGTTCGTCGCCCCCGGGCCGACGGACGTGGTGCAGGCCAACGTCTGCAGGCGGTTTCGCTGTCGCGCAAAGCCGGCCGCCAGATGCACCATCGCCTGCTCGTTGCGCGCCGGGTGATAGGGCAACAGATCGCGGTGCTGATCGAGTGCCTGACCGAGCCCGGCGACGTTGCCGTGACCGAAGATCCCGAAGCAGCCGGCGAAGAAGCGAGAGCGCGCGCCGTCGCGCTCCACCAGCTGCATGCCAAGGAACCGCACCAGTGCCTGAGCCACGGTCACTTTGGTCATCACCGATCCACCTCCTCGAGCCTGACAGGCCGCCGCTCGCGCAGCGAGCGCCACGCGGCGAGGCCGATCAGCAGTGGCGGCCGGGCGTCGCGCGTTGAGACCAGGGGCTCCGATCCCGAGCGCAAAGCGTCGATGAACGCCTCCCATTCGCGCATGTAGCCCGCCGCGTAGCGCTCCACGAACGAGCCCGCCAGTGGTGGGCGCCGGGCGCCCTCCTCGGTCACCAGCACGCTCGAGTTGGCGGGTGGGTTCTCAGACGCCGCCATCCCCATCGCGCCGAACACCTCGACGCGCTGGTCGTAGCCGTAGGCCGAGCGGCGCGAGTTGTCGATCGAGGTCAGGCAGCCATCCTCGTGTACCAGCGTCACCAGCGCGGTGTCCACGTCATCGGCCGCCGCGAATGACGGCTCGACGCGCACCGCGCCCCGCGCGAACACCTCGACGACCTCGCTTCCGGTGAGGAACCGGGCCATGTCGAAGTCGTGAATCATCATGTCCAGGAACAGGCCGCCGGAACCGCGGACGTACTCGAGCGGCGGCGGCACCGGGTCGCGGCTGGAGATCCGCACCAGATGTAGCTCGCCGATCTGGCCGGAGGCCACCGCCTGCCTGACGGCGGCGTGGGCCGGGTCAAAGCGGCGGTTGAAGCCGATCTGAAACGGCACCCCGGCCGACTCGATCGCCTCGAGCGCGCGGTCGAGCTCGTCAAGCGCAAGCGACACCGGCTTCTCGCAGAACACCGGCTTGCCGGCCCGCGCCGCCGCGATCAGCAGCTCGGCATGTGTGTGGGCGCTCGAGCAGATCGCCACTGCGTCGAGCTCTGAGTCGAGCAGTTCGCCGACGCTGGCGGCCACGCGCACGCCGAGCTCTCGGGCGACTTCCTGCGCGGAGCGGCTGTCGGGGTCGTAGACGGCGCCGACCGAGGCCCCTGGGACCTCGTGCGCCAGGAGCTCGGCGTGGACGCGCCCGATCCGTCCGGCGCCGATCACGCCGATCCGCAGGGGGGCGATGGCGGTCGCGGTACTCACGGGCCGTCCTGCGCCCCTCGCATTGGCCTCACGTCCTCCCAGCGCCCCGAGCGTGCCGAGCGCAGCAGCGCCTCCTGGACCGCCGCCCACTGCAGCGCCTGCTCGAACGAAGGTTCGAACGGCCGCTGTTCGGCGAGCGCGCGGAGGAACTCGTAGTCCTCGATCGTCACGAGGTCCTCGAAACCGATGCCGTTGCCGCTCCCCGGTACGAACGCACCGTGATGCCCGAACCGCTCGCCCCCGAGCACAGTCGTGTAGCCGGACCCCTTCTCGCCGGTGACCTTGTAGAGGCGCAGCTCGTTGAGACGCTCGAGGTCCCAGCCGAGCGCGCCCCGCGTGCCGTACACGTCAAAAGCCATCTGGCTCTGCGGCCCGACGATCGTCCGGCTGGCCTCGAACGTGCCGCGGGCGCCCGACTCGAACTGGGCGAGCATGCCCGCATAGTCCTCATTGCTGACCGGCAGGTGGCGGTCCCCGGGCAGGCCGCGGCCGTAGTGAGAGCCGCCGTCCGCGGGCGCCGGGCGCTCGGGGATGAACGTCTCGATCGTTCCGGCCACGCGCGCGATCGGCCCGATCAGCATGTGGGCCAGGTCGACGGCGTGGCTCAGCAGGTCGCTGGTCACGCCGTAGCCGCCCTGCTCGAGCTGGAACCGCCATGAGTTCACGCCCAGGGGGTCGGACCCGTACATGGAGAAGAAGCGACCCCGGTAGTTGGTGATCTGGCCGAGCTCGCCGGCCGCGATCAGCTCCTGCGCGTACTGCACGAGTGGCGCCCAGCGGTAGTTGTAGCCGACTCCGCCGCCGACTCCGGCGGCGCGCACGGCGCGCGCGGCATGCACCACGTCGCTCGGCCTGCCGCCGACCGGCTTCTCGCAGAAAACCGCCTTGCCCGCCCGCGCGGCGGCCTCTACCAACTCCACATGGAGCATGTTGGGGGCGGCGATATACACGACCTCAACCTGCTCATCCTCGATCACCGTCCGCCAGTCTCGCGCGCCGCGGGCGAAGCCGAACGACTCAACGGCCTGCGTCACGCGCTCAGGCAGCGCGTCGCTACAGGCCACCAGCACCGGGTTGTAGGAGCGCTCCGAAAACAGCGTCGGGATCCGCAACAGCGAGCGACTGTGGGCCTGGCCCAGCCAGCCGAAACCGATCACCCCGACCCCGATCGACCGTCGGCGCCGCCGCGCGGCGCCAGCCGCGCGAGGACCACGGACGTCTGCGGCCGAGGCCGTCACGAGACCGGTGCTCCCATCAGCTCCAGCACCTCGTGCTCGTAGGGCATGGCCTGCGAGCACAACAGGCGCGAGGCGACGATCGCGCCGGCGGCGTTCGCGAACTGGACCGCGCGCTCCGCTGGCCACCCGGCCAGCAGCCCATGGCACAGCGCGCCGCCGAACGCGTCGCCGGCCCCCAGGCCGCAGAGCAAGTCGACCGGCGCCGGCGGCAGCAGGCGCTCGCCCTCTGGCGTGGCGAGCAGCACGCCGTCGCCGCCCAGCTTGACGATTCCCAGCTGGACGCCGCGGGCCATCAGCAGGCGCGCCGCCTCATGCGGGTCGCCGCTGCCGACCGCCACCGCGCATTCCTCGCGGTTGCCGACGGCGATCGTCGCGTGGTCGATCGCCGCGCCGATCGTGGCCGCGGCCTCGTCGCGCCCGCTCCAGAAGCTAGGCCGGTAGTCGAGGTCCAGCACGGTGTGGGTAGCTCGCCTACGCTCGCCGAGTAACGCCTGGACCGCCGAGCGGCTCGGCTGGCTCGACAGCGCGCCGCCCGAGATCCACAGGATGCGAACGCCGCGTGCCACCTCAGGCTCTATCTCCCCGGGCCGCAGCTGCATGTCGGGCACCGGCGGCTCGCGCCGGAAGAGCAGCGGCGGATCCTCCGGCGGGTCAAGGACGGCGAACGCCAGCGGCGTCAGCAGGCCGGGCTCGATGCCCACGAAATGCGTCTCGACGCCGAACTGGCGGAGCTCCTCCAGTGCCATCTCCCCGAACGGGTCCTGCCCCACCTTGGTGTAGAGCGCCGCTCGGCGCCCGAGCCGAGCAGCGGCGATCGCCACGTTCGTCGGGCTGCCGCCGACTGCCCTTGAGAATGTCTGTGCCTCCTGCCACCCGGCGCCCAGTTCGCCGCAGTAGAGGTCGATGCTGATCCGACCGACCGTTAGCAGCTCGATCTCGGGCTGCATCGATCAGGCGGGGGTCTGCCGAGCGAAGTTCTGAAGGAACTCAATACTCGCCCTGGCGTCATCTACCGGTCCTCCGCCCGCCGCCGGGCCGTCCGCCGTGATCGCGGTGTCCTGCTCGAGCACGAGCCATCCGTCGTAGCCATGCCGTTCGAGACCCTCGAGCACTGCGCTGAGCGGAGCGTCTCCCTCGCCGAGGGCCGCGAAAAGCCCATTACGGGTGGCGCGTTGCAGCGACGCGGCCCCCGCCGTCAGTTCTCTGGCGCGAGCGGAGTCGACGTCCTTGAGGTGCACGTGCACCACGCGCTCGCCGTTCTGCGAAACGAACTGCGCGGGGTCCGCGCCACCGATCAGCATGTGTCCGGTGTCGAGGCACCAACCAATGTCCGGCGAGACATCGAGCGTCCGCTCGATGTCCTCGCGTGTCTCGATCAGCGTGGCGAAGTGGGGATGGAGTGCTGCCCGCACCTCGAGCTCCCCCACCGTTTCCTCGATCGCTCGCAAATGCTGGCCGAGCCGTCGCCATCCGTCCCGGTCAAGCGCCGCTGGCCTGCTCCATGCGAGATCCTGGACGGCCACCACGACCAGCGTCTCGCCGCCGGCGGCACCCAGCATCCGCGCCGCGGCCAGCGCGGCCCCCACCGCCTGATCGAGCGAGCGCTCGTGCAAGACGAGCGGCACGAACGCCCCGGCAAGCGCCAGCCCGTGGTCAGCGAGCAGTGACGTGAGCTGGGAGGGGTCGGCGGGCAGAAAGCCCGGCGCGCCGAGCTCCGTGCCCCGCAGCCCGAGCGAGGCCATCTCGGCCAGCACGTCCTGCGGCGCCGGCCACTCTCCCCAGCCCGGAACCTCGCACACGCCCCAGGAGATGGGGGCGCCGGCCAACCGCTCCTGGAGGTTCATCCGCTCACTCCTCTGGTCCTCCGAAGCGCCTTCCACGCCAGCACCGACACGCCTAGGTGACGGGGTGCTCGATCGCTCCCAGGCGCTCGATCTCGATCCGCACGACGTCGCCTGAGCTAAGAAACCGCGGCGGATCGAAGCCCATGCCTACGCCGCTGGGCGTTCCCGTCAGGATCAGATCGCCGGGAGCTAGCGTGCAGGTTTGCGAGATGAAGGCGACCAGCTCCTGGCAGGAGAAGATCAGATCCGCCGTGCTCGAGTCCTGGCGCAGATCCCCGTTGACCCAGGTGCGCAGCCGCAGTCCGCTCGGGTCGCCGACCTCGTCCGCGGTTGTCACCCACGGACCGAACGGGCAGAACGTGTCGGCGCCCTTGGCCCGCGTCCACTGAGGCTCTCGTCCCTGCAGATCGCGCGCTGAGACATCGTCGGCGACGCAGTAGCCGCCGATTTCCCCGCCGGCGCCGATCACGATCGTCAGCTCGCCCTCGTAGTCGAGACGCTTCACCACCTCGGGGCAGCGGATCGGGCCAGCGGGCGGCGCCACAGAGCCCGCGACCTTGACGAATACGATCGGCTGCTCGGGCTGCTGCCCACCGGTCTCGGCCACATGCTTGGCGTAGTTCAGGCCGATCGCGTAGATCGAACCGGGTCGCGGGATCGGGGGGAGCAGTGTTACCTCGGACAGGGGCCAGGAGTCAGGTCCCCGCTCAGCCTGTTCGCCGGCCAGGATGTCACGCACGGTGAGCTCGTTGCGAAAGACGAACACCCGGTCCTCGACAACCTCACCGGCCAGGGGCTCAGCGAGCTCGGGCGCCTGAAACGTTGCGAGCTTCATGGGACGCCTACGCGCTAGCCGCTCGCACGGGGCGGTCCGCGGCCTCGACGTGGGTCACGGGCAGGCCCAGGCCCTTGGCCTTCGACACCAGGTCGAGCTTCAGCCAGCGCGATACGCGCCGGGGCAGCGTTGAGATGATGATCTCGTCGAAGTGGCCCAGGTGGACGGCGTCGTGAATGGCCATCAGCGGCTCGGCGTCGCCGAGTTCGCCGGTCACCTCGGCCCCCGCCGCCTGGGAAAGCCTGGGTAACGCGCCGTCGAGCGCCCGTTGGGCGTCGTCCCCCCCGTCTCCTCGGGGTCGACGAGCCTGTGGATGCCGTGGGGCATCCGGGGAACGACGAGGTGGAACTGGGCCGGCCCGCGCTGGGAGCGCTCCCGCACGGCGGCGAGCAGCCCTTCGGTTTCCGCCGTCTGGTGGGCCACGACGAGGATGCTGGCCGGCTGGGACATGCGCTCACCTCCCGGTGTTGACGTCGGGCTCGAGTATCCCATCAACCGACGTCCACGCTCAAGGGCCTCGCCGAGATCAGCTCCAAGAGCTAATCCTCCAGCGCTTTGGTCAAGAGCGCCCGCAGCGTGTCGCGCTCGTCCGCGGCGAGCCTGGAGAGCACGGCGTCCTCGGTCGTCGCGTAGGCCGCGCGGGCGCGGGCCAGCGCCTCATTGCCCGTGTCGGTCAGGAACACCAGGTGCCGACGCCGGTCAGCAGGGCTGCGCCGCCGCTCGATGTAGCCCGCGGCCTCGAGTTCGTTCAGTAGCAGGACGGCGTTGTTGGCATCCAACATGAACGCGTCGCCCAGCTCATGCTGTGGGATGCCGTCGCGGTCTTGCAGGAATGACAGCACCCAGAAGTGGCGCAGGCGCATGCCTAGCTGCTCCTCGGACGTGCTGCGAGAGATCTTCTTCGACAGGCGCTGCAACAGCATCGAGGTGCTGGGCGGTAGCACGGTGATCATCACTATGACGAGAAGGCCGCGCTCAGGGGTCCGCTATCTCGAGCAGGGTCGTCACCGTGTTCCAGTTGCGCGCCGTGGCGGTTACGCCCAGATCGGCGCCCGCGATCCGGCCCCAAAGCTTCGAGCGGGCGACGCCCTCAGGGTGCCAGCTGTAGAGCTCGCGCCCGCTCGCCACCAGCCGCTCATGCGGTGCGGCCACCGCCAGCAGCTTCTCGAGGCGCGCGGGATCCAGCTCGTCAGACAGGAACGTCACCTGGTAGCGCTTCGGGTTCTCGGCCACCTCACCAAGCGGGTCGCGCCGGATGACGTCCGCCAGCTCGTCGCGCGTGCGGGCGATCACCGGGACCTCGAAGCCGAAGCGCTCCGCGATCAGCCGCTCGCACTCCCGCGCCGCCGTCTCCGGGGCTTTCTTGGAGCACAGCACGAGGTTGCCGCTCTGCACGTAGGTCCGCACATCGGTGAAGGCAGCGGCGGACAGCAGCTCGCGCAGCTCGGGCATCGAAACGCGTCGCCCGCCGATGTTTACGCCCCGCAGCAGCAGGATCAGGGGCTTCAAAACAGCGCTTCCTGTCCGGGGAGCGAGCCACCCGAGCGCCGGCCGCGAGCGCTTCCGAGACCGAGCGCGGCGGCCAGGTCCTCGGCGATCGCGGTCTCGGAGCGGGACGCCACCAGCGGCCTGTCGATACCCTCGACGTGGACGAGCGTGCGGCGGCCGTCGCCACGCTCGGCGCCCTCCAACGGAACCAGCGCGTAAACCCGATCTGCCCGCACGAACTTCCCGTAGCCAAGCGGGATCATCGGTGGCGTGGCCCGTGCCGACACACCGGCATCCTACGACGGTGCTCGCCGCGCGATGGCCCTGCTTACCGCGGTGATCCCCCTCGGCAGGCCCGTGCCCACGGCAGGAATCACTAAAATGAAGCGCCGGCGCCGGGGGCACCGGCGCTCGTTTCTGTTGGGGGGCATCACAATCCCGGAACCCCGCGAAGTCCCCTGAGCACACTGATTCACAAGCCGGCGACGCTCAGGCGGTTGATAACCGTCGCGGTCATCTGTGCCGGATTCGTCTTGGTCAACGCCAGCCAGGCCTCGACGCCGCACTCGGAGCTTCACCGCACGATCGGCCAGGCGACCTACGCCCCACCGCTCTACCAGCAGGCGATCCACGCCTGTCAGCGCCTGCTACACCGAAACGAGGGCGTCAGCGCGCGCCGGCCGTGGTGCGGCGAGATGGCCTACGAGCCGGGATTCAACCAGGCCCCGTCGGTGGCCCAGGCCGCACAGATCGGGGTCGCCGAGTTCGCCGATCCCTCCAACGGCGCGGGCCTGGGCAGCGGTGATAAGGATCTCGACTGGCGCTGGAACTACCAGACGGGCCTGTGGGGCGCGCACAGCCTGTCGCATTGGTGGCAATCGGCGCTGGCGCTGCGGACGCTCGTGCGCTACGCGGAGGTAACGCACAGCACCGATCCCGGCTTTCAAACGATCCTGCTGCGCACCTATCAACGGGAATCTGGCCACACCAGCGGCGAGCCTCCATTCGCGATCGCCCAGGACGATTTCGTCAACCCGTTCATGGACGACACGGCCTGGTGGGGGCTGGCGTGGCTGGAGGCCTCCAAGTACGAGCTCACGGTGCGCCACGACGTGGTTGACGCGGGGAAGTTCCTAAGCGTGGCGGAGGATGACGCCAGCTATATCGCCTCCTCGCAGAAGTCGTGCGGCGGGATCGAGTGGCAGATCGGGTTCCCCTCGGACACGATCACCAACGCCGAGTACATCACGCTGACCGCCGCCCTAGCCACCTACCTGAACGGCTCAGGACCCTTCCAGGACTCGGCCAACGCGACCAAGTGGCTCTCCCAGGCCCAGACCACGCTGGCCTGGCTCGAGCGCCACCGGCTGATCGACGTGCGCACGGGAACGGTCCACGACTCGCTCAACGCAGCCTGCAACGGTCTGATCGCCGGGCCGATCACCTACACCGAGGGCCAGGTGGCCGACGCGCTTGTGCTGCTGGGCTCGGCGCTGCACAAGCCGAGCTACTACCAGCAGGCGAACGCGTTCTTGCGTTACGTGGTCTCCAAGAAGAGCGGGATGGTCAACTCGCACGGCATCATTCAGGAGCCTTGCGAACGTGACCGCGACGGCTGTACGACTTCCGGCAGCTACCTGGACATGCTCCCCTGGAAGGGCATTCTGACCCAGGGCTTCTCCGACTACGCGGCCGCCACCGGCGATCCCCGCTACGACGGCGTCGTGCGTCGCCAGGCCTGGGCCGTGGTGCACAACGCGATCCGCCAGCCCAACGGCCAGCCGGGCAACTGCTCCTCGCCGTCCTCGTGTCAGTTCGTCTTCTATTGGGGCTGGCCGCTCACCCCCAGTCGCTCTGAGTTCGTCGACCAGTCCACCCAAATGGACGCCCTGGACGCACTGACGGCGGCCATGGCGCTGACGCCCGGAAAGCCGCAGCAGCCTTTCTGATGGCTACCGAAGCCCGGGTGGCCGCAGCTCGGACAGCGCTGCCGCTCCGGCGGCGCGCCTGGAGCATCACCGGCTGGCGTAGCTTCGGCGGGCGCCCGGGAGCGCTGTTCGCCGGCGCGGTGGTCATGGGCCTCGGCGTGGCGCTACGCGCCGCGACGTTCGCGTACCGCGGTCCGGCGCTCCAGGCCGCGTTCAACAGGTTCACCTATGGGCACATCGGCGCCTACTCGGACATCGCGTCGCTGTTCTTCCGCAACCGCATGTGGCACCACTGGCTGCCCTACCTGCACTATCCGTTCGAGTATCCGGTGGGGACGGGGCTCATTGCCTGGCTAACGGGGCTCACGAGCGGCGGCGTAGGGGGCTACCTGGCGCTTAACGCGATCGTCCTCGGCCTGTGCGGTCTGCTGACGCTGTGGCTGCTGCGGCGCCTTCCCGGCGCCAACCCATGGCTGCTGGCGCTCTCGCCGACGCTCGCGCTGTACGTGGTGCTCAACTGGGATCTGCTCTCGATCGCCGCGCTGGTGGGCGCGCTCGCGCTATTTCACCGCGGGCGCGATGGTTGGGGCGCGGTGGCGCTCGGCGTCGCCACGTGGACGAAGTTCTTTCCACTGGTGGTACTGCCGGTGATCGTCTGGGTGCGGCTGCTCGACTCAGGCGATGCCCGAAGCGGGTTGCGCGCCGCGGCGCGGATCGTGGTTCCGTTCCTGGCCGTGACGGTCGTGATGAATGCGCCGTTCGCGCTGACCACGGGGACGCACGGCGGGCTTGCGCTCCGCTCGGGCTGGCTGTTCTTCTTCCGCTTCAACGATTCCCGCGGCGTGGGCGGCAGCCTCTGGGCTCTGATCAGCGACGGCCGCATGGGCGCGCCCACCGCCAACGCCGACAGCGCTGCACTGACGATCGCCGGCGTCGTCGTGATCCTGGCGGCGATGCTGTGGCGCAAGTGGCGGCCGCAGCGACCGGTCGCCGCCGAGCTGATCATGCCGGCGACGCTCGCCTGCCTGGGCTGGTTCTTCTTCGCCATCAAGTCCTACAGCCCGCAGTACGACCTGTGGGTGATCGTCCTGCTGGCCGCCGCCGGGGCGCCGGTGGCTCTGGCCGTGGCGTTCATGGCCGCCGACCTGGGCTACTTCGCCAGCGCGTTCACCCACCTGCGCATCGGCCCACACGACCCCTGGTTCTTGACGCACGTGCTGAGGCCAGCGGTGGCCATTAGGGAGGCGGTGCTTCTCGGCGTCGTGCTTTGGGCGCTGTGGGTGATCGCCGGGCGCCCCGGTCGCCAACCGGAGCTCGCGAGACCCGCAGCTGAGGCGCCGCTCGGGGCTACCCCCGCGTCAGCACCACGTTGAGGCGCTGCTCCAGCGCGTCCGCCAGCACCTCGCGTACGTCTCCCTGCTCGAAGCGCTCCACCAGCGCCGCGAGGAAGCCCTCGATCACGAGCCGCTTGGCCTGCGCCTCGGGCAGCCCGTGGGAGCGCAGGTAGAACAGCTGCTCGGCGTCGACCTGGGCGACCGCGGCCGCGTGCGTGCAGCGCACGTCGTTGGCCTGGATTTCGAGGCCCGGGATTGCGTCCGCGTGGGCGCGCTTTGAGAGCAGCAGGTTGCGTGACTCCTGGAAGGCGTCGGTCTTCTGGGCGCCGGGGTCGACGATGATGTTGCCCTTCCAGACGGCTGTCGAGCGGCCCTGGAGAACGCCGCGGAACGCGAGGTCCGAGGTTGTGTTGGGCGCCGCGTGCTCCTGCGTGGTGTCGAAGTCGATGTGCTGGCGCCCGCGGCTTGCGTAGGCCCCGGTGACGCGCGCCTCGGCGCCCGGACCGCCCAGCCGGGTTTCCATCCGCACCCGGCCGTGCGCCGAGCCGAAGCCCAGGGCCACCCAGTCGAGCGCCGCGTCTCGCCCCACCTCGGCCCGGTGGGTGCCGAAGATCCAGCTGCGCTCCGAGAGCGACTGGCCGCAGACGAAGCGCAGGCGAGCGTCGTCTCCGACCACGAGCTCGACGACGGTGTTGAAGACAGCGTCCAGGTCTGGCTCGCTCGAGAGTTGCTGTTCCCAGACCTCCGCCTGCGCGCCCTCGTCGAGCACGACCAGTGTGCGGCGATCGAGTTCTGTGCTTGGCGCTTTTTGAACCTCGGTCAAGAGAATTGGCCCCTCGACGGCCACGCCCTTCGGCACGTAAACAAACGCGCCGCCGTGAAAGCCGGCGTCGTTGCGCGCAACAAACAGGTCGTCCGTCTTGACCACGGTGCCCAAGTGGCGCTCGACGAGCTCCGGATGCTCTTGCGCCGCCTGCCCCAGGCTCGTGACGATCACACCGTCGGGCAGGCCGTTTGCGGAGTTTCCGTGCGCCGCGCCATCGGTCTGAAACAGGGCAGCCGCCACCGCGGACGGCCTTATGCCGAAGAGCAGGCTCTGGGAATGCGGCTCGTCGCCGCCATCGACACCGGCTGGGTCGTAATCCACGAGCTGAAGATCGCTGAGATCCGTGAACTCCCAGCCGGGCCGCCCCTTGAACTGCGGCAGCTCAAGCTTCCGGGATAGAGCGACGGCGCGCTCGCGGCGCGCCGCCAGAAAGTCGGGCTCCTTCTCGGGCCGCTCGGCGCCGTCGGCGCCTCCCCTAGCCAATCGAGCCCTCCATCTGCAGCTCGATCAAGCGGTTCATCTCCACCGCATACTCCATCGGCAACTCCTTGGTGATCGGCTCGATGAAGCCGTTGACGATCAGCTTCGAAGCCTCCTCCTCGGGGATGCCGTGCGAGCGCAGATAGAAGAGCTGGTCCTCGCCGACTTTTGACACCGTCGCCTCGTGGCCGACGTCGACATCGTCCTCGCCGATCCTGATCGTGGGATAGGTGTCAGAGCGCGAATGTTCGTCGAGCAACAGCGCGTCGCAGACGACCTTCGACCGTGCGCCGTGGGCGCCTTTGGCGACCTCCAGCAGGCCGCGATACGAGCCGCGCCCGCCGTCCTTGGAGATCGACTTGGCGAAGATGTTCGAGGTCGTGTTCGGCGCGCCGTGGATGATCTTGCCGCCCGCGTCCTGGTGCTGGCCCTTGCCGGCGAAGGCGATGGACAGGATCTCGCCGTGCGCCCGCTCGCCCAGCAGGTAGACGCTCGGGTACTTCATCGTCAGGCGCGAGCCGAGGTTGCAGTCGACCCACTCGACCGTCGCATCCTCGTGCGCCGCGGCCCGCTTGGTGACCAGGTTAAAGACGTTGGTCGACCAGTTCTGGACCGTCGTGTAGCGGATGCGGGCGCCCGGCTTTGCGATCAGTTCGACGACCGCCGAGTGCAGCGAGGACTTGCTGTACGTCGGCGCGGTGCAGCCTTCTACGTAGTGGACGTAGGAGCCCGGCTCGGCGATGATCAGCGTGCGCTCGAACTGGCCCATCGACTCGGTGTTGATGCGGAAGTAGGCCTGGAGCGGCATCTCGACGTGCACGCCCTCTGGGACGTACACGAACGAGCCACCCGACCACACTGACGAGTTCAACGCCGCGAGCTTGTTGTCGTTGGGCGGGATCAAGGTCGCGAAGTACTCGTGCACGATGTCCTCGTGCTCGCGCAGGGCGGAGTCCATGTCCATGAAGATCACGCCCTGCTTCTCCAGGTCCTCGCGGACCTGGTGGTAGACCACCTCGGACTCGTACTGGGCGCCGACGCCGGAGAGGAACTTCCGCTCTGCCTCGGGGATCCCGAGCCGGTCGAAGGTGTTCTTCACGTCCTCGGGGACGTCGTCCCAGGAGCGCTCTGCGCGCTCCGAAGCGCGCACGAAGTAGTGGATGTCGTCGTAGTCGACCTCGGCCAGCAGCGGCGAGCCCCACGTCGGCTGCGGGCGGGACAGGAAGTGATCGAGCGCCTTGAGGCGGAAGTCGCGCATCCACTGCGGCTCTGACTTGAACTCCGAGATCTTCTCCACGATCTCCCGGTTCAGCCCCTTCGGCGCCTTGTACAGGTAGTTCTCGGCATCGTGGAAGCCGTAACGCTCCGTGTAGTCGGCGTTGATCTGCGCCAGCTCCTCGTTCTCGGTCAGCACGGGCACCTGGGGGACCTTAGTCTCGGGCGTCGCCACTACTCCACCTCCAGCTTGATCGTCTTTTCCTCGATGATCACCGGAAAGGTGTCCACCGGAACGTATGCGGGCAGCGTCATCGGCTTGCCGGTCTTGAGATCGAACAGCGAGCCGTGGCGGGGACACTCGACCGTGCACTGCTCCTGGTCGAGCTCACCCTCGACCAGTGGACCGTTGTCGTGCGAGCAGCGATCCTCGATCGCGTAGACGTCGCCGGCGCAGTTGAACACGCCGATCTCCAGATCCTCCCACTCCACCAGGCGCACATCGCCCGGCCTGAGCTCCTCGAAAGGGCAAACGTCGATTACTTGTGGCACGTGTCTCTGAAGTCCTAGTGCTGTGATCGGATTTCCTCCTGGGATGATAGCGATGGTCGGGGGGTCATCCCTCGCCCGCCTCTGAGATGTTGGGGCGGGCGGTTTGGCCGCGCGCCCCGCCGGCGGTCTGCCGAGCGCTCCGCCGGCTGGCCGCGGGCCCGGCCGGCGGCCTGTCGAGCGCGCCCCGCCGGCTGGCCGCGGGTCCGGCCGGCGGTCTGTCGAGCGCGCCCCGCCGGCGGTCTGCCGAGCGCCCGGCTGGCGGTCTGCCGGGCACCCGGCCGGCGGTCTGCCGAGCGCTTGAGCACGTTCCGGAGAGAGCAGCGCGCCACGAGTAAAGCCTTCCTGCGGGGCTCGTCGCCCGCACCGCCGCGCGGTGCAAATACTCACAAACCCCTTCCGATACATAGTCAGCGTGAGGTTCGGCCTGAAATGCATGCCGAAGCTCACAAAACCCCGGCCCGCCCAAACGCACGTGAGGTTCGCACTCATGCTTGGCCGCGCCGGCCGGCGAACCCCGACCTCCGAGACAGGCCTCCTCAGGAGCCTCCCTGCCGCGGCCGCGGCCGCTGCCGCCCTCCCTGCCGCTGCCGCTACCGCTGCCGCTGCCGCTGCCGCTGCCGCTGCCGCGAGGAGCATCGCTTCAGCCCGCTGCCATACGAAGAGAGCTGCCAGCCGCTGCGCCCCTTCTCCAGGGTCACCTCGTGGAGCGCATTGGCCACCGCCGTTCCGCTCACTTTGGCATCCGCGCTGGAGCCCTGGATGCTGGTATCGATGTTCGCGTAAAACAGCTGCGACTGATCCTGCTTGAGGATGGTCGAGCGGTTCGGCAGGCAGCGGGCGAACACCTCGTTGCACGGCACCCGCGGGCCGGTCGCGGTCTGGAGCGCAGCGCGGGCCTGGGGGTTCAGCATCGCGCACGCGCTCGCGTAGTTGCCCTCCGCGAGCGCGTTCAGGTAGTCGTTGACGATCTCCGTCGGCGAGGGCGGATAGTTGCCGCAACCGACGACTAGGACCGCCAGCGCGATGGCCGTCGTTAAGCGCCTGGCAGTGGCCACGCCCGGCATGCGGCTTCCTCACGCGGTCGCCGTGGCGCTCCGCGCGCCCGGCGCGGCCCTCGCACTTCGGTCGCCCGACTGCGCCCCGCCCCTCCACGCGCCCGGCGACTCGGGCGCGAGCTGGCCGTCGACCCAGCTCTCGCTCACCTCCCTCAGCACCGCCAGCATCGCCTTCACCGCGGGCGAGTGGTAGCCAGTGGGTACAACCGCGAGTATCGGCCGGGCAGGCGCCGGGGGATCGAGGTCGCGGACCGCCACGTCGTCGCGGACGCCGCGGGCGACCATGTCAGGGATCAGCGCCAGACCGACGCCCGCGGCGACGAAGCCGAGAATCGCCTGATAGTCGTCGTTTTGGAACGCGATTCGCGGCTCGAAGCCGGCGGCGTGGCAGGCGCGCAAAAAAAGCCTGGAGTCCGGGCAGGTGTGCGTCGTGGCGAGCATCCACGGCTCATCCCGCAAGTCGGCGAGCCTCAGCCCCGACCTGGCGGCGAGCGGGTGCCCGGCCGGAATCGCAACGTACATCGGATCCTCGAACAGCCGGATCAGCTGGAGCCCCGACCCGGCCGCCAGCGAGGCGCCACCGAGACGACGCTCGGGGTCGCCGAGAGCGTCGTGCGACAGCGCCAGATCGAGCTCGCCGGCGCGCAGACGGGGGATCGAGTCAAGCGGGTCCGCCATGACGATCGTCAGCTCGACCGCCGGATGGCGCTGCCGAAAGGCCGCGATCGCCAGCGGCACGATCGATGAGGCCGCCGAGGCGAAGGTCGCCATCCGCAACCTTCCCCCCTCGAGGCCGGCGAGCGCCCGCAACTCGTTTTCGGCATCGTCGAGGCTGACGAGGATCGCCTCAGCCCGCTGGACCAGCACCCGGCCGGCGTCGGTGAGAACGGCTCCCTTGGGTACCCGCCTGACGAGCGTGGAGCCGACCTCCGCCTCGAGCGTCGCGATCTGGCGTGAGACCGCCGGCTGCGTGTAACCGAGCGAGTCCGCGGCGCCTGAGAATGAGCCGTGGCGCGCCACCTCGCACAGCACCCTGAGCCGTCGGCTGTCAAGCATGAGCTGAAGTTATACCTGATCCAACCAAGCCCTATTTGACGTTATGGCTTCCGGCGGTCAATGTGTGCTCACCGAGTAAGCGCCCGGCGGTCAAGGTGTGCTCACCGAGTAAGCGCCCGGCGGTCAAGGTGTGCTCACCGCGAAAACGCCTGGCGGTCAAGGTGCTCACCGCGTAAACGCCTGGTCGTCAAGGTGTGCTCACCGCGAAAACGCCTGGCGGTCCACCGAGTAAGTCTCTGAATCTGGGCCGTAAGGCCGAAGCGACCAAAACCAGCTCCATTCGCCCGATGTATCTAACTCCGTCTCAGTCCATTCTTGTTGGCATGAACGCTGCCACCATCACAATTCGTCCGGCTTACGCCGATGACCAGCTGGCGCTTCTCCGTTTGGCCGCCCTGGACAGCGCGGAAGAAGCTCCACCTGACCCGATCCTGTTGGCCGAGGTCGACGGCGAGCTGCGCGTCGCCCTGTCGGAACGCGACGGAACGGCGATCGCCGATCCCTTCTTCCCCACCGCCGCGATCGTTCGGATGCTGCGAAACCACCTGCTCACCAACAAGCGCCAGTGGCGCTTCTCGCGCGCCTGAGCGGCTCAGCCGGGGCGCCGTGCCAGGAACGCGAACTGGCCGCAGAACACCAGCTTGGTCGCGTTGATGGCTCGGGGGCGCAATCCGCGCAGCCGGCCGTAGAGGTCGATCAAGCGGTTCAGGGGGGACTGCCGCCCCCACCAGCGATCAAAGCAGCGCCGCGGGCCCACCAGCCGGCGGCCGATCAGCGACAGGGAGTCGATGCCTGGACGGATCTCGACCACCGCCAGACCGGCGTTGGTGGCCAGCTCGACGAACCCGAGCGGCGTGTAGTTCCACATGCTCAGCGAGTGGAAAGGCTCAAGCTGCGACGTCGAGCCGGCGAGGAAGCCGCCCGGGCGGATCACGCGACGAGCCTCAGCGAGCAGCTGCAGCGGATGACGCACGTGCTCGAGCACCTGCTTGCAGTAGACGAGATCGAAGCTTCCGTCCTCGAACGGGATCGTTTCGCCGTCGAAGGTCTCAAAGCGCGCATCGGCCCGGGTCCGGCTGCGGACCTCCGGGGAGTCGGGCAGATCGACGCCTACCCAGTCGACCTGCGGGTCGCGCACGCGGAAGAAATCGATCGAGCCCCCAGCGCCACAGCCCAGGTCAAGCACGCGCCAGCGCTCCCCACCGGTCCGTCCGAGCCCGAGCTCGATGTAGCGCTCGGCCAGCGTCTGGTGGGCGTGGTCGGAGGGCAGCGCCGCGGCCAGAAGCCCGTCGAGCTCGCGACCGGGATAGCGCATCTCCGGCGCGGTGCTAGAGGACGCCCGGCGCGCCGCCGTTGCTGTCGGGCGTGTCGGGCTCCCATCCCGCGGCGTGGCCCAGCGACGCGCTTTTGAGCACCTTCAGAGCGAGCAGCGCGCACTTCATCCGGGTGGCCGAGATGTCGATCCCCAGCAGGTCAAGCACGAACGAGCGGTCAAGGTTCAGGAGGTCGGAGACCTTCATCCCCTTGACCTCTTCGGAGGTCATCGACGCCGCCGCCTGCGAGATCGCGCAGCCGTGACCGGAGAAGCGGATGTCGTCGATCTGGCCCTCATCTCCTACAGCAAGCTGCACCGTCAGCTCGTCGCCGCACAGCGGGTTGAGATCGTGGAATTCCAGGTCGACGTGCTCGAGCTCCGGCGCCGGGGGGCTGAAGTTCTGCGGCCGCTTGTAGTGCTCGAGGATGTTCTCCCGATAAATGGCCTCATCCATCTAGGGCAAGCCTAGCGGGCGCTACGAGGTATCCGGAGCGTGGACGGCGTCGGTGATCAGCCGCGATCCGCGCCCGCGCGTGAAGAAGCTGATGCTCCAGCGCGCCAGCACGATCAGACGGTTCTCGAATCCGATCAGGTAGTAGATGTGCACCAGCAGCCAGATCAGCCAGGCGAGCAGGCCGCTCAGGCGAAGGCCGCGAATGTCGGCGACGGCGCTGCCGCGCCCGATCGTCGCCAGCGTGCCCTTGTTCACGTAGCGAAATGGTCGCGGCGGGGCCTCTCGCCGCCGGCGGGCGACGACGACCCGCGCCGCGTAGCGCCCCTGCTGCATGGCGACGGGGGAAAGGCCGGGAAGCACCTTGGGCTCGCCGGTGCGAGCGTCACGCACTCGCACCATGTCGCCCACGGCCATCACCTCGGGATGCCCGGCCAAGGTCAGATCCGGCTCTACTGTGACGCGCCCGGCGCGATCGACATCGGCGCCGCTGGCCTCGCCCAGCCCGCGGGCGAGCGGCGAGGCGGTAACGCCGGCCGCCCAGATCACCGTCCGGGTCCCGATCCGCGACTTGCCGCCGTCCGAATCCTCGATTTCGACTCCGCTCTCGTCGATGTCGACGACGGTGTGGTTTAGCAGCGGCGTGACCCCTAAGCGCTCGAGCGAGCGCCGAGCGCGCCTGGAGAGCGACTTGGGAAATCCGCTCAGAACGCGTTCCCCCATCTCCACCAGCAGCACACGACCGGAGCGAGGGTTGCTGTAGCGGTATTCGCGCGGCAGCGTGTCACGGGAGAGCTCGGCGATCTGGCCCGCCATCTCCACCCCGGTAGGCCCTCCGCCGACGATCACGAACGTCAACCAGCGCTCCTGCTCGGCCGGCTCGAGCTCCGCTCCCTCGAACGCCTCCAGGATCCGTCCACGCACGGTCAGCGCGCTGTCCAGCGACTTCACCTCCAGGGCGTCCCGACGCCACTGCTCGTGGCCGAAGTACGAGTAGCTCGAACCGCCGGCGACGATCAGTATGTCGTAGGGGACCGTGAATGCAGGCGTGTGCGCCACGACCGGCGCCACCTGCACCTCGTGGGCCTCGAGATCGAAGCCCGTGACCTCGCCCATCAGCACACGGACGCCGTGCAGGCGGCGGAAGATCCGCCGCAGCGGGATGGCGATGTCTCCCGACGCCAGCGCACCGGTCGCCACCTGGTAGCTGAGCGGCTGAAACAAGTGGTAGTTATGGCGGTCGATCACGGTCACCTGGACCCCGGCGCGGGCCAGTGCCTTGACGGCCTCGAGTCCACCGAAGCCACCGCCGACGACGACCACTCGATGGGGGACGGCGGTAGTCACCGCGTCAGTCTGGCAGCAAGCGCCCGCCCCAGCCGACAAGATTGGCGGCCCTAGGGCTCAACGGCCTTGGCCGCGGCGCGTCAAGCGCCGGCGGCCAGTTCAGCCAGGCGCTTCATCGAGGTGCTTATCAACGCGCGTTGAGCGTCGAGGCGCTGCGTCTCGGCGTCCGGGATCTCGACCTCCACCGAGATCCGCGTCCCCGCTGCGTCGGGCTCGAGCCGCCATTCGAAGCGGAGATCGGAGACCAGACACGAGATCGTGACCCGCTGGCTTTCAGTCCGCGTGTCCAGCAACTGGGCCATCGGGAAATCGGGATAGCCCTCCGGATACATGGTGTATTCGCCTTCTGCTCCCACCTCGACGGTGCCCACCCCGGCCCACCATTCTGGGAATCTCGAGGGGTCGTAGAGCAGCTTCCACACCTCCTCGGGGGCGGCTCCGGAGGAGACCGTGTCATGAAACGATGGCATTGGTTCTTCCCTTTTGGATCGTCATCAGGTCCTCGCGGGCTCGCGCCAGCTCGCGCTCGGGCTCCACGAGTCCGACCACCGGACGCCCCAGGTCGGCGAGCACCGTCGTGATGCTCTCGCTCACGGCGGTTCGGCCGAGCAAGCGCTCCCAGCCGGCAACCGCCTCCTGAAGGCGCTCCTCCGCCTCCTGGGGCTGATCGAGGGCGAGCGCGATCAGCCCCTGGACGCGGGCCAGCCGCGGCACGAGCGCGTCGGGGAAGTCGCTCGGGCCGACCGGCTCAAGGACCGTCGCTCGCACCTGCTCCGCCGCCGTCTCTGGGCGAGCGCTGCGGGCCAGCGCCTCGGCGAGGGCCAGGCGCGTCAACGGCCGGCTGATCGGCGCGCCGGCGATGAGTGATTCGGCGAGCAGAGCGGCCGCCGACCCGTAGTCCCCGGCGGCGAGCGCCACCAGCCCGCGGTCGTGCCGAGCCATCGCCTCGAGCTCGGGCTTGGCCAGCTGCTCGGCGAGCGCCTGCTCTGAGTCGGCTGCCCGCCGGGCTGCCTCGATGCGTCCAGAGCTGCGCAGCACGAAGGAACGCGCGGCGAGCAGGTGTATCTCGAGGCTCTGCAGGCCCCGTTTGGCAAGCGCCGCCATCCCTCGATCCAGGAACTCGAGCGCCCGCTGTGGCTGGCCGGCTGCGTTCGCCGCACTGGCGGCGTTGGCCCAGCATCCATACGCCAGGTCCGGCCTTCCCGCGCGGGCAATCGCTTCCCCAGCCGCGATCGACGGTGCATAAGACTCGACGAACCGGCCGCGGCGCATGAGCGCCAGCGCGCGAGCATGCCCGACGTCGTAGGTCGCCAGGTCGCCCTTCGTGAAGGCGGTCGCGCCGAGCTCCGCCAGCAGTCGCTCGGCTTCCTCCACACTGCCGGCGACCGCCTCTGCCCAGGCCCAGGCAGCCAGCGCTTCACTGCGCTCCTCATCGGCTCCTCCGTCCACGTCGTGCAGGAGCTCGATCGCCTGGCGAGCGCTGTCCAGCACCGCGCGCGGGACGCAGATCGGCCCATGGTATGCGCGTGCCCGCCGCAGCCAGGCGCGCGCCAGCGTCAGCGGATCGGCGCTTGCCAGCAAGCCAAGCGCCTGCTCGAAAGCCACCTCGGCCTCGGCGCGTCGAAGACGCCACGCTTCGAGCTCACCGAGCTCGAGCCACAGGTCGGCTCTGTGGGGAGCGATCGAAAGCCCCTCCTCCAGGTAGGCCACAGCCTCATCGAGCGCCGCGACCGCGCGCGCCGACGCCGCGGCGCGGACCAGCTGCGGCACCGCGGCCCGGTCGGCACCCGCCAGCCGCAGGTGGCGTGCCACCTCGTCGGGGCGCTTCACCGCCCCGAACGGCTCGCTGTCGAGCAGCGCCTGCGCCCAGAAATGGTGAGCCGATCTCCGCTGCGGTTCCGGAACCCCCTCGTACACCGCCTGGCGCAGGAGCGCGTGGCGGAAGCCCACCCGCCCGGCGGCGCTCGAGAGCAGGCCGCTCTGCAGGGCCTGAGTGGTCGCATCGCCCAGTGACAGCTGGTCGATCTCGACTGGCTCCAGCGGCCGCGCGGCGACCGCGGCGAGCTCGACGACGCCGCGGCCGTCGCCAGACAGCCGCGCCAACGTCGCCCGCACCGAGCCTCGTAGGTTCGCGGCGACGCTCTCCTCTCCCCGACCCAGAGCGCGTGCCGTTTCCACCGCTAGCAGCGCGTTGCCGTCCGCGCGCTCCACGACGCGGCTGACCTGCTGGTCTGAGAGTGGCGCCGCGAGTCGCGCCAGGGCCGCGATCCGATCGGATGGCAGCGGCTCCAGGTCCAGCTCGCACGCCAGCACCCCCCGGCTGCGCAGAGAGTGCTCCAGGCTGTCGGCCTCGGCGCGCGCCGGCAGCTCCCGCCGTGTCAGGAGCATCATCATCGCCAGGCTCCCCACGCGCCGTGCCGCGTATGCCGCGAGCTCCAGGCTCGCGGCATCGGCGTCATGCGCATCTTCCAACACGATCAGGAGCGGTGCATCGCGGCTCGCCCAGCCCAGCAGCGCGACGACCGCTTCGAACAGGCGCGTGCGCTGGAGGTCTGGCGCCACCGCGACGCCGGCCGTGCCGCTGCGCCCGAAGTGCGCGGGCAGCTCCGCGCTCAACACCGCAAGGTCATCGGGCCAGCTGGCCTCGGGCGGCGGCGCGGGAAGCGAGGGCAACAGCTCACGGATGAGCTCCGCCCACAGACTGAGCGGCGCCGTCCCGCCGAGGTCGAGCGCAGCCGACGCGGCACTGCGGGCCCCGGCCGTGCTAGCGCGCAGCCGCAGCTCTGTTGCCAGCCGGGTCTTGCCGAGGCCTGCCTCACCGCGCAAGACAGCCGCGGTCCCTCGTCCGCTCACCGCGGCCGACCATGCCAGCTCGAGCTCGGCCAGCTCGCGCTCGCGCCCCACGAGCCGCAACAGCCCAAGCCCCTGCGGGGGTATTGCTCGCTTCGGCGCGGGCCGGGTCTCACTCTGAAGCCGCTCAGCCAGCTCGCGTGTCGCCGCGGACGGCAAGACGCCCAGCTCCCGGCGCAGCCGGTCGCCGAGCGCGCGGTAGGTTCGAAGCGCCGTTGCTCGGTCGCCCGCCGCCGCCAGGCGGGTCATCAACCGGCGGTGGGCGCGCTCATCGAAGCGGTCCTGCTCCACCTGGCGTCGAGTGAGCTCGATCGCGGCGGCGGAGTCGCCCTCCCGCTCGGCGGCCAGCGCCTGCTGTTCGAGCAGCTCGATGACCCGCTCGCGATGACGTTCGCGCCCCGCGAGCACCCAGTCCTCCTCAAGCCCGGCTAGCAGCTCGCCGCGGCATAGCTCGAGCGCGCCTGCGGGATCGACTTCCGCGAGCCGCTCGAACTCTCTGACATCGATCGAAACCCCGTCCTCGTCTTGCAGCTCGACGTGCTCGCCGTCGACGGCCAAGCGGTCGCCGAGCTGGCGCCGAAGCGCCCACAGCGCGCTGCGTAAGCTCGCTCGCGCACTCTGATCGAGCACGTCGGGCCAGAACTGGTTGGCGAGCTCCGCTCGGGAGACGGGCCGTGACGACAGTGCGATATACGCGAACACCGCCCAGGGGCGCTGTCCGGCCGGCGAGTCAATCGCGGTCCCGTTCAGCTCAACTTCGAGCGCCCCAAGCAAGCGTGCACGAAGCACAGCCTGCATAGCGTACCGCTGGCTAAGTGCCGCGAGTTACAAATTCGCTTCCGCGCCGGGTCGCCAGGGGGGCATCGACGTCGCGCCGACGCTTCGACGTCGTTGCGGACGGTTCGACGTCGCGCCGACAGTTCGACGTCGCGCCGACGCTTTGACGTCGTTGCCGACGCTTTGACGCTCGTTTGACGCGCCCGCGACGGTCGCCCTGGATGGTGGCTCGAAACAACATGGCACCAACAGAAAAGGAGAACGCCATGAGCACCATCACCAACTTCGACCTGACCCGCTACACGCGCGCGGTCGAGGAGCGGGATGCTTCGACGCAGCTGTCGATGTACGCGCCCGACGCCATCGTCACGATCGTCGACAAGCAGAGCCAGCCTGGCTCGCCCCGCGTCCTGGGCACCCGGGAGGACATCAAGGAGTGGCTCGAGGACACGAATGGGCGGGACATGACCCACCGCGTCAAGCACACGGTCCGCGACGAGCACGGCGCCGCCTTCACCGAGGCGTGCCGTTACCCGGACGGCACCAACGTCGTGTGCGCGACCGTGATCGCACTCGATGACGGTCGCATTTCCGACCAGACCGTCGTTCAGGCCTGGGACGAGAGCTAGGAGCGAGCGAGCATGGCGACGACCAGAAAAGCAATAGAAGAAAGGCCGGCCCGCCTGCAGGCGAGGCCGGCCAGTATTGATCAGGCGAAGCTCGATCAGTTCATGGGCCAGTTCGTCTCGGACCTAGGGGCAGCGCTCAGTGCCGCGCTGGTGGTCATCGGAGATCGGCTCGGGCTATACCGAGCGATGGCAGACGGACAACCGGTGAGCGCGGATGAGCTGGCCGGCCGTACGGACACCGACCCGCGCTACGTGCGGGAGTGGCTGTCAAACCAGGCCGCGGGCGGCTACGTGACCTATGACCCGGACAGCGAGCAGTTCTCGCTCTCTCCGGAGCAGTCCCTGGCGCTGGCCCAGGAGGACAGCCCGGCGTTCGTGGCGGGTGCCTTCCAACTGGCGACAGCGCTGGTCAAGGATGAGGAGAAAATCGAGGCCGCGTTCGGAAGCGGAGACGGCGTCGGCTGGCACGAGCATCACCACGATCTGTTCAGCGGCACCGAGCGGTTCTTCCGCCCCGGCTATGCCGCGAACCTGGTCAGCTCCTGGATCCCGGCGCTCGATGGGGTACAGGCGAAGCTGGAGAGCGGCGCGCTGGCCGCGGACATAGGCTGCGGTCACGGGGCCTCCACGCTGCTGATGGCCAAGGCGTTCCCCCGCTCGGAGTTCGTGGGCTTTGACTACCACGAGGCTTCGATCGAACGCGCGCGCGAGGCTGCGGTCGCCGCAGGCGTTGCGGACCGCGTGAGCTTCGAGGTCGGCTCGGCGAAGGAGTTCCCCGGGGATCAGTACGACCTCGTCATGATGTTCGACTGCCTGCATGACATGGGCGA
This sequence comes from uncultured Actinomycetes bacterium, assembly GCA_963830405.1. GTDB lineage: Bacteria > Actinomycetota > Thermoleophilia > Solirubrobacterales > Solirubrobacteraceae > Palsa-465. The sequence goes on from CAWHMB010000001.1 coordinate 44,947, forward strand.
CCCGGTTGGCGCCGCGGCGCACGTGCTGGAGACGCTCGGACCCGACGGGACGTGGTTGGTCGTCGAGCCGTATGCGTGCGACCACCTGGAGGACAACCTGAACCCGGTGGGACGCGTTTACTACGGAGCGTCCACGCTGGTGTGCACACCGGCCTCGCGAGATCAGGAGGTGGGCCTGGCGCTGGGAGCGCAGGCCGGCGAGGAGAGACTGCGCCAGGTGATCACCGCCGGCGGCTTCACCCGCTTCCGGCGCGCGAGCGAGACGCCGTTCAACCTCGTGCTCGAAGCCCGTCCCTAGCGGCCTGCTAGCGGTGCGAGCTCGGCTACTCGGGCGCCGGCTTCAGGCGGAGTCGGCGCCCGTTTGGGCCGCGGGCGCGGCGCCCCTCCCTCTGGCCAGCGCGCTGTGCCTGTAGGAATAGAGCCCATAGACGATCAGGCCGGCGGCCATCCAGATGACGAACCGCAACCAGGTGACCGCCTGCAGGTTGAGCATCAGCCAAAGCGAGGCGATCACCGAGAGGATCGGAATCAGCGGCACCAGCGGCGTGCGGAACGGGCGCTCGAGCTCGGGCCGCGCGTGGCGCAGCACCGGCACTCCGATGGCCACCAGCACGAACGCGAACAGCGTGCCGATGTTGACGAGCTCGGAGAGCGTCTTCAACGAGAAGAAGAACGCCAACGCGGCCACGACCACACCGGTGACGAGCGTCGTCCTGTAGGGGACACCGAAGCGCTCGGACACCGAGGAGAACACCGGCGGCAGAAGCCGATCGCGGCTCATCGCGAAGAACACCCGGCTTTGCCCCATCAGCAAGACGAGGATCACCGACGTGATGCCCGCCAGCGCCCCGTAGGCGACGATCGTGGCGATCGTGTGCTGGTGAACGGACTGAAAGGCCGTTGACAGCGGCGCCATGGCATTGATGTGGTTGTACTTGACCATGCCGGTGATCACGAGCGATACGGCGACGTACAGCACGGTGCAGATGGTCAGCGAGCCGAAGATGCCGATCGGCACGTCGCGCTGCGGCCGCTTCGTCTCCTCGGCATTGGTGGCGACGATGTCAAAGCCGATGAAGGCGAAGAACACCAACGCCGCGCCGGTGAAGATCCCTCCCACCCCGAAGGTCCCGGTGTTGACCCCGAGATCCTGAAGCAGCGACTTCGTGCTGCTGCCGCCGGGCGCCGGCTTCGCGCCGGAGTGCGGAACGAACGGGTGATAGTTGCCGCCGTGGATGTAGGTGATCCCGGCGATGATGACCAGCAGGATGATCGCCACCTTGATCGTCACGATGACCGCGTTCGCGCTGCTGGAGGTGCGGATACCGAAGCACAGCAGCCCCGCGATCACGAGCACGATCAACGCCGCGACGAGATTGTGGTGAGTGGCGAAGATCCACGTCCCCGGATGCGCGTGCCAGGGCGCCGAGGTGAGCACTACCTGGAAGTACTGAGACCATCCGGAGGCGACGGTCGCCGCGCCGAACGCCAGCTCGAGCATCAAGTCCCAGCCGATGATCCAGGCGACCAGCTCGCCAAGGCTGGCGTACGAGAACGTGTAGGCGGAGCCCGCGGCGGGAACCACCGACGCGAACTCCGCGTAGCACAGTCCCGCCAGCGCACAGACGACGGCCGCGACGGCGAACGAGATCGTGATCGCGGGACCGGCGAGGGTCCCGGCGGCTTCGCCCGTCAGCACGAAGATCCCGGTGCCGACGATCACGCCGATGCCGATCATCGTCAGCTGGAACGGGCCCAACGTCCGGCGCAGGCGGCGACCGGGCTGGTCCGTGTCCTCGATCGACTGCTCGACCGACTTAGTCCGCAGCACCTCCATCTCGCGCCGACGCTACCCCGCAGGGGGCGCGGCTACGCACAGCCAGCCCGGGCGTCCCCTCGGCCCGCGGAGAGGGCGTTCGGCCGCCCTCAGTCCAAGCGCAGCGTCTCGCGCACGCGGCCCAGGCCGGCGATCAGCCGCTCGATGTCCGCGGCCGTGTTGTGCACGGCAAACGACGCACGCGTCGTAGCGGACACACCGAGCCGCCTCATCAGCGGCTGTGCGCAGTGGTGACCGGCCCGCACGCACAAACCCTCGCGACCGAGGATCTCGCCGATGTCGTGCGGATGGGCTCCATCGAGCGAGAACGACACGAGCGAGCCGCGCTCGGAAGCGTGTAGCGGACCCTGCACCTCGAGACCGGGCACCTCGGAGGCCAGACGCTCGAGTGCGGTCGCCACCAGCGACTCCTCGTGCGCCCGGATGCGCCCGATATCCAGCGCCCTGATCCAGTCGACGGCCGCCCCGAGCCCGATGGCCTCAGCGATCTGCGACGTCCCGGCCTCGAACTTCCACGGCAAATCCGTCCACGTCGACTCGTTCGCGGCGACGGTGCGGATCATGTGCCCGCCGCCGATGAACGGAGGCATCTGCTCGAGCAGCTCCCGGCGGCCGTGAAGCACCCCGATTCCCGTCGGGCCGTAGGCCTTGTGCCCGGTCCAGGCATAGAAGTCGGCGCCGATCGCGCCCAGGTCGACGGGCAGCTGCGGCACCGCCTGTGCGCCGTCGATAAGTGCGACGGCGCCCACTTCGTGGGCCCGTCGCACGATCTCTTCAACCGGGTTGATCGTGCCGAGCACGTTCGAGACATGCACGAACGCGAGCAGCTTCGGTTCGCGGGCGAGCAGCGCGTCGAGTGCGTCCAGGTCGAGCATGCCGTCGTCTGACACGGGTACGTACGCCAGCTCCGCCTCGCGATCCTGGCAGAGGATCTGCCAGGGAACGATGTTCGAGTGATGCTCCATCTCGGTGAGCACCACGAGGTCGCCGCGCTGCACGTTCTGGCGGCCCCAGGTGTATGCGACGAGGTTGATCGCCGCCGTGACGTTGGAGGTGAAGATCGTCTCCTCCGGCGTCGATCCCAGCCAGTCGGCGATCCGTCGCCGGGCCCCTTCGTAGAGATCGGTGGCTTCGACCGCGAGCGGATACACGCCGCGGTGAATGGAGGCCCGGGACTCCGTGTAGTAGCGGGTCATCGCGTCGATCACCGGGACCGGTGTCTGCGATGTGGCGGCGCTGTCGAGGTAGGTGATCGGGTGGCCGCCGATCTGCCGGCGCAGGACCGGGAACTCCGCGGCGACAGCGCCGAGCGCGTCCGCTTCGAGGACACCGCTCACTTCGCTCGCTCCCGGCCTCACGGCTCTGCTCCTTGAGTCCAGGAGATCTGCTGGCTTTGCCGCGCGCTCGCCATCCTGGCTCGCCTGACGCGCGGCGCCAGCGTCATCCAGCTGCCGTTCGGCCACGTTACCGCTCACGCTGCGGCCTCGAGCTCCTCGGCGATCCAGCCGTAGCCCTTGGCTTCGAGCTCGTCCACCAGCTCGGGGCCGCCCTCTTTGACGATCCGCCCCCGATACATCACATGCACGTGGCTGGGCTGGACGAGGTGCAGGATCCGCTGATAGTGGGTGATGATCAGCACTCCCATGTCTGGCCCGGCGACGGCGTTGACGCCGTTTGCCACGACCCGCAGCGCGTCGATGTCGAGCCCGGAGTCGGTCTCATCGAGGATCGCCATCTCGGGGCGCTGGAGCGCCAGCTGGAGGATCTCCATCCGCTTCTTCTCGCCGCCCGAGAAGCCCTCGTTCAGATAGCGGGTCGAGAACTCCTTCGGCACGTTGGTCAGCTGCATCGCCGCTTCGACGGACTGGCGGAACTCCTTGAGCGGGACCGGCTCCTCGTCGCGCGCCTCTCGGTGGGCGTTCAGGACCGTGCGCAAATACTTGGTCACGGTCACGCCCGGAACCGCAACGGGGTACTGGAAGGCCATGAACAGACCCATCCGCGCGCGCTCATCCGGATCGGCCTCGGTGATGTCCTCGCCGTCCCAGATGATCCGGCCGTCGGTGACCTCGAGGCCCGGGTGGCCCATGATGGCGTTGGCGAGCGTCGACTTGCCGGAACCATTTGGCCCCATGAGGGCATGGATCTGGCCCTTGGCCACGGACAAATCGAGCCCGCGGAGGATCTCCTTGTCGCCGGCGCGGACGTAGAGGTTTCGAATCTCGAGTTCTGACATCTCCCGCTTTCTAGTTTTGGTTTCAGGCGACCGTGGCCGGCTCGCGCTCACGCTCGTGGCGGTGCGTGAACTCGACCAGATCAGCGAGCGTCGTCGTCTGCAGGGAGCGGATGATGCCGCCCTGCACGCGCGTCCACAGAAGCTTGGTGGCGCAGCCGCGTCCCGCATCGGGCTCGTGCGAGCAGAGCACGCGCTCGGTGCGGTCGTGCACGAAGCACTCCATCGGGGCGATCGCGCCTTCCAGCGCCTGCACGACTTCGTCCATCGCGATCTCGGTCGCGGGCCTGGAGAGCCAGTAGCCGCCATGGGCGCCGCGAGCGCTCATCACGAGGCCGGCCTTGCGCAGCCGAGCTACCACCTGCTCCAGATAGGCCAGCGGCAACCCCTCGGCATCGGCGATCGCCTTGAGGCTCGTCGGGTGCTCGGGCGATTGCCGCCCCAGTTCGACCATCAGCCGCACGCCGTACTCGGCCTTGGAAGAGAAGATCATCGGATGGGTACCCCAGTGACCATGGCTAAATCCTACCAGGGAGGTAGGTTTAGTCGCGGCGGCAACTGGCAGTCCTTTTGCGGGCGCTCGATGCCGACCCTCTGACTGGGGTGCGACGTCGCCGATACGCTGCACGGATGGCTCAGGTAGCCGTCCCGACGCTCGCGAGCACGGCCGAAATCGCGGCCGTCGCGGAGCAGGCCGCGGCCAGGGGGCGGCTCGGCATCGATACGGAGTTCATGTCGGAGGGCCGCTACCGGCCCCTGCTTTGCCTAGCCCAGGTGGTCGTGGACGGGATCGGCAGCGAGGATCCACGGATCGTCCTGATCGACACCCTGCGGGAGGCACTGGATGTCCGGCCTTTGGCGAGTCTGCTGGCGGACCCCGAGATCGAGGTCATTCTCCACGCCGGCCGCCAGGACGTAGCCATTCTCCGCCGCGCGTGGAGTACCGACTTGCACAACGTCTTCGATACTCAGGTCGCCGCCGGTTTCGCCGGCGCCAGCGCCCAGACCGGATACGGAAACCTCCTAGGGGCGATCCTCGGTCGGCGCGTCGCTAAGACCGCGTCTTATACGCGCTGGGATGCGCGGCCGCTCACCGCGGAGCAGCTGCGCTACGCGGCGGAGGACGTCGCTCACCTGCTGGAGCTCGGGGATGAGCTTCAGCGCCGCTTATCGGCGACCGACCGGCTCGAGTGGGCGCGAGAAGAGTGCCGCCGCTTAGAGTCGGCAACCGAGGAGCGTGACCCGGAGGCCGTGTGGGAGCGGCTCCCTCGTGTCCGCCAGCTCGATCCACGCTCGCGCGCCATGGCCCGGGCGCTGGCGGCCTGGCGCGAACGGAGCGCCGCGAGCGAGGACCGTCCCGTGGGTTCGGTGCTCGCGGACCAAACATTGGTGGAGGTCGCGAAGCGCCAGCCGAGGTCACTCGAGCAGCTCGCGGACATCCGCGGTATGCATCGTTCGGTCATCAGGCGCCGCGGGGCCGCGGTCCTGGAGGCGATCGAGCGCGGACTGGCCGACCCGCCCATCCCGCGCGAGCGCGCGCGCGACCATTCCGAGCCCGGCGATTCGCCGCTGATCGTCCTCGCTGAGGCGCTGCTGCGGGCACGAGCACTCGACGCCAGAATGGCCTACGAGCTGATCGCCTCTCGCGCCGAGCTCGAGGCGATCGTCGGCGCTGCCCGTAGGGGCGATCCGGAGCCATCGGTGCGGACGCTTACGGGTTGGCGTGAGCAGCTGGTCGGCGCCGAGCTGCGCGACCTGCTGGCGGGGCGGAGCGCCGTTGCGGTGGGCGATGACCGGCGCCTAGCGGTGGTGGAGGTCGAGAACGGAGCCCCAGGCTTCATCGAGAAAGAAATGCGCGGTTGAGACGTTTGATCGACGAGGCCCTACTGCGAGCCCACCTCGAGCAGCGCCGACATCGCCGGCGAACCGTCGAACAGCGTCCCGTCAAGCGCGCTCACGACCGGCCAGGAGCGGTGAATCCAAGCCAGGTCGACGTCCTTCAGCTCGGCGAACGCGGTGGCGTAGGTCACGTGTAGCTTGTCTTTTGGCGACTCGTCGGCGACCTCATCGCCCGTGTCGGGGCTGGCGCCCACCCAGCCCTGGGCCCGCAACTGATTGCGTTCTGCGAGCACCAGCTGCTGCGAGGAGCGATAGCCCGTGCCGAGCACGACCATCTGGATCCCGCAGTACGAGTTCGCACCGTGGTTGCATAGCCGTTGCGCGACGATCACCCGCGATCCGGAAGGAAGCGGAAGCTTTGACGGCTGCGGCGTGCGTGCGCCGGCGCTACCGCAGCCGGCGATCACCGCAGCCACGGCCGCGGCAAGCGCCAGTAGCACCAGTGCTCTTCGTGCCGCCATGAGACCGAGCGCTAGCGTAGCTGAGCGTCCCGGGCGCTCAGCCCGACTGGCTAAGCTGACGCCCCCGATGGCAACGACAGCCGAGAACCTCGCCGATCCCGAACTGCTTGCGACAGCATGGGATCTCGATCCGCTGGTCGAGGGCGATGGCGAGGTGGGCGTCGACAGGCTGCTGGAGGAGGCGAGCGCTCGCGCCACTGGGTTCGCCGATGCGTACGCTGGGCGCGTGGCCGCGCTCAGCGCCGCTGATCTCGAAGCGGCGATGCGTGAGCTGGCGGAGATCGAGGAGCTCGTTGGCCGCGCGGGCTCATACGCCGCGCTGCGGTTTGCGACCGACACCGCGGACCCGCCTCGCGGCGCGTTGCTGCAGCGGATGCAGGAGCGGGCGACCGAGATCGAAACCAAGCTTCTGTTCTTCGAGCTCGAGTGGGCGGCCCTCGACGATGCCCGGGCAGAAGAGCTGCTCGCGGGCGAGGGCCTCGACTTCTGCCGTCACTATCTGCGGAGCGCGCGGCGCTACCGGCCACACCTGCTCTCGGAGCCGGAGGAGAAGGTGCTCGCCGAGAAGTCGATCTCGTCTCAGAGCGCCTGGGGGCGGCTGTTCGGCGAGCTGGTCTCCGCGCTGCGCGTCAAGCTCGACGACGACGAGATTCCGCTCGACGTGGCGCTAAGCCGCCTGCAATCGGTCGATCGCGGGACCCGCCGCGCGGCGGCTGAGGCGGTCTCCGCGACGCTCGCGCCAGGGCTGCGGACGCGCGCCTTCATCCACAACACGCTGATCCACGACAAGGCGGTCGAGGACCGGCTGCGCTCCTACCCCCACTGGCTCGCCAGCCGCAATCTGGCCAACGAAGCATCAGATCAATCGGTCGTGGCGCTGATCGAGGCCGTCCGCCGGCGCTATGACATCCCCCAGCGCTGGTACAGGTTGAAGGCCCGGCTGCTGGGGATAGACAAGCTAGCCGACTACGACCGCCTGGCGCCCGTGTCGCCCCAAGACGTCAGCTACTCGTTCGCCGACGCCCGTGAGCTGGTGCTCGACACCTACGCCTCGTTTGACCCGGAAGCCGGGCGGGTCGCCAAGCGGTTCTTCGACGAACACTGGATCGACGCGCCGGTGCGTCCGAACAAGCGCGGCGGCGCTTTCTGCTCGTACACGGTGCCGAGCGTTCACCCATACGTGCTGCTCAACTTCACCGCCCGGCGACGGGATGTGCTGACGATGGCACACGAGCTGGGGCATGGCCTTCATGCCGCTCTGGCTCAGCCCCGCGGCGTGTTTCACTTCTCGACGCCGCTGACGTTGGCGGAGACCGCCTCGGTGTTCGGCGAGGCCCTGGTGTTCGGGCGACTACTTGAGGAGGCTGACGACGATCAGTCTCGGCTAGACCTGCTCGCCGACCGGATCGACGGTGCGGTGGCCACCGTCTTTCGGCAGATAGCTATGAACCGCTTTGAGCATCTGATGCATGTGCGCCGCCGCGCGGAGGGCGAGCTGTCGATGGACAGGATCGCCGAACTGTGGAGCGAGAGTCAGGCCGAGATGTTCGGAGACTCGCTTGAGATGACCGACGGCTATCGCACGTGGTGGTCCTACGTGCCCCACTTCATCAACACGCCCGGATACGTGTATGCGTACGCCTACGGACAGCTGCTCGCGCTTTCGGTCTATCGCCGCTATCTCGAGCAGGGGCCATCGTTTGCCCCCCGCTATCTCGAGCTGCTGGCCGCGGGTGGCTCCCGCAGGCCGGAGGAGCTCGCAGCGATTGTGGGCATCGACCTCGAGGATCCCGGGTTCTGGGACTCGGGCCTGCAGCTGGTCGAGGATCAGCTAAAGGCGGCCGAGGAGCTGGCGCCCGTGCAACTGCGCGCGGCTGAGCACGGTTGAGCTGGAACTCGCCGCGAAGCGGGAGCGTGAGCGGGTTGCGCCGGCTACTAGTCGCGAAGCGAGAGCGTGAGCGGGTTGCGCCGGCTACTAGTCGCGAAGCGAGAGCGTGAGCCGGTTGCGCCGGCCGGTCGGTGTGGAATGACATCTGCACCGGTCTCCCGCCGGACCGTGCGGCGGCGGCATCTCTCAGCTGTGGCAGCGCTCAACTGAAGCCAGGCTGGGCGCCCGGCCGCGATCAGTGCTGGGCGCCGGGCCGCGATCGTCGTAGCCGCGCCGGCCCGCGATCAGTCCTGGGCGCCGGGGCCGCGATCGTGCTGGGCGCGCCGGGCGACTAATGCCGCGCCTTTCGGGTGCGCGAGCGCTCCTCCTGACGCTCGACGACGTTGACGATCAGCTTGAGCACCTGTTCGACGCCCGTGGCCTTGACGTCTCCGTGCGCGAATGCCTCGCGCCAGTCCTGGACGCGCCCCTTGGTCGCCAAGGCGTTGAAGTGGGAGCGGGGGACGGACAGCCGAACCTTGGCCTCGGTGGCGAGGTCCTTGGAGACCTTGGGGCCCGGCATCTCGACCCGGTACATCTGCACGTCGCCACGCCCCCGCAGTTCGAGCCCGGCGACGATCTTCAACGATTGGAGCGCCGGCACTTCTTCGAGGAACCGCTTGACGGCGGTCTCAATCAGTGACCTGGTGTCCGACGGAGAGGCCAGGCGGCCGAGTGTAGTCCTGGGCGGTAGCGTGGCTAGCGCTGGTCGGGCTGTCCGCGCCGGATCCGAACCGGCGCTGGTCGGGCTGTCCGCGCCGGATCGAACCGGCGCTAGTCGGGCTGTCCGCGCCGGATCGGACCGGCGCGGACAACCAGCCAAAATGCCCCCCGCCCCCGGGACCTATAGGTAATTGCCGCCGGCTCGATGGAGTTGTGAGACATCGGCTGGGGCCCTGTTGGTATCGGCACACGACCGCCAACCTTTAGCAAGTTTTGAACGCTGTTTGCGAGTTTCTGGTGGATCGTCCTCGCTAGCCTGAGCCGTGGCGAGCCCGCCGGCGTGGGCAGCTCGTCCACCGGCGTGCACATCGAGAGGCATCGGGAGCGCCGCTGGTTGGCGCCGGAGCGGCCGCCGTTGTACTCGCTACAGCTTGTGCCGCTGCAGCAGCTTGCGCCCGATGACCATCCGCTGGATCTCCGAAGTGCCCTCGCCGATCAGCAGTAGCGGTGCGTCCCGATAGAGGCGTTCGATCTCGTACTCCTTGGAGTAGCCGTAGCCGCCGTGAATACGGAGCGACTCCTCGACGCAAAAGCGCCCGGTTTCCGAGGCGAACAGCTTCGCCATCCCGGCCTCGAGGTCCGAGCGCTCGCCGGCGTCCTTGAGCCGCGCGGCACGCATGGTCATCAGCCGGGCGGCCTCGAGCTGCGTAGCCATGTCCGCCAACTTGAACTGGATCGCCTGGTGCTGGGCGATCTGCTTGCCGAAAGTCTTGCGCTCCTGCGAGTAGCGAAGCGCGAGCTCCAGCGCCCGCTGAGCGATGCCTACGCCCCGGGCGGCGACGTTGACGCGTCCCACCTCGAGCGCGTCCATCATCTGGACGAACCCTTGCCCTAGGCCGGCTTCCTCGCCACCGAGGACGTTCTCGGCCGGGCAGCGGTAGCCGTCGAACACCAGCTCCGTCGACTCGACTCCCTTGTAGCCGAGCTTCTTGATCTTCGGCGGCACGTTGAAGCCCCGGTGCTCGCCCGTGTTCTCCGAGACGCCCGGCTCCTTTTCGGCGATGAAGCAGGTCATGCCTTTGTACTTCGGTTCGGCCGATTGGTCGGTCTTGACGAGCACGAACACCACGCTCGAGAGCAGACCGTTGGTCACCCACATCTTCGTTCCATTGATCTCAAAGTGAGACTCGTCGATCTTCTTGGCGCTCGTCTTGATCGCTTGCACGTCGGAGCCGCACTCGGGCTCGGAGAGGGAGAAGGCCGCGCGGATCTCGCCCGTGGCCATGGCCGGCAGGTACTTCTGCTTCTGTTCCTCGGTGCCGAACTTGATCAGCAGATAGGAGCCGATGAAGTGCGTGTTGACGATCCCGCTGATGCTGATCCAGCCGCGGGAGAGCTCCTCGACGATCATCGCGTAGGTCGTCAAATCGAGGCCCATGCCCCCGTACTCCTCGGGGATCGTCACGCCGAACAGACCCAGCTCCTTCATCTGCTCGACGATGGGCTCCGGGAAGCTGTCGTCGTCGTCGTAGCGCTCGGCGTTGGGAATGATCTGCTCGTCGGCGAACTGATGGACCATCTCGCAGATCGCCTTCTGCTCGTCCGTCCGGTCGCCGTAGGGGGTCGTGGTCGTCGCCATGCGACAACTTTGTCAAATGTGCGCGATCAGGGGGCGACGACCATGACGCTCGGGGCTCTTGGGATCAGATGCAGAATTATTCGAACAACGATCCATCGTCGCTGCGGGCCGACACGCCGTGGAACAAACCGCTCGACCTCTTGATTGCCGAGACCGCGGACCGTCACCACGGCAACATCACCGGCGCCCAGCTCGCGCGGGTGGGCCTCAGTCGGGGGCAGATCGCGTATCGCGTGAAGATCGGCCGCCTTCACCGGGTCCACTGCGGTGTCTACGCCGTGGGCAGGCCGCCACGGACCGCCCTCGAGCACGCAAGCGCCGCCGTACTCGCCTGCGGTCCCGGCGCCGCGCTCAGCCATCGCTCGGCGCTCGCGCTATGGGGACTTGGGCGCTGGCCGAAGCGACATCATGTTCTGGTGCCGGGAGACCGCCGGCCGCCCGGGATCAGCGTTCATCGCGCGCGCGGGCTCGCACGTAGCGACCGCCGCACAAACCAGGGCATCCGGACGACCAGTCCAGCCCGGACGCTGCTCGACTGCGCGCCCGCGCTCACTGAGAAGGCACTCGCCCGGGCGGTAAACGATGCGCGGTTGGCAAGGCTGATTCGCGTCAAAGACCTCTCGGACGTGGCAGAGCGCTTCCCCCATCACCGTGGCACACCCCTTCTGATCCCATTTATAGCCGCGAAAGGCGGCCCCACCCGGTCCGAGTGGGAAGACGCGTTCCCGGCCTTCTGCCGTCGCTACGGCCTCCCTGACCCCGGGCTCAATGCGATCGTCGCCGGCCACGAGGTGGACGCCTTGTTCCCGGAGGAGAAGCTGATCGTCGAGCTCGACAGCTGGGCGCATCACTCCACGCGGGAATCTTTTGAGAGCGACCGAAACCGCGACGCCGACACGCTCGCGGTGGGCCATAACACCGTGCGCATCACCTGGGAGCGGATGCGAGGGCAGCCTGCCAAAGAGGCGGCACGCCTCGACCAGATCCTGCGGCGCTGGCGCCGCCGAGCAGCGTAGATTCGGCCACACGCGTCCAGGCCCCCAACGGCCAAGAGTCGCCACCGCCGATCAGCTAGTTTCGGCGCCGTGCGGATCAGGGCCGTTGACCACGTCGTCCTCACGGTGAGGGACGTCAAGACGACAGTCAGGTTCTATGAGTCGCTCGGCATGCGTCAAGAGGTTTTTGGCGAAGGGCGAATCGCTTTGCGCTTCGGCGATCAGAAGCTCAACCTCCATCAGGCGGCGTCCGAGATTGCACCACACGCCGCAGCGCCGACTCCGGGCTCAGCCGACCTCTGTTTCCTGGTGGACGACAGCATCGACGAGGTGGCAAACGCGCTCGAGCGCGTGGGCATCGCCGTCGAGCTCGGCCCCGTCAGACGGACCGGTGCGACCAGCGCGCTGACGTCTCTTTACGTGCGAGACCCGGACGGAAACCTCGTCGAGCTGTCCAAGCGGCGGAGTGACTGTCCGAAGCCGCAGACTGACTGTCCCAAGCCGCAGACTGACTGTCCGAAGCCGCGGCCCTGACTGCAGCGGATCGCGAGGACACCAGCGGACCGCGAGTGCGCCAAGGTGGCCCAGACCTGCGGCAAGGTTCCCGGAGCTGCGGCAACGTCCCCGCAAAACCGCGGCAAGGTCCCCAGGACTGCACCAGGCTCCCCAGGCCTGCGGCGAGAAGCTCGACTAAGCGGCCTTCTCCGAGCGGACGCCGCTGCTCCAGCGCGTCTCCGGACGGACCTCGTGCTCGCCGTCGAGCTCGATGTCGACCCTCTCGTTGAAGAAGCACAGCAGATCCTTGATGGGGCCCACCTCTGGCAGCGGGTCGGCGTAGTACCAGACGAGGTCGTTGTCGCCGTTCGCCGAGTAATAGCCGGCCGTGCCCTTGTACGGGCAGCGGGTGACCGTGTCGGTCGGCTCGAGCTCGGCCATCACGTCCTCCCGCGGTATGTACCAGCGTGTCGGGAGACCGGTCTCGAACAGCGCAACGGCGCGCCGCGTCTCCGCAAGTAGCTGTCCGTTCAGCAAGACGCGTATGTGGCGCTCGGTTCTGAGTACATCGACCCGGTGGTAGGGATCGCGGGGATGGACGGCGATCTCCTCGTCCTCCTCGAGCCAGCGATCCATACGGTTGAAGTAGAACGCGATCAGCCCCTTCAGCCGTCGCGGGGCGTCTGGTATCGGGTCCGGGTAGTACCAGGCGCCGTTCTCGACGACGCGGTCCCCCACCCGAATCGTGTAGTAGGAAGCCTCGCCCTTCTTGGGGCAGCGGGTATGTCGGTCGCTCGGCTCGAGCACGTCGGCGCGCACGTCCTGTGGTGGGAAGTAATAAAGCGGCAGCAGCCCTGACTCGTGGAGCAGCATCGCCCGGCGGCTGTCGGCGATCGTTTGGCCGCCCACCTCCACACGGACGCGCCTGGGCGTCGGCTCCAGATACAAGGCGCGGCCCGGGGGCGGCGGCTCGAAGTTGAACGTACCCGCCGGATTCTTGCCCAATGGCCCGGTGCCGGACGTTAGTCCCACACCGTCAACGTAGCAGCAGAGCCGGGGCGGCCTCAGGGCACCGCGGCCACCGCCCCCGGTCGGCCTCAGGGCACCGCGGCCACCGCCCCTGGGCGCCCCGGGCGGCCATCGCTGCCCCCGGCCGGACCCGCCACGAAATCGCGTGTTACCGCGTCGCGGCGCATCGAACCGAGGCGATCCTGGCAGACTGGCGCGCCGTGAACTTTGCGCGGGATGTGGTCGACAGAGCCTCGCCTCAGCGCCTGGCGATAGTCGAGCTCGCCCGCAACGGAGGCAGGAAGAAGTGGTCGTTCAGGGAGGTGGCGGACCGCAGCGCCCGGCTGGCCGGGCGCCTCGTCGCCGAGGGCGTTCAGCGGAGCGACGTCGTGATGATCCTGATTGGCAGCCGGCCGGAATGGGTCCTGACGATGGTCGCCTGCTTTCGCATTGGCGCCGTGGCACTTCCGTGTAACGAGCAGCTGCGGGCCGGAGATCTGCAGGTCAGGCTGCGGGCAGCGCGGCCGAAGCTGATCGTGGCCGACGAGCGCGACATCAGCGAGCTCGCCGAGGCGCGACCGGCGTGTCCGGTACTAACGATTCCCGACGAGACGCTCTACGCCGCGACGCCTGCTCCGGCCGTCGAGCTTGCGCCCACCGATCCCTGCCTGATCACGTTCACGAGCGGTACGACCGGCGAGCCGCACGGAGTGGTTCACGGGCAGCGCTACCTCCCTGGGCAGCAGCTGCAGGCCGAGCACTGGCTCGGCGCCGAGGAGGGCGACTTGGTCTGGTGCACGGCGGCTTCCGGATGGTCGAAGTCGGCCCGCAACGCGTTCATCGCCCCCTGGCTGCGGGGTGCTGCGGCGCTCTTGCACGACGCGCGATTTGACCCAAACGAGCGGCTGAGCATCCTGGCCAGCGAGCGGGTCGAGGTGCTGTGCATGGCGCCCACCGAGTACCGCGTGATCGCCAAGCGCGAAGACATTCCCCCCTTGCCCGCATTGCGCGAGCTCGTCGCTGCCGGCGAGGCGCTTAACCCCGAGGTGATCCGCGCCTTCCAGGAGGCCACCGGCCGCGAGATCCGCGACGGCTACGGACAGACCGAGACCGGTCAGCTGACCGCCAACCCCGTGGGGCGGCCGGTGAGGCCGGGGTCGATGGGACTGCCCCTCCCGGGAGTGCGCCTTGAGGTGGACGATGGTGAGCTGGTCCTGGCCGACCCCGCAACCGATCCCACCTTCTTCATCTCGTATCTCGGAGGAGACGGCTTCCGGGGCCCCGCCGTCCGGCCCTGGCGAACCGGCGACCGCGTGCGCCAGGACGAGGACGGCTACCTCTACTTTGAGGGCCGCACGGACGACCTGATCATCTCCGCCGGCTACCGCATCGGTCCGTTTGAGGTCGAGTCGGCGCTCGTGTCCCATCCCGCCGTGGCCGAGGCTGCGGTGGTCGCCGCGCCGGACGAGGAGCGCGGCGCGGTCGTGCGGGCGGTTGTAGTGCTGCGCGACGGAGTGCTCGCAAGCGATGACCTCACGCAGGAACTCCAGGAGCACGCCAAGCGCGAGACGGCTCCGTATAAGTACCCGCGGATCGTCGAGTTCGCCGCCGAGCTGCCGAAGACGGCGAGCGGCAAGGTGCAGCGGGCGCTGTTGCGATCCGAGCGGCGCTCATCGTTGGGCTGAGCGTCCACGCGTGTCGAGACCCCGAGCGGCGCTGAGCGATCCGCGTCCGCTGAGACGCCGATGCGGCGCTCCCCGCTAGGCTGCAAAGCATGGCGGGAGAGCGACCGGTGATCGGCGTCTGCGCTGCACTCGAGCAGGCGCGCTGGGGCATGTGGGACCGCCGCGCCGTGCTGTTGGGCATCGAGTACATCGCCGCGATTCAGCGGGCGGACGGCGTGGCGCTGATGATTCCGCCCGATCCTTCGCTCGAACGCGACCCCGATGAGGTGCTTGACGTTCTCGACGGGCTGATCCTCGCCGGCGGCGCCGACATCGACCCCGCGGCCTATGGCGAGCAGCGGCACCCAATGACCAAGCACACCGTTCCCGAGCGCGACCGCAGCGAGGTGGCACTCGCTCGCCGGGCCGCCGACCGCGAGCTGCCCATCCTGGGCATCTGCCGCGGGATGCAACTTCTGAACGTGGCCTTCGGGGGCACGTTGCGCCAGCACGTGCCGGACGACGTTGGCCACGAGCAGCATCGGCGCTACCCCGGCACATTCGACGGGTCGGACCACGACGTGCGGCTCGAGGCCGGCTCGCTCGCAGCGCGGGCGGCCGGGGAACAGCTCCACAGCGCCAAGTCGCACCACCATCAGGGCCTGGCCATCGTCGGCGAGGGCCTGCGGGTGACCGGCGTCTCGGCGCTCGACGAGCTGCCTGAGGCGATCGAGTCCGCCGGGCCCGCTTTCTGCCTCGGCGTGCAGTGGCACCCCGAGGCCGACGAGCGAAGCCGGGTGGTCGGCGCGCTCGTCGAGGCGGCGCGCAGCCACCGCCGCGCGCAGCGCGGACGCTCGACTGCACCTGACGGCGACGGACGCCGCCTGGTCGCACCCGCGCACCGCGCCACCCGCACCTCGGCCTAGCCGGCTACTGCGCCACCGTCGGCTCGGCGTAGCCAGCTTCGCGCACCGCGCGCTCCACCTCCGCGGCGTGCTGGGATCCGCGGGTCTCCAGCACCAGCTGCACGGCGGTCTCGCGCACGTGAAGCTCGATTCCCTCTCGGATGTGCTGGACGTCGAGGAGGTTGACCCCGCGGGCCCCGACCAGAGATAGCAGCCGGGCCAGGGCTCCCGGCCGGTCGGGGACGCGGGCCAGTAGCACCAGACGTCGCCCGGCGTGGCTCTCGTGGTGGCGGACGACGTGAGCCAGGACGCCCGTGTCCACGTTGCCGCCGGACAGGATCACGACCGTCGTGCCGTCGGGGCTGACAGACGCGCGAGAGGCGAGCAGGGCGGCGACGCCGACCGCTCCGGCGCCTTCGACCACGAGCTTCGCCCGCTCGAGCAGGAACACCATCGCCTCCGCCACCTCGTCCTCGGGGACGGTCACCACCTCGTTGACCCAGCGACGGATCAGCTCGAGCGTCAGCTCACCGGGCCGCTTGACCGCGATTCCGTCGGCGATCGTCTGGGCGCTCTGCACGGCGACCGGCGTGCCGGCGTCGATCGACGCCGGAAACGGTGCGCACGTCTCCACCTGAACGCCCACGATTTCGATCTCCGGACGGGCGGATTTCAGCGCGATCGCGACCCCTGAGATCAGGCCGCCGCCGCCTACCGGAACGACCACCCGCGCTATGCCCGGCACCTGCCGGAGCAGCTCCAGGCCGACGCCACCCTGGCCGGCGATCACGTCGGGGTCGTCAAAGGGATGAACGAACGCCAGGCCGCCGCGCGCGGACCGCTCGCGCGCCGCGGCGAGCGACTCGTCGACCGTTACCCCCTCCAGGTGGACGGTCGCGCCGCGGGCGCTGGCTGCCTCGACCTTGGCGATCGAGGCACCCTCAGGCATGAACACTTCGCAGCGCACGCCGTACGCGTCCGCAGCGTAGGCCAGTGCCTGGCCGTGGTTGCCGGCGCTGCCGGTGACGACGCCGCGGGCGCCGCAGTCGCCGAGCGCGGCGATCTTGGCCAAAGCTCCTCGCAGCTTGAACGAACCCGTCCGCTGCAGGTTCTCGGCCTTCATCGCCACCGTGGCCCCTGCCAGCTCGCTCAGCGTGCGGGAGCTGAGCACCGGCGTCTCGCGGACCAGCCGCTGGCCGGCAGCCGCAGCGCGCCGAACGTCGTCTTGAGATGGACCGCGGCCCTCTTGAGAGGGACCGCGGCTCTGTTGAGAGGGCCCGCGGCTCTCGGTGGCGGGGTGCGCCGGCACAGCTCTCACTCCGGCAGGGCCACCACCGCGTCGATCTCTACCTTGGCTCCGCGTGGAAGCGCGGCGACGCCGATGGCGACGCGTGCCGGCGGATCGGACTCGAAGAACGAGCCGTAGACGTCGTTGACGGCAGCGAACGAGGACATGTCGGTCAAGTAGATGGTCACCTTGACGGCGTGGCCGAGCGTCGTCCCGGCGGCGTTGCAGACCGCCGCGAGGTTCTCGAGGCAGCGGCCCGCCTGCTCGGCCGGGTTCGCGCTGGCCAGCTCGCCGGTCTTAGGGTCGAGCGGTATCTGACCAGAGCAGAACAGCAGGCCGCCGGCCTTGACCCCATGGACGTAGGGCCCGATGGCGGCGGGGGCATCAGTGGCTGTGACCGGCTCGGGCACGCGAGAACACCCTAGATGATTGATTCCAAATAGCGCGCCCCCCGGCTGCGGCCGGATGAGATCGCAGCCCGCCCCCCGGCTGCGGCCGGATGAGATCGCAGCACGCCCCCCGGCTGCGGCCGGATGAGATCGCAGCGCGCCCCCCGCTGCGGCCGGATGAGTCGCAGCGCGCCCCCGGCTGCGGCCGGATGAGATCGCAGCACGCCCCCCGGCTGCGGCCGTGGCGGCGGCCGGGGTGACGTCGCAGCGGCACGGTCGTTCGGCTCGCGTAGCGCTGCTATGCGTCGCCTTCGCCCGCGACGGTCCCGCTCGTCGCGACCGCCCACGGGGAACCGCGGGAGTGCCTCGGGCATAGGGCGGGTACCGTTGGAGGCCGTGCCCAACCACCTCGCCACCGAGAGCTCTCCGTACCTGCTCCAGCACAAGGACAATCCCGTCGACTGGTACCCGTGGAGCGAGGAGGCACTCGTGGCCTCCAGGCACGAGGACCGTCCGATGCTCGTCTCGATCGGCTACTCAGCCTGTCACTGGTGCCACGTCATGGCGCACGAGTCCTTCGAGGACCCCGAGACGGCGGCGCTGATGAACGAGCGCTTCATCTGCATCAAGGTCGACCGCGAGGAGCGGCCCGACGTCGACGCACTGTGTATGGAGGCCTGCCAGGCGATGACTGGCCGCGGCGGCTGGCCGCTGAACGCCTTCCTGACACCCGAGCAGCAGCCGTTCTACGCCGGCACGTACTTCCCGCCCGAGCCCCGGCACGGCATGCCCAGCTGGAGAATGGTGCTTGACGCGGTGGCCGACGCCTGGGAGCGCCGGCGCCAGGACATCCGCCAACAAGGAGCCCAGATCCAGAACTCGCTGGGCGCCACTGCCCGGCTCGAGCCCTCCGCCGAGCCGATCCGCGAGGCGCTGGTGAGCGACGCCGTCTCGGCGCTGAAGCGCCAGTACGACGGCCGGCACGGAGGCTGGGGCGGACCGCCGAAGTTTCCCCAGGCCTCGACGATCGAGTTGCTGCTGGCGCGGGGAGAGCGGGAGATGTCGCTGGCCACCCTCAGAGCGATGGCCAGCGGCGGGATGTACGACCAGATTGGGGGTGGCTTTGCGCGCTACGCCGTGGACGCCACTTGGACCGTGCCCCACTTCGAGAAGATGCTCTACGACAACGCGTTGCTCGCGCGGGCCTACCTGCACGGGTGGCAGGTGTCGGGCGAGGAGCGGCTGAGGGAAGTCTGCTGCGAGACGCTCGACTGGGCGCTGCGCGAGATGCGGGGCCCGGAAGGCGGCTTCTACGCCGCCCTGGACGCCGACTCCGAAGGCGTCGAGGGCAAGTTCTACGTCTGGACGCTCGACGAGCTCCGCGAGGCGCTCGAGGACGCCCCGCTCGCCGACCAGGCGATCGCCCACTTCGGCGCCACCGAGCACGGCAACTACGAGCACGGGGCGAACGTTCTCGAGGCCCGCGGGCCGGTGCCCGAGCGCCTAGCGGAAATACGCTGCAAGCTCTACGGCGCTCGCTCCGAGCGGGGCCGCCCCGGCCTCGACGACAAGCGCCTCACCGCGTGGAATGCGTTGATGATCTCCGCGCTGGCCGAGGCGGGCGCCGTGCTTGAGCGCCACGACTACGTGGAGGCGGCGATCAAGTGCGCCACGTTTGTACATGAGCAGCTCAATGACGCCGACGGTCGTCTGCTGCGGACGTGGAAGGACGGGACCGGGCGCCTGGGCGCCTACCTGGAGGACCACGCGTTCCTGCTCGAGGCCCTGCTCGCGTTGTATGAGACGACGTTTAACGCGCGCTGGTACGAGCAGGCGATCGCGCTCGCCGACGTGACGGTCGAGCGCTTCGAGGATCCGGAGCGCGGCGGTTTCTTCACCACGGCCTCGGACCACGAGCAGCTGCCGGCGAGGCGCAAGGACCTGGAGGACTCGCCGGTGCCCTCGGGAAACTCGGCGGTGGCGTACGCAATGCTGCGTCTGGCGCTGCTCTCCGGCGAGGGCAAGTACGAGCGCCACGCGCTTGGCGTGCTGAGGCTGCTCGCCCCGATCGCCTCACGGCATCCGCAGGCTTTCGGGCACCTGCTGCGGGCGATCGACTTCTATCTGGCTCCGGTGCGCGAGGTGGCGATCGTGGGTGACGATCCGCAACTACTGCTGCGCGCCGTCCGCTCGCGGTATCGCCCCCACCTGGTCCTGGCGGCCGGCAGCACCGATCGGGTGCCATTGCTCGAGGGCCGCGAGCCGGTCGACGGGCGGGCCGCCGCCTACGTCTGCGAGCACTTCGTCTGCCAGGCGCCAGTGACGACGCCCGAGGAGCTCGCGGCGGCGCTCTAGCCCCGAACGGCTCAACCCATCGCGCCGACCGAGGAGCTCTACCCGCGGAGGGCTCACCCCATCGCGCCGACCCGCTCGACCAGCAGCTCCAGGAAACGCTGCGCGTCGATGTCGACGGCGACGTGGCAGTTCGGCTCCCAGCCGACGTGACCGAAACGGTCGACGTTCGTGCGCCCGCGGGAAAGCGCTGTCCCCGTGTCGATCCTGACCCCGCATTCGATGGTCTCGAGCAGCGTGGGGTCGATCACGTAGGCCATCGCACAGGCGTCGTGGATCGGCCCGCCGTCCCAGCCGTAGCGCTCGCGTCGAACGCGCGAATAGAAGCGGTAGAGGTCGGCGACCAGTCGCCCCGCGCGCCCGCTCGCGGCTAGCCGCTCGGCGTGGACGTCGGTCATCAGCGCCCGATGGGTGACATCGAGCCCCACCATCACCTTCTCCACCGGACTCTGGAAGACGCGCGCCGCAGCCTCAGGATCGGTCCACATGTTGAACTCGGCTGCGGGCGTCGTGTTGCCCTCGCCGATCGCCCCGCCCATCAGCACGATCCGCTCTAGCTTTTGCTCGAGCTCGGGATAGCGCGCCAGGAACAGGGCGACGTTGGTGAGCGGCGCCGCGGCCACCAGCGTCAGCTGCGCATCACTGTGCTCGAGCGTCGCGGCGATCCAGTCAACCGCGTGCTCGGACAGCGGTCCGCGCGAAGGCCCCGGCAGCTCCGGTCCGTCCAGGCCGGTCTCGCCGTGGTCGCTCGCCGCCACGGGCTCCTCGCGCACCAGGGGGCGCCCTGCTCCCGCAGCGACCGGCACCTCCACGCGGCCCACGTGGTCGAGCACCCGGATCGCGTTGGCCGTCGTGCGCTCGAGCGTCTGGTTGCCGGCCACGGTGGTCACCCCGAGCAGCTCCACATCCGCCGGGCTCGCCAGCGCCAGCAGCAGCGCGATCGCGTCGTCGTGCCCGGGATCGCAGTCGAGGATGACGCGGCTCATTCAGCCAGCAGCGCGTCGAGCTCCTCCGCCGTGGGCAGCGACGGCTGAGCGCCCTGGCGCGAGGCGGCCACGGCGCCGGCGGCGCAGGCCCGCGCCAGCGCTGCCTGCGGCTCGAGGCCCTCGAGCATGGAGACCACGAGCGCCGCACAGAACGCGTCGCCGGCGGCGGTGCCATCGACCACCTTCACCTCCGGTGGCTTGGCGCGCGCCACCTCCTCGCCGCCCTCGAGCAGCACCGCGCCCTCGGCTCCCAGCGTCAGCGCTACGCGGCCACCGTAACCGCCAACCGTCTCGTGCTCGTAGCGGTTGACGATCAACAAATCGGGCTCGACCTCGGGCGGCAACGGTCCTCTGGCCGGTGCAGCGTTGAGACAGAAGAACGCCCCACTGGCCGACGCGCCCGCGGCCGCTGCCGCCACCGCCTCGAATGGGATCTCCATCTGGCACATGACGGCATCGGCGTCGCCGACGTCCACGTCCTCGGGCCGCAGACGCCGGTTCGCCGCCGGAGCGACGACGATCACGTTCTCGCCCTCGGCGTCGACCAGCACCAGCGCCATCCCCGTTTCGCCCTCGTCGCGTACGACCCCGGAGACGTCGACGCCCTCGCGCTCCAGCGAGCGCAAAACCAGGTCATCGGCGCCGATCCGGCCGACGAAGCGCACCTCGGCTCCGAGCCGTCTGGCGGCCGCCGCCTGGTTGGCGCCCTTGCCGCCCGGGAACCGCTCGAGCGACGCGTCGCTGAGCGTCTCCCCCGGCCGCGGCAGCCGCTCACAACGGGCCACGAGATCCGTGTTGGCCGAGCCGACGACGGTGACGCGAGGTGCAGCCACGGCTACCAATGCTATGTATCCTCCGCGCCCAATGGGGATGCGGCAAGGATCGTCGCGCTCGTCATTGTGCTGTCCGGGATGTCGGCGGCTGGCTGTGGCTCGAGCAGCGGATCGCCGTCGCCGCTTGATCCGGCCCAGGTCACGTCGGCGAACTCGGCCGCGTACCTCGAGTTCACGGTGCGCCCGCAGGGATCTCAACGCGCGGCGGTCGAGCAGGCGCTGACCAAGCTGCTGGGGCACAGCCCGGACCCCGACATCCAGAAGCTCGTGACCCGGGCTGCCGATACCCCGCGCCGCCGTTTCGGACCTCGGACGCGAGGTGGTGGCGACGTTCGATCTTCCGGGCTTCGCCGCGATCCTCTCGCCATCCACCACGCTGGCCGACAACCCGGCCTTCCAGCGCGCCCGCGGCGAGCTGCTGCCCGATAGCAACGTGCCGCTGTTCCTGGACTTCGGGCCCCTCGCAGCGCTGCTGAGCGAGACACCCCAGTTCCAGCAGCAGCCGCGCGATAAGAACGCCCTGGCGGTGCTCCAGCGCCTGGACTATTTGGTCGTGGGCTTCAATTCAGCGGCGCACGACCTCAGAGTGGTCCTGGGCCTCAGCTGATTGTGTTCGGGGGCGCGCACGCGCGCCCCCGGGCTCGGCACATGTGCCGAGCCTTCCGGTCCGCACATGTGCGGACCGGCCGGGCCGATCATGATCGGCCCGGGGCCGGCGCTCATGAGCGCCGGCCATCCATACGTCAGAGCACCGGCAGGTAGCGCTCCAGCTCCCAGGGGGTGACCTGCACCCTGTAGTCGTCCCACTCCTGGCGCTTGATCTCGATGTAGCGGTTGAACGTGTGCTCGCCGAGCGCGCGCAGCACGAGCTCGGACTCCGCCGTCAGCTCGATCGCCTCCCCCAGCGTCTCGGGCAGCTGCTCGATGCCCAGGCGCCGCCGCTCGTCGGGCGAGAGGTGGTAGAGGTTCTTCTCCATCGGGTCTGGCAGCTCGTAGCCGTGCTCGATCCCCTCCAGCCCGGCCTGCAAGAGGACGGCGAACGTCAGATAGGGGTTGCAGGCAGGGTCCGGACAGCGCAGCTCCATCCTCGTCGCGCGCTCCTTGCCGGGGTGATAGAGCGGTACGCGCACCAGCGCGGAGCGGTTGCGGCGTGACCAAGCCGCGTACACGGGCGCTTCGTAGCCCGGCACCAGGCGCTTGTAGGAGTTGACCCACTGGGCGAAGATCGAGCAGATCTCGCGAGCGTGGCGCAGCTGACCGGCGATGAACGCCTTGCCCACGTCGGAGAGGAAGTACTGGTCGTCCGGGTCGAAGAACGCGTTGGCCTTATCCCGGAACAGCGACTGGTGCGTGTGCATGCCCGAGCCGTTCTTGCCGAACAGAGGCTTTGGCATGAAGGTGGCGTGCAAGCCGTACTTGAGCGCGTACTCCTTGACCGTGATGCGGTAGGTCATGCAGTCGTCGGCCATCTTCAGCGCGTCGGCGTAGCGCATATCGATCTCGTGCTGGCTCGGCCCCACTTCGTGGTGGGTGTACTCGGTGTGGATTCCCAGCTGCTCGAGCGCCAGCACCGTCTCGCGCCGCAGGTCGGTGCCGGCGTCTAGCGCGGTCAGGTCGAAATAGCCGCCCTCGTCGAGGACCTCCGTGGACTTGGAGTCGCGGAAGTAGAAGTACTCGAGCTCAGGGCCGACGTTGAAGTGGTCGAAGCCCATCGACGCCGCCCGCTCGAGCGCGCGGCGCAGCACGTAGCGCGGATCGCCCTCATACGGGGTCCGCTCGGGCGTCTGGATGTCGCAGAACATGCGGGCCACACCCTGCTCCGCGGGCCGCCAGGGCAGCACGGCGAAGGTGCCAGCGTCGGGCATGGCGATCATGTCGGATTCCTCGATCGGGTTGAAGCCCGTGATCGAGGAGCCGTCGAAGCCCATCCCGCCCTCGAACGCGTCGGCCAGCTCGGTGGCGTTGATGGAGAACGCCTTCAGCTGGCCGAGGATGTCGGTGAACCAGAGGCGTATGAAGCGGATGTCGCGCTCGGATACGAGCGAGGTGACTTCGTCTGGAGAGTTCATCCGGAAACCCCGCGTGTGCGGCTGGCGAGCGCCGGATCAAGCGGAGGGAGGACGCAGGGAGGGTGCACTACCTGGAAGGTATTGCCCCGACTGAGGACGACGCTCCGCGTAGATCCGCCGCCGACAGACGTGCGCGGGGGGTTTTCGGAAGGGCTCTTAGTCAGCTGGGCCTGCAACGGACGCGAGAGGTTACTGGCGCGGCCCGCCCGACCTCAGCGCGCCCGCGGGTTCCGGTGTGGCGCTCGCCGCCGCCGGCTAGACCAGCGAGCGGTCGCGCCGCCGGCCCTGGCTAGACCTGGGTGCGCTCGCGGCGGCGGCTGCGCAGCCAGCGATTCGCCCAGCGCTCAAGCTCGGACAGGGCCGGTTCGAGCTCACGCCCCATCCTCGAGAGTCCGTATTCCACCCGTAAGGGCGGGCCGGCGATCACCCTGCGCTCGACGATCCCGCGGGACTCGAGCTCCTTCACGCGCTCGGAGAGCAACCTGTCGGAGAGCTCGGGGACGGCTTGGGCCACCTCCGAGAAACGCAGGGGACCGTCCATCAGCACGCGGAGGATTGCGCCGGTCCAGCGCCGCCCGACCAGCTCGACGGCTTCGTGGTAGAAGGGGCAGCAGTGCGGGGCTTCGCTGTCAGCACCCGGTTCGGCGCGAGCACCCATCGCCGCGAAGCTTACGCCGCTCGAAGCCCGCGGGACGCCTCGCGTGAGCCGTCGACCGGCACCTCGCCGGCGACGTTGACCATCGCCGTGAAAGCTTCGAGCGCGACGGCGGCGATCGCCTCGAGGATCTGCTCGTCATCCCAGCCCGCCTCGCGCGCCTCCTCGTGCAGATGCATGGGGGGTCCTCCCTCCTGCTCGAGCAGCGACTGGAGGTAGCGGAGCAGCGCCGCCTCCCGCGGGTCCTTGGAGTGGAAGTGCCGGGCCGACGCCACCTCGTCGAGCGCCAGGCCGGCGCTGCGCGCGGCCCGGGAATGGATCTCGATGGCCGGCTCGGAGTGATAGTGATCGGCCACCGCCAGCGCGATCCGCTCGAGCGTGGGCAGCGTCAGCTTGCCGTGGCGGAGCTCGGAGCGAAAGCGCGCGTAGGCACGGAGCGCGGCGGGGGAACCCGCCAAGACGCCCAGGAAATTCGGTAGCTGGCCCCCCGAGGCGAGCGCGCCCCGCAGGACGGGCACCGACCCCTCAGGGGCGGTCAGGTCATCATGGATTTGAAATCTGCTCATTTGGGTCTTCATGTTGGCTCACTTAATGTCGGGCACCCTTGCCAGCAACTGCCCTTCACTTTCTAGACCTGCTTACGCTAAATAAGTTTACGCCGCTTGATCGATTTGCACAAGCGTCGTGAGGTACTGAAAGCGGGGCGGCCAATGTTCGGCCACATCCCTTATACGTGAGCGAATAAACGGCAGATCAGCACCGCCGGTTAACCGGGTAACAAAGCCTCCGCAGGAGTGTTCGTCAGCGGACCGGCGGTCGGCGGACGGGCGCTTCAGGAGCGGGACGTCCCGGGCCCGGCGACGTTCAGCGGGCGCCGAGCGAGCCGGCCGAGGCCGCGATGGAGCAGCTACCGAGCGGAAGCGCCGTTCAGCGGGCGCCGAGCGAGCCGGCCGAGGCCGCGATGTGCCAGCTACCGAGCGGAAGCGCCGTTCAGCGGGCGCCGAGCGAGCCAGCCGAGGCCGCCCCGTGGCTCGCCAGGAGATGGCTCAGGTGAGGGGCCACAGCGGGAACCATGGCGGCGTGGGAGCTGGTAGCCGCCACGACCAGCAAAAGCACGCCGAGCAGCACGGCCCACATCGCGATCCGGTCGGGCTTTGACCGCGTGCGCCCTTGGCTGCGGGGACGGGGGTAGCCGGAACCACGGGCCGACCCTTGCCTGGGGCTGTAGCGGTCAACGACCCTTCCACGAATGACGACCGTACGACGGCTGCCTTGATCCGGCATCTGACGTCCTCTCTTCTGCTTGCGGGGTTAGCTGACGGGCTCGCGCCGAGGGTGGCGCTACGCTGCCTGGGCTGCGATTAGCCCCGAACTTCTTGGTTTCCCCGCTCTCCACTCCGAGGCGGAGCGAGACTCAGCGGCGTGGCGTGATCCTACCAATGGCGGCTGACGGATGGATTCTCGCCCCCGCTCGTTGCAAGCTACTCATTGCCGGCGGGACGTGATCACGGTTGTGCAGGGCTTAGGAGCTTTTGACGCCCAATTTGCGCTCGTCGCGCTTGACAAGCACGATCGAAGAGCTATGGTGGTATCCGCGGATCTCCGAGCTGTCGTGTGGCGGCGCGGAGAGACTGCATTGGCTGGCTGGACGCACTGGCGGGCACAGTTTGTGGCCGCCCACCTGCGGCTCGCGGCGCTTCATTCGCTGGAAGCAAGGCTAGTGACGTCCCAGTTGCCAAATTTTCTCCAAACCTGTCCGTGCCAGCTCGGCAAACTCTCCCGCCCGAGTGAACGCGGACGTGGCTCGCTGTCGCTCGGCTCAATCGGGAAGCTCACGCCAGACGTCTTCTCGCAGGGCAAGGCCGGCACCCTCCGGACGGGGCACAACGCCGTGGGGGCGCACGCCTACCGGGGGCGGGCGCAGACGAGAGGGCAGTTCTGATGGCCGCGCGTCCGTTCCTGGACGCGCGGCCGTCGAACTGTCAAGTGTCGACCGATGACGGTGAACGACGTCGCACGTCCGGATGCCGCGGGCTCACGTGATTTCAAGGAGCGACTCAGATGACCGCTAGGAGCGTCCCCCAGTACGCGAAGACGGTCACTCGCTCGGCGGTACGGTGTCCGCGCTGCCGGCTCGTGATCGCGCCCCGGATGCCGATGCTGGCGCCGGACTACTGCCCGCGCTGCCTGGCGCGGCGCCACCTCGCGGTGAAGCTGGAATCGGTTCCGCTGGGGGTCGTCGACCGCATCCCAGCTCCCGCTCAGGCCGGCGGGCTAGAGCCCGGACGCGCGGCGGGCGGCTGAAAGCCCGCCGCATCGGGGGGGCGTTCGGCTCCGCCTGCGTGCGGAAGCGTCGTTCGGCTCCGCCTGCGTGCGGAAGCGTCGTTCGGCTCCGCCTGCGTGCGGAAGCGTCGTTCGGCTCCGCCTGCGTGCGGAAGCGTCGTTCGGCTCCGCCTGCGTGCGGAAGCTCACATTTCTTCTCGCCGGATCAGGGTTTGTGAGTTCGAGCATGCATTTCATGCCGAACCTCGCACTGGCCCCGGATTCCAGATGGCTTGTGAGCTTCTGCACCTCTCTGTGTGGTATTGCGGCTGTGTGGTATTGCGGCGCGCCGGGCACGGCGGGGTCCGCTCCGCCAGAAACGCTCGCCCTCACGCGAAGCTCGGGCTCGCGCGAACTGGCGGCCCTCACGCGACGCTCGGGCCTCGCGCGAACTGGGCCCTCACGCCCAACGTGCTCAAGCGCTCAGTCGGTCCTCGGCGAGGGCGGACTGCCTTCGGGTGCGTGCTATGGGTCCTCTGGCGGCCAATAGGGCGCTGCGAACGCCCGCTCGGGCGCTAGGAACGCAGCGAGGCCGGGCGTCCGCGAGTGCCTGGCCGGTTCACACGCGCTTGGCTTCCGGCCGCGGCGCGTCGCTGGTCACGCCCGGCAGTGCTTGGCTGCCGCCTACTCCTTACCAGCAACGCGGGCGACGAACTGCGCGATCTGCGTCGCCTGACGCGGCTGCACGATGCCGGCGGGCATCGTCCCCTGGCCGAGACAGGTCTCGTTCGACTCCGACGAGCTGGGGTTCTGCAGGCAGCCGTTCTCTACCGTGTGCAGGGCCAGCGACTCGCTGGGCTGGATCTGATCGAGGTTCGGCCCGACCTTGCCGACGGCGTTGGCCGCGGCGAGCGTGTGGCACACCGCGCAGTGCTGCCCGAACAGCTCTCGTCCTGACCTCTCGGCAGCCGTGAGCCTGATACCGCCCACCTGCGCGCTGGCGTTGTTGTGGTTGCCGGTCAAAAAGACCAAAGGCAGCGCGACGCCGAAGCCGACGTAGATGACGATCATCAGCAGCCCCACCACCCGTCGAGCGCCTCGCGCCTGGGTCTGGAGCGCGGCCCTGGCCCCGCCTGGTCCTCCCCGGACGGCGACGAAGAACAGCCCAAACCCCAGGACGACCCAGAAGGCGATGAACAGCGAGACACCGAGCATCGGCGCGGCAGCTTACCGTGCGAGGTCGTAGGCTCGCCGAGGTGATCCGGCTCGATCACGTCCAGCTGGCTGCCCCTCCCGGATGCGAGACCGCGGCCCGAAGCTTCTATGCGGGGCTTCTGGGACTGGAGGAGATCGAGAAGCCGGCGCCGCTTCGGGCTGGGGGTGGAGTCTGGTTTCAGCTTGGCGAGCACCAGCTGCACATCGGCGTCGACCCGGACTTCGAGCCAGCGCGCAGGGCGCATCCTGCTTTGCGCGTCGCACGCGCTGAGCTCGCCGAGCTGGCCGAAAGGCTGCTTGCTGCCCGCTCGCCGGTGAACTGGGACGAGCAGCTGCCGCACGCGCGGCGTTTCTTCACCGAGGATCCGTGGGGCAACCGGCTCGAGCTGTTGGCGGACGGATAGGACGGTCGTGACGCCTTCCACGCCCCGCGTTGCTGGGCAGGAATCACGGCGTCCTTCCGGCCGGGCAGATACGGTTGTGTCATGGAGAGCGATCCTCCCACCGAGCAGCTCGAAGCCCTGCAGCGTGAGCGTGAGCTCACGGAGCGCGAGCGTGCCGACGACGCGCCAGACGAGCACGAATCCGCGCAGCACGAGCGCCGAGCCGAGAAGGCGGGCTACCTTCGTCGCAAGCTCCAGCAGCGCGCCGCCTCCGAACGCGAAGCATCCCGGCGCGACGACGACAGCTAGCCGGGATGTCTCTGCCCGCCGCCGGCCCGCTAACCGCGGGCCGGTAGCCACGTCAGCCACGGCGGGGCCGGTAGCCGGGTCAGCCACCCGCGGCCGGTAGCCCGCTCAGCACGCCCCTCGGCAGCCCCTCAGCGCCGCCGGCCGGCGGCGAAGCTCATCACCGGCGGTGCGACGGCGCGGAAGTCTTGGCCACTATCCTGCTCGCGCTCGGCGGCGTCTCGCTCGACCTCGCCGCTGTCCGGCTCGCGCGGTGCGCCTCCCCCCGCTGCTCCTGCAGGCCACGCCTGACCTGCTCGTCGAGCATCGAGAAGTCCTTGATCTCGGCCAGCGGCCGATCGGGGGCGTTGATTGAACCGACGGTATCGACCAGCACGTTCGTCGCTCCGCCGGCTGCCGCGAAGCGCTCGAGCCTGCCCTCGACGAGCATCAGCGGCTCGGTCCTGACGGTCAGCCGGTGGTGCTCGTAGACCCGGGCGGGGACGATCAGGTTGATCGTCCCGTACTCATCCTCCAGCAGCACGAACACGATCCCGTTGGCAGTCCCCGGGCGCTGGCGAGCAACCACCATGCCCGCTGTCTTGACCCGCGTTCCGTGCTCCAGTGAGTCGAGGCCGCGGCTTGAGACCACGCCTGCCGGCAGCCTCCCACGCAGCAGCTCTAGCGGATGTGAGTGCACGGTCAGCCCGCTGGTGCTGTAGTCGGCGAGCATCGCCTCCCAGGCCGAGAGCGCGCGCAGCTCGGGCGGCACCGGCAGATCCAGCGGCAGCGCGAGCTGCACGCCGCCGGGAACGCTGCGCCCGGGCGCCGCCACGCCGAGCTGCCAAAGGGCGAGGCGGCGGGCGGATCGGGGGCGCGGGTCCGCGCCGGCCGCTCGGGGGCGCGGGTCCGCACGGGCGGATCGGGGGCGCGGGTCCGCGCGGCCGCTCGGGGGCGCGGGTCCACGCGGGCCGCTCGGGGGCGCGGGTCCGCGCGGGCCGCGTCGACCCGCTCCTCGCCGCGGTGCGCTAGCGAGTCGCACGCTCCCGACCATGCCAGCAGCTCGAGCGAGGAAGCGCTGGCGCCGGCGCGCGAGGCCAGATCGGAGAGGCTGCGAAAGCGCCCGGCCTTGTGCCTGGCGGCGACAAGCTCCTTGACCTCCTGCTCACGCACTCCCTTGACGTAGCCAAGGCCGACCCGGACCCGCTTGCCCTCGCCGTCCATATCGCACTCCGCCTCGCTCTGGTTGACGTCGGGCGCCAGCACCTCTACGCCTCGCCGCTGCGCTTCGTGGATCAGCGCGTCGGGGGGATAGAAGCCCATCGGCTGCTCGTTCAAAAGCGAGCACAGGAACTCGGGGCCATAGTGGACGCGCAGCCAGGTGGACTGGTAGGCGAGCAATCCAAACGCGGCGCCGTGCGCCTTGGGGAAGCCGAAGCCGGAGAAGCCCTGGATCATCGCGAACACCCGCTCGGCCGTTCGCGAGTCGGCGGCGTGCTTGCGCTTGGCGCCGGCGATGAAACGCTCGTGGTGGGACTGGATCGCCGCCTCCGAACGCTTGCGGCTCATCGCCCTTCTGAGGCCTTCGGCCTCACCGGTCGTAAAGCCGGCGAACTCGATCGCCACCTCGAGTACCTGGTCCTGGAAGATGATCGTGCCCAGCGTCTCTCGTAGCACCGGCTCGAGCGACGGGTGCTCGTAGGGAACTTTGTAGTCGGGGTTCTCGCGCAGGAGCTGACGGCGCGCGATATAGGGATTGACCGCCCCGCCCTGGATCGGGCCCGGCCTGACGATCGCCACCTGGATCGTGAGGTCCTGGAGGCTCTCCGGCCGCGTGCGCCGCAGCGACTGCATCTGCGCCCGGCTCTCGATCTGGAACACCCCGGTGGTGTCCGCCTCCTGGATGCACTCGTATGTGGCCTGGTCGTCGTACGGGATCCGCGATAAATCGATCCGCTCCCCGCGCGTGCGCGCGACGAGCTCGACGCAGCGCTCGACCGCCGAGAGCATCCCTAGCCCGAGTAGGTCGATCTTCAAGAACCCTGCGTCCGCGCACGAGTCCTTGTCCCATTGCACTAGCTGGCGGCCCTCCATCGCGGCGGGCACGATCGGGCAGCAGTCGACCAGCGGGCGGGTGGCGACGATCATCCCGCCCGAGTGCTGGCTCAGGTGCCGCGGCAGCCCGTGCGCCTCGGCCGCCAGCCGCGCGAGCCAGCGCCAGCGCCCACCGGCGGTCCGCTGGCCGAACACATTCTCGATGTCCTTGCCCACCTGGCGCGCATCCCAGCCCTCGCTGCCACGTGCCACGCGTTCGATCTCGCCTGCCGGCAGCCCCAGCGCCTTGCCCAACTCGCGGATCGCGCCGCGTGCCCTGTAAGTGGGGAAGGCCGCCACCAGCGCCGAGCGGTCGTGGCCGTAGCGCTCGTGGATGCGGGGGATCAGCGTCTCACGGATGTCGCGCGGGAAGTCGAGGTCGATGTCGGGCAGCGCGGTCAGCTCCTCGTTGAGAAAGCGCCCGATCAACAGCTCGTTGGCGATTGGATCGACGTGCGATAGACCGGTCAGGTAACAGACGATCGAGGAGACGCTCGAGCCGCGGCCGCGGCCGGGCGGCAGCAGCGCCCGGGCCGTGTCCGGCCCGCGAACCTCGAGCGCTACCTCCCGCGCCAGCTCAAGTAGGTCGTGGTGCAGCAGGAAGAAGCCGGCCAGCCCCAGCGTGTCGATGATCCCAAGCTCCTCCCGCAGGCGAATCTGAGCTTTGTCCCGCTCGTCCGCCCGGGCGCTCGCGTAGCGTTCCGCAAGCCGCGCGTCGCATAGCTCGCAGAGCTTGCGCATCGCTACCTCGTCCTCGGCACCCGGATAGCGGTAGCCGAGGTCTGAGCGCAGGTCGAAGCGCAGACTGTCGGCCAGCCGGACGGTCTCGGCCACCGCCTCGGGGTACTCCGGAAAGCGGGCGGCCATCGCCCGGGGCGGGGCCAGCACGTGGCTGAAGTTGCCGCGGCGCTGAGGCTCGGTGGCATCGAGCGTCGAGTGCAGGCGCACCGCCACGAGCGCGTCCTGGAGCGGCGCGCGCGAGCGGGCGTGCGCATGGACGTTGCCGCTGGCCACGCACCGCAGCCCCAGGCGCCGTGCCAGCCCCTCGAGCCGCCGGTTGCGGGCGCGGTCATCGCGCAGGAAGGGCCGCTGCAACTCGACCCGCAGCCGCTCCGATCCAAACGCGTCGCGCAGGCGCCGCAGCGTCGGCTCGTCATGGATGCCGCGCAGCGCGCAGCCGCTCAGGCAGACGAGGCCCTCGCTGTGCTCGAGGATCGTCTGAAGCGGGGTTTCCGGCAGCGTCGCGGGCGCGCCCTCCCTTCCCTCGCGCGTGAGCGCGTGCGCGCGCGTCAAGATGTGGCACAGGTTCGACCAGCCTCGTGCATCGCGGACGAGCAGCGTGAGATGCCTCCCGCCCTCCCCCAAATGGCGTCCCTGCTCGAGGTCGATCTCGGCGCCGTGGATCGCGCGCAGGCCGAGCGCGCGGGCAGCCACGGCGAACTCCATCGAGCCCGAGACGGAGTTGTGATCGGTCAACGCGAGCGCCTCGTAGCCCAGTTCGAGCGCGGCCCCGGCCAGCTCGTCGGGCAGCGAGGCCCCATCTAGGAACGAGAACGCGGAGTGGCAGTGAAGCTCGGCATAGGACGGCATTACCGAACGCATGTTCGCATGCGGTCCGGACGGCGGCGCAAAACCTCGGACTTTGCCCTTGACAAGTTAGTAGTGACTGCTAAGGTCGTGTCTAGTTAGCACTCACTAAGAACTGCGGAGGTTCTCATGACAAGCTCTCGAACAAGCAGATGGACGTTGGTGATCGTGTCGATCGGGCTGTTCATGACCGTGCTGGACAACCTGGTCGTCAATGTGGCGCTGCCGAGCATCCACCGCGACCTGGGCTCCTCGATCCAGGCTCTCGAATGGACGGTCAATGCCTACGTGCTCTCCTACGCGGTGTTCCTGCTGACCGGCGCGGCGCTCGGCGACCGCTTCGGGCGCAAGCGGATGTTCACGGCCGGGATCTCGCTGTTCACGCTCTCCTCGGCGGCGGCTGCGCTGGCGCCGAGCACCGGCATTCTGATCGCCGCCCGGGCGACGCAGGGACTGGGCGCCGCGATCGTCACGCCACTGACGCTGACGCTGCTGGCTGACGCGTTTCCGCCTCAGCGGCGCGGTGTCGCGCTCGGTATCTGGTCCGCGATCAGCGGCGTTGCCGTTGCGCTCGGCCCGCTCGTCGGCGGAGCCGTCATCCAGGCCGCTGACTGGCACTGGATCTTCTGGATCAACGTGCCGGTGGGGCTGGCGCTGGTTCCGGTCTCGATCGCGCGTCTGACCGAGAGCCACGGACCGTCGCGGCACCTCGACTTGCCGGGCCTGACGCTCGCCTCCAGCGGCCTGTTCGGGATCGTGTTCGGCCTGGTGCGCTCGCAGTCGCTCGGCTGGGGCAACGCGCAGGTGGCGATCTCGCTGGCCGCCGGAGCGGTGCTCGTGATGGCGTTCGTGGCCTATGAGCTGCGCACGTCGCACCCGATGCTGCCGATGCAGTTCTTCACCAAGCGGAGCTTCGCGGTCACCAACGCGGTCTCGCTGGCGATGTACTTCGGCATGTTTGGTTCGATCTTCTTCCTCAGCCAGTATCTGCAGACCGTGCTTCACAACAGCCCGCTGCAGGCTGGAGTGAAGCTGCTGGTGTGGACCGGTGCCTCGCTGGTCGTCTCGCCGCTGGCGGGCTTCTTCTCCGAGCGCTACGGCAGCCGGCCGTTCATGGTCGCCGGCCTGATCTTGCAGGCGATCGCGCTCGGTTCCCTGGCGATCCTGGCCAGCGTTCACCAGACCTACGCGAGCATGGTCGTGCCGTTCCTGCTGGCCGGCTCCGGGATGGCCCTGATCTTCGCTCCCGCAGCGAACGCAGTGCTGTCCTCGGTGCGGGTTCACGAAGCCGGGCAGGCGTCCGGCGCGGCCAACGCCATCCGCGAGCTGGGCGGCGTGCTCGGGATCGCCGTGCTGGCCACGGTGTTCACGAGCCACGGCGGCTACTCCTCGCCCCAGGCGTTCGTCAGCGGGCTGACCCCGGCGATGTGGGTCGGAGTCGCCGTGCTCGCCGCGGGCGCGCTGATCGCAGCCGCCTTGCCATTCTCCACCACCGCAGACGCCGCCGCGCAGGTGGATACTGTCCCGGCGCTCGTTCCCGCGTCCTGACACCCCGATGCCCGCGTCCTAGAGATGGCTATCACATCGACAAGCAAGACCCGCCAGCGCGTCCCGGCCGCAGAGCGCCGGGACGCGCTTATCGATGCCGCCGTACACGAGTTCGCGCACGGAGGCCTTTATGGAACACCGGTGGACCGGATCGCGCGACGGGTCGGGGTCGCCCAGCCGTACGTCTTCAGCCTGTTCGGGTCGAAGAAGGAGCTGTTCCTGGCCGCGGTACAGCGCGGCTTCGAGCTGAGCGCCGAGACCTTCACGCAGGCGGCTGCGGAGTACGACCCGGCGATCGCGAAGCCCGACGCCGATGTGCTCAAAGCGATGGGCAACGCCTACGTGGGGTTGCTCAACTCAGAGCACCGCGACTACCTGATGCTCCAGCACCATGCTTACGCCGCCTGCGACGACGAGGAGATTCGCGAACGCGTCAGGTCCTGCTACGCCCGCCTGGTCGCGCACGTCGAGCAGCTCGTTGGCGACAGCGTCGAGCCCGAGCGGATCGACGAGTTCTTCCGCTATGGCGCCTGGATCAACCTCGCCGCCGCAATGGGCGTCGAGGATCTGTCGGTCGGCTGCGAGTGGATGCTCGAGGAGGCAGATCGATAGGACCGGGGGCCGCGCATGGGCGCCCGGGCCAGCCGCGCGCTTGACATCCAGCCTGGCCTGAACGCGCCGCGCCCGAGTCATCCCGCTGCCGGGCCGATCATGATCGGCCCGGACCGGCCGGCACATGTGCCGGCCGGGGCCGGCGCTCATGAGCGCCGGCCTAGATGATTTGAGCCAGATCGCGCTCCGGCTCGATCCGCCAGCGGCGCGCCAGCTCGACCAGATGCTCGTCTAACCGCCAGCGATCGGGACGGGCCTCACCGGCGTGGTCGGGACTCCCTCCCTTGAGCGCCATGCAACCAGTGTTGTCGCCGAGCGCCCGGATCGTCTGGACGTCCTCGCGCGTCAGCCGGAGCTGCGCCGGGAGCGCCGCCAACTCGCGACGCTTGTCCTCGAGCGGCCGGGCTTGCGGCCCGATCTCCTGTATCAGCGTGGGAGCCACGCAAGCCACGGGCTCGTGCGCCAGGTTCCACTGGCACGCGAGCTGGAGCATCGTCAGCCCATGATCGACCGCGATCGGCCGCATGGCGTCGATCCGCTCACGGCCGGCCTCGATCCACCCCGGCGGGCGAAAGCCGCGATGGTCCTGAGGCGGAAACTCTTGCGAAGGCAGCACGTCGTCGAACAGCAGGCCGCCGTAGTCGACCACGCGGGTGATGAGTCTGACGCCCGCGCGGGAGGCGGCTTCCAGACACAGCTCGCCCGGCCAGGGCTCGAGCGGGCCGAGGATGATCATCGCCCAGTCGATGAGCGCGCCGAAGCGCTCTAGGCAGTCGATCAGGTCGAGCGTGAAGCCGTTGGCCGGCCCAGGGGCGACGCCGATCATCCGCGTCAGCCCACGGTCGCGCAGCGCCGCCATCCCCTCCCAGACCGCCTCGCTGGTGTAGCCCGTGCGGTCCGGGTTGTGCAGCAGCAGCAGGTCGAAGCGCTCGAGGCCACAGCGCTCGAGGCTCCGCTCGGTGGCCATCGCCAAGTAACCGCCGTACTCAGCCTCGCCCCGCAAGCCCCGATCAGTGAAGCGGGGAAAGCCCTTGGCGCCGTCGCGCTGCGCCGAGTAGAAGTCGTGGCCCACGGCGCCTACCGCGCAGAACGCTCCGCGCGGGCGACCGGCGAGCGCCCGTCCCAGCATCCGGTCGGCCTCGCCGGCGCCGTAGACGTCGGCCGTGATCACCGTGCGAATCTGCTCGTCCGGCGTAATCAACGCCACCAACCGCTGGTCGTCGAGCGGCTGGCCGAAGCGCATGAAGCGCCCCCCGCTCCAGGTGCCGACGGCGGTCGGGCCGGGATCGAGTGCCTGCCCTGGATCGGCGTGCGTGCCCGGCGTCGCCGACATGGGCCTAGACGCCGGCCGCGGCGAGCGCGTCGTCGGGGTTCGGGTAGTGCACCATCTCGATCGCCTTCCCTTCGCGGAACGTCGTCACGTTGGCGCTGAGCTCCGGCTCCTCCCCGGCGACCGCCGTCGGCCGCATGATGACGACCACCTTCTCGCCGGCGTCGATCACGTCGATCAGCTTGCCCAGGGGCCCTCGGCGGCGCGCCTGGCGCATGAACTCGAGTGCCTGCTCGCGGTTGCGGCACGCCCCGGACGCGTTGGGGTCTCCGGCGTGCCACTTGACGTCCGGATCGAGTAGCTCGCGCATCGTGTCCAGGTCGCCACGGACCGCGGCCTCCCAGCCACGGCGCGTGATCTCAACGTTGGTTTCGCTCATGGCTCTATGTTCGCACTGCGGAGGGCGCAGGTCTCCGATGTTTGCGATGTGGCTACTTATCGCGCCCGTGCGCGATCCAGGATCAGCCGGATGATGCTGATGGTGAGGTCTGGGTCGTGGATCTGCACGTAGTGGTCGCTGCCGGTCGCGAATATGTGGGGGGTCTGGGGTTCGAGTTTGACCAATGCGTTTTGGACCTCGGGCCATACTTTCTCGAGCCGTGTGGTCAGGGCCTTGGGCACGCCGGGCGCGGTGGCGAATGGCTCGGTCTTGCTGATCACTGCCAGCGGAAGGCGGGGAAGCGGCTTTGCCGTCTGGATCGCACTGATCGCTTCATCGACCTCGACGGTCTCAAACCCGGGCTCGTGGTCCAACGCCGTCCCAGGATGGTTGAGCAGCTGGACATACCGCGGCCATAGACGCGGGCCGAACAGGCGCCTGATGTTCACCCCGAACGCGTCGACGAACACCAGCCCA
Source organism: uncultured Actinomycetes bacterium (assembly GCA_963830405.1). GTDB lineage: Bacteria > Actinomycetota > Thermoleophilia > Solirubrobacterales > Solirubrobacteraceae > Palsa-465. The sequence continues at coordinate 81,417 of CAWHMB010000001.1, forward strand.
GCGGTCTGCGCGTGGTAGGTCTGCGCGAACAGGCGAACGATCAGGCCTCCATAGGAGTGCCCGACCAGCAGATAAGGGCCGGGCACACCCGCGCGTCGCAGCAGCGCGTGCAGATCGGCCACCATGCTGGGCAGCGTGCGCGGCATCCTCGTGGGGGTGCTTCGCGTGGTCAGCGAGGGAGGATTCGTGTAACGGATCGTGCCGGGCCGGTCGTACATGCAAACGTGTGTGAACCGAGCGACGCCCGTGAAAACTGATGGAGAAGAGAGCACCGGCGGCTCGGTGGCGGTCAAGGTCCAAGTGTCTGAGGAATCGTGAATGCCAGATTCCAGGATCACCGTCGGGCTGCCCCGGCCAGCGCACCGCAGATACAGCTTTCGGCCCTCGCCGATAGCCACCTGGCCGGCGAAGTTACCGCGAGCCGGGCTACTCGCAGCCGCCTGGCTGGCCCGGGAGGAGCCGTCCGGCGATCGAGCCGCGACCGACGCCGCTGCCGCGACGACCGCGACCAGAGCCACTAGCCAACCTCGCTCCACAGCTACTAACCGGCCGCGAGCAGCTGACGCCGCTGCCGCTGACCCGGTGACACGGTTCGAGCCTTGGTCAGCCGGCAGCCCATTTCGTCGAGTATCGCACCGATGTCGCCGAGATCGCCGTCGCGTACTCATCGCTGTCGCCACCATCTGCCGCTCCCTAAATCGTGGAACACGACCTCGTCTCGGCCGCAGGTCGTCACCACCTCCCAATAGCGCCTTCGCAACGGGCGCTCCGTCCACCAGCGGTCCTCGACGAGCCACGATTCGCGGACGGCCTCCACCTCGCGACCGTCGACGAGCCGCGGCACGCCATCGTCGGCCGAGCGGACGGCCACGCGGCGGGGTACCGAGAGGCGGCGCGGCCCGGTCATCTGGCACCGTTAGTGTAACCCTTACACATATCGTGTGTAAGGCTGCTATGATGCTCGACATGCGACAGGCAAGCGGCGATCTGTTCCCAACCGACTCGCCGATCCCCGCCAGCCAGATGATCGGCCGCGATGACGACGTGCGGGAGGTGACCACGGCACTGGGGAACGGAACCAACCTGATCGTCGCCGGGCCGCGGCGGACAGGCAAGACCAGCGTCTGTGAGGCTGCGCTCGGCCGCCTCCGGCGCGGCGGCTTCTATACGGCGCGCGTCGACCTGTTCCGGGTGGCCGACGCCGCCGAGCTCGCCGAGACGCTGGCGTTCGCGGTGATCGCCAACCGCTCGGTGGTCCGGCGCTTGATCCGCCGGGTCCGAGAGGTGGGTCGCGCCGCGCTGAACGCCACCCAGGCCGCCGCGGTGCTCAAACTCAAGAGCCAGCTCGGCGACGCGGTCGAGCTGGTGGTCACACCCGGCTGGGCGGCCCAGAACCCGGACCGCGCCCTCGATCTGGCGCTCGAGCTGCCCGAACGCGTGGCGCGCTCCGATGGCCGCCGCCTGATCCTGTTCTTCGACGAGTTCCAGGAAGTGGCCGGCGACCGGCGGCCCTATGGCGATCCGGACGCTGTGACCAAACGGATGCGCGCCGTGTTCCAGCGCAGCACCGACGTGAGCTACCTGTTTGCCGGAAGCCTCGAGCACATGATGCGTGACCTGTTCGTTCCCTCTCACCGCGCGTTCAGCGGCTTCGGCGGCTTTCATTACCTGCGCCCGATCACGGCCCACGACTGGTCCCGGGGGCTGCTCGAGCGCTTCGCCGCCGACAGCTGCGACGTCGAGCCGGCGGCGCTTGCGCGGATGATCGAGCTCGGCGCCGGACATCCGCGAGCGACGATGCGGATCGCGCAGCAGACCCACCTGGTCTCGGTCCAGCTCGATCGCCGGGAGATCGACCTCGACACTGTCGAACTCGGCTACCGCGCAGCGCTCGAGAACGACCTGCCGGCGATGGAGCAGACCGTCGAGCAGATCAGACGCTTGCACAAGAATGCGCTTCAGATCGCCCGGGCGCTGGCAGCCCGACAGCCAATTCCCCGGCGGCTGGCGCCGGCGATCCGAGACCGCGTGCTGAAGCTGCTGCTGCGAGCGGGGATCGTCGAGCACGTGGGGCGGGGAGACTGGCGCATCCTCGATCCCTTGCTCGAGGCTTACCTCCGCTCGCTCGATCCCCTCGCCTAGCAAGCGGGTCTCCGGCCGCGCGGCACATCTTGATCTAATACACGTAAACTGTGTAATATAGTCACAGACATCGTGTAAAGCAGTTATTCATGCACCGGCCCTCCGCCCTCGAACGGCGCCAGTACCGCGCGGCGCTCGGGAAAGCGCGAATCGGGATCGATGCTCAGCACGCGCAGCGCCGCCTCGGGACCGGCGGCGGCGCGCGCCTGGCGGATCGCCTCGCGCAGGCGCGCCGCCCGGGCCGCGGCCGGATCTTCGAGCAGCGTCCGTTGATCGGCTGCCGGAGGGCCGAAGCGCTCGACCGCTAACCGCAGCTCCTCGGCCGGGGCCGGCATCAGCTGCAGATGTGGAGTCAGCGCCAGCCGCATTCGGCCAGGGTCGGCCAGCGCTTCGCGGAATACGACCCGCTCACGCCAGGTGCCGCCGTGCTCCACCAGCACGGCGGATAGAACAATGGAGCGCAGCGTTCGGCCACGGCGCTCACGCCGGGCAAGCAGGCGGTCGATCAAGAGCCCCAGCCCGCGCTCGAGCTGTATGCCCGACGCGGCTTCAGGCAGCTCCAGGGACTCGCGCACCAACTCGCTCGCCGGACGGGGACGAAGGGTGCCGTCAGCGCCGCTCGCTAGCTCGAGCGCGTGCAGACCCGCCGCTCCGAAGCGGTCGGCGACAGCGGTGGGCGAGAGCGCCGCCAGCTCGCCGAGTGTCTTGAGACCAAGGCGCTCGAGCGCCTCCGGCAGCTCGGCAAGGGCCGGCCGGGCGCGCAGCAGCGCGACCGGCAGCGGGGCGAGGAAGGCGCGCGTCGCCGCGCGGTCGTTCTCGACGATCACCGGCCGCCGAGCACGGGCTCTGCTGGCCGCCGCCACCGCCGCGAACCGCGACGGCGCAATGCCGTAACGAGCGGACACGCGCAGCGCGCGCCTGCAGGCAGCGATCACGCCCTCGACCCCGCCATGTAGCCGCAGCAGCCCGGCTGCGTCAAAGCACACCAGCCCTGGGCGCTCCGGCTCGACCGCCGCCCCGATCGACTCCAGGCGGACGAGCAGCCGCTCCCAGGAGTCGGCAACGCCAGCGGGGTCTCCCGGCACGAGCGCCAAGCGCGGACAGCGAGCGAGCGCCTCCCCTAGACGCATTCCCGGATGGACGCCGAATGCCTCGGCGGCGGGCGATACTTCGCCTACCAGCTGCGCTGCACCCGGCTCCGGCGCCAGCGCAACCGGTCCCTTCAGCAGCTCGCCGCGCTCACTCCCCGTGGCCGCCGCCGCGACGGTGAGCTGAAAGCGAGGAAGGAAAGCGCAGACAATCACCGAACGTATGTTCCCATAGGTGCCGGATGGTACGGATCGTGCGGGGACCGAAGCGCTACCGTCCGTGCCCATCGCATCACGCCTTAGACGCCGATGCTCGCTCTGATAACGGCAAACGTTCGCAGGAGGGCGTCGCGGACGCTGCTGACGGCCGGCGGCATCGCCGTGGGAGTGGCGGCGGCGGTGGCGTTGCTAGCGCTGTCAACCGGGCTCGACCGCGCGGCAGGGCAGTTCGCGAACCTCGGCGGCGCCGACTTCGGAGTCTTTCAGAGCGATGCCGGCGATCCGACCTCCTCGGTCCTGCCGCTGTCGCTGCTCGAGAGGATCAGGGCCGAGCCCGGCGTCGCGCAGGCCACCCCGATCCAGCTGGTGATCGGCGCCGTGCATGGCGCTCCGGGGGCGATCGTGCTGGGAGTCGAGCCGGATGGATTCGCTTACCGCCAGCTGGTGCTGACCGCAGGCCGGGGGCTGAGCGAGAGTCGCATGCTGGTGGGCAGCGGGCTGGCTTCACAGCTGCGCCTCAGGCCCGGCGCCACGCTGCGACTCGATCGCCGGTCGTTCCCCGTGACGGGTATCTACCACACGGGTCTCAGCTACGAGAACGCCGGCGCTGTCACGACGCTGAAGGACGCCCAGTCGCTGGCCGGCAGGGCGCCCGGCGAGGTGACGACGTTCGCGGTGAGGGTTGCTCCGCAGACGACGATCGCCCGCGTCAGGGGTGAGCTCCAGCGCGCGATCGGAGGCATCAGCGTCATCTCTGACCCCGGCGACGCGGTCCGCGCGGGCGCCAACACGGTCCTGATCTCAAAGGCCGTGTTACTGATGGTGGCGCTGGCGCTGATCATCGGCACGCTGGCCGTCGCCAATACGATGCTCGCCGCGGTGCTCGAGCGCCGACGTGAGCTGGCGCTGCTTCAGACGATCGGCTGGAGCGGCCAGCAACTCGCCCTGCTGGTGCTGGGCGAGGCGCTGGCCGTGAGCTTGATCGGCACTGCGGCGGGCCTGCTGCTCGGCCTCGCGGCGAGCAAGCTGCTGCCGGGGGCACTCGGCCTGAGCGCGTTCATCACGCCGGTGCTCACGGCTTGGGGAGTGGGCCGCGCGGCGCTGATCGGGACCGTCATCGGCACCGTGGGCGCGCTGTATCCGATCTGGCGGGTAACCCGGATGCGGGCCGTCGCGGCGATGGCCGGGGGTTGAGCTATGGGGCTAACTCCGCTTGGGCGTCGATCGCCCCAGTAGCACTTCGGCCGACGCCACCACGAGCGCAACCACCGCCACCCCCACGATCGAGTACACGACTCGCTGCACGTCGATCTCGAAGACGTTGCTGCGCTGGGCGTCAAGCAGAACAATCGCCGCCGTGACAAACACCGCGAAGTAGACGTATCGTGCATGCTGCAGCTGCAGCACCGCCGCCGCGACCATTGCCAATGTGCCTATGGCGACAAGCGTCGCGCTGTCGGAGATGATCAGCGCCACCACCGCGGCGAGTACGCCGCCCGTCGCCGTGCCGAGGGCGCGCTCGCCGATCATCTGCCTGGACTCGTCGTACGTCGGACGCGTGACCAGCAGAATCGTCAGCAGTACCCAGCCGGCTGTGGTCCGCAAGAACCACGTCGATGCGATAAACGCGGTGAGCCCGAGCTGCAGCACCAGCGCGGCGGTGTAGAAGAAGACGATTCCTGGAGGCACCAGTGCCGGCCGACCCGACGACTCATCGCGTAGCAGCGCCGAGCCGATGAGTACCGCCCACAACCCGCCGACGATCGCCACCCCGGCGGAGATCAAGGCCTGGCCTGTAATCCCCGGGTGTGTACCACCCACCGAGACCGTGTGATAGCCCGAGATGACGATGATCGCCGGTTGAATCGCGGCGAACGCGGCCACGGGGTGCAGGCCGCGCCCTGCGCTGAGGCCGACCAGCACAGCGACACACACCATCAACAGCGTGGTCGCACCAACGTGACCGAAGGCGAGCACCGCCAACGCGTTCAAGATCCCGGCCACCGGTATCGCCATCAACGCGTACCGAGGTGCGTACGTCCAGCCGATTATTGCCGGCAGGATGCCGGCAATAACCAGCGCCGAGTCGGCTCGCAACGGGGTGAACTCGATCACTACCTCGGGGACGAACAGCGGCAACACGACCAGCAGAACCGCTCCCACCTGCTTGATCGCTAGCAGGTGGCGCGACAACGGCTCAGCGCAGTTGTTGGTAATAACCCGACTTGGGGTTCGAGGTGCAATGCAAGACAATTTGATAAGTGGCGGTCACCGTTAGAACCCCGCACAGCACCGCCGATGCGAAGCGGCGGGGGTGGCGCGTGCCACGAGATCCGGGCGCGCTGGCATGGGCGTCAAGTCGAGTGCGCAGAATCCTGCTCAAACGGTACCGCCCGCTCTAGGCAGTACCGCTGTCTCCCTCCACCATCCCGTCGACCAGCCGCACGACGCGATCCGCCCGGCGCGCCACCGCGTCGTCGTGGCTGACGATGATGATCGTCATGCCGTGGCGCTCGCGCATCGCAGCGAGCAGGTCAAGTGCTCGCTCACCGCTTACCGAATCGAGCGCACCCGTGGGCTCGTCCGCCAGCAGCAGCCGCGGGTTGTTGGCCAGGGCACGAGCGATCGCCACACCCTGACGCTCACCGCCCGACAGCTCCGAGGGAAGGTGGTCGGCGCGGCGCTCGAGGCCTACCTCCGCGAGCAGCTCGCGGCTGCGCCCGCGTCGCTCTCCATGCCGTACGCCGGTGGCAATCAGTGCCGTCTCGACGTTGGCGGCGGCGCTCAGATACGGCAGCAGGCGGTGGTCCTGGAAGACGAAGCCCACGAAGCGGCGCCGAAACTCGACCGCGCCGCGCGGGCCTGGAACCGCCTTGCCGTCGACCTCGACGGTGCCCGAATCGGGCTGATCGAGGCTGCCGATCAGGTTGAGCAACGTGCTCTTGCCCGACCCGGACGGTCCGGTGATCGTCAACAGCTCGCCGGGAGCCACCTCGAGCGAGACGGCGTGCAGCGCCCGCACGGGACCGTAGGACTTGCTCACGTCGCTGACGCGCACGCTGATCCCAGCGCGTTTCGACGCCTGGATGGAATCACCGCGCGACGCCCGCCGCCGCACGGGACTCAGCCGGGCGGTACGTAGCACGCTCACGGGCGAACCGTGACCGGCCAGCTGAGCGTGACCGAGCCCCTGCTCGTGTGGACGACCGTCTGAAGGGCGAGCGGCTCGCCGATCGACTCCTTGGGGAACGTGACAGTGTCGGTCAGCAGACCACCCTTGAGCGGATGGGTGGGAGGCGTCTCGCGTCCCACCACCTGACCGGCGAAAGTGAATTCGGTGTCGACGGTGCCCGACAGCGGCTGCCCGGCAGCGTCCGTGACCCTCACCAAGTACGCCCACACCTTGCCCGCAGTCGGCGCGCGGTCTGCGCCGTGTAGCGTGGCCCTGATGGCGCCGGTGCTCACCGAGGCCCCGCCGTTGCTCGAGGTCGCCTTGGAGGTCTGGCTCGCCGAGGTACTTTGCGTCTGCGGGGCTTTGGGCTTGGAGCTCGCGCCGCAACCGGCGGCGCCGCTGATCGCGATGGCCGCGATCAGCGGGAGGAAGGCGATTGGTCTCCGACCGGCGATCAGAACGCGAAAACCCGCACCTGACACGTCTGCGTAGAGTAGCGGCTCGGGCAGATGCTTGATCACACAACTACCTTGTGCTAGACTGCCTTCTAACGCATAAAGGCGATAACCGCAGGCACGCCCTTGCGAGCTGTCGGGCGTACGCGGGAGCACATGGCACGCACGCAGGAGAACACGCGGCGCACGTGGGAGCACACGGCGCGGCGTAGGAGAGCGTGCGGCGAGCGCAAAGGAGAGCACTATGAAGCTCGAAGGAATCCACCACATCACCGCCATCACCGCCGACGCCCAGCGCAACGTTGACTTCTATGTCGGCGTGCTCGGCCTCCGCCTGGTGAAGAAGTCGGTCAACCAGGACCACACCTCGGTCTATCACCTGTTCTATGCGGACGAACACGGCGACCCGGGGTCGGACATCACCTTCTTCGAGTATCCCCGCATCCAGCAGGGCCGCGCCGGGGAGGGCATGGTCCATCGCATCGTTTGGCGCGTTGCTTCTACGCAGGCGCTCGATTTCTGGGCGAACCGGCTCAACGACAACGGCCGGGTTCCGGACCGCCTCGAGGACAGCGTCGTGTTCAGCGACCCCGAGGGCCTGGTCCAGGAGCTGCGCGTGGCCGAAACGAGCGATGAGCCGCTGACGGCCGAGCATCCCGAGATTCCCTCCGAGCTCGCGCTTCAGGGATTCCACGCGGTGCGGGCCTACACCGAGGATCCTGCCCGCAGCCGCTCGCTGCTGGAGGACACGCTCGGCTTCGTCCCCGTCGAGCATGGACCGGTGCAGACCGGGGCCTACGAGGTTCGCGGCGAGCATCGCGGCGGCTTCTATCTGTACGACCAGGCTCCGGCGGCCCCGGGCCTTCAGGGAGCCGGCACCGTGCACCACGTGGCCTGGGCGACGGCGCCCGAGGACGAGGAGGCCTGGCGGGAGCGGGTGGCCCGGGCGGGCGCGCACGCAACCCCGGTGATCGATCGGCACTATTTCCGCTCGGTCTACTTCCGCGAGCCCTCAGGCGTGCTGTTCGAGCTGGCGACGATTGGCCCGGGCTTCACGGTCGATGAGCCGCTCGAGCAGTTGGGCGAGAAGCTGTCGCTGACGCCGCAATTCGAGCACCTGCGCGAGCAGATCGAGCCGCGGCTGACGCCGCTGCGCAATCCACGGGAGAGCTGGGCTGCGCGATGAGCCGCGGTGAGCGATTGCTGGGCCACGAGGTGAGCGCGGGGACGCGATCGCCGCGGCCCTCGGCGAGCATGCCGCGGTGAGCGATCCGCAGTTCGGGATCTTCCTGATCCCCGATGCGGATGATCCCGGTCGCACCGTAGAGCGGGCGGTCGAGGCCGAGCGGTTGGGCCTCGATCTCGTAGGTGTCCAGGATCACCCTTACCAGCGTCGCTTTCTCGACGCGCTTTCGCTGCTGGCGTTCATCGCCGCGCGCACCAGCAGGATCGTGCTCTTGCCCGACGTCGCCAATCTGCCGCTCAGGCCGCCAGCGGTCCTGGCCAACGCCGCCGCCAGCATCGACGTGCTCTCCGCTGGCCGCTTCGAGCTGGGGCTCGGCGCGGGAGGCTTTTGGGAGGCGATCGAGGGGATGGGCGGACCGCGCCGCAGCCGCAAGGAATCGGTCGACGCGCTTCAGGAGGCGATCGAGGTCATCCGCTTGACATGGAGCGGAGAGCGCTCGGTCAACTTCGACGGCCAGCATTACCGCCTGAAGGGGCTGAAGCCCGGTCCGCCGCCGGCTCACCGCATGGGGATCTGGCTCGGCGCCTACGGACCGCGGATGGTGCGCCTGACGGGGGCGGCTGCCGACGGCTGGCTACCGAGCGTGCCACGGCTGCCCCTCGACCAGGTCCCCGAGCGCCAGCGGGCGATCGACGAGGCCGCCGAGCGCGCCGGTCGCGACCCTTCGAGCGTTCGCCGGGTCGCCAACGTCAACGGCGAGATCACGGCATCCAGCTCGGACGGCTTTCTCAGGGGCCCCGCCCGACAGTGGGTCGATGACCTGCGTCGGTTGCGAGAGGACTACCGGTTTGAGACCTTCATCTTCTGGGGCGACGGCGATTTCGACGAACAGGTCAAGCGGTTCGCCGAGGAGGTCGTGCCGGCGCTGCGCGCCTAGGGTCGGGGGCCCTGCGCGCCTAGGATCGGGGGGCGCGGGCCGGGCGGCCCGGGCGGGGCCGCCCGCGTGCTGCGCGCACCCCGCGCGTGCTTAGTTGTGGGATGGAATGCAGAACATTTTGAACAAACGTCCCACCAGCGGGCGCGTCAAACGTCCCACAGCGGCCTCGTATAACGTCCCACAGGCGGCCGCGTATTGCCGTATCACCAGCGATCACGTATTGCGGCCACCCATTGCGGCCTCGGCCGCGGCCGTGGCTCCCAAGTGCTCGGGGCCCGCTGGTGCTCTAAGCGGGGGTCCCCGCGTCGTGCATTAGCCGACCGACGGGGACCGCGCGCAGGTGTGCCGCGAGGAGCTCGCGGTCAAGCTTGTTCAGCAGCGGCGTCAGGGCGCCGGGCATGGCCGCGGTCAGCTCGACCACCTCTCCGGAGTGCAGCGAGCCGACGGAGTCATCGGAGTCCGTGAGCTTCACCGCTCCGGCAACGAGGCGCCCGCCCGCGCCGTGGGCCAGCCACCACTGGCCGACGCTTGGCCCGCTCGAGGCATAGAGGAAGTGGTGCGGGGCACCCAGCGGCCCGACCAGACGGTGCAGCAGCCTGCGCGTGCTCAGCCAGCGCACGACCCCGCCGCCGTCCAGGCGAGGCACGGCCTGATCGCCCACTTGCCGGAACCAGAGCTCGGCGGCCGGGGACGGGACGCGATTCAGGCCGAACGAGACATGGATCCCACGCGCAGAGAGCGTCGAGACGATCGCCGGCAGCTCGGCTGAGGGAGCATCGACCAGGACCCCGACCTCGGGGCGGCTGGTGCTGACGGCGGTCACGGGGCGGATGTGGGCGAAGTGCGAGACGAGCTGATAGGAGGCCCCGGTCGAGAGCGCCCAGACGGCGACGCCGAAGGCCGCCGCCATCGTGGTGGCGGCGCGCGCGGTCCGCACTCGCCACGTGGGCAGCGTCCGAGCGCGGCGCTCGTCGCCCAGGATCAATGACGCCGTCGAGGGCCTGCGGGCGAACGAGCCGTCCGGGTCGGGGCGCCGCTCGAGCGCGCGCTCAAGCGCGGGCAGGATATCGCCCTCGGTGGGCGCGACTTGCGCCAGCTTGAAGCGCTCGAGCGCGGCGTTCGAGGCCCGAACGTGGCCGTAGCCAAAGCCGTAGGAAATCACCGGGCAGCCGCGGATGATCGCCTCCAGCACCGTCAGTCCGGCGCTCGAGTGCACGAGCGCGTCGCTGGCGGCGAGGATGTCGCCCATGCGGTCGGTGAAGCCCATCAGGCGCAGCCGTGGCTCGTCGCCAAAGCGTTTGGCCACCCGCGCCCGAAGCTTGTCGTTGCGCCCGCACAAGCAGAGGACCGTCGCGTCCGGCACTTCGAGCGCGGCGCGAGTGGCGCCGGCGAGGTCGCCCACGCCCCAGCCGCCGCCGGAGACAGCGATCACCTTGCCCTCGGGCGCCAGCGCGAGCGCGCGGCGCGCGTCGGCCCGCGAGCGCGCGGCGAGGAACGCGGGCGACGTGGGCGGCTTGGCCCAGCGGACGCTGCCGGGGCCGGCGATCTGCTCGACCTCCTCGGCCGATTCGGGATGCGTGACGAAGTGCAGATCGATGCCCGGATGGGCCCAGAAGTGAAGCCCGGCGAGGTCGGTGACGGAGGAGTAACAGGGAACGTCGAGCTTGCGCCGCCTGCGCAGCTCGCCGAGCACTGCCGTGACCCCGGGGTAAGTGGAGACGATCAGGTCGGGGTCGTGGGCCTTGATCAGCCGCATCAGGCCGCGGCTCCCGAAGAGCCTCAGCAGCCGGCGCGCGAGCCACCGGGTCGGGGCGAAGTACATGAACAGCGTGTACTGAAGGTCGAACCACCAGGGGATCCACTGGAACATGAATGCCGAGTTCTCGCGCAGGACCTTGGTCAGCACGCCGCCCATCGCGGGTAGGCCGTTGACGATCGAAACCTGGGCGTCGGGATCTTCGTCTCTGAACTCGCGGGACACAGCTCGGGCCGGCAGATCGTGGCCCTCGCCGATGTCGGCGGAGATGATCAGGACGTGTCGGGGCCTCGACTCGGCGTCCGGCTCGCCGGCGGGTATCACTGCCTCGGCTTGCTGGTCGGCCTGTAGATCTGCCTGCTCGCGGCGCCACTGGACGTACTTAGCCACTCCTTTAGCGAACGGCGTGGCCGCGGTCCAGCCAAGTTCGCGCTCGGCGCGCTCGGAGGAGACGATCTTGCCGCCAAAGTCACCGGGCCGGGCCGGAGTGTGGACGATCTCGACGTCGCCGATCAGCCCCTGCACGGTCTCGGCGATCTGCTTGATCGAGACGTTCTCGTCCGAGGCCAGGTTGTAGACGCGGTTAGTTGCCACGTCGCTCAGCCCCAGGGCGACGCCGTCGGCCAGGTCCTCGACGTATACGAAGCGCCGCGACTGGCTGCCGTCGCCGGCGATCGTCAGTGGCTCTCCCTTGAACGCCTTGTTTACGAACGCCGGGATCACCGCGGCCTCCCGCGCCCGCGGGCCGTACGGGATCCCGAAGCGCAGGATCGTGTAGTCGATCCCGTAGAGCTCCTGGTAGGCCTTGCAGTAGAGCTCGCCGGCGAGCTTGGTGCTGGTGTAGAGGTGGCTGGGAGCCGGCAGCAGCGTCTCCTCGTCGACGGACTCCTCTTGGCAATCGGAGTAGACCCAGATCGTTGAGGCGTAGACGATTCGCTTGACCCCGGCGCGACGGGCGGCCTCCAGCACGGCGACGGTGCCGCGGGCGTTGACGCGTTCGGCGTCTTCGGGCGAGGCGTGAACGTCGTTGACATCCGCCACCGCCGCAAGGTGCGCGACGGCATCGCAGCTGTGAAGCGCGCGCTCGAGCGCCTCGCGGTCGGTGATCGACCCGAGGCGCTCCTCGACGGGTCGGTCAGGGTCGGTATGCCAGGGCGAGGGCCGCAGGTCGTAGATCACCGGCTCGTGTCCGCACGCGCGCAGCTTGTCGACCACGTGCGAGCCGATGAAGCCCGAGCCGCCTGTAACGAGAACTCTCATGTCTTGCCCCTAGGCCCCTACCCCGCGTGCGCGGGTTCTGGTCTGTAATACAACGGCACACAGGAATGGTTGCGCGCCACCCAGTCGGAGTTCGCAAGCTCGACCTGATGTCCCATGATCCGGTGGCAGGGCTCGTCGTAGACCCTGCCCGTCGAGCGCTCGAGCCAGTCGAAGACGATGTACTTGTAGAGGCCGCTGGTCATTCCCTCGGGCAGCTCGAGGCGAGCGGGATGGAGCGGGTCCAGCTGCTCGCGCGCGACGCGGTTCTTCCAGGCCACGATCTCCTCGAGGCGCTCCAGCTCCAGGACAGCCAAGGCGGCGGTGAACTCGTTCATCCGGAAGTTGAGGCCCGCCACCTCGTGGGTCGGCTTGCCGTAGTTGCGATAGGCGCGGGCGTGCTCGATGAGCTCCGGGCGCTTTGAGACCAGCACGCCGCCCTCGCCGGTCGAGATCGTCTTGGTGGCGTATAGGGAGTAAACGCCCGCGTCCCCGTACGTGCCCGGTTTTCTCTCGTTCCAGGAGGCGCCGTGCGCATGCGCGCAGTCCTCGAGCAGGAAAATCCCCTCCCGGGCGCAGTAGTCGGCGATCCGCTGTGAGTCGAACGCCAGATGGCCGCCTATGTGGACGAGAATGGCCGCCTTCGGCTTACGCCGGGCGGCCTTTTGCTCAAAGTCCGCAAACGACATACAGAGATCCTCGCGGTTGCAGTCGACGAACTCCACGCGCGCACCGGCGTGCAACGCGGCCAGCGGGGTGGCCATGAACGTATTCGACGGGCACAGCACCGTCTCCCCCGCCACGCCGGCGAAGTCGAGCGCAGCCAGCGCGCCTCCGCTCCAGCTCGACAGCGCGACCGCCGGCAGCGAATTGTGCGATTCCCAGGCCTGCTCGAAGCGCTCCGTCAGCGGGCCCTCCGACCAGCGGCCCGAGTCCAGCACCTCGTCGATGAGCGTGTGCAGCCGGGGACGGTCGCGATGATCGAAGCCGATCGCGAACCGCGCAAAGTCGGGCGTTGTCCTGGAAGCAGTTGTCATAGATGGCTCGGCCGGCCAGCCGGTGGAGTTCGCGAGTCCCCCTCGGCCGCATCACGGCCGTGATGTCCCGCGTCGCCCGCCAATCCTCTCAAGTGTGGATAAGCAGGGGCAAGCGTCTCAGAAGGGTAGGACGGTAGCGACTTCGCGACGTTTGAGCTCTGCGATGATCAGCCGCAAGGCCTCGACGGTGCGCCGGTGCGAGCCGGATGCGCTGTAGAAGTCCGCATCGTGGAGCAGGACGACGTCTCCGCCTGACAGCTCGCCGGTTACGCGCCGCGCAATTCTGTCGGGGGTAGCGAACCGGCGCCAATCCTTTCCCCAGCGTGACCAGAGCAGAGGCTCTAGTCCCCGGCCTCTGACGACGTCCAGGCCCGCGGGGCTGTAGACGCCGTATGGCGGTCGGTGGTGGGTCGGCCGGACCCCAGTCGCCTGCTCGATCACCCCCAGGCCGCGATCCACATCGGCCTCGACCGCTGCCCGGCCCTGTCGCAGCTGCAACCGGTGACGGTAGCCGTGGAGGGCCACGCCGTGACCCTGGAGCGCCACCTCACGGGCCAGCGCCGGGCGGCGTTCCACTTGCTCACCGATCATGAAGAACGTGGCCTTGTACCCCGCCCGCGCGAGAAGCTCGAGCACGGCCGGGGTCCCCTCGGGATGCGGACCGTCGTCGAACGTCAGCGCCACCGAGCCGGTCTCAGGGCAAACGGTCCGCTGGATGTGGAGCGCTTCGGCGGCACGTGGCACGACGGGGGCGAGGGCGTGTCGGAGCATCTTCTGTTGAGATCATCGCTAACCGTGTCCCCGGACCTCGATCGCTGGCTGCCGTCCCCCATGCTGCGCGTCGCCCACTCCCGCCACAGCAAGGCTTCCCCCGAGGAGCTGTGGGCCGCCGCCCGCATGGTCCGCATCAGCGACGCCGCGCTGCTCGGGCGCCTGATCCGCTGGCGGATTCCAGGCACGCGCCCGCAGATCACCTTCGACGAGCTGTTCCGACAGCCGCCGTTTCTGGTGCTCGAGGGCGGCCAGGACATGGCCTTGGTCTCGGGTCTCGTGGGGCGGATCTGGACGTTGCGCCGTGACTACCCGCGCTTGTCGGATCCCGAGGACTTCCGGCAGTGGTCGGCGCGCGGGACGGCTCGGGTGGTGTTCGCCAATTGGGTCAGCGACGAGGAGGGGGGACGGTCCACCCTGTCCTCGGAGGCCAGGGTCGATGCGATCGGCGCCCAAGGAAGACTGGGGGTGGCCGCAGTACGGCCACTGGTCTCGGCCTTCCAGCACCTGATCGCCAGCGACGGCATCGCCGCCGCCGTGAGGCGGGCCGAAAAGCGGGGCAGCGGCCGGGCGCGCTCACGCGCGCCGGGCCGCTGATCCTCGCGCTAGGTCAGGCGGCGGCCGGCTCCTCGGCCACTTGGGCCATGACCAGCTGCTCCTCGCTCAGCGCCGTCCTCGGCAGCAGCGGGGTGCACAGCAGGCAGAGCGCGAGCAGCGCCAGCTCCCACCACATCGTGCGCTGGAGCGCCGCGGTGAAGTCGCCGTGCGAGGCGACGGCAAAGAACACCGTGCCTAGCACCGCGACCCCGGTTGCGCCGGCCAGCTGCTGCACGGCGTTCATCATCCCCGACGCCGCCCCGGTCTCGTGGTTTGAGACCGCGCCCACGATTGTGCCGAACACCGGGCCGATGAACAGGCCCATGCCCAGACCCATGACCAGCAGCGGCCCGACGAGCTTCCAGGTGCTCGTGTGGGCCCCCGTGATGGCCGGGATCACGAGCGCGTAGCCGACCGCGCTGAGGACCGTTCCGGCCTGGATCGCCGCGCGGCCATACCGCCGTCCGAGCTGCGCCCCGACGGGTGCGGTGACCGCCACGCCAAGGGGGAAGGGGATCATCGTCAGCCCGGCGTGGATCGCCGAGAAGTGCTGGCCGATCTGCATGAACAGAGTCATTGCCAGCGAGCCGCCGACCATGCCTCCGAAGTAGAGGACCAGTACCAGCAATCCGCCCGAGTAGCCACGGTGGGCGAACATTCCGGGCCTGATGAGCGGGTCGCGGCCGCTGCGCTGCCGGCGCACCAGATGCAGGGCAAAGGCGGCGAACAGCGCGACCCCGGCCGCGATCGAGGCGTACGTCCACGCGGGCCAGCCGAGCTGGCGTCCCTGGATCAGGGGATAGACGACCAGAGCGGCGCCGGCGCTCACCAGTGCAGTGCCAACGAGGTCAAGCCCGCCGGCTCGCCTCGCCTCGCCGCTCGGGATCAGCCGGACGGCGCCGGCGACAGCGGCCACGCCGACCGGCAGGTTGATCAAGAACACGCTGCGCCAGCCGCTCGAGAGTAGGTTCAGGTCGATCAGCCCACCGGAGATGATCGGGCCGAGCAGCGCGGCCGACCCCATCACGGGGCCGAACAGGCCATAGGCCTTTGGCAGCTCATCGCGCGGGAACACCTCCCGCAGCACGCCGAGCCCCTGCGGCAGCATCAGCGCGCCGAACGCTCCCTGCACGAGCCGGGCGGCGATCAATGCGCCGGTAGAGGGCGAAAGGCCGCATAGCACCGAGGCGACGGTGAATCCGGCCCCGCCGAGTACGAACATGCGCTTGCGCCCGTAAAGGTCGCCGAGCCGCCCGCCCGCGATCAGGCCGACGGCGATCGCCAGCGGGTAGCCGCCGATGATCCACTGCAGCGCAGTCGAGGAGGTTCCAAGATCCCGGTGGATGGTTGGACCGGCGACGTTGACGACCGTCCCGTCGAGGAGGTCCATGCACTCGGCCGCCAGCAGCACGAACAGGATCTGCCAGCGACGGGGATGAGGGACTTGCATTTTGTGGCTCACCTTTGGTTGATGTGGAACACTGTACGCGAACGTTGTTCGCTTAGTGCGAACAGTGTTCCAAACGAACGGCGTTCGTGTCAAGTAAGCTCTTGATCGTGGCCGACGAGATTCCGCTCCCGGCTCCCCCGCAGCGCCCCCATGCCCAGGGCGCAAACGCCCCTCAGGCGCGGACTTCACGCCGGCGCTCGCTAACCAAGGAGGCGATCGTGGAAGCGGCGCTCACAATCCTGGATGCCGAGGGGCTGGACGCGATGACGATGCGTCGCGTGGCCCAGGAGCTCGATACAGGAGCAGCTTCGCTCTACGCCCACGTGGCGGACAAGGAGCAGCTGATCGAGCTTGTGGTCGAGCGCGTAATCGGCGACATGGACGTGCCTGGGCCTCCCGATCCCGACCGCTGGCAGGAGCAGGTCATGGAGGCCGGTCGCACGATGCGCACGACACTGTCCGCCCACCGCGACATCGCCCGAGCAACGTTCGCCCGGATCCCGCTAGGCCAGAAGGCGCTGCGAAGCATGGACGCGATCGTGGCCGTGTTGAAAGCAGGGGGGCTGCCGGACCAGGTGGTGGGCTACGCCGCCGACCTCTTGCCCCTGTACGTAACAGCCATCGCATACGAGGAGAGCCTCTACTCCCAGCAGGACGTCACGCCCGAGCAGTTCGAGCAGTACGTGGCGGAGATGCGTGACTACTTCGAGGCGCTCCCAGCCGCTCAATTCCCCCACTTGAAGGCTCTCGCCGGGCCGCTCACCGCCGGGGGAGGAGATGAGCGCTTTGACTTCGGTCTGAAGGTGATCGTGCGCGGGCTGGCGGCGATGGCCGGGGACTGACCGCCTCGGCCCGCAGCTCAGGCCGCGGCGCCGGTCTCGGTGCCCGACACGACGCGGTTGTAGTTCACGCGCATCAGGTCGATCACGTCGGCGACATCGTGCTCGGCGGCGATCCGCCGTGCCGCCGGACCCTGCCGGCCGGGAAACACGGGGTGATGCGTGATTCGGCCCGAGTCGAACAGCTCGAGCCATAGCTCGCGGGGAAACCAAAAGTGCGCGGCGTGGTCGCCGTGAAGGTGCCCGATCTCGCGGCCACCGACCTTGAAGGCGAACTCGCCCCGTCGTCCCGGACCGGCGGTGACTCCCGTCCAGGAGATGACCTCATCGGTGATGCGTTGGCTGGGTGTAGGCGCTGACGTGGACATGAGCCGATGGTGAACGCCCACGCGCCCGGTTCCAAGTGGTAATTGGTCCTAGGACCTACGGTCGGCCCCGCGCTCGGGATTCCCGACCGTACGGGCCGGGCGCTAAGCGGCCTGGGGCGCCTCGGCGCCGGCCGCCGTCCGGGCTGAGCGACGGGCGGTGAGCGCCAGCGCCAGTGAAGGGAGCACGGCGATCGCCGTGAGCGCGACCGCCCACCAGAACGTGTGGGTGAAGGCGTGGGCCAGCGGCGTCGCGATCCGCTCGCGGATATCGGAGGGCAGCGGCCTGATCGCGCCCTCGCCGATCCCGGGCGCGCCCGGGAGGGCACTCTTGATCTGGCTCTCGAGCACCACGGCCAGCAGCGCGGTTCCCACCGAACCGCCGACACGCTGGAAGACGTTGAGCACGGTGGTGGCGCGCGGGATGGCGGCACGGGAGACCGTCGTGTACGCCGCCGCGATGGCCGGCATCAGCGCGCAGCCGAAGCCGATGCCGCGGATGAACAGGTTGGCCGAGGTCACGACGAACGATGTGTGCGCCGTCCAGCCGGTCATGGCGATCGTGGACCCGGTTATGACCAGCATCCCGAACAGCACCACCGGACCGCCGCCGATCCGGTCAGTCAGTCGGCCCGAGATCGGCATCACCGCGGCGGCGCCGATGCCTTGCGGCGCCATCAGCAGACCGGTAGCCAGCGTCGATAAGCCGCGGTCAACCTGCAGGTAGAGCGGCAACAACAGCATCGCGCCGAACAGCGCCGCACCGGTCAGCAGCACGGTCGCCGCAGCGGCAGCGAACCCGGGCGAGCGAAACAGGTGCAGATCGAGCAGCGGCCGCCTGCTGGTATGAAGCGCGTGCCATGAGAACGCCACCACAAGCGCCAGTCCGGCGGCAATTGGGCCCCAAGCGCCGATGTAGCCGATGCCTCCATTGACCGAGGTCTCAGAGAGGCCGAAGACGATCCCTGCCAGACCGGGAGACAGGAGCGCCAGCCCGGTGAAGTCGAGCCGCTCGCCCGGCTGGGGGTCGGAGCGCGGCAGCAGCTTGGCCGCCAGCACCAGCGCAAGGGCGCCGATCGGGAGATTGACGAAGAAGATCCAGCGCCAGCTGAGGTGCTCGAGAATCAGGCCGCCGATCACCGGCCCCAGAATCGGGCCGAGCAGCATCGGTGCCCCGACGACGCTCATCACCCGGCCGATCCGCTGGGGACCCGCGGCCTGGGCCAGGATCGTCATGCCGGCGGGCATGATCATCCCTCCCCCCAAGCCCTGGAGCACGCGGAAGAAGATCAGCGAACCGGCCGACCAGGCAAGCCCGGACAGGGCCGAGCCAACGACGAACAGCCCGACAACGGTCATCCACAGGCGCTTGGCGCCAAAGCGCTCGGATGCCCAGCCGGTCATGGGGATGACTACCGCCAGCGCCACCAGGTATCCGGTGGCCACCCACTGGATCGTCGACAGGGAGGCGTGCAGCTTGTCCGACAGCGTCGCCAGGGCGACGTTGACGATCGTGGTGTCGAGGATCGACATGATCGCTCCGATCACCACGACCGAGCAGATGATCAGAATCGAGCGATCGAGCCGCGTGCCTGGGCCGGGAGTGGACATCGCTGTGGCTACGGTAGCGAGCGGGTTTATGGTGCCCTGAGATGAGTGTCTTTAACGGCGAGATCACCGTGCGCCGCACGCGCTTTGCCAAGCAATCGACGGGCTGGGCGGTGGTCGACGCGGTCGAAGCCGACGGCAAGCCGGTCGTCCTCGTCGGTCCGCTGATTCACCTCGAGGACCGTGAGCGAGCGCACGTCCTCGGCAAGTGGGTCACCGATAGCCGCTTCGGTCCGCAGGTCAAGGTTTCCGAGGCGCGGCCGCTGCCGCCCTCGGACGCGCGGTCCCTGTCGGCGCTGCTGACCCGCGTCAAGCACATCGGCGCCAAGCGCGCCGAGCAGCTGATCGAACGCTACGGCCAGGGAAGCGTGATCGACGCCATCGACCGTGATCCTGCAGGCGCGTTCGCCGCCGCCGGGCTGCGCCGCCGCCGGGCGCAGGAGGCCGCTCAGTCGTGGGAGAAGCTTCGCGTCACGCGAAAGCTGCACATGCTGCTGGCGCCCCATGGCCTGGCTTACCTGGTCTCGCGCATTCACGACGAGTACGGCGCCGCCGCGCATGGGGTGGTGAGCGAACAGCCTTATGAGTTGACGCGCGTCTTTGGAGTGGGCTTCCATCTAGCCGATCGCATCGCTCGGGCCGGCGGCATCCCATCCAGCAGCCCCGAGCGCGCCGGCGCCGGCCTGCTGCACCTGCTCTCGGAAGGCGAGCGCGCCGGCAGCACCTGCCTGCCGATTGCATCACTGCTGTCTGGGCTGCGGGAGCTGTTGGGCGAGGGCTCGGAAGCTCCGATGAGCGAAGCGTTCATCGACGAGCGCGTCGCCGCCGGCGAGCTGGACCGCGCGGGGGAATGGGTCTACCGCGCGCCGACCGCCCGCCTGGAAGCCGAGCTCGCCCGGCGGGTCGCCGAGCTGCTGGCCACCCATCCCTCCGAGCGCCTGACGATGCCGGACGGCGACGCGGTCGCCACCAGCGGCCTGGAGCCCAACCAGGGACAGCTGGATGCCGTCCGCAATGCGTTCACCAGGCGCGTGTCGCTGATCACCGGCGGCCCCGGCACCGGCAAGACCGCGAGCATTCGGGCAATCGCCGCTTGCGCCGTCGCTCAGGGAGCCAAGGTGACGTTGACCGCCCCCACCGGCCGAGCGGCGATCAGAATGAGCGAAGCAAGCGCTCTGCGAGCGCGGACCGTGCACTCGGCGCTGGGATGGGTCCCGGGCGAGGGCCCCGAGCACGACGAGCAGGATCCTCTGCCGTGCGATCTGCTCATCGTCGACGAGTGCTCGATGGCCAACCTGGAGCTGATGGTCACGCTGCTGAGAGCGGTCGGGACGCAGACGAGCGTCGTGCTGGTCGGAGACGCCGATCAGCTGGCTCCGGTTGGGGCCGGCAAGCCGTTCGCTGAGCTAGTCGATTCGGGCCTTGTTCCCACCGTGAGGCTCGACCACATCTTCCGGCAGGCGGCGGGCAGCATGATCGTCCAGGGGGCGCACGCGATCCGGCGCGGGCGGCCGCCCAGCTTCATGGCCGGGCCCGAGATGCGTCGTGACCTGTTCATGATCGAGCGCCCTGACCCCGCGGCGGCCAGGGAGGAGGTCGTCTCGCTCGTCGCCGAGCGACTGCCCGGGCACTACGGGGCCGATCCGGTTAGCGACATCCAGGTATTCGCCCCGGTGTACCGCGGGGAGCTGGGGATCGACGCACTGAACGACGCCTTGCGTGAGCGCCTCAACGCGGACGGCGAGCCGGTCAGGGGCGGGCGCCTGCGGATCGGCGACAAGCTCATGATGGTAGGCCGCAACCTGCACGAGCTGGGTCTGATGAACGGAACCGTGCTGCGCCTGATCGACGAGGTCCACGGCCGGGATGACGGCGACGGCGAAGCCGCGCTCGTGCTGATGGGCGAGCAGATGCCGTTCCGCCTCCCCCCGGAGGAGGCAGATCGTCTGCAACTGGCCTACGCCTGCTCGGTCCACCGCGGGCAGGGGATCGAGTTGCCGGTGGCGGTCATCGTCGCCCACCCCGCTGCCGGTGCCTTCTTCCTGCGCCGCGAAATGCTCTACACCGCCATCACCCGGGCGAAGCTAGCCACGGTCATCGTCGGGACCCGCGAAGTGATCGCCAGAGCCGCCGCCACCCCGGATACGGGCAGGCGGCACGGCCGCCTCGCAGAGCGGCTGGCGCTAGTGCGCGCTGGTTAGCGTCTACTGCTCGGGGAGCTGAGCGACGACCGGGTCAGAGTCGGCGAGCGTCCGGGCAAGCTCCTCGCGCGAGTGGATCCCAAGCTTCAGGTACACGTGGCGGAGGTGGTATTCGATCGTCTTCGGACTGAGGAACAGGGCGGCCGCCGTCTCACGCGTGGTCTTGCCGCCCGCGAGCTGCAGGGCGATCTGAAGTTCCTGCGGTGTCAGCTCGTCGAGCGTCGCCGGGTCTCGTCGCCTGAGCTTCACGCCAGTGGCCTGGAATTCTGCCCGAGCCCGCTCGGACCACGGGCGCGCGTCAAGGCGCTCAAAGATCTCCACCGCGGCGCCCAGCTGCTCGCGCGCCAGCACCCGATTGCGCGCTCGGCGTAGGCGCTCCCCGTAGGCCAGCTGGGTCCGCGCCAGTTCGAACAGATCCGGGGTCCTCGCGTGCTCGCGGAGCGCCGCATCAAACCGTGACGCGAAGGTGGCGGCGGGCGCCGTCAGACCCTGGCAGCGAAGCGCGCGCGCCAGCGACCAGGGTTGACTCTTCGCAGCGGCTGCGGCGCTGAACGCAGTCGTAAGCCGGTGTGCCCGCTCGTCGAACCCTTGTCTGATGTAGGCCTCGACTAGCTCCGGCGCGGGCGAGAGGTCGACGTCGGTGATCCCATGCTCGTCCATCAGCTCGCTTTGATGCTCGAAGTGCCTGGCGGCCGCCGCGGTGTCGCCAAGTGCAAGCTCGAGCTCGCCGAGCGCGGCCGTGGCCCAGATGGCGTGCAGACGCGCACCCAACTCCTCGCTGCGGCCCAGCGCCTCAGCGGCTAGCGAGCGGCAGTCACGCTCGCGCCCACGGCGTGCCTGCAACCAGGCGAGCCCCGCCAGCCCGAACGCCAGGTCGGTCCGCTGGTCGCATTCACGGGCCAGGGCCACCGCCTCGCGGTAGGTTGACTCGGCGACCGCCAAGCGGTCGGTCGTGGCCTGGTCGCGCGCGATCAGGTTGAGCACGTTCGGAAGCGCACCGATCGCGGCACGCGCCCGGGCCTCATCGAGGGCGCGGTCCAGCAACGAGCGTCCGGCCCCGGTCTCGCGCAGGAAGATCGGCGCGACCGCCAGCCAGGGGAGCAGCTGAAGATCGTGCTGGACATCAGATGAGCTCTCGGCCAGTGCGACCGCTTGGTGAATGGCGTCCGCTCCCGCTGCCCCGTCGCCGCCGAGCACTCTGGCCATTCCGAGCGCGACCGCGCCCAGAAAGCGTGAGCGGACCGAGGCGCTGTCAGGCAATCCGGTCCAGGCACCCTCGGCGGCCCGCAGCATCTCGGCCGGCCTACCGGCGTGGAAGCACGCGGCCGTCGCCTCGGCGAGCATCGCCACGGCGCGCTCGGGATCGGCCCGTCGGGCCGCCGCAACCAGGATCGCGTGGCCCTGCATGACCGGGCCTCGACGGCTCGCCATGTGGCCGGCTAGCTCGTCGATGTCGAGCACCGTGTCCGCGTCGATGGTCAGTTCGCGCGCCTCGTCGAGGCGCGCGCCAGCTCGCTCGGCGAGGCCAGCGCGCCAGGACGCCTCCGCTGCGCGCACCAGCAGACGGGCCCGCCGCTCAAGGTCGCCCAGCAGCCGGGCGGCTCGCTCGAACGCCGCGGCTGCGGCTGTGTACGCGCTTCGGTCCCAGGCCCGAGCGGCCGCCTGCTCGAGCGCCACGGAGGCCGTCTCATCGACGCCGACCGCCCCAGCGGCGAGATGCCACGCCCGCCGGTCGATGTCCCGGTCGGGGAGCGCGGCGGCGAGCGCCAGGTGCGCCTGCCGCCGCGCATCGGCGGAGGCACCGGCGTAGATCGCGGATCGAGCCAGGGGATGGCGGAAGTCGACCGCCCCCGCGCGTAGCCGGACGAGCCCCGCCGACTCCGCGCGCGTCAGGCTGGACAGATCGACCCCCAGCCCGGCGGCGGCGCGCTCTAGCATCGCCAGGTCGCCTCTGTCGCTGGCGGCAGCCAGTACCAGCGCGCGGCGCACGGACTCCTCGAGGTCGTCGACCCGCCTGGAGAACATCCGCGAGATCCTGGCGGGGACCAACAACGGAGCGCCTTCGGGGGCGAACGCCAGCTCTGCGGCCTCCGAGGCCAACTCGAGCAGTGCAAGTGGGTTGCCGGCCGTCGCCTCGTGCAGGCGCCTGGCCGTCGGCAGTGCCACTCCGTCGAGCAGCATCGCCGCCTCCTCGGCGCTCAGACCGCCGAGGCGCAGAGTGGGCAGATCAGCGCCATCGAGCAGCGATGGCTCCCCCTCGCGAATCGTGACCAGGACCGCGATCGGATCGGCAACCAGTCGCCGGAAGGCGAACAGCAAGGCCTGCGCGCTCGAGCTATCCAGCCATTGGCCGTCATCGATCAGCACGGCCAACGGTTGCCGCTCCGCGCACGCCGCGAGCAGGCTGAGCGTCGCTGCACCGACCGCGAAGCGCTCGTGCACCATCGCCGGTCGCAAAGCGAGCGCGCCCTCGAGCGCGACGGCCTGCGGTTCTGGGATCTCGCCGAGCGCCTCCAACGCCGGGCGAAGTAACTCCAGCAGCGAGGCGAACGGGATCTGGGCCTCGGACTCGATTCCCCGCGCCCGCAGCAGCCGCATCTCGCCCGCTCGCTCGGCCGCGTGATCGAGCAGCGCCGTCTTGCCGATCCCCGGCTCCCCGACCAGCGCGAGGATCGCACTGTCGCCAGACCGCGCCCGCGCCATCGCACGGTCGATCTCAAGCCGCTCCCGGTCGCGCCCCAGCAGCATGAGCCGATTCTAGGCCCCGATCCGCCGTCGAATGGGCGCCCCGCAGACTAGGTGGTCCCCGGATGCGATGAGGGTGCATGCCGCCCTAGGCTCGCCGAAACGATCCCAGGAGGTACATCATGAGCACCATCGAGCAGGCCGTCGAGGTCGACGGCGACAAACTTATGGAGTTTGTCTTTCGAGCAGTGGACGAGGTCGGGGCGACGCTCAACGCCGCGCTGGTCGTGATGGGCGACAAGCTGGGCCTGTATCGCGCCCTGGCGGGCACCGGCGGGCTGTCACCCGCAGAGCTGGCCGAGCGAACCGGCACCGCGGAGCGCTACGTACGGGAGTGGCTGAACGCCCAGGCGGCCGGCGGGTACGTCGCCTACCACCCCGACACTGGCCGTTACGCCCTGCCGCCAGAGCAGGCGGTCGCGCTTACCGATCCCGACAGTCCCGCGTACCTGCCCGGCTTCTTTCAGATCGCGCTGGGCTCCGTGATCGACTCGCCGGAAATCGTGGACAAGGCGCGGACCGGCAAGGGCTTTGGCTGGCACGAGCATGTGCACGACGTCCACGAAGGCTGCGAGCGGTTCTTCCGCCCCGGCTACAACGCCCATCTGGTCGCGGAGTGGCTCCCCGCGCTGGAGGGGGTGGTGGATAAGCTCGAGCGCGGAGCGCTCATCGCCGACGTGGGCTGCGGCCACGGGGCCTCGACAATCGTGATGGCCAAGTCGTTCCCGAACTCCACGTTCGTCGGCTCGGACTACCACGAGGGGTCGATCGCAACCGCACGCAAGCGGGCGCAGGAGGCAAACGTTGGCGACAGAGCGCAATTCCGCGCCGAGGCCGCCGCGGCGTACAGCGGCAGTGGCTACGACCTGGTGACGATGTTCGATTGCCTGCACGACATGGGCGATCCCGTCGGTGCCGCTCGTCACGTGCTCTCGACGCTCAAGCCCGACGGCACCTGGATGATCGTCGAACCTCATGCCGGAGACCGGGTCGAGGAGAACCTAAATCCGGTGGGGCGCGCCTACTACGCGTTCTCGACGTTGCTGTGCACCCCCGCGTCGCTCTCGCAAGAAGTTGGACTGGCGCTGGGCGCACAGGCCGGCGAGGCGCGGATCCGAGACGTCGTCGAGACCGCGGGGTTCACCCGCTTCCGGCGCACCGCCGAGACGCCGTTCAACCTGGTTTTCGAGGCGCGTCCGTAGCTGACGCAGCTCGCGCTGACGTTCCCCGCGGGCTCGAGTGGGCTCGCGGGGTTCGCCAGGTCATAATCTCGTCCGATCCGCTCGCGGGCGGGGAAGGCCGCGCCGCCGAGTAGCTCTGATCGATAACAGATTTGGAGGTGGACGTGGTTGGCTTGGCGATGGTGACCGGGGCTTCGTCGGGGATCGGAGAGGCGTACGCGGAGCGCCTGGCGGCGGACGGCTGGAATTTGCTCGTCGCCGCGCGGCGCGGCGATCGTCTCGATCGGCTAGCCACGCGGATCGGGGACCGTCACCGCGTCCGGGTGCGAGCGATCGAGGCCGACCTGAGCCGCGCCGGTGACGTGCAGCGCCTTTGCCAGGAGATCGAGGTGGCCGGCGTCGACATGCTGGTCAACAACGCGGGGCTGGCCCACTACATGCCGTTCGCCGAGCTCCCGCCGGAGCAGGCCCGAGAACTGGTGGACGTCAATGTGCTCGCGCCGGTCCTCCTCAGCAGATCCGCCGTCACCGGCATGCTCGCCCGAGGACGAGGCTCGATCGTCAACGTTGCCTCATTGCTCGCGTTCAGCGGAACGGCGGACGCCCCGTTTCTCCCCCAGCGCGCCGTGTACGCGGCGACGAAGTCGTTCCTGGTCACGTTCAGCGAAGTGATCGCCGGCGAGGTGGCGTCGCGAGGGGTTCGCGTTCAGGTGGTATGCCCGGGGGTCGTGCGATCCGAGTTCCACAGCCGGCAGGGCATGGACATGAGCGCCGTGCCGCGCATGGAGCCCCAGCAGGTGGTGGAGGCCAGTCTGGCCGACCTCGAGGATGGGGTCTTGGTCTCGGTGCCCGGACTGGCTGACGCCGATGCCCTCGCCGAGCTGGAGGCGGCAAACAGCGCCTTGGTCAGCGTGGCTCGCACCTCCGAGCTTCCGGCGCGGTACAACCGTGATCCCGTGTGATGCGCGCGCCTCGGCGAGTGGGCGACACTCACGCCACGTAGTCCGAGCGATCGACGAGGTTACGCACTGGTTCGCCTCGCAACTGGCGCGCGACGTTGGCCGCGGCCAGGCGTGCCGCGCAATTCAGCGAGCCCGCGGTCAGCGCGGAATTGTGCGGCGAGCCGAGGACGTTCGGTAGCTCAAGAAACGGCCGTCGCGTGGCGAACGAGCCGCCGTGGCGCGGCTCCTGCCACCAGGCGTCGATGCCGGCCGAGAAGGAGGGATTGCCTCGCAGATGCTCATAGAGGGCATCCTCATCGAGGATCGCCGCTCGCGCCACGTTCACCAGGATGGCGTCGGACTTCATCAGCGAGAGCTCCCCCTCGCCGATCAGCCCCCGGGTGGCTCGCGTCAGGGGAAGCGAGATGACGAGCACGTCGGCCGTCGCTAGCACCGCATCGAGGTCGTCCAGCGTTCCGATCTCCTCGACGGGCTCCGAGGGCCGGCCGGAGCGATTGATTGCGTGGACCCGGGCGCCGAGCGCCCTGAAAAGCCTGGCGCTGGCCCGGCCGATCCCGCCGAATCCGAGCACGCCCACGAGCGAGTCGCGGATCGCCCGATTCAGGGTCTGTTGGTCAAACTCTCCGCGTACCAGCTTCGACTGGTTCTGCGGCAGGCGCTTCGCCAGCGCCAGCGCCATCGCCAGGACATGCTCGGCCATCGGCTCCGCATAGGCGCCGGCGTTGGACGCCACGGGAACGCGCTCCGGTAACCGCTCGAAGGGAATGTGGTTGACGCCGGCGGACAGCAGCTGAACCAGACCGACGGACTCCAGCGCAGCGAACTCCGCCTGGTCGTGCAGCTCACCGTCGATGATCCAGGCCAGCACCGCGTCAGCAGACTCGAGCGTCCGGCCGCGCTCGTCTTCGTTTACGTCGGGCAGATATGTGACCTCTGCGACCGCGTCCAACGTCCCGCTGATTCCGTCACGAACCTCCGGCGGGTGCGAGAAGGTGACGACGACGCGAGGCTTTGTCATTGGCCAAGGCGCTTCTTTTGAACCTTGCCGAGCTCGTTGCGCGGGAGCTCGGACACGAAGTGCACGACGCGGGGCCGCTTGTGCGGCGCGAGCTGCGAGGCGACATGGTCAACGAGTTGGTTGGGCGCCGCCTCCGAGCCTTCCCGCAGCACGACCCAGGCGACCACGTGCTCGCCGAGATCCGCATCCGGCTCTCCGGTCACGGCAGCGTCGTCGACCGCTGGATGGTCGCGCAACGCGGTCTCGATCTCCCCTGCTCCGAGCTTATAGCCCCCACTCTGGATGAGGTCTGTCGCGCGGCGCCCGACGATGCGGATGTAGCCGTCGGCGCTTCGGGTCGCGAGGTCGCCGGTGCGAAACCAGCCGTCGTCGCGGAATGCCTGGGCCGTGGCGTCGGGACGGTTCAGGTACTTCAAGAACAGATTCGGCCCGCGGACTTCGATCTCGCCGATCGTTTCTCCATCGGACGTGGCGATCACCCCACCTTCGTCGTCGACGAGGCGCAGATCTACGCCGGGCAGCGGCGGGCCGACAAATCCCGCCCGCCGATCGCCGTCGGCCCGAATCGCCGTGTTCATGAGCGTCTCCGTCATGCCGTAGCGCTCGATGACGCGGTGTCCCGTCAGGCGGAGCAGGCGCTCGTGCTCCGTCGCCGCCAGCGCCGCCGAGCCCGACACGAGTAAGCGCACGCCGCCGAGAGCGTTGGCGAACGTGGCCGATCTGTCGGCCGCCTCCGCTAGGCGCCGATACATCGTCGGGACGCCGAAGACCATCGTCGCGCCCTCCGCGACTGCCTGTTCGACAGCTTGCGCCGTGAAACGGCCGACGTGGTTGGCGGTACCGCCTCGGCGCACGGGTCCCAGAATCCCCAGCACGAGACCGTGGACGTGAAACAGCGGCAGCCCATGAGCCACGACGTCATCCTCCGTCCACGTCCAGGCCTCCGCCAAGGCGTCGAGGTTCGACGTGATCGCGCGCCTCGGGAGCACCGCGCCCTTGGGGGGGCCCGTGGTCCCCGAGGTGTAAACGACGAGGGCCGGGGTCTCGGCGGCCGGCTCGTCCCAATCGTGGCACGTGCCAGATGCGTCGTCCAGATCGACGTTGATGCCGGCGCAATGCTCGAGGGCGCGCGGTGCAACGGCGTCCGGCGCTGACAAGAGTGCCTGGGACTCGGAGTCGGCAGCGATGTGCGCGAGCTCCGTTGCGCCGGACCTCGGATTGACCGGGACGACCTGGACGCCAGCGAGAATCGCCCCGATCACCGCGACGCAGGTCTCGGGCCGCGACTCCGCGAGCACAGCCACGCGCGAGAAGCCGCGGACCGACAACCCCACCCGTGTGGCGGCGGCCTTCAGCTGCGCGTACGTCAGCGAGCGGTCTGGGAACCGGATCGCGGTGCGATCGGGGAAATCCGCCTCGAGCGCCGGGAACATCGGCTCGGGGTTGCCTGCGGACATCACGTCTCCCCTTCCCTTGGCTTCGCGGTGCGAGTATTCGGATCTGATGAGCAACCTACCTGGCGAGCGAATGGAGCCCCCGCGGTCGGGGACGAGCGTCGATATTGACAAGGTGGTTGCGATCGACGTGCACGTGCACGCGGAGCGCAACGAGGGCCAGCCGCAGGATCCGGTGACCGTGGACGTGCTCGAGGCTGCCGCAAAGTACTTTGGCGGGAGCCCTCCGCAACCGACCGCCCAAGAGCTCGCCGACTATTACCGGCAGCGGAACATGCTGGCCGTGGCTTTCACGGTCGATGACGAGGCCGGGCTGGGCCGCAAACGCCTCGGTAACGAGGAGGTGCTGAAGGCCGCGCGGGATAACCCTGACGTGCTGATCCCCTTTGCGAGCGTTGAGCCGCACAAGGGCAAGCTCGCCGTCAGGGAAGCTCGGGAGTTGATCGATGCCGGCGCGCGGGGTTTCAAGTTCCACCCCAACACGCAGGCGTTCTGGCCGAACGACCGTGCCTGGTATCCGCTCTACGAGGTGATCGCAGACGCCGGTCTGATCGCGTTGTTTCACTCCGGTACGACCGGGATCGGCGCGGGTCTGCCGGGTGGCGGCGGGGTTCGCCTCAAGTACTCGAACCCGATGTGCGTCGACGACGTCGCCGCCGACTTCCCGGAGCTCCAGATCATCCTTGCGCACCCCTCGTTCCCCTGGCAGGACGAGGCGCTGGCGATCGCCGTCCACAAGCCAAACGTCTACATCGACCTCAGCGGCTGGTCGCCGAAGTACTTTCCGGAGAACCTGATCCGCTACACGAACACGCAGCTCAGACACAAGATGTTGTTCGGTTCCGACTATCCCCTGATCACTCCGGACCGCTGGCTGGACGACTTCAAACGGCTGCCGATCAAGGACGAAGTTCGCCCGCTAGTGCTCAAGGAGAATGCCGCGCGACTGCTGGGCCTGAAATAGAGGGGTATTCGCCCGGCCTCAGTCTCTGGACCAGTAACCATCCCCCGCCGCCGCCGTGAACTTCGCGCCCGCTCGCTGCAGCTCCTCCCGCGCCCGCTCCCGATCGATGCCCCTGAGCTCGGCGACCTCCGCGGTGGCAAGCGGATACGGCGCCCACGAAAGGACCTCCTCCGCTGTCTCGGGTGAAGGACGGCGCTCGAGGTCGGGTGCCACGTTGGCGACGGCCACCTCGTAGACCGCGAACGGCTGAAAACCCGGCATCACAACGTGCCGGCCGCCGCGCTCGAACACTGCCGAAGCGGTTGAGTAGCGCAGCCCGCCATTGCTCCTGGACAGTCGATGCGCGAGCGCGAGCGCCTCGGGCAGCGGCGCCCTAGTCGCGGCCATGTCCTCGCGCAGCGCCCGCTCGACCTGCTCGTCGGCCAACCAGGCGTCAAGCCTATCCGGCGGGATACCCGCGTCCGCGCCGGCCGCATGGATTGTGTCCAGCTCATCGAGCGGCTGGCCGTCGGAGAACGCGCGTCGGCGCAGGCAACGCAGCACGAGGTCGGCGCGCGCTGGGTCGTTCGTCGTTGCGCCGACGTACGCGCGGCACGCCTCGATCGTCGCGGCGTGGCGATCGGACGGCTCCATGAGCATTGGCATTCCATACGAGGACTCCAGGCGCGCCAAGTTACTTGCGACCCTCTCGCGGCTCAGCCCATGCTCCTCGAATGAGGAGCTCTTCTCCGACAACACGATCATCCTTCGCCTGATGATGAGGCCCTTCCCGTAGTGCCAGGCGAGCTGCGCCTCCTGGCGCTGGGCGTTGAAACCGAACGGGCACCCCGGGTCCGTGTAAATCGTGACGTTGACGCCCTCCATCGGCTACCTGCCGCTTGCTGGAGGCCTACAACCGGCTCTCGGGCTCGGCCAGCGCGCGCGCGGCCGAGCCTTCGATGTTGATGTGCGGCAACCGCGCGTCCAGTCGACGCGGGAGGGCCCAGGTGAGCGGACCCAGCAGCTCGAGCACCGCCGGTAGCAGCACGCAACGGACCACGAGCGCGTCGAGGAACACGGCGGCGGCCAACCCGAAGCCGAACTCCTTGACCGAGCGCTCGTCGCCGAGCATGAATGACAGGAACACGCAGATCATGATCGCCGCGGCGGCGGTGATGACGCGGCCCGTAAAGGCGATGCCGTCCGCCACCGCCCTCGATGCGTCGTGGCGGCGCACCCATTCCTCGCGGACGCGCGATACGAGGAACACCTCGTAGTCCATCGAGAGCCCGAACACGACGGCGAACATCAGCACCGGGACCCATGGCTCGACCGGGCCCTTCTGCAGCCCGAGCACTCCAGCCAGAAAGCCCTTCTGGAACACGAGGACCGTAGCGCCGAGGGCCCCGCCGATGCTGAGCAGGTTCATCGCCGCCGCCTGAAGGGGGATGACCACGGAGCGGAAGATCACGGCCAGCAGCAGCGCCGAGAGC
This sequence comes from uncultured Actinomycetes bacterium, assembly GCA_963830405.1. Lineage (GTDB taxonomy): Bacteria > Actinomycetota > Thermoleophilia > Solirubrobacterales > Solirubrobacteraceae > Palsa-465. The sequence goes on from CAWHMB010000001.1 coordinate 112,293, forward strand.
ACCACCACGAGCGCGATGAACAAGGGAAGCTTGCCCGAGAGCACGTTGGCGAAGTCGATCGACCCGGCCGTGAACCCGCCCACCAGGACGTGGACACCTGTCCGTTGCTCCAGCGGAGGTAGCACGTCGTGGCGCAAGTGGTTGACGAGGTCGGTGGTCGCCTGGTCCTGGGGCGCCGAGCTCGGGTAGGCCTGGATCACCGCAACGCTGCCCGACGGGCTGATCCGCGGGCTCGTAACCGCGGCCACATCGGGCGTACTCGCCACCGCCGCGTGCAATGCCGGCACCGCCGCGGTTTGGCCGGGGCTGTGCAGCTCGGCCACGACTTGCAAGGGACCGTTGAACCCTGGGCCGAATCCCTTCGCCAGGAGATCGAACGCATGGCGCGTGCTGGTGTTGGCCGGGTCGTTGCCGGCGTCGCTGTTGTCCAGACGCAGCGCGGCCACCGGGGCGACGAACGCCAGCATCACCACAAGCGACACGACGGCCAGGGGCCAGGGGTGAGACTGGACCATCACGCTCCAGCGCCGCCACAGCGAGCCGTGCGGCGGCTTGTCGGCCGCGGCACGGCGCCGGGCCAAGCGGCTGGGCCGGACCAGCCGCTCGCCGAAACGCGACAGCAGCGCCGGCAGCAGAGTCAGCGACGCGAGCATCGTCAGTAGCACGGCGAGAACCGAAGCGATCGCCAGGCCGTACATGAAGCTCACGCCGGTGGCAAACATGCCCAGCAACGCGATCACGACCGTCGTGCCGGCAAGCAGAATCGCCCGGCCGGAGGTGTCCATCGCTTCGACCACCGACTGCTGGACGTCGTGCAGGCGGCCGTAGTTCTCCCGGAACCGCGTGACGATGAACAGCGCGTAGTCGATACCCACGCCCAGGCCGATCATCAGCGCCAGCTCCGGCGCCACGTTCGACATGCTGGTGACGTGCGTCGCCAGGCCGATCAATGCCACGCCCGTGATCAACCCCAGACCGGCCGTAATAAGCGGCATCCCGGCGGCGATCAGCGAGCCGAAGGTCATCAGCAGGATGACGAGCGCGGCCAGCACGCCGACGTATGTGGCGGGCCCGATGTTGAAGCCCTCCGCCTGCTCTATGACCTGACCGCCGGCCGCCACCTGCAGGCCGGGGACGCGGACGGAGCTGACCGCGGCGATTACCGGCTTGCCGGTCGCGTTTGGAAGCAGGTTCGCGCGCTTGTCGTAGTAGACCGTGGCGAAGGCGGTCGTGCGGTCGCGGGAGACCTGCAGCGCGCCGCGTGGGGTGTAGGGGCTGATGACCGCCACCACGTGGGGCATCGTCGGTACCTGGGCGATCAGCCTTCCCATCGCGCTGCGTACGGCGGGCGAATCGACCGTGCCGCGCGAAATGTGGAACACGATCGTGTCGAGGTCGCCGCTCTGCGCCTTGAACTCCTGCTTTAGGAGATCCTGCGCCCGCTGAGACTCGGTACCCGGAAGGGTGAAGTTGGTGGCGTAGTTGCGACCAGCGGCCTGTGCCAGGACGGTCGTGAGGATCGCCAGCCCGACCCAGGCCAAAACGATCCTGCGGCGGTGCGAGATGCACCAACGGGCCAGGTTCAGAATCGCCCCCTGCCTGTTCGGCGACTCCCTCACCGGATCCGGGCGTGATTCGCGCCCGGGCGTTGCTTGCGATCTCCACCTGCGTCTCATCGGCATTCGACGGAACCGTATCGACTAACGAGCCTCAACAGATAGTCGTGCGCCGCGTTCGGTCAAGCGTCGATCGGGCGCTTGGTGTCTTCGATGGACCCTTCGAGCCCGGCTGTCTCGAGCAGCTTCGTCGCGAAGCGCGGGCGGCGGTCTAAGCGAGACCGTGACAGTTACCGCGGGTAAGCGGCGGTGTTGCCGCCGTCCACGTTGAGGATGTTTCCCGTGGTCTTTGCTGACCGCGCCGGGCAGGCGAAGTGGAGGACCGCCTCGGCGATGTCGTCCGGAACCACGTTCACGCGCAGCACCGCGCGGTCGCGGTAGTGCCGCTCGAGCTCGTCCGGCTCGATTCCGTACGCCGCGGCCCGTTCCTCGCGCCATCGCGATTCCCAGATCTTCGAGCCTTCCAGAACCGCGTCCGGATTGACGGTGTTGACCCGGATTCCAACCGCGCCGCCTTCCTCGGCGAGGCAGCGGGCGAGATGAACCTCGAGCGCCTTAGCGGACGAATATGCCGAGGCGTTCTTGCCGGCGACGAGCGCGTTCTTGGAGGCCACGAACACGATCGAGCCGCCCAGCTGTTGCGCGCGCAGGATCTTGAACGCCTCCCGGGCGACGAGGAAGTAGCCGGTCCCGAGGATCGACTGGTTGCGGCGCCACTCCTCGATTGTGGTCTGCTCGATCGCCCCGCTCGAGGCAATGCCGGCATTCGAGACGACGATGTCCACGCCCCCGAAGCTGCCGATCGCAGCCCCGAATGCCATTCGCACTTGGTCCTCATCGGTGACATCGCCGCCTGTGGCGATACCCCCTTTGGCGACGGGTTCGACCGCGTCGCGTGCGCCCTCTTCGTCCAGATCGAAGGCGACTACGGCGGCGCCGGCCTCAGCTAAGCGGGCGACGACGCGCCGCCCGATCCCGCCGGCGGCTCCCGTGACCAAGGCCACACGCCCTTGCAACTCGCCCGGCGGCGGGGCCTTCGAGAGCTTGTACAGCTCCAGCGGCCAGTACTCCACGGCGATGCTTTCCTGCTCGTCGAGCGAGACGAATTCGTCGATCGCGTTCGCGCCGGCCATCACCTCGATCGCCCGGAGGTAGAGATCGCGAGACAGTGAGGCCTTCTGCACAGTCGTCCCGGAGGCGATCAGCCCGAGGTGCTGGATCAGGATCACGCGCGCGTCAGGGTCAGCGGCGGTAGCGGAGCGATCGGCAAAGCGCTCGAAATACGACCGGTACTCCCGTCGGTATTCAGCCGCCCGCTGCCTGATGCGCTCCGCAAGCGTGTCCTGGCTGTCGTTCGCTGGATCGAATGAGATCCAGAGAGGCACTCGCTTGGTGTGCACGAGATGGTCAGGGCATGCTGCGCCCACAGCGACCAGCCGCTCGGCGTCCCGGGATGAGACGAACTCGAGCGCAGGCCGCGAGGTGTCGATGATCAGCACCTTCGGCGCCTCACTCGAGACTGCCCCGCGCGCCGCCGGGAGGATTTCCCGCAGCAGCGACTCGGGCTCTGCCTCGAAACTCGTCTTGGCGCCCTGGTGAGCTCCGCCAAACCGCGGCGTACCAGCGGCTCGTTCGTTCACATACTGGGCCGCTCGATCGATCACCGCGAGCGTCGTCCTGTAGGCATCCTCTGCCGTCTGGCCCCAGCAGACTAGCCCGTGTTTGGCTAGCACGACGAGCCTCGGCGCGGGGTCGCCGCGCACGGCTTGGCCGACCTGCTTGGCGAGCGTGAAGCCCGGCCGGATATAGGGGATCCAGACGGCCTGCTCGCCGAAGCAGTCGTGCAATAGGCGCTCTCCGTTGCGGCTGCCGGCGAGGACGTTGATGGCGTCGGGATGGGTGTGATGGACGTGGGGGGCGGCGATGAACGCATGTAGCAGGGTCTCGATCGAGCAGCGCGGCATCCCCGGGTCGAGCATGCAGCGGTCCAGGTAGGCGACCATCTCCTCGTCGCTCATCTCGTCGCGGTCGAACAGCGGCTCGACCTCCTCAAGCCGGAGGGCGGTGAAGTCCTGGCGCTCGATCGTGGCGAGATCGCTGCCAGATCCCTTGACCCACAGCACCCGGACCTCGCGGCCGACGTGATCGGTGGTCGTGCCTTTGGCCGAGGTGTTTCCCCCGCCCATATTCGCCACGCGCCGATCGGTGCCGAGCAGATGCGATGCGAGCACCAGCTGGTTGAGCACGTCGTCGGGTACGCCGTTCTCGGGCCAACGGTCCTCGGGTACGTCGATCAGGCGCGTGGTGGTACTCATGCAGTTGCTCCTCTTGCGTTGGCTCCTTCGGGCGCGCTGCGCTCCACGGCGATCCGCTCTAGGTACCCGGATGAGCGCAGCTCGCCAACGGGGTCGGCAGCGGCGCCGAGCTCCTGGCGCGCCGCGGCGCACAGCGGTCGGACGTCTGTGCGGTAGGCGTCGAGCAGGATCTCGTGTCCGCGCAGAACGTCGCCCCGTCGCTGTGAGTCGGTGAGCGCCTCCCGCTCGAGCAGCAGCGCCCGCGCGTAGGCCTCCTGAAGGTTGACGATGCTCAACACCATCGCCTCGAGCTTCGGTTCGACGTTGTGTGCCTGGTCGATGGTGAGCCGCGGCAGGCCGCCATCGAGGGTTGCCAGCTCGCAGAAGATCAGGAACAGCTCAAACGGGTTCGTCGAGCCCACGATCAGGTCATCATCGGCGTACTTGCGGTTGTTGAAGTGAAAGCCGCCTAGCCGTCCTTCATCCGCGAGCACAGCGACGATCTGCTCGACGTTCACGCCCTGCGCGTGGTGCCCAAGGTCGACCAGCACTCGCGCTCGCTCCCCCAGATGCTGACACGCAACCAGCGCAGCTCCCCAGTCGGCGATATCGGTGGCGTAGAAGGCCGGCTCGAAGAATTTGTATTCGAGCAGCAGCTCCTGGTCCTCTGGCAGCTCCGCGTACAGACGCGAGAGTGAGTCCAGCAGCCGACCGCGACGGGCCCGGAAATCGTCCTGGCCCGCGTAGTTGGTTCCGTCCGCAAGCCACAGCGACTGGGCGCTCGAGCCAAGCGCCGCCGCGACCTCGATGCACTCGTGGGCGTGCGCGAGCGCCTTCTGCCGCACGCTCTGGTCCGGGTGACTCAGTGATCCAAGCCGATAGTCCTGATCCTGGAAGAGGTTTGGATTGACGGCGCCGACTCCAAGCCCAGCGTCCACGATGTAGCTCCGCAGCTCCCCCAGGTCGTCTACCGCATCCCATGGGAAGTGGAGCGCGACCGCGCCGGCCGAACCTGTCAGGCGGTGGACCTGGGCCGCGTCGTCGATCCGCTCGTGTACGTTGCGCGGTCGTCCCTGGTGGGAGAAGGTGGCAAACCTGGTGCCCGAGTCGTCATAGCCCCAGGACGGCGTCTCGATCCGCAGCGACCGGAAGGCGTCGAAGATCTGGCGTGAATCGTGCTCGCTCATTCCGACGCCGCTGCTGGAGTCCGAAGACCGGTCACGGCCATAAAGCGCTGATAGGTCTCTTCGTGCTCGCGGCTGTCAAGCGGTTCGTAAACGGTCGGTGGGGCCGCCGCCGCCACCGCTGCTCGCATCTCCGCGAGCGTGTCGAATAAACCGCAAGCCCGCGCCTGGACGAGCACGTTGCCCCACGCCGAGGCTTCCACCGGCCCGGCGAGGACCGGCCGGCCGAGGAGCTCCGCGCTCATCTGGCAGAGCAGCGCACTGCGCGCGCCGCCGCCGACTACGTGAACGCACTCGAGCGAGCTTCCTGTGGCGTGCTCGAGGTGCTCGAGCACGAAGCGATACTTGCAGGCCAGAGAGACGAGGATGCTGCGGACCGTATCCCCACGTTCAGCGGGCGGATCCTGGCCTGTGGCCCGACAAGCTTCGGCGATGCGCCGCGGCATGTCGCCCGGAGCGAGGAACTCCTCCCGATCTGGGTCGAACACGGGCACCTCTCCGTCGGCGTCGGCCGCCAGCCTGGCGAGCTCCTCATAGCTCACATCGTTGCCCCAGGCGCGACGGCACTCTTGAACCAGCCACAGTCCCATCACATTCTTGAGTAATCGGACAGTGCGATCGACGCCTCGCTCGTTGGTCAGGTTAACCTCCAGAGCCTCCGGCGAGAGGAGCGGCTCCTCGAGCTCCACACCCAGCAGTGACCAGGTGCCGCTGCAGAGGATCGCGGAGCTTCTGGGGTCGCTGAGCGGGGCTGCGACAAAGGCAGAGGCGGTGTCGTGACCGGCCACCGCGAACACCGGCACCCCGGGATGGAGTCCGGCCGCCTCGGCGTGATGGTCGATCACCATCCCGAGCTCCGTGCCGGGTTCGACCAGTTCCCGGAAGAGGCGCCGGGGGAGTCGCAGCGCGTCGATCACTTCTCGGGACCAGGCTGGAGCGTCCGCTCGCGTGAGCCCTGTCGTCGACGCGACGGTCGCTTCGTTGGCAAGTTCCCCACATAGCCATAGCGCGAGCAGATCGGGGATCAGCGCGATCGACTGCGCCGCGTCGAGCACCGCGGTGCCCTGCTCCGCGAGCAACTGAAACGCGGTGTTGATCGGCATCGTCTGGATGCCCGTCGAGGCGAACAATCGATCGCGCGGGAGGCGCTCGAACGCCCGCTCCATGAGCCCACGCGTTCGGCTATCGCGATAGTGGAAGGGCAGACCGAGCAGGCGATGGTGCTCGTCGAGCAGGCCGTAGTCGACGCCCCAAGCGTCGATCCCAATCCCACGCAGCCGAGCATCCGCGGCGGCCGCCAGCCCGTCGAGCGCATCGCGCAACAGCCCCAGTGGGTCCCAGCGCAGACCGTCGGGCAGGCGAACCGGACGATTGGCGAACCGATGGGCTTCTCGGAGCTCGACCGAGCCCCCCGAGACGTTGGCCACCATCACGCGGCCGCTCTCGGCGCCGAGGTCGATGGCTGCGAAGGCAGCGGGCTCAGTCAAGGTGGAACACCTCCTCCAGCAGCTGCATCCCGGTGTCCGGCTGCGAGCCAGGACGCAGCTCGAATAACTCGGCTACCGACGCTTGCCACCGTCGGTTTACCTCAGTTGCCTCCATCGCCTTCAGTGCGCGCTCGAAGTCCTCGGCCTCGACGTAGCCGACGAGCAGGCCGTCAGGCGCGAGGAACAGCGAGTAGTTCGTCCAGCCAGAGGCGTGCAGCGCCTCCTTCATCTCTGGCCACACCTCCTGGTGGCGGGCGCTGTATTCCTCGCGCCGATCCCGCCGTACGCGCAGCAGGAAGCACGCTCTCTGCATCAGCGCCCCACCGAGGCAAAGTCAAGGCCGCAAAGCGACGCTACACACGCCACCTCGTCGCTGCGGTGGCCGATCCCCAGCGCCACATGATGGGTTGGCCCCTCGGCACACCAAGCCTCGAGAAACTCGCCCGGGGGCAAGGCAAAACGAAGTCGGCTGTTGGTGTTGCCGATTTGGAACGTCGGACCCGAGATCGACTCGCCCTCCGCGCAGATGAGCTTGAGTCTTCCTTGCGCCGTCTGCGTGCAACCCACGATCGTGACCGGCCCGTGACGCACCTGGAACTCCACGCTGATGCCTGCTCCCCGCTTGCCGTGGTATACGCGCAGGCCGCGCAGGACCGGCCGCTCCTGAGCGATCGCAAGGTGGCCAGGCCCGTCGTGGCCCATCAGCACAAAGTTCTCGTCGAAGTCGAGCGCGTAGTACTCGCTGAAGGAGCCGCCGGCTCCCAGCCGGTCGAGGATCAACTGGGCCAAGTTGGTCTTCAGATCGCCCTCTCCGGACGTGACGATCCCTCTCGCGGTCAAGAGGCAGCTGCCCACGATCAGGCCCGCAGCGACTCGCTCCGCTTCGTTGTCGGCGCCCCGGTGGTAGTAGGTGAGGCTGTCCAGGGCGAGCTCCCGGGTCAAACGGTCCAGCCCCACGGCCACCCGCGCCGCCCATTCGAGCTCCTCGGGTTCAATGGCCGTCGCGATCGGGTCGCCAGCCGGGTCCGCGAACTCGAACATCTCGCCAATTTCGTCCCTCTTGGCGACGATCTCCTCATTGGTCGCAGCCTGGACCCGCTCGACCAAGTCATCGATCTCGAGCACCTCCACGTGAGCACCAAGCTGAGCCTGAACGGCGGTGAAATCCGTATAGAGGTCAAGCATGCCCGGGTAGGTGTGACCGAGGAACCCGAGGCGACTCCCCTGCACGCCATGCCGAACGCGCGCCGCTCCGAGCCACGCCGCGAGCCGGCTCCAAGCGCGTTCATCGTCTTCGATCGTCCCCGCGATGGTGTCGTAGGGAATCCCGGCGCGCGTACAGGCTCCGGCCAGCTCCGGTACACAGCAGGCCGAGCAGTTCGCAAGCCACTCTTCGGTGTCGACCGCTTGGTAGTCGAGCGCCCGGACCGGCTGAAGCGCAAGCAGGAGGACCGGGACAGCGGCCGCCTGCAGCGCCGGCAGCACTTGGCTGGAGGTGGCATACGTAACCGCGTGGCAGATCACGAGATCGACGCGCTCGCGCGCGAAGCGATCACCCGCTGCCTGCGAGGCCTCGGCGCAGTCGACGAGCCCACCCGAGACCACGTCAGCCCCGTGTTCAGCGACTCGCTCCTCAACCCGCTCTTGATAGCGGGTGATGCGCTCGCGGAGCCCGGGAAACTGCTCCCAGTATGCCTGCAGGCCGATGCCGAAGGCGCCGACCTTTGCCTGCGGCAACGCCCGGCCCTCCGACCGGAGATGCGCGTTGGCCGGGTCAGGCGCGTGGGCGATCTCAGACGGAAAGCTCGCCGGCCGCGCGAGCATCCTGGATCTCCTCGAGCGACATGCCCTCGGTTCGTGGGCCCCAGATCCAGCCCACTACCGCCGTCACGGTCAGCATCAGCGACAGGATCAGGAACATCGTGTGGAACCCGGAGGTTGAGCAGTTTGCCAACGAGCCGCTGGAGTTCGAGCTACAGCCCAGCAGCGCCGGCACGAAGAAGCTCCACACGCCCAGCACCAAGCGCATGCCTCCGAAGATCATTCCCTGGGCCGTGTTGCGCACGTGCGTGGGAAACAGCTCGACGGACCACACGCGGTTCAGCGGCCACTGGCCTGCGCCCTGTCCCAAGCCGAAGAGCAGGACGTTCAATAGCGCCCATCCGATCATGTTCGGCGAGACGAAAACGAACAGCCAGAACCCGGCCGCCTGAATCAGCGCGGTGATTCCATAGAGCGCGGCGCGATTCACCCGGTCGTTGATCCGCATGAAGATGAACGCAACCGCGAAGATCGCCGAGCCGAACCACAGGGCGTCCACTCCGACGCTCACCGCCTGGCTCGTCTGGCCGGAGGTCTTGATGATGAACGGCAGGAAGAAGCCGTAGGTCCCGGCGGGGATGTTCCACAGGCAGAAGGTCCCAAAGGCAAACAGGAGTGCTGTGCGGTGTGTCGGGGAGAGCAGCTTTCGCCACGCCCCGCGTGACGCGGTGGCTTGGGGCTGGTTTTCGGTGCCCGCGAGCTTGTCGAGCGCCCCCGAGCCCCCTTCGCTCGGGCGGGCCGCGCTGCCCGAGCCACCATCGGCGTCGGCGCCTGATCCACTATCCGCTTCCGCGGCGTTCTCCTCCGCCATCGCCGTATATCGCGGCGACTCGATGACCCCCCGGCGCAGCCACCAGGTCACGGCAGCGACGATCGCCAGATGCACGAACACGAGCCTGATTCCCAAAAGCCCAAGCGGCGCGAACGCCAGCGCCAGCAGCAGCGTCACGATCGGGCCGAGGTACCAGAAGATGTTGGTGAGGCCCATCATCTTGCCCCGGGAGCGTTTCGGCGAGAACTCGGCGATCAGCGACCAACTGGTCGGAACGTCCGCGCCAACGGCCAGCCCGACGATGATGTAGCCCGCGAACAGCATCCCGACGTTGGCAGCGAACACGATGATCAGCACGCCGAGGATGTAGACGAGCAGGTCGAGGCTGTAGATCCGTTTGCGCCCGAACTTGTCGCCCAGGCGACCCCCGATCAGCGCGCCCACCCCACAGGAGATCGCGTTCGAGCTCAGCGCCGCCAGCAGTCCGATCGTCGTGCTGCCCATCCCGAACTGCTTTGACCACAGCGCGAGGCCCGCTGCGCCGGCGACGATTGAGCCCGCGTCGATGTAGTCCGCGAGTGACGCGAGAACGGTCCATCTCCAGTGCCGCCCCGTGGGGTCTTCATCATCCTCGAAGCGCGCGCGAGCCCGGGCCCACGGTGAACTCCGAACGCTGGTAGCCATACCGGCCTCCTCTCCTCGATCCTCGCCGGACGGCTTCCCTCTCCACGCGCCGGGGAAACGCGCGACCCGATCCCAGCGGATCGGCTGACGCTTGGTCGGCTGATCCGCGTCACTGGGGCATTTGGGCGAGCACTGATCGGGTGGCAGACAGGCCGAGCCGCGTCGCCCCGGCTCGTACGAGGTTCAGCGCAGCCTCGGCGCTGCGGATTCCGCCGGCGGCCTTGACGCCAAGTCGGTCTCCTGTGGCTTGGACCATGGTGCGGACTTGTTCGGGGGTGGCGCCTCCTGCGGGATGGAAGCCAGTGGAGGTCTTGACGTATTGCGCGCCTGCGTCCTCCGATGCTCGACAGGCGCCGACCAGCTGCGCTTGTTCCAGAACGCCAGCCTCGAGGATCACTTTCAATGTTGCGGTTGGTGCCGCGGCGCGAACCGCGGTGATCTCGTCGCGCACCGCTCGCCAGTCGTTATCTCGTACCAGTGCGAGGTTGAGGACCATGTCCAGCTCTGCGGCGCCGTCTGCGAACGCGCGCTGGGCCTCTAGCGCCTTCACCTCAATGCGGTGGGCTCCCGATGGAAAGCCGACTACGGCCGCCACCTGAATGTCGCTGCATGAGAGCTCGGAAACCGCGGCTGCGACCATCGTTGCGCTGACGCATACGCAGCAGACCGTCAGCCTGCGCGCCTCTGCGCAGAGACTTCGAACGTCGCTCTCAGTGGCCTCGGGGTGCAGGAGCGTGTGGTCGATCATCGCCGCCAGCTCGCGCCGGGTGCGGGGTTGATCGGTCGAGGTGCTCACGCACCGAGCACGGTCTTGATCTCGTCGCCGATCGCGTCGAGATCGGCCGCTGCCCGCCGGCGTACGTGCGCGATCTCTTCGTGACCGACGTCGAGCACGACCTGCAGGTAGACCTTGAGTTTCGGTTCGGTGCCGCTGGGGCGCACGACGGCGCGTGTCCCGTCCTCGGCACGCAGCACGATCACGTCGGATGGCGGAAGCTCCAACGGCTGCTCGCCCGCTTGCGGAGACCAGCGCACTCCGCTGAGGAGGTCGTCGACGCTGTCGATCACTCGCCCGGCCAGCCGCGTAGGCGGTCGCTTTCGCAATGAGTTCATCATGGCCGCAATCTGTCGTTGTCCCCGGTCTCCGGCCAGCTCTATTGAGAACTGGCGAGTGGCGTGGAGACCGAAGCGGCGTGCCAACTGATCCAGATGGGCAAGCAGCGTTGTGCCCGATCGAGCCGCGTCGAGAGCTGCTCGGCAGATGACAAGCGCAGCCGCGATGCCGTCCTTGTCTCGCACCACGTCGTTTACCGCAAACCCGAGCGCCTCCTCATAGCCGTACAGCAGTCGGGCATGTGGCTCGGCATGCCGGGTGGCGCGCACGATCCACTTGAACCCCGTCAGCGTCTCGCGATAGGCAACTCCCGCATCGGCAGCCATCCGGGAGAGCAACGAGGAGGAAACGATCGTGGTTACCACGAGCGCGTGCTCGCGGTCCGCGCAGCGCGCGAGTAGGTAGTGGCCAAGCAAAGCACCGATCTCATCACCGGTGAGGACGCGCCAGCTCCGTCCGGAGCCCTCGGTGACGGGCATCGCAACCGCCAGCCGGTCGCCGTCGGGATCGTTGGCCAGCATCAGGTCCGCTTGGTGTCGTTCCGCTTCGGCGAGCGCGATGCTCAGCGTGCTCGGTTCCTCCGGATTCGGTCGCTCGACGGTCGGGAAATCCGGGTCGGGATCGGCCTGCGCCGGGACAACGTACGGTTCAGCGAGGTTTGCGGCTGCAAAAGCCGTGAGCAGGAGGTCGCGCCCCACGCCGTGAAGCGGCGTGTACACAACTCGAAGTGGTTGCTCGCCGCCGCCTGACTCGGTCGTCGCACCGCCAGGCAACGCCTCGACGGTCGCCCGAACATAGGCCTCACCGACTGAATCGTCCAGCCGCTCTCCCTCGGAGCCCAGCGGCAGTTCGATCAACCTTCCAGCTGCCGCTATGCAGTCGGCGATCTGCGCGTCGACCGGCGGAGCGATCTGCGCGCCGTCGCCGAGGTAGACCTTGTAGCCGTTGTCGCTCGCCGGATTGTGACTTGCGGTGATCATCACCCCGCCGGCGCAACCGAGGTGGCGTACGGCGAACGCAAGCAGTGGAGTCGGCGTTTCGCTCGGCAGCCGCAGCGCGCGAATCCCAGCTCCGGTCAGAACCAGCGCCGCCTCGCGCGCGAACGCCGCCGAACCGTGGCGGGCGTCGTGGCCGACGATGACCCCCGCAGACGCGGCACCCACGACGTTTTCCAATAGGTAGCGGGAAAACCCCGCTGTCGCGCGCCGGACTGTCGCCCGGTTCATGCGTGCAGGGCCGGCTCCAAGCGGCCCGCGCAGCCCGGCCGTCCCGAAGCGCAGCTCCGAGCCAAAGCGCGCGACCAGCTCGTCCTCCGCGCCGGTTTCGAGCAGCATCTGCAGCTCCCGCCGGCAGGCAGGATCGGGGTCATCGGCGATCCACGACTGGACCCGGACCACGAGATCGCGTGGTAAGTAGCGCTCACGCTGCAGGGGCGCCTCCGCGACCAAGGCCCGGGGCGACTTCGCTTCGTCCTGCGGCACCCAGGTAAACCTCAGGAGGTCGTGACGTGGGCTGTGGAGGGTGCCTGCGCGGTCATCTGCGGAGGCACTCTGTGGGGGCTTTTCACGGCCAACAGCGCATACAAAGCGGCGGCGATGAGGGCACCGACGTATGGGATCGGCAATTGGTGAATCAACCCGGCGGGCAGAACCAGGTGGATCCAGAGATTGAATGCCAGACCGACAAAGAATGCGATCGCCGCGGGCGGGTCAATCCATTGAGCCGGGGTGCTGGGCCGCTCAAAGAATGCCTCCGCCGGGACAGATCGGCGCTGCACCATGATCCAGTCGACGAGCATGATGAACGTGAACGGGAAGATCACATCGCCGATCCCGTTCAAGAAGCTCTGGATATGGGTGAGGATCCCGGCCACCGCCAGCAACGTCGACGCGATCCCCAGCAGAAAGGTCCCGACCGGCTGCTCCCAGCGGCGCGGGCGCAGGAACGAGTTCATCGCGACGAGCACGTCGATTGTCGACGGGTATAGGTTCATGGCGTTGGTGTGGACGATCGCCACCACGACGCCGATCGCCGCAACGGTGCCCCACCAAGCGACGTGAGCGCCCAGCAGCGCGACGTTCCAGTTGTGAGTCGCCTCGGTGGAGAACAGGCCGACCACCCCGAGGAGCAGCACCGACACCATAATCCCGGCCGAAGGCGCCAGAAAGAACCGCGGTGCGCGATTGCCTTCCTGTCCTTTCGGGACCGCGAAGCGAGAGACCGTCGATAGCTTGTAAGTCCAAGCGAGGATGGAGAGGCTGAGCACTGTGGTCAGCGCCGGCCCCCACTGAAGGGAACCATGAGCGCGCGGAACGCTGATCGAAAAATGCACAAACAAATACGCCGTCAGCGCCCCGTAGCAGACCAAAAAGAGCACCGACGTGTAACGGTAAAACGGCTCGAGAACCCGCATTCCAAACAGGACCAGGATCGTCTGTGCGATCCCGATCACCCAGGTCCAAAGAGTTGGACTGGAGTGGGCCAGAGCACCTAGGAGTTGTCCACCGACCGCCGTGTTTAGCCCGAAGAAGCCGGCGTTGACAACCGTGAACAGCAGCGAGAACAGCGCCGCCCCGGCATAGCCGTAGGTACGACGAGCGACGATCAGGGCGGTGAGCGGCACCTCCCGGCCCATCTCGCTGAACAACCCGGCGGGGATGAACGCCAACAGCCACGCGGCGACGATCGCCACAACGAGCCACCAGAGGCCGAAGTTAAACAGCTGCGAACCGACAATAGGTGTCAGCGCCGAAGCGGACGCCATCGCCCACAGAATGAACAGCCGAACCGGAGTAATACGCCTTTGATGGTCGGGAATCGGAGCGACACCAAGGGTCTCCAGCCCACCGGCGAAGCCGGGAGCAGCGGGGTCTGAGGCACCTTCGCGGCCGTCGGCACCGACTCGGTCGCTAGGACGGACAGTCTGCATGCTCATGTCTCCTCCTTTGCTGAACGCCAGCTACCCCTGCGCAATCGTCGATAACCGGAGCTCCACACCACGCGCTGCGCCCACCGTTTCCTTGCGCCCCTACGCGGGCAGATCAACGAGCATGGACGCGGTCGACCTGATCGCGGCGAAACGCGACGCGCGAAAGCTTCCGGAGGACGAACTTCGTCAGCTGCTACTGAATTATGCGCGCGGCGACGTGCCCGATTATCAGATGGCGGCGTTTTTGATGGCGGGCTATCTCCGCGGCTTTACCAACGAGGAGACCGCGGCGCTGACCGAGGCGATGGTGGCCTCCGGTGAGCAGCTTGACCTCTCGGCCCTCTCCGGGCCCACGGTCGATAAGCACTCAACAGGCGGGGTCGGCGACGGCACCACGCTCGCCGTCGCGCCTTTGGCTGCCGAGCTCGGAATGCAAGTCGTCAAGCTCTCTGGCCGCGGACTCGGGCACACCGGGGGCACCCTGGACAAGCTGGAGTCGATCCCCGGCATGCGAACCAATCTCAGCTCGCAGGAGGTCCTCTCGCAGGTGGAGCGCATCGGTTTGGCCGTGACCGCCCAGACCGCCAACCTGGTGCCCGCTGACCAGGCGGTCTATGCAATTCGGGACGTGACTGCGACCGTAGGCAGCATCCCTCTGATCGCTTCAAGCATCATGAGCAAGAAGCTCGCCGGCGGAGCTCAAGCCATCCTGCTCGACGTCAAAACCGGCTCCGGTGCCTTCATGAAGGACCTAGAAAGCGCTCGTGAGCTTGCGCAAGCGTGCGTGGAGCTGGGAACGGCCGGCGGCCGTACGATCGGAGCGCTGATCACGGACATGAGCCAGCCGCTGAGCGCGATGATCGGAAACGCGATCGAGGTACGCGAAGTGATCGAAGTGCTCCGCGGCGAGCGCACCGGACGGTTCGCAGAGCTGTGCGTGACGCTCGCTGCGCACTTAGCCTGCCTCGCGAACGTTGCGCAGGACCCTGAGGACGGGCGCGAGCGTGCCCAGCGTGCGCTCGATAGCGGCGCAGCGCTACAGCGGTTCGCTGCCTTCGTCCAAGCTCAGGGCGGCGATCCCCGTGTAGCCGACGACCCGGCCCTACTTCCGAGCGCCGAGGTCGTGCACGAGGTCCTCGCCGAGCGCTCCGGCTGGCTGGCCGGCGTCGATACCGAAGCGGTGGGGAACGCAGCGGGCGACCTCGGTGCCGGCCGACGCACCAAAGGGGATCAGATCGATCCTGCCGTCGGCGTAGAGCTGCTCGCGAAGATCGGCCACCAGCTAGCTGAAAATGACCTACTCGCGCGGATATTTGCACGCTCGGACAACGACTGCCGGCGTGCTGAGCAAACGCTTCGTGACGCACTCCAATGGTCAGACGAGCGACAGGCGGAGCCCAAGCTCGTGCATGAAGTGGTTGAAGTAGACGCTGCCTGATCGCGCAGGCGAACGGCCCACGAAGCTAGCTCTCCGGACGGTAGCGAAGGCCGTCGAGCGCGATCCGAAGAATGTGCTCGGTCTGACTGGGATCGCTGGCCGGGATCTTGGCGATTCCCATCACCATCTGCATGACCTCCGAGAACTCGACGTCTGCTCGGACGTCGCCTGCCTCCTGAGCGCGCTTGAGCAGTGGCTCACCGGCGGCGTACAGCGAGGTACGGCAGGCCTGGAAGAGCGCTGCATCCTGGTCGAGGTAGTTGAGCAGCTCGTGGGCGAGCGCTCGCTTGGTGGCCAGATAGCCCATCAGACGCTCAAACCAGGCGTTGAGCGCCTGCCACGGATCGGCATCGTCAAGTTGCCCAGCTGAGCGGCAGACCTCCTCGACCTCATTGACATAGACAGCCTCCAGCAGCGCCTGCCGATTGGGGAAGTGGCGATAGAGCGTGCCTATCCCGACGCCTGCGCGGCGGGCGATCTCCTCGAGCGCGGTCGACTCCCCGCCCTCGGCAAATGCCTCCCGCGCCGCGGCGAGCACCTTCTCGTAGTTACGCCGCGCGTCCGCGCGCTTGGGGCGAGCAAGCAGTGTCTCCGCGGATGCTTCGGTGGTGTCCATGGCGGGTCCCTTGACAACCGGAGGGTGCCTCCGTATAGTTCCGGAGGGTACCTCCAGTTATTTCGGAGGCGGCCTCCATTTTAGTCACAAATTGAACGCCTCGACAAGTTGGGACCCACGATGAATCTCCGCTCTACCTCTGCTTCAGCATCCGATCGCCGCCGGTGGACGTCCCTTGCCATCGTCTGCATGGCGCAGCTCATGATCGTGCTGGACGTCACGATCGTGAACGTCGCCTTGCCCTCGATCCAACGCGACCTCCACTTCAGCCAGGGAAACCTGACCTGGGTCGTCAACGCGTTCCTGGTCACGTTCGGAAGCCTGCTGTTGCTCGCCGGCCGGCTCGGTGACCTCGCCGGACGAAAGCGCGTCTTCCTCAGCGGCGTCGTCACCTTCACGGTCGCTTCGCTGCTGTGCGGCATCGCACCGAGTCAAGCAACGCTGATTGCCGCCCGCTTCATCCAAGGTGTCGGCGCCGCCGCACAGGCCTCCGTCATCCTGGCAATCATCATCACTGAGTTCCCCGAGGCCAGCGAGCGGGCGCGAGCGATGAGCGCCTACGTCTTCGTCTCGGTCGCCGGAGGCTCCCTCGGGCTCCTCGCCGGTGGGTTGCTAACCCAGGCGCTGAGCTGGCATTGGGTCTTCTTCGTCAATCTCCCGGTCGGCGCGGCGACCTTCGTCCTCGGCCAGGCGCTCATTCGGGCCGACAGCGGCATCGGACTGGGCCATGGAGTCGACTGGATCGGCTCGCTGCTCGTCACCGCCTCCCTGATGAGCGCCATCTACGCCATCGTCGAGGCCACCGACCACCGCTGGGTCTCTTTTCAGGTGCTTGGGGTCGGCATCCTTTCCGCAGCGTTGATGGCGGCATTCCTCGCCTTCGAGGCACGCATCCAAAACCCGATCATGCCCCTGCGCATCCTCCGGCTGCGCGGGCTGATCAACGCCAGTCTCGTCAGGGGCTTCCTGGTCACCGGTATGTACTCCACCTTCTTCCTCGGTGCCCTTTATCTCGAGCACGTCCGCCACTACAGCGCGCTGCAAACAGGTGCGGCCTTCCTGCCCTGGACCCTCACCGTCGCTGTCCTTTCGCAGGGCGTCACCACGCGGCTGGTCGCGCGCTTCGGGTCGCTTGCCGTCCTCACCGCGGGTATGGCGAGCGCGGTCGTGGGACTGCTCTTGTTCAGCACCGTCGGTGCGGATACCCCCTTCTTCCCCACGATCTTCCTTGCTTGCTTTGCGATTGGCCTCGGCATCGGCAGCGCGTTCATGCCACTTCTGACCATCGCCATGGCGGACGTTCCCGCCGCGGACTCCGGGCTGGGCTCCGGAATCACCAACGTCTCCCAACAGATCAGCGGCGCGTTCGGACTAGCGGTGCTAAGCACAGTCGCGTCCAACCACACCAAGGGGCTGCTGTCGGCCCACAACGGGCTGACGGCGTCCCTGGTCGCCGGCTATCACCTCGCATTTCTCATCGGAGCAGCGACGATCGCCGCCGGAATCCTGCTGGCGTTCGCGCTCCTACGGCCCGGCAAAGCGCAGCCCGAGCTGCGCCCGGCGGAAGCCCATCCGGCAAGCGACACCAGCGCCCTGCGCCCCAGCTTCGAAATGGAGCAAGAAGCCGCATGACAAGGATCGACCAGGGCAAGCCCAGAGCCTCGCGCTCGTGGGCTTCCGGAAGCTTCAGCGCGACGCGCCGTACGTTACGTCGGCCCAGTTGGCCACCAGCGGGCTGTACCTCGCCTCAGTCGTGAGCATGGCCCGAGAGGGCCCGCGCCTGCGGCTTCCCGAGACCGGTTACGTCGGTGGCGTGCGGGGCGTGCTTCGGGTGAAGAACGTCCAGATCGCGTCGGCGGCGGATGGGCCCTGTGGGTCGGTGTAGGAGCCGCCGGGTGTTCCGCCGGACCATGCGTGCCCGAGCCCGTCAATTTCGATTAGCTCGTGTATCAGGGCCCCGTTGGCGTCCGTCCATTGGGAGTGTGTATAGGCGTGTCCGCCCGCGAAGTGCGCGCGGTCTGAGCTGTTCGGATGCGCGATGTCGTTGTGGCAGCTGTCCGGTGCGGCGAGATGGTTTGCGTCCATCGTCTGTCGCAGCACTCGGCTGGCGTTGACGGGATTGACCGTCTGGTCGGCGCTGCCGTGAATCACGAGACTGGGGAGCGGCCGGGCATACTTGCCCATCGCACTGTGGATGGCATGGCCCGAGGGGTCACCGTTTCCCTTGCCATCAGTCATTACCTGAAACGCTGAGTTGACGTCGTGCGCGGAGCGGTAGGCGAGGCCGGAGTGGACGGCTACGGCCGCGACCAAGTCGGGATAGCAGCTGGCCAAGACGAGAGCCATCGCCGCACCGGCGGACAGCCCAGCTACGAAGACGCGCGCGGGATCGATCGTGCATCGAGGATCGGCCTCCATCACCTCCCGCAGCAGGTTGGCGATTACGGCCGGTTCTCCGGTGCTCCGCCGTTGGTGTTGGGGATCGAACCAGTTCCAGCAGCCACGTGGGTTGCGCGCGCGGTCTTGTCCGGGGTACACGACGACGAAGCCGTGGCGGTCGGCGACGTCATTCATGGCTGTGGCCGCGGCGAAGCTTGCCGGGTCTTGTGTACAGCCGTGAAGCATGCACACGACCGCTGTAGGCACGGATCGATCTAGCCTGGGCGGGACATGCACCAGCGGCCGACTGTCACTGGCGGGGGTGCGGGATCGACGCTTCACCGGCGGAGCATGTGTGGCCACGCCACTGCGCGGGCTAGCGGGCATCGACCCGCGGCCGAAGTCGCTGGTCGGGATGCCAGACCGAGCGATGGTCGCTCGGTTGGCGGCATACAGCTCGCGCCAGTTGACGCCTGTCATTTGCTCAATATATCAAGCGGCGCTCGAATTATCAATCAGAAAGACCTCTGGCTTGAATGAAGCTGCGGTATACGCTGAGCAGGGCAATGCGCTGAGGCTCGCTCAGCGCCGGATCGCGCAAAATTGCGGCCTCTGTATCGACGCGTTCATCGCTGCGCTGGCCACTGTCGCCCAGCATGCCCGCGCGGGCAAGCAGCGACCCGAGTGGCGTGTTCAGCGCCGATGCGACGGCCCGCAGTACGCCAAGCGAGGGCTCATGCCGCCCACGCTCCAGCTCGCTCAAATAGGCATTAGAGACATTGGTGCGCGCGGACAGCTCGCGCAGTGAGAGACCAATCGCCAGCCGCTGGGCCCGCAACAGCGCACCGAGAATCTCTAGATCCGACTTCGATGACGCATCGCTCACGACGACAGGGGCACGCCTGGCATTACAGAAACCTGGCCAGAAAGAGGGCGCTGATCGTGCAGTCCGGGGGCATGAGTTTGGTTTCACCGGTCCGCCTGAAACCGAGGTGCTGGTAGAAGCTCTCGATCTCTGCCGCGGGCTCGATCACACCAAGCCGCAGAAGGATCGCCCCGCGCTCGGACGCCCAGCTTGCGATCCCGTCGATTAAGGCTCGTCCGAGTCCTTGGCCCCGCGCAGCGGGCTCGACCCACATCCCCCACAGCTGCGCGATCCCTTCCGCGCGACTGAACCAGCGCGAGGCCGCCATCGCGATCCAACGCCGCTCGCTGATCGTGACGAGCACCACGCCGTCACGAGCTGGACCGCTCTGCGCGACCAGCTCGCTCCAGTAGGAGGCCGGCTGCGCCTCCTCTGCTGCCAGGGATGCCGCGAACGCGCGGGGGCTGTCGCGGAGCGCCCGCAGTCTCAACTCCCGCAGACGTTGGGACTCGCCGGGCAGCACCGGCCGAATCACTGCTCGCTCGGCACCTGAGGGCGCCGAGCGGGCCTCGCTCCCTCCAGGCCTGGTCTCCGACTGTCGGGTCAAGCCGGGTGGCCGACCCGGTGCGATGCGGCGAGGTGCTCGAGCGCGTCGAGTCCGACGCAGGCGACACGAAACTGAGCGCCGACAACTAGCAGCCGAGCCCAGACCGCGGGGCCGGTGTCGGCGCTGACCAGCAACTCGAACGAGTTCGCCCCGTCACGCAGGACGACCGGGGTGACATCCGCGTCGTCGAGCTGCGCTGCCGCCAGCAAATCGGATGCGAGCGGGCCGATCACTCCGATCGCCGCGTACCGCTCGCTGACATCGACGATGAGCGTCCCCTCCACGGCGTGCAGCGACGCGGCGCACGTTGATGCGTCGGTCGCCTCGCACCGGACGAGCGCGCTTCCCGCTTTCGCGCGCGCCGACCAAGCCTTGGTGCGCTGCCGAGCGACCGCCGCGAGCGCTTCGTCGAGGTCATCGGGCGCGCCCCGAACCTCGAGCGTCATCCTGTCGGAACGGTCGGCGATGCCGACGGTTTGCAGACAGACAGCCGCCTCGCTAGTCGCCGAGCCAAAGTGGCCCGCGATGCACTTGCCGTGGCGATTGACCATCGTCGCTCCGTGCATGCGCAGAACGCCATCGAGTGGGCTAGTGGGCTGCTGTCGGCGTGAAGCAGATCCCTGCATGGTCGAGACTTCGTTCCTCCACCCAGCCGAGCACGGTGCTCACCACGCGTAGTATCGTCGCGCTAGAGGGAGATCGGTCAGTCTACTGCCGGTTCGAAATCTGCCTCGAGCACGCTGGGGCCTCGGTCCGGCTGATGATCTACAACGTTCCTACGAGGAGAGGACCATTCTCATGCCTATCCCCACGGAGCTAGTCGGTTCGCTTCCACGGCCGATGAAGCTGCAGCAGGCCTACGCCGACCACGACGAGGGCAAGATCAACTGGGAGCAACTTGTCGCCGCACAGGATGAAGCCGCCGCTGATTCCATCCGGCGCTTGGAGGAGACGGGTGAACCGATCGTCACGGACGGTGAGCAGCGCGAGTCGAGCTTTGCGACTTATCCATTGACGCACACGCTCGCCGGCACGGGACTCGGTCCTCACCTCGCGGGCGACGGGCAGTTCTTCGCCATCTTCGACGACGGCCACCATCGCCAGCTTCCGCGCCTGACCGGCGGTCCGTTCCGCTACCAGACCTACGCATCGGAGTTCGTCGAGAAAAACACAAGGCTCGCGGCGCGTCCGGTCAAGCAAGCAGTGATCGCACCGTCGATGCTGATGCTGCTCTACCCGTTGGAGGAGGAGATCCCGGGCTACTCGCGGGATCAGTTCCTGCGCGACCTCGTCGACGAGTGCGAAAAGGACATCCGCAAGTGCTTCGCGGCGGGTGCCGTCCGCGTCTCGATCGACTTCACCGAGGGCCGCCTGGCCAACAAGAACGACTCGCGGAACCCATGGACGGGGCGCAACATGCTGCAGGACTTCATCGACCTCAACAACCGCGTTCTCAATCGGTTCTCTGCCGAGGAGCGCAAGAACATCGGCATTCACACCTGCCCGGGCGGCGACTGCGACTCCGTGCACAGCAAGGACGTCCCCTATGAGCTGCTGCTCGAGCACATGTTCGACCTCAACGCCGGCTACTTCCTGATCCAGTGCAAGAGCGAGGACGACCGGGAGCATGTCTACAAGCTCTGTGGCAAGTACAGTCGGGACGACGCCAGCGGTGTTCCCCAGGTCTGCTTCATGGGCGTCATCAACCCGCTGACACCGGACATCGAGACCCCCGATGAGGTCCGGGACGAACTGCTGACGGCCGCCAAGCACATCCCCGTCGAGCGGCTAGGGGCCACCGATGACTGCGGCTTTTCGCCATTCAGCCGCGATGTCAAGCCCAAGCACGGCTCGCCGGACTTCGCGCGCGACGTTGCGATGAAGAAGATCAAGGCCCGCCTCGAGGGTGCCCGCCTGGCGTCGGCAGAAATAGACAAGAAGCCCGTGCACGCCTGAATACGAGCCATCGAGCGTGACGGGGGGCTTTCGAGGGGATCGACTCGCGTTTCGCCAGCTCGGGCGAGGCGATCCCGTGATACTTATCAACGGCTACGCGGCGACCAAGGATGACTGGGACCCAGCGTTCCTTACAGGGCTGAGCAGTAGCTCATGGATCGTCTGTCCAGACAACCGGGGGATGGGAGAGTCGCCGCCGGTTATCGACGGCCTGACGGTCGGCACCATGGCCGAGGACGTAATCGGGCTGATGAAGGCGCTCAAGATCGAACGTTGTGACGTGGTCGGCTGGTCGATGGGCGGGTTCGTCGCACAGGAGGTCGCAGCGCGGGTGCCTGCGCACGTCGGCAAGCTCGTCCTGCTCTCGACCGATCACGGCGGCGCCAGCGCGGTCACAGCTGAGCCGGACGTATGGGGCCGATTGATCGACCACGAGGGGACACCACGCGAACAAGCCAGGCGGATTCTCTGGCTGCTCTTCCCGCCCGCCGTTGCTGGTGATATGGACGCGAGGTTCGGGGAGCTTGTCGCTCAGGCTCGCGCAGCGTTATCGACCGCTGCACTCGATGCTCAGGAGCAGGCGATTGAGCTCTGGCATGCCGAACCCGCGGGCGCGCGGCTGGCCTCGATCATCGCCCCGGCACTTATCGCTGCCGGCACCGAGGATGTTGTGATCCCGGTGGTCAACAGCGATCGGCTCGCTGACGCGCTCCGCGCGCCGCTCGAGCTCTTTGCTGGCTGCGGTCACGCGTTCACGGCACAGGCCCCGTCGAAGCTGGCTGGCCTGATCAACTCTTGGCTAGGACGTTAAGAGAGCCCGTAACTCAGAACCCGGCAGATCTGCGCATCACCGTGATCGCCTGGGCGCCGGTCGACCACCTGGATCCGCCAGGTATTGAGCATCGTCATAGGCCTCCGAACGTGTTCGCGTCCCGGCCCCATCATATGTCGGCGCGTCCCAGGCCCGGGGTGGCGGTCAAGCGCGGCGTCGGGCGCGGAGGTTGCCGAGGAATAGCGCGAGTGCGGCTGTTCCGAGGGCCAGCGCTATGGCGGTGCGCCAGTGTTTGTGGAGAAGAAGCACGAACCCCACGATCAGCGCGACCGAGGCGGCGAGCAGAAGCATGCTGGCCACGAGCGAGAGGAGTCGTCGGCGGGCGATGGCCTCTGCCGCGATGAACGCGCTTAAGAGGACCGCGATCTCGACCGTCCAGGTGACCGTCGTGCCGATCAGGAGGATGGGGATTGGGGAGGCCAGCAGCAGTGGGGTGCTGACTGCGGCCCATAACTTGAGGAATCGCGTGCGTCGTTGCTGCTGGACATGCGGTAGGTGGGTTCTCTTGATGTGCGCTTGTGGTGGCTCCGCCGGGACGGGGTCGGCGAGCGTCGCGAGGTGAGCGCGGCGTTCCTCGGCCAGAGTCGTCTGATTGGCGAGCGTCTGCTTGAGGGCGGCCTCGCGCTCGGCGAGCTCCCGCTCGCGCCTGTCGGCGAGGGTCTTGGTGTAGTGGTGAGCGTTCAGCGACCGCGCCTGGGCGTGGAGGCTCCTGAGCGCGGCGCGCTCGGTGTCGATGATTGGGTCAAGCTCACCCAGCTGCTGCTCCAGTGCCGCCACTCGCGCGGTGAGGGCATCGGCGAAGTCGTCGTCGCGGGGCGGGACCTTGAGGAGTCCTGCCCAGCCCAGCGGGTTTGCCCATGATGCGCGGACGGAACCATCACGTTCGTAGCGCGGTCCCGACGGTGCTCGCTCGCCGCCGAAGCGGTCACGCGTGTCGAGACCCCAAAGCCCTCGATAGTCGCGGATCCACGGAGTGTCATCGTCGATCAGGACGGGCGTCCATTCCGCGTCGTGCCCGGGGCCGATGGCGGTGCCGTCGCCTCGCGCGTAGTCGACGAACGGGATCCCCAGCGCGGCCGTATCGCCAATGTAGTGGCGCCACGGGGCCAGCAGCCGCTGGAGTTTGCGCAGAAACCTCATCAGGCGCCGCACTTGAGGGGGATCAACCGAGACCACGTAGTCCCCGGGGATGAATGCTCCGGAGTGCGAGCCGGCACCGGCGAACACCACAGGCCGCTCACCCTCCCGGCACAGTTCCGGGTCATCCCAGCGCCGGCGCAGATCGTCGCCCTGGTAGTCGTGTGAGGAGAACGCGACCCATGCGGGCCGCGGCGGCCCATCGGTCTGCTCGGCGAGGTAGACCGTGACCATCTCCCAATCGGCCTCGTGGTCGTTGATCCCGCTGAACGTCGAGCGCCAATCGTTCATCGCGTAGAAGAACCAGTACTGCAGGCAGACATAGCCACCGGCTCGGATCACGCGGCCGTAGTAGGTGAACCGCTTGTACTCGAGTTGCTCGCGATAAGTGGTCTCGGCCGCCGCGGCGAGTCCCGCCGGGACCTTTCCCCGCAGAAGCAGCGACGCACGCAGGCCCGCGTCGATCAGGCGGCCGAACACACCGGTGGTCGTGAAGCGCCCTGTGGCGCCTAGGCGCTCGCGCGGGACCCTGCGCCAGCTCCGATACTGCGCGTGGCTCAGAGGCTGCTGCACGAAGCGAAGCGACAGCGAGCGGTCACCGTCCCGCCTGCCCTCCTGAGCCAAACGCTCCAGGGTGAGCTCACCGGCACGAGCGACGATGGTTGATTCGCCGCCGCGTCGGCCGCTCCGCAGGCTGCAGTGGCTTACGTATGGACCAACCGCAGTTGGAAAGAAGAGCTCCCCGCGGGTGTACCGGACGACCGGCTCGTAAGCCCGCAGTAGGTCCAGCTCCGGGTCTCGGACGGAGTCGTCGGGCATCGGAGCGCCGGTGGCCGGCGAGCCTGCGGCGGGCGGGGGCTTACCGCTTTGTCCCCGAATGCTGAGCCGTCGCCATTAGTCGATGAGGTGCGAGCTTCCCTCTCAGAGGGAGACTGGAGCCTATGTATCGCGGCCCATGTCGCATCACCCAGATCAGATGAAATGCAGGCTGCATCGAAAGCAGCCGGGCTGTTCTTCCTCGCTCGCTCACCGGGCGAGTAGCCCGCCTTCGATAGCGAGGCTCTCGCCCGTGATGAATGAGGCCGCGTCGGAGCAGAGCCAGGCGATCGCGCTGGCCACTTCTTCCGGGCGACCCATACGCCCCATGGGGACGAACCCGAGCAGCGCCTCGCGGAAGCCCGGGAATCGCTCGAACGTCTCGTCCATCATCGGGGTGTCGATCGCACCGGGACAGACGGCGTTGACGCGAATGCCGGCGGCCGCGTACTCGATGGCCGCGGTGCGTGTCAGCCCCAGAACGCCGTGTTTGCCGGCGCTGTAGGCCGACGCCATCGGCGACCCACGTAGGCCGAGCGTCGAGGAGACGTTGACGATCGCCCCGCCGCCCCCGTGATCGAGCATCGCTTCGATCTCCCGCCGCATCGCCAACCACGTGCCCCTCAAGTTGATGGACACGACGCGATCCCAGCGGTCGTCAGGGTATTCGTGCGTGACCGCATCCCCTCCGCCCACGCCCGCGCAATTGGCGGCGCAGTCCAAGCCCCCGTAGGTATCGACGGCGTTAGCAACCAGAACCGCGACCGCGTCAGCGTCAGTGATGTCCGCAGCCCGGAAGACCGCCTCCCGCCCAGCCTGGGTCAGCTCGGCGACCGTCCCGGCCCCGCGCTCCGCATCGACGTCCGAGGCAACCACGCGCGCTCCCATCGCGGTCAACAGCTCCGCGGTTGCGCGGCCAATGCCCGACGCGGCGCCGGTGACAAGCGCAACCTTTCCCTGCAGGCCGTAGTCCATCTCTCGGCGGATGATTTCAAGTCACGTTGATGCCGCCGGCGCTGGGTGCGGCTCAGGCGCCGAGGATCTCGCGGTGTAGATCTAGCAGCTTCGGCACGTCGTCGGCCGCGACGCGTCCCATTCCGCACTCAGTGCAGATTCCCCACTCGCGGCTTCCGGCAGCCGACTCCGCCAGTGCAGCGTCGATGTGCTTCGCCTGCTCGGCGGTCGTGCCCTCGGCCTGGTCGTGGGGGTGATATGGAACCAGCGCGAAATACAGCTCGGTGTCCGCTCCCACCGCGAGGTCACGAAGCGGCGCGAAGTAGTCGGAGTCATCTCGGGCCTGGGGCACAGTGAAAGATGCCCAGTTGACGGGCCGGTGCGCGGCGGAGACGACGGCGTCGAGGAGTTCCACCTGCATCCGAACCGAGTCGGGCTGTTTGAAGTGCTGGTGGCCGTAGTCGCCGTAGCAGAGGTGCAGCCCGACGGGGATGCCCGCAGGCACCCGGTCCACGCAGCGGACAAGTCCGGGCGAAATCTCGTCCAGAGGTACTCCTGAGCCGGGTCCCATCGCACCTTCCAGGAGCCCAAACTCGACCGCGACGTCCCATTGCACTGCGCACCGGTCGTGTGGCAGGCGCGCGAGAACCTCATCAAGGTCGGCGAACAGCGCCGCCTCATAGGAGGCGGCCACGCCAGGCAGGTCCTCGGGCACCACGGTGCCCGCCACCGAGGCCAGGGGAGTGGGGTACTGCATCTGAAAACGCACCCCTGAGGGGATCGTCCCACCTTTCTGGAGCCGATCAAAGATCTCGAACGACCCGGCGTATTCGTCGGCGTAGCCGAGATTGGGCCAGGCGATGGTCTCAGCGGAGGTCCCCTCGGCGAGACGGAGTTGAGGCATCTGCGGCGCGTCCGACGAGGCCTCGTATGGCTGCCCGACAGCCACCGACTCAAACTCGGGCATCTGGAGGAACTTCTGGATCTGAAACAAGATCCAGTAGCCGCGATCCCCGGTCTCCCCGTCGGTCATCCGCCGCACGCCGATTGGGATGCGCGAACTGATCTCCCGCATCACGGTCTCTGCGTCAGGCAGGTTGACCGAACCGTTGAAATGAACGCTGCTGGGGGGCATTGGAATCCTCTCCACTGTCCGCTCGCATCTGAGCTTGTGAATACGGCACCGTAATACCACGCTGGGCGCGCTGGCACGTGCGAGCATGATGCTGTCTGATGCACATCGTCGATCTCTCCGTTGCGCTTGCCAACGACGTACCTGCCGATCCGTCCTTCCAGCGCGTCTCGATTAACTACACCGGCCACGACCAGGGCGCGCAGGAACTAGCCGCCGCGTTTCCCGGCCTCGATCCCGAGCAACTGCCCGAAGGCAAGGGATGGGCGGTCGAACGCGTCCAGATCTCAACCCACAACGGCACCCACATGGACGCGCCCTGGCACTACCACCCGACAATGGACGCCGGCCAACGCTCGATCACCATCGACGAG
The DNA here is from genome assembly GCA_963830405.1 of uncultured Actinomycetes bacterium. Lineage (GTDB taxonomy): Bacteria > Actinomycetota > Thermoleophilia > Solirubrobacterales > Solirubrobacteraceae > Palsa-465. The sequence continues at coordinate 139,300 of CAWHMB010000001.1, forward strand.
ATTCCCTTGGAGTGGTGCATCCAGCCCGGCATTCGCCTCGACTTCCGCGCGCTGCCCGACGGCCACGTCGTGAGCCCGGACGAGATTGACGGCGAACTCGAGCGCATCGGCCATGTCCTGCAGCCTCTGGAGATCGTCCTGTGCGCCACCCGCGCCGGCGCCCGCTATGGACACGACGACTACATCCATGCGGGATGCGGCTTCGGCCGCGACGCGACGCTGCACTTCGTCAGGCAAGGCGTGCGCATCGTGGGCACCGACGGCTGGAGCTGGGACGCGCCCTTCAGCGCGACCCTAGAACGTTTCCTGCGCGACCGCGATCCGTCGATCATTTGGGAGGGACATAAAGCTGGCCGTGAGCGCGGCTACTGTCAGCTCGAAAAGCTCCACCACCTTGAGCAACTACCTGACGACGGCTTCACCGTCGTGTGCTTTCCAGTCAGCATCGAGTCCGCGTCCGCGGGCTGGACGCGCGCCGTGGCACTGCTCAACGACTAGCGCTCGAAATGGTCAGTCGAGCCGATCTCAGCGGCGGAGTAGCCGCTCCTGCAGCTCGCGCAGCTCGGGTGCCGGTGCGGCGCCGAGCTCGTCGCGCAGGCGCTGGCGCAACGCCTCATAGATGCGCAGTGCTTCGGCGCCGTTGCCGCGGGCGGTGAGGATCTCCATCAACAGCGCGTGTCCGCGCTCTCGGAAGGGCGCGAGCGAGACGAGCTCGCGTGCGCTGCGCTCGCCGGGAGCGAGCTCGGAGCCGCCGACGCCGAGCGCGACAGCGGCGTAGCACTCGAGCGCCGAGACGAGGATTCCCTCGAGCCGGCGCCGGTGCTCCTCGGCCCAGGGGAGGTCCTCGCGCGGCAGGAAGCCGCGGCGCGCCGTGAACAACGCGATCAGCGACGGTCCCCATCCGCGCGCCCAATCACCCTGGGCCACCGCCGCCTCGGCGCGGTGGATCGCATCCTCCGCGGCTTCTAGATCGATCCACGCATCGTGCGGCAGCTGCAGTTGGATCTCGCTGCGGCCGCACAGGACGTCGCTGCCGAGCACCGATCGCAGGCGGGACAGCAGGGCGCTGAGCGCGGTATCCGCGCCCGCCGGCGGGCGCCACGGCCACAGCGCCTCGATCAGCGTCTCGCGCCCCGAGGGCAGCGCGCGGGTGACGGCCAGGTAGGTGAAGAGCACCCGCGCCTGGCCGCCCGGGAGCTTCGGGGTGAGATCGCGGCCACAGAGCTGAATCGCGAGCCGGCCGCAGAGCTGGATTCGAGTCGGTGGGTTGTCGGCCAATGTTGGTGCAAGGAGAATCGCAGAAGCGTGCATACCGGCGGCCGTAAGGTCGCGCCAACCAACAAGGAGAAGGTCATGGCGAAGGTCATCCGGTGCCAGTGCGGATTCCTCGGACGGGGTGCGACCGCGGAGGAGGCGGCAAAGGTGATCGAGGCGCACATGCGCACCGATCACCCAGAGCTCGTCGGCAAGGTCACCCGCGAGGACGTGATCGCGATGGCTGAAGAGGCATAGCCGCGCCCAGCCAACCAGCGCGGCGAGGAACAGGAGGAGCGAGATGGAATCGACACCGCCGTACGTTGAAGCACCCGAAGGTCCGCTCGTCAGCGGCGACTGGCTGCAGGCCAACTTGGAGCACCCGCGCGTGTGCGTGCTCGATGTCCGCGGGCGGCATCCGAGCTCGCCGCTCCCGCACGCCAAGCGCGCCGAGTACCACGTCGGCCACATCCCCGGCGCGGTGTTCGTCGACTGGGAGCACGACTTCGTCGATCCCGACGACCCGGTACCGGTGCAGCTCGCCGGCGCGGACGAGTTCGCCGCGCGCGCGGGTCAGCTGGGAGTCGGAGACACGAACCTGGTCGTCACCTACGACGACTATTACGGGATCTTCGCTGCCCGGGTGGCCTGGGCGTTCCGCTGCTACGGCGGCCAGTCGCGCGTGCTCGACGGCGGCTGGAGCACTTGGGCCGAGGAGGGACGGCCGGTCAGCGACGCGAGTGTCGAGCCGCGCAGCGCTCGCTTCATCGCGCGCCCGCGTCCAAAGCTGCGCCGCACGTTGGCCGAGGTCGAGCAGGCGCGCGCCGCCGGCGCGGCGCTGGTGGACGCCCGCCCGCGTCATCTGTTCCTTGGCGATCAGGACGTGGCCAACACCGGACACATTCCGGGCTCGCGCTGCGTGCCCTACCAGGAACTGGTCGACGGCGCTACCGGATTATGGGCCGCTCCCGCGGCGGTCGCCAGGCTCGCGCACGATGCCGGGATCGACCCCACCCGGCCGCCCCGCGAGTTGATCGCGACCTGCGGCAGCGGCGTGTCGGCCACCGTCGCCCTGTTGTCGCTCGAGCGGATCGGGATCCACGCCGACGGCGTCTACGACGGCTCATTCAACGAGTGGAGCGGCGGCGGCCGGCGGCCGATCGCCTATGGCCGGGCGTAGGTCCTTTGGAGCTGACGCTCGGGTGTTATCCGGACGACATTCCAGGCGAGCCCTAGCCGCTCAAGCGTCGAAATGAGCAACCCCGAGAGGTCGATCTCCCACCGCCGCAGGCCATGGTAGGCGGAGCGCGGGAAGGCGTGATGGTTGTGGTGCCAGGACTCGCCTAGCGACAGAAGTGAGAGCCACGCGACATTCGTCGAGCGATCCTTGATGTCAAAACGTCGGCGGCCGAAGAAGTGGCAGACCGAATTCACCGACCACGTGACGTGGTGGACCAAGAAGATCCGAACGAGACCGCCCCAAACGAAGCCGCCCAGAGCACCACCAAGGGTGAACCCATCCAGGATGAAGCCCGCCACAGTTGGAAGCATGAGCGAGACCAGTACGAGCAGCGGGAAGCGCCGTCCGATCCGCCGCATCCGCTGATCCTCGTAAAGCTCGGCCGCGTAACGCTTCCAGTCGGCCTGACCTTGGGTCTCGAGCAGCCAGCCGGTATGCGCATGCCACAGTCCACGAATGCCGCTGCCGTGACCGACATGCGGACTATGGGGGTCACCCTCGGCGTCCGCGTGCGCATGGTGCTTGCGATGGTCGGCCACCCAATCCATGACAGAGCCTTGCACCGCCAGGGACCCGAGAACGGCGAACACCCGCTCGAGCCATGGATAGGTCTGAAAGGCCCGATGGGTGAGCAGCCGGTGAAAGCCAACGGTCACGCCAACCGCGGTGAGCGCGTACATCGCGCCAAGGATCGCGAGATCGACCCCGTCAACAGCACGATTCCAGAGCAGGCCAATAGCAACGATCACGCCCGCGAACGGGACGACCACGCCGATCAGATTGGCCATACGCTCTGCTCGCGTCACGCTCCCTACATCGTTAGACGCCACGAGCGCGACCACAATCAAAACCCCCCGGCCGTCGGGTTCGTCGGCCCACGCCCTGTAAGGGATGAACCGTCGGCCGCTGAGCCCGGGCCCGGGATTCCTCTGATCGGGCGGCCTGGTCGTGCAGCGCGGCGATCTGACGTGACGAGATCGTAAAGGTGGCCTTGACAACCCAAGGTGTAAAGGTTATCTTGACGAGCCGTGAATGAGCCTCGCTCGCCCATCCAGCTCGACCGGGAAGTGATGGCGCTGATGCTCGCGACCAACGTTGACCTGGTGGCCGATGTCCTCCGGGCCGACGAGCGCGCCGCGGGCCAAGTAATGCGAGCGATCGCGGCAACGCGGAGCCTGGACATGATCGTCGAGGACACACTGCGCGCGCTGGTTGAGCAGGCGCGCGCCGCCGGGCACACATGGGCCGAAATCGGTGAGGTGCTCCGCGTCAGCCGTCAGGCCGCGTTCCAGCGCTTTGGTGGCGGTCGGCGCCCCGCGCCCGACGAGGGGGGAATCGCGGTGGCGCTGGAGGGTGCGGTTGAGCACGCCGTTCCGGTGCTGCAGGCTTTCCTGGACGGCCGCTTCGGCGACGTCCGGTCGCGATTCGGGGAGCGGATGCTGAAAGCCTGCTCGGTTGAGCTGCTGACCGACGTCCGCGAGAAGGTGCGTCGGGAAGCCGGCGAGGTCCAAGCGCTCGGCACCCCGGTCGTGTCGGTGCGCGATGGCTACACCGCTGTCGACATCCCGGTTGCGCTCGAGCACGCCGACGGGATTGGTCGCGTCGTGCTGGACGCCGACCGCCAGGTGGCCGGCTTCTTCGTGCGTCCAACGGAGGCAGTCTCGTGAACGGACGCCCTCCGCAACTGTCTCCTCGCCGGCTCGTGGCCGGACTCGTGCTACCGCTGGCCGCCTACACGCTGATTCGGACCGCGATCGGCTCGGCCACCGGCGCGCTCGCGATCACCGAGGCGATCCCCGCTACGTGGCTCCTCGTGGTCGGGGTCACCCGCCGCCGGCTGGACCCCATCGCAGTCGCGTCCACCGTCACCGTCGCGATCGCGCTCGCCGCCTACGCTTTGACAGGCGGCGACCCCCTTGCGCTCAAGCTGCGCCGCGGCTCCGTCACCGGCACGCTTGGGGTCGCCGCGCTCGCTTCGATCGCGCTCGGCCGTCCGCTCCTGGCGCTGGCCGCCGAGCACGGCGCAAAGCTCAACCCGGAGCGTCGGACCGAGATCCAGACCAGGCTGGCAGACCCCGACCGGCGACGGGCACTGACGATGCTCACCGCCATCATCGGGCTCACCTTCGCGATCGACGGTGCCAGCCAGATCGCGCTCGCGCTGACCGTGCCGACCGGGATGTTCGTCGCCGACTCAACCGGCACGCGGATTGTCGTGCTCGGCACCGGCCTGATCGTCACGGTTTGGTATGTCCGCCACCAAAGGGAGCGGCGGGACAAACAACGCCGTCCGCCCGGCAGATTCCAACGCGACGGATAAGACGCAGCCGGCCCCGATTTGTTTAGCGACGCCGACCACCTCGTCCGCATGGAGCCGGGCCAGGATTTGCCTAGTTTTTTGAGGTCCGCGTACGCAACGCCTGAAATGGGAGTACAGTCACGATGGAGCTGGCCCTGCGGCCGGGATTCTCGCCCCAAGCCCGATTGCCACCGACGGCGCGTGTGCGCCACGAGGCGCGAGGCTTGGGTTACTGGTTTTGACTGCGGGGCCGGCGGGTTCCTCTACGGGCGTTACGCCACCGGTCCGGTGGCCTTGTCGCAATCTGATTAAACGCGCGGGTTCTCGCCCTCTTCCTTGCGCGCATGCTCAACAGACGGATGGAAAGGCGTGATGACGATGACGCGGATAGAACACGATCGGGCGGTGCGTCGGCGCGGCGAGTTGGCTCGTGATCGCGGGTCGCGGCGGGTTTTCTCGGTGATCGATGCCCAGCGACACTTGACCGCTCAGGCAGCGCGCGATGCCGGGACCAAGCCGGACCCGGTCGGTCCGAGCGATCCTCGCTGCGGGAACCTGACTCGCGCGTACGACTAGCAGGGCCTAGGTTGGGCTTCGCGCGATGAACTGGGATCGACTGAGCGGGCAGGCTGAACGCGAACCGCCACGGATGTCAGGAGCGGATCTTCAGGAGCTGGAAGAGGTAAAGGCTCTGATCGCACGCGGGCTGCAGGTCGGTGTGCTCACATACGCCGAGATTGCGACCGTCGCGGCCGAGCTCGGCCTCGAGGACACCGAAGTCGAGGAGTTGCACGGTGTGTTTGAGCGGTGCGACATCGAGCTGATCGAGGAGATCGATCCGGCCACGGCGGCGAGCCTGATCATCGAGCCCGCGCCCGAGAAGCGGACTCGCCGCAAGGCACCGCTTGATCTGGAGCCGGAAGGGACGACGGATGGTCTGCAGCTGTTTCTGAAGGGCATCGGAAAGGTGCGGCTGCTGACGGCTCAGGAGGAGGTTGACCTCGCCAAGCGGATCGAGCGCGGGTCGTTCGTGGCCAAGCAGAAGATGGTCGAGTCGAACCTACGGCTCGTGGTCTCGATCGCCAAGCGCTACCGCAACCAGGGACTGCCGTTTCTCGACCTGATCCAGGAGGGCACGGTCGGCCTCGTGCGCGCGGCGGAGAAGTTCGACTACCGCAGGGGCTTTAAGTTCTCGACCTACGCCACTTGGTGGATCCGCCAGGCGATCGCCCGCTCGCTCGCGGACAAGGCACGCACGATCCGGATCCCGGTCCACATCGTCGAGAAGCTCAACAGGATTGGCCGCGCGGAGCGCAAGCTGGTGACCGGGCTCGGCCGCGAGCCGACGCTCGAGGAGATCGCCGAGGTGACCGCGATCGAGCCCGAGGAGGTCGAGTCGATCCGGCGCTCTGCGCAGGCGCCGATCTCGCTCGAGAAGCCCGTCGGTGACGAGGAGCAGTCCGAGTTCGGCCAGTTGATCGCCGACGAGCGAGCCGAATCTCCCTACGAGCGCGCCGTGGAGGCCCTCAGCAACGCAGCCCTGCGCGAGGCGCTCGAGAACCTCTCCTACCGAGATCGGCGCGTGCTCGAATTGCGCTACGGCCTCGGCGACCAGCACCCGCGCACGCTCGACGAGGTCGGGCGCGCGTTCAACGTCACCCGCGAGCGAATCCGCCAGATCGAGCACCAGGCGCTCAAGAAACTCCAAAACCTCCACCACGCCCAGCAGCTGCGGGAGGACGTCGAGATCGCCTCTGGCGATCCGACGCATACCCTCAAACGCCACACCTAGAACGAGCGCCAGGCCGAATCGGTCGACCGGGAGCGGTCTCCTGCGGTACGCCAGGCCGTGCGCCGGCGTTGGGCGCGGGCGGCCGCTAGCGGCCGTCTGCGTTACGCCGCGCGGGCGGGGCGACGGACTTGAAGCGCTCGTTTAGCTGTCGCCGGGATCGACGAGTTCGAGCGCTCCGAACCCTGGTAGTCGTCCGTCCATCAGGAAAATCTCGACGCTCAGGTCGGGCTCGACATGGGATTGGGAGAGGAACGCGAGCACTTTGCGGCCGGTCAGCTCTTCGACCATCTCGGTGTACCGAGTCTCCATCAGGCACTGAAACTCGCGCCGCAGTTCGAGCACGCGTGCGGCTGCGCCGCCTTCCATCATCGTCCGCTCGAGCGCAATGAACCCGTCGCTCAGCACGCAGACGATCAGATTGTCAAGGAAATACGTTTTGGCGCTGATCGGGCCGCGGCCGTAATGCTCTCGGATCAGCTTGACGAGCCGGTCGGTGATCTCTGCCAGCAACCGGCCGCCGAATAGCTGCTCGCGGTCTTTATCGCCGGGGTCGGCGAGGGTCGGGTTCTGGGGCGGGAGCTCAGGCACAGCAACCTCCAAAAGGTCAGGCATCGTCGCGGGCTCGAGCACCCACCATGAGCCACGGGAGCGCCCCGTTAGCGCGTGCTTCGATAAACCAGACCCGCGACTGCGCCGCAGCCCCACCGCGACTGCATTCGAGCGTCAGCACGAAGGCTACGCCCAATTTTGCCTGGGTTCAAGCGCTCAGCGGCAACCACAGGCGGCCGGTGCCGACCGAGCCTATTCAGGCGGCCGGGAACGGTCGGCGTGGAGCTCTTCAACGGCTCCGAATCCCTCGAGGGGTCGGTCGATGAAGAACACCTCCAACGTGAGGTCGGGCTCGACGCGCGCTTGGGAGAGGAACGCGAGCACTTTGCGGCCCGTCAGCCCCTCGACCAGCTCCCTGTAGCGCCGGGCCATCACATCCTGGAAATCCTCGCGCATCGCGACGACCCGATCGCCGTCGCCACTGTCCATGATCGTCTGCTCTAAGGCCGTGAAGCCGCTGCCGCGCAACACGCACACGACGATGTCGTCGAGCGCGTAGGTCTTGGCCTTGATCGGCCCGCGGCCGTAGTGCTCGCGCATCAACTTCACGATTCCGGTCGAGATCGCCGACAGAAGCTGTCCACCGCCAAGCGGTCTGGTCGGGGCGCTCTTACTGCCAACCTGCTCCTGTGCCTCTGGCGCGGTGCCTTCCACAGTGCTGTCTTTCGACCTCCGCCTAGCTCCGAGCAACTCAGGTGCTCAATCGTCGATGGATCCGGGCTGGGGTCGCGATGCTCAGTGCCATCCACGCGGCCCGCTAGGTGAACCACTACCCGAAGGGCGGTGGCCGCAACCAACGTTGCGGCGGCGGCCTCGCGGCTACTGGATGAGCCTATGCTGGCCGCCTCATTCGCCAGGCATGAACTCGCGGGCCTTCTCGCGGATCGACTCGACCGCCCCCGCCATCCCGCTACTGGGGTCCTTCTCGATCGACTTGGCGAATCCCTCGGCCTGCTGGAAGGTGATGTGCGGCGGCAGCGGAGCCTCGTTGGGATCGGTCAGCGCGCTGATGATCACTGGTCGCTCGGCGGTGAGTGCGGTCCGCCAGGCCTCCTCGATCTCGGATGATTGGGTGATCTTGATCCCTTTGAGGCCGATCAGCTCCGCCCAGGCGGCGTAGTCGACGTACGGGATCTCCTGGGAGGCCTCGAACTCGGGGTCGCCTTCCATCACGCGCTGTTCCCAGGTGACCTGGTTGAGGTCCTCGTTGACGAGCACCAGCACCACCATTCGCGGATCCGCCCAGGTCTTGTAGTACTTGGCGGCAGTGAGCATCTCTGCCATCCCACCCATCTGCATAGCGCCGTCCCCGACCATCGCAATCGAGACCCGATCCGGATAGGCGAACTTCGCAGCCGTCGCGTATGGCACCCCGGGGACCATCGTGGCCAGGTTGCCCGACAGCATCGCCTTCATTCCCCGGCGGATCCTGATCTGCCGCGCGTACCAGTTGGCCGCCGAGCCCGAGTCGCTCGAGAGGATCGCGTTGTCGGGTAGCTGGCGCGAAAGCGCAGCGAACAACCCCTCGGGACGGATTCGCCCATCGCGATCGGCGGGCTGGCCGAGATCGTCCATCAGCCGCCACCAATCGGCGACGTTGCCCTTGATCTCCTCCTGCCACGCCCGGTCCTCCTTGCGATGCAGCAGGGGCAGCAGCTCTTGTAGGCTCGCCTTGCTATCGCCCTCCAGCGCGAGGTCCATCGGGTAGCGGATGCTCAGCATCCTGCCGAGCAGGTCGATCTGCACCGCCTTGGCCTGGCCCGTTTCGGGCAAGAACTCCGAATAGGGAAAGCTTGAGCCGACCATCAGCAGTGTGTCGGCGCCCTGCATCATGTCCCAGCTGGGCTTAGTCCCCAGCAGGCCGATGCTCCCGGTGCAGAAGGGGATGTCGTCGGGCACCGCAGCTTTGCCCAGCAGCGCCTTAGCCACCCCGGCGCCCAGCGTATCGGCGACGGAGATCACCTCGTCGGTCGCCCCCAGCGCCCCCTGGCCGACCAGCATCGCGACCTTCTCGCCGGCGTTGAGGATGTCGGCCGCCGCCTGAAGCTGTGATTGGTGGGGGACTCGGCGACCCGGCCAATACCCGACACCCGTATGCACGGTATGGGTCGCGTGCGGCTGCTCCTCGACCGCCTCCTTATCCTGAACGTCGGCGGGCACGATCACGCACGTCACCGTGCGCTCGGTCTGGGCGATTCGCATCGCCCGGTCGACCAGATGTCGGATCGACGACGGCTCGTTGGCCTGCTCGCAAAACGATGACGCCACATCGCTGTAGAGCTGCAGCAGCTTGACCTCCTGCTGAAAGTCGCCCCCAATCGCCCTAACGAACGTCTGACCCACGATCGCCACCACCGGCTGGTGATCGAGCTTGGCGTCGTACAGGCCGTTGAGGAGATGAATCGCGCCCGGCCCCGAGGTCGCCATGCACACGCCGACCTTGCCAGTGAACTTGGCGTGCCCGCAGGCCATGAACGATGCCATCTCCTCGTGGCGGGTCTGCACGAAGCGCAGCTGTTCCTGGTGGCGGCGCAGCGCGCCCAGGATCCCGTTGATTCCATCACCAGGGAAGCCGTAGATCGTGTCGACATCCCACTCAATCAGTCGCTGACACAGGTTGTCCGCCGCTGTCTGCTCGCTCATCGTCTTGGTGTCCTCTCATCTCGTGGTCCGGCCTGGATCGGGCTGTCGTATCACGTGCTCTAAGCCACGCCGTCGGAGGGCCTGAGCTCGAGCCCCCGACCTAGCGGGCCGCGGCTCGGTCACGCAGCTGGTGCAGGGCGTCGACGACCGGTCGCTCGACCAGCACCTGGTCGTGAAGTACCCGAAGATGACGCCGCTGGAGGCTTCCCCCGTGACAGGAAATTGCGGATCCGCGGGAGCGACAGCGGCAGGGTCCGCGAGGGACAGAGCACCTGCCCGAGTGGTGGTCCTGGGGTCGACCGGTGCCCCTGCACAACCGAAAGCCCCTGCAGGCCAGGTACGCACAACCTCGCGCACACCGACGACGTCGCAGGTGTGTCCCCCAGCAGAACTCGCGTTCCTGCGGTCCAATCCCCGAAGGGCTCTCAATGCCTCCTCCCGCGGCCACGGCTTCTGCCCCGACGGCGATCCCATAGCCACCTCAGGGTCAAGAACTCGAGAATGGGCTTGAACATCGGCTCTCCCTCACTTCCGTAACCAACTCATTCCTGAATTGCCAAACCATCGAGCAACTCAGACTCATGGCCAGAGCCTGCACGAAACCAAGGCTGTTGTCCACCGCCAGGTTCTCAGGCGTACGTCCGAGATAAGACGCGCTTATTTCGCGCCATACGCAGCGGTTCATCGCGCCGGCCGGTGTGATCCTCAATCGAGCAGCCTGCTAATCCCGTCTCCGCCGCCAACTCGATCGTCTCGATCAGGGCTTCAGGCGAATCGGGCGCGTTTACGCGACTCCCCCCGCGTACTCCCGACATTTGAGACCGGGCTCTCCCGGGCGGGCTGCCTATGTTTCTTCCAACAGACGCCGTGTCCATTGGGAGTGGCGTCGCCGAAGCTCCTCACCGTCGAGGTCAACTCGCCCCAGCGGCGCGTAGTTCGGAGCCCACGTTTCGACCGCATCATGCGAGCGGGCGACGGCCCAACCATCCCAGAGAGCCACGTCGTCGATTGTGCGACCGAGCCCATCCTCATAGGCCGCCAGGAACACGTCGGCGATGCGCTCATCGAAGAGGAGAACAAGGTCAAGACGGCACCAGCCCACGTCGAAGCCGCGCGGACCGCGGGCCCCGCCGGACCAGTCGACGATTCCCGTGAGCTTTCCGTCTCGCCAGACGACGTTGCCTGACCAGTAATCGTGGTGGGTGAGCACCTTCGGGGAAGCGGAAATCTGCCTCCAGCTAGACCGGATCCTCGCCGCGAGCGGGCCCTCCAACACCTTTTGTGACCCGCCGCTGCGGTCGAACACACTGGGAAGAGCGGCCAGGCGATCGCTAGGCATCGCGTGCACCGTGGCTAGCGCGTGACCGAGTTCAGTCGCCCACGTCTCACGATCGGTTGGCCTGATGTCCGCTTGGCCGTCAAGCCAGCTGATCAGCAACGTTGGAGACTCCGACCACCGGCCGTCCAGGTCGCTGCCCAGTAGCACCGGGGCCAGTCCTCCAAGCCCGTCAAGCGCATGCAACACCCGCTGCTCGCGCGCACCGGCTGAGTCACCAGGCGGAAACTCCCGGACGACGACCGTGAGCTCAGGACTCGCAGTGTCGACCCTCCAGGTCTCAGCGTGCTGGCCACCCTCGAGTCTCATCACGGACTCGATTGCGGCCGCCGAGCCGGCCAGGCGTCGAACCTGCTCGACCGCCCCCGCCGAAGGCGACAACCTCCGATAGGCCACCTGAGGAACCCTACGGTGCTCATCGCCTAGGCCGAACGAGCTTGACCCTCCATGCTCAGAAGCGCGGCTGCTGCTTGTCGCCAAACCGGCAGCACGAGCCCGACTGCCAATTGGGGCTAGTTACGACAGCCAGCTGCGCTCTCGCTTCATTATCGGGACGGTCTGTGCTCGGACGCTTGCATTGCCACGGACGCGGTCGCGCAGATCGTTGCTGGCCAATCTTTTCGACAGCAGAGTGAGGCGCGACGTGGGTCGCGAGTTCCAGCAACGTGCCGAGCTCGTCTCGAGCGACGGAGCGGGGCTGGCCCAGTCGCTCGGCCTCGATGCGGAATCCCTTGCCGTGCCCGACGAGGGCGATGTCCCGGTACCATCCTGCACCTGACGCGTGAGCGCCGAGCAGCTGCGACTGTCGTCGGCTCGCGCGGCCTGAGCGGCCTGCGAGCAAGGGCTGGAAGGTAGTACGACCAAGGGTTTGCCGAAGCATGCATCGTGCCCAGTCGTCGTCGCGCACCACCCGGACGACGAAGGCGAGGACTGAAGTTCCAGAGCTACGAACACGGCGGCGCGCTCGCAGCCGCTCGTGTTCGCTGCGCCTATTTCCAGCGTGTGCGCGCGCATAACATGACACTCGTTCAGATGGGCGAAGAATGACGCTCGTTCAGATGGGCGAAGACCTTGCCCTGGTCGCGAGACTTTCGGCGCGAACAGCGAGAAACGCCGAGTGAGCGCGAGTCAGGACCGCAAACGGGTCGCGATCGCCTGCCAGGGGGGTGGAAGCCACACTGCCTTTACGGCGGGCGTGTTAAAGCGGCTGTTCCAAGAGGCCCTGACCGAGCATGAAGTGGTCGGCTTGAGCGGCACCTCAGGTGGAGCGATCTGTGCGCTTCTGGCGTGGTACGCGTTGCGGGAGGGCGATCCACCGAGCGCCGGGCGACTGCTCGACGAATTCTGGGCTGACAACTCAGCTACCACACCGTTCGAGCACATGCTCAACGCGACGACCATGTTGGCGGGCGAGTTGCAGGAGTTCTTCATCACGCCAGCGATCAGCCCCTATGACAACGTGTTCGTCGCCGCCGGCGCTGAAGAATTCAAGCGAATGCTGGAGCGGCGGGTTGACTTCGACCGGCTTGGCAGCGAGCCCAGGATCGAGCAGCCGCTCCTACTAATCGGCGCCGTTGACGTACTTTCTGGTGAGTTTCAAGCGTTTGATAGTCGTCGAGACAGGATCTCAGCTGAGACGATCCTGGCGTCGGCAGCAATCCCTACGCTGTTTCGCTCTGTGCGGCTGGACGGCGGGACCTACTGGGATGGCCTCTTCTCGCAGAACCCTCCGATCCGGGAACTGATCGACGCGAGACCGGACGAGATCTGGGTCATCCAGATCAACCCCAAGGAGCGCGAGACCGAGCCGATGACGGTGACCGACATAGCCGATCGTCGCAATGAGCTCGCGGGCAACCTGTCCCTGTATCAGGAACTGCACTTCATCGAGAAGATCGACCAGATGCTCGACCGCGGCGTGCTGCCCCGGGACAGCAAGTACAAAAGCATCATGGTGCGTGTCATCGAGCTGTCCCCGTCCCGGCTGCCCCGATCGTTGGGGGTCACCTCCAAGCTCAACCGTGACCCCGCCTTCATCCGCGATCTGATCGCTCACGGACAGGCCCAAGCGGACGAGTTCCTGACGGCGTTGAGCTTCGAGCAGGCGTGGAAAGACGGAGACTCGGCTGGCGTCATGAGCTTCTTCGCCGCGGAGGTCGAGTTCTCATCCACACAACCGTTTCCCAACGCGCCGGCGACTAGGGGAGTGGAGCCCGTTAGTTCCTTTCTCAGGCAGCACCTGACCGCCATCGAGGTTGACGCGACGAGAAAGCAGGTCGCCCGCGACCGCGTCGTCTGGACCGTTAAAGCACAATCAGGGAACACCGGCCCGCGCGCGTACGGGCAGGCCGAGATCGCGCTTGTGGCCGGCAAGATCACGAGCCTCCGACTGGGGCCAAGCGCACCGCCTAACTAATCGCACGTTGCGATCACGCGGCCTGCGGCCCCTCCAGGCCCCACCCAGCCTTCCCATGCCCGCTGGCGGTTGAACGGCTTTCCGGCTCTAGCGGCGCCAGAACGCGAGCCGCTGCACTGACGCCTGGAGAATCTGGCCCCACGTGATCTGCGCGTCCTGGCGCTGTGACACCGCCTCGAATGGGCTGAACCGCATCTCGCCGCCGGTCCCGAGCTGGATCGAACCATCATCCTGACGGGTGGCGTTGACGACGATCCAACCACGCTCAACACGAAGGTTCTCAGTTATGGCGTGATCGTACTCATGACTCGAGGTTGGGACCGCGACTGGATAACGATCTGCGTTGGTGCGTTACGGCCAGCCGATCGCTGGTCACTTGTGGGCCAGCATGGCGGAGGCGATCCTGTTTGGTTGGTCTTCCGGCGCGCTGTGGCCGACTCCGGCCAGGATCGTGACCGTCGCGTCGGGAATGACGCGTGCGAGCTCGTTTAGGAGCCCGCGGCTGATGAAGTCCGGGCTGCGCGCTCCGCCGAGTAGGACGGTGCGCGCAGTGACGTCCGAGAAGCGCTGGGCGTTTGGACCGTCGAGCTCAGTGCCCAGGCACGGGGTGGCGCGGGCGCGCCCGCTGTGCCGCCGGGCACAGATCGTGGGGACGTCCGCAAGCGACGAAGTCGCACAGGCGGCACATCCAGCCGCTCGACGAAGCGTTGCCTTGAGCCCGCTCGTCGAGCTTCAGATCCGCAAGCTGTGCGGTGAGCACTTCGGCTAGGCGCATGAGCGAGCGCCGCTCCCGCTCGGAGAGTCCTTGCAGCGTGCCATGCACGGCCTTCTGGCGGGCCGCGAGGATCCGGCGTGCCGCTCGCCGGCCGGCCGGCGTAAGCGTCAACGTGACCGAGCGACGGTCATCGGCGTTGAGAGCGCGCGCCACATAGCCGTCGGCGACGAGACCGTCGACTAGCCGGACCGCCGTTGAGTGACTGATTCCAAGGACTCGTCGCAGATGGTCGATCGTGCCCCCGGCGGCGAACTCGTGCAGGGCCACGAGCGCGGCGGGCGCCTGGCCGCCCCGGCCAGCCGCCGTGGCGGCTGCCACCGTTAGCCGGTCCGCTACCGCAAGCGACCACGCCCCGACCACGTTCGTGAGCCGGGCGATGGACGGGTCAGTGGTCCGAGAGCGAGACGTCGAGCTCATAGGAGGCCGTAGAGCCGTGCGGGGCCTCGAACTTGCCCGCGCCCCTCGCGTCCGCTAGTTCGCCGGTGGACGAACCGGGAACGACTGTCGCGTCCCATCGTGCTACCCGTCCATCGAACTCGCCCGCGGTCTCGAGCACGAGCGTGCCGCGACGGCCAGCGACCTCTCCATCGACGACCTGGAACCCGACGAACCGAGCGCGGCCGTCCGCTTGATAGGCCATGAGCCACTCCGCGGCGCCATCGCCGGCAATGTCCCCCTCGAATCGCTGGCTGACCGAGGCGCGAGTCAGCCGACGCCCGTCGCGTTCCTCGTATGAGTCCTCGTTCCAAGATGAGACTTGAAAGCTGCCCTTCATCGATGGCATCGCTAACACCTTTCTATGTATGTGCATGCTACACACATACTTCTCGGACGGGCGACCGCCGAAACCGGACTGCTTACGAACGCTCTACCCAATGCGACGCTACGCGAGCTACCAGGCCAAAACCACAACGTCTCGCCTAAGAAAATCGTGCCCGTGGTGGCCGAATTCGTCGCGGACTCGAGCACCGGGGCCGCCTCAGCCAGCTCACCTCTCTGAAGCCGCGACCGCGTGAGCGGCGGTCCTGCATTGGGTGCGGCAGAGGTCGTCTGACGCCGGCGAGGAGCGTTCGGAGTCGCGCGGAAAGCGAGCGTGTGTCCGTCCAGTGGAAGCACATCCCCGTCAACATCGGATAAAGGCAGAACTCCCGCGGCGCTCGGCCCTGGCTTCCGCGTTGTCGCCGCGTGGGGAGCCAGCTCGTGGATTGCTGCTCCAGCTGCCCACAGGATCGAGCAGACGTGAGTGCGAAAGTTAGCGCTCCGGCAACCCGCTGAGCCTGCGTGCCCCCGGGAGAGGCGGTGAATGGTCCTGCGCGGGCCCCTACTTACCGCCGCAATCGCGGTGCTTGCACCCCGGCCAGCAGCAGGGCCGGCGCTGGCCTTCCTCCAGCTCCTGCTGGGTGCGCCGAATGCGGCGCTCTCGGGTGGGCTCCTGCTTGGCATCCTCGACCCAGCAAATGAACTCGTTGCGGGCTAAGGGCGGGATGTCCTTCCAGGCATCGAGTGCCGTGGCGTTGGCGATCAGGGCCCTACGCAGGTCCGCGGGCAGTTATGCGCCACCCCACTGGGCACTATCTGGCCGCTCACAGGCCCCAGGGCTTTTGCCCCGGTCATGGGTGGTCCGGCGGCTCAAGGTAGACAACGCGGTCTTCGAGGTGCCGCTCTGCGCTGGCTTTGATCGCGGCGATGAGTGGTCTGGCGCCAGCCGGCCGGCGGGAGAACCGGGAGGAGGGCGCGATCAGCAGGCCGTGGTGGTGGGCACCGCTGGTGCTGTGCTCAGCGGCGATCCGGGCGAAGTCTCCGACGTTCTCGGTCAGCACGACGTAGCCAGCAGCGACCGCGGCGGCGAACACCTCAACGTCGGGGCTGCCCGTCAGCTTGAGCGCGGCTACCGTCATCGTTTCAATCCCGGCCGCGCGAAGGCTCTCGGCCAGCGAGGCCGGGTACATCTCGTCGAGGAGTAGCTTCAACGCGCGTCGGCGCTGGCGGTCTCGGTGCGGTGGAGGTCGATCCGCGCTTGTATCTCGTCCGGGTAGGCGGCGCGGTATGCCAATGCGGCGTCGATTTGCGCGGGCGTCACGACGCCATCCACCGCAAGCTCCGTTGCCGGATCCTCGACAGGGCCGAGGTCGTCGATCCACATTGCGATCTCCCACACGTCGGGTCCGCCGATCAGTCCGGCGCGGCGGCCGGTCGGCCCATCGCGGAAGGTGATCATCGGATGCTCATCCCGTCGGGCACCCTCCTCGGCGTAGCGGCGCAGGCGATCGGACAGGCTCTCACCCGCTGCCCTCGCGCGCAGGCGCAGCCGCTCGGCAAGTCGATCATCGAGCCGGACTGAGATATTCACGGACACGCCTACATTGTTGCACATTGTCAACACTACGAGGTGGGAGTGATGGAACCCATCGCTCGTATTGCGGTACCGCCGGCACCGTCAGACCGGCGGCCGACATGCAGACGAGCGGCAATCAGGCGGGCGCCACGACCTGTCTGAGGGGTCCATCCTCGAGCGAGACACCGGCCCTTGTTCGGAGACCTACTTCGGTCATGGCACACGCATCCGGCCGGGCTGGTCGCCGCCGTGCTTTGTGCGGGCACTGGGGCGCTTGATCTCAGGGAGAGGGTTTTTCTGTCGACGCCTGGGATGTCCTGGGGTGAGCCTCGAAGCTACACTGGGAGCCAAGGTCGGGCAATCCGCTCGGCGAAAGTAGTGCCAGCGTTCGTAGTTGTTGCTCTGAGCACCTCCCGCGTTTCGCAGCACGCAACCTCCCGGGAGGGAACTGATGGCAACCGGAACCGTGAAGTGGTTCAGCGACGAGAAGGGCTTTGGCTTCATCACACCCGATGACCAGGGCAAGGACCTGTTCGTTCATCACTCGTCGATCGCCGGCAACGGCTTTAGGTCGCTCGCTGAGGGCGCGAAGGTGTCCTACGACGCCGAGCAGGGCCCTAAGGGCCCCGCCGCCGCGAACGTTCAGACGATCTGACCAAACGAGTCGCGACTCTTGACGGCCCGCCTTCGCGCGGGCCGTCTTGCGTTTCGCCCAGTCGGACCTGCCTTGCCCGAACCTCGCGCATCCGAGCGCAGCCGCGTCCACCCCGCGAAGCGCTGCTGTCGAGGCGCTGTCGTGGATGTCCATCCGGCGGAGGGCGCCCGCGAGCTCGCCGGCGCGTAGGTGCGGGTCTTGGCCGTGGCGGGGCGGATGTTGGCTGCGAGCGAGCGACAGAGCGCCGGATCTCGTAGCTGGATTCAGAGCTGCCGAGCACCGGTTTGGCGGAGAAGTTGCCCGCAACCGGCTCGCCAATTAGATTGGGCTCGATGCCTATTGAGTGGGCCGGTTGGGGGCCGGAACTGTTGCTTACGCTTGACCGAACTCTTGCGGAGCCGCTGCGTGCACAGCTGGAGCGGGAGATGCGGGAGGCGATACGTTCGGGCCGGTTGGCGGCGGGCGAGCGGCTTCCATCGTCTCGGGCGCTGGCGGCTGAGCTTGGGATCTCGCGGGGGTTGGTGCTTGAGTGCTATAGCCAATTGCAGGCCGAGGGGTTTCTCACCTCAAGGTCCGGTTCGGTCACGCGCGTAGCCGCGGGTGCGTTGGGGCCGTCGGAGGCGCCCGCCAGGCCCGCACCTGCGCCGCGGCTCGTGGTCGACTTTCGTCCCGGGGTGCCGGATTTGACCAGCTTTCCGCGACGTGACTGGGCGTGGGCGTTGCGCGAGGGCTGCCGGAATGCGACACCTGCAGAGCTGGGCTATGGGGATCCGCGTGGCGTCGAGGTTCTACGCGAAGTGCTGGCTGGGTATCTGCGTCGTGTGCGCGGGGCTGTCGTCGGCCCTGAGCAGATCGTGATCTGCTCAGGGTTTGGGCAGGGCATCAACCTTGTGCTGCGCTCGCTCGCTGAGGTGGGGATCCGGCGCGTGGCGATCGAGGATCCGGGGGACGAGGACTATCGGGTGATCTGTGACCGGCTCGGCGTCGAGGCCGTCCCGGTGGCGATCGACCAGCGGGGGATCGACGTCGATGCGCTCGCCGCCACCGACGTGCGCGCGGTGATTCTGACTCCGACTCACCAGTTTCCGACCGGCACTGCGCTTGCGCCCGAGCGACGCCAGGCGCTGGTCGCGTGGGCGAACGAGCGGGACGCCACGATTGTCGAGGACGACTACGACGCCGAGTTTCGCTATGACCGCGGTCCGGTCGGCGCGCTGCAGGGGCTCGCCCCGAGCCGGGTAGCGCTGCTCGGCACCGTCAGCAAGTCGCTGGCGCCCGCGTTGCGGCTGGGCTGGCTTGTGTGTCCCGCCGCGCAGCTGGAGTCGGTGACCGTGGACAAGCGGCTAAGCGACCGCGGTTCGCCGACGCTTGACCAGCTCGCGCTCGCGGCGTTGATCGAGTCCGGCCGCTATGACCGGCACCTGCGCCATATGCGCCAGGTGTATGCCGGCCGGCGCGAAACGCTGATCCGCGCGCTGTCTAAGCAGGCGCCGGCCGTTGTACTCCAGGGGATCGCCGCGGGGTTTCACGCCGTTGCGCACCTGGCAGATGGGACGGATGAGCGGGCAGTCGTCGAGCAGGCACGCGCCCGCTCGGTTGGTGTGTACGGGATGAGCTCGTACCGTCCGGGCGAGCGCAGCGGGCCGCCGCAGCTTGTCCTCGGCTTCGGGAATCTGAGCGAGGCCGCGATCGAGCGCGGCATCAGCGCGATCAGCGACCTTCTCTGACCTGCACACGTCCGCCCGGGCCTTCGATCGCTTGGGAAAGCGGCCCGCTACTTCAGCGCTTAATTGGCTCTTATCACCCGGCCGCTTAGGTCCTACCGTGGCGGCTATGACGACCAGTATGAAACGACCGTCGATCGTCTCGGCGCCGGGAGCGCCGGCGCTGCTGGCAAGTTCGATCCTCGCCCGGCTACCGCTGGCAATGTTCAGCATCGCGCTTCTGGTGCACGCCCAGCGGCTGACCGGGTCATTCGCCGTGGCTGGTGTGGTCAGTGCGGCATACGCAGTCGCCAGCGCCGTGGCGGCGCCGTTTCTGGGCGCCGTGGTCGACCGCTGCGGCCAGACCCGGATGTTGATCTCGGGCGCGACGGTCACGGCGCTTATGCTCGTCATCAACGGCCTGCTGCCCCCGGACGCTTCCCCTTTGTTGCTGGTCGGGCTGGCCGCGGGGACCGGGCTGGCGACACCGCCGCTCGCGGCTTGCGTGCGCACGCTGTTGCCGGCGATCGTCGCCGATGCGAGCGAGCTGCCGACGCTGTTCGCGTTTGAGTCAACGGTGCTCGAGCTGACATTCGTAGGGGGTCCGCCGCTCGCGCTCGGCCTCGGTGCCGTGTGGTCGACCGGCGCGGCATTGGTGTTGAGTGGTTCGGTGATGTTCGCCGGGACGCTGACGTTCGCCGCTCAGCCGGCGTCTCGTCGCTGGCGGCCGGATCCTCACACGCGGAGACAGCGGGGAGGCGCAATGCGCTCAGCGGCGATGCGCACGCTGGTCGTGATCATGGTCGGGGCGGGTGCCGTGTTCGGTGCCACCGAGGTCGGTGTGACCGCGGCGACGCATGCGCTCGGCAGTACCACCGCTGCCGGCCCGTTGCTCGGCCTGTGGGGCGTCGGCTCGCTGCTTGGCGGTATCGCCGCCACGCATCTGCGCGTTGGCGCGCCGGGCGCGCGTCGGCTGGCGCTGCTGCTTGGCGCACTCGCGCTCGCCCACGGAGCCCTGACCCTGACCACCGGCAGCCTGCTGGCTATCGGCGCGGTGATCCTGCTGGCAGGCGCGACGATCGCACCGACCGTCTCGACCATCTACACGATGGTCGAGACGGCGGCGCCGGCCGCAACGCACACCGAGGCGTTCTCGTGGCTTTTGACCGCACCCTTGAGCGGGAGCGCACTCGGCGCAGCATCGGCGGGGGCGCTCGCGCAGGGCGTGGGCCCCCGCGGCGCGTTCGCGTTCGTCGCCGCCGCCGGCACGGTCGCGCTGCTGATTGCCGTGCTGCGATCACCCAGCCTCGAGAACGGGGCACCGACCGCGCGCCGAAGCTCGAGCTCCCGGCCCGGTAGTGCGTCTGAACTCAATTCAACCCAGTTCAGACGGGAAGACCTATGCCGATCCGCACCCACATCGGCATGAGCGTCTATTTGCAGACGCGCTGGATGACTACAATGATTGATCGTGACCATGATCGGATAGAACCATCATGGTCTGCCTCCAGGTAGCGCCAAAACCATCCCGGGTCGATGCGACCCACGAGTAAAGGAGTGACCATGACCGGCTCTTCCCACCCAGCTCCCCTCACGAACGGACCTGCCCTGACGTCCATCGAATCCGTCACCCTTGGGGTGCCCGATCCCACGGCCGCCGAGCGGTTTTATAGCGCCGCCTTCGGGGCGGGCTTTCGGTTGGGCCTGCGCGCGTCG
The DNA here is from genome assembly GCA_963830405.1 of uncultured Actinomycetes bacterium. Taxonomy (GTDB): domain Bacteria; phylum Actinomycetota; class Thermoleophilia; order Solirubrobacterales; family Solirubrobacteraceae; genus Palsa-465. The sequence continues at coordinate 160,073 of CAWHMB010000001.1, forward strand.
GAGGCGCCAACGAGCGGGTTTCGCGGATTCACCCTGTCGCTCGTGGTGTCTCAGCCAGCCACCGTCGACGAACTTGTCGGCGCCGCTCTCGATGGCGGTGCGACGCCGCTGAAGCCGGTCGCGAAGTCGCTCTGGGGCTACGGCGGCGTCATACAAGCCCCGGACGGGACGATCTGGAAGGTCGCGACGTCGTCCAAGAAGAACACCGGCCCGGCCACCAGGCAGATCGACCAGATCGTGCTCCTGTTGGGAGTCGCGGACGTTCCCGCGAGCAAGCGCTTCTATCTCGACTGCGGCCTCGCGGTCGAGAAAAGCTTTGCCCGCACCTACGTGGAGTTCGCCGCTCCGGCGAGCCCCATCAAGCTGGCCCTCTACAAGCGCCGCGCCCTGGCCAAGGACGCCGGCGTCCCCGCGGACGGCACCGGATCGCACCGGATCGTCATTGGCAGCGACGCCGGCTCCTTCACCGACCCGGACGGGTTCGCCTGGGAGCCCGCGGGGGTCCGAGGCGGGCGGCCTGCAGCGCTCGCGGCCGCGTCGCCCGCGATCCCGCAGGCAACATGATCTCCATCCAGGAGCAGCGCCGGGACGTCCGCCTGATCTCAGACATGACCTACACAGCATGAGGAGGTTTCCATGAGCACAAAGACAGACACGCAGAAGTCCGCCAAGCGCACCACTGGCAAGGCGTCCAAGACATTCACGGACGAGGAACAGGCCGCGATGAGGGAGCGCGCCCATGAGCTGAAGGCGGCCGCGCGACGCGGCACGCGCGCTGGCAAGCCGGACGGGAAACGCGACGTGCTCGCGAAGATCGCCGAGATGCGGGGAGCGGATCGCGTGATGGCCGAGCGGCTCCATGCGCTCATCAAGGCCAGCGCGCCGGATCTTGAGCCGAGAACCTGGTACGGGATGCCCGCGTACGCAAAGGACGGCAAGGTTGTCTGCTTCTTCAGGGACGCGCAGAAGTTCAAGACGAGGTACGCGACGTTCGGCTTCAGCGACAAGGCGAACCTCGACGATGGCGCCATGTGGCCGACCGACTTCGCGCTGAATGAGTTGACCGTCGCCGCCGAGGCAAGGATCGCCGCGCTCGTGAAAAAGGCGGTGAGCTAGGGTGCCCCCGGCCAAATACGATCGGCCCGTGAGCCGCCAGAGAGTGCCCGGTGGGGTGGTGCACCAACTGCCCGCGGACCTGCGTAAGGCGCTGATCGCCAACGCCACGGCACTCGATGCCTGGAAGGACATCACGCCCTTAGCCCGCAACGAGTTCATCTGCTGGGTCGAGGACGCCAAGCAGGACAAGACCCGAGAGCGCCGCATCCGGCGCACCCAGCAGGAGCTGGAGGAAGGCCAGCGCCGGCCCTGCTGCTGGCCGGGGTGCCAGCACCGCGACCGCACCGGCAGGTAGCGGCCGCGCAGCCGCTCTTACCGGCCGTGGGCGAGCCCTCGATCTTCAGCAGCCAGCCGCCGCGAGTCGAGGCGCCGATCAGCTCCTAAACGACTCCCGTCAGCCGCTGCCTGATGGGCGGCGGTTCAGTACCTCCCATGCGCGCAGAGGCTAGGCGGAGCGCGCCCTACGTGTTCCACGACGGCCCCACCGAGGGACCCAGGCGCGCCCTGGTTTGCGACCAACCCGCTTCTGGCGAACACGAAGGGCCCGCGCGCTGACACCGGTCGGTGCGTTCTTCGTTGTCATGGCGGTACGTCGTGCCGCACCGCGCGCACGCTTTGTTCCGCTTCCCGGTGCGAAGCGTCAGTCGCTCGTCATCTCGCTTGCGCTCCTGCTGGTCCGCCATTTCACTGATGAGCCGGCGCCGGGTCGTGCGCTGTCGGCGGGAACCGCGAAAGTGGTAGTCACGCTTCATCGCTGGCCCCACGATGGTCGATTGATCGCCGGGCCAGAACTGGCTTTTGGTTACCGCGTCTTGGTGGCGCGTTCGAGAACGCGCCCCGCGAGTGGCATGTCCGCCGAGCGCCACACGTGTCGCTCCTCGAAGGGCCAAGCGTAGATTGGGTTGCCGTTGCGAACTAGCTCGAGCAGGCGTGGCTGGCCGAGTTCCTCGGCGGACCACTCGTACACGCGTTGCAGTCGCGGCACGATCACCGCATAGTCGAGCATCCGGCCCAGACGGTGCTCGGCGGCGATATAGCGCTCGACGTCTTGCGCGAGTGGATAGCGCTCTGGGAGCACGCGGCCGAGTGAGAGGAACGCTCCGGCCATCCCGAGCCGGGGATCGCCGAGCAGTCTGCCGAGGAGAGCGAACCGTCCTAGCGCCAGGCTCGGCGCCGCATTGAGTGCGTGCGCGTACAGGACTCGCAGCAGCGCGACGTTCATGAAGAAGCGCTCCACCGCACTTTCTGCTTCAGCGAGCCCGCGGTGCTCCAAGTAGGCGCCCACGATGCTTGCGTTGTGAGCGCGGTACCAGTTACGACCAGTCGGTCTCGCGATGAACTGGAGCCCGAGCCGCACGGCCTGCGACGATGGCTCACCTGCCATCTCACCCGCGAGCGCCACTGATTCGCATCCGTCCCGCAGCAGCCGCTCGTTCACGGCACGCCACCACACGCTGCCGGGGGGCGAGGCGTCGAGCGGATTAAGCAAGCCGCGGTCCGCCTGCCAGCGCATGAACGAGAGCGCGGCCCGTCGGAACGGCAGATGTCGCGGTGCGCGGCCCGTCGGCCCGTGGTAGGTCCGCGCGAGCAAGGCGAGACGCTCTGCGGGATCGTCGCGTGCGGCCGCGACCTGCGCCTCGGCCCAGGCGAGTGCGCTTGCGCGCTGGCTCATCGTGACGCGATCGCGGCTCAACCGTGCGTGGCCGGTCGCATCCCGAAGTGACGGTCCAGCTCGTTTGCGTATGAACGTCCGAGCGATGCCCCGTTCTCGTTTAGCCACTCGATGAAAGAGACGTGTCCGAGCGCGGGCCGGTGGGACGCCAGGAGCCCAGCTGTCAGGCCGCGGATCTCGTCAGCGGTAAGGACTACGTCGCGTACCACACAGCCCAGTGCGCGTGATAGGGCTGCCATCGCGCCAGGCGAGGCGTGCAAGATCCGCGTGTTCCTGCCGAGAGCGTGGCCAATGGATCGAACGAGATCCTCAAACGCCATCGTGTCAGGCCCGGCCGCGTCGACGGTTACATCGGTGAGACCACGCGCGGCACGCACGCAGATGCGCGCAAAGTCGTCGACGTGGACCGGCTGCACCGGGTAGCGCCCATCGCCTGGGACCACGAAGATCGGCATGTGCCGCAGGATCCAAGCGATGTTGTTGGCCAAAACCTCCCGCCCACCGCCGAAGATCCAAGTTGGCCTCACGATCGAGTAAGGGACATCAGCCGCAGCCAAAGCTTGCTCCACGCGTGCTTTGCCACGGTAGTAAGGAAGAGGCGAATCGATTGAGGGATTGGCGATGCTCACCTGAACGATGCGAGTAACGCCAGCACATCGAGCTGCCTTAAACAGCGCCCGGGAGTTAGCGACCGCGTCGGCAAACGTTGTCCGGGCTCGCTCGAATCGGATCCAATAAGTGTTGTAGAGAGTGGCGATGCCCTCGAGACTGCGCGTGAGCGCGAGCGGGTCATCGAACTGGTAAGGCGAGGCTTGGACTCTTCCTCTGAGGGGATGCTCGCGATCCGGATGGTAAGTGAGGGTCCTTACCTCTCGTCCGGACTCGATCAGCAGCTCGGCGATACGCGAGCCTGAATAGCTGAACGCGCCCGTCACCAGGTCCGTTTCGGTGCCCAAGCCGCCCATGGATTCCATATGCCTCTCGCTCTTAGCTCATCAGTACGGCGAGCCATCATCGGAATGGGATTGTGAAGGAGCGAGCGACCCGCGCTGCCGGCCACGGCGCGATACGTAATGCGCTCTCGAGGGGCTGCGTGAATGCGAGCTCGAACTCGCGCAGGACACCGGTGCCCGAACGGCTCACGAATCCAGCGCGCCGCAGCATCGCAATGGACCGTGTGTTCTCAGCCAGAACGCTTGCACGCAGCGCGAAGTGTTCCTCGGCTCTTGCCCGATCGATCACAGCGGCGAGGAGGGCGGGGCCGAGCCCCATGCCTTTGCCAGCGATCACCGATGGTGACCGCGACGTCGACCACACCTGCCTCGCCGGGTATCGCGGCCGAGCGACGCCCAGGACCTTACGGGTCACCGTCCGGAGGAGCAGTGAGCGCGACAACGGCGCTTGGTGTCGCAGTGCGCCGATTGCGGTCGTGGATCAGCTGAGCGCGGCGCGGACGCGCTCGCCGAGCGCTCTGAGCCTCTCGACGGGCTCGTTGGAGTAGACGAACCGCACGTGGCGTGGGGCGACGGTCTCGCCCCACGCGGTCATCGGCGTGGCGGCGACCTTGTGCTCGAGCAACGCGGCGGAGAGGCCCGGCGCGGTCGTGCCCACCGCCTCGGCGTCGAGCAGCAGCGACCAGCCCCCGTGCGCCGGGATCGCCGGGAGCTCGGCGAGTTGCTCCATCGTCACGTCGTGGCGCCGCTCCCACTCGGCGACGCCGGCCGTGTGGTCATCGGCGCGTAGCGCCGCGATCGCACCGACCTGGTTGAAGCCGCTGGCGACGAGCCCGTTGTAGATGTGGACCATTCCGAGTTGGGGCGTGACCGCCGCGGACGCGACGATCCAGCCGATCCGCCATCCGATCATGCGCTGTTCGCAGGCGACGCCGCCCAGCGTGACGGTGAGATCGCGCATCCCCTCGAGCGCTGCGGGCACGACGACCTTCCTGCCGCCGAAGACGATCGCCTCCATCGCGCTCCAGTAGAGAAGCCGGATCTGCCGCTCGGTGCAGATGCGCTGCACCGCCGCCCATTCCTCGTCGTTGAGGACCCATCCAGACGGGAACGACGGGTTGCCGAACAGGATCGCTTGTGTGCGATCCGAGACGGCCGCCTGCAGCGCGTCGAGGTCCCAGCGCCAGCCCTGCTGCGAGGGGTGCAGCGGGACAAGCCGCGGAACGTCCCCGGCTAGCCGCACTCGCTGGAGCATCCCAGCGTACGTCGGATCGGGGACGATCACCTCGTCGCCGGGATCGGTCAGTGCGAGCAGCGCGTCCAGCATGTTGTCGCCCTCCCCCGAGGTGATCACCACCTCCCCCTCGGGGTCGTACTGCGGCCCGCCACGCCGGCCGATCATGCGCACGACCTCTTGCTTGAGCTCGGTCATGCCGGTGAACGGCAGCCACGAGTTCGCCTCGTCGGTACCCACCGCCGCTCGCGTAGCCTCGACCGCCGCGGCCGGCGGCGGGATGTCGGTATCCAGGTTCTCCATGCGCAGCATCTCAGGATCGCTGCCGGCCGCCGCCGCGACCTTGTCGATCGCGAACCCCGGGATGCCCTTTAGCCGCTCCCCCATGCGCCGACACTATCTTGGCGCGGGCTGCCACGCACTCCCTGTCGGTCGTCCCCTCTCCGCCCGTGCGGGTTCAGTCGCGGTCTACCAGTGCGCAGCGTGCGCTCGCCGAGCTTGCTCTGGGGGGACTCGAGCCGCGGTCAGGATGTCGGTGGCTCGCCGGATGGCCGCGCGCCCTAGGGGCTCCTCGTTCGGTTCGAGAGCGGCTCGGAGCCCGTCGAGAGTGCTGCAACCACTGCGAAAGCGACACATGTAATGCACGTCACCAGGACAGCCAGCCCCGCTGCTGCGCAACTGGATAATGTCCGTCACCCACAGTACGTCCGGCGCGGTAGGGGCGGAGCTGAGCGCACGAGCAGGTAGCTGCGGGCGTGATCGCCGGGATCAGGAGCTTCTTGTAAAAACCTTCGCGTGGGAGGACGCACGTGATACAGGCGACTTTCATCAGCCGCACGAGGAGCTTACTCCCGTCATGGATGTCGTACTCGAGGCGAAGCTCGCCATCAATCTTAGGAGCGCCGTAGCTCGCCTCGGCTGGCCTAGCGGATCCCGCGTCATGTACCCGGTCAGCCAGGCGTCGCTAGAGCGCCCGATCCGATAACGCTCGACGCTCTGCGTGAGAAAGCTCGGTCCGATTCCCGCCCAGTATCCCGCTCATCACAGCGACGGGAAAGCTCGTTCCACTCTTCGTGGATGCACTACACGCCTGGTCGACCGCCAGTAGTCCCCCCACGGGAAGAAACGTCGCTTTTCGCAGGATTTCGCTCTATATCTGCATCGTCGGCTGCTCATCACGCAGCCGTCTCAGCTCGTCAAGCTCCTAGCTGCTAGCGCCCGTAAGCATTTCACAATGTGAAGTCTCCCTCTATGAGCTAGCAACGCTACGACACTTCGATATCACTAAATTTTTCGACAGCTAGAGCTGCAACTCGTCCACGAGCTGACCAGCCGCATCACCACGAAGAAACTCAACCGGAAATGCCACAATCGTCTCTCGCCTAAACCTACTCTCCACTGCTTAAGATCTTAATCGCTCAATAGAAAACTCCACGTCGGCGAGATCGACGCCTCGCCCACGTATCCACTCGCCCCGACTGTTGCTTGTCGATCAAAGGGAAAACTGCGTGCTGTCGGTTGGCCTGGCGGATTCACGCGAAAACGCAAGTGCCGGCGCTCGACGCGACGCTATGGCGCTATCCCGTACGGGGCAGCATGTGCTACCGCCATTACCCGCGTGACAACTAGGATCGAGCGCTTTCAGAGCACGTCGTCGGCAGCTTCGATGAGGCCCTCGCGCGCCGCGCCTATGCCCCCGGTGCGGACCACGTTCCGGGCGCGCTGGTGCAGCGCATGCGCTGCACCAAAGAGCCCGGCAGTGGGCCACGACACCAACCCGAAGGCGGCGACGGCACCAACCGCGCCGTAGAACACCGCATCCTCCACCGTGGTCTCGCCGATGATCGGCAAGGAGAGGAGCGGCTCCGGAGCGGTGAGTGCGGCGGGCTGCGGGCTCAGAGTTCGAAAGATAGTAGTTCCTCCCCGCCGCCCTGCGATCACCAGTGAAGCAGGCAAGCGTCAAGTACCAACTCCCTCACGACGCCTCGTTTCCGGCCTTCGCGCAGCCTGCCGGGCCGCAGCCGTGGCTCCTCAGAGAGTGCCGAGAAGCGGCGTCCCGAGTGGGCGGACGAGAGTTGCCAAGCTAAAGCAGCAGCTTACGGTCGGTGGGCAGGCATCAGCTTGCGCTAAAGCTGGAAGGTGGGGCACCCACCAATTCCTAGCTGCTGCATCTCGATCAAAGGGGCGGTCTCGACAGCTGCGGAGGCCCGGGCCGAGATGGCCGCTGTTTCGTGGGAGCGGTGGTCCGTTTGGCGGACGCTGATCAGGCTCCTGTCCGTAGGGGGACGGGTCGGTTGCGGAGGACCCCAGGATTTGCCAGGGGGGATCGTCCTGCCGGCGTGTTGTTCTTTGGGCGCGGGCTGGCGTGGCTTGGGGGCGGGAGTTAGGCTGGAGACGCGACGTTTCGGCGTTATCTAGACCGGCAAAGGAGCAGCGCGTGGGCACGATCACCACCACCGATGGGACGGAGATCTTCTTCAAAGATTGGGGTTCGGGCCAGCCGATCGTGTTCAGCCATGGTTGGCCCCTGTCGGCCGACGATTGGGACACCCAATTGCTCTTCTTCCTACGGCACGGCTACCGCGTCATCGCCCACGACCGGCGCGGGCATGGACGCTCCACTCAGACGAGCGACGGTCATGACATGGACCATTACGCCGACGACCTGGCGGCGGTGGTTGCCCATCTCGACGTCCAGGATGCCGTCCACGTCGGGCACTCCACCGGTGGCGGCGAGGTTGTGCGCTACATCGCCCGACACGGTGAGAGCCGCGTGGCAAAGGCGGTACTGATCAGTTCCGTGCCGCCGCTCATGGTGCAGACCGACGCCAACCCCGGCGGGCTGCCGAAGAGCGTCTTCGACGGCTTCCAGGCCCAGGTTGCCGCCCACCGGTCCGAGTTCTACCGAGACCTTGCGTCGGGCCCGTTCTACGGCTTCAACCGACCCGGCGTGGACCCCATCGAAGCGGTCATCCAGAACTGGTGGCGCCAGGGGATGATGGGCGGAGCGAAGGCCCATTACGACGGCATCGTCGCTTTCTCCCAGACCGATTTCACCGAGGACCTCAAGAAGATCACGGTGCCGGCCCTGGTCATGCACGGCGACGACGACCAGATCGTCCCCTACGCCGACTCCGGACCACTGTCGGCCAAGCTCGTGCAAAACGGAACCCTGAAGACATACAAGGGCTTCCCGCACGGAATGCCGACCACCCAGGCCGACACGATCAACCCCGACCTGCTGGCGTTCGTGCAGTCCTGACGGACGTGGCCAACGCCGAGTCGCTCTGTGGCCTTGAACAGCCTCCCTCTGCGGCGGAGGTCCAGGTGGCGGTGGGGCTTCAGGAGCAGTCATGAGCTCGGTCTCAGAGAACACAACGGTTCTCCTCATCGGTGCCTCTCGTGGCCTGGGCTACGCGATCGCCGCGGAGTACATCGACCGGGGATCTCGTGTTGTGGCGACCGTCCGCAGCCCTGCCCGCTCCGTGCTGCACGAGCTGCAAGGCACCGCCGGCGGGCGACTGGAGATCGAGCACGTCGACATCAACGCGCCTGTGCAGATCCAAGCCCTCCGCGACCGGCTCGGTTCCCGCACGTTCGACCTTCTCTTCGTCATCGCGGGCGTGACCACCGGCCCGGAGGAGACCACTGCGGACGTCACGACCGAGGAGTTCACCCGCCTGATGATCACCAACGCGCTGAGCCCGATGCGGGTCATCGAAACGCTCGGCGAGCTGATCGACCCGAACGGCACCATCGCGATCATGTCCTCCGGGCAAGGCAGCATCGCCAACAACGAACGCGGCGGCTTTGAGATCTACCGAGCCAGCAAATCCGCTCTCAACCAACTCATGCGCAGCTACGCCGCCCGTCACCACGACGACAAGCGAACGCTGCTGCTGATGGCGCCCGGTTGGGTCAAGACCGAGCTCGGCGGCCCTAACGCTCGCCTCGCCATCAGCGAGAGCATCCCCAACCTCGTCGCGACGATCGACACACAACGCGGCCGCGCCGGCCTGCAATATCTCGACTACCGAGGCCAGACCGTCCCCTGGTGAAAAAGGCGCCGAGCCGCGGCCGGCTCAGGGCGGACCAGCTGTCGCCGAAGGAGTCATGAAGGCGCGGCTTCTGCTTTGGGCTAAACGCGACAGTCAACCGCGCTCGCTTTCGTAAACGCAGTAGCCGCAGATCTGACGCTCGCTCAGCGACGGACTCAAGCGTCCGCGACCCCACCCGACTTGACGACCGCTCCGCCCGAGGCTACTGCTCTGTCGGAGCCATACGGAAGCGGCCGCACTCTCGAATCGAGCGGCTGTGGCTCTTCCTCGTCGGCCAAGCAGTCAGCTGGATCGCGCTTCCCGAACGCCCGCTTTGCGATGGACAGCGACACCTGGTTGACGCGCTCCTCCCCAGGTGGAGGGTCGCCGCCGCCACGCGGTTGAGATCACCGCACGGAGGGGTTGCCTGGGCAACAATCAGCTCCGGACCGGGCGCAGCGGTTCCGAGCCATCCCAACCCTCAGCTCCGCCTCTCACCATCGAGAAAAAGTCGCGGAGGGCCTGGCCGTCGACCTGGATCTCGATGTCGTGGCCCAGGGTGGCCGAGGCGTCATGAATGGTCGCGTCGACTTCGCCGAGCTGAGAGCTCAGGTACTGCACCAGACCTCGCTCGTCGAGCGAGCTCCGCAAAGCAGTCAGCTGCGCTGGCGGCACGGCGTAGCCGACGTGGTGGATTCGCGGCCAGGGGCCGGCAAAGCGCTTTACGACCCGCTCGGGCGCCAGGCTGACGGCTTCGATCAGCTCGATTGCGCTGCCGTCGCAGGAGCCGAAGGCGGAGTTGTGGACGAATTCCGCCGGCTCACCGCGCGAGAGCACGTTTTCCAGTGGCAGGCGCTCGATGAGAAAGAACGGCCCGGCGCCGAGTTGGTAGACCAGGCGATTCACGGTCGCCTCGATGTCCTCGACGATATAGGCGTAATGGTGCGGCTCAGCCAGCTGCGGTCTGAACAGGTCCTCCGGCACGGTTCTCTCCTCTCGGTTGCGATTCAGGCTGAGGGGTTCACCGGGGATGACATCTAACAGTCCCACCCAAGAGATCCAGACATTCCATCTAGGCGGTTCCCGGTGGCTGCGTGAGGGTCATCAGGGCGCCCTGCGGGTCGCGGACGACGGTCTGGCGAAGACCCGCAGCGGTCAGGTCGTACGGCGGGGCGAGCACCTGGCCGCCGGCGTCGGCCACCTTCGACGCGGCGGCGTCGACGTCCGCGACCCAGAAGTCGACCGTCCACCTCGGAGGGCCCTCCTCGTCGTCGCTCGGCGGCGCCATCACCGCGATGACGTCGCGGGGGACGGGCTGCTGCGGCTCGCCGCCGACATAGCCCGGCACCGTGAACATCGTGATCTCGCCCCCGCCCATGTCGAAGACGCGGGTATCCCAGCCGAAGACCTTTGAGTAGAAGCGCTTCGCGCCCTCCAGGTCGGAGGTGCTCAGCGAGCTCATCGACCAAGCACCGGGCTCATTGACCACCTGCGCCCCGCGACGTTCGCGCGGCTCCCAGACCGAGAAGACCGCTCCGGCCGGATCGGCGAGCACTGCCTGCCGGCCGCCGCCCGGCGAGTCGAAGGGTTCCGCGACGACCCGTCCGCCGGCGTCCGCCGCCATGGCGGCTGCATCGTCGGCGCTCTCGACCCAGATCATCGTGGTCCAGATGGGCTCGGGCGGCGCGGGAACGCCGTGATGGGAAACGATCGCGGCCGCGTCGCGGCCGCGGAGGCGGCCGAGGATGTAGCTGCCCGGGTGCTCCTCCGGCATCAGGTCCTCGGTCTCCCAGCCGAACAGGTCGGCGTAGACGGTCGCGGCTGCCTGTGGATCGGGGAAGACGCCCGCGACCAGACAGGGGACGCCGGGCGCGAAGCTGTCGCGCTCGCTCATCGCTCCTCCTCGTACTCGTCGTGACGGCGCCACCACGTAGGGCTCGCCCTGCGGGTAGCCCCCCGGCGAGTCCTCCCAGGTCTCCTGGCGGCCGAACGGAACCCGGTCCAGGAAGCTCCAGACAGGTCCGATCGCCTCCACGCCGCGGCTCTTCGTGAAGTAGGTGCGATAGACATCGCCTCCGTCGCGCAGGAAGACGCTCAGCGCAAAGCCCTCGCCGTCCTGGTAAGCGCCCAGGTTGGGCTGGGCGGGAGAGGTGCAGAAGTCGACACCGAAGTCCCCACCTCCCCACGAGTACCACCGGTACTCCCAACCCAGCAGCCGCCGGAAGCGCTCGAGCTTCTCGAACCGCGCACGCGAGGTGATCGCGAACGTGACGTCACCGGCATGCAGGTGGGCGGGGTGGCCGACCTGGTCGATGAACATGCAGCAGCCGTCGCAGCCCGCGTCCTGGTTCGGCCCGAACATGAAGTGATAGAGGACGAGCTGGCGGCGGCCTTCAACAGGTCGGCGAGCCCGACCTTCCCCTGCGGGCCCTCGAACTCGTAGTCCTTCTCGACCGTTGTGCGCGGGAGCCGGCGGCGCTCCGCCGCGAGCGCGTCGCTCAATCGCGTCAGCTCCTTCTCCTTGGCGCGGAACTCCTTCTGCGCCGCGTCCCATTCGCGCGCGGATACGACCTCGGGAGGTCCATCGCGATGTCCTTCCGTTCGCTTGCGCCCTCTTCATATCGCCGGCGGACGATATCAGGTAGTCCTAAAAGACAACTCTTCCATTGCTAATCCGTAGTAAGCTGATTCTTGCTATGGCGCGCACGAGGACACGGGGGGACGGCTGCGGGATCGCACATGCCTCCGATCTCCTCGGGCAGCGATGGGCGCTGGTGGTTGTGCGCGAGCTGCTGCTGGGGCCGAAGCGGTTCACCGATCTGCGCGCCGGCATTCCCCACATCAGCCCGAACGTCCTCGCGCAGCGGCTCCGCGAGCTCGAGAAAGCCGAGATCCTCCGGCGCCGCACGCTCGCCCCTCCGGCGGCAGCGCGGGTCTACGAGCTCACCGAATGGGGAAGAGAGCTCGAGCCCGCTGTGCTCGCGCTCGGGCGCTGGGCGAGCCGCTCCCCCGACTTCCCGCTAGGCGCGCCGATGGGGCCCGACTCCCTCGTACTAGCACTGAAGACCTGCTTTCAGCCCCAGAAGGCGGACGGGCTCGATGCGACCTACGAGCTCTGGCTTGGAGACATCCCGTACTCGCTCCGAGTGGACGGCGGACTCGACGCCGAACGGGGAGAGCACCGGCAGGCGGATGCGACGCTCCGGAGCGACCCCGACACCCTGGCCGGCGTCGTCTTCGGCGGCCGGCCGCTCGGCCAGGCGATCGCGTCTGGGGCCGTCGAGGTTACCGGCGGCCGCCGTGCGGTGAACGCCCTCTTCCGGGCCCTCGGCTAGCTGTGTTCCTATCTCGCTTTCCACACAGAGTGACCGCCTCGGTGAGCCAGCCCGAGGTGGTCGTTTTGGACGACTTGGAGAACTCCTGGCCGGGGCTTTCAGGACTCCGCAAGGCAGAAGCGCACGCTCGCTTTGCTTCTCCAACCTCGGCTAATCGGACGAGCGCTTTGCGACGAACCCGGGCGGCGAAGAGTGTTGAAACCCGATCTATCCGACAGTGGTGCTGGAGTCCATGTGTGGCAGCGATAACGCAGGAACAGCCGGGCCGCTGCTCTCCGCTAAGCGTGTGCCACTACCTCGGTCACCTCGTTGCTCTCGATGGTGGTTCCGGAAGGAACCATCGACGGCACTCGATCCGACGCGGCCTGCGCATTCTCCTCTGAGTCAAAGACGACGATCGATCGTCCTACGCCGTCGCCCCGGGTCCAATAGCCGGCGACGAAGCCCGGAAGCTCCTTGACCTGCGGCACGACCTGCTCGCGCAAGATCGTGGGGTCCGGGTTAGCGGACAACTTCACGTTCACGAGCACCGCATGCATCGCCGCCTCCTTGGTTGTGGTCGATTCGGCCGACCCTATCCGAAAGCTGCGCCCTCGAAGTTGTGTCCTTTTTCGTGCGGGCCGCGCTCGCGAGCGCCATCGGCGGCCCTCGGCAACGTGAGCCGCCTCGGCGATAGCTCCCCTTCGATTTTGGGGAAGCGAGCTAATCGACCGCAATGAGTGAGACTGCTACTCCGGGCTAGACCCGGAAGCCGCGCGCCTGCTTTCACCAGACCCGAGCTTTCAGGCCGGCACGTGCTTTGCGACGTATCCGCAACTGGCGATTTGCGAGACGCGCGTCGCTGGCCCGGCCCTACCCTGCTTTGGCGGCGAGGCGCGTATGTCGGCGCTTCCGCTCGTGCCGTGAGTAGCGCTGAGCCGACTGCTGGGATCGGACGCTCGCTCCTCGTCCGAAGGGGTGGTCGGGGCCGGTGTGGTCGCCGGGCTCGTGTTCCCGCCGCGTTCGGGCGGTGGTGGGCCGATCCCGCCGTAGCGCTCGGTGTCGTCGCGCTCGCGACCAACGATGGCCGCGCGACCTGGCGGGGCGAAGGTTGTAGGCCGGCGCGACTCTATAGCCACCGACGTCCGTCCAGCCAGGCCGCCGCAGCCCGCAGTGGCGTTCGTTTTCAGCGTGGGTTCGAGCAAAAGCGGGTACTGGGCAACGAATGCTCGCGCGATTGAGAAGAGGGGCTTAACTTGAGGAGACCGTTCGTCCTGCTGGCCGGGGTGCTCTTCCTCTCGGCGTGCGGAAGCAGCGCCACGGTGAAGAGCGCTCAGAGCGACAGCAACGTGCAGCAGACGGAGGCCAAGGTCGTGAAGCAGGTGAGCAGTTGCATGCCAACCGCCAACGGAGCACCCGACCCGCTGCTTCTCAGACACCACGCCCAGCTGGCGAAGTTCGAGGGCTGTACGGGTGTGGCGAAGAACGCCAGGAGCTTTGAGAAATGCGCCTTCAAGGTGGTCCTCGGCCGCCTGCCGACAGTCGCCGGCGTGGAGAAGGGCCTGACCGCCTGCGTGGAGCAGAACGCCTGAGCAGCGTCGACACCACGCCGCGGCACAAGAGCCTTCTGCGGCGGTACATCGAGCGCCGGAATCGCTATGTCGTCGAACGGCGACTGCCGCGCTTCACCGAGCGCCCGATCGACTGGACGACCAATCTCATCCACACGCTGGTCTACCGGGTCGCCTTTGCACAAGTGGGCAAGCTCGCCGTCATTGCGGCCTACTACCTCCTCACCCAGACGCTGACCGGGCAGCACACCACAGTCTTCCACCACCATGTGCATCTGCCCAACGTCAAGGGCACGTGGGATCACCTGCTGACTCGCGACGTCAGGCACGGCGGTTTGGTGCACGTGATGTCCCAACATGCCTGGAATCCGCTCAGGCACCTCATCCGTGGCGTCTATGAGGGCGTCTTCGGCATTTTGCTGTTTCGTCAGATCGGCTACAACGTGCTCCGAGCCCGAGCCAGGGAAGGCGAGCCCTCGGCGCTCGACCGGTTCGTCATCCGCTTCATGCCGTTTGTGGCCAACAAACACAAGGGCCACCAAGTCACGCCGCTGCAGTACCTGGCGCTGCCGTTAGTCATCACGGTGGCATCGATCCCCGGCGTGGTGGTCGGCTACGGAATCGTGCAACTTCTGCACCACGTCGCGCACGCCCACTGGCTCTCCCCGGAGATCCACGCCCACGCATCGTTCGCGGCGAAGTTCTACGCCGACCACTATGACGCGGTGCTCGTCGGCATCTTCGCTGGATTGACCGGTCTGGTGAGCTACGTGGCAAACCCGGTCCTTTACTCCAACACCATCTACTTCGCGCGGCGTCGAGTCGCCAAGGGCAAGAAGGGCGCCTGGTGGCATCCCCCGGCCTACCGCCTGCTGCTCGATGACCTCGCCCGATACGAGGGCGCGCAGCAACGAGCGCAAGCGGCGCTCGACGCCCGTAGCAACGTGGCCACAGCGTTCCTCATCGGCGGCTGGATCGTGATCTTCGGTCTCGCTGCCTACGGCTACTACGTCATCCAGTACATCGCCTGAGTCGAGGCCGCCGATCGCCGGCTGTACCTCGCATCGAATCCCCGGCATCCTTCAACGCTCTGGGCCTCCGTTTATCGTGCCTCGTGCGACACCCGCTTTGGCTGTCCTAGAGGCATCCCATCACAAACGGCTGGTTTCCCTCGACGACGACACTGGCGGCTACGACGCCGCCGAGGAGTCGCTCCGATCCCACAGGCAACGGCCGACACTGGCCGCGGAGCCGCCGCTTCCTTCAGCAGCTGCGTCGAGCAGACTCATGCATTGCGACTACTCGCAATTGGGCGATGAGCAGGTGCTTCGGGACGCGCGGCTCGCGTTTTCGTTCTCGCACGTGCACCAGGGCCCGACGTCGTGGCTGGTTGTGTCCGGGAACAGCAGCCGGCATCGGCGCCGGCCACCTCGACATTCGTCCGCACCAGGAGTGAGATCTCTCCGGCGCTCGATCGCAGAACACGATTCGAGCTAGGGTCGGCAGCGGTTCTTCGCTTGCGTCACGGGCCTGCGGCCTCGGCGGCTGCGGCGGCGGTCGACCTCGGCCGTGGGGTCCGGGCGCGGTGCCCGATGGCGTCCAAGGGCTGGCCGGCGAGCTGGCCTCCGGCGCAGTCTTCGCAGCGCACCACGCGCCGCGGGTTGCGAATCCCGGCCAGCCCCAACATGCCGCCCACTGCGACGAGCGATGCCGCGATGCCGATCCCCACGTGGAAGGCGTGAACTGACGCGGACTGCACGGCGAGTGAAACCTGCGAGCCCGCGCGTGCTGGATCTAGATGTGTGAGCGTTTGCCGGCGAGCCTGCGCGACCGCGGCGCTCCGCGCCGGTGAGAGCCTCACCCCGATCAGCTCTCGGTCGAGCGACGAGGTGAACTGGGCGGATATCACCGCGCCGACTGCCGCGATTGCCAGCAATCCCGCGACCCGGGCGATTGCGTTGTTGACCCCCGAGGCGATACCAGCGTTCGATTCGTCGGCATCCGAGAGCACGGCGGCGGTGAGCGGCGCGACGGTGGACGCGAGACCGATCGAGAAGATCAGCAGCGCGGGAAGCAGGTCGGTGAAGTAGTTCACGTGCGCCCGCAGGCGCAGCATCAACGCCAGGCCCACGGCGGCGATCAAGGGGCCGAAGCCCATGAACAGGCGGGGGCCGAGCCGGTCAGCGAGCCGACCCATGCGCTTGGACAGGGCGAACATCACGATCGTCGAGGGCATCAGTGCGAATCCCGCCTGCAGTGCGCGGTAGCCGGCGACCTCCTGCAGGAACAGCACGAGCAGGAAGAACGTAATCCCCAGGCCGCCGTACATCGCGAACGTCTCCGTATTCCCGAACGAGAAGTTGCGTCGCTTGAACAGGCCCAACGGCAGCATCGGGGCCGGTGTGCGCCGCTCGTGGACCAGGAACAAGACCAGCAGCGCGGGCCCTCCCAGTCCCGGGCCGAACACCTCGGGGCTGCTCCAGCCCACCACGGGCTGGCGAATCAAAGCCAGCACCGGACCCGCGAGCCCCAGGAACGTGAGCGCGGCTCCGAGCCAGTCCACCGGAGCGTGATCGGCGCCCGGCTCGCGAGGCGGAACCGCCAGCGATACGAGCACCAGCGTGGCCGCCACGAACGGTATGTTCACGGCGAAGATCAACCGCCACGAGACTGCATCCACCAGGAAGCCGCCAGCCAGTGGACCGACGACCGTGGCAATCCCGGCCCAGGCTGTCCACGAGCCGATCGCGCCACCGCGCTCAGATGGCGGAAAGGCCGACACAATCACCGCCAACGCGCTCGGGGTCAGCAGCGCCCCGAACGCGCCCTGCAGCGCACGGCACGTAGCCTTCACGCAACAGGGCCTAGACGAAAGGCCAGCCGCAAAATGCCGGACAAGCAAGAGGTGGTCATCGAGCCGCTGGACGAAACGGTCGATCATGTGCGCGGCCCGGGGACGGCAACGCTGATCGTCGAGTACGGCGACTATGAGTGTCCGTACTCGCGCCAGGCGTTCCGCGCGATCGAACACGTGGAGGCCAGCAGCCTTGAGGGCGTGCGCTTCGCGTTTCGGCACTTTCCGCTGACCGAGATCCATCCGCACGCGCTCGCGGCGTCACTGGCAGCGGAGGCCGCGGGGCTGCAGGGCCGGTTTTGGGAAATGCACGAGCTGCTCTTCCACCGCCAGCGTGCGCTGGAGGAGGAGGACCTGCACGGCTACGCGATCGAGCTGGGTCTCGACGCCGCGCGGTTCGAGACCGACCGCCGCGGGGAAGCGACAATCGACCGCGTGCAGCGCGACGTTCGCAGCGGAGTTGCGTCCGGCGAGGTGCGCGGCACACCGACGCTCTTCATCGACGGAGCCCTGCACCGCGGCGGCTATGACGTGGCGAGCTTGCTGGAGAGACTCGCGGGATGAGCCAGCTCTGCTCACACACCGACAGCATCGCGCTTGCCGAGTTGCCCCCGTCGATCCCCGGTTGCCAGGACTGCCTTGCGATCGGCGGGACTTGGGTTCACCTGCGCATGTGCCAGACATGCGGCCGGATCGGCTGCTGCGACAGCTCACCCCACCGCCACGCCTCGGCCCACGCGCGCACCGCCAAGCACCCGATCGCTCGCTCTGCCGAACCGGGCGAGGACTGGAGCTGGTGCTACATCGACGAGGTCGCGTTCCTAATAGACACGAGAGGACGGGAGAGCTGATGTCAACCTGGATCTTCGAGCCCGGTCACACCGAAGCCGAGTTCCGCGCGCGGCACATGATGGTCACCTGGGTGCGCGGCCTGTTCAAAGACGTCCACGGGCAACTGGAGCTCGAATGGGACCGGTGCCTTGACGCGACCTTCCAGGGCGAGATCGACGCTACCGGGATCTGGACGGGCGAACCGGCGCGCGATGAGCATCTGCGCAGCGCGGATTTCTTCGATATCGAGAACCACCCGAAGATCACATTCACGGGCCGGTTCACCGACCGCACCGGCGGCACCAGCTTCAAGGGCGAAGTCGAGCTGACCATCCGCGGTGTGACGCGAACCGTCCCGCTCGACATCCATTATCTCGGCGAGTGGAGGACACCGTTCTGGGCCGGGAATGAGACCAAGGGCGAGCTGCGCCGGATCGGCTTCGAGGCGAGCGCCAGGATCAACCGGCACGACTTCGGAGTCTCCTGGCAGGACGAGATCCCCGGCGGCGGCGTGGTCGTCTCAAACGAGATCGAACTCAACCTTGACGTCGAAGCGATCCTGCTCGACGACCTCGAGCGCACCGGCGCAATCGAGTACTACCGAACCTCAATCGATCAGCAATAGTCCTCATCACAACTTGACCGGCAGGGCATCCCGCCCGAGCAGATCCTCCACGTCCGCTCCCGGCGTCGGGCGCCGGCCCCAGGTGATCGGCAACCCGAACGTCCGCCCCAACGGGCGGTTCGTGGTGAAGCTGGCCGCGACCGGTTCTGGAGGACCGCTCCGAACGCAGATCGCCGTAGGCGACGCCCCGGGAGACCAACTACCCCTACGCGCGCGGATACTCTCGGCGGGTCCGGGTCACGATCGGATAGCGCCTGCTCGCTCCTAGGGGGAAGAGCACGAACCGAACCCGGTATTGGCGAACAGGAGGTGCGAGGTCATGTGCCGGGTCCACACTCGCTTTCGTTCTCGTGCGGGCATCAGACCCACGACGTCGTGACCCGTTGTGTCCGAGACGGGCAGCCAGAGCCCGGGTCTCCAAGGGTGAAAACCGTGGCCGCTTTGTGCTGCGGGGAGCAGCACCCCCGCCCGTCAGCGGCAAAGGGACGCGACCGCGCTGGGACGATGAATGCGCCGAACGAAAAGCGGGAGCGTCTGGTGGCTAAGTGCCCCCCTCAGCGAGGCCGTTCGGATGGGAGACCGGTGGCGGTGTCTCGTGTGGCTGGGCTGCGCGGGCGAGCCATCGATCTACGCGGCGGCGCCGACCGGCAAGGCCTGGGCCTCTTTCGCCGTGATGAGCCTTCCCCTCAGGCCTCCGAAGTCGTGAAGGTCGCCGAACGTCTTGATCGGGATCGCCTGATCCACGCGCCCACCCTGACCGAGTCGAACTCGACATCGTTATTCCTTTCGGGTGTCGACTGGCGTCATGCCGCGACGGGGGAGGCGCCGCCGAAAACGCCCAGCTGAGCCATGATCACCGTGCCGGACGGGTAGCAGTCAAATCTCTTGATCTTGCCGTCGACTAGCTCGAACATGTCGCAGCAAGGAGCGTCCATCCGCCTGCCCGTGGGTGGAATTGTTCCCGTCGGCAGGACCAGAGGCCCATCGTGCGTGCCCTGGAGCGCGAGTTGCACCACAATGATGTCGTCGCTCGTGTAGAAGCGGTAAAGCTCGCGGTGCATATCGGAGAACGCCGTTCCATAGATCTCAACGAGATCTCCGAGCGTCTCGCCACGGTAGGTGACTCCGGTCGACATGTCGGTGAACGTCCCGTCCCCGGTGAACGCGTTGACCCACCCTGGGATGTCCTTGACCTCAGCGAGGTTGTAGGCGTTACGTACGAGCGTCTGGTTGTTGTTCATGCTGTGTGTCCTCGGGTTGACTTGCTGGATATGGGTCTGCGACTGGCGTCACGTGGCAGAAGGAGCGGGAGCCGAGGCCGGGCGCAGCGCTCCGTTCGTGTCAGCACTCCGCCCTTCGCCCGCCAGCCGCGTGCGCGACTGCCGCAGCCATGCGACTCCGACTGCGGCGGCGGCGAAGGCCACCCACAACCCCAGCACCAGTGTGGCCTGCACGATCCCGACGTTGTGGAAGTAAGCGATGCCTCGGGTGACCTTCACGCCTTGCGCCAATGGCAGCACGTAGGACAGGCCACGGAAGAAAGCGGGCAGGAGGTAGAGCGGAATGGTTCCTGAGCTGGACGGGACGCTGAGAATCAGCGCCAGCGACAGTGAAACCGGAAGGAAATATTGCTTCAGCAGGTGAGACGCACCGACCATCAGCTGGCCGTAGACCTGGGTGAGCACGAACGCGTACAAGAGCAGCAACGGCTTACCTGGCAACACGTTGAGGCCGATCGCGGTGAGATACGTCGCCAGGGCGCCGACCACTCCGACCCCGACAACAAAACTGACGCGGCGACCGACCCCCCACGTGGGCAGTTGCAGCAAGACGATCGCCGTGATGAGCCCGCTCATCATCAGCGGGAACGCGAAGAAGAAGATTCCAGTGCCCCCGTCGCCAGACGCGAGCGGAACAAGGTCGACGACCGGCGGCGCCGGCCGACCGGTTTCAGCGGCGATCCGGGTGAAGAGTCCCTGGAGATAGCTTGCCCCTATTGCTGAAGCAGCGTGTGCGACGTACAGGAGGGCGCCGGTTCCTTGTTCCCGCTGGGTGGCGCAGGCAGTTTGGCGCTAGGGGTCTGGGCGCTCCGCCGCGGCGGAATGCCCGCTGACGAGATCGCACGCAAGACGATCGCGTTCTTTTTGCTGACAAGCGCTCCGTCGGTTGGAATGCTCTTGCTCTTGGGCGCCGGCTTGGCGACAGGCCTCTTCCCCGGCGGCGGCGGGCCTCTTCTCACAGTGCTTCCCGCGGTTGTCGGGGCGGGAGCAATCGCGGCGATCCTCGCCTTGCGCCGGGTGGCACGGGGGACCGAGGCGCGGATAAGGCGGCAGGGTGAGGCGTCGAGATGGGTCCGCCTCGCTGCAGCGCTGTCAGCGACGTCCGATGGCGTCGATGAGGCGCTACACCAACTCAGGCAAGCTAACCCGCTCCTGCTGGTCGGACTCGTCGGGTACTTAGTCTTCGACATGCTCGCTTTCTGGGCGAGCTTCCGGGCGGTGGGAGCCTCGCCGGAGCTGGCTCCGATCTGGATGGCATACCTGATCGGCCAGCTTGGTAACTGGCTTCCGATTCCTGGCGGGATCGGCGGGACCGAGCTCGGGCTCGTGGGAGCACTCGTTCTCTACGGATTTCCCGCCGTTACCGCGACCGCAGCGGTCCTGCTCTACCGCGTGATCGAACTATGGATTCCTGGCCTCCTGGGCATCGCCGCGTTCGTGCAGCTACGCCTCCTACTAAGGCGAGAGACCGAGGCAATCAAACTGTGCAAACCCGGCGACACCATCGAGGTCGTCGGCCTCGGCCCCGCGACCATCGATCGGTCCGGTGTGAAATCGACCGTGAGCGCCATGCGCGCACCCGCGGCTTAGGACGGACAGGTTTCACGTGATCGCTCAGGATGAGTTCGCGTCACCGGTCGATCCGGCGTTCAGCTGGCTGACAGTCGCAGAGACCTCGTATTCGCGCCACAAGCGCGCATTCCGGTGATGGGCTCGAGCTCGAAGCCGTTGCCCAGAGCGGCCTCCGGCGAGCGGCCCTGTGCTCGCTGGAGGCTCGGAATCCGCAAGCGCACGAGCTCGGCGAAGAAGTCTGGTGGAGTGGTCCTGAATCACCTCGCCGCTGGCTCGGTGGCGTCGTATGTGTGCGGAGCGGGGCGGGACCAGCGTCGAGTCACCGAGGCGATTGCGGTGGCGGCGGCGTTCAGCGGCGTGCCATCGACTCTCTGTGCACTCCGCACCGGGGGAAGCTTCCACTCCGCGGTTCGCTACGTCTACGACGCGACCTGCGCCGTGGGAACGCTTGTCCCGCCCGGCCGGGCCGGCTTCATCCGCGGCGCGATCGTTCACCTCGGCATATCGGTTGCGTTCGGGGAGGCCCTTGCGCGCACGCTCCCTCAACGCCGCTCGGTCCCCTGGGGTGCCACGGCCGGACTCGCGATGGGCGTGATCAACGTCGCCATAATCGGAAGAAGATTCCCGGCGATCAGCGCTCTGCCCCTCATCCCCCAGCTCGCAGATAACGTCGCCTTCGGCGTCCTGTTTGCAGCCGTGGCGGATCGACGGTGATCACGCTACCGGTCTTGCAGCGAAGCTCCCACCGAACCGGCGTGGCCGGTGTAGGCGTGGAGCAGTCAGACCGGAGTCCGATGACCATGGCTGGCAGGAACCTGCTCCCGCTGTCGCACGGGTATCTCGGCGACCTCGCGCGGACACCACGAGGGGGGCGACCAGCGAGAACACGGCTAGCCCAGCTGCGACTATCTCGCGCCACGTGCGGCTTGGCGGGCAGCTGCGAGCGCCCTCGGGGGAAAAGGTGTTCGAGGACCGTTGGTATGAGAGCGGCTGGCAGGTTCACGGCTCCCGGGCAACGCGGGGTCCTATAGTCACCTGCCATGAGAGCAGTGCTCGTCGTGGTCGCGGCTGTCATCGCTGTGATCGTCGTGCTGAAGGTCATCGCCGCAGTCAGCGCGCTTGTACTCGCGTTCGTCCCGGCCATCATCGCGCTTGGCGGCGGGTATGCGGTCGGCCAGATTCACGGCGCGCGGCGAGAGCGCCGCAAGCTGGAAGCCAAGCGCGGCGGGCAGCTGCCGAGGTAAAGAGGCCGCTGACGTTTCAAGGGTTGGGTCAGCGAACCTAGCCTGGAGGTCGTGCTTGAGCACTGGGGTAAAGACGCCGAGTTCCTGGCGGTGCGCTCATCGGTGACGGGAGCGGTGGGACTGTCTGGACCGCTTGAGCGCGCGCGGGTAGCCGCACCGTACGGTCACCTACTACGACAACGACTCGCAGCAGATTGAGTATCCGGAAGGGCCTGAAGTGTTAGCGGATCGGATCGAGCTCGTTCTCTACGGGCCGCGTCAGGGGGTTCTTCGCCGCCGGGGCCGACGGGCGAAAGGTGGGACCGCCCAACATTCAGGAAGTTTCGGTCACCGTCCACGCCGGGAATGCTTTTGCCATGCCACACCTGCCTTCCTCCGCCCCCTCGGGTGAGCAGATCGAGATTCGCCACGGCGAACAGCGAGCGGTCGTCGTGGAGGTTGGGGGCGCGCTTCGCGCCTACGCCGTCGGCGATCGTGAGCTGCTCGACGGCTACAGCGAGCACGAGATGTGCACGGTCGGGCGCGGGCAGTCGCTGATCCCGTGGCCCAACCGCCTGCGCGACGGCAGCTATGAATTCGCGGGCGAGCGCCACCAGCTGCCGCTCAATGAGCCGACGAGGGGCAATGCGATCCACGGCCTGATTCGGTGGGTGAACTGGAGTGTCAGCCAGCGCGACAACCCGCAGGTGCGCATGGAGTACCTCCTACATCCCCAGGACGGCTATCCGTTCGCCCTCGCGCTCGCCCTCGAGTACAGGCTCGACGACCGCGGTCTTGCCGTACAGACGATCGCCACGAACGTCGGCGAACGTCCTTGTCCATATGGCGCAGGCGCCCATCCTTATCTGAAGAGCGGCCCAGACTTCATCGATAACTGCACGCTGCGCGCGCCCGGCGCCAAGTGGATAAGAACCGATGACCGTGCAATCCCAACGGCCTCAGAGCCCGTCGACGCCACGGACTACGACTTCCGCACGCCACGTGAGGTCGGCGCCACGCAGCTTGACACCGGCTACGGCGCGCTGGAGCGAGATGACGACGGCCTGGCACGCGTCGAACTCACCGCGCCGGGCTCTGACGTAGGCGTGACGCTCTGGCAGGATGAAAACTACCGGTACCTGATGCTGTTCACCGGCGACTCCATCCCCCAGGCGGATCGGCGCAGACGCGGCCTCGCCGTCGAGCCCATGACCTGCGCGCCAAACGCCTTCCAGACCGGCGAGGGCTTGCGCACACTCGAGCCCGGGGAGACGCTCACCAGCTCATGGGGCCTGTCGCCCATGTAGGCCAACGCAGTTTCGTAGGCCCCTCACCCTTTCGGATGAGTCGGCTTCGCGCGGGAGGCGCACAAGCCACAGGCATGGGCCGCGGCCCCAACTGGCCCTGCGGCCAACAATTCCGGCCCTAAAGCGGTCGACGCCGAAGCGCGACTGACGCGCGGTGGCAACCCACTCGAGGCGCACGGAACCGACCGCCGGCGCCAGCGCTTGAGGAAGCGGCTGCGCCGCGGGGGAAAGGCTCGCGTGCGTTCCAGCGCCAAGCTACTCGGCAGCTTGGCGAGGATCGTCAGGCCCGATCCGCACTTGTGCTTTCGTCTTCAGCAGCTGCGTCGAGCAGACTTGTGCATTGCGATGGATCCGTTGGCGAGGCCGCGGAGCGCCGGTGCGGGCTGGCCGGGCGTATGGTGTAGTTGTTTGGCCGCTCTGGTGGCCGTGGCGTTGATGTGGTCGAGGTGGGATGATTGGTGGTCGATCAGCCTCCGCCGGAGGCACATCCGGTGTCCGATCTGGGCTTTCCTTTCCGTAGTGACGCTCCCACGGGGGGCGGAGGGTCGTTGCGCAGCGTGCAGGACGTGATCGCCCGTGCGCAGCGACTGGTCGACGTGCCGCGGCCGGCAACCGGCTATCCGCTCGCGTGGCATGTCGAGGCGTCGAACATCGGTGACCTCAAAGCGATTGCCGTGGCTGCGCTGCGCGGATCAAGCTTTAGCTCGGCGCAGGACGCCCGCTGAGACCTTCCCTCGTGGCCGGGCAAGCGGTCGGGCGGTCGAGGGCCGGAGCAGGTGGGGCGAGAACCGTGGCCTGACCCCCGGAGCGGCGTCTCGTAGCTGCACGCGGATCGTTGCCCACTGACAGGGCCGCCCGCCGGTGGGTCACACGCGATGCAGAGGAGCGCCCCGACGGCATAGTCGGTCCGACTGCCAGCCGTGGGTCGAGCTGCGCCCAAGCCCAGCGGTCCATTGCTGCCTCCCGGCGCTTGGCACGCTTGCCGCGCCTCACGAGTACAAGCGGCACCCATGGGGAGGGCGGAGGGCCGGGAGCTTGTCGTTCCCGGCCCTCCCAATCTCGATTTGACGGTTAGTTGGTCGCGATGCCTGCGGGCGTCGCGCCGGTGGGAAGCGGGGTCGGCGACCCGAGCTCGGTCAGGTGGCCACCGTCGACCGCGAACGCACTGACCGCGGGGATCTTGCTGTCGTCGACGAACAGCGTCGCGCCGTCTGGGCTCAGCCGTAGGTCGACGGGCCCGATGCCGGCCCCGCCGGTGCTGATCAGCGTGCTGCCGATCAGCTGCAGCGCCCCATCCTCGCGGATCCGGTAGCTGGAGACGCTACCCGACGCGGTGTTCGCGGTGAACAGGAACTTCCCGTCGTGGCTGATCTCGACCCAGCAGGGCGCCATCTGCTCGTCAGCGAACGGCGACTTCCCGATCGAGGTCAGTGTGCCGTCGGCCGAAACGTCGAACGCCGAGACCGTCCCGCTGTCGGGGGCCGTGTTGTGGGCGTTGGAGACGAACAGTTGGGAGGGATTGGTGGGGCGGAATTCGCTTCCGAACGGACCTAGGCCCTGGGCCGGGAAGGGAGAACCCGCGCCGGCCGTCAGCAGGCCATCGGGACCGACGCTGAAGCTGTCGATCTCCGAGGTGCCAACGCGCGTACCGACGAGGTTGGTGCCGGTGGAATTGAACAGCACGTCGGCCGGCTCCGATCCGTCGGGAAGCGTCACGGTCGAGCCGGCAACAGGGCGTAGCCGACCGTGGCGACTCAGCCGGAACCCGGTGTAGTTGGCGCCGCCGTTCGCGGAGTTCGCGACGTACACGAGCCCCTCGTGCACGGCAATGCTAACCGGCTCAAGCCCGCCCGAGGAGACGAGGTCGACCAGCCTCAGAGCACCACCGTGCCCGATCCGGAAGACCGAGATCTGGTTGCTTCCGGCGTCCACCGCGAGCAGGTACTGGCCATTGTCGGTGATCTGGACGGCGCCCTGAGACGGCAGGCCGGAACCGGTGCCGGCGCCGCCCGCTTCGAACGGAGACCATGGAAGCGGTGTCAGCGTACCGTCTGCCTGACGGTCGAACGCGGCGATCGTGTTCGTGCCGGTGGTGTTGTCGTCGACGTACACGTGACCGGCCACAGAGCCGGCGTCAGCCGAGGCCGTCGCCGGCACGGCCACCGCCGCCAGCGCGATCAAGCCGAGCAGAATCGTTCGTGTCAACCTGAGCAAATGGTGCATTGCGCAAACCCTTTCGGTTGAGATTGGCTGAGCGCTCGAGATTGACGCACCAGTACCGGCCTGACAACAGTCGGTGACGCAGAGTTAATCGATCTGTAGCTTTCCTTACTCAACGCTGACAATGCGTCCGCTCGGGTTTCGAATCTCGTAATCGCCCGTGCACGGGGCACACGCTTCGGTGGACGGCCCGGTCCCACCAAGCCAAGCGACGACGAACACCACAGGGCTAACGCCAGCCGTCACGTTCGTGGCAAAGTGCTCCTCGTCGACCACGCGCCGACGATCAGAGAGGTCGTTTTGCGCTAGCTGGTCCGCGCTGGCTACGACATCGTCGTACCCGCCAGCGGACACGAGGCGATCAGGTATGCGAGCGGTGCCGGGCCCGGGCGCGACTTCGACCGTCTTATGCCGCAGGCAGTCTGAACCGCACGTGCGTCCCTTGGCCCGCCGCGGCGACCCAGATGCGGCCTCCGTGAGCTTCCACGATCGCGCGGGCGATCGCGAGACCCAATCCTGCGGAGCCGTTGGTGCCGGCTACTCGTGATGGGCCTTGGACGAACGGTTCGAAGATTCGCTCGCGCAGCTGGGGCTCGATGCCGCTGCCGGTGTCGGCGATCTCGACCTCGATGCCTGCGGGGCGTCCAGGGGCCGGCTCGGAGCGGACTACGACGCTTCCGTCCGGCGGGGTGTGGCGGATCGCGTTCTGGATCAGGTTGAACAGCACGCGCTGGAGCTGCTCGGGATTCGCGCGCGCGGGCGTGATCGCTGGGTTGAGCTCGGTGCGGATGTCGATGCGGCCCGCGACGGCGTGTGGTCTCATCGCTTCAACCGTGTCGCGCACGAGCTCGTCGAGGTGGACCTGCTGCATCGACCAGCGGATGTCCCCGGCCTCGAGGCGGGAGAGCTCGAATAGATCGTCAACGAGCGAGCCGAGGGTGCGGACGTGTGTGCTGATCAGACGCAGTTGCTCGCGTGTTCGGTCCGGTTCAAAGATGTCGTCTTCCAGGCCGTCGGCGATCAGCCGGAGTGTCGTCAGTGGCGTGCGCAGGTCGTGGGAGACGGACGCGACGAGTTGCCGGCGGGCTCGCTCGGCCGAATCGAGCTTGGCAACCATTGCCTGTACGTCGGCGGCGAGCGTCGCGAGCTCCCCGTGTCCGTGGACAGAGATGTCAACCTCCCGGGCCCCTTCGCCCACTCCCTCCACGGCCGAGCGGATCGCGTCGAGATCCGACAGCGCGCCGCGCGTGACGAGCCGTGCCGCTCCCAGCCCGATCAACCCCGCGTAACCGGCCGCCAGGGCGATGAACAGAGCGTCATGGTCAGAGACGAACATCAGCGACGCGAACAGGGCCACGGCCAGAGCGAGTTGTGCGGCGACGAGTGCGGCCAGCAGGCCCAGCTGACCGCGGACGCCGTGCACCCACGAGCGCTCGGCCGCGATCAGGTCGGCCAGGATTGCGGTGACGGCGCCCAGCGGAGCGAGGATCTCGAGCGACAAGATGAACGCGCCGTAGCCGTACACCAGCCACGCGACCGCAGAGATCCCCGCCGCGATGACCACTGCTGCCGTGATCCTGAGAGCTCGCCCCTTCATGGGGCGAACCTGTATCCGACCCCCCAGATCGTCTCGATGTACCGCGGGCGTGCCGGATCTCGCTCAAGCTTGGCGCGAAGCCTGCGGATGTGCACGGTCACGGTCGAGGTGTCGTTGTAATAGAGGTGCTGCCAGACCGACTCCATCAGCTGGTCGCGGGTAAACGCCTTCCCAGCGTGACGGGCGAGGAATAGCAGCAGCTCGAACTCACGCTGGGTCAGCTCGATCACTTCGCCGTCGAGGCGAACCTGTCGGGCGTCGGGATCGATCTCCAGCTCGTCGAAGACGAGCGGGGCCTGGTGCTCCAGCGCCGGCTCCAGTCGCCGCAGCATGGCATCGACGCGCGCCACCAGCTCCGCAGGAGAGAACGGCTTGACGACGTAGTCGTCGGCTCCGAGTCGCAGGCCGACCACGCGATCGGACTCCTCGCCACGTGCCGTGAGCACCACGATCGCCGTTCGACCGCGGTCCCGCTGTCGTAGCCGACGCATCACCTCCAGCCCGTCGACGTCGGGGAGCATCAAATCGAGCACGACGACGTCAGGTCGCTCGCTGCCGGCGTGCCGGATCGCCTCCCGGCCGGTCGCAGCCACCACCGTCTCGTAACCTGCCCGCACCAGGTAGCGAGAAACCACGTCCCTGATCGTGGGCTCGTCGTCGACGACGAGCACCCGGCCCCGAGAATGCACGTTCATAGCGAAAGAGTAGGCCTCGCCCCAGCGCTCGTGGTGCGGTCGACTGATCGTTCAGAGAGTTGTAATCAACTGAGCGCTAAACGCGGCATCGCCTCTAAGCAAGTGATGGTCGAAAATCCGTCAGGAAACCCGATCGGACTGTTCGAGCCGATCCGGCGCGAAGCACGACTCCGACAGGAGACCATCATGTAACGCCGGAAATCGCTCTGTGTGCCATTGACCGATGAGTTCGGCGCGGCGGTCCGGTCTAACCGGACGATGATCAGCCCAACGAGACGGGAATCGCGACCATGAAGCTGACGACCATGATTCAGGTTCAGACGACCGACCCGGAGGCAGGTAGATGACACGCACACGGATCCACAACCTCTCCATCTCGCTGGACGGCTTTGCCACCGGCGAGGGGCAGCGCGCCGATGCTCCCATGGGGCACGCCGGCAGACGGCTCCACGAATGGATGTTCGCCACCCGCTTCGGCGCGGCGATCATGGGCGCTGCCGCGGGCAGCGAGGGCACCGACGATGCAATCGCCCACCAGCACGAGCCGGGGATCGGTGCGGAGATCATGGGCGCGGGCAAGTTCGGCCCGCCGGGCTGGCAGGATGACGCCGACTGGAAGGGATGGTGGGGTCCCAACCCGCCGTTCCACACACCGACCTTCGTGCTCACTCACCGGCCGCGGCCGCCGATCGAGATGGAGGGCGGTACCACCTTCCACTTCCTCCACGCCTCGCCGGCCGAGGCCCTCGACGTCGCGCGGGAGGCAGCGGGCGACCAGGACGTGCGCATCGGTGGCGGCCCCACCGTGGCCCGCGACTTCATCGCGGCGGGGCTCGTCGACCACGTCCACCTCGTCCAGGTGCCGATCGTGCTCGGCCGTGGGGTGCGGCTGTGGGACGGCCTCGAAGCGCTCGAGGCGGATTACGACGTCGAGGCGGTCTCGACACCCAGCGGCGTCACCCACCTCACGTTCACCCGGTCTGGTTAAGGCAAGAGGTTCCGCCAATACGCCGACACCTGGCCATCCGGCTGTATCTCGGCGCAGATCGAAGCGCCAACCTCCTCGAGATCGTCACGATCGTGCGCGAGGACGGCTCCGAGTTAGCGATCCACGCGATGAAAATGCGCCCGGAGTACCAGAGGCTGCTGCCCGGAGACTGAGCATGGCGAAGAAGAGCTACGGAAAAACTGCCAGTGGCGTCCCTATCACCAACCAGCTAGTCGACAAGCTAGCCAAGGGAGCTGAGGCGGGATACGACGTCGAAGAGATGCTCCGGCGTCGCGGCGGTCGCCCTCCGATTGGCTCCGCCGCAGCAAGCGTCGAGTCGGTGCGATTGGATCCGGAGCTTCAGAAGGCCCTCGCGGACCGGGCCAAGCGCGAAAACGAGACCACCTCCGCGGTGATCCGCAAAGCGCTCCGCAAATACCTCGAGGCCGCCTGACCTCGCCAGACCCTGGCCGGGGGACGCTCGCTTTTCGCAGCGCCGCCACCCATCCGGACGAGTCCTTTGCGACGAATTCGCCCGAGACCATCCGTCCTAGAGTTGGCGGAGTGGTCACGCGCCTGGTATGGGTGGGCGATGGTGCGCCGCGTATGGAGGTCGCGCGGGTAGAGCGCCGCGGGCATCAGATCATCGCTGTGGGGACACAGCTGGGCATAGCCTACGAACTGCGCTACCGGCTCGCTCCCACGAAGCTCGCCTTGGAAGTGGTTGGAGAGCGCTCGCTTGAACTGGACCTTGTCGATGCCGACTTCTTCGACCTTGGCTGGTCGCCCCTGTTCAACTCGCTCCCAGTGCTGCGCGACGGACTTTTGGGCGCTGGACCGGCACGCGGGTATGTCATGCGCTGGGTAGATGTCCCTTCCCTCGAAGTCAGCAGATCAGAGCAGATCTACGAGCCGATGGGCGACGGACGCATCAGGTTCACCGCGGGCGATTTCACCGCCGAGATCCGATTCGACGATGCGGGGTACGTTCTCGACTATCCAGGGATCGCTATGCGGGCGGTTGACTGAGCCGACAGGTTCGCTTGAGACGATGGCATCGGCACTCCCGGCAAGCGCTCGGTTTCATTTCCGCACTCAGAGCGGAAATTTTGGAGAGCCGACGCCCGGACTCGAACCGGGGACCCCTTCATTACGAGTCTCCCGTTTGCAGGGCATTTCCGTTAGATACGGGCGTTTGAGTGTCGCTGAGTGCAGTTAGGGCGGGTCAGAATTGCTGAGTTCGGGACATATCTCGGGACGTGTGAATTCGGCCCGAGCTCACCGAGTGCCCGTAGGCGGCGGGATCCCGAGGTCCTTGCAGATCTTCTGGCGAGGCGGTGGTCGATCTCGCGATGCCGAGGCATCACTGAGCGCGCGCCGGTGGGGCCCAGCCCAGCGGGTGTGATTCGAGCCCTCGTCAACGACGCGGCAATCCTGAGCGCGGAGATGGCGCTCGAGATCTCGCCGCTTCACGCCGCGATGGTCAGGTGCAGCTGCTCTCGCTCGCGAGCATCGTCAGCCTCCGCAGGCTCCGGCGAGAGTCGGAGGCGCAAGGCATCGATGACGTTTGCGCGCGCCTCGTCCCGACTTCGGCCCTGGCTGTGCACGCCTTTCATCTCGGGAATTGACGCGACGATCCAGCCATCGTCGCCGTCCTCGTAGACGATCGTCAGATCCAGCGACTCGCTCATGAGCTGAACGGTACTCCCCTACAAAGCGTGCTTCGGTCACGCGCTTGGTCCCAACTACCTCTACTTAAATCAAGCCGGCCGGCGCGGCGAGACGGGCTGCTTCGGGCTAAAAGCAGCAAGGGCGTCGCCGCCACGGATTTCGACTGGCCAATGCCGCGCCGCGAGCTTGACCTCCGCGCGGACGCGCGGCCGCGGTCCATCGGCTCAAAGCCCCGGCAGGCCAAGCCCCATCCGGACTGGCGTGCCGCTTTTGGGAGCGTCAGTGATCCACTCCACATGTGGCGTGGCCCCGCTTCAAGCATCCGCTCGATCAGCTGGGGCGTGACCGGTGGCGGGGGCAGCGAGGGATCGGTCACCGGCGTACACACCTCCTCGAACCACCCCTCCATGCCAGCCGGCGTGTAGACCGCGAGCATGCGAGCGTCGGAGTTGCCGTCGTTGACGTAGGCATGGGTAGTCCCGCGGGGCACGAACACTGACTCGCCTGCGCCGACCCTGCTCATCTGACCGTTGGCGGTAAAGGCGATCTGCCCGGCGGAGATGACAAACAGCTCGTCCTCAGCCAGATGGCGATGAGGGGGCGGGCCACCACCAGCGCCGATCAAGCAATCCAAGGCGAACATCGATCCGCCGGACTCTGCGCCGGTGACAAGAAACGTGTACCGGTCGCCCGGACCGTAGAACGAACGCCCGCTGCCGGCCCGGGACATGGATAACTGAGTTCGACGCATCTCGACCCCCATCTTGGTTGTGATCTGCGCCGCATGTTCCCAGGATGTCGTCCCGGTGACACGTGAGGCAGCAGTCCTCACAGGCGAGACGATCCCTTCGGCGACTGCGAGGTCTTACTCGGCCACGGTGGACATACCAAAGACGCCGCTCATCGCGTCGTCGATCAGGTGGTGACCCGCGAACGCGGCGCCCTCCGGGGGACTGCGCCGTCCTATGACCGGATGAACAGCGTTCTCAGAACTGGAGAACGGTGTCTCCCTCCGTGATCGCCGGCGGGTCAACGGTCGTGCTGACGTTCTCCTTCACCCACTCGGCCGCACGCCGCGAGGACTCGTCGCTACCGGCCTTGTCTTGGCATACCGTCACCGCCACTCCACCTCCGTCGGCGCGAAAGGCGGCGTAGCTAGCAAAGCCAGGCACCCCAGTCATAAGCGTCTTGACATCCTGCTCCCGCTGTCCAAGGAGGTCGAACAGCTCAGACGCACCTTGCCCGGAATAGCTCCGAATTACGACGTGCATCGCACACCTCTTTCCCGTGGCTGCTGCCACATCAGGTCTCTTAAACCCACGCTATCCAACTTTTCTTGCTGAGCCTCCTTCTATCGCTTGTACGGCGGTGCCTGCCGGTCCCCTCTCGCACGAATCGCAAGATTCGCCGGAGGTCATCACTACTGCTTCGGGCTACAAGCAGCGACGAGAGTCGGACTTGCGCCCGAGACTGCCGCTCTCGGACATTAAGGAGCCACGCGAACACCGTGGGCGGCAATGCCTGCGCCAGCATGAAGGCAGGGCTCGCGGCGCGCGAGGTCAAGCGACCCCGATTCGCCACAGCGGGGCGGTCGCCGCGGCTGCGTCCGTCGCAACGCAAGCGCAGCGCAAGCCACGATCTTTTCGAAAAGTGAACGCGAGCCAGCCCTAACGGGGCGTCGCGGGGATGCGCGAGACTGCGTTCGTGCGCAGCAGTACCACTTCTGGCCGCCCGAGCGAGGATTCGACGCTTGGGATGTCGACCGCCTAATCGCGCTCAGCCGGGAACTCCCGGTCGAACGCGTACCTGTCGATTCGATTGGCGAGATCGACACGGCTTACTGGTTCGACGGAAACGTTGAGGTGCCGACGGTCCGCAGGGTCGTCGAGCACGCGAAGCTTATGACAGAGGTGGACACGTCCTATCCGATCATCCTGGGACACGACGGTCGCGTCATGGACGGCATGCATCGCATCGCCCGCGCTCTCCTAGAAGGCCAGACAGAAATCGACGCTGTCCGCTTCCGGTCGCATCCAGAACCGGACTATCGAAACTGCTTGCCGCATGAGTTGCCGAACTAGCGAGGACGTCGGAATGCATGAGCTGGCTCTGGCGAGCGGCTCGGGGAAAGCAGGCGCCAGTGGACGAGACGGCGTTCGTCGACGAGGCGCGCGCGAGGCATCCCCGCGGTCGAAGGCCTGGGGCTTCTCGTGGCCCAGCGCCGGCTCAGCTTCGAAGTATTCGGTGTGCAGCCGCCGAGGCGGAGACGCCGGGCACGGCGCCGCGACGCGGACCCGGGCGTCCAGACCGAAGGTGCTTAACGCACTCTCACCCAGTTACCCGCAGCGAGTGGCCTGACTCTCCACCGGCGGCCTCCGTGCGCTTTGCCGCCAAGACGATTAGCCCCACTGGAATGAGCCAGTTGAAAATTAGGTTGGCGCGATGCGTGTTGATGACGCCAGCGACTATGTGTGAGGGGATCATTACCAAGAACACGCAGGCCCACATCAAGGTCAGCTTGCGGTTGATGCGCTTGAAGGTCTCCGACGACCAGAACTCGCGCGGCACAGACTCCCTCGCGTATTGCTCGGTGAACGGCGTGAGCACAAGCGACGTAAGGGCGATCAGGGCCAGGATTGCGGCGGCGATCGCCCGCGCATAGCGGGCCATAAAGACGGTGGTCGAGTGATCGGCCACGATGGCCACCAACGAGAAGCCAGCGAATGCCACGACCGCACCAATCTCCAGCGCCTTCGGACGGTGTGCGCGGGTCGACGGAAACGCGATGACGACAGCCGCGGCGAACGCGACAAGTGCCCCGATCACCAGCGTGCTGCGCTGGGCTACGAATGTAAACAGAACCCACGGCACGAAGGCGACATAGATCCCGAATCCCCTTGAGTGCTGGCTGGCGGG
Source organism: uncultured Actinomycetes bacterium (assembly GCA_963830405.1). Classification (GTDB taxonomy): domain Bacteria; phylum Actinomycetota; class Thermoleophilia; order Solirubrobacterales; family Solirubrobacteraceae; genus Palsa-465. The sequence goes on from CAWHMB010000001.1 coordinate 193,749, forward strand.
TCGCTCGCTGTCGATCTGGGTCATAGACATCTCGCTCACCCCTCTGCTGTTGACCGATGCGAGTCGGTCGCCATTCGCGGCGGTGAGCCTGCGAGCGGCGCATTCTTCCAGAGCCGACGCGGGGACTCGAACCCCGGACCCCTTCATTACGAGTGAAGTGCTCTACCAGCTGAGCTACGTCGGCGGTCCGGCGGAGTCTAGGGGCTCTCGACGGCGTTCTCGATCAGCCGTCGGCTTGCGGACGGGCTCTCCATTCATCGACCAAAAGTGCCCAGCGTTCGTGGTCGCGCCATCGGCCGCCGATCTTAAGGTAGCGGGGCGAAAAGCCCTCGCGGCGAAAGCCGGCACCGCGCGCCAACGCGATCGAGGCCTTGTTCTCCGGCTGGATGTTGGCCTCGACCCGGTGCAGGCGAAGGGTGAGGAAGGCATGGCGGAGCACGAGCTCCAGCCCCTCGCGCATGTAGCCCTGAGCTGCGTACCGCTCTGCCACCGCGTAGCCGAGAAAGGCACTCTGCAGCAGCCCGCGCGTGATGTGAGACAGGTTGAAAAAGCCGACGATCGCGTCGTCCTGGGAGCGGCAGACCAACAGCGCCTCAAAGTCGCTGCGCCGCGAATCCGCGAGGTAGGTAGCGAACCTATCGGAATCGGTCGGGGCGGTCGCCCAAGGACGGTGAAACGCGCGGCTGGCGCGCATGACCGCGACGAACTCACGCTCATCGGAATGCGCCGGCGGCCGCAGATAGACGCCCAAGCCGACGACCGCAGTCATTCCGCAGCCGGCCCGCTCATCCCGCTAGCACGCGCTCGAGTCGGTAGGCGAGCGACTCGCATGCCAGGTCCTCTGAGACGTTGAGCTGAAACCGAAGTCGGGTGTCCTCCACGAGCTCCACCGCGTGGCGCAACCGCTGGGGATCGCGCCCAGCGTCCTGCGCGAGCTCGGCTGTGCGGTCACAGTGGCGGATGAGGTCCTCGGCCCCCCATGCCAAACAGGCGAGGTCCTCGAACCACAGCGCCACAAGCTGGAGCCCGAGATCGAGCGCGATGGTCTCGGTTCGCCGCCGGGCGCGCCTGATGCGCTCCGTCCACTCGGTCTGCACGCGCTTCTGATCGCGGCGCGAGTGGAGCTCGAGCTCCGCCGTCGCGCGGTCCTCCATGGCCGATCGGAGTCCCTCACCGCGAGCACGCACCGATTCGAGCAGCGCGGACCATGGCCGCCGCGTTCCTGTCTCCCCCGCGAGCGCCGCTCGGGCGAAGTCCTCCGCCGCGCGCCGCAGCATGACCCCTTCAGGCGACGCGAGCTCACGCGCACGCGAAGCATCCCCCAGCGCCAGGCGGGCGCAGGCCAGCGCGGTGTCATGGCCGGCTCCCAGGTCTTCCAAAGCCTCTGCGACGCGATCAATCGGTGCCGCATCGAACCGCACCAGTTGACAGCGAGAGCGGATCGTCGGCATCACTTCCCCCAGCCGGTCGGTGAGCAGGATGAGGTGCACGAACGCAGCCGGTTCCTCCAGCGTCTTCAGCATCCTGTTCGCCGCCTCGTCCCCGAGCTCGTCGGCTTGCTCAATGACGAACACGCGGCGCTCAGACTCGAACGGCGTCTTGCTGGCCGCCGCGATCACGGGCTCATCGATGTCGCCGACGAGGATCTCGTGGGCGCCGCTAGGTGCCACCCACGTCAAATCGGGGTGCGTACCGGCCAGGACGCGAGCCCGAGCCCCATCGGGGTCGGGCGAGCCGCTGGCCAGCCACTCGGCGGCCACCGCGCGTGCCGCGTGGCCCTTGCCCGCGCCGCCAGGGCCATAGAAGAGATATGCATGCGAGGGCCTTGTATTCGGCTCCAGGACGCGGGAAAGGATGGCCCGCGCATGGGGATGGCGGTCGATCTCGGCCAGCATCGTTTCGATGCTAATGACCGATAGGGTCCGGCCACGATGCCGCGCGGTCGGCTGATAACGATCGAGGGGCTGGACGGGGCTGGAAAGACGACGCTGGCTACCGGTCTGCAAGCCGCACTGGGCCGGCGCGGGATAGAGGTGGCGCTGATGCGCGAGCCGGGTGGCGTGGCGGCCGCCGAGCGCATCCGTGAGCTCGTCAAGGATCCTGGGCTGCGAATCGGAGCGCGGGCAGAGGCACTGCTATACGCGGCGGCGCGTGCGCAGCTGGTGGAGGAGGCGGTGCAACCACGACTCGAGGCCGGTACCTGGGTCCTGCTTGACCGCTTCGTCGACTCATCGCTGGTCTATCAGGGTGCTGGCCGCGAGCTCGGCGTCGAGCAGGTGCGCGCGATAAACGAGTTTGCGACTAGAGGGCTGACCGCCGACGTCACGCTGCTGCTTGTCGTCGAGCCGAAAGTAGGGCGCTCGCGCGCCGTCGCGCGCGGCGGGCAACCCGACCGGCTGGAGCGCGAGAGCGAGGACTTCTACGAGCGCATCTCCTCCGCATACGCCGAGCTGGCTGTGGCCGAGCGACAAAGGGTGGCGCGCATCGACGCCACTCAGCCGGCCGCCGCCGTCCTATCGAGCGCTCTCGCCCGCATCGACGAGCTGCTGTAATCGCGGTGTCGTGACCGCCGGGCCATCGCCAATCGAGCTTGAGGAGTTCGAGCTCATTCAGGCGGCGCCGGGAACCGCGCTACTGCGTGTGACCGCTCGCGCGCCTGCCTGGGTTCCGCGTGAGCCCACGCTCCTGATCCACGACGACACCCGCGTCCACCGCCTCCGGCCGCTGCCTTCGCCCCCAGAGCCGGAGGGGTGGCTTCGCGTCGTCTACTCGCTACGCACCGCCGTTTTCGAGCGCGACCCGTCCTTCTCACTCGAGCTCTCGCAGGGTTCGATCCTGGAGCTTCCGGATCCGCACGGACACAGCCCGCCGCCTCGTCCAACGCACCCCGCCCCTGAGCAGGAAGACGTTGCGAAATTGGTCGAGCTCGAGGCCGCGGTGCTGGAGGCCAACCGCTGGGCGCTCACCGCGCAGGAGGAGGTAGAGGAGCTCACGGAGCGAACGCAACGGCTCGAGCAGGCGCTCGAGGACGCCAATCGAGCGCGGCGCGCGCTCGACCTCGCGCTTGAGACGCTGCGCGAACAGGTCGAGAATGGTCTTGCTGCTCTGGAGGTCGAGCTTCGGGCCAGACACGGGGGGACGAAAGCGCCAGCCAACCAGCGATCAGACGGCGTCGCCGACCGCGTCAGCGGCGTCGCCGTAGAGCGAGCGCGGGCACGAGACGTGTCCGAGATCCGCGCCGCGCTCTCACCTCAAGCGCCGAGCTCCTAGGCCGGACACGCTCGACACCGCGCCGCGAGGCTATCTCGCGCTAGTTGCTCCCAGTTTCGGCAAAGACACCCTGAAGCCCCCGCAATCGAGCGGGAAATGGGGCGTTGCGGAGTAAAATTAGGGTTAGACGATTCTCTCGTAACAAGGGCCCGGAGAGCCCTTGCTCGCAAGCTTTTCCGTCCGGGCCATCCGCAATCCTTCGGGGTCCGCCTCGGTCGGCCGAGAGCCGAGCAAACTCAGCGCAAGCAGCGGAAAACGAGAGGAGCAGGTCGGAGATGGAGCACACCCCGCAGACCCCAACAACGTTCGAAGCACAGACCGGCAAGGGCCTCTCGATCCGCCGCTATTTCACGGCGCCCGACGTCCATCCGTTCGAGTCGGTCGAGTGGGAGCTGCGGGATGCGCGGATCGGCCATGGGGACAAGGTCTCCTTCGAGCAGCGTGACGTCGAGTTCCCCAAGAGCTGGTCGCAGAACGCCACCAACATCGTCGCTCAGAAGTACTTCAGGGGGCAGCTCGGCTCCCCTGCGCGCGAGCGCTCGGTCAAGCAGATGGTCGGTCGCGTGGCCGGGACGATCGCCGCCTGGGGTCGCGAGCGCGGCTACTTCGCCTCCGACGAGCACGGCGACGCATTCGAGGCCGAGCTGACCCACATCCTGCTGCACCAGATGGCGGCTTTCAACTCGCCGGTGTGGTTCAACGTGGGCTGGCACCCCGAGGGCAGCCCGAAGATGCAGGCGAGTGCTTGCTTCATCCTCTCGGTCGACGACGAGATGGAGTCGATCCTCGACTGGAACACCAAGGAGGGCATCATTTTCCGCGGCGGTTCAGGATCGGGAATCAACCTCTCGAAGATCCGCGGCTCCATGGAGCCCCTGAGCCGTGGCGGAACGGCTTCTGGGCCGGTCTCCTTCATGCGCGGCGCCGACGCGTGGGCGGGCTCGATCAAGTCCGGCGGCGGTACACGACGCGCCGCGAAGATGGTCGTGCTCGACATCGATCATCCAGATATCGAGGAGTTCATTCGCTGCAAGGCGCTTGAGGAGGACAAGGCGGCCGCGCTACGTGACGCCGGCTTCGACATGTCGATCGACGGCGAGGGCTTCTTCTCGATTCAATACCAGAACGCCAACAACTCGGTCCGCGTGACCGACGAGTTCATGCGCGCCGTCGAGAACGACGAGGACTGGCAGCTCACGGCGCGCACGACCGGCGAGCCGATCAAGACCGTCAAGGCCCGCGGCCTGATGCGTCAGATCGCCGAGGCCGCCTGGCGTTGCGCCGACCCGGGCGTTCAGTACGACACGAGGATCAACGACTGGCACACGAGCCCGAACTCGGGACGGATCAATGCGTCTAACCCGTGCTTCCCCGCAGATGCACGCGTTCACACGACGAACGGCTTGATGTCGATCGCGGAGCTCGTTGAACGTGGTGAGGCAGGCGAAGAGATCCGCGTCTACACGCATCGGATCACGGCTGCCGATCAGGGCTCCGGTGTCGCCGCGACTCAGCCCATCGCCTTCTTGCGCAACGGAGTAAGTCCGATCGTGCGCCTTCGCTTCTCAAACGGAGCGGAGTTGCGTTGCACACCTCGTCACCGAATTTGGACGCTGAACCGCGGCTACGTGCGTGCGGAAGAGTTGACGAAATCCGATCAGGTGATGCTCAACGATTCGCCGACACCAGCGGTTGATGCGTCGTGGAAGCTTCCGGTCAAGGTGTTGGCGGCAGCTAAGTCGTGCCACCGCGGCGGAACGGTCAACTACCACGAGCTGCCTGATCGTTGGAGCGAGGGCTTGGCCGAACTGACTGGGCACCTAATTGGCGACGGCTGGCTGACTGACGTGCAGACGGGTTGGGTGTACGGAGGCGATGACGTCGACGACGGCCTCCCTGCTGCGCACGAGGGGCTACTTCGCGAGCTCGTCGGCAACGTCTCGCGTCAGGAAATGAGTAATGGGACCGTGCAGTTGAGGGTTGGAAGCGAGGCCGTTCGAGAGCTGTTCCGAGGCATCGGCGTGACGACTGCAAGGGCCCACGAAAAGCGGGTGCCGACGGCAATCTACGCCGCGCCGCCTGAGGTGCAGGCCGCCTTCCTACGAGGACTGTTTGGCGCCGACGGATGTGTTTCGCGTGTCGAGGCCCACGGGAAGGCAAACCGTTACGTCGGTCTCGGCAGCCGGAGCGATTCGCTTCTTCGAGACGTCCAGCGACTGCTCTCGACCCTCGGCATCCGCGGGCGCATATACCGGATCTCGGATGCTGCCAGCCCGTCGTTTTCATACACCCGCGCTGACGGGACCGAGGTGCGTTATCAGTCCCGTCAGGGCTTCGATCTGCGCATCACCGGAAGCGACCTTGAGCGCTTTGCAGAGGGGATCGGGTTCTCGATTCCCCGCAAGAATGCTGCGCTAGAGACGGTCATTGGCGAGAGCACGCGTTACAAGACCAAAGCAGGCACGCGGCTCGTAGGACGGGACGAGGACGGTCAGGAGCGCGTCTACAACCTGACCGAGCCACTACACCACTCGTACATGGTGGATGGCTTCGTGGTCGCCAACTGCTCCGAATACATGCACGTCGACGACTCGGCTTGCAACCTGGCGTCGCTGAACCTGATGAAGTTCCGCCGGCCTGACGGTACGTTCGACATCGAGTCCTTCGAGCATGCAGTCGACATCGTCTTCCTGGCCCAGGAGATCATCGTCTCGCCCTCGAGCTACCCGACCGAGAAGATCGGCGACAACGCACGGGCGTTCCGGCAGCTAGGCCTGGGTTACACGAACCTTGGTGCCTACCTCATGGCCGATGGTCTGCCTTACGACTCGGATCAGGGACGCGGACTGGCAGCCGCGATCACGGCTCTGATGACCGGCCGCGGCTACCTTGGTTCAGCACGAATCGCAGCTGAAATGGGTCCCTATGATCGGTACGCCGAGAACCGGGAGGCGCACAACAAGGTCATGCGGATGCACCGGGACGCCGCGTACGCAATCGGCGACTCGGCTTGTGCAGATGCCGCGTTGGTTGACGCGGCACGTTCGACCTGGGACGAAGCAGTCGCGGCGGGAGACCTGCATGGCTACCGCAACGCACAGGCAACGGTCTTAGCGCCGACCGGCACGATCAGCTTTTACCTCGATTCGGACACCACCGGAGTAGAGCCGGACTTCTCGCTCGTCAAGTTCAAGGAGCTCGTCGGCGGCGGGCAGATGACGATCGTCAACCGCACGGTGCCGCTGGCGCTGCAGACGCTCGGCTATTCCGACCAGCAGATCGAGCAGATCGTGTCGTACGTAAACGAGCGCGGGACGATCATCGGCGCACCTGAGCTAGCCGAGGAGCACCTGCCTGTGTTTGACGTCGCGGTTGGCGAGCGCGCGATTTCCCACATGGGGCACATCAACATGATGGGGGCCGTTCAGCCGTTCATAAGCGGCGCCATCTCGAAGACGGTCAACCTTCCCGAGTCCGCCACCGCCGCCGACATCGAGGACGCCTATCTGCAGGCCTGGCATCTCGGCGTCAAGGCGCTCGCGATCTACCGCGACGGCTCCAAGACCGCTCAGGCGCTACGCACCGACGCGCAGAAGAGTGCGCCCACAGAGGCCGACGTTGAGAAGGCGGTCGCCGAGGCGCTGGCCAAGGCACCGCCCAAGCGCCGGCGGATGCCGCGCGAGCGCCAGTCGATCACCCATAAGTTCTCGATCGGCGGCCACGAGGGGTACATCACAGCCGGCATGTACGACGACGGCTCGATCGGCGAGATCTTCCTCACGGACATCGGAAAGGAGGGCTCGACGCTGCGCGGGATGATGAACTCGTTCGCTACCGCGATCTCGATCGCCCTTCAGTACGGCGTGCCGCTCGAGACGCTGGTGCGCAAGTTCAGCTACATGCGCTTTGAACCGGAGGGGATGACCTCCAACCCCGAGATCCCGTTCGCCAAGTCGATGCCCGACTACATCATGCGCTGGCTGGCGTCGCGCTTCTTGGACGCCGAGCTGCAAGAGGAGCTGGGGATCATGACGCCGGAGGTCCGGGCCCGCCAAGCCGCTCAGGCCGCCGCGAGCTCACATCTCGGCGACACCGCAACGCCGGCATCCGACGAGCAGGAGTCCGCCGATGGCGAGAGCCACGACGGCAACGGCTCGGCCGGCTCCGCCAACCGGACCGGTTCGGCAAACCCGGCAGGCCCCGCACCTCCGGCCCCCGCTACCTCGGCCCTCACCGACGACCCGCCGGTGATGCCGGCGGCCCGCAAGGGGCTGGACCTGGGACCAGCGTGCCAGCAATGCGGGGGCATGATGCAGCGCACCGGCAGCTGCTACACGTGCTCGAGTTGCGGGTTCAACACCGGCTGCGGGTAGTTTCCGGCGGCTGGGATCGCAGGGCTTACCCGATCAGTCGGGATACTCGTCCTTGCGCCAGGCGCGGGGCTCTGCCGGCTCACCCTTAGGCGTCCGCTTGAGCAAGAACGAGTGGTAGGGCGCGACGAACGGATCAGGCGCCATCACCGTGTAGGTGTGGTAGACGCTTCCGTTCTCGCGCGCGAAGGCGATGAAGCTCGGACCCTCGCGCAGGCCGTCCTCGAGCTTTGCTCCGATTTGCCGCGCCCACGCCTCGAGCCACTCCGGCGGGTCGTCGACCATCTCAGCGATCTGCGGGATGCCCTTTGCTTGCTCGGGCGTGAGCGCCAGTCCGAAGTCGAACGGAAATTCCGTCTCATAGGTGGAGACGTAAGGGAACTGCCAGCCCATCCGCTGCTTGTAGGCGATCAGTCGGTCGATCGGCGCGCGCGAGAAGCAGATCAGGGTTACGTCGCGATGACTCAGATGCACGCGCGTCCCGTCGAGCTCGTCCCCCAGGTTCGTGCATCCGGGGCAAGCCCCGAGCTCGTAATCGGGTCCAAACATGATGTTGTAGGCGAGTAGCTGCGAGCGGCCGTCGAACAGCTCGGCGAGCGTTTTCTTGCCGTTCTCCGTGTCGAATCGGTACTCCTTCTCCACCGGAACCCAGGGAAGCTGGCGTCGCTGCTCGGTCACCTTCTGGCCGAGCTCGGCGTACTCGGCCTCGAGCTTCGCCAGCTCATCGCGAGCCGCCTGCCACTCCTCGCGGGTCCCAATTTTGTTGTCGGGCATCGTTACCTCCTTTGGCATTCGTCACGTCAACGCGTCTATGCCCGTACGTTACGACCCGTGCTCCGCGCCGAAGTCATCGCGTCGTCTGGCTAAGCGATCTCTGTCCAAGTAAGCTCGGTTTCGATGCCCCGCCTGGACGTCGTCGGCGTGATCGTCTCAGATCTACACAGGGCGGTCGATTTCTACGGAAGGATTGGGCTTCAGTTCCCCGATAATCCAGACCCGATGGGCCATGGGCACGTCGAGGTGGCGTTGCCTGGCGGGCTGCGCTTCACGCTTGACAGCGAGGAGTCGGTGCGCTCGTTTGACCCCAACTGGTCTCCGCCCAGCGGTGGGCACCGCGTGGGAATGGCGTTCCGCTGCGGCTCGCCCGACGAGGTGGATCGGATGTACCGCGAGCTGATCACAGCCGGCGCCGGGGAATACAAAGAACCGTGGGACGCGTTCTGGGGTCAGCGATACGCCCAGGTCAAGGATCCCGACGGCAACGTCGTCGACCTGTTCGCGCCACTCAGCTGACCGAGGCGACAGGCGCGGAGCTCTGCGTGAAGACGCCCGCCGGTGCGGGCGCCCGGGCGAGCCTGTAGACCGCCCCAGGCATACTGGCAGCTCGTGACGCACGACATCGAGCACCAGTTCGGCTCGGGAGAGCCTTTCTCGATCGGGGTTGAAGAGGAACTCTTCCTGGTCGACCCCGTCACTGGCAGTCAGGCCAACACGTCTGGGGCCGTGCTCGAGCGCGTGAGCGAGCAGGACGGAAGGCTCGAGTTGGACGGAAGGGTCGAACGAGAGCTCCATGCCTGCCAGGTCGAGCTGATCAGCAACGTCCATACAAGCGCTGGCGAGGCGGTGCGAGAGCTCGGCAAATTGCGTCGGACGGTGATCCAAACAGGAGCGGGAATACTTGGGTCGGGCACCCATCCGTCGGCGCGTGAGGGCGACGCCGCGATCACCGATAAGGAGCGCTACGAGCGTATCCATTACCTCCTCGGAGACGCCTCGGTTACTCCGGTCGGAGGGTTGCACATCCATGTCGGAATGCCGGACAGCGAGACCGCGATCCGAGCCTTCAACGGCCTGCGGCGTGACCTGCCGCTGCTCCAGGCGCTGGCAGCGAACTCGCCCTTTCGCCACGGTCGTGACACTGGACTCGCCTCGGCACGCGAGGTGACGCTGCGAGCTTGGCCTCGCTCGGGCGTCCCCCGGGCGCTGCGCGACTTCACGGATTTCTGCGAGATGAGCCGCCTGCTGACCGCCGCAGCTGATGTCGCTGACTACACCTGGTTCTGGTGGAAGCTCCGCCCTCATCCTCGTCTGGGAACTGTGGAGATCCGCGCACTGGACACACAGACAGCGCTGGCCGACACCGCGGCCCTGGTAGCGCTGGTCCACTGTCTGGCCCGGGACGCAGCTGAAACGCAGGCTGACGATCCTCCTCCCGAGCTGGTGGAGGAGGGGATCTTCCGGGCCGCTCGTTTTGGTGTCTACGGCGAGATTCCGGATGTGCATGGGCGGCGACGTGCCGTCTCTGACCTCCTGGAGGACGCCCTGGCGCGAGTGGGGAGCTGGGCTCACGAGCTGCACTGCACGGAGGAGCTAGGGATGCTCCCCGACCTCGTGCGCCGCGGCGGTGGAGCGGGAGCCCAACGGGAGACATACGAGGTCGCCGGTATCGACTCGGTCCTCCGTGAGCTGATGCAACGGACCGCCGCAGCCCTCTAGCGCCGTACGAACCGGCAGCGGTGCCTTCCGCTAGCTGCTCTCGAGGCGCCGGTGACACGATGGCCTCGATGCGGGCAGACACGGACACGGCGGCAATCCGCGGGTTATGCGAGCAGACGCTGCGCGGCAACTGGCGCGAGGGCACACACCAGGGCGTCGGCTTCGGCTACACGTGTCCCAGCCCATCGCGTTACCCCTGGCAGTGGTACTGGGATTCGTGCTTCGCCGCCATCGTCTGGCGGCGCTTCGACCCCGACCGGGCGTGCCGGGAGCTGTCCTCCCTGCTGGCCATGCAGCGCGACGATGGCTTCATCGGCCACACGATCTTCTGGAACACGCCGCTCGACGGCACGCGTCGCTTCACCTACAACGTCATGTCTTCGCGAGCGCCGATGACCGCCAGTATCCAGCCCCCGGCGCTCGCCTGGGCCTGGCGGATTGCGGTAGGAGATCCGGCGGGCGTTCCGGCCATCGCACGCCATCACCGATGGCTGGGCGAGCACCGCGACCTCGACGGCGATGGGCTGATCTGGATCGTGCAACCCGACGAGTCAGGCCTCGATGCATCGACTCAGTTCGACGCAATCTGGGGCAGCCGCGCCCACGGCCTCCCTGGCTTCATGCTTCTGGTGCGCCGCAACCGCCAGCTCGGCTTCGACCTGCGACGGATACTCGCTGCGGGGGGACCGGTCTGCTGCGAGGTGATGACAAACGTCCTCTACAACCTCTCACGGCTGGCGCTCGGGCAGGCTTCGCTGACCGCGGCGATCATCGAACGCATGTACGACGATCGGGCGGGGCTCTTCCGACCCCTGGCCCGCCCGGAGCCCGCGGTCCAGCCGGCGCTGACCTGGACGGCGCTCTCGCCGCTTGCGCTGCCGGACCTGCCGCAGGAGATCGGCCGCCGGTTGGTCGAAGAGCACCTGCTCGATGACACGTGCTTCTGGCTCCCGGTGCCGCCGCCGTCGGTCTCCGCCAAGGATCCCAGCTTCTCGCTCGACGACAGCGGGCTGCTCGGGGTGCGGCGCTACTGGCGCGGGCCAACCTGGATCAACGCCGCCTGGCTGCTGTGGCTGGGACTGGTCCGCCTCGGCTACTCGGAGCCGGCCTCGGAGCTCGCACGCCGGGTGGGCGGCGCGGTCAGCTCGCAGGGGCTCAGGGAGTACTACCACCCGTACTCCGGCCGAGGTATGGGAGCCGCGAGCTTCGGCTGGTCCTCGCTGGTCCTCGAGCTGGCCGAGCCAGACCCGGCCGCGGCGACGAGCTATCTGGCCTGAGCGCTGCGGCCCTCAATCTGGCACCCGCTAACGTTGGGAACATGGACAGCGACCTCAAGCTCGAGATGTCAGACGAGCAGTGGCGCGAGCGCCTCGACCGCGAGCAGTACGACGTCCTTCGCCGCCACGGCACCGAGCGTCCCTTCACCGGTAAGTACGTCCACGCCAAGGACGACGGGACCTACCGCTGCGCGGGCTGCGGCGCGGTGCTGTTCGACTCCAACACAAAGTTTGACTCGGGCACAGGCTGGCCCAGCTTCTACGAGCCGGCCGCCGCCGAGAACGTCCAACTACACGAGGATCGCAGCCTGGGGATGGCTCGCACCGAGGTGCTCTGCCGCCGGTGCGGCGGGCATCTGGGCCACGTCTTCGACGACGGCCCGGCCCCCACCGGCCTGCGCTACTGCATCAACTCTTGCGCGCTCGATCTGCAGCCTGACAAGGGCTGAATCACTCCTCGGCGCGCCGGTCGCGCAATGCGACGTAGACGAGACCGCCGACGAGCAGTGCTGCCAGGATGACGGCGCCCGCGATGCCGACGTCGGCCAGAACGCCCGCCGCGGCCATCCCGCCGTAGTAGCCGACCAGTCCGTAGGTGATGCCCCACGTCACGCCGCCGAGCGCGTTCCAGAAGAAAAAGAGCTTGAACGGCATGCGGTTGATGCCGGCGAGCCACGCGGCCGCGAAGCGGACCAGCGCGATCCAGCGGGCGAAGAACACGGCCTTGGGACCATGCCGCTTGAAGAAGCGGTCGCCTGCGGCGATTGCGCGGACGCGGTGGCGGCGCAATGGTCCTTTTGCTTCCAGCACCTCGCGGCCGAGCTTCCGGCCGAGCAGGTAGCCCAGGTTGTCGCCGACAATCGCCGAGGCCACCCCAATGACGATCACGAGCCAGATCTGGAGCTTGCCTTGGCTGGCGAGCACGGCGCCGGCCACCAGCGCGGTCTCGCCAGGCGACGGCACACCCATCGACTCCAGTCCGATGATCGCCGGGAGCAGATAGCCGAGATTGCTCGAGACCGAGATGATCGCCGCGAGCGACAGTCCGGCCCACCAGCCCGGGCCTCCAGGCATCGTCACGCAGGCGGCTTCTGAACCACCGCTAGCAGCGAGAGTCCCGCCGGCAGCGTCCGTCCACGGGCGAGCCAGCCGGCCTCCATCCTTAGCGGCCGTTCGAGCATGCCGTTGAGCCAGGCGGGGCCGATCTGGAGATCGAAGCTGGGAGCGTCCTCCGCAGCCCCGTTGCGCCGCAGCCGGCGCTGTGCGAGCCGCACCACGGCGGCTGGCGGGAGCAACAGCGTGTTGAATGAGGTCATCCGCTCGAGCCGCCATCCGGCCTCGTTAACCGCTGCGCGCAACGTAGCGCGCTCGTAGCGACGGTAGTGGTGGTTCGCCTCGTCGTGATAGGACCACAGCGACTGGTAGGCGGGAACGGTCGCAAGGAGCCAACCACCCGGCGTGCAGACGCGCAGAAGCTCGCGCAGAGCAGCACGGTCGTCAGGAGTGTGCTCGATGACATCGAGGCAGGTGATGAGATCAAAGCTCTCCTCCGGCCACGGCAGCTCTTCAAGGCGACCGATCCGGACGTCGCCGCAGCCACGCCCCCGGGCAACTTCGGCCGCGTCCGGGTTCAGCTCGAGGCCCGTGACCCGGCCGTAGTCCACCAGCTCCTCGAGCGTCCTACCCGAGCCACAGCCCGCGTCGAGGATTCGGGCTTCAGCCCGTAGCGGCAGCCGATCCAGCTCGGCGCGAATGATGCGCCGTCGCCCCCGGTACCACCAATGGTGCTCGTCCACGTCGAGCATCGTCTTGATGAGCCGCTGGTCCATCGCGCTGATGCTGTCACGCGGCGTCGCCGACCGTCAGCTGACCGTCAGCGCGGAGACCTCACGGCGTCGGGCCACCGGGAGAGACAAAGTGAACTTCGCTCCGCGAGTGTAGGTCTCATCCAGTGCCAGCTCGCCGCCCATTCGCGCCGCCAACTCTCGCCCGATCGCCAGTCCGAGCCCGAATCCAGCGGTGCCACCGGTGTCGCGACCGCGCTGGAAGCGCTCGAAGATGCTCTGCCGGTCTTCCGCGGCGATCCCAGGACCCTCGTCGCAAACGCTCAGCCGGGCACGCTGGCCATCACGCAGCTCCACCTTGATCTCGGTATCCGGGGGACTGTGGCGGACGGCGTTGTCGAGCAGGATGCGCAGGATGCGCGCCACGCTGCCCGGGTCGGCGAGCGCCCAAACCTGGCCGGCGGCCCCCGCGATGACCGCATCCACCCTGCGCTCGACGCTTCCCAGCTCGAACTCCGCCAGCACGGCGCGGCTCAGTTCACCGAGCTCGACGGGCTCCGAGCGCAGCTTCACTTCGGCGTCGATCCTGCTCAGGTCGAGTAGGTCGGCCGCTAGACGGGCCAGCCGCCGCGATTGCGCCCGCGCGCGGTCTAGCAGGAGTCGGGCCTCGTGGAGGTCGGGCTCGCCGTGGCGCAGATCGTCGTCCAGCAACTCCAGCATGCCGTCGAGCGAGGTCAGCGGCGTGCGCAGCTCGTGCGAGGCGGTGGCGACGAACGCCCGTCGGGCTTCCTCTTGGTGCTGAAGCTGGCGCTGCATCGTGGCGAAGGTCCGCGCAAGATCACCGACTTCGTCTCTGGCACGATCGTCGGGCACCGTGACGCCGCCAGGCCCCTCGCGAGCCAGTCGGACCGCCGCTTGGCGCAGGCGGCGCAGGCGGCGGACGAGCGTCGCCGACAGCGGGATTCCCAGGATCAGAGTCAGCGCCAAGCCCGCCAGGGCGGCGGTGATGAACGCGTTGCGCACCGCGGAGACGGCTCCCGGAATCGCGGTGATCGGCCGCCGAACGGCGAGCACATAAGGTTGGCCTCCGATCCGGAGCGGTATGGCCACGCGAGCGACCTCGGTGCCGTCGCCGTTGGTTCCGAGGCTCGGCACGAGCCGCGGCCGCTTGCCTGCACCCGAGTGCCATCTAACGAACGCAGTGGCCACGTCGTCATACGGTCCCCAGTCCGGGCCCTGAGCCATGGGCGCGACCACCTGCGCCTTGCCGCCGGCTCCGGGATAGCCGAGCAGGATCACCGTCGCGCCGAGACCGATGTCGAGACTCCCCAGACGCCTCTGGAGCGTCTCAAGCTCGGAGAGCCCAGCTCTGCGTTCGAGTGCATAGGGAAGATCGGCGATGTCGAGGCGTTGCAGACCATGCAGGGCGCTCTGAATCGACTGCGCGCGGACATCGCTCTCCAGCGTCTTCAGCGCCGAGCTGCGGAGCCTTGACTCGAGCGGACCGAGCAGCGCCAGCGCCGCGACGGCCAGCGTGGCCACGGTCGTGACCAGCACGAGTCCGATGATTCGACCGCGTAGACCAAGGGCCCCGCGTCGCGGTCGCGTGGCCATCGCTAGGGGCCTCGGAGTCGGTATCCCGCGCCGCGGACCGTGAGGATGTGACGAGGGCTGTCGGGCTCGGGTTCGAGCTTCTCCCGCAGGTGGCGGATGTGGACGTCAATCGCCCGCGGGTCGCGATAGGCGCTATCGCCCCAGATCGCGCGCAGCAGCTCCTGACGGTTGAGCAGCCTTCCGGGATCGGACATCAACGCGTCCAGCAGCTCGAACTCAGAGAACGTCAGCCGCACCGGCCGCCCGTCCATCATCACCTCGCGCTGCGCGCGGTCCAGCGCGATCGGCCCCACCACGAGCACCTCATCGCCCATCGCCCGGGTTCCGACCCGGCGCAGTACAGCCCGGATCCGGCTGCGCAGCTCCGCCAGCCCGAATGGCTTGGTCACGTAGTCATCGGCACCTGCCTCGAGACCGAGCACGGCGTCGGCCTCCGAGTCCAGCGCCGTCAGCATGATGATCGGGACGACGTTGCGTCGCGAGCGCAGAACTCGGCAGACCTCATAGCCGTCCGGACCCGGTCCGAGCGCCACGTCCAGCAAGATAATGTCGAACTGGTCCGTGCTGGCACGGTCGATCGCCGACCGGCCATCCGCCACGGCCAGCACCCGATGCCCCTCTCGCGAGAACGAACGGGTCAGCATCTCTCGCAGATCGGACTCGTCATCGACTACGAGGATGCTGAGTGAGGCCTCGCTGGAGCGGGCGCTCGGCGGAGGGGGAGCAGCTGCGGCGTGCCGATCAGTCGCCATTTCGCACGATCGTAGCCATCACCGGGTCTGTTCCACTGAGGCCGCCACGCGCTGCGACTGCCAGCCCGACGCCTCGGCCTCCGGCACAGCCACTCGGCGCGGCGTGAGTCGGCCTGCGGCTGCCACGCCCCACAGCACGGTCAGCCAGGTGGCAGTGGCCAGAATGACGTGGACCCAGACCATGTCGGCCGGAAGCTGGAGCTCGTACTGAACGCTACCCACCAGGCCCTGCGCCGCGAGCAGCACGCACAGCACGGTCAGCGGCTCTAGCGCGCGTTCGGACGCTCCCCGGCGGCGGTGAAGGAGCCATACCGCGACGGCTACCACTCCGAAAATCGCGGCGATCGTCGCGTGCCGGTGCACGACCCAAGTGAGTGTGTCGGCTCCCTTGAAGTGGAGTCGGTGGACGCGCTGACCGGTGGCACCGCCCGAGTGCGGTCCCGCGGCGGTGGCGGCAGTCCCCGCGAAAATAGTGACGGCGCCGAGCGCCGCGAGGGCGCGCACCGACCATACGGCCAATCGGTCCGTCGAGCGCGGCCTGCTCCCCGTGCCGCGCGAAGCTCGCCAGGCCAGTGCGACGGCGCCTACCAGAATCAGCATCGACAGCCCGAAGTGAGCCATCACGAACCCGGGCGCCAGGTGCTCGCGTACCGTGAAGCCGCCGAGCACCGCCTGGGCCAGTACTCCCAGCGGCAGCGAGCATGCGAGCAGCGCCAGGTCACGGCGGAATGGACGACGCGTGAACGCGAGCACCGCCGCGACGAGCGTGACGACGCCCACGATCCCTGACAACGCGCGGTTGCCGAACTCGATCAGCGAGTGCAGCTGAAGCGGTGGCACCGCCTTGCCGTAGCACCGCGGCCAGTCTGGGCAACCGAGGCCCGAGTCGGTCAGCCGTACGGCCGCCCCAGTGAGCACGATCAGCGCCAGCGCCACCAGGGTGATCAGGGCGATCCGGCGGTACTGGGACGGGGTGACGGTCAAGCGGGCGGCGAGGCGAGCGCGCATCCGGCTACTAAGGATGCCGAATAGGAGCGCCGGCCGTCTCACGGCCGGCGCTCCCGATTCCTAAGAAAAGCCGCTTTCGCCGCACGCGGACACGCCGACTCTCACCGCCGGGCTTGGTAGGCGAACGGAAGAGAGCCGGCGATCTCCGCAAGTGGCGGAGCAGCGGCATCCCGGGGGGAAGCCGTCAGCGCGGGCTCCGCCGGCCACTCGATTCCCACCTCCGGATCGTCGTAGCGGAAACCGCCCTCGGCGTTCGGGTCGTAGTACGTGGTGCAACCGTAGGTCACGTCGGCGAACTCGCTGAGCACGCAGAAGCCATGCGCAAAGCCGTCAGGGCAAAACAGCTGGTGATGGGCGACGTCGTCGAGGACAAATGCCTCCCACCGCCCGAAGTCGGGCGAGCCACGGCGGATGTCCACCACCACGTCGAGGATCCGGCCCCGTGCACAACGGATCAGCTTGCCCATGCCGGCCTGGAAGTGCATCCCACGCACGATCCCCTGCCGGGAGCGCGAGTGGTTGTGCTGCACAAACTCTGCCTCCACGCCGAGCTCCGCAAACACGCTCCGGCGATAGCTCTCGAGGAAAAAGCCACGCTCGTCGCCGTGGACGATCGGCTCAATCAGGATGGGGCCGGAGAGCCTGGTCGGAAGGGCACGCACGGGCCGCATCAATGTATCGATGGCCCACGTGCCAGCACGCTGGAACGCTAGCCTGCGCGCCTTGACTGAGGCAGCCACCGTCACCTCGGGACGGCCCCCGGAGACGAGCGCCGCCAGCCGCTGGCCGCTTCGAAGAGGGGGAGTGGCGGCCGTGAGCGCGGCGCTGGTCGCGCTCGTGCTGATCCTGCTCGGCCAGTCGCTGATCGGCGGCAAGATCTTCTCCTCCGGGGACAACCTTTTTGAATGGCCGCCGTTCAGAGCCGAGCAGCCGGCAGGATGGACTCGGCCGTCGAACCCCGATCTCACCGACCCCGTGCTCGGGTTCATGCCCGATCTGCTGCAAACGCGGGCCGATCTCTCCAAGGGCATTGCGCCGCTGTGGAACCCCTATGCGGCCGCCGGACGACCACTGCTCGCATCGCAGGTCCACGCTCCCCTGTTCCCGTTGACCTGGTTGGCTTTCGTGCTGCCGTTCTGGTCCGCCCTGGCCTGGATCGCGGCTGGGAAGCTGTTGCTGGCCGCGGCAGGCACCTACCTCTTCTGCCGGGCGCTCCGCCTGCGGCCTGGCCCTGCGCTGCTGGCAGCAGTCGCGTATCCGTTCGGTACCTACTTCGTCGCCTGGCTCGAGCATCCCCAGACAAACGTCTGGGCGATGCTCCCATGGATGTTCTTCGCCGCCCGGCGTGTGTCCGTGCGCGGCAGCTTGGGAGCGACGGCGCTGCTCGGCCTGGCGATGGGGATGGCATGCCTGGGGGGGCATCCCGAGAGCGCCGCCTTCGTGCTCGCGGCCACGGCGGCATACGCGGCGTTCGAGCTGATCGCCGAGCGCGCGCGCGGGCGCACCGCCGCGGAAAGCATGATCGGTCCGCGCTGGACCGAGCCACTCGCCAGCCGGGCGGCCCTCGTTGGCGCCGGGCTGCTGCTCGGCCTCGGTGTCGGGGCGATCGTCACAGCACCGCTGCTGGAGCTATTGGGCCAATCGGCCAGCGTGCAGCGCGGCGGTCCGGGCTACCCCTTCCAGTTCGCCTGGGCGTCCTTCTTCCCAGAGCTGTGGGGTAACCCGAGCAAAGCGTTCACCGGCGGTCCGGCGAATTTCAATGAACGTACCGCGTACATCGGGGCGCTACCGCTGCTGCTGGCAGTCGCGACGCTCGGCCGGCGGCGCCCACGCGAGCAATGGTTCCTCATCGTGATGACGATCGTGCTGTTGGCGACCATCTTCAACACTCCGCTGTGGGCCAACGGAGTGCGCTCTCTGCCGGGGGGGAAGGTAGCCGCCCTGGGGCGGATGCTCATCATCGTCAGCTTCGCCGGCGCGGTGCTTGCAGCCTTCGGGCTGGAACGCTGGCTGACGGCCACCGCCCGCGAGCGGCGCAAGATGCTCTTGATCATGGGGGCGGTTGCCCTGCTTCCGGTTGTGGCGTGGGTTCCGCGCCACCTCGACTTCCTCGATCACCTGGGTCCGGCGCTTGCGCAGCTTCCGTCGACCCGCGCGGGAGAGACGCGGGAGGGGGTGATCGCGCTCGGCTCCGTCTGGCGCTGGGTCGTCGTGTGCTGCCTGGGGATTGGAGGCCTTGCCCTGGCGGGGCGCAGGCGATCCCCTGCCCTGGCGGTCGCGTTGGCGGTCGGGCTCGCAGGCGCCGACCTGGTCACGCTCGACTACGGCTTTCATGGGCAGGTGCCGCGCTCAGAGGTCGATCCACCGGTGCCCGCCGTGATCCGCTACCTCCAGCGCAAGGAGGGAGAGCAGCGGATGCTCGCCAGCGACATCGCGCTGCCGGCGAACCTACCTGAGCGCTACGGCCTGCGCGATGCCCGTGTGGCCATCGACGTTCCTTATCCGATCCGCTACCAATATCTCTGGGACGACCTCGGGGGCGCGGGGGGAGACCAGGAGTTCTACAGCGCAAACAACGGGTTTAGTCATCGCTTGGCTGACATCTTCGCCGCCCGCTACGTGCTGTTGGCTCCGGGAACGCCGGTACCGCGGTGGCTGCATCCGGTCTTTCGCTCGCGCGGAGGGGTCGTTGCGGTCAACCCCACCGCGTTGCCGAGAGCCTGGGTGGCCTACGACTGGCGCCAGACCTATGCAAGAGGCGCCGACCTCGCCGAGACGCTGAGCTCTTCGACGACGCAGCTACGCGATCAGCCTGTCATCGAGACAGCGGCGCAGCCACCATCGGGTAGCGCTCTGGCGACGACCACCGCGCGCGTCACCGACAACGGTCCGGAAGCCGTCACCGTTCAGGCGGACGCCCGCAGGCAGGGATACCTGATCCTCGACGACTCGGCGTATCCCGGCTGGAAGGCGTATCTGGATGGCCGCGCGATCAGCTGGTACCCGGCGAACGAAAATTTCCGCGCCGTCACCATGCCGGCCGGTCGGCACGTGGTCAAGTTCCGCTACCGGCCCGGGTCCGTCGTCGACGGAACCGTCGTCACGCTCATCTCCTTGCTCGCTCTGCTCGGGCTGGCGATCGCCGGCGGCATCTCGCGGCGAGCGTGGCGAAGGTCGAAGGCCGGCCAGCGCGGGTAACGAGTCTTGGCTCACACTTGAGAAAGCCCCGCGTGGACGGATTCGACGACTCGACGGATCTGCTCCGCCGAAATCGTCGGAAACATCGGTAGCGACAGCACCTCGCTGGCCAACCGGTTCGTTACTCCTAGCTCCCGGCTGACGTGCGGTACTTCGCGAAACGCCGGCTGCCGATGAACGGGCACCGGATAGTGGATCCCCGTCTCGACCCCATGTTCTGCGAGGAATTGGCGCAGCGCATCCCGTCGTCCCGCGCGGACGACGTAGAGGTGAAAGACGGTGTCATGCCGCGCGGCCTGGGTGGGCGGATGGAGGTTCGGATCGAGGAGCGCGGCGTAGTCCCGAGCGGCGCGTCGGCGCGCATCGTTCCAGGCGTCCAAGTGTGGGAGCTTCCGACGGAGAATCGCCGCCTGCAGCTCGTCGAGCCGAGTGTTTGAGCCGAGAGTCTCGTGGCGGTACCTCTCGGTCTGGCCATAGTTTCGGAGCAGCCGCAGGCGCGTAGCAAGATCCGCGTCATTGGTTACGACTGCACCTCCGTCACCGCAACCGCCGAGGTTCTTTGACGGGTAGAAGCTGAAGCATCCCAGATGCCCTACGGAGCCGGCCACGCGTCCGCCCGAGCGGGCACCGTGAGCCTGAGCTGCGTCCTCGATGAGCCGTAGTCCGCGGTCCGCGGCGAGCGCCGCGAGTCGGCCGACGTTGGCGCAGCGCCCGTAGAGGTGGACCGGCATGATCGCGCGCGTCCGCGGAGTGATCGCATCGTTCACCTGATCGACATCGACCGTCCCGGTCACCTCCTCGACATCCACGAATACCGGAACGGCCCCAACCGCGGCGATCGCGAACGGTCCGGCGAAGAATGTGAACGACGGCGTTATGACCTCATCGCCAGGGCCAATTCCGCAGGCACGCAGAGCGAGTATCAGAGCGTCTGTGCCCGAGCCGACCCCGACGCAGTGCTCGACCCCGCAGTAGGAAGCGAACTGCTGCTCGAAGCCCTCCAGCTCACGCCCCAGAATGAACCGGCCGGAATCGAGGACGGACCCTAGAGCGGCGTCTAGCTCTTCACGGATGGCGTCGTGCTGCGAGCGCAGGTCGACGAATGGAACCTGGACGGCGACGCTCATGTGACTGTCTCGCGCTTCTGAGCGCAAAACCGCTCGTAGTCGCGGATGTAGTCCTCTTCGGCAAAGGGATTGGATGCGAGGACCACGCCGATGCCTCCCGACGAGAATCCCTCGAGCTCGCGCCAGATCATCGGCGGAACGTACAGCCCCCGATAGGCCCGGTCGAGTCGAAACATGCGCCGCCCACTCCCGTCATCGAGCACCACATCGAACGAGCCCATGGCCGCAACGATCACCTGCTCCAGTGCCACGTGGGCGTGGCCTCCGCGCGTCCCCCCTCCCGGAACGTCGTAGAAGTAGTAGACCCGAGCCAGCGGGAACGGCACGTTGCGCTCGGCCTCGACCGGAGTGAGGTTGCCCTGCGGCCGTTCGATCCGCGGCAGCTCGAGCACCCGGCAATCGTCAAGCGAGGTGGCACTCACTGCGCGGCTGCCGCGGCGAGGAACGCGTCGCGGTCACGGATGTAATCGCCCTCCGAGTAAGGCAGGGAGGCGAGGATGAGGCAGACCCCGTTGGTAGAGAAGTTCTCCAGCTGCCGCCAGGTCATCGGGGGCACATGCAGGCCGTAGTAAGACCGATTGAGCGAGACAACCTCGCTCCGGACGCCGTCGTCGAGCCTGACGTCGAAGCTCCCCGAGATCGCGATCATCACCTCCTCGAGCGCTCTATAGGCGTGCCCACCCCGCACCTCTCCGCCCGGGACGTCGTAGATCCAGTAAGCCCGGCGGATCGGAAATGGCACATGTCGGTCGCCTTCGACGAAGGTCAGCTTGCCGCGTGGGTCTGTGACCGTCGGGAGTTCGATCTTTCGCCACCGTCCCGCGTCCAGCCGGTCACGCTTTGCGGACGTTTGCATATAGCTCGCAGCCGTGTTCGGGCATGTATCGGATCATCCGAGCGAGCCCGTCTATGAGCGCTGGCGGGAAGGCCCCCGTGCGGAGGATGGCGTCCATTTGGTCGTGGGTAAATGGCTTCACGAAGTATGTGCCGGACTCCACGACGCGGAAGCCCGCAGATTCCAGCATCTCGACAAAACGTCGGCGGTCGAAGCGCCTGTGATGTCCATACGCTCGGTCCATCTCGGACGGCTCAAACACGTCCTCGATCAGGCCCATCTCCAGCGCCAGCAGACGGTGGAACGACAACATGTTCGGGACATTGAAATGCACGATGGTCCGCTCGGCGCAGAGCAAGCGCACTGCGTTCAGGAGCCGGCCTGGGTCGGGCACGCTGTGAACGACACCGCTGACGACGATGAAGTCGAAGTCCTCGCCCGCCATGGTTGGGCTTTGGTCCTCTAGGAAGCCCTCCGATACGTGGATGCGCTGATCGTCCGCCGCAAGGTCCAGCGCATGGCGGGCGAACTCCGGAACCGGCTCGACGATCCGCCAGGCATCGAAGGGTCGGTAATGCGAAAAGAGCGGCTCGAGGCCGCAGCCCACTTCCAGGACGCGCCGTGCGTTCTGGAGCTCGAGCCATCGCAGGACATGCTGGCGGCGAACAGCCACAAGGCGTGTCTCGAACGAGTCGTCCGCGTACTGCGCCGCATATTGCTTGGCGTATTGCTCGATGTCGCTCACAAGACGCTTATGGGCAGACGATAGAAGTCGTGCGCCACGGCGCGCGCACCGAAGTGTTGCTTGTACTCGACCAGACCGGTGTTCAAGAAGCGGCCCTCCTGTTCAGTTGAGATGCCGAAGTCGAAGTAGCGCACGTGTCCTCGGAACGCCTCGATGAGACGGCCGAACAGGAGATCGAGCGCTCCATGGTCGCGGCCCGCGGGGCTGGCCGCGTTGTACTGGACATGGCAGACGCTGTCGGACACGTAGACGATCACTCCAGCTTCGAGCTCGTCACCAAGGCAGGCTTCGTAGAGGTGGATCTGGGCTGGGAAACGCCGCGCTAGCAACCGGATCTCCTCCAAGCTGTGGGCGGGCCATGTCCCATAGCGCTCCTTGAGGTTGGCCTCGAGCACCGGCCAAAAACGCTCGTACTCCTCGCTCTCCCGGATCTCCACGCCGGCGCGCGTCGCCTTCCTCATCCCGCGCCGCCGGCGAGCCTTCCATTCCAGCTCGTCGCCGTAGGAAATCACGCTGAGGACGTCGCGACGGTACAGCTCCGCCCCGTGGACGAATAGCGCGTAAAGATCTTCTTCGGCCGGGCGTCGGTGGTAGATGTGGGGCACCGACTTGTAGAGGAGCGTCGTTACGCCGTCCTCCTGCAAGTGGCGCAGGCTCGCGTTGAACACGTCAAGCATCGTGCCTAGGGTCATGTCTTCGCTGCTCACGAAGCCGCCGTACGTTAGTCCGGCATGCGAGATGAGCTGATGGTCTTGCCGCGTACCGGGTAGTAGCGCTCGGACGTCCCCGTCCTCGTCTTCTGCGATCAGCGACGCATCTGGAAACCGATCGGCGTGATGGTCGAGGTAGTCACGGTTGAAGAGGAAGGTGCCGTTCTTGGAGCTCGCCACAAACGCGTCCCAGCGCTCCTTGTCGTCGTCCCGGTAGGGCTTGATTGTCAGCTGGCCGGCAGCCACGAGGTCATCGCGCGGAATCGGCTCCCCGGTCTGGCTCCAGTCCATAGCGATCACCTTCCCACCTAGGCGTCCAGCTCCTGGCGGGGTAGTAATCGACGGTTACCTCGTCGAGCATCCCGATCCGCACGCCCGCCTCCATCATCCGCAGGCACATCGCCCAATCGGTCGGGATCCCGAACGCGGCATCAGCCAACTCGTACTCAAAGATGTGGCTCAGCCCGGCATGGTAGATCGCCGCCTGAAGACCAATCTGACCCAGCTCGGGCGGAAAGCGTCCGATCGTGACTAGGCTCGCCGCGCTAGCGAAATGGACATCAAGTCGGCTGTACGCCAACTCCAGCCGCTGACCGCGGGCATGCTCGAGCAGCTGCTCCAAGTGACCTGGGCGGAACGCGTCGTCGTCGTCCAGCGGCGCGATCCAGAGGCCGCGGGCGCGACGCGCCGCCTCATTCGACGGCAAAATCCCCGACGCCAGCCATGCCACCTCCGGCTCGTCGGGGTATGGACCGCGGTAGGGAAGATTGAAGAACGAGATTCGAGCATCGTCGAATCCCTCCACCACCTCTCTCGCTTCGTCGGGCGCAGCGTCCCCGACGACGATCACTTCAAAATTCTGGTAGCTCTGAGCGAGCACCGACGGGATCGAGCGGTCGCGGAGCAGCTCGTAGTTGTCGTAAGTGGCGATTACGACCGATACAAGCGGATCGGATTCCGTGAACGCCCGCTCGTATGCGGTATCCGTACGCAGCTGGTGGAGCTGTGCACGCCGGCGCTGCCCACGGCTGTGTAGGAAGCGCAGAATCTCAACGAGCTGCCGGTGAGCCTTCTGCTGGTCGGAGGCAAGCTCCTCCAAGCGGCTTGCCTGGCTGGCGGCGAGCTCCTGGAGTTGCGTCAGTTGCGCGGAGAGCGCACCGAGCTGCGCCCCGGTCTCCGCCCGGGCCGCGGAGACCAGACCGTGTGTCTCTGCAGCGAGCCGCCGCATCTCGCGTAAGTACAAGCGGATCCGCTGGACCGGCCCGGGCCGCAAGCGCTCGTTGGCCTGCTGCACCCCGGGCCGCGCAGTGCGGTTGCTTCCATCTCGCATCGCGCGGATGATGCCAGCGGCGGCCGGATGCCGCAGTGCCACAGGCTTCCACTACGCTCTCCCGCTCAGTGGATCTGGCACCAGACTCCAAGGTAAGCGAGACGCTGGCGCGCGTCCGCGAATTCGCCGAGAAGCAGCTGCCCGCCCTGAACCTGCCCGACCGGCGGTTGGTCCCGGCGGACCTCCCCCGCTTCGCGCCAAATTTGCCCGCGGCACGGGACGCCGACGACGCGCGGCGACTGCGCGAGCAGGTCGACCTGCTCTCGCCGTGGCTGCAAGGGCCGTTCTATCTGGGTGGCGACGTCGTTATCGAGGGGATGTGGCGCAACGACCAGCGCTGGGATGCGATCCGCGAGCTTGTCGGCGACGTCCGGGGAAAGCGCGTGCTCGACGTAGGCTCGAACGCCGGTTATGACCCATTCATGTTCCAGCTTCTCGGAGCGGCAGAGGTGCTTGCCTGCGAGCCGTTTGAGTTCATCGCCCAGGCCCGCTTCCTCGAGTCCATCTACCGGACCGGGGTGCGGTTCGAGCAGATCGGTTGGCAGCAGCTCGACCCGGAGCTGCACGGCAAGTTCGACCTCGTGCACTGCAACGGTGTCCTATATCACGAGCCGAACCCGCTCGGAATGCTCCAGCAGTTGAGGAAGATGGTCGCTGATGGAGGCGAGCTGCTGCTGGGGTCGATGATGCTGGCCGACGCGGAGCTGTCCGAGTACGCAAGGTTCGTCCGCCACACGTTCGCTGAGGACCCAACGTGGTGGTGGGTGCCAGGGCGACTCGCGCTTCGCTGGATGATGGACGCATGCGGATTCGACAGCGAGCTATTGCCCGTCCGTTTCGACGGCCCAATCGGAGACTTCGGAGTCATCAACGGCTACCTCCGTGGCCGTCCAGCCGATCCTGATCCACAGCTCGCCCCCGCGGACAGCACTCTCCCCCCGGGCACCGCCAACCGCTTTCCGATCGGTCACTACTACTCGCCGATGTACGACACGAGCGAGCTCGCGTCTCGGCGCGATCAGCTGTGGCCGGCCAACCCCCGTGAGATCGTTGGAATCGACTGGCGCGAGCAGGACCAACTGGAGCTGTGCCGGCGCGTATTCAGCCGCCAGCAGAAGTTCCACTTCGTGGACGAGCCGAGCGACGATCCGACCGAGTACTACGCGCTCAACGATCAATACCCGCCGCTAGACGCCTGGGTCCTGGCGGGGCTGCTGGAGCACTTGCGGCCGGCCAGGATGATCGAGGTCGGCTGCGGCTTCTCGACTCTCATCGGCGCACGCACCAACCGCGAGCGCCTGCAGATGGGCATGGAGCTGACGTGCATCGAGCCCTATCCGCGCCAGTTCCTGCTTGACGGGGTGCCGGGGGTCTCCAATTTGCGACTCGAACAGGTCCAGGACACGCCGCTTGGGCTGTTCGAAGGACTTTCTGCGAACGACGTGCTGTTCATCGACACGGCACACACCGTCAAGACCGGCGGCGACGTGGTTTGGATCTTCCAGGAGATCATTCCCCGGCTGGCTCCCGGCGTGCTGGTCCACATCCACGACGTGTTCGTGCCCGGCGAGTACCCGGAGGAGTGGGTGATGAATGGCTGGGGCTGGAACGAGAGCTACCTCGTGAGAGCGTTCCTGGCCTTCAACGAGGCGTTCCGGGTGATATGGGGACAGCATTACATGCTCTATCGCCACCTCGACGAGCTGCTGCAGGCGTTTCCGGCGCTGGAGCGCTACACCCCCTCGGGTGCCGCGCTCTGGATTCGACGCCGCGATCGGGAGTCAGCGCCTGGCGGCACCGACCACTGATGCGCCCACCGGAAGCGTCGCAGTCAGCGCCGACGCCTGAGTTATCCTCGACGCGTTGATGGACGACATCGTGCTGCATCCGCCCGCCGAGGCCGACGGCACTCATCGGCGACCAGCCCGTATCGGGATTCTTATCGTCGCTTACAACGCCGCCTCAACGCTCGCGAGCGTCCTTGATCGCATCCCGAAGCCTCTTCGCGGCCGGATCACGCAGGTCTTCGTGTGCGACGACGCCAGCGATGACTCGACTTACCTCGTCGGGCTGGGCTACAAGCAGGTGGCCGCCGACCTGCCGCTGACGGTGATTCGACACCCGAAGAACCTGGGATACGGCGGGAACCAGAAGGCGGGGTATCGGCTCGCGATCGAGCACGACCTCGACGTCATTGTGCTGCTCCATGGCGATGGGCAATACGCTCCGGAGTCTCTCGAGGAGCTCGTCGCTCCTCTCGAGCGCGAAGAGTGTGACGCGGTATTCGGCTCGCGCATGATGGTGAAAGGCAGCGCGCGGACAGGCGGGATGCCACTGTACAAGTACGTCGGTAACAGAATCCTGACCCGGTTTGAGAACGGCGCGCTGGGCACGAGCCTGTCTGAGTTCCATTCCGGGTACCGCGCCTACAGCGTAAAGGCGCTCGCGTCGATCCCGTTCGAGCGAAACTCCGATGACTTCGACTTCGACACGCAGATCATCATCCAACTCGTCGACGCCGGCAAACGAATCGTCGAGGTTCCGATCCCGACCTATTACGGCGATGAGATCTGCTACGTCAACGGTCTGAAGTACGCCAAGGACGTTGCGACGGACGTGGTCCGGTATCGCCTCGCGAAAGTCGGATTCCTGTCGGATGAGCTTGGCAGCACCGGGCACGAGTATGGACTCAAGTACGGCGAAGACAGCTCACACGGTGTGATCCTGCGTTGGGTTGGCCAAATGCCACCGGGTCGCGTCCTCGATCTGGGCGCCTCCGGGGGACTGCTCTCAAGTCGTGTTCGTGCCATCGGACATCGAGTGACCGCGGCGGACATCAAGGAGCTTCCGGGAGTGCGTGAGCGCGTCGACCGGTTCGTGTGTGCCGATCTCGATCACGGATTGCCAGACGAGATCCGGGCGCTCGGACCGTTCGACATCGTGCTCGCTGCCGACGTACTCGAACACCTGCGTGAGCCTGGCCAGCTGCTCGAACAGATACGCCAGGTGCTTGGTAAGCGCGGAGTGCTGATCGCATCGGTGCCTAACTTCGGTCACTGGTATGCACGTACGAGGACCGCCCTTGGTCTGTTCGACTATGACCAGCGCGGCGTGCTTGACCGCGGACACCTCAGGTTCTTCACGCGACGTAGTTTCATCAAGCAGCTTCGCGACGCCGGCTTTACGATCGCGCGGCAGGAGGCGACGGGTCTCCCACTAGAGGTTCTTTCCAGTGGTGGCGGCCGAGCGGTGCGACTCGTCCGAGATCTAGACCGCCTGGCGGTGGCTGCCCGCCCGACCCTGTTCGGATACCAGTTCGTGTGCCAGTGTGAGCCGGCTTCCTCACCCAGCCTGATCTCGGCGCCACCTCTGACGCCTGCGGCTGACGTCGTCGCCTGACTGAGCACAGGTTCCCCGTCACGCGAGGCCACGGCGCACCGGCGCGGGGTGCGCGAAACGCTAGGCGCTAGCGGAGTTGATTGCCCCTAGGTAGCTCGAACCCCTCCTCTGAGCCTCCTCACGCGCCCATCTCAGACTCCGGCCGTCGGGCCACCACGATCAGCGAGCCGCCGACTGGAAGGCTGATCCCACGCCGGATCAGCCTTCGCTCGCCGGCCAGCAGCCACTCGAACACCTGCGAGATGGGGCCCGGGACCACGAGGCCGGCCAGCGGATCGAGTCCGGCTCGTGGCCTTCGGTCCCGAAGGCGGCCCATCGCCATCAGCGGGAGCAGCGATGTTACGAACGAGGTTGTTAGAACTGGGATGAGCTCAGCCCGTCGTACGAGCTCGAGGAGCTCCGAGCGGCGATAGCGGCGCACGTGGCGCGCGTGAATGTCCGCCGCGCTCCAGAGCCACGGATGCTGAGGAACGGTCAGCAGCGCGAAACCCCCGGGCCGCACGGCGCGCCGCATTCCACGCAGCACGCCGAGATCGTCCTCGATGTGCTCGATGACGTCGAAAGCTCCGACGAGGTCAAACGATCCGTCGTAGGTCATCTCAAGCGCGTCGAGCTCGAGGAGCTCGGCCTCCGGAACGCGGCGGCGGGCGTGCTCGAGGCCCTCTGAGTGCAGCTCCGTGCCCGTCGCGTTTAGGCCGCACTCATTGACAAGCGCGCGAAGCACATACCCGGTGCCACAGCCGATCTCGAGGAACCGATCGCCCGGCGCGGACAGCTGGCCAACGAGCTCCACGATCAGCCGGTTGCGGGCGCGAAACCAGAAGCTGCGGTCCTCGAGCTCGACCAGCCGCTGGAATAGAGCCTGGTCATATCCTCCGGTTTCGCCTGCTGCCGTTTGCATTGGATGCATAGCTTTGCGCGCGTTTGCGATCGACGCGTAGCGACCCCACGGTATCCTCGCGCCTCGTGTCGGTTGCCAGGCCTCGCTCCGAGAACCGTCCTCTCGGCCGCTGGTTCTCCCTGGAGCGCAAGAGCGGCGTGCCGGACACGCCCCCCCTACATCCCCTGGTCCGGCGGCCCGGTCCATTCGTACTGCTGGCACTGCTCGCGCTCGCGCTCGGGATCTACCTGCCGTACGCGTTGCGGGCTGGCTGGTACTACGACGATTGGGCGCTTTACTCCATCATGCGCGAGAGCGGCACAAGCTGGGGTCAGCGCTTCAGCGCCTGCACACACGGCATCGTCGGCGGGCGGAAGCTCACGTGCCTCTACCACGCGACCGAGTACCAGCTTCTGGGCTCGCACCGTGTCGGGTATCACTTGGTGAGCATTGGCATGCTCGTACTGATGGCGGGGCTCGCTTATGCCATCTTGCGCCGGTGCCGGCTCGCGTGGCCGTGGGCGGCGGGAATCAGCGCGTTGTTGATCGTCTTTCCAGGAAGCGATAGCACACGGCTCTGGCCGACCGCATCGATCGGCGAATACGTCGTTTGCCTTGTGTTTGTTGGCGTGCTAATCACGCTGCTCGCTCTGCGCCGAAACGGTCGTTGGTCCGGATTGGGCTTGCATCTGCTCGCCGCGCTGCTGTCGGTGGTCGCGATGCTCACCTATGAGATCGCGGTGCCGCTCGTCGCATTCAACGGTCTGGTCTATTGGGCCGCGTACCGCAACCGGCGCGCGCTGTGGCGAGGCGTCGCCGATCTCGGGATCGCGGCTGCATTTGTCGGTTACCGCTTGACGATCGCGCCGGTTGATCCGTCGTCCGGTTTCGTCGTGCACCGAACGCTGGGGGGCGATCTCCGCCGTGCCCGCGCCGTGCTGGTTGGTGCCTGGAGCACATGGCATCAGGCGTTTCTCCCCGGCTGGCTCGGACTAGTCGGGGTGGTCGGCGTCCTGCTAGGTGCCGCCGCGGTGTTTGCCTGGAAACCCGAACTGCGCCGGCATCTGCTGCCTTGGGCGGCGCTTCTAGTGGCCAGTATTGTCGTGGCTGGCGCTTCGGCGCTGTCGTTTTTGACCGCCAACGATCTGTACGTGCCGCAACTGAGCGGGACGTTCAACCGCCTCAACCTGCCTGGGAGCGTCGCTTACGCGGGCGTGTTTGTGGCGCTCCTCGGGCTCGGTTACGAGATTATCCGCGGACTCGTGCCGCTACGCGGCCTGGCCGTCGCGGCCGTCAGCGTGGTCGCGCTAGGCAGCGCGTGGCACCAGCTCGGCGTCGCCGCTGATCACAAGCGAGTGTGGGAGGCATCTTGGAGCGATCAACAGGCGGCGCTGGCCGGATATCGGGTGGCGGTGCGCGGCCTACCGTCAGATGCTCGAGTCGTCGGCATGGGAGCGCCGTTATTTGAGCGCGAGTTTGTCCCAGTGTTCGCGGCTACATGGGATCTCCAGGGCGCGATCGACTACACGACGGCGGTCAACCCACCCCTAGCCGTCCCGCTCGTGCCAGCGCTCGTGTGCGGTCCGAGCGGCCTGATCCTCGCCGGGGCGCCACTGACCCCCTATCGAGTTCCCAACCTGCCGCTCTACTTCATCAGCGCCAAACGTCGGCGTGCGCAGAGGGTCGATTCTCAAGCCGGATGCGACAGCGTTATCTCGCGGTGGGGACGGCCACCGTTCTGGGGCAGGAGCGTGACCGGCTAGTGATCCTCGCGCCAGCGGTGCAACCAGACGGCCTCCTTGACGGTATGGAAGCCATGCCGCTCGTAGAGGCGCTTGGCGACCGCGTTGCGGCCCTGGGTCGCGACCTCCGTTCTGTTTAGTCCAGCAGTCGCAAACGCCCCCATAGCGGCGCGCACTAGCCTGCCACCGAGCTGGCGTCCCGTGGCGTTCGCGGCGACGGCGATTAGCTCGATCGTCCCCGCTTTGGCAGCAGCGTCGAAGCGGCAGATCACAAAGCCTTCGCTATCTGCGGCGGTCAGCGTGCGACGCAGCGGCGCGGTCGAGAGCCCGCGCCGCAGCCAGGCCACGTAGAGCTCGCGGCAGCGGTCGCGCGGGAAGTGCGAATCGGCAAAGAAGCGCGTATCCGTGAAGCGCTCGCTCGCAATCCTCGCCAGAGCCGGCTCGTCCGCCGCGGTGGCATAGCGCATCGGCGGTGCGGTTGGCTCCACACCACTGAGGGACCGCGAAAGCTCGACCCGCACGTCGTAGCGCCGAAAGCCGGCATGGAGCGCGGCCCGCAGTGTGGGGAGATCATCCTTTGGAGCGAGAAGGTAAAGGCACTGGATGCCATCAGCATCGGCGGATAAGACCGCATTCGCCAGCGTCTGCGGGTAATCGGGCTCATACCGAACCCGACCGATCGGGATTTGAAAGAAGTCGCTATCCCAAGGCAGCCACTCGTAGCTCACGTCATATGCGCCGTCGGTCGGCGGCGCGGTTCAGTGGATCCGGCTACGCGAATCACCTCGCCGACGAGGTAGTACGGCCTGCCCTTCGCTTCGGTGTAGACCCGCCCCACGTACTCGCCGATGAGCGCGATCAGCGCCAGCTGGATGCCGAGCAACGCAAACACGAGCGCGAACGCCGACACCGTGCCCGAGACTCCGCTTCCGACCACTATCCGGTAGACCCCAAAGCCAACGGTGGCCACGAAACCGGCCGCCGCGCCCACGAGCCCAAGTCCAATCAGCAGGCGAAGCGGTGACACGGAATACCCCGTTACGAGATCGAGCAGCAGGTCCGCCAGCGTAGAGAGCCGGTAGCGAGAGCGACGCCCGCCCTCAGCATGGATGATGGGAACCTCCTCGATCCGCACTCCCAGCCAGGCCACCACGGCGGGGACATAGCGGTGACGCTCGCTGAATGTCAGCATCATGTCGACCGCCCGACGATCGTAGGCTCGAAACATCGAGCCAAAGTCACGGAGGTTTGCGCCCGTTCGGGCGTTCAGCCAACGGGTCAGAGCGCGAGTTATGAGTCTGCGCACGAGCGGGTGCTTCCGATCCTCCCGGTACCCCGAAGCGACCGGAGTATCGGGCGAGAGCGCAGCGAGTAACTTGGGAATCTCCTCGGGCGGGTACTGGAGGTCACTGTCGAGCGTGACTACGCGTTTTCCACGCGCGTGGGCCAGACCCGCGAACACCGCTGGGTGCTGGCCGAAATTCCGCGCCAGCCGCACGACCGTAGTCGGGTGGGGATACCGCCGTGCCAGTGCCTCCGCCCTGGGGGTCGTGCGGTCAAGACCGCCGTCGTCGACGAGGATCAGCTCGCCGCCGCCGGGGACAGCGTCGAGAATCGGCCGGCACCGCTCGAAGATCGGCTCGAGCGCATCCTCGTCCCGATAAAGCGGAATCACGATGCTGAGCCCCGGCGCCGGATCGTGAGCGTCGTCGTGAAAGCTTCGGTCGTCGGCGGCCACCTGCCGGATCGTACCGGCCATCCGGACATCAGCCTGCGTGCCGATCCGGGCGCTGGCCGGCATCTCTGGGCCAGCGTGAGAGCGATCAGCCCGGTCTAGTGCTTAGGGTTCACCCCACCGTAGGGTTCACTTCACAGCGTATAGAGAGAACGGACCGGCGTCGGCTCGGCGGCGCAAGTACCAGAGCTGAGGCGTCGGTCCAGCCTCACGCGAATCGAGCAATAGATAGCGGACTCCCAGCGGACGAAGCACATCCACGGCCGATGGATCTTTCCGCCACCTGGCCCAGAAGGAGTTTTCCGCGACGAGATTGGCGCTCACCGACACCGGGGGAGCGGTCGTATCGCCCAGCGGGCCGAGGTACGGCACCCGGCAACCCGCGACCGCCACAGCGGGCGCAGTCAGCGAGTCGCTTGCCAGAACGGCTCCACCTCTCGCGCAGGCGCGCGCAGTCGCTGCAAGGATCCGCACAGCGGGGGCGTCGAGCCGATCGATTGGTTGCTTGCTTTGTTCGACCAGGGCCTGAATGGCCGATGGCGCACTCGCCGCCAGCAGGACCGATCCCGCGAGTACGGCCGCCCGAACACGCCAGGGTCGGACCCGCAGAAGCAGGACCTCGACGGCGAATAGCCACATGAGGGCTTTGCTTGCGACCGCGAACCAGGCGCCGTTGTCGTATTGGGCGTATGGCGAGGGAGAACTCAGCGTGATCGAGATCAGCAGGGACATCGGAATCCCGGCCAGAACAAAGACTGCAACGATCGTCCGCAAGGAGTTGCTGCGCGCCGGGACCATCAGCGCCCGCACTGCGGCGACCAGTCCCAACACGCGCGGCCCCAGAAGGCCGACGAGAAACAGTGGCAGGACCAGCGCGAGTACGACAACCAAGCCCAGAAGATCGAAGTCCCCAGTAAGCATCCGGTTCGCGTGCCCGACCACCCCGGTCGGATGAGCACCGACCACCTGGAGCAGCGCTGTCCGAACGTAGACTGTGAGATGCGTGCCAACGATCGCCCTAGGACCTCGAGCTGTCAGCGCCAGCAGGAGCAGCGGCAGAGCGAGGGCAACGGTCGCAGTGACCGGCGCGAGCAAGCGCCAGTCGCGCCTCACCACGCCGCGGAGCAGCATCGCTAGGCCCAGGGCAAGCACAAGCTGCACAAAGGTGAAGATCTTGACTTCCGCCAGCGCAGCCAGCAACGGTGAGGACAGCCAAAGCCACCGGCCTCGCTCGGCATCCCAGTAATCGATACACAGGAGTCCACAGGACAAGAGCGCAAGCGCCGGAAGCATCGGATTGAGCTGGTAGAGGGAGAACGTCGACGGGAGTTGGAAGTACTGGATTGACCAGTACTGGGCGCCGCCGCTGAGCACGCCGGGGATGTAGGAGAAGTCTTCACCGAACATCACAAGTGCTGCAACCAGCACAGCGCCCCAAGCCGATCCCAGCCAGCGCCGTGCGAGACAGAATGCCGAGAGTGTGAGGAGTGCCGTCAGCAGTGCCGGAAGCAGACGCAGGACGAGGTCACTCGTTTGAAGCCCCGTCAAATGTCCCAGTAGTAATGGCCACAGGTCACTGCCCCAGTGATAGGCAAACGGTGCCTTGGCCGCAACGGGCGATGGGGGCGGTACCGCGCGTGCCAGCTGATGCACAGTGCCCAGGTGAAGCCATGCATCGGGCACTTCGGCAAAGCTCAGCCCGCCGGTATCGGGCATCAGATTGCGCCACATCAACGGCACCGCCATTTGCGCGGCAAAAGTGCCGCCGATCAGAGCGGCAAGCGCGACATGAACGCCGCCCAGACGCTCAAGCACCGCCCTCGCGGACTCCCGTCGTCCGCGCATCCGCCACAGTGCGGCGGCACTAGCCCCGACCGCGTAAACCTCGACGGCCCATGGCGCACCCACTGCGACGCTTACGGCCTGGACCACAGCTCCCGCTACCAGCCCGATCGACACGGCGAGGACGGCCCGCTCAAGCGGAGAGGGCGAGACGCCTACCAGTTCCACTACGAGCATGCCGGGCAGCAGCACTAGCCCCGCGGCCGCTATCGCGAAGCGGGGAAGGCCCCACCAGGGCATTCCGACCGCCCCGAGCAAGAACTCGAGTGTCACAAACAGCACTACCCAGGCGGCGATCGCGATGCGGGCAGTACGAGAACCCTTCAGCAGGCCGAGCGAAAGCGCCGGTGAATCCCCCAGGAGCACGACTATCGGCCAGCTGGGACAAGCATCATCTTGGCTGCTTGCCGAGCGGCGTCGATCACCATCTGCACCCGGCTGCCACAGGATTCCAGCATTGGCAAGCCGTGTGAAGTCGTGATTGGTCGCACCAGAACCCGGGCGCCGCCGGCGGTCGTGACCGTACGCGCATCCAGACACCACCGCGTGTGCTCATATGGAGGTGTTGCCGAATCGGGGACGTGGTTCTGATGCCTTACTCGGTAGCTCACTGTTGCCGGCGTGCTATCTGCCTGCACAGCCCGACCGTCCGGCCGGCCGGGTGCCGGCCAGACGACGTTCGAGAGCCTCCACCACACGACCGTCTTTCGTCGCAGTTGTCGCCAGGAGCGGACATCGCTGTACGAGACGGGAGCGCATGGTAGAGCCTTGACCGACAGTCCGGCGTGGGACGGCCGGTGTGAACGTGATCGGCCGCATTCATCAGGGCCGACAATCTCGGCGCGCAGCACCCTCGCCTTGAAGATCGGGGCGCTTTCCTGGACGCCCAGGTGCGTGACCGGGGCCGATCCAGGTCGAGGAGAGGCCGCCGGGATCCCGACGCTCGGGCTCGGCGCGCCCTCCTTTCACAGCCGGGCTACCATCCCGCGTTCAGTGTCGGCGATTCCATTCAACCGTCCTCAACTCGTCGGCGACGAGCACGCCTATATCGACCAGGCGCTGGCGAGTGGCAAGCTGTCCGGTAACGGACGATTCGGGCGCCGGTGCGCAGAGTGGCTTGAGCAGCACCTGGGCGCGCGACGCGTACTGATGACCCCCTCGTGCACGGCAGCGCTGGAGATGGCTGCGCTACTTGCGGACCTTAAGCCCGGCGACGAGGTCGTCCTTCCGTCGTTCACATTTGTCTCCACAGCCAATGCATTCGCGCTCAGAGGCGCGATCCCAGTCTTCGCGGATGTGCGACCCGACACGCTGAACCTGGCGGCCGACGCCGCCGCAGAGGCGATCACGGACCGCACGCGCGCGATCATCGTCGTTCACTACGGCGGCGTGGCTTGTGACATGGACGCCATCATGGCGCTGGCGGCCCGCCACGGACTGATCGTGGTCGAAGACGCGGCGCATGCACTGCCGGCGAGCTACTGCGGGCGGCCGCTCGGCTCGATTGCGCACGTCGGCACGTTCAGCTTTCACGAGACAAAAAACGTCCAGTGCGGCGAAGGCGGCGCCCTAGCGATCAACGACGAGACACTGGTTGAGCGGGCGGAAATCTTGCAGGAAAAGGGCACCGACCGAGCACGGTTTTTCCGGGGTGAGGTCGACAAGTACACCTGGCGTGACCTCGGCTCTTCCTACCTACTGAGCGAAGTGGCTGCCGCCTTCCTGTGGGCTCAGCTGGAGCGCATCGATGCGGTCACCGCGAGGCGGCTCGCGGTCTGGCGACGCTATCACGAGGCGTTCGACCCGCTCGAGCAAGCCGGCCTGATCCGCCGTCCGGTCGTGCCTCCCGCATGCACTCATAGCGCTCACCTCTACTACCTCCTGGTGCCCCGAGCTGATATGCGCGATCCGCTGATCGCCGCCCTCGCGGAGCATGGAGTCCACGCTGTCTTCCACTATGTGCCCCTGCACGCCTCCCCCGCCGGGCGCCGCCTTGGGCGTCCCGCTGGTCCCCTAGCCATCACAAACGAGGTTGCTGCCCGGATCGTCCGGCTGCCGCTCTGGGCTGGATTGGCCGATGATGAACTCGACCTCGTGATCGAGGCTACTCGGAGCAGCGTCGAGGCGATCGTCTCGACCACCTCGGAGCTGTAGAAGGCCACTTACCCTGCCCGCCGTCTCAGCGGCTTGCCTGACCGCTAACGCGGCCTCTCAACGGCTCTCTCTAAACCGGCAGCCCGAACCGCGAGGCCCACGGCACTGGAGCACCCTGGCCGCCTAGCCTTCCCGTCAGCGGCGCCTCTGCCCTGATGTACCCCAGACTACGGACGTCGATGTATCCCATCTGTGCCGCCTCGAACGGATCAATGGTAAGCAGCTGGTCGGGCAGCGCCCGATGGCGGCCCGCGAACAACTCGGTCAGTCCTCGCGCCGACTGCGCCTGCAGATAGCCGAGCAGTCGCCGCTCGCCGCCGCCGCTCTCGTCCGGTAACGCACGCCGCCGGGAAGCCAAGGCCTGCCCGAGCACCAGTACCTCGTAGTCAAGCGCCCGTCGAACGCTCGCTCGCGCCCGAGCCGAGACGGATGCAAAACCGCGCCAGTTGAGCGGCGCTGCGACGTAACGCACCATCGGTGCGGGGCCGAGTGACGGCGGCGTGAACTCATAGTGGTCGGTGCTGATTCGCCCAGTCGCGTCAAGCCACAGCGGGATCGATGTCGAGTCAGGCTGAAGGTGTAACCGACCGAGCTCGGCTCCGAGGATCAGCGGCCCATCGAGCGTGCAAGGTGGGATGAGCGTCTCGTATCTGTGACGACGCCGGGCGCCGTCTATCCACCGCACGAGAACGGGTCGATTGGGCGTGCCGGTATAGCGTGGGGGAGCGACTGGCTCATTCGGAAAGCTCTCGATGAAGCCGAGAAAGGTGAGCTCCTGCGCCTGGGCTCTGAGCGGGTCCCGTTCGGTGGTGGCGACAAGTGTTTCGCTGCCGTCCGGCAGCACCGCGCGCTCGATGCCAATGAACATGGGCAGCGGTGCCTCCTCGAGGTATCCGAGCTCCTCGTCGCGGTCCTCGCGGGGACTTCCTCGCGCCACCGTGACGTAGTGCCCTTCGCGGCGTATCAGCCTTCGCGTTCCGGGCGGCGAAAAGCGCTGTATGGAGCCGAGCTGGACCTCGACGTCATAGCCGGGGGGTGGCTCGCCAACGTGCGCCGGTCTGGACCTTCCCCTCCTGTCAACTAGGCGCAGGAGCGGCCCAGTGTCGGGCGGCATCCAGGCGTCCGCCAGCTCCCACCGGGGCACCTGATCCGCTCGCACCCCCGGAATCGCTGGCGCGACAGTCATCCTCGCCTCGCGCTCAGCGTGCGCGGACGCGGCCAGCGTCGTGAGCGGCCGCTCACGCGTGAGCGTCACAGTCCGGCGCCGATCGCCTTCGTGTACAGCGGCCGCAGTCACCGGGAAATGACGCCACTGCACGTGACCGACGCGGCCGCTGATCATCCATGCGAGCGTCCCGAGCTCGTTCCCTTGTGTTACCTCCACAGTCGCAGGGAGCTCGTCGTGAAGCTCGCGGGGCCAGGAAAGGGCGTGCACCGGTAGCGCTGAATCGGCGCGATCGAGCAGCGCCCAAGGGTGGTGCCGGTCCTCGCCGACATCGGTGAGCACTGTGGCCCGCAGCTCGGTGTCCATCGAGAAGCCTCGCAACAGCCGCTCGACAACGGCAGCGTCGGCTAAGAGCTCCGCCGGCGATTGGGCCACGAGCACATAGCGCGCCCGGCTGATGGTGAGCGCTTCTTCGAGTCGCTCGCTGACCGACCCCGCAAGCCCAGGGGGGATCCTCCTCACCACAATGTCCTCACGTCGCGGTGTCCGTGGACACTCGGCGATCACTTCGAAGTCGTGACAGCGCTGCTCCGCCAGTGCCCGCAGGAGCGATCCGCCGTCCATCGAGTCGAAGTTGAGCGGTTCGCTAGCAATGATCGACAGCGCTGGGCTCCACGTAGCCTTGACCCGCTGGTCAGCGAACAGCTTTGGATGGCGGTCCTGTATCTCCTTCCAGAACGGCAGCCGAAGGTACTCGACCAAGTCCGAGCGCGTGAATCCCTGCTTGCGGTAGAGCATCACCGTCTCGCGCGACGGCTCGCCGATAACCTCGTGAGCGCCTAGCGCCAATACCAGGTCCCAGTCCTCGTGCCCTAGTTCGATGTCTTCCGCAAACCGCAGCCCGGCGTCGAAGATCTCCCGGTCGAACAGCGAGCAGGTATCGGCGAAGTTAGCGCTCAGAAGTGCGTGCAGGTTGTACGACGGGGGTCTGAAGGAGTAGTCGCGGTTGCCGAAGTACCGCACGGTCGGATAAATGAATCCAACGCGCTCGCCGGCGGCCTGCAGCTGGTCGACCAGGCTGCGGACGGCGCCCGGCGTCAGCACGTTGTCCGCATCGACAGGCAGGATGTAGCGTCCCCGGGCGAGCGTGATGGCGCGATTGCGGGCGGCGCTCGGGCCGCCGCGCCGCTGGCGGATAACGCGCGCCGAACCGTCCCGCTCTAACCGCGCTAACTCATTGATTGTGTCCGCGTCATCCGAGCCGTCGTCGACGACGATCAGCTCGATCGCCGGATAGTCCTGGGCCGCGATCCCTTCTAGCAGGCTCGGCAGGTAGCGGCCGTGGTTGTAACACGGGGTCACGATCGAGACCAGCGGTGTGCCCGTGGCCGGACGCGACACGAATCGAAGCGGAGCCGGCGGCGCGGAGTGCGAGGCGACGGCCGGCGTGGCTGAAGCATCCCGCGGCTCGCGCGAGGTGAGCAAGGCGTCATACAGAACCTCGTGGCCCCTGGCCATATCCCTGACCGTGAACGACTCAAGCATCCGAGCACGCCCGGTGACGCCAAGCCTCGAACGAAGCCGCTCATCCCCGATCAGCCTCGCGATCGCCTCCCCGTACGCGTCGGCGTCGTCGCGCCGCTCGATCAGCCATCCACCTCCGCCACTCATCAGCTCCACGTTGCCCGGCAGGGCCGGCGCGATCACCGGCACTTTCATGGAGAGCGCCTCGTAGGCCGCATACGGGACGCCTTCAAACGTGCTCGTCATCAGCAGCAGGTCACTGCCCGCAAGCCAGCGCGCTAGCTCGTTCGTGGGCGGATGGAAGCCGATCTGACGCTCAAGGCCGGCGTCGAGAACGCGGCGACGGACTTCCTGCTCGAGTGGCCCGTCGCCGACCACATCGACCCGGACGCGATCGTGACGCGCCGCCACTCGCCGCACGACCTCAACCATGAGCAAGGGGTCCTTCTGCTCGGCCAGCCGCCCGGGGAACAGGATCCGAAATGTGCCCGGCTCGCGATCATGCTCGAGCGGTGTGACCCGCTGCGGGTTGAACTCGCCGTCTGCGTCAACTCCTGTCGGTATGACGTGGATCTTGCTCCGGGGAATGTCGTACTCCGCCAGGGCCGCCGCCAAATGCTTGCTCGAGACCGAGAACCCGTGCACGAGGTTGCCGTAGCGAGTCGCCACGTACCGGACATAGCCGCTTCGATCGGGCTCCTCCACGTGGAACTGGACGACGACCGCCGGTGGGCGGTCGAGGGAGGGGAGGTCGGGGAGCAGCTCGTAACCCAGGCGCGAGTTCATGATGTGCACGAGGCGTACGTCCCGGGTCTGGAGGAAGTCGAAGATGAAGCGCGGGAACTGAGGGCCGGCCATACATTCCGGTAGCGCCCAGACCTCCTCTGCGAACGGATACACCTCGCCGAGCCGGCGATTCGGCGACGGTTGGGTGGTGATCAGCGAGGGCGCAATTCGGTCACGGTCAAGCCAGCGAAACCAGTCGATTGTGCCCTTGTCCGCGCCACCGATGTCCACCCAAGGTGCGAGGTAGAGGACCGGCAGCCGCTCTGGGGAGGCGCGATCGCCGTCTGCAGAGAACTGGCTCGACCTGATCAACGCTTCGTGGCTAGAGCCTTGTATCCAAGCGGCATTGCCCCTCGAATATCGAGCGGCGCGAGCCGTGCAATCTCGTCCGCCAGCCGAGGAAGGAGCCGCCGCGCCTCGGCTCGCTGGGTGGCTAGACCGTCATCGGCGTCTCCCAGCGTCCAACCGAGATTTGTGAGTAGCTGAGCGATGGCGCTGAAGCTGTCGCTTCGGGGAGTAACGGTCGCATCCACGAAACCGGCCTTACCCAGCAGGTAACGCAGGCCGGGCTCGGTGTAGCGGTAGTAGTCGTGCGGAAGCTCGTGCAGCTCCCACAGCAGAGGAACCGTCAGCGCGAGTCTTCCGCCCGGCTCTAGCACCCGGAAGCATTCGGCGAGCACCGCCGAGGGCTCGGGGACGTGCTCCAGCACCTGCGTGCATAGGACTAGTGCAAACGAATCATCCTCCACTGGCAGGGCATCGGCAGGTGCGACCACGTCGGCGACTCGGGCCCCTGGATGATCAGATTGCACCCAGTCGGTCGTCAGATACCGAGTGTGCTTGAAGAGCTCGCGGTAGGGGGCGTCGCCCGCGCCTAGGTCGAGCACGGAGGTTCCCGGTGCCATCTGTGCTGCAACCTCAGCCACGAAGTCGAGGATCGGCAGCCGCTCGGCAGGCAGCTCCTCCGCAAAGCGCCGTAGGGGCTCGGACACACCGCGTTGGCCTGGCGGCGGGATCGCTTGCAGATCAGGCACGGCGGCGCACTGTAGCGAAGGGATCTTCGCCCTCGGCGCGGGGTAACGGGCCGCCCCCGAGCACCTACCCCCGCACGATCTCCAGCTCGTATGGCATCTCGGTCAAGGCTCCGCTCGCGTACGTGCCGTGAACGAGCAGCGTGGCCGAGTCGGGCCGATGGTCGAGTATCTCCTCCCCTGCGCCCTCGCGGAGAACGGCCGCCGTCAGACCGTACCGGCCAGGTGCCAGCCAGTTGTCGAACTTCACCTTGACGACTGCCGTCTGGCCCTCGAAAAAGCGGCCGCTATCGCCAATGACGCGGTGGCTCGAGGCGGCCAAAATCGGATGGTGCAGCTCGTTGCGCAGCACGATCGAGAAGTGCGGATCCTCAATTGCCTTGCGGAATGTGACGCGCATGCAGGCAACGACTGGCTGTTCCGAGGCGCACGATGCGATGCGGGTGCCGGAGCCGTCCTCGAACCAAACGTCGAGGATCGCAAGATCTCCCACGCGAGACTCCTCCTGCGCCTCGTCCTCGGACGGCGCGATCAAGCGCGCGAAGTTCACCTCGTTGTAGCGCCGCGTGACGAGCTCTGGATCTCCGATCTCCACCATGCGTCCCCGCTCGAGCAGCATCGCCCGGTCGCAGATGCGCTCTACGGCGCTCATGTCGTGGGTGACGAGAACAAGTGCCCGGCCTTCGTTTCGGAGGCGGGTGAAGGAGTCGAAACACTTCTGCTGGAAGGCGGCGTCCCCGACGGCCAGCACTTCATCGATCAACAGCACGTCGGCATCCACGCGGATCGCCACTGAGAACGCAAGCCGCACGAGCATTCCCGAGGAGTAGTTCTTGAGCTTCAAATCCAGGTACTCCTCAAGCTCGGCAAAGGCGATGACCTCCTGAAAGCGAGCGCGCGCCTCACGACGCGAGAGGCCGAGCATGATCCCGTTGATGAGGACGTTGTCACGCGCCGTCAGTTCAGGGTTAAAGCCGACGCCGAGTTCGATGAACGGCGAGACCCGCCCGTTGACGCCTATCTGGCCACGGTCGACCGGGTAGATCCCGGCCACGCACTTCAACAGCGTGCTCTTGCCGCTTCCGTTACGGCCGACTACTCCGAAGAACTCTCCAGATGCCACATCGAAGTTGACGTCCTTCAGAGCGTGCAAGAGCTTGTACGACTTCAGTCCCGACGGACGCAAGACGCGCTCCTTCAGCGTGTGGTACTGGACCCGCCGTAGCCGGAACGCTTTCGAGACGTCCTGAACCGAGATGACCGCCGGTGCCCGGCGGGAGGAATGCGGCGAGACGACGGCAATGCCGGAAGTCGCGGTGCTCATCTGCGGCGCGCCTCGATCCATTTGGCCAGGCGCTTGAGTCGGCGGTGGAGTCGAGGAGCGCGTCTGCTCAGCGCTTTGGCCCGGTCGAGAGACCGATGGCTTGCCTGCCGCAGGAGCGCGTCGAGCTGATCGAGGCGGGCCCGGAGCGGGGCAAGCTCCGCGTGCAGCGCCGCAAGCTGCTCGTCCTTGACGGCGATATCCATCTTGGCGTGGCGGAGCTCGTCGTGCTGGCGCTCAAGCTCTGCCATCCGTCGTCGAAGCTCGGCCGTCAGCGACGCGATTTGCGCCTGCGCTTCATCCTCGCGCTGCGCGATGCGCTCCCGCTCACGTTGCGCCTCGGTCACCTGGGCCTCCCCCTCACGTTGCGCCTCGGCCACCTGGGCCTCCAGCGAGCGCGCGCGTGTGACGGCGTCGGCATGTAGGCCCTCGAGTGCGTGAATCCGTCGTTGCAACGCCTCGCCCAGCGAAAGCGCATGGCCCGTCGCTTGTCCGTTACCCGCGACATATACGAACTGGTGCGTGTCGGCGTCGTCTCCGCTGAGCGCCAAGGCGACCGCCTCCTCCGGGAACACCTCGGGATCGATGTTTATCTCGGTGTCCGTCAGGCCGGCGGTCGTTCGGAGCCGGTCGACGACCGTGAGGTTTGCTCGCTTGAACAGCCGCTCCACAGCAGCTCGCTCAAAGACGTGCGGATGCGGATCGCGATCCGCCTGCTGGAACCGTCCGGCCAGCAGCTGCAAGCGACGCGCGGCGTGCGTGACATTCGGTACCGAGACAATCACGCGCCCAGTTGGCTTCAGCCGCTCCGCCGCCGCCTTGAGCGTCTTCACCGGATCGCGAACATACTGGAGCACGTCGAGCAGCAGCACGACGTCGAAGGCAGCTCCGTCGAGGGCGGCAACAAGATCGATCTCCTCGACGTCTCCCACCACGACCCGCTCGCAATACTCCTCCGCCCCTCGTGCCGCCTCGGGGTCCGCAGCGACCGTCACAACCCTGGAGCCGCGCTCAACCAGCCGGCGAGCTACGGACCCGTCCTCCGCGCCTACATTCAGAACGCTTGACCCTGGCGCCACGTTGAGGATCGCCAAAGCACGGCTGGTGTCGGCCGCCTCAAGGTCGATCCCGACGCTAAACGGCGAGGGGGTCAACAGTCCTGTCCTTGAGGAGCTCCTCCACGATTGCGGGCCACCCGGGCCTCGGGCGAGAATCGTCCTGGAGCCGGAGCTGAACCAGCGCCGCACGTGCAGCGGTCCAGGCTCGCCGATCATTGAGCAGCGCCACCACGTGGCGGGCGAACTGCGCAGGCTCATCTGTCACCGCAAAGCCGGGCCCCGGAGCGCCCGGGACCCCCTCCGCACCCACCGTCGTGGCCACTACGGGCACGCCATGAAGGACCGCCTCCAGCGCCTTGTTCTTTATCCCGGCCCCATATCGCACCGGGACGATCGCCAGCCGTGCCGAGTCGTAGAGCGCTCCGAGGTCCTGCACGTGGCCGACGAACTTGAGCGAGGGGCTTGCACGGCAAACGAGCTCCTCAGGCGGCTTGGCTCCGGTGACTCGAAGCTCAGCCCAAGGCAGGGTTTCCCGCACCACGGGCAGTACGTGATCCAGGAACCATTCGAGCCCGTCGCTGTTTGGAGATGGATACGGCGCGAGCCAGCCCGCGACAAGCACCATCCCCCACCGACGCTCGAACGGCCGCGCCGTGATCCGCGCATCGAGGCTCCGCCCTTCGATCACGTCAACCGGTCGGTGACGCGGCATCTGCTCCAGCGCCTCGGCCTCGACAGTGGACACCGCGACCACCCTGTCGACCGTTCG
Organism: uncultured Actinomycetes bacterium; assembly: GCA_963830405.1. GTDB lineage: Bacteria > Actinomycetota > Thermoleophilia > Solirubrobacterales > Solirubrobacteraceae > Palsa-465. The sequence continues at coordinate 237,671 of CAWHMB010000001.1, forward strand.
GGCGATATGTTCCTCTAGGCGCCTCATCGGCTCCGCGTGTGTCAGCGCGAGCGCCGCCTGCTGCGGGTTCGTATGCTGCAGCACCGCAGCCTCGCGCTCGAGCCGGCGATGGAACAGGGCTTCGGCGTCGTAGACGATGGCGCTCTGCGGTTGTAGCCGTCGCAATCGCCTGATTACGCTGAAGTTGTTTGGCCGTGAGACGATCGCCACGTCGTAGGTGATGTGCGGCGTCGCGAGGTGCTCGGCGAGATCTCCCTCCACCACTTCGACGCCCAGATCCTGAATCGCGGCTCGAGGCCCCCCGGCATCGATCGTTGGGTGCAGCGAGATCGCGTATCCGGCGGCCGACAGCTCGCGAATTGCATCGAGCATTCGTCCGAATCCCGACCCACCACCGGGATCCGGGAGCCGATCATCCACGATCAGCACCCGGCGAGGATTGCCCCGCGCGCGGTGGATGGCAAGCTCGATCGCTGTCTGGTCCCATGGCTTCGCCTCGGCGCGGTGGGCGAGCTCCGCGGTCCACTTGTCCCGCAGCATCCGTCGCCCGCGCAGGATCAGGAAGTTCTTCGACTCGGCGCCACTCTGCGACTCGTGGTGGACCGCAACCGAGCGCGGCTGATACAGGACTCTCCCACCGTGGCTGCGAATCGCGAGGCAGAGGTCGACGTCCTCCAGGTAGCCAGGAAAATATCGTTCGTCGAACCCTCCGAGGCGCTCGAACGTCGAGCGTCGGACGAGCAGCGAGGAGGCCGAGACGTAGTCCACGTCGCGTAGGTAGTCGTACCGGCGCGAGCTGGGCGGCAGCCCCCGGCCAACCCCGATAGTTGAACCGTCGCGCCAAATCACGCTCCCCGCTTCCTGCAGCGAGCCATCGGGGTGCATGAGCCGACTGCCGACGGCGTCTGCCGCGGGATGAGCATCGGCTGTTTGAACCAATGCCTCCAGCCACCCTGGCTGTACCTCGGCGTCGTCATTCAGGAACACCAGGAACTCGCCTTTGGCCATCGCCGCGAGGCGGTTGTTGCCGCCCGGGAAGCCGAGATTGACGTCCGCTTCGACGAGCCTGTCGGCGCCGAGCGCCGACCTGACACGCTCGCGGTCGGCGATCGGAGTTCCATTGAACAGCACGAGCGTTTCGAATGGGACCGCACGAGAAACGTGCCGCTGCAGCGACGCCATACAGCCGGCAAGCATGTCCACTCGCCGATGGCTGACGATCAGGATGGACGCGCGCGGCGATGCGCCAGCGAAATCGGTCATTGAGGCATCGAGAGTACTGCTAGCTTCCGGCGGATGACCACGGAGGCGCTGCGAGTAAACGCGCCCACGGCGCTGGGAGACGACCTTCGCAGGTTTTTTGAGCTCACGCTGATGCTCGCGCGGACGGAGTTCAAGGTGCGCTATTTCGGGTCCGTGCTCGGCTATGTGTGGTCACTTGTGCGTCCCTTGCTGCTGTTCGGCGTGATCTACCTGTTCTTCGTCGTTCTGCTAGGGATCGCCCAGGGCCCGAACTATGGCGTTCGGCTACTCGCCGGGATCGTGTTGTGGTCCTATTTCTCCGAGGCGACCAGTAACTGCGTCAACTGCCTCGTCGCTCGTGAAGCAATGCTGCGGAAGGTTCGCTTCCCGCGCATGGTGTTGCCGCTGTCGGTTTCGCTCACAGCAGTCTTCAACCTGTGCCTGAACTTCATAGTCGTAGTGGGATTTGCGCTGGCGAGTGGTGTGGTGCCGACGGTGAGGTGGCTTGAGGTCCCACTGATTGCTGGCGCTTTTATCGTCCTCGCGACCGGGGTCGGGATGCTGGTTTCAGCCCTATACGTCCGCTTCCGGGACGTGCAGCCGATCTGGGACGTCCTGCTCCAGGTCCTGTTTTATGGCTCGCCGATCATGTACCTACCGATCGCCTACGCGAAGTTCTCCCCGGGCTTCCAGCACCTGGCGATGATCAGCCCTATCGCAATGCTGTTGACGCAGCTCGGTCACGCATTCGTCGCGCCGGACTACTATCACTCCGCGGTCACCACGGCGGGTGGCCTCCCTCTGGTGGTCTTATCGGTGGCCCTCATCCCCGCGATCTTCGCGCTCGGCTGGTGGGTGTTTATGCGCGAGGCGCCACGGGTGGCGGAAGACCTCTAGGCCGTGGCACTGAGGCGCACGGTCGTCGGCCGCCTCCACGGCGTCCTCGGCAGGTCCTCGGATCAACCCCCACTGCTCCTCTGGCCGCTAGACCACTACTACAGCCCGATCCCCGACAACCGGGCGCTGTCACGCGAGCCGGCACGATCACGCGTCTGGCCCCCGCAACCGCCGCCGACGTTCGGGATCGACTGGCGCGAGCAGGAGCAAAGCGCCCTGGTCGGCGAGGCCTTCAGGGGGCTGAGCGCGGTCAAGTTCCCCGAAGGGCCCACGGGCGACCCGCGCGAGTACCACACCGCCAACCCCATGTTCTCCCGCCTGGACGCCTGGATGCTGCAAGCGATGCTTCGTCACTTCCGCCCCCGGCGGATGATCGAGGTCGGCTGCGGATGGTCCTCGCTCGTGACTGCCAGGGTCAATCGGGAGCATCTGGATGGCTCGCTGCACTTCACCTGCGTCGAGCCCTACCCGCCCGATTTCCTCACCGGCGGGGTTGAAGGGATCTCGAAGCTGATCCCCGAGCGAGTCGAGGACTTGGCTCCTGAGCAGTTCTTGGAGCTTGGCGACGGCGACGTGCTGTTCATCGACAGCTCGCACACGGTCAAGACGGGCGGAGACGTCGTATTCCTCTTCCAGGAGGTCATCCCGAGACTCAACGCGGGCGTGATCGTCCACATCCATGACATCTTCATGCCGTCGGACTATCCCCAGGAGTGGGTGCTCTCCGGACGGGCGTGGAACGAGCAGTACCTGGTGCAGGCGTTTCTCGCCTTCAACTCCGCGTTCCGGGTCCTACTGGGCGTAGCGTGGCTCAGCCATTCCCATTCGGAGCTGCTCACGGCGGTTCTCCCGGACTACCCGGAGAAGTACGCGAATGGCGGCGGCTCGTTGTGGATTCGTCGTACCTGAGGCGGTGGCCGAGCAGTCAGGTCCGACATAAGTAGATCTCGTCGTTTTCGCCGATCCGGCAGCGGCTGAGCAGCTGTGAGCCGAACTCCTCGCCGGGGCGGATCCGCGTCACGCTGAAGCCTGCGGCCGTCAGCCGCTCGCCGATATCGGGCGCGTACAGCCGGAGGTGATCGTCCTGCCAAAACGCCCGCTCGCGCTCTGCGGGGGTGTCGATCGCCGGGTCCTCGTAGGTACGCTCGAGGCTGGGGTCAAGCGGGACCATGATCAGGCACCACCCCCCCGGCGCCGTAATCCGCCGAAGCTCGGACATCGCCCGGCGGTCATCCTCCACGTGCTCCAGCACGTGTGAGCAGATAACCGCCTCGAAGCTGGCATCGGGAAGCTCGATCGCGGTTATATCGAGCCGCAGATCGACGTGAGGATCCTCGAGGTCGGCGGTTACGTAGCGCATGCCCTCGAGCCCGTCGAGCCTATGGCTCAGCGCCCACTCCGGGGCGAAGTGCAGCAGCGACCGGGCGTCGCGCAGCAGCTCGGGCCGGCGCTCGAACAGCAACCAGAGGGCGCGGTGGCGCTCGTGCGACCCGCAGCGCCAGCAGAGGGCGTCCGAACGGTTCCAGTCGTCCCTGAAGCGGTCAAAGCTGTATCCACACGCCGGGCAGTAGACCTGCTTGCCCCGGTGGCGCAGCATTTGAAGCCGTCGCTCAAGGCCGCGAACGGCGCGCCCTGGAGTCATCGCTGCGGTGGTGGGCACGCCCGAACGGTAGACGGCACCCGCCGCGCTTGCGCGCCGCCTGGACGGTCAGCGGCGCGACGCGCCGAAGTCACCGGACCCGCGCCGCGCTAGGCGGCACGGGCCCGGCCGAAGGACGACCCTGGTAGGGCTGGGGGCCGTCCGAGGCTCGCGATACAGGGGGCGATGCTCGCGAGCCGCAGCGACTTCCGTGTCGAAGCCAAGGATAGCGCCGGACCTCTAAACGCCCGCTAATTGAAGGGAAATAACCGCGGTGAGAGTGTCCACACCCCGGTAAGCCGGGATCACCTGTATGCAAAAGCGCAACCACGGAAGCACCGAGGCCGTTAACGGGTTTAAAGTCCGTGTGCTCGCCCGGCTGGGGTATCCAGGCTCAGGGTCAGCCTCGGCGAGATGATCTCGAATGCTTCCAGAACGCTCAGTTGAACCCGTTCAGCTACCCGCGGCGCAGTCCCCGCCCGCGATCGCCGTGCTCGGGGTGCCGCTGGCCTTGACCGACTACGAGGGCACGCTTCGCTGGATCGACGCCATGGTCGCGGCACGCGAAAGGGGCTATATCTGCGTCTGCAACGTTCACACGGTCATGGCCTCGAGCGAGGACACGGAGTTGCGCCACGCGCTCCATGCCGCCTCGATGAACGTCCCCGACGGGCAGCCGTTGGTGTGGGCGCTCAATGCGCTCGGGCACTCCCTCCCGGAGCGGGTCTATGGCCCCGAGCTCATGGCCCGTGCCTGCGCACGCGCCGATGCTGGCGCACAGCGGTTCTACCTCTACGGCGGGCGCAACCAGGGAGCGCTGGTTCAGCTTGCGCTGAACCTGCGACTGCGCCACCCGGGAGTCAAGATCGTCGGGGGCTATTCACCCCCCCACCGATCTCTGACGGGCGAGGAGGAGGATGCGGTGGTCGACGAGATCAACCGCTCGCGCGCCGACGTGGTGTGGGTCGGAATCGGCGTCCCCAAGCAGGAGAAGTGGATGGCCAGGATGCGCCCCCGGCTTAGCGCGCCGGTACTGGTGGGCGTGGGCGCCGCGTTCGACTTCCACGCGGGCCTGGTGCCTCAGGCCCCGAGCTGGATGCAGGAGTCGGGACTCGAATGGGCATACCGCCTGGCTCACGAGCCGCGTCGGTTGTGGCGACGCTACATGCGCTACAACCCGCGTTTCGTGCACGCGTTTGCCGGTCAGCTCGTCCGACACCGGCGGGCGCAGAGCTGACGGGAGCGTGACCGCCACAACCTCGATCGTGATTCCGACGCGCGGGCGCCCGGCGTATCTCGACGCCGCGCTTCGCTCGATCGCCCCGCAGGCCCGTGATGCAGAGGCCGAGGTGATCGTCGTCAGCGATGGCGCGGAGCGTGACACAGCGGTCGTAGCGCGGCGTCACGGCGCCACGCTGGTGGAGCTCGAGCCGCCCGGCGGGGCCAACGGTGCGCGCAACGCCGGCATCCGGACGGCCCGAGGGGAACTGGTCGTGCTCACCGACGACGACGTGCAGCCGCCGCCGGGTTGGCTTCAGGCGGTCCTGGCCGGCGCCGCATCAGCTCCCGACAGGGATGTCTTCGGCGGTCCGATCCGGGCGGCGCTCGACGGCGGCGGCCCGCGCGCCTGCGGGCGTGAGCCGGCGCCGATCACGACGCTTGCGCTGGGCAGCGAGGATCGTGATGTGGAGCTCGTGTGGAGCGCCAACATGGCCATCCGCCGCCGGGCGCTCGAGGCCGTAGGGCCGTTCGACGAGACGCTCCTGGGCTGCGGCGAGGAAGAGGACTGGCTCCGGCGCTACCACTCCACCGGCGGACGGGTGCGTTACCTCGCGGCGGCCGGCGTCGAGCATCGCCGCTTTGCATCCGATGCCACCGTGCGCGCGCTGGCCCGCTCCGCGTACGGGCGCGGCCGTGCCGCGCGGCGCTACGACAATCACCGCGGCGGCGCGCCGCGGATCGTCTCTGAGCTACGGACGCTGGCCGGCTGCCTGTGGCACATCGTCCGCCGCCGGTGCGCCAACGGCGTGGTGCTCGTCGCCCACTCGGCGGGACGCCTGCGCGAGGCGCTTTCAGGGTGAGCGACGCGGCGCTTCCGGACGTTTTCTCCGGGACAAGCGGCCTCGTCACCGGACTCCGGCTGACAACCCGGGCCATCGCCCTGGACGCCCTTTGCGACGCGGTCTCCCGTCTCACGCTCGAGCACCGGCGCGTTCGCCGCGCCGCGGCCCACTGGCCACCGCGCCGCGTGCTGGTGCTCGCGGCTGAGCGAACCGGTGAGCCGACGCTGCTGCCGGCGGCCCGCGCTGAGCTCGAGCGCTCGCGCCACACGGTGAGCTTCCGAACCACGCCGGTCGGTGAGCGGGGCAAGTTCGAGAACCTCAATGCTCTGCTGGCCGACGATCCGCCGACCGGGCACGACTGGCTGCTGGCGATCGATGATGACGTCGCGCTGCCACCCGGGTTCCTCGATGCGTTTGTGTTCCTGGCCGAGCGCTTTGGCCTGCGGCTGGTCCAGCCCGCTCACCGCCACCGCTCCCACGCCGCTTGGCGCGTCACCCGTCGCCGCGCCGCCAGCCTGGTGCGGGAGACGGCGTTCGTGGAGATCGGCCCCCTGGTCGCGTTTCATGCCAGCACCTTCGACACGCTGCTTCCGTTCCCGCCGCTTCGCATCGGGTGGGGACTGGACGCGCACTGGTCGGCGACGGCGCGCCATCGGGGCTGGAAGCTGGGGATCGTCGACGCCACTCCAGTGCAGCACGGTTTGCGTCAGATCGCCGTCGCCTACGACCGTCAGGCGGCAGTAGATGAGGCCGCCAAGTTTCTCCGCGACCGGCCGTACACGCCCTCCGGCGAAGCTCAGCAGACGCTGGTCACCCACCGCTCCCTTCGTTAGCCTCGGCGACTGTTTTCCGGGGAAGCTCAGACAAGCAAGTTCAAGGCCCGCGCGTCTTTGAGTTGGCGCGCGGACCCCTGGCCGTGCTGGCAGAGCCGTTCGCCCAACGGGCGCGAGCGCGACGGGCGGCAGGCCTGCTGCGGCTCATCGACACACCAGCTACCAAGATTTTGGACGTGGGTTGCGGCCCCATCGGCCTGCGCGCGCTGGCGCCGCAGCTGAACGTGACCGGCGTCGACATCGTCGAGCGGCCCGAGTACCCGGGGCCGTTCGTGCGGGCGGACGCCACCGAGCGGCTTCCTTTCGTCGACAACGAGTTCGACATCGCCTACGCCAACAGCGTGATCGAGCACATAGCGCCGGAGCGGCGCCAGACGTTTGCCCGGGAGCTACGTCGCGTCAGCCGAGGATGGTATGTCCAGACGCCGGCGATCGGCTTTCCGATCGAGCCTCATTCCCTACTGCCGGCGGCCCACTGGTTGCCGCGGGCGCTCCGGCGTGGGTACTGGCGCCTGGGGGCCGGCCCGGGGAGCGATCCTGACGGAATCTTCCTGCTACACCGGCACGAGCTCGAGCGCCTTTTCGGCCCGGCGATGCGTGAGCGCTTCGGGCCGCTGACCAAGAGCTGGATCTGCGTACGTCCACCGGCGTGATGCCGGCACGAGCGCCGTGCGAGCGCCGACATCGGCCTGCGAAATCCGTGGCCTGCGTTAGCCTCGCCTGCTGTGTCAACAACCCTGACCGCGCCTCGAGGCACGCGCGATACGAGCGGTGTGGCGGCGAGCGCGCCCGACCCGAGGGTCGACGGGGCGCTTGCCGTGACGCTGGCCGCCGTGCTGTGTGTCGTCGCGTTTGTGACCGGCGGCGGCAGCGCGCTAGGACCCAACACGTGGGCGCAGATCGCGCTGACCGTCGCCGGGGCGACGCTGGCGATCGTCTGCGTGCTGCGCGCCGGCGCTGGCCGTGGGTGGGGATCGACCGCGGTGTTGTTGTTCGCGGGACTGGCCGCCCTGACCGCCGTCTCGATCGTCTGGTCGGTGCAGCCCGCCGACTCGTGGGTTGAATCCAACCGCACGGTTTCCTACCTGGCTGTCTTTGCCGGAGCGATGGCCCTGGCCCGGATCGCTCCCGCCAGGTGGCCGGCGATCGTTTGGGCGGTGGCGATCGTGGCGACGGTTGTGAGCGGTTACTCGCTGCTTGTCAAGGTCTTCCCCGGCTCGCTTGATCCGGGCGAGACCATCGGTCGGTTGCGACTGCCGTTCGATTACTGGAACGCGGTGGGCCTGATGGCCACGCTCGGCTTGGCGCCGTGCCTGTGGGTCGGCTCCAGGCGCGAGGGGGTCGTAATCGGGCGGGCGCTCGCGGTGCCGGCGCTGGGACTGCTGATCGTCACGATCATGCTCTCCCTGTCGCGCGGTGCGGTCGTCATCGCCGTCGTGGGTCTCGCCGTGTGGTTCCTGCTAGCAGACGCCCGCCTGCGGGCGGCGCTCGTTCTAGCAGCGGGGATCGCCGGGGGTGGGGCGCTCAGCGCATGGGCATTGGCGAATCACTCGTTGACCTACGACAACGTCGCACTGGCGGCGCGCACGAGCGCGGGGCATGAACTCGGGTGGGCGTTGATCGCGATGCTCGCGGTGCTTGGCGCGGCCGGCTTGGCGATCGCCATCTCGATGGACCGGGGCTCGATCTCCCGAGCCGTCCAACGCCGCATCGGGACCGGTCTGATCGTGCTCCTGGCGCTGATCGCGCTCGCCGGCGTCGGCGCCGTGGCCGCCTCTTCGCGCGGGGTGACGGGCACCATCTCGCATGCCTACAACCAGCTGACGAGTCCGGACTCGGGCGGGGTCTCGAACACACCCGGGCGTCTCCTGCAGGTCGGCAGCACACGCGGGCGCTACTGGAACCAGGGGCTGACGGTCGGCGAGCACGCCTGGCTCAAGGGCGTCGGCGCGAACGGCTTTGCGACTGCACGCAGTCGTTATTTCCCGCCCATCAACGACTATCAGAGCTTCCAGCACGCCCATAGCTACGTAATCGAGACGTTCGCCGACCTGGGCGTAGTCGGCGTGGCCATAAGCCTCGGCCTGCTCATCGCCTGGGGGCTTGCCGCGGCGCGATCACTGAGAGCGGCCAGCGCTGAGCCCGCGCCCGGCGTCCGGTCGAACGCAGCGGCCGCCGACCGCGAGCGGGGCGGGCCAATGGCACACGCCTCCCTCGGGGAGCGGAACGGGCTGGTCGCGCTTCTGGCGGTGGCGACCAGCTTCGGGTTGAATTCGGTGTTCGACTGGACATGGTTCATACCTGGGCCGGCGCTGACGGCCCTGGTGTGCGCCGGGTGGCTGGCCGGACGTGCTCCCATCCGAATGGCCGCCCGCGGCGGGCCTCGGCTTCGGCCGCTAGCGATCTTCGCCGCGGTGATGATGGCCGCGGGGACGCTGTTGGTGGCCTGGATGATGTACCAGCCGCTTCACTCCGCTAATGCGGATGCGGCAGGGCTGAGCGCGCTGACCGGAGGCGATCTCCGCGGCGCGATCGCCGACGCCAGGGCGGCCGCGGCCGAGGACCCGGTGTCGGTCGACCCGCTGTTTGAGCTGGCCGCGTTCTACCGCGCGGCGGGCGATCAGCGCACGGCGCTGGGCGAGCTGCGCAAGGCGGTGACGCTTCAGCCTCAGAACGCCCAGACGTGGATCCAGGAGGGCGAGACGCTGCTGGCGGTTCACCGCCCGCGTCAGGCACTGCCGGTCCTGGTGCGGGCGGAGAGCCTCGATCGTGGCTCCCCGGAGGTCAAGGCTGACCTCAGTAGAGCAACCGCGGACGCCCGGGCTGGCAGCTGATCAGCCGACGACGACCGGCTCGCGGTCGAGCAGGAAGGGCGGTAGCGGACCGGGTCCGCGCGCGTCGCAGACCGCCCTCAGCAGCCGCTCGTACTGGTCCGTGGCGGCGTCCCAGGAGTACTCGCGCGCCCGGGCCAGCGCCCGGCGGCGGTATTCGGCCACCAGCTTAGGATCGTTCAGCAGGCGCTCGAGCTTCGCGGTCAGATCGTCCACTCCCGCCTTGCCGGAGAAATAGGTGCCCGCGTTCCCTACGGTCTCAGCATTCGGTCGGTGGTCGTTGACCAGCACGCAGTTGCCCGCGGCCATCGCCTCCAGGATCACCGGGTGCGTACCGCCGACCTCGGTGGGGGCGCAGAATAGGTAGGCGTGGCGCTGGAGCTCCCAGTAGCCGCGCCCGAAGACATAGCCCGGAAACACGACGCGCGGGTCGGCGGCCCGCCGCACCTGGCGGATGTACTGATCCGCGTATGGCGCCCCTCCGACGATGACCAGCTTCATCCCCCGCGCGACCGCCCCGCTGATGCGAGCGAAAGCCTCCACGAGCAGATGCGGGTTGTTCTCGGGTTCGAGGCGTCCGACGAACAGGATGTACCGGCGTGGCTCGAGCCTCAGACGGCCGAGCATCTCGGTGCCCTCGAGGCCGGGATCCTCGGCGCCGTAGGGCACCACGCCGATCCGCTGGCCATAGCGACGCTCGAACATATCGGCGACCGTGTGGCTGTCGGTGATCGCCTGATCGGCCCAGCGGGGGGCTGTTCGCTCGGCGAAGCGGAGATACGCCTTGGCGAACGCCGGCCACTTGCGGCGGTCAGAATCAAGGCCGTCGACGTTGATGACCGAGGGAATCGAGGCCCGGCGCGTGATCAGGCACAAGGGAGAATTGCCGGCGATGAAGAACAGCGCCACGTCCGGGCGCGTGACGCGCGCCGCGTGCACGGCCGAGAACAACGTGTGCACGAACGTGTCCAGGTATTTGTTCTGCACGGTGCGCAAATGGACCAGCTCCGCCCCCCGGTATCTTGAGAGCTTGCGGTCGACGACGTGTGGGCGGCAGTAAACGACGAGCTCGTGGCCGCGAGCGCTGAGGCGTGAGGCCAGCTGCTCAACCGCCGTCTCGAAGCCGCTGTAGGAGGCGGGGATCCCGCGCGTACCGAGGATCGCGATCTTCATCTGCCCACGGCTAGAGAGTATGCGCCGCGCTCCCGCTTCGCGCATGCGGCGCCGCCTCTCAGGACCGCTGGTACCCTCCCCCGCTCGTCCAATTCTGATCCAGGGGAAAGCACTGAAGAGAACTGGCCTCGTGCTGTGCCTGCTGCTCGCCGTGGGGATCGCGGGCGGCAGAGCCGCGCAAGCCGCGACCTCGGCGGCGGCCGTCAAGGCCCCCGCCGCCCAGGCCCCGGCCGCCCAGGTTCCGGCTGCCAAGGCCCCGGGCGCCAAGGCCCCGGCCGCCAAGTCTCCGGCCGCCAAGTCTCCGGCCGCCAAGGCGCCGACCGTGAAACCTCCGGTCGTCACGGCTCCCGCTCCTCCGGCTGTCGACGTGATTCAAACGAGCCATGACCTGAGCCAGCACCTGACGCCCGTTGGCGAGGTGCGCTTCAAGGCCGCCCAGCCGTCAGGCGTCCCGGTGATCCACGTGGCAGATTCGGTGCGCTACCAGCGCATCGTCGGCGTGGGCGCGGCGATGACCGACACCTCGGCGTGGCTCTTGTACACGCAGCTGCCGGGCCGCGTCTTCCGGGGGACGATGGAAGCGCTGTTCGGCCCAAACGGGATCCACCTGGGCTTCATCCGCGTGCCGATGGGGGCCTCGGACTTCACCGCCCAGGAGTATCCGTATAGCTACGACGATCTTAATCTTCTTCCGGGGCAGTCGGACCCGAGCCTTGAGCACTTCTCGATCGGTCACGACCGCCCGTACATCCTGCCCGCTCTACGAGCGGCGCTGAACCTCAACCCCGCGGCGCAGATCATCGCCACTCCCTGGTCTCCGCCGTGGTGGATGAAGAGCAACCAGAACTCCGGGAACGCCTGCGGCTGCGGGACGCTGCTGCCGCAGGATTACGGCGTCCTGGCGAACTACTTCGTCAAGTTCCTGCAGGCCTACGCGCGCGAAAAGGTGCCGGTGGACGCCATCGCCCCGCAGAACGAACCTGGCCAGGGCACCTGGTATCCCGGGCTGAACCTGCCCGAAGACGCCGAGGCCGCCTTCGTGGCGGACTACCTGAAGCCCGCGCTGCGGCGGGCGCGGCTGAAGACCGCGATCTTCGGCTACGACAACACTTGGGCGAACACGATCGCTCCCTACGTCAGCGCGCTGATTGGGAGCGCGGCCGGCCCGGCGCTACAGGGCATCGCCTACCACTGCTACAACGGCAAGCCGACCACGATGAGCGCCTTGCACCGCCTGGTGCCCAGGCTCGAGCAGTGGGTCACGGAATGCACCACGCCCAACAGCCCCGGCTGGTTCCCCGCAGAGCTCGAGATCGCCTCGCTTCGTAACTGGGCGAGCGCGGTGGCAATCTGGAACCTGGCGCTCGATCCGCTCGGCGGCCCGGTGCAGGCGCCCAACACCGGATGCACGGGCTGCACCGGCGTGGTGACTGTCGACGAGCGCACTCGCCAGGTCTCGTTCGGCCCCAACTACTACCAGCTTGGTCAGCTCAGCAAGTTCCTCGAACCGGGCGCCGTGCGGATCTACTCCAACCACTTCGTCAGCTACTCCGCAGGACCTCCGGGCCCCGGGCCCGGGCTTGACGACGTCGCCTTCCTTAACCCGGACGGCACCGAAGGGCTCCTGGCCTACAACAACTCGACCGCTCCCTCCCGCTTCGCGGTCAACTGGCACGACAAGTCGTTCTCCTACACGCTGCCGGCAGGGGCCACGGCGACTTTTGTCTGGCAGTCGGCCCAGGCCCACCAGACTCCTTCGAAGGCGAAGACGCGATGAGTGAAGACCGGCTGGAGTTGGCCCGTGAGATGTACGCGGCGTTCGCCGCCGGCGACCGCGGCAGGATCGAGCAGCTGCTGAGCGAGGACTTCACCTTCTCCAGTCCGTTGGACGTGCGCTTGGACCGCCGCGGCTATTTCGAGCGCTGCTGGCCCGGGGCGGGGCGAGGCCAGAAGTTTGAGTTCGTGAGGCTGCTCGAAGCCGGCGACGAGGTGGTCGCGACCTACGAGTCGGAGACCAGCAGCGGGAGCCGCGGCCGCAACACGGAGGTGCTGACGTTCAGGGGCGATCAGGTCTCCGCGGCCGAGGTGTACTTCGGCTGGAACGTCGGCTGACGGTCAGCCCCATAGCGCCCTGGCCAGCAGCTGACGGTCAGCCCCGTAGCGCCCTGGCCAGCAGCAGGCGCCTGAACAGCGGCCGACCGCCGGCGGCGCGTAGCTCCACCGCCTCAAAGCCAAAATCCGCAAGCGTCTCTCGCAGAGAGCGCTCCGTGTAGAGGTGAAGGTGATCGCCGAGCGGCTCCGAGAAGCGCTCGAGGCCGAACAGCAGGAGCGCCAGGCGCGGATGGTTGGGCGTCGTCAGCAGCAGGCGCCCCCCCGGCGCGCAAACGCGCCTGCACTCCGACAGCCAGCGGGCGGTGTCGGCTATGTGCTCGATCACCTCGCTCGCCCAGACGACGTCGAACGCACAGTCCGCAAACGGCAGCGCTCCGTCGATCGGCGCTAGGCGAAAGTCGAGCCCCGGATGGGCGCGGGCGGCACGTGAGAGCGCCGCCTGCGCGACGTCCACCCCCACCGGCAGCGCGCCCGCGGCGGCGAGCTCGGCGGTAAACGGCCCCTGGCCGCAGCCGAGGTCCAGAGCGCGGTCCCCAGCGCGGACGTGGCGTAACAGAAACGCTCGCCGCAGCTCGAAATCCGGCGGCGAGAGCTCGTCCGGCAGGCGCTCCCACAGCTCCTCGTAGTAGTCCTTGATCGCACGAACGTACCGGCCAGCTACGACAAGACCCACCCGCCCGACGTCCGTCGCCGCCGCCGACTAGAGTGCTCCGTCGACAGCTTGCTCGCGTTGGCTGATCGTCACAAGGCGGCGGGCAGAACGGGACCGGTTGCCATATGAGGATCGCATTCGACAGCCGGCCGGCCAAGGATCTCCGCGGGGTCGGGCGATACACGCGCTGTCTGCTGGAGGCGCTGCGCGAGCTGGGACCGGAGGTCGAGATGGTCGAATCGCACCGGCCTGGCCGCTGCGACGTGTTCCACGCTCCCTGGATAGAGGGTGCGCTGCTGCGCTCGCCGATCCCGATGGTCGCCACACTGCATGACCTCGTGCCGCTGAAACGCCGGGGCGAGTACCTGCGCTCCGGCCTTCGCTTCAAGCTTCGCTACCTCGCGGTACAGCGGGCGGTGCAGGTGATCGTCCCGACGCGAGCGGTCGCGGACGACGCGATGGAAGTCCTAGACATCCCGGCCGAGCGGATCACAGTGATCCCCGAGGCCCCAGCTCGGGCCTTCGGTCCCCGATCCGAGGATGAGGTAAGCGCCGTGCGCGAGCGATTCTCGCTGCCGGAGCGCTACCTGCTGTGGGTCGGCGCGATGCTCACCCCCGATCCGCGCAAGCGGATCGCCGCCCTGGTCCGAGCCAGACGGACGATGCCGCTGGTGCTCGTGGGACCCACCGCCCGCTGGGCACGCGAGCTCGCGGACGTGACGCTGACCGGCGTCGTCACCGACGATGAGCTCGCCGCCATCTACACGGGAGCCCACGCGCTCGTGTTCCCGAGCGACGAGGAGGGCTTCGGGCTGCCCCCGGTCGAGGCACTGGCCTGCGGCACGCCGGTCGCCGCCTGCGACGTGCGAGCGCTGCGGGAGGTGCTCACGGGAAGCGCGGAGCTGACCGCCGTCGACGATCTGGACGGATTACTCCGCGCGGCGGAATCGCTGCACCGGCCGGCGCCGCCGGTGCCCAGCTGGAGCTGGAGCGACGCAGCGGCGGCGACCTGGGACGTCTATGCCGAGGCGCTCACGGCGCCCTCCGGGTGGCGCGGAGCTCGCCGCAGGCTTAGCCGCGGCGCGCCCTCAACCGCCGGCCGCCGTCACGGCGCAAGCAACGGCCGCCTGCCCGTAGGCGATGCCACCGTCGTTCGGCGGCAGGCGGCGCGGCACCAGTACCCGTAGGCCCGACTGGCGCAGGTTCGCGCTGACCCGCTCGAGCAATACACGGTTCTGGAACGAACCACCGGAAAGGACGGCCAGGTCGGTGCCGCGCTCCGCCGCCAGCAGCACCAGGGCTGATGAGGTGGCTGAGGCCACGGCATTGTGAAACCGGGCCGCGACGATCGCGGGAGACGCGCCGGACACGACATCCGCCAGTACGGCGCGCACCGTCTCACGGGCGTCGAGCACCAGCCTCCCCCGCTCACGAACCAAATGCAGCGGATAGAAGTCGCGCTCGGCCGCGTCGCACGCGGCCTCGAGCTCGGCGGCGGCCTGCCCCTCGTAGTTGACCGACTGGCGCAACCCGCATAGCGAGGCGACCGCGTCGAACAGTCGGCCCATGCTCGAGGTGAGCGGCGAGGCGACGCCGCTTCGGATCAGAGTTCCCACCTCGCGCCACCGGCGCTCGCCGATCTCCGCGGCGATCGGGGCGGGCGCGGGAGTTCCCTGCCCCAGCGCCTCCGCGAGCCAGGCGCAGGCCATCCGCCATGGCTCCCGCACGGCGCGCGCGCCGCCCGGCAGCGCCACCGGCCGCAGGTGCCCGGCTCGCTCGAAGCTCGCGAGATCTCCAGCCAACAGCTCCCCACCCCAAATCGTTCCGTCGGTGCCGAAGCCGGTGCCGTCGTAGATAGCGCCGATCGCCTCGCCGCGTTCTCCGTGCTCGGCCAGGCACGCCGCGAGGTGCGCGTGGTGGTGCTGGACGGCGACCGGCTGGAGCTCGTCGCGCTCGAGCGCGTACTTGGTTGAGAGATACTCGGGGTGAAGGTCGTGAGCCACGACCTCCGGGCGCACCGCGAACAAACGCTGGAAGTGCTCGATCCCTTCGCTGAAGCTTTGCAGCGTCTCGTAGTTCTCGAGGTCACCGATGTGATGCGAGACCCAGGCCCGCTCGCCCTTGGCCACGCAGAAGGTGCTCTTGAGCTCGGCGCCACAGGCCAGCAGCGGCCGGGGCGCGGTGAGCGGCAGCTCGATGGCAGCCGGTACCCAGCCGCGCGAGCGGCGGATCAGCAGCGGCGGCCCACGCCGCTCGACGGCGCGCAGCACCGAGTCGTCGGTACGCGTCTCGATCGACCGGTCGTGTACCAGGAACAGGTCCGCGATCGAACCCAGCCGGTTGAGCGCGTCCTCGTCTCGGTAGGCGATCGGTTCGTCGGAGACATTGCCGCTCGTCATGACGAGCGTCTGGCCCACGTCGGAGAGCAGCAGATGATGAAGCGGCGAATAGGGAAGCATGATGCCCAGATCGCTCGAGCGGGGGGCAACGGCCGGGGCGATCGGGGCTCCGGGGCGACGGCGTGCGATCACTATCGGGCGCTCGCGGCCGACGAGGAACGCCTCCTCGCGCTCGCCCAACTCGACCAGCTCTCTCGCGGCCGCGAGGTCTGAGGCCATCACCGCGAACGGCTTGTCCTCGCGGTGCTTGCGGGTCCGGAGCGCCAGGGAGGCGTGCTCGTCGTCGGCCAGGCAGGCCAGGTGGTAGCCGCCCAATCCCTTGACGGCCAGGATCGCGCCCTCACGCAGGGCGGCGGCGGCGCTCCTCAGCGCCCCGTCTCGGTGAGCGATCGGCGCCGCATCGGCGCCTAGCAGCGACAGCTGCGGGCCGCAATTGGGGCAGGCGTTCGGCTGGGCGTGAAAGCGGCGGTCGAGCGGGTCGTCGTACTCGGCCTGGCAGGCCTGGCACATGCGAAAGCCCGCCATCGTCGTCAGCGGCCGGTCGTAGGGAACACCGCGGACGATCGTGAACCGCGGGCCGCAGTTCGTGCAGTTGATGAACGGGTAGCGGTGGCGGCGGTCCTCGGGGTCCAACAGCTCACTCAGGCATTCAGAGCATGTCGCCGTGTCGGGCGAGACCGGAGCGTCCGCCGCGCCCGCGCGTGCGCTGGCCAGGATCCGGAAGCCGCTCTCGCCTCTGACCGGCAGCTGCTGGCGCTCGACGCGCTCGATCGAGGCCAGTGGCGGCGCCTCGGGCGCCAGTCGCTCGGCCAGGGCCGTGACAGCCGCCGAGAGGCCCTCGGCCTCAATCACCACCCCCCGTTCGTCGTTGAGCACCGACCCAGCCAGGCCGAGCTCGGTCGCCAGCCGGTAGACGTAGGGCCTGAAGCCCACGCCCTGCACGGTGCCCAGGACCCGCAGACGGACGCGCGACCGCCCTGCGGTGCCGACCTCCATACGAGCTATCCCACCAGGTCGCGCAGAACGTGGTACGCGCTGGCCTGCGCCTCCTGGATGCGCGGAATGTGCTGAGAGCGCGTGACGATCACGTGGTCGGCCAGCTGGTCCGCCAACACCCTGCCCCCGTCGTAGCCGACCATCGCCACCGTGACGAACCCCCGGCGGCGGGCCTCGGCCAGCGCCTCGATCACGTTGACCGAGTTCCCGGAGGTCGACAGCGCCAGAAGCACGTCGCCCTCGCGCCCGTAGGCGATCACCTGGCGCAGGAAGATCGCGTCGGTGCCGATGTCGTTGGCGATCGCGGTCAGGATCGCGGGGTCCTCGGTCAAGTCGAGCGCCGGCCAGCCGCGACGCTCGCCCTCCTGGGAGCGGAAATCGGCGACCGCATCCATGGCATCGGTGGCAGAGCCGCCGTTGCCGAGCGCCAGCAGCGTCCCTCCCGCCTCGAGGCAGCCGCGGGTGGCCTTCGCCGCGGCTATCAGGGCCTCAGCGCCTTCTCCCAGAGTCTGCGCCCGCAGCGACCCCACCTCCTCGGCTTTCATCAGCACCGAGCGACGGACGTCGTCGAGGACGCCGTCCAGGTCGTCCTCGCGCTCGGCGAGGAACGGGTAGAGGAAGCTCGAAGCTCCGGCGTCGTGGCTGCGCCGCTCGGAACGCCCCTGGAGCAGGCCGCGGTGCTCAAAGAACACGTGCACGAGCTCCCACAGCACGTGATAGAGCGTCTCCGCCAGCTCCTGGCGGATATAGCGGTCGGCGACGTCGGGCGAAAACTCCCACTCAGCCCCGGCGGGGGCGAAGGAGACGGTCAGGCAGCCTCGCTCGCGGGCCAGCGCGGTCGCGCGCGCCGCTTCCCCGCCATCCTCATCGGCCCCGAAGGCGATCGCGATGTCGTCGCGGCGGGCGAGGAGGTCGACCTGGTGAGCCAGGTCGCCGCCTTCGCCGGCGAGCCCGAGCGCCGGAAGCGCCCGCTTGCCGACGATCACCGGATGCACGAACTCGACCGCGACGTGCCGCGCGTCCGAGCGTGCGGACGGCGAGCGCCCAAACGCCACCAGCCGTCCGCTTCGGGCGAAGCGCTCGGCCATCAGGTGGCAGAGGCGGGCCAGTTCTTCGGCGTGCTGAGCAAAGAAGCGGCGGTTTGCCTCGGTGCGCTCGTCGAGGAGCCGCTGCAGGCGAGTGGCGAGCGCGTCCGCGGCCAGCGAAGGGGTCAAGCCGCTACCCGCTCCCGTTGCGCCACTGAAGCCAGCCAATCCCTGAAGGCCCCGACGCCTTCGCCCGTTCGGGCGCTCACCAGCATGTGCTGCACGCCAGGGTGAACCTGGTCCAGGTAGTACAGGAAGCGTTCGAGATCGAACTCCAGGTGCTCCAGCAGGTCGACCTTGTTGACCACCACCAGCTCGCAGGCCCGAAACATCAGCGGGTACTTCAGCGGCTTGTCCTCGCCCTCAGTCACCGAGCAGACCATCGCCCGTGCGTCCTCGCCAACTTTGAACTCTGCGGGACAGACCAAGTTGCCAACGTTCTCGATCACCAGCAGATCGATCTCTTCCAGCGGCAGAGATCCCAGCGCAGAGCGGACCATATTGGCGTCGAGATGGCACTCGCCGCCGAAGCCAGCGCCGGTGTTGAGCTGGGTGACCGGCACGTGGAACGCCGCCAGCCGGTCGGCGTCGAGCGAGCCCTGGACATCGCCTTCCAGCACGCCCAGCCTGACACCGGGCGGCGGCTCGGCGGCGATTCGCTCGAGCAGCGTCGTCTTGCCGGCGCCCGGAGCACTCATCAGGTTCACCACCGCCACGGCGTTCCGGTCAAAATCCGAGCGGTTGGCGCGAGCGATCGTGTTGTTGGCGTCGAGGGCGTCCTCGACGATCCTCACCTTCGTCCTGTGCATGCAGCCTCCATCTCGTCGACTTCAATGTAGTCCACCTCGAGCTCCTCGCCCGCCTGCACGTCGACGTGGGCCGATCCACAGTGCGGACAGTGAAAGATGGGCATGCTCGGCTGCCACTCGTCAGAGCATTCTGAGCAGCGCAGCCGGGCGTCGACCACCGTCAGCTCGAGTCCCGCGCCTTCGCACACCGTGTCGCGGGCGACGATCTCGAAATAGAACTCGAGCGAGTCGCCCACGACCTGTCGCAGCGCTCCGGCGCGCACGCCGACGGTTAAAACGCGACGCTCCCGGGCGTGCTTGCAGGCGGTGTTCAGAACCGCGCTTGCGATCGATAGCTCATGCATCGCCGGATTCGAGCCTGTGCCCCGAGTCACGCTGGAGCTCCGCGATCGTCTCGAAGACAACACCGGCGGCACGGGCCAACGAGCCCTTGACCGACTCGCTGAGGCCCAGGCCAACGTCTTCCACGACCTCGGGTTCGCAGGCCACGACGAATATCCGCCCGGGCCAGCCACCCACGTACTTGACGAATCGCAGCACGGTCTGAGGATCCATCCCGTGCGGGTCAAGCATCTGGCCGTCCTCGATCTGGCCCTCGACGTCCTCCTCGCGGGCCTCCATCACGTACAGCGTCCCGGGCGGGCTGCCCTGGCGGCTGACGTCGATCAAAATCAGCGCGTCGTAACCGCGCATCACCTCGTAGGCCAGATCCAACCCCCCGGAGCCGAAGTCCATCACCTGGACGCCCTCCGGTAGCTCGCGCTCGGCAAGCAGCTTCGCCACCTCGCCGCCGAAGCCATCGTCGCGCAGCCAGGCGTTTCCGATCCCGGCGACCAGGATCTGCTTGGTGAGAGCGCTCGCTCCGCTCGCTCCCGGGCTCACCGTCATAGCGCTGTCACCTCGTGGGGTCGGAAGAACAGGTAGCGGCCGGTCTCGCGCATCAGCTCCTGGCCGGGATCGTCGTCGACGGTCACTGCCAGGTGGATCGCGTCGTCGTAGTCGACATAGATCCGCTCGAGCGTCGCCAGCCGGCCGTCGAGCATCCGGTCGTAGACATCGCGGTCCGTTCCTGGCGCCAGCCGGACCTTCGCCCCGCGCCGGAAGGTGACCCCGCCTACGGTCGCTGACTCCTCGCCGGGGTTGTTGTTGGCGCCCGGCGCCGGGCCCGGGAGGGCCATCTCGCTCCCACCGCCGGCCGGGGGCTCGTCGCGCGCGACGTCCTTGAGCCCCCCGTGCAGCGAGACGATCTCGTCCGGCGTCACGGCCATCGCGCGCTCCAACATCTCCCGGACCGCCGGGTCCTGCGCCGCTGCCTGCTCGCGCTCGGAGCCGGATAGCGCCTGCACATGAAGGACCAATGCCTCCTCGATCTCCGTGTTGTCGAACAGGTTGCCGCGGCTCTCGGGCGCGAGGTGAGGGTGGTCGGGAAGCACGATCGCCGCGCCGAGCACCGCGTCGTCGGCGGGCGTTGCCAGCACCGGATAGATGTTGACGCTCCGACGGCCCGACTCGAGCGGCGAGATGAACCGCCCGGCCGAGAGCTCCAAGACGATGTGCGTCGAGATCAGGGAGCTGGCGAGCGCGGCAGCGCGGTCTAACCCGGGGGCGGCCAGGATCGTGTTATGGACGCAGGCCCTTACCAGCGCCCTGCCCTCCGCGGAGACAGGATCTGAGCGCAGCGTGAAGCGGCCGCCCTCGAACTCCACGCTCCCGCGCTCCCCGAGTTCGATCGGGCCGAGCTCCAAGCGGTGCTCGGAGGCCTGGTGGCGCTCGCCGCTCGGCGCCAGGTAGCGCAGCGTGGCGCTCAGCGTCGCGGCCGGGCCGGGCTCGGACACGCACTCGAGCCGGGCGTGGTCGTAGGCCCCGGCACACTCGGCGGCGTAAGCCGGCGGGTAGACGATCCCGAAAGGGGTCGGAGTGGCGTTCTTGGTCGCTTCGGGGGTATAGGGGTAAAGCGCGTAGCCCTCGTAGACCAGCGATGAGACCAGCTCCTCAAGCATCGGGCGAGGCCTCTCCATCGAGGTCCGTTTCTTTATATGCGGCCGCGCTCTGCGCGGCCTCTTTCTCAATCAGTTCCTGCACGCAGGCATCGAAGCTCGGCAGGCCATGCGCCGCGCGGCGATCGTTCAGCGCGCGCAACGTCTCCTCGCTCAGGCGAACCCAGCCGATCCCGGGGTAGTGCTCGGCGATCATCGCCCGCCAGGCGGACACTGGCATCGCAAACCGTGCACTCGCGCTCCACGGCACCGGGAAGACCTGGAGCCTGCCGTCGGCTCCCGCGTAGAAGACCATGCCATTGAAGTGGAAGCTGAGCGGGACTGCGCCATCCTCCAGGGCGTAGAAGTACTTGGTCGCCGCCACCTCCAGGTCGTAGGTGCAGGGAACCTCGAGCGCGAACGCGGTCGAGCCCTCGAAGGTGGGGACGACCGCCCCGACCCGCGCCCACTGGAGACCCTGCGTCGACGGCGCCCACCTGGCGGGCGGGCCGAACAGTTCCTCGAGCCGCGCGCGCGTTTGCGGGGCGTAGCCGCGGCGCGCTGGGTCGATCATGACTGCTACCGACAGGGCGATCGAGTGGATCTCGCAGCCGCTGTCCTCCGTCACCGTGGCACTGAAAACCATCGTCGGGGCGGCCGCAAACGCCAGCTGTGCCGCCCCCGTGATCTCGAACCGCGGCTCCGGCGCGGCGGCTGCCCCCGACGCGGATGCCGTCTGTGGGAGGCCGGCGCTCACCCCTCGACCTTCGACCTGGATCGCGCACCCACGAACATCGCGCCGGGACGTCGGTGCAACGCCTCGAAGAATTGCGGCACCGCTTCATGGAGCACGCCGCCGCCGGAGATCCCCTCCCAGCGCGTTTTGATCAGCCCCACAAGCCGATAGCAGTCGTCGATTGGAGCGATCACGTGGCGATGCGGTTCCGAGAGCCGGTTGACGATCAATGCCTCGGCGTCTGGGTCGAGCTCCGCGAGCTGTGGGTTGCGCTCGACGAGCTCTTCCCACGGTTCGAGCTCCAACTCTGACTCGGTGGCCCCGGCCGGACTGGGATAAAACGCCACGACCCCACCCGAGACGCTCGATCGCATGAAGAAGGCCAGCCCGATCGGGATCTGAAAGCGCCCCCAGAGCTCATCGTCACACTCAAACCCCTCTATCCACACCGTGCGCATTCCCGCCGGGCGGTACTCGGGATCGCCGGAGTGAAGCGCCCAGCACGGCTCGCAGGAGCAGATGATCCGTCGCTCGACGAGGTGCAGCAGGTGGCGGTGATCGTCGGCAAGCGGCGCGTGGCAGGTGTCGCAGTGCTCAACGGGCTCCCGCCGTTCTGAGTCCTCGCGGGGAACGGCGCGAGACTGTGCCAGCGCCCGCATTCGGCCCACCATCTCGGCACGCCTGCGCGCCGCCGCCATGTCATCGAGCCGGCTCATACCGCTACCCGGATGCCGCCGTCCTCGAGCAGCGGCACAGGGGTCAGCTGCAGCGGCTCGCCGCCCGCGGCGCGCCCGGCGTGCCGCAGGTCGAACTCAGCGCCGCACGCTGAACAGCACAGCATGCGTCCCTCGAGCTCGCCACCGTGAAGTGGCTCCCCGCACGCGGCGCAGGCGTCCTTGTAGGCCAACAGCGAACCGTCGAGCCGCGTCAGGAGCAGATCGGCGCCGTCGACTTCGACCGTCCCCAGCTGCCCGGACTCGATGCCGGGCGCCGTCAGCGGCACCCAGCGGGACGGCTGCGGCGGAGTCACCGGCAGCTCGCTCCCTGAGGCATGGACCATCGGCAGCTCGAAGGCGGCGCCGTTGGAGCTTCCAGCGGGGCTCGCGGGCTCGCTCACGCCGGCGACGTCCATCCCCACCAGATCGGGGGCATGCTCGTCGAGCGCCTGCTTGATCGCCAGCTCGAGCGTCGCCTGGGAAGCCGCGCAACCGTGGCAACTGCCCTGCAGCGCCAGCTTCGCGACGCCGTCCCTCACCCCCAGCAGCTCGACGTTGCCGCCGTGCGATTCCATGTAGGGACGCACGGTGTCAAGGGCCTCCAGGACCCGCTGCTCCAGCGAGACGGGGTAGAGATCGTGGATCAGCAGCAGGCTCGAGACCGCTCCGTCCTGTGCCAGCTCGTCGAGAATCGTTGCGCCCGGCTCGCGGGTGCCGGCGATCGTCTCGAGGATTCGCCGCAGACCGTCGCCGTACATCGCGATCACCGCCGCGAGCAGCTCGTGCGCCAGCTCGCGTGCACGTGCGTCGTCCAGCTCATCCACCCTGGCGCTGAGCTGTTCGACCCGGTCGAGCAGCTCAGCCGGAGACGGCTCGCTGCTCATGCCAGCCCAGTGGGTGTGTGAATCACCTTCCTGACCCGGCCCTTGCCCGTGTACATGTGCACGCCGCACGGCAGGCAGGGGTCGAAGCTGCGGACCGCGCGCATGATGTCGACGCCCTTGAAGTTCTCCGGCCCGTTTTCCTCGAAGATCGGCGTGTTCTGCACGGCGTCTTCGTAGGGGCCCGGAGTTCCGTAAGCGTCGCGCGGGCTGGCGTTCCACGGCGTCGGCGGATAAGGCTGATAGTTGGCGATCTTGCCGTCACGAATCACCATGTGGTGCGAGAGCACGCCGCGGGCCGCCTCATGAAACCCGCAGCTGATCGCCTCGTCCGGAACCTTGAAGTCGTTCCAGCTCTTGGTTCGCCCGGCGCGGACCTCCTTGAGCGCCCGCTCCAGGCAGTGCAGCGCGATCAGCGCCGAGTAGGCCTGGTGATAGGAGCGAGCGCGGTCGCGCTCGATCGCGTTCGACTTCTCCGGCACCCTCCATTCGAGCTCCATCTCGGGCATCGACGCCGACTTGGGCAGCACCATCTGGATCGATTCGCCGGTCGCCTTGGCATAGCCGAAATCGACCAAGCCTGCCCTAGCGGTACACCATTGCCGGGCGAACGGGCCGCCGCCGGTGTCGCAGCAGACGTTGGTGTCGGTGCGCTTGTCGTAGACCCGCGGCGAGACGACCCAGCTGTACTTGTCGGCGAAGTCCCGCTTCTGCGGCTTGGGCAGCGTCACCTTGTTCCACGGATGGTTCTTGTCCACCGGGTTGCCGAGCGGATCCTCTGTGACGAACGTGGGCTCGTTCTCCCAATTGTCGAAGTACGAGCTCCCGAGCAGGATCCTGATCATCAGGTTGATCTCCACCAGATCCGTGGTGATCAGCTCGCCGCCGATCACGATCCCCGGCGTGATGTAGCGGTGCCGGCCCCACTCGGTCATGTTCTTGTAGTCGTAATCGACGTAGTCCGGGTCGTCGAATGAGCCCCAGTTGACGAGGTTCGTCTCCCGGAAGCCGACCATGTCATAGCCCGGTAGCTCCTGGAGGAAGAAGTCGTAGAGGTCGTCGTGCATCGGGACGACCCGCTTGACGTAGTCGAAGTAGCGCATCAGGCGCACGTAGTAGTCGGTCAACGTCTGATGCGTGATGTCCGCGCTGCAGCCCCCCGGCATGATCGTCGAGGGGTGCGTGTGGCGCCCGCCGAACAGGCAATACATCTCCCGCGTGTAACGCGCCACCTGGAGCGTCTCCAGGTAGAAGCTGCCGGTGAACGGGTTGAGCGACCGCATGATGTCGGCGATCGTGTCGTAGCCGTGGATGTCCTTATGCGGCGCCGGGGTGCTCTCCGCCGTCGCCAGCAGCGTGGGGTTGGTGTCCTTGACCATCTGTTCGCAGAAGTCGACGTTCGCCATGCAGTCGTTGAAGATCGCATGGTCGAAGATGTAGTCCGCGGTCTCGGCCAGGTTGAACGCCAGGTCCCCGAGGGGCGGCGGCTTGACGCCGTAGGCCATGTTCTGGTTCAGGCACGAGCAGGTGCAATGGTTATCGCCGCAGATGCCGCAGATGCGGCTGGTGATGAAGTGCGCGTCGCGCGGATCGATCCCCTTCATGAAGATGTCGAATCCGCGGAAGACCATCGACGTCGAATAGCACTTGAGGACCTGCTGGTTGGAGAAGTCGATCTCGGTGTGGATGCCGAGACTGCCGACGATCCGGGTGATCGGATCCCAGGACATCTCCTTGACCTGGACTCTGCGTTCGGTGGGCGTCTCTACTGTTGACATCTGGTCTCTCCTCGAGCTCGCTGGCGGTCGGTTCTGGCGCGCTACCAGCGCTTGCTGTAGCCGGAGGTCAATTCCGGCCCGCGACGCCGCCAGTCGGGCTCAACGTCGTACTTCTTGGTGATGTTGCGCTTCCGGAAGAAGTTCAGGATCGGTCCGTAGGTGAAGCGCTCAAAGTCGGCCGCCGCCTTGCCCCACGCGTCGGGGTCCATGAACGGCATGTACTTGTCGGGGAAGCCGGGCATCGTGCAGGCCATGCAGATGCCGCCCACGTTCGGGCAGCCCCCGATGCCGTTGACCCAGCCGCGCACGGGCACGTTGCACTTGACCACCGGCCCCTTGCAGCCGAGCTTCACCAGGCAGCGGTGATCGGAGCCGTACTCGGTGGCGAAGTTGCCCTCCTCGACGAACCCGGCGCGGTTACAGCCCTCACGAACCGTGCGCTCGAACAGCCACTTGGGACGTAGCTGCTCGTCAAGCTCGGGAACCGGCGCCATACCGGCGAGGTGGAAGACGAGATACATCAGCGTCTCGGTCATGTTGTCCGGCTGTGCGGGGCAGCCGGGGATGTTGATCACTGGCAGGCCGGCCTTGGAGGTCCACTTCCAGCCCAGGTAGTCGGCCACGCCCATGGCCCCCGTGGGATTGTTCTTCATCGCCGGGATGCCGCCGTAGGTGGCGCAGGTGCCGACGGCCACGACCGCCGCGGCCTTGGGCGCCAGCCGGTCGATCCACTCGTTGAGCGTGATTGGCTGACCGTTCGAGGGGTTGACGCCGAACCCGGTCCAATGGCCCTCGCCGTTGATCTGCTCGTTTCCAACCGAGCCCTCCACCACGAGCACGAACGGGTCGAGTTTTCCTTCCTCAGCGTCGTACCACGCCTGGATGTACTCGTCGCCCACCTCGAAGGCCACCACCTGGTTGTGAACCACCACCCGAGGCATCCCCGGGATGACCCCCTGGATGATGTCCTCAAGGCTGGGGTTGGTCGCTGAGGTCATCGCCACCGAGTCGCCCTCGCAGGAGAGACCGGTCGTCATCCACAACACGTGCGCGGTGATTTGCTCCGTCTCGTGCTGCCTTGGTGAGTATTCAACGGCGGTTGCCATCGTTCACCCTCTCTCCTCGATTCAACAAATGCGTGGCAGCGGATCACCGACAAGCTGATCCATAACTCGCCTGCCCCCAAAGCTCGTCTCCACCAGCACCATCCCAGGGGGCTCGGCTCGCACCTCGCCGATCGCCTGGGCTTGCTCGCAGCCCGGCACGTCCCTGAGCGCCGCGAGCGCCTCCTCCGCCGCGTCCGGGGCCACGAAGGCCACCAGCTTTCCCTCGTTGGCGATGTACATCGGGTCGATTCCCAGCAGCTCCGCCGCCGCGGCGACCACCGGCGCGACCGGAACGTCGGCCTCGCGTACCAGCACCGCCACGCCCGAGGCGCGTGCGAGCTCGTTGAGTACCGACGCCACACCTCCGCGCGTGGCGTCGCGCATGCAATGAAGTTCTGATCCAGCGGCGCCGAGCAGCGCGTCGACTGCGGGCCAGAGCGAGCTGGTGTCTGACTCGAGCTCGGCGTCCAGGTCGAACTGCCCCCGGGCGAGCATGATCGCCGTGCCGTGCTCGCCGATCGAACCGGAGACCAGAACCTGGTCGCCGGGCACGATCGCCCGCGGACTCAGCTTGCCGCGGCTGTCGAGGGCGCCAACGCCGGTCGTGCAGAGGTACATCTCATCCGCCGCGCCGCGCTCCACAACTTTCGTGTCGCCGCCCACGATCTCCACTCCGGCGGCCGCCGCGGCGTCCGCCAGCGCTTTGACCTCGGCCCGCAGGAGCGCCGCGTCGAGGCCCTCCTCGAGGATCATCGAGACCGTCAGGGCGAGCGCGCGGGCCCCGGAGACGGCGAGGTCGTTGACCGTGCCATTGACCGCCAGCTCACCGATCGATCCGCCCGGGAAGCGCAGCGGCTTGACCACGAAACTGTCACTGGTCATCGCCAGCCGGGCGTCACCCACGTTGACCGTGCCCGCATCGGCGAGCTCCGCTAGGACACCGGCGGAATCTTCGCCGGGGCTGAACGCCGGCACCAACAGGCCCTCAATCAGCGTCTGCGTAGCCTTGCCGCCGGCGCCGTGAGCCAGCGTCACGCGCTCGTCGCGGAACCGCGGTCGCTTCGCGCGTGCGGTCTCGATGATCTCGAGCACCCGCTCCTCACGTCGACTGACCCCGCCCGCTCGTCCGCCTGGCTCGTCACGGCCGGACGCCGCGCGAGTCGGGCGGTTGCTCACACCGCCTCTTTTTCGCGCTGGTAGCGGCCGAAGTTGTAATAGGCGGCGCAGGCGCCCTCCGGCGAGACCATGCACGTCCCGATCGCGTGCTCCGGCGTGCAGGCGGTGCCGAACACCTTGCACTCCCAGGGCTTGATCACGCCCTTCAGCACCTCGCCGCACTGGCACGCCTTGGGGTCGGCAACGCGCACGCCGGGAACGCTGAAGCGCTCCTCGGCGTCGAAGTCACGATAGGCGCCGGAGAGCTTGAGCGCGCTCTGCGAGATGAACCCCAAGCCTCTCCACTCGAAGTGCGGGCGCAGCTCGAAAACCTCCGACATGACCTCGAGCGCACGCAGGTTGCCCTCGCGGGGAACGACGCGCGTGTACTGGTTCTCCACCTCGCAGCGTTTGCCCGACAGCTGGCGGAGGATCATCAGGATCGACTGCAGGATGTCAAGGGGCTCGAACCCCGAGATCACGACCGGCCGCCCGTAGTCGGCAGGAATGAACTCGAACGGACGGGCGCCCACCACCGTGCACACGTGCCCTGGACCGATGAAGCCGTCCAGCCTCAGGTCCGGCGACTCGAGCAGCGCCCGCAGCGGCGGGACGATCGTCACGTGGTTGCAGACGCAGGAGAAGTTCTCGATTCCCTCGGCCTTGGCCCGCTTCAGCGTCAGCGCCGTGGACGGCGCCGTGGTCTCGAACCCGATCGCGAAGAAGACCACCTGCCGATCGGGGGTCTCGCGCGCGATCCGCAACGCGTCGAGCGGCGAGTAGACCATGCGGATGTCCGCGCCGGCGGCCTTGGCGTCGAGCAACGTGTGCTCCGAACCAGGGACACGCAGCATGTCGCCGAAGCAGGTGAAGATCACGCCCTCGTTCTGGGCGATCGCGATGCCGTCGTCAACCCGGCCCATCGGTATCACGCACACCGGGCAGCCAGGGCCGTGCACCAGCTCCACGTTGGCCGGCAGGACATCGTCGATGCCGTACTTGTAGATCGAGTGTGTGTGCCCGCCGCAGACCTCCATCACTTTGTAGTGGCGCCCGGGCTCGAGCTCGGAAAGGATCTCGCCGGCCACCACCTGGCCCAGCTTGGCGTCGCGGAACTCGTCGACGAACTTCATCGGTGGTTGCCGTCGACGATCGTCATTCCAAGGCGCCGATCGCCACGCCGGCGTGAACGAGGATCTTGCGCCCGGTTTCGACCGGCCCCACCAGGTCGATCGCCACGTCGTGCGCCGCGCCCTCGTCGTCGAGGCATACCGCGGCGTCGTGGCGCAACTCAACGACCTGCATCGGGATGCCCTCGTCGCCGCAGGTGATGCAGCCCTCGCGGCCGTCGCAGGACGAGCCGCTCACTCGATCACACTCGCCTTCAGCTCCTCGAGCTCCTGCTCGTAGTCGGCGCCCATCTGCTCGAGCAGGCGCAGCGTTGCGTGGGCTTCTTCCTCATCCACCTTGGAGAGCGCGAAGCCCACGTGAATCAGCACCCAGTCCCCGGGCTGCGCGCCGCCCCCATCGTCTTCTGCCAGGAGGCTGACGTTGATGTTGCGGCGCACGCCGACGACGTCGACCTTCGCGATCTGGTTGCCCTCATCAACCAGCTCGACGACCTGTCCTGGAATCGCCAAGCACACGAGGAGCGGTATATCAGGGCCGCGGCACCCCACGCCATCCGCCCGTAATCGCGGTGACGGTAATCACGGTTACTGTGGCTCGTCTTCGCCGCGCTTACGGCCACACGCCAGGCGCACCGGCGTAGACTCACGCTCCGGGCGGCGTCCCTCTTGTAAGAGGGGAGGGGAGAAACCGAACTGAAGCCTCAAGGCCCTCACAGCGTTAACCACCGGTGGGCAGGGAAGGCCGGGCGCCGCAACCGTCCGAGCTCGCACCAGTACCTGCTCGATCTCGACGTGGACCTGGCCGAGGAGCTGGACGTGCGCATGCGACTGGTTGCGCGGACAGCGGTGACCGCCGTGACATTCGACGTAGACGGCGGAGACGTCGACCTCTCCGGGTGGCTGGAGCTCGCACGTTCCGGCCCGGGCGTGCTGGTCCTCGACGGCGTACTCGCGACCTGCGTCCACGTCGGAGACCGGGTCACGGCCGAGCTGGTGGGCGCCGGCGATCTGATTCAGCCCGCGCGTGCCGAGGATGAGGAGCTGCTCACCTGCGATGTCGACTTCAAAGCGCTCGTGCCGGCGCGCTTCGCGCTGCTCGACGCCGTGTTCGCCGAGCGCATCGCTCGCTGGCCCCCGCTCGGCAATGCGCTGCTGCGACGCGCCGGGAGGCGCACCCGGCGACTCAACGTCCAGCGAGCGATAGCCGCCCAGCCGAGGCTCGACGTCCGACTGGCGCTGTTGCTTTGGCACCTCGGGGGGCGCTGGGGAAAGGTCGAGCCCGGCGGCGTCCGCCTGCCGATCCCGCTCACGCACCAGCTGCTGGGCCGCCTCGTCGGAGCGGAGCGACCTTCGGTGTCCCACGCGCTCGCGCGGCTCGCGGATGCGGGGGTCGTGACGGGGCAGGGGGATGAATGGCACCTGCACGGCAGCCTTGACCGCCAGTTGCCGACAAAGCTCGAGTCGATCACCGGTGGCGTCCAGCCGCTGAGCGCCGCCCGCAGCTATCCCGGGCCCGGCTGATGCCAGGCCCGCGCCTGGTTCCCAGCCCCGCACCGATCGCCAATACCAGGCCTGCCGGCGATCCTCGGGGAGCGAGCGCCGACGCCTACGCGGAGCGCCAGCTGGTCCACGTCCTCTGGCTGACGAGCGGGCTGAGCTGCGACGGCGATTCGGTGGCGATGACCGCGGCTTCGAACCCCAGCGTCGAGGACCTCCTCCACGGCTTGCTGCCCGGCGCGCCGCGCCTGGTGATCTACAACCCGCTGCTCGCCTATGAGAACGGCGAGGAGTTCGTCGACGCGTTCCGCCGCGGCGCCTCGGGTGCGCTGGACCCGTTCGTGCTCGTGCTGGAGGGCTCGGTGCCCAACGAGCAGACCAGTGGCGAGGGCCACTGGAGCGGCTTTGGCTCCGACCCCCAGACTGGGCAGCCGGTCACCGTTTGTGACTGGATCGACCGGCTGGCGCCGCGCGCCGCTGCCGTGCTCGCGCTTGGGACCTGTGCCGCGTACGGCGGTATTCCGGCCATGCGCAATAACCCCACCGGGGCGATGGGGCTGCGTGATTACCTCGGCTGGAACTGGGCCTCGCGGCTCGGGTTTCCAATCGTCAACATCCCTGGCTGTCCGGTCCAGCCGGACAACATCACCGAGATGCTGCTGCACATCGCGCTCAGCGTCGTTGGCGTCCAGAAGCTGTTCGAGCTGGACGCCCAGGGACGACCGCGACGGCTGTTCGAGCGCACCGTTCAGGAGGGGTGTGGCCGGGCCGGCTTCGCCGAGCAGGGGGAGTTTGCCTCCACTCCCGCCGACCACCGCGGGTGCCTGGTCAAGCTCGGCTGTGTCGGTCCCGTCGCCAAGTGCAACGTGCCGGTGCGAGGCTGGATGGGCGGAGTGGGCGGTTGCCCCAATGTCGGAGGGATCTGCATCGCCTGCACGATGCCCGGATTTCCAGACAAGTTCATGCCGTTCGCCGAGGCGAGCCGACTGGGCAAGGTCGCCGCCGCGGGGGCGAGGTTCAGTTACGGACCGGTGATGCGCCGCTTGCGCTCCCGCGCGATGCGCAATCACTTCGACGTCGAACCTGAATGGCGACGCCCATCTGAGAAGCTCCTCAGCGGCTACGGGACGCGCTGATGGCAACCCGGTTGATATTCCGCTGCGAGTTCTGCCGGGCGGCGCCGGATTCCGAGACGCAGCGGACGCTCGAGCATGGGCTGCGCGAGCTGGCCTTCGGTCAGTACCTCGAGGTCCCTCCCGGCGGCTGGCTTACCTGGCTTGGAGGCGGGCCGCTCGGACCACGCCGTTATGCGTGCAAGACGCACCGCGGCGAGCTGACCGCCTACCTGCGAGAGCACTACGGGACGATCGCCTCCAGCCCCTGGAAGATGCCTCCGTATCCGGTCTCCGCGCGCACGCGCGACACCGAGCGGGCCATCCGGCAGCGCGGCCTGTCGCCGATTCCGAAGTGGGGGCTGTGGTGAGCGCAGAGCGCGAGGCGGGAGTCGGCGACGATCGGGGCCTCGAGCGTCCGGTGTCTACCGCCGAGGGCGAGAAGCCATTCAAGGATCTGACCCTGGGCGACGTCGAGGCTCGGGCGCGGGAGCTCCAGGCCGCCACCGGCTGGGGGCCGACCGCGCGCGTGGCCGGCGTGGCGCGCGCGTGGTCGGAGCTCGGCCGGGCCATGAGGCAGCATGGCGCTGTGACCGTCGGCGGTCTAGGCGCCGAGGAGGCGGGCAAGCGTGCTCGCGCCCTGTGGGTCGTGCCCCCGGGCGGAAGCCTGCTGTGAGCAAAAGCCGAAAACCGCGAACCCAGGAGGTCCTGACCGTGGACAAGGTCACCCACTTTGAGATTCCCAGCGACGACAAGGAGAGGGCCAAGCAGTTCTACAGCTCGGTGTTCGACTGGCAGATCAACGACATCCCCGTTCAGATGGGCGGAGCCGGGGGCAGCGTGATCGAGGGACGCCAGCAGGTGATCGGGATGGGGTACTACGCCTATGTGACCGATCCCTCCCGCAATGTGATTGGCCTATGGGAAAACCCGCCCCGATGAGCGCCGACGCGGTGCCCGGAGCGGTCGCGCGCTACGCGAAGGCCGTTGCCAAGCCCGGCCAGGGCGACGCCCTGGCGCGCAAGCTGCTCGAGGTGGCGGGCGCGCTGCGCGAGGCGCCGGGTTGCCTGCTCTACCTCGTAAATCGCCAGGCCGGCGAGCCCGACGTGGTCTGGGTCACGGAGCTCTGGCAGAGCCAGGAGCAGCTCGAGGCGTCGCTGCGGAGCGAAGAGGCGAGGGCCCGGATTCCCGAGGTTCAGGCGCTCGTGAAGGACGGGGGCTTCGAGCATGTCGACCTCCAGCCGCTGGGCGGCGTCGGGCACCGACCGGGGGAGACGGGCTTTACGCTGGCCAACCTCGAGGAGGTCGAGGACATGGCGGCGAAGGCCGGTTTTGGAGAGACGGGCGAGGCGCGGTTCGCCCGCGGCGCGCTCGGCGCCACCACCGTGGGACTCAGCCTCCAGCGTCTCAGGCCCGGAAAGCGCCAGGCCTTCGGCCACCGCCACAACGTCGACGAGGAGGTCTACGTGGTGCTTGGCGGCTCGGGCCGGATCGCCGTCGACGGGCAGGTGCGCGATGTCGGCCGGCTGGACGCGATCCTGGTCGCCCCGGGCTCGAGCAGGGCGTTCGAAGCGGGGCCGGACGGGCTCGAGGTGGTGGCGATGGGCTCGCATCACGCCGGCGACGCGGAGATGCTTCCCGGCTACTGGCCGGAAGAAGGCTAGGCGGACCGACACGCCGCCCGGCGGCGCTCGGCCACGGCTAGCACCCCCAGCACGCCAAGCACGTGCCGGGGGGTTTGCGTGCCACCGGTCAGTATCAGCTGAACGCCGATGAGTTCCGGCGGCGCGGTGAGTCATACCCGGTGTCATCCAACCACCAGGAGGAGCCCATGTCAGCAACCACCAGTTCCATCAGCCGGATCAACACGGTCGTCGTGCCGGTGTCAGACAGCGACCGTGCGATCGACTTCTATACGCAGAAGCTGGGTCTCGAGAAGCGGGTCGACATCCCCTTCGGCGATAAGTACCGCTGGGTGGAGGTCGCCCCCGCCGGCGCGGATACGACGATCGCGCTCGCCCCGCCGCCGGAGGGCCGCGAGGCGGGAGGGATGCAGACCGGCATCAGCCTTCAGACCAGCGACATCGATAGCTTGCACGCGGAGCTGAAGGACCGCGGCGTCGACGTCGACCCCGAGGTCAGCCGTATGGGCGATCCGGTTCCGCCGCTGTTCTGGCTGCGTGACCTGGACAAGAACACCCTGATGGTCGTCGGCATGAGCTAGGGCCCCGGCGACGTGAGGGGACGGCCGGCGCGGCCTCGAGCCGCGCCGGCGCCTCCGCCTACCGCCCCGGGCTGTCGATCAGCACTGTCACGGGGCCATCGCCCACAAGCTCGACCGCCATCATCGCCCCGAATACTCCCTGTCGGGCGCCGGCCAGCTGGCAGAAGCGCTCGTACAGGGGCTGTGCCAGCTCCGGGGGCGCCGCCCGAGCCCAGCTCGGGCGGTTGCCCCGCCGGGCCTCGCCGTACAGCGTGAACTGGCTGACGCACAGGATCTCGCGCTCGCCGAGCGGCTCATTCATGCGTCCGGCGGCGTCGGCGAAGATTCGCAGGGCGCGGACCTTGGCCGCGAGCCACTCGGCGTCGGCGGGCGTGTCCTGCACCGCCACGCCCAGCAGCACGAGCAGCCCCTGGCCGATTGCCGCCACTACCTCGCCCTCGACGCTGACCGACGCACGGCGGACCCGCTGGACGAGCGCCCTCACCGGGCCCTCACCGGCAGCCCAGATTGGTGGCCACCCGCATACCGACTCAATCCCGCAGCTCGGAGGCCACCTGCTCGGGGGCGACGATATTCAGGTGCAGGCCAGCGCCGAGCTCGAGGCCGGCGAGGTGGGTGAGCCGGGGGACGATGTCGATCCGCCAGCAGAACTGCTCCGCCCCCTGGGGCGCGGTTCGTACCCACAGATTGAGCGGCGGGCTCGCGCCCAGCCGGCGCGCTAGGCGGCCGAGCGCCTCGTGGATCATTGCTGCGCCGGCGGGCCCGGGGTCTTCATAGCGCAGCCGTGGCACGCGCGGCGCGATCATGAGCTGGTAGGGGACCTGGGCACCGTAGGGGGCCATCAGCACCACCTCCTCGTCGATGGCCACGATCCGCTCGCGGCCGCGGACCTCCTCTTGGACCAGGTCGGCGAGCAGGTTGCCGCCCATCGTGCGCGTCGTGTAGGCGCCAAAGCGCTCCCGCTCCCGCGCGATCGCCGCGGGCACGAAGTCCAGCGCGTAGAGCTGGGCATGGCTGTGCGGCAGCGAGGCGCCTGCCTCGGAGCGCTCGTTGACGATCAGGTGCACGTAGGCGGCGTCGGCGTGCGAGCGCATCCGCTCGCGCCACACCTCCACGGCCCCAGCGACCTGCTCGACGGTCAGCGCCGAGAGCGACACGACCGGGTCCGGCGTGTTGATGATCACCTCGTGCGCGCCGAGCGCCGGGGCCCTCCAGAACAGATCGCGGGCGGCGTTTGCGCCGGGGCGGGGCTCCGGTTCCTGGGGCTGCTCCGTGCCCGGGGATGCGAGCGCCGGATAGAGATTCGGCACGACCCTGACGGTCCAGCCCGGTGAGTTAGGCTCGCCGCCGCCAGGACGCACCGCGTAAAGCTCTGGTGGCGTGCGGTCTTCGTGTCCTTCGGCGAACGGGTCGGCTTCACGATCGAGCGGTGCCGGCGCGGTGGCCCGCAGCTCCCCTCCCGGGCGCCCGGCCCGGGCGCCGGCCACGAGCGAGCGGCTGCCGCTCAGAGGGTCGATGCGCAGCTCCGGCGGCTGGAGCTGCAGTGTCAGAGCACCTTCTCCATCGCGACGTGCTCGATGCCCGCCTCGATGAACAGCTTCCCCCGCGGCTTGTAGCCGGCGCGCTCGTACAGCGAGCACGCGTACGTCTGCGCGTGCAACACGAGGCGCCGGGCGTCCGCCGCACTGGCTTCCGCGTCTGCCAGCTCCAGCAGCTTGGTGGCGATACCTCGCCGCCGGGCGTCGGCCCGTACGGCCAGGCGACTGAACTGGACCGTCTGGCCGACGAGCAATAGGCGGCAGGTGCCGAGCAGCTCGCCCTCGGCGACGGCTACCAGGTGGATCCCCTCGCCATCGCGCCCGTCCAGCTCCTCGTACTCGGGCACTCCCTGCTCGCGGCAAAACACCTGATGCCTGAGCGCCAGCGCCGCCCGCATCTCCTGGTCACCGCGCACGCGACGAACCTGGTACGAGACCACGGACATGTTCGAGAAGATTGACATATGGCCGGGGCCGCGCATGCGCGCTCGGGCGTATCCGCGCGCTCGGCGTCCAGCCTCGCCTGAAAGCGCGGCGCCCGAGTCATCCGGCTGCGCGTGCCGATCGTGATCGGCAGGCAGCCGGCGCACATGTGCCACGGGCTTGCCGCGCGCTCGGCATCCTGCCTCGCACTGCGCGCGGCGCCCGAGTCATCCAGCTGCTAACGATTTGCTTAAATAGCCGCTATCCTCTTTGTAGAAGGGCGAGGGGCTTGAGGAGTACTTCGCCCGTTCGGCATTGCCGGACGCCCTGAGTCGCAACGGATGTAACGCCGCGACTCGCTCATCCAGACGCATTTTTTGACTTCCCATGGGTGTCACCACCCCGCTTCCCAATCCTGCCGCGATTGCGCGCGCGGAACTGTTCACGCGCGAGCACTTCGTCTACGACGGCGAGAGCCTCGAGGACGCGCTGGCTCCGGGCGGCGCCCGCCGCGCGGCGCTCGACGCTGCGCTCGCTGAGATCGACGCCGGCGCCAAGCAGCCCTCGATCGACTGGCGCAGGCGCTTCTCGCTGCTCTTGGGGCTCGAGCGGTTGCTCTCCGAGGAAGAGCCGCACCTGGCCGACGGCGCCGTGTTATCCGCCCACCAGGTGGACGCCCTGTCGGGCACGCTGACCGCGCTGCTGGCCGAGGCCCAGCAGCCGGATGGCTCGCGCCTCGCCCGATCGAGTGAGGCTGGAGGCCGCGCGAGCGACAGGCGCGAGGGCAACGGCAGCGGCAACGGCCTGGCGATCGAGCCGCCGCAGCTGGCCTCGGCGGGAATCCCCGGCGAGGAGGATGAGGAGAACGGCGACGAGGACGAGGAGCCCCAGGACTGGCAGGACGACGCCGACGTCGACGAAGACGTCGACCTCGAGGCGAGCTCGGAGGACCCGAACGCCGCACGGCGATTCTGGTTCGAGCACGCCACGGGAGCGGGCAAGACAGTCGCCGCGCTGGGCTTCGTCGAGGGCTCCCGCACCGGCGGCATCCTGATCCTCACCCACCGCCGGAACCTCGTCGACCAATTCAACGGCGAGCTACGCGACCGGGGCTACCGGGACCGGATCCACGCGCCGCTGTTGAAGGGCAACGGGTCGCTGGGCCCGCAGGAGGAGAACGTCGTCGGGCCGGTCACCGTCGAGACCTACCAATGGTTCGTGCGCAACGCGGGCAAGATCTCCGACGTCTACACGATCGTCATCTGCGATGAGGCGCACACGGCTCTGGGCGAGAAGACCTCGGGCGCGATCCGCACCTGGTCGGGACCGATTTTCATCGGCATGACCGCCACCGGCGCGCTGATCGCGCGCCACGTCACCGACCTGTTCCCCACCCAGACCTCGCGCTTCGACCTTGCTCAGGCGGCGCGGCGGGGCGTGATCGCGCCGCTGCGCTGCATCCGCATCCCGCCGGGGCCGGGGGTGCGGACGATCGCCAAGGTGCCTTTGCGCCGGGGCGAGGTGGATACCGAGTTCGACCAGGAGATGCTGGCCGAGCTGCTGGACCAGACGCCGTTCAACATGGCCGTCGCAGATCTCTACAAGACGCGCTTCAACGGCGTCCCGGGCGTCGTCTACGCCGCCGGCGTCCGCCACGCGGGCAACGTCGCCAAGGCGTTTCGCGACGTGGGCATCAAGGCCCAGGCTGTCTCCGGCGAGACGCCCAAGCGCCAGCTGGCGCGGATTCTCGCCGACTACGAGTCCGGGAAGATCGATGTGCTGGTCAACGCCATGCTGCTGGCCGAAGGCTGGAACAGCCCCCGAGCCACGATCTGCATGCACCTGGCGCCGACCGCGTCCAAGCGCGTCTACCAGCAGCGGGTGGGCCGCGTCACGCGGCGGCACCCGGGCAAGGAGGCCGGCATCGTCGTCGACTTCGTCCACCCAGCGACCAAGCATGACGACCCGGTGGTGACGCTTCACTCGCTGCTCGACCGCGACGTGTACCGCGGCGGGGCGATCGTCGTCGGACCGGTGCGGCGCGGCCGCGGGCGCCGGGTTCGGGTCGAGCGTCGCGTGCTGCCGGTGACCCCCGACCCCGAGCGACGCGCCGAGGTCTTCGAGCGCGAGCTGTGGCGGATCGCCGTCGAGCACCTCGACTACGGCGAACAACACGTCTGGGCCGCCCTGGCAGGCGCGCGCGTGGCGCCGAACGGCTGGCGCCGGGCTAAGGCGATGCTGCACTTCGACCGCGGCGGCGAGCTCAAGCGTCGTTTCCTGCTGACCGCGCTGCAGCGCAACCGCCACGGGCAGCTGCGGCTGCGTGCGCTACAGGAGATCGCCTCCGGTAAGGATCCGGAGGCGTTCGACACGGCGATCGACATGATGGCCAACTGGCCGCGCGACGAGCGCCGGGAAGGGGTCAAAATCATGCTCCAGGCGCTCGCCGAGCGCCGCATCGGCCGCCGCGATCAGGCTAACGCCTGGATTTGGCGGATGGCCGAGTACACGCGGGAGGTCCACGAGGAGTACGCCGTCCAGCGGTGGCCCGAGACCAAGCGCCTGCTGGGGTTGCTCGTCAACTCGAGCGGACCGGCCCATGCGCGCAACGCCCGCCGGCTGGTGCACGCCGCGCGCAAGGAGGACCGGCGGCTGTCGGCGGCGCTGTTGGCCGCGGCGCTGGCGCACACGCCAGAAGCCGAGGAGGCGCTCCGCGGCGCGCGCACCCGGCTGGCGCGCAAGCCCGCCGCTCTGGCCCGCGAGCTGTTGCGTAACTTCCCGAAGGGCCGGCGGGGCTCAAAGCGCCGGCGCAAGCGGACCAACGGGGCCACGGCGGACGGAGCCGATGCCGGGGCCGCGGCCCCCAAAGCGCTCGAGCTCCAGGAAGCGCTAGAGGAGAACGGAGGCGACCCGGTCGAGACTGAGGCCGGTGCCGCGGACTCAGCCTCTGATACCCAGGTGGACCTCGCCGGCGTCGAGCGCCACAATTCCCTCCCTGGTGCTGACGAGTAGGCGGCCCTCTCCGTCGATCCCGGCGCCGCGGCCTTCGCCCATAGACCAGCGCACCTGACGGTCCAGTAGCGCGTCGCGGGCCCTGAGGGCTTCGAGTACCTGCTCCTCAGAGGCGTGAATCCAGCGCTCGAGCGCCGCCAGCAGGCGCTCGAGCAGCGGCTCGAGCGCTTCGGGGGAAAGTCCCAGCGTTCCCACCCGATCGCGCAGCTCGCGTGGGAAATCCTCGGGTCCCACGGCCACGTTGAGCCCGATACCGAGCACCGCCCAGCGCTCCTGTGGGCGGCCCTCGGCCAGGATTCCCGCGATCTTGCGCCCCTCGATCAGCACGTCGTTGGGCCACTTCACGAGCGCCTGTGCACCAACGACCTCCGCCACCGCGACTCCCGCCGCCAGCGGCAGCAAGCGCGGTGGGTCGCGCAGCAGCAGGGAACAGAGCAGCGACCGGCTGGCGGGCGCCGACCAAGTCCGCCCCTGCCGCCCCCGGCCCGCGGTCTGGCTGGCGGCGGTAACCAGCGTGCCGTGCGGCGCGCCTCGGGCGGCCAGCTCGCGGGCTCGCTCGTTGGTCGAGTCGGTGCTGCGCAGGTGAACGCGCGGCGATCCCAGGCGAGGAGACCGCTCGGCCCGGGGACTCATCGGCGAGCGCTGATACGCAGCTCGGCGTCGACGCCCAGGCCAAGGCGCTCGGCGGCGTTCCCGCGGCTGACCGCAACCGCCAGCCTGCGCGCCGAGTCCTCGTAAACGATCAGCTCGCCCGGCGAGGCGTCGGCGAAGGTCCGTACGTAACGCGCCTCATGCCCTCCTCCCAGCAACACTCCGCCTCCCAGCTTTAGACCCAGCTTGGCCAGATCATCGTGACTTGCGTCGAGCTGAACGTTGCCGAAGGCGTCGACGTACACGGCATGGGCCACGAGCGCGCCTTGGTGACCCCGCGCCCGCGGCAGCTCGAACTTGATCAGCGCGTCGGCGTCATATGGCTCTCCCGTTTCGCCCAGCGGCGTGCCGGCGGCGAGGTGGGCGGCGACGGGAGCGAAGATGTCGCGGCCGTGAAACGTCGCTGAGACTGGCTCGAGCCGGAACGGCGAGCGGCCGATCTCGACCGCCTCGACGACCCCCCCGCCCTGCTCGGCGGCCAGCCACAGGACACCGTTGTCCGGGCCCACCAGCAGCCGCTCGTCCTTCAGACGCAGCGCCACGGCGCTCCGCTCGGCGCCCACGCCCGGGTCGACTACCGCCAGGTGCACGCCGACAGGCACGTAGCCAAGCGCTTCGCGCAGGACCATCGCCCCGGCGCGCGCGTCGTGGCGCGGTATTCCATGCGTCAAGTCGATCACCCGCGCCCGGGGGCAGATCGAGGCGATCACGCCATGACAAATGCCGGCGAAAGGGTCGGCGAGGCCGTAGTCGGAGAGGAACGTGATGAGCGGGTCCTCGCTCACTCGCGCCGAGCCTACGCCTCAGCGCGAGCCGCGCTCGCCAGCGTCCTCGAGCAGCGCCTCCAAAAGGCCATCGATGTCGTGACGTGTGGCCTCGACGTGCGGCTCCAGCCCGCGCTCCCTGAGGGCCGCGCTCGTCACGGGGCCGATGCTGACGAGCCGCGTGCCTTCTGTCAGCCGCTCGCCGGCGCGCATCAGGAAGAACTTCACCGTGGAGGACGAGGTGAAAGTCACGTAGTCGGCGCCCGCCACCGCCTCGAGCTCGGCCTCGCTCAGCGGCTCGGCGACGGTCTCATACAGCGCCAGCACGTCGACGTCGGCACCGCGCCGGCGGAGCGCGTCAGGCAGCACGTCACGCGCCTCGGCCGCTCGCGCCACAAGCGCCCGTTCGACCGTGGTCCCGGCGAGGGCCTCGACAAGCCCTTCGGCCACGAACCGCTCTGGGACAACGTCGGGCCGGATGCCGTGCTCGGCCAGGGCCCGGGCCGTGCCCGGCCCAATCGCGGCGACGCGGGCTCTGCCCAGGGAGCGAGCATCCTTGCCGACGGCGGCGAGCCGCTCGAACAGCAGGTGGACGCCGTTGGGGCTCGTCAAACAGACGAGGTCGTAGCGCTCTGGCTCGGGTGCCGGACCGTCGCGGGCCACGATCCTGATGGCGGGCGCTTCGACCACCAAGGCCCCGAGCGCGCGCAGCTCCGCCGCCAGCGCGCTGACCTGGGCGCGGGCGCGGGTCACGGCCACGGTGATCCCCGCGAGCGGCCGCTGATCGAACCACCGCAGCTGTTCGCGCAGCGCCGCGGCTTTCCCAAACACCGCTATCGCCGGCGCCTTGACGGCTTCGGAAGCCGCTTGCGCTGCGATGGTCTGGAGCGTGCCGGCGACGACGCGCTGATCGGCGAACGTTCCCCGCTCGATCACCGCCGCCGACTCGTCGGACGGGCGACCGCCCTGCCGAAGGCGTTGCGCGATGGCGTCCAGCCGGCGGACGCCCATGTAGATCACGAGGGTGCCCGGGAACGCGGCCAGCGCCTGCCAGTCGAGCGCGGAGGAGGGCTTGGAGGGATCCTCGTGGCCGGTGACGAAGGCCACGGCGCTCGCTGCCTGGCGATGGGTGACCGGAATCCCCGCGTAGGCAGGGGCGGCAACCCCAGCCGTCACGCCGGGCACAATCTCGAACGGAATCCCCGCTCTCAGGAGCGCCTCGGCCTCCTCCCCGCCGCGGCCGAAGACAAACGGATCGCCGCCTTTCAGGCGGACGACGGTGCGCCCGGTGGAGCCGTGGCGCACGAGCAGCCGCTCGGTCTCGGCCTGGGCCACGGACTCTCCGCCTCCCTCCTTTCCCGCGTAAATGAGCTCCGCGTCCTTGCGCGCGCCGGCGAGCGCCTCGGGGGGGATCAGGCGGTCGTGGACGATCACCTCGGCGCCGGCGATCAGCTCAAGCGCCCGCTTGGTGACGAGGCCGGGATCGCCCGGACCGGCGCCGACCAGATAGACGGTCACCGCCCCACCCGGCGCTCGGCTTCGGCCTCGGCGGCGCGGAGCATCTCATCGGCGCCCACGGCAAGCATCCGCTCGGCCACCGCCGCGCCCAAGCCCTCGCGGTGGCCTGTCTGCCGATCGCTGATCCACGCTGCGCCGTCTGGCCGTCCGACCCAGGCCCGCAGCTCTAAGGCGCCGTCGCCCATCGCTCGGGCATGGGCCCCGACGGGTGTGTTACAGGACGCATCGAGCCTGCGCGTCAGCTCGCGCTCAGCAAGCACACATGCTGTCGTCTCAGCGTCGCCAAGCGCGCCCAGGGCCTGGCCGACCGGTGAGCTGATTTGGGCTTCGAGCGCCAGCGCGCCCTGGCCCGCGGCGGGGACCAGTTCATCGAGCGTCCCGGCAGCCTGCTGTTCGCGGCCGAGCCGCTCGAGCCCTGCCAGCGCCAGCACGAGGGCATCGCATTGGCCGTCCGCCAGCTTGCGCAAGCGCGTGTCGACGTTGCCCCGCATCTCGACGAGCTCCAGATCCTGGCGCGCGGCGCGGAGCTGGGCCCTGCGGCGCAGGCTGCTGGTTCCCACGCGGGCCCCGGGCGTCAAATCGGCGAGCGATCGCGCGCCGCAGATCGCGTCGCGCGGATCAGCACGAGCCGGGACCGCCGCTAGCTCGAGCCCATCCGCCAGCTGGGCCGGCACGTCCTTGGCCGAGTGCACGGCGACGTCGATTCGCTCCTCCAGTAGGGCACGCTCGAGCTCAGACACCCAGCGGGACTTATCCTCGACCGCCGTTCCGCGGTCGCCGGAAGTGGTCACCGTCACCAGCTCCACCTCATCGTCGAGGCGCTCGGCCACCCAGCGGGCCTGCGCCAGGGCCAGCGCGCTGCCGCGCGTGCCGACCCGGATCAACGGCGGCGCCTGGGGAGTTCGCGCACCTCGCCGAGCGGTTGCTGGCGCTCCGGCGCGAGACTCGGCTCCAGACTGAACAGCTCGCGCACGATCGCCATGCGCGCGTGGACACGGTCGTCGCGCAGCTCCTTCATCCGCACCGTGGGATCGTGGAGCAGCCGGTTCACGACCGCCTGCGCCAGCGCCTGGACCCGTTCCAAATCACGCGGCGAGGCCGACTCCCATTTGCCGTCGTTCTCGTGCACAACCTGTCTGACGATCTCCGTGCCGCGCTCGCGCAGCGCGGCTAGCGTCGGCAGAACCTCGAGCGATCCCAGCCACGCGGCGAACTGCTGGATCGCTTCTTCGATGATCCCTTCCGCTCTGCGCGCCTCTGCTTGGCGCACCGTGCGGTTGCGGGCGATCACCGCCTGCAAGTCGTCGATGTCGTACAGCGAGACGCCCCCGAGCTCCGCGCACGCGGAGTCGATGTCCCGCGGAACTGCCAAATCGATCAGCAACATCGGGCGGCCAATGCGGGCTTTCATCACGTCGTGGAGCTCGCGCGACTCGAGCAGCAGGTGTGGCGAGGCCGTCGCCGTCACGACGATGTCCGCGCGCTCGAGCGCCTGTGGAAGCTCATCGAAGTTGACGCTCTCGCCGCCGTAGCGCCGCGCCAGTCCCAGCGCACGGTCCCGCCTGCGGTTGGCGACGAACACTGTGCGAACGCCGGAGTCGGCAAGTGCCCTGGCGGTCAGCTCGCTGGTTTCGCCCGTGCCGATGATCACGACCTCCCGTCCCCGGAGGTCGTCGAGCAGCTCGCGCGCCAGCGCCACGGCCACGGCCGGCAGGCTCAACTGCCGCTCGCCGATGCCGGTCTCGGTTCGCACGCGCTTGCCGGTCTCGAGTGCGCCCATGAACAGGTGGTTGGTGAGCGGACCGGTGGTCTCCTTGGCGAGTGCGGTCTCATAGGACCGCTTGACCTGTCCTTGGATCTCGTTCTCGCCGATGATCATCGACTCGAGCCCGGAGGTGACCCGGTAGAGATGGCGCGCCGCGTCGCAGTTGCGGTACGAGTAGATCGTCGAGGCGAGCGTCGTCAGGCGGATGCCGGCCTGGCTGGAGAGCATCCCCAGCGCCGCGCTCTCGGCCTCCACCGGGTCGCCGACGACCAGATAGAGCTCGGTGCGGTTACAGGTGGAGATCGCGACGGCCTCCTGGACGTCGGCCGCCCCGCGCAGATCACGCAGGAAGTCGGCGCTCCGCTGCTCGCTCAGCGCC
Source organism: uncultured Actinomycetes bacterium (assembly GCA_963830405.1). GTDB lineage: Bacteria > Actinomycetota > Thermoleophilia > Solirubrobacterales > Solirubrobacteraceae > Palsa-465. The sequence goes on from CAWHMB010000001.1 coordinate 280,763, forward strand.
AGGCGCTCGCGGACCTCGACTGGGGCCGTCTTGTGCGACAGGCCCAGCGCCAGCAGCTCGCTCATGGCACGGTCTCCAGGTCCTCAGCCTCTCGCCGGCGCTCGTCGCCCGCGATCGAGCCTTGATCGTGGCGCCCGGAGCGCTCGACGTCGCGTTTGAGCTTGGCCACCTCGTCTTCGGTCCTCGTGAGCCTGCGCGCCATTATCGCCACGTAGATCAACACGATCGCCAGGAAGACGATGTAGGCCGCGATCACGTACGGAGCCGCCTTGCCCGGCGCCAGCGCGGGCGATACGGCCAGCGCGATCGATCCGCCAGCCACGCTCACGAGGGCGCCGCGCTCCGGCCGAGGGGCCGCACGGCGTCCTCTCCGAGCAGCGAGCGCCGCAGACGGCGTACCTGGATGCGGGCGTTCTTGGCCGTCATCTCGTACTTCCACAGGGCCGCGTACAGCAGTGCCAGGCCGACCAGCGAGACGCAGAACGTGAGTTGCATCGAGCCCGGCATGCGGCCGCCCGTCAGCGTAAGGACCCGGGGGTGGACGAACCCCTGCGCCATGCGAACCGCGATGAAGTTCAGCGGCACGAAGGCCCCGGCGACGACGGCGAACACGCTCGCGTAGCGCGCCTGGCGCTCGGGATCCTCGATCGAGAAGCGAAGCGGCTGATAGGTGGCGAACAGCAGCAGCACGATCAGGAATGACACCAGCGTGGGGTCGCTCCACACCCACCAGTGCCCCCAGGAGGCCTTGGCCCAGATCGAGCCGGTGATCAGCCCCCCGACGCCGAAGATCAGCGCCATGTGGATCGCCACGTACGAGCGCATGTCCCAGCTCCGCTCGCCGGTGCGCAGATGGCCGATCGCCAGAAGCGCCCCCAGCACGAACCCGCACAGCGAGATGATGGCCAGCGGGACATGCAAATAGAAGATCTTCTGGATGAACCCCTGGTCTGAGTCCAGCGGGGCGTAGAAGAAGACCAGCACGAGCGCCAGGCTGATCGTGGCGATCGTGGCGGCGGTTAGGGCGCGCAAACTGCGGCCGTTTCTCATCGAAGCTTCACTCTTCCAGGAGGTAGTCGAACACCCCGTAGGCGATCAGGGCGAACACCACATCATAAAGCGCCAGGACCGCCACCCATTTCCCTGGCGGCGACCCCTGCGAGCGGACGGCAAGCAGCGGCCCGGCCGCCCGGGCGGTGGCGATCAGGGCGGGAATCAGCAGCGGCAGCCCGATGATCGGCGCGATCAGGTCCCGCGCCCGGGTGTGGATCGCCAGCGCCGAGACGAACGTGCCGATCACCGCCAGACCGAGGTCGGCCAGCGCCAGCACCGCAATCAGTCCGAGCAGGCGCGGGCCCAGCGGCGGCCCCAGCAGCAGCACGGCGAATGCCGGCACGGCGACCAGCTCGAGCACCGCCAGAAACAGGAACATCGCCGCGGCCTTCGCCAACAACAGCGAGTTGCGATCGACCGGGGCCAGCAGGAAGGCATCAAAGCCGCCCTGCTCGCGCTCCGCCACGAACAGCCGCCCTGCGCCGAGCAGCGCCGCGAACAGCAGCGTGACCGTGAATACACCGCCGGCAAGCTGCCCGTCGATCGTCGCGCGGTTCAGCCCGAAGTGGAAGATGACGAAGGTGGACAGCGCGAACAGCGCCATCGCCGGGACTGTCTCGAACGTCCGCAGCTCGAGCCGCAGGTCCTTGCGCAGCACCGTGATGACCGTCCTCACGAGTAGAGCTCCTCGAGCTGGGCCGGGCGGACTTCGTCCGGGCTGGCGAGCCAAGCCCGCCTGCCGTCCTTGAGCCCGAGGACCACGCCGGACTCGCGGATGGCCGCGCGGGGGTCGTGGCTTGTCAGCACGCGCGTACGCCCGTCGCCGGAGCCGATCAGCGGCTCGACCAGCTCGGCGGCAGCGGGATCAAGATTGGCTCGAGGCTCGTCCAGGAGCAGGAGCTCGGGGTCGTGTAGCACCGCGCGGCAGACAGCGACGCGCTGGACCATTCCCCGGGACAGAGAGCGCACGGCGTCATCTGCCCTGCTCTCCATGCCCACGGCCTTCAGCAGCTCCTCCGCTCGCCGGTCGGGCTCCACGAGCCCGTGGAGGCGAGCCTGGTAGACGAGATTCTCGCGCCCTGAGAGGTCGCGATAGAGCAGCGGCTCATGACCGAGCAGCCCGACCCTGGCGCGGACCGCGAACGCCCTTCTGGGCAGCGGCTCTCCCAGCACACTGACTTCTCCCGCGTGGGGTCTGAGCAGCGTCGCCAGGATCCGAAGCAGCGTCGACTTACCGGCGCCGTTGCGCCCCAGCACGGCGAGCGTCGCTCCCCTGGGAACGATCGCCGTGACGTCGCGTAGCGCGCTCCGCTCCCCGAAGTGGCGAGTGAGGCCGCGCAGCTCAATGGCCGGGTCGTCGGGCACCCGTCGCGTGCTCGGCGCCGGCCTCTCCGCCGGTGCCTCGGTGCTCTGAATGCGTGGCGCCGTGTCCCGTCCTTTCCCCCAGCAGGGTGGCGACCGCATGCTGAAGCGTGGGGGCGATGACAGGGAATACCTCGTCGATCGCCTTGGGGTTGCCCGGGAAGTTGATGATCAGCGTCTGCCCCGCGGTTCCCGTGACGCCCCGCGTGAGGATGCCCATCGGCGTGTACTTGAGCGACTCGGCGCGCATCGCCTCGGCGAACCCGGGCGCTTCTCGATCGATCACCGCGCGGGTGGCCTCGGGCGTGACGTCGTCGGGCGTGAGCCCGGTGCCACCCGTGGTGAAGATCAACGGGGTCGCAGCGTCCGGCGAGGAGTGTCGCCTGAGCGCCTGCTCGATCTGCGTCCGATCATCGCTCACGATCTCCTGGGCCACCACCTCGATCCCCGCCGCTCGGGTCCGGTCGGCGAGCGCTTCGCCCGAGCGATCCTGGCCTCGGCCTGCGGCGACAGAGGTAGAGATCGTGATGATCGCGGCTCTCATGGCGCCTTCCGCCCATCCGCGAGGACCCTGCCCAGATTGTCGAGCTCGTTCTGGCGCCCCATCACGAGGCGCTGCGTCCACTCGTCGTCATGCATGGGCTCGAGCCACTCGATCACACGGACGCCGTCGCCATCGGGCACAAGCTCGACGACGGTGAGCTGCTCGTAGGGCCGAGCACCGGGGACGTAGTCGACGAGCGACTGATACGCGATCCGCTTCGGCCGCTCGAGCTCGGTGAACGTCTTGCGCGAGGCGGTCGTGAGCGGGAGGCCGGCGTTCTCCATGAACTCCACCTGCCGCGGAGCTACGGCCGTCATCTCATAGATCAGCGCCCCTCCCGGGCGCAGATCGAGCTCCATGACCTTGGCCTCGAAGCCGTTCGGCGACCACCACGACTCGATCCCATCGCTCGTCGTCCAGAGCTCCCACACTTCCTCTGGAGATGCGTCGAACGTGCGCTCCAGCGGAATGGCGTTCACGTCTTCGATCATCTGTCCTCCTCGCACTTTCGGCAAGGCGACCCTAGCGCCGCCGCGCTTGACGCGGCATCAGCATCGCGCGGGCCTCAACGCCGCCACTTCCCGGAGCGCCCGCCTTCCTTCTCCAGTAGCACGACCTGTTCGATCGCGGCGCCCCGTTCTACGCCTTTGACCATGTCGTAGACGGTCAGGGCCGCGACCGAGGCCGCAGTCAGCGCCTCCATCTCAACGCCTGTCGGTCCAGTGGTCCGTGCTTCGGCGGTGAGCACGATCGCACCGCCGCCGGCGTCGACGTCCCCCTCGACGCCGATGAACGAAAGCGCCAGCGGGTGGCAGAGGGGAATCAGCTCGGCGGTTCGCTTGGCGGCCTGGATGCCGGCGATCCGCGCTACTGCCAGCACATCGCCCTTGGGGGCATCGCCGGCCTGCACGGCTTGCGCCGTCCGCCGCGAGACGCGGACCACGGCTCGCGCCACGGCACGACGCTCGGTCGCCGGCTTGGCCCCCACGTCGACCATTCGCGCCCGACCCTCGGAATCGAGGTGGCTGAGACTCTCGCTCACGCGGGAGCGTGCACGCGCATCGCGTCCTGCACCAGCGCCTGCACATCGTCGTAGCGCCCCTCGCGCAGCAGGGCGACCGGGTCGGGCTCTCCCTCGACTATCGACTCGAAGAACGCCTTGCGATCCTGATAGGTGGGAAGCGTCGCCTTCGCCCATCCGCGCGCCTCGTTTAAGAGCACCGCGAGCATCGCGTACGGCTCGCCGAACAACTCGCCGATCTCGCGCTTCATGCGCTTGGCCAGCGCGGGCGAGGCGCCGGCGGTCGAGATCGCGATCGCCAGCGGGCCGGTGCGGACGATCGCCGGGAGGATGAAGTTGCACAGCGGCGGCACGTCGACGACGTTGACCAGCATCGCACGCCGCTCGGCGTCCTCAAATACGCGAATGTTTATGTCCGTCTCGGCTGTGGCGGCGATCGCGATCAAGCAGCCCTCGAGGTCGCCTGACTCGTACTCACGCTGCTCCCAGCGGATAGATCCCTCCAGCGCCAGCTGCACCAGTTCGGGATGCGCCTTCGGCGCGATCAGCGTCACGTCCGCATCGCAGGCCAGAAGGCCCTCCACCTTCTCCAGCCCCACGTCGCCGCCGCCGACAACGACGCAGCGGCGCCCAGTCAGGCGTAAGCAGGCGATGTAGAAGCGGGTCTCGAGCATGTCCGCTACGCATGACTGGTCGCAGATGTCCTTGCGCAATTGGCAGACGCACTCCTTGCCGCTGTAGGCCTGGGCCGGCATCAACAGAAAGGGTACTCGTGGGCTATGGGAGCGCACCGGGTCTCCGGCAGGGTCGGATGGGGGCTAACCCCGCGTCTGCGGCAGGGTCAGATGGGCGCTAACCCCCGCGTCCCCGGCATTGTCGGACGGGCGCTAACCCCCGCGTTTCCGGCATTGTCGGATGGGCGCTAACCCCCGCGTTTCCGGCAGGGTCGGATGGGCGCTAACCCCCGCGTCCCCGCGCCCGGCGGATCTCCGCCAGCCGTTGCCCCAGTGCGGCCTCCGCCTCGTCGGGCTCGTACAGCCGCCGTCCGATCGCGGCGTCCGGCAAGAGTTCCTGCGGCGACAGATGCCCGGGGCGATTGTGCGGGTTGTCGTAGTCGCCGCTGCTACGCGTGGACGAGCGCAAGTAGCCCGGTGGCAGCTCGGCGCCCTGCTCCCTGATCAGGCCGCGTGCCGCGCCGATCGCCCGCTTGGCGGCGTCGGACTTGGGCGCCAGCGACAGGTAGATCGCCGCCTGCGCGAGCGCAAACTGACACTCCGGCAGCCCGACATGCTCCACGGCGTGTGCCGCGGCGGTCGCGACGCTCAGGGCCTGGGGATCGGCGTTACCGATGTCCTCGGAGGCCAGCACGATCATCCGCCTGACGATGAAGCGTGGATCCTCGCCACCCTCGAGCATCACCGCCAGGTAGTAGAGCGAGGCGTCGGGATCGGAACCCCGCGTGGCCTTGATCCACGCCGAGATCGTGTCGTAGTGGTAGTCGGCTTGGCGGTCATACAGCAGCGCCCGGCGCTGAAGGGCATCCTCGGCGTGGGCGAGCGTGACCGTCGCTTCGGCTCCCGCGGCCTGGCAGGCGAGCTCGAGCGCGTTCAGCGCAGTGCGCGCGTCGCCACCCGACCTGGCGGACAGGAATTCGAGTGCTTGCGTTTCAACGCGACGATCCGCCCCGCATTCGCCGCGCGCCAACGCGCGGTCGAGCAGGGAGCGGATCTGATCCGCGCTCAAGGAATCGAGCGCGTACACCTGCGTACGCGACAAGAGCGCCGAGTTGACCTCGAAGTACGGGTTCTCGGTCGTCGCGCCGATCAGGGTCACCAGGCCGTCCTCCACCGCCGGCAGCAGCGCGTCCTGCTGGGCCTTGTTGAAGCGGTGAATCTCGTCAAGGAAGAAGATCGTCCTGGCGCCGGTCGTGCCGACGCGCTCGCGGGCACGATCGATCACCGCCCGGACCTCCGCGCGCCCGGCCTGGACCGCGCTCTGCTCCTCGAACGCCGCGCCCGATGCCTCGGCGATCAGCCGCGCCAGCGTCGTCTTGCCGCTGCCCGGCGGCCCGTGCAGGATCATCGAGTGCTGGTGACCCTCCTCGATCGCTCGCCGCAGCGCGGAGCCCGCGGCCAGCAGCCGGTCCTGGCCCACGAACTCCTCGAGCGTCCGGGGCCGCAGCCGCGTGGCGAGTGGCGCGTCCGTGGCCGGCTCTCCTTGCGTGCCCGCCGCCGGGCCCGGGTCGCCAAACAGCCGCTCGGCCATATGAGAAGTATGAAAGAGCCGAGCCTCGGCGAATGAGCGAACCATAAGGACGCTGTTTCGCCGAGCCTATGCCCCGGGCGGCGCGGGTCGCCCCATGGCGCCGAGCCGTTGCCCCGGGCGGCGCGGGTCGCCCCATGGCGCCGAGCCTATGTCCCGGGCCGCGCCGGGTCGCCCCATGGCGCCGAGCCGTTGCCCCGGGCGCGCGGGCTACCCATGGCGCCGAGCCGTTGCCGCGGGCGCCCCGGGCCGCGCGGGCTAGCTCACAGCCCCACGATTTCAAGCGCCGCTTCGTGCAGCAGCCCGTTGGTCGCCAGGCCGCTGCCACCGTCGGCCCGGCGCTCGCCGTGCAGATCGGTGAAGCGACCGCCCGCCTCCTCGACGATCACCTGCGGCGCGGCCAGATCCCACAGCTTGACGTCCAGCTCCAGGCCGCCGATGTCCACGGCGCCCTCGGCGACGAGCATGTAGGAGAGCATGTCGCCGAAGGCGCGCGTGCGCCAGCAGCGGCGACTGAGCTCCAGCAGCCGCTCGAGGCGACCGCTCGCTTCCCACTCCCCGAAGCCGGCGAACGACAGATGGGCATCCTCCAAGTTGGCGATCGCGGACACGTGGATGGGTCGCGGCGGGCCGAGGCCGTCTTCGGCGAACGCACCCTCTCCCCGCGACGCCCACCAGCGCCGGTGAAGCGCGGGGGCCGAGACGACTCCCATCGTCGGCGCGTCGCCCTCCTGCAGCGCCAGCAGCGTCGCCCAGATCGGGATGCCGCGGACATAGCCCTTCGTGCCGTCGATGGGATCGATGATCCAGCGGCGGCCGGATTCAGCCACCACCTCGGAGCCGCCGTATTCCTCACCGACGACCGCGTCATCCGGTCTGGCCTGCGCCAAGCGCTCGCGGATCGCCTCCTCGGCCGAGCGGTCGGCCTCGGTCACAGGCGTCATGTCGAGCTTGGTGTCAACCGAGAGGTCCGCGGCGCGAAACCGCTCGAGCGCGATCGCGTCGGCTAAGTCCGCCAGCTCGAGCGCCAGCGCCAGGTCGTCTCCGCGGTCGGGCACGGCGCGTGATCGTACGCTCCCGCTATGACCGCCACCTCCAAAGAGACGATCGACAGCGCTCCCGAAAGCCCCGGCGTCGAGGCGATCGCCCGCGAGCGGCGCACCAGTCCCGTCGAGCTGCTGTGGGATCTGGTGTTCGCGTTCGCGGTCACACAGGTCATAACGCTCCTGCTGCGCCAGCCGACGTGGGGCGGCCTCGGGCGTTCGATGCTGGCCTTGGCGCTTGTGTGGTGGGCGTGGTCGGCGTTCGTCTGGGTGGCGAACGCGTTCGACGAGGGCGCACGCGAGCTGCGCCTCGTGCTGCTGTTGGCGATGGGACCGATCTTCGTCGCCGGTCTCGCGCTGCCGCGGGCGTTTGCTGACCGCGGGACGCTGTTCGCGGTGACCTACGCGCTGGTGCGGCTGCTGCATCTGGCGCTCTACGCCGAGGCATCTCGGCGAGGGAACGCCAAATGGAGCGCGATCGCCGGCTTTGCGATCACGGTGGCGGTCGGCATGGGCCTGCTGGTGGTGGGGTCATTCCTGGCTCTGGCACCGCGCACCGCGCTGTGGGTGGTGGCGGCGGCGATCGACTACGCCGGCCCCGGCTGGCTGACGCGCCAGCGGCTGCGCGAGTTACAGCGTGTCGCGGTGGCCCACTTCGCCGAGCGCTACAGCCTGTTCGTGATCATCTGCCTCGGCGAGTCGATCGTCGCGATCGGCGCGCAGGCCACCTCCATCCTGTCGGCACACGTGCTGGTTGTCTTCTCACTGTGCGTGCTGGCCACAGTCGCGCTGTGGTGGACGTACTTCGATGAGCTCGCAAGCGCCGCCGAGGGACGGCTGCGGGTTCACGAGGACCCGGTGGTGGCAGCCGCCGACGCCTACAGCTACCTGCACCTGGTGATCGTCGCCGGCATCATCCTGTTCGCCGTCGGCGCGAAGCTCGCGATTCGGGGCGCCGACCCCGGCGGGCTGGCCTTATGCGGCGGCGTCGCGCTCTACCTGCTGGGCCAGGCTGCCTTCGCCTGGCGGATGCTGGGGTCGCTTCCGTGGCCGCGAATCGCCGTGGCGATCTTGCTGCTCGCGTTGTGTCCCGTCGCCGACCGGCTCGCAAGCTGGCTGCCGGCGGCGATCATCGACGTCCTGCTGATTGGCCTATGCATCCCCTGGCCATCGCGACCCGCTGCACGCGGATGAAGCTAGGCTCCGGTCAGCCGATGAGCCTGCAGGCGCAGACGACCGATGTACTCCAGCGGCTGGTCCGTTTCAACACGGTTAACCCCCCCGGCAACGAGCGGGCAGCGATCGAGTACCTGTCCCAGGCCTTGCGCGAGGCCGGGTTGAAGGTCGAGCTGCTGGCGGCGGCCGGTGAGCGTCCGAACCTCGTGGCGACGCTCGACGGGACGCAGGATGGGCCGATCCTGTGCTTCCTGGGACATGTCGACACGGTGCTCGCCGACCCTTCCGAGTGGCGCCACGACCCGTGGTCGGGCGACGTGGTCGATGGCTTTCTGTGGGGCCGCGGCGCGCTCGACATGAAATCCCAGGTCGCCGCGGAAGCCGTCGCCGCCATCCATCTTGCTCAGTCCGGCTGGCGGCCGGCAACCGGGAGCCTGAGGCTGGTGTTCGTCTCCGATGAAGAGACGGGCGGCGATCTCGGAGCACACTGGCTGACCGAGAAGCATCCCGAGAAGGTCCGCTGCGACATGTTGCTGAACGAGGGCGGCGGCGAGGTTTTTGAGTACGGCGGGCGGCGCCGGTATGGCGTCTGCTGCGCGGAGAAGGGCATCTTTCGCTTCACCGTCACCGCCCGGGGCGCGGCGGGTCACGCCTCGCTTCCCCGCACCGGCGACAACGCGCTGCTGAAGTTGGGGCCAGTGCTGACGGCGCTGGGCGAACGCCAGGCCTCGTATGACCTGACCGAGGCCCCGGCCGCGCTGCTGCGGGGGCTGGGAGAGGATCCCGGCGACCCGGCTGCGGCTGTCGCCCGGATCCGGGAGACAGAGCCGGCCCTGCTGACGCTCTTCGAACCGATGCTGGGGGTCACCCTGACGCCGACGATGGCCAGCGCGTCCGAGAAGATCAACGTCATCCCCTCGCGCGCGTCGGTGAGAGTGGATTGCCGTGTGCCGCCGGGCCTCGGCCAGGAGGTCGCGCAGCGCCGCATCGAGGAGGTCCTGGGGATCCGCTTCGGCGGCCAGGGCAACGGCGCGCTCGATATCGAGTTCACCGAAACTGTCACCGGCAACCAATCGGCGACCGAGACCCCGCTGATGGACGCGATCTCGCGATGGGTATCGGACAACGACCCGGGCGCCGAGACGGTGCCCGTGATCCTCCCGGGGTTCTCCGACTCGCGCTGGTTTCGTGAGGCGTTCCCCGACTGCGTGGCCTACGGCTTCTTTCCCCAGCGGCACATGACGGTGCTCGACTCAACGCCGCTCGTGCATAACGCCGACGAGCGGATCGACGTGCGCGATCTGGGGTTCGCCGCCGGCTTCTACGCCGACGTAGCCCGCGAGCTGCTCGGCTCCTGACGGTTCGGGCGCTGCAAAGAGCCCGTCTGCTGGCGAGCGGTTGTTAGCTCCGGGGGAGAGGCCGGAGTGAGCATCGCGCTCTGGCGAGGCTACCAGCGGCCGCCAAGAGCCAACGCTTCCGCACCACTCGCAGCAGGCAGCGCTACGAGGCCTGCGGAGCCGGCAAAGACTCAGCAACCGGACCAGCAGGCATCGACGCTCGAGGCCGGCGGGGAGCAGGGCCCGCCGGAGGAAGCAGCCCCGGACGCAGCCGGCGTCGCGTGGGCGAAGTCCGCTGAACTCACGCTCCCGGGCGTCCTAGCCGAATAGACTCGCGCCATGTCGACGCAGGTCGCCACGCGACTGGACCCGGCGATCTTCCGCCTCCCCGTCGAGCGGATCCGCGACGGCTACTACTCGGACGCTTACTTCGTCCACACCAAGAGCCTGCTCGAGGCGGAGGATCACCACCCGCGTGTGACGATGCAGGTCTTCCAGAAGCACGATTCGCTACTCGGCGGCATCGATGAGGCGATCGCCGTGCTGAAGCTATGTGCCGGGCGCCGGGATGCGGGCGGCCAGTGGCTGCCGGGGTGGGACGAGCTCGAGGTCTTCGCGCTGCGTGAAGGTGACAGGATCGCCCCGCGCGAGGCGGTCATGACGATCGAGGGTGACTACAGCCTGTTCGCGCATCTGGAAACCGTCTATCTGGGCTGCCTGGCGCGGCGCTCGCTGATAATGCGAAACGTCTCCGAGGTGGTGCAAGCAGCCGGCGGAAAGGAGATCTTCTACTTCCCCGCCAGGCATGACCACTGGCTGGTGCAGACGGGCGACGGCTGGAGCGCCCACGTGGCCGGCGCAATCGGTGTCTCCACCGATGCCCAGGCCTCCTGGTGGGGCGGGCGCGGGATCGGGACCGTTCCCCACGGCCTGATCGCGGCCTACGGCGGCGACACGGTCAAAGCGGCGGCCGTGTTCGCCGACCGCTTCCACGGCGAGATGAACATCACGGTGCTGGTCGACTTCGAGAACGACTCGGTGCGGACCGCGCTCGACGTAGCCGCGGCGCTCGGTCCGCGTCTGTGGGGAGTCCGGCTGGACACCTCCGAGCAGCTGGTCGACCGATCGCTGTTCGACGAGATGGGCGGCTTCAATCCCACCGGGGTCAACCGGCGGCTGGTGGAAAAGATCCGCGGTGCTCTGGACGGCGCCGGCTTCAACCAGGTCAGGATCGTCGCCAGCGGCGGCTTCGACGCCAAGCGGATCCGCGAGTTCGAGGCGCTCGGCGTGCCGGTCGACGCCTACGGCGTCGGCTCCTCGCTGATCCGGGGCGACAACGACTTCACGGCCGACGTCGTGCTGCTCGAAGGCCGCCCGTGTGCCAAGGTCGGACGCGCGTATGCCCCCAACCCGCGCTTAGAACGCGTGAACTAAGGGTTGAGCGAGGCGGCACCCGCCGACGGCCGGCCGACCGGACGCCGCATAGGCCGCCGACGCCCTCGAGTATCCTCCGCCGCCGATGCTCGAGATGATCGACCACGTCGGCGTCGCGGTCGAGGACATCGATCGGGCGCTCAAGCTCTACCGCGACGCGTTGGGGATGCCGCTCGTTCACCGCGAGACGCTCGATGAGCAGGGCGTCGACGCGGCGCTGCTAGATGTCGGCGACGGCCACGTAGAGCTGCTTGCGCCCCTCGGTCCGGAGACCGCGGTGGGCAAGTTCCTGGCCCGGCGGGGCTCGGGCCTGCACCACGTCGCCTACCGGGTGGCGGACGTCGAGCAGGCGCTGACGAGCTTCCGGGACGCCGGCATGCGCCTGATCGATGAGCGAGCGCGCAACGGGATCCGCGGCTCACGGGTGGCGTTCCTTCATCCCTCCTCCACAGGCGGCGTGCTGACCGAGATCATCCAGCCCGCGGGGGGTCACTGACGGTGTACGGCGAGGAGGCGCACTGATGGCAAACGGCGAGCGACCCCAGCGGATCAGCATCGGCTTCCTCGGCGGCCAGATGCTCGCGGCCCGTGTCCAGCTGGCCGAGCTGACCCGGCTGCGCAATGTCCTCGGCTCCGACGGCTGGCACGACCTCACCGCGGAGGACGGCACGATCGCGCTCGATCTGACAAAGGTCGTCTACGTGCTCGTCGACCACGAGGGGCACCGGGTCGGCTTCGGCACCTGATCCGGCTAGTAGTGGTACACGCCGTGACCCGGGGGCGGGACGGACCCTCGCCGATCACTAAGCCGTGTCGCCGGCCGAGCTAGACCGCGCTGCGCTGCTGCTGGCCCGCACCCGATTTCATCGGCGGGGCGTCGAGCGGGCGGTCGCCGCGTACTCCCGACTGGGCGAGCACGCCGCGTGCTGGCTCGCGCTCGGTGCGAGCGGGACACTGGTCGATCCCCGCGCCGATAGCCGCCGGCGCTGGCGACGGGGGACGACCGTGGTCGCCGTCTCCTACGGGCTTAACTTCCTGGTCAAGCTGGCGTTCGGCCGCCAGCGGCCCGAGCTCGAGGGGCTGCCGCCGTTGGCGCCGGCGGTCTCGCGCCTGTCGTGCCCGAGCGCCCACAGCACGACGTCGTTCGCCGCCGCGCGCGCGTTCGCCGGCCTCGTACCGACCGGCGCGCTCTACGGCGCCGCGGTGACGTTCGCCCTGACGAGGCCTTATCTGGGCGTTCACTACCCGAGCGACGTGCTGGCCGGCGCAGCGCTCGGGACCGCGATCGCCGAGCTGTGGCCCGCGGAGCGCGAACAGTGAGGGTCGGGATCGTCGGCCTTCCCAACGCCGGCAAGTCGTCGCTGTTCACCGCGCTGACCGGCGTTGCAGCCGACGCCGCCAACTACCCGTTCACGACTATCGACCCCAACGTGGCAGTGATCCCGGTGGCGGACGAGAGGCTCGAGGCAGTGGCGCGCGTCACGCGGGCCTCGAAGGTCATCCCGGACACGATCGCGTTTCACGACATCGCCGGCCTGGTGGCCGGCGCCCACCGGGGAGAGGGCCTCGGCAACCGGTTTCTGGCCAACATCCGCGAGACCGATGCGATCGTTCACGTGGTCCGCGTTCACCGAGACCCGAACGTCGTGCACCCCGAGGGCCGGGTTGACCCGCTGGCCGATGTCGAGGCGATCGAGACCGAACTGATCTACGCCGATCTGGAGCAGGCCGAGCGCCGGCTCGAGCGGGTCAGCAAGGCCGCACGAGGCGGCGATCGCCACGCGGTGGCCGAGGAGGGGTGGCTGCGCGAGCTGATCTCCGCGCTCGGCGAGGGCCGTCCCGCGCGCGGCGTGCCGGTTGCGCAGGGGGCGCCGGATGCGCTCTCGCTGCTCCAGCCGCTGAGCGCCAAGCCGGTCCTTTACGTGGCGAACGTCGACGAGGGCTCGAGCGTGGCGCCGGCCGCCCTGGTCGAGCACGCGAGTGCCGTGGGAGCGGAAGCCGTGGCCGTCTCGGCGCGGCTCGAGGCCGAGCTCGCCGAGCTCAGCCCAGAGGAGGCCGCGGCGATGCGCAGCGACCTGGGCCTCGAGCACAGCGGGCTCGAGACCGTGGTTCGTGGCGCGTTCTCGCTGCTCGAGCTGATCGCATTCTTCACTTCGGACGTGGACAAGCCGGCGCAGTCGTGGCACACGCGCCGCGGCTCCTCGGCCTGGCAGGCCGCCGGCCTGATCCACTCGGACATCCAGCGCGGGTTCGTGCGGTCCGAGGTCGTCCAGTGGGACGAGCTCGTCGATGCCGGGGGCTACGCCGGCGCGCGCGAGCGCGGGACGCTGCGGATCGAAGGCCGCGACTACGTGATGGCCGACGGCGACGTCATCAACGTGCGGTTCTCGCCGTAACGAAATTGGTTTCGGCCCGGGACATGTGCCGGGCCGTCGGATCGGCGCATGCAGGCGCAGATCGGCCAAGTGGAGGCCCAGCAGGCAGCCGCCGAGCGCGCCGCCGCCGCCTCGCCCACGCTGGCGGCGCCCGTGTCCTCCGGATCGGGGACGCCCGTGCCGTCCGGGGCGTCGGGTAGCTGGGTGATCCCCAGCTCGGTCGTGGCCTGCGAATCCGGCGGGCAGAACCTGACCCCGAACAGCGCCGCCGCTTCGGGCTACTACCAGATCATCCCCAGCACCTGGCAGCAGTACGGCGGCAGCGAAGCCGCGGCCTACCTGGCGCCCAAGTCAGAACAGGACGCCGTCGCCCAGCGCATCTGGGGCGGCGGCGCGGGAGCCGGCGCCTGGACATGCGCGACAATGCTAGGCGTGCACTAGGCGCGCTACGAGCGGGCCCTTGGCGGCGTCGCGCTCAGCCGCAGCAGCCACAGCCGACGGCGCTGACGCAGCAGATGTAGCCGGCGTTTGTAGAGCACGGACAGCAGAGGTCACTGCCGTAACAGCAGATGGCGATGACGCCGTTGCCGGGGCAACTATTTGTCCCCGGAGGGCACGTGGTGCTGCCGGTCGCGGTCACCCCCGGTAAGGCCGGGCCCGACACGCAGGCAGCACCGGTGCGACAGTTGTTCCACTCCCTGAGCGCAAGGACGCGGACCGTGGACATACATTTGAGCATGTTCGCGGACTGCGCCGGCGTCGACTTTCTCGTCGTCTTCTTCGCGGCCGCGAAGCCAGCAGAAGATGAGGCCTTCTTGGCCACCGTGTAGGTCTGATAGCAAGCCCGGACGCCTTTGGTGTAGTCGTCGTACGCGTTGTTGATGCACGCCGTGCAGAGGTCGAACGCCTGGTGGGCTTTGACCACATTCTTGGCGTAGGCGGTGGCGTAGGAGGCGAACGGCGCGGCCACCGCCGCGGCGCCGACTCCCTTGAGGACCCCACGTCTCGTCGTCTGCGCCTCCGGCGCTGCCGCGAGCTGGCGAGAGACGCGGTCAAACCAATGCATCAGGCAAGCGCCTTACTCGCGCTGAGGAGCTTTGAGTTGGCTTGAGCGGCTTGCTGCTGAGCGCTTGTGATATCCGACTGCGCGCTGCCACTCGTCCCCTCATTGAGGCCTTTTGACAGGCTCACCAGGCTCGCGTCGAGCTGCTTGAGCGCGGCCAGAACCTGCGCCTTGGCCGGTGAGCTGGTGCCGATCGACTTCACGGTGTTACCCAGATTGCGGTAATAGCCGCGCAACGCCCCGATGGCCGAGAACGTCGACGCCGGCACGGCCAGGTTGTCGGCGTCCTGCGCCTGAGCCATCCCGTTCTGAAGCGCGTTCAGCAGGTTGTTGAGCGAGGCGCTCGGCGTGTCGAGCAGGCTCTTGATCTTCGCGGCGCCCGCGTCAGCCATCAGCGGACCGCCTCGATCACCGTGAGCTGCGACGAGCCCACGGCGGCCAGCAACGCCGACACGCTCTCAGCCCCCATGGCGGGCTCGCTCGCCACCAGCCCGTCGCCGTCGACCAATACAGCCCCCGGAACGCCCCCGATTCCAAGCGAGCGTGGGAAGTCGAAGCCTTGGTGCAGCAAGATCGGCCCGATGCCGTGCTCGGCGGCCTTCGTCCGGTTGAGTTCCAGATCGCCCAGGCTGACCACCACCACGCGCGGATCGGCGGCGGGATCGCGCTGCCGGCGTTCGATCTCGGGCAGTAGACGGTCGCAGGCGCTGCATCGGGGGTCGGTGAAAAAAAGCAGTGTCTCCCCGCCTGCAGTGAGCACATCGTGCAACTCGATTTGGCCTCCTTCTAGGTCGCGCAGCGCGACAGCCGGGATGGGTTCGCCAAGCCGGGTGCTGGACGATGAGTTCCGCGAGGAGCCTCTGGCCGCCGCCAATCTGAGTTCGTCGAGCTCGGCCCAGAGGCGGCCATTCTGTTTGAAGAGCTGGACCAGGAACGCCGCGTTGAAGGCGACCGCGAGCGCCAGCACTACGCAAACCGCGAGCGCCACGGCCTCGCCCGTGGACAGTCTTGTGATCCATGCGGTGGCGCTCGTGCCGGCGTTGTCCGCTCCGGCCACGACGACGAAAACCGCCAACGCAAGCAGCGCCACGTTGCGACCGAGCGTTCCGACGCCGACCGGGCGGGAGGAGATCCGACCGAAGCAGTGGCAGTCCGCCTCCACCCCGCGCGCCAGGGCGACGGCTACAGCGGTGGTGAAGATGAGCAAGAGGAGCGTGGCGGCCATGCCTGCCCCCCACGCTGTGGCCAGAGGCACAAGCGCTACCCCAACAGCTACCTCCACCAGCGACAGTCCCACTGCAACGGGCGAGACGACCGGGCCGGGCACTCCGAACTGCTCCAGCGAGCGACGGGCACCGCTCTGATCGACAAGCTTGGCCGCGCCCGCAACGATCAACGCGCAAGCAAGCCCCAACCTCGCCCCCAGGAGGAGTCCGTTCATTAAAACAACCTAAACAGAACGAGCGCGAAAAATCAACTGAGATCCTGAGCCGGCCCGGGTTTCGCGCAGTGAGACGGGGTGCCCGCGCTCAGCCGGCGCGCCAGGCGGGCGTCACCAGCTCGGTGCGCTGACGACCGCCGCCGCTCAGCAGCTGGTCGAAGTGGTCGAGCGCGGCGCGAGAGCCGAAGGCCACGCACGTCAGCGCCGATCCGACCGGTCCGATCATGATCGGACCGGGGCCGGCGCTCATGAGCGCCGGCCATGCACTTCTCTATCCGATTCGATATCTTGCCGCCGACGCCGAATCCCTTGCACCGCCGCGAGGGAGCGGGGGACCCAGAGTCTTCCGGGGCGAATCGCCGCCTGATGGCGGTGTAGCGCGACGCGCGCGAGCCCGACAGCTAACCCCGTAGGCGCACGACCATGAGGGAAACCAGGCGCATCGTCCATGCTCGTGTCGCGGCGATCGGCGCCGCCGTCGCGGCGATCCTCGCGGTGGCGGCGCTCGTGCCGATGTCCTCGGCCGCCCAGCCCAGTTTGGGGCAGCTGAGCTCCGCCCTCTCGCAGCAGCAGGCCCGCGCCGCCGGACTGTCGTCGAGCATCGGCCACCTCTCGGGCCTGATCGGCTCGCTGGGCTCGCAGGTCGCGTTCGTAGAGCAGCGCGAGGCGGCGGTCCGAGTGGATCTGGCGCAGGACCGCCTGGCGCTGGAGCGGGTCAGCGCCTCGCTTCTCAGCGAGCGGCGACTGCTGCGGATCCTGGTGGCGCGCCTGGTGAGGGCCAGGCAACTGCTGGCCTCGCAGCTCGTCTCGAGCTACGAGAGTGACAACCCGGACCTGGTCTCGATCGTCCTCGAGTCGCGCGGGTTCTCCGACCTGCTCGACAAGATCCAGTACCTGCGCAGCGCCGAGAGCGAGCAGAACGAGCTGATCGCCGCGACCCGCTCGGACAAGCAGCAGGCAGACGGCGCCGCACAGCGGCTGGCGGTCCTGGAGCAAACCGATGTCGGGGTGACGAGCGCGGCAGCGACACGCGTCCAGGCGTTGGCGGGCATGAACGCGCTGCTTCAGTCCCGCGAGGTGGCCCTGCAGGACGCACGCGCGGCCCAGGCCGTAGCACTCACCGCCGCCCAGGCCCGGGGTCAGGCGCTACAGGCACAGATCGGCCAAGTGGAGGCCCAGCAGGCTGCAGCCGAACGCGCCGCCGCCTCCTCACCCACGCTGGCTGCGCCCGTCTCCTCCGGATCGGGGACCCCCGTGCCGTCTGGGGCGTCCGGGGTCTCGGGGGGCTGGGTGATCCCCAGCTCGGTAGTGGCCTGCGAGTCGGGGGGCCAGAACCTGACCCCCAACGGCGCCGGCGCTTCGGGCTACTACCAGATCATCCCCGGCACCTGGAAGCAGTACGGCGGCAGCGGGTCGGCGGCCTACCTGGCGCCCAAGTCAGAGCAGGACGCGATCGCCTCGCGCATCTGGGGCGGCGGCGCCGGGGCCGGCGCCTGGACGTGCGCGACGATGCTGGGCGTGCACTAGGGCCGAGCGCCGAGTCGATCCCGCGCTGCCCATAACCTGACGGCGTGAGCGCTTCGCCCCTGCGTAGCCGGGTGCTTGTCGCCGCGCTGCTGATCCTGGCACTGGCGCTGCGCGTGTGGGAAATCCAGCGCACGGGCTACCAGCCGGCTAACGATGCCCGCTCCTATCTTGTCCTGGCCAGCCAGATCGCCCACTCGGGGGATTACGCGGTCACCGGAGGCGCGGGTGCCACGCGCGGCCCGACCGCGTACTTCCCGCCCGCGTTTCCCTACCTGCTGGCGGCCGTCGCGAAGCTCGGCGGCCACACCACCGCGGGCGGCGCGGCGATCCACCCCGCGCGGCTGGCCCAGGCGGCGCTCGGCACGGTGACGGTCGCGCTGGTCGGGCTCGTGGCGCTCGAGGCCTTCGGGTTCACCGTGGCGCTGATCGCGCTGGCGATCGCCGCCTGCTATCCGGTGTTCATCGAGTTGGAGGGGACGGTGTACGCCGAGAACCTGCTGGTTGCGCTGGTGCTGGCGGCCGTGTGGGCGGGGCTTCGTGCCCGCCGCTCGGGGCGGCCATACCCATGGGTCGTCGCGGCCGGCGTGCTGTGCGGCCTGGCGACCCTCACGCACCAAAACGGGTTGCTCGTTCTGCTGGCGCTGTTGCCCGCGCTGTGGCGGATCCGTTGGGCGACGGTGCTGCTGGTGCTGGCCACGGTGCTGACGGTGCTGCCGTGGACGATTCGCAACGCGATCGTGCTGCACAGCTTCATCCCGGTCTCAGACGAGACCGGCCTGACGCTCGCCGGGACGTACAACCCGACCTCCGCGTCCGACCGGCAGATCCCCTACAAGTGGCGCTACTACAAGGCGATCCCGGCTGACGGTGCGCTCTACCGGCGGGCGCCGCGGCTCACCGAGCCGCAGCTCGACGCTCAGCTGCGCAGCACCGCACTCCATTACATCGAGCACCACCCGCTGGCGCCGCTGGCCGCCGCGTATCACAACACGCGCCGGCTGCTTGAGCTCGAGGGCTCGTTCGCCTGGAAGGCATCGGCCTACGACATCGGCGTACCGGACTCGACCGCGGAAGTCGGCGTTGCCGCCTTCTGGATCGTTGCGCTGCTCGCCCTCGTCGGCGTCTTCACCAAGCTGGCGCGCGCCGCCCCGCGCTGGCTGTGGATCACGCCCATGCTGCTGTTCTTGAGCGTCGTGTTCATCAACGGCGAGACGCCCCGCTTCCGTGCGCCAATCGACCCGTTCTTGATCATGCTCGCCGGCTGCGCGCTGGCGACGGGCTGGGAGCGAGTGCGGGGGCGATCGCGCGCCGGCGCTCAGCTCGAGCGCCAGTCGGGGGTCCCGAGCTCCGTGCGATGACGGCCAGTTGACAATAGTTGGTCGAAGTGGTCGAGCGCCGCGCCCGAGCCAAAGGCCACGCACGTCAGCGGCGATTCCGAGCGATGCACGGGCATCCCCGTCTCCTCGCCCACCAACTCGGGGAAACCGCGCACGAGCGTGCCGCCCCCGACGAGCAGGATCCCATCGCGAGCGAGGTCCGAGGCAAGCTCGGGCGGCGTGTCCTCGAGCGTGTCGTGGATCGCCTGCATGATCTCGCGGATCGGCGGCGCCAGCGCCTCGCGCACCTCCTCGCTGCGCAGCTCGACGCTGGTTGGCAGACCGGTGAGCAGATGACGGCCCTTGACCATGAAGGACTCCTCAGGGTCGAGAGGCAGCGCGGAGCCGATCGAGATCTTGATCGCCTCGGCGGTGGGGGAGCCGATCGCCAGGTGGTGCTGCGAGCGCAGGTAATGGGCGATCCCGTCGTCCATCTCATAGCCGCCGACGCGGATCGAGCGGTAGACGACGATGCCCCCGAGCGAGATCACCGCGATCTCGCTGGTGCCGCCGCCCACGTCGACGACCATCCGTCCCACGGGCTCCTCGATTGCGATTCCAGCCCCGATGGCCGCCGCGATCGGTTCTTCGATCAGGTGAACCCGCCTCGCACCGGCGGCTAGCGAGGCCTCCTCGACGGCGCGCTTCTCGACCTCCGTGACGCCTGACGGAGCGCAGACGATCAGTCTTGGGTGGGCGCGGCGGCGATCGAGCACCCTGCGGATGAAATAGCGCAGCATCTCCTCGGTGACTTCGAAGTCGGCGATCACTCCGTGGCGCAGGGGGCGCGTGGCAGAGATCGTGGCCGGCGTGCGGCCGATCATTCGCTCGGCTTCAGCGCCGACGGCGTGGACCACGCCGGTGTCGACGTCCGAGGCTACGACCGAGGGCTCGGAGATTACGATCCCCCGCCCGGCGACGTATACGAGCGTGTTGGCGGTCCCGAGATCGATCGCCATATCGTGGACTCCGAGGCTCGGGGTCAGGTGGCGGCGAGCGGTCTGCTGGCGTAAGCCGTTGGCGCGGCGAATCCGGATGGCCACAGGTTGTCAGAAAAGCCGCCGCGGCTCATGTGGGAAATCCAGGCTGCGGGGGTTGGTCCTGTCTCGGCGACCTTCGTCTCCTCTCGGCGGCGCGAGCGTTGCTATTCCGCACCCCAGACGGTCGCGACCAGGGACCGCGCCCCGCCCCGTTCCCGGTGCTCGCAGAGGTAGACCCCCTGCCAGGTGCCGAGCGCGAGGCGCCCACCGGCGATCGGGATGGTCAGCGAGGGACCGACGACGATCGCCTTGACGTGTGCCGGCATGTCGTCGGGACCCTCGAGCGTGTGCGTCCAGTAGCCGGCGCGTTCCGGCACTGCCTCGTCCAACCATGTCTCGAGGTCCCGGCGCACGTCGGGCGAGGCATTCTCGTTCAGCGCCAGTGACGCCGACGTGTGCTGGATCAGCACGTGGAGCAGGCCTTCTCGAATGCGGCTGAGCTCGGGCAGTGCATCCAGAAGCTCGTCCGTGACGAGGTGAACGCCGCGCGCTCTGGGCTCGAGCTCGACTCGCCGCTGGACCCAGGCGCCGCTCATCGGAATTCCGGCAGCCGGGCGACGCGCATCTCGACGCGGGCGTTCTTGAACGGCACGCCCTCCGCCGTGAGCAGCTCCCGCTGGCGTAGGCCCTTGGCCAGCGAGCCGTCCGCCCGGACGATCCGGTGCCAGGGCAGACCGGGCTCCTGGCAGGAGCTGAGCACGGCGCCGGCCAGGCGCGGCGCTCCCGGCGACACGTCGCCGTAGCTGCGGACGAACCCAGGCGGCACCGCCCTGATGCGTTCCAGAATCAGCTCTCGACGGTTCCCCAGCTCGCCCGGCTGTTCTCGACGGTTGCTCAGCGCTCGCCCGGCTGCTTGCGCGGATATTGCGAGACCGGCTCGTTCAGATCCAGCGCGGTGGACAGGATCCGGTTCTGTTCGTGCGCGTGGGCCACCGGGTAACCCTCGCCGGAGGCCGCGCGCTCGGGCCGCCCGACATAGCCGAACCGCAGCTCTGGAGGCAGGATCTGAAGTAGCCGTGGGGACATGAAGGCCCGGGCGCCCATGTTGCGCGGCTCCTCCTGGACCCACACCACCTCCCGCAACGCCGGGTAGCGGCCGACGAGCTCGAGGATCTCGGCCTGCGGGAGCGGATAGAGCAGCTCGACGCGTCCGATCGCGGCCTGCGGATTGTCCTGGCGCGCCGCGTATCCGACGAGGTCGTAGTAGATCTTGCCGGTGCAGAGGATCAACCTCGTCACCTGCTCTTCCTGGACACCCGGCTCGGCCAGCACGGGCTGGAAGCGTCCATCGGCCAGATCCTGCACGCGCGAGGTCGCCTGCTGCAGGCGCAGCAGACTCTTGGGCGTCATGATCACCAGTGGACGCTGCTTGGCGATGCGGGCCTGCCGGCGCAGCAGGTGGAAGTACTGAGCGGGGGTCGTGCAGTTCGCCACCCGGATGTTGCCCTCGGCCGCGAGCTGCAGGAAGCGCTCGACCCGGCCCGAGGAATGCTCCGGCCCGGAGCCCTCGTAGCCGTGCGGGAGCAGTAGCGTCAGGCGCGAGGTCTGGCCCCACTTGGCCAGGCCCGGCGTGATGAACTGGTCGATGACCACCTGGGCGCCGTTGGCGAAGTCGCCGAACTGAGCCTCCCAGAGGACGAACGTCTCGGGCGCCTCCTGCGAGTAGCCGTACTCGAAGCCGACGCAGGCCACCTCCGACAGCGGAGAATTGTGCAGCTCCATGGGCGCGAGCGCTCCGGGCAGGTGCTGCATCGCGCAGTGCTCCTGGCCGGTCTTCGGATCGTGCAGGACCAGGTGGCGCTGGCTGAAAGTTCCCCGCTCGGCGTCCTGCCCAGTGAGGCGGATGGGGATGCCCTCGGTAAGGAGCGACGCGAACGCCAGCGCCTCGGCGTGCGCCCAGACGATGCGTCCTTCCGCCTCACCTTCCGCGGCCTCCTCTGACTGCGCGGCGCCGGAGTCATCGCCGTGCTCGAAGGCCGCCCGCCGTTGCTCGAGCTGCTTGACGAGCTTGGGGTGCACGGTGAACCCGTCGGGGATGGCCAGCAGCTCCGCGTTGAGAACTGCCAGGCGATCGGCCGGGACGGCCGTCTTGACCTCCGGCGATGGGGTGCGGTCGAGCTGGTACTCGCCGGTGGCATGCTCGGCCTCCTTGGCGTGCTCGATCATTGCCTTGAGCTTCTGGTGCTTCTCGCTCAGAAGCGCCCAGACGCTGTCGGTCATCTCGGTCGACTCCTGCTCCGTGACGACGCCCTCGTCGATCAGCTGTTTGGCGAACAGCTCGCGCACCGGGGGGTGCTTCTTGATCGCCTGATACATCTCGGGTTGGGTGTAGGCCGGCTCGTCGGCCTCGTTATGCCCGAAGCGGCGGTAGCCGATCAGGTCGATCAGCACGTCGTGCCCGAATTCCTGCCTGAACGCAAACGCCAGCTTCACGGCCGAGATGCAGGCGAGGACATCATCGGCGTTGACGTGGATGATCGGCACGTCGAAGCCCT
The DNA here is from genome assembly GCA_963830405.1 of uncultured Actinomycetes bacterium. GTDB lineage: Bacteria > Actinomycetota > Thermoleophilia > Solirubrobacterales > Solirubrobacteraceae > Palsa-465. Next base: position 303,312 of record CAWHMB010000001.1, read on the forward strand.
TGGCCAGGTCGGATGCCCAAGTGGTGGAGCGCGCGTCCTCGGGGTCGGTCGTGAAGCCGACCTGGTTGTTCTGGATCAGGTGGATCGTGCCGCCGACGCTGTAGCCGTCAAGTGCCTGGAGATTGAAGGTTTCGGCGACCACGCCCTGGGCGGGGAACGCCGCGTCGCCGTGCACGATCACGTGGATGGCCGCGTTGCAGTCCTGCTGGGGGTGGGGCCCCTGGCGCGTCGTCTGGGCGGCCCGCGTCGCGCCGGCGGCGACCGGGTCGACGACCTCCAGGTGCGAAGGGTTGGACTCCAGGCGGACAATCACCGATTCGTTGCCGGCGAGCTGGTAGGTGCCCTGCGCGCCGTGGTGGTACTTGACGTCGCCGGTGCCGCCCTGGGGAAGCGTGGTGATCGGATCGAGCGTCGAGGCGCCCTCGAACTCGGCGAAGATCGAGTCGTACGGTCGGCCCAGGTTGTGGGCAAGCACGTTCAGCCGGCCGCGGTGCGCCATTCCGATAACCACTTCCCGCGCGCCCCGACTGGCGGACAGCTTGATCAGCTCGTCGAGCATCGGCACGGTCATGTCGAGGCCCTCGACCGAGAACTGCTTCTGGCCCAAGTACGACTTGTGCATGAAGCGCTCGAGAGCATCGACCTCGGTCAGCCGCTTGAGCAGCGCCTTCTGCTCCTCGGCCGCCAATGGGCGACGGAATGCGCCGTCCTCGATCCTCTCCCGCAGCCACAGCCGCTGCTGGTGCGAGGCGATGTGCTCGATTTCATAGGCGATCGGCCCGCAGTAGGTCTCGCGCAGGTGGGGCAGAGCATCGGCCAGCGTCGCGCCCGGCACGTACATCCGCAGAATCCGCGAGGGGATCTTGGACATCACCTCGGGCGTAAGCCCCAGCGGCGCCGGGTCGAGCGCGGGATCGCCTTCGGGCTCGCGACCCAGCGGGTCGAGCTTGGCGGCTAGATGGCCGTGGGTCCGGTGCGCCTTGAGCAGCGAGGTGGCTGCCTGCACGGCCTGAAGCATCTCCTCGTCCGCGGCCGCGGGCGGAGGCGCCGCAACCGGTGCGGCCTTAGAAGGCGCGGGCGCCGGCGGCAGCTCCGGCGGAGTGCCGACGCCGAGATCGGCGAACACGCGCTCGTAGAAGCCATCCGCCCCCTGCAGGTATGACTCGATCCGCTGCAGAAAGCGCCCCGACTCGGCGCCCTGGATGACGCGGTGATCATAGGTCGAGGTCATGGTCATGACCTTCTCAGCGCCGATGCGGGCACCGATATCGCCCAGGCCGGGCGGATAGGCGATCGAGCCGGTGGCGACGATCGTCCCCTGGCCCACCATCAGCCGGGGCACGGAGGCGATCGTGCCGATGCCGCCCGGATTGGTAAGGCTCACGTTGGCCCCGGACAGGTCATCGGCCGACAACGAGTTGGTGCGCGCCTTGTCGACCAGGGCGTTGTAGGCGGCGAGAAAATCGCCGAAGCTCAGGCGGCCGGCGTCCGGGATCACCGGCACCATCAGCGTCCGGCTGCCGTCCTTCTTCTCGACGTCGACCGCCAGGCCGAGGTTGCAGGCGCCGTCGTCGACGCGCGCCGGCTTGCCGTCCTGCTCTGCGAAGTGGTTGGCCATCACCGGCATGTCCTCGGTCGCGGCGCGCGCGATGGCATAGGCGATCAGATGCGTGAACGACACCCGGTGGCCGGCGTCCTTGAGCTGCTTTCGGCGAGCGTCGAGCACGGTCACCGTGATCGTCCTGAACGAGGTGGCGGTGGGGATCGAGCGGCTCTGATCCATGTAGCGCGCGAGCGCCGCCGCTCCGCCCCTGAGCGGCTGGGCGCCCGGGGCAGCGCTTGGCGCGGGGCGGCTCGGCGCGGGGGCGCTCGGCGGGGCGGCGCCCGGCGCGGGGGCGCTCGGCGAGGCCGGGGCTGCAGGTGCGGCCAGCGCGCCGGCGCCATTGCCCGCCGCCGACAGTACGTCAGCCTTCGTGATCCGCCCGCCGCGCGCGCTTCCCTTGACGCCGCCGAGGTCGATGCCCTCGTGGGCGGCGACCCGGCGGGCAACGGGTGAGGCGTTTGCTGTCTGGGCCTCGCCGGATGTGGCGGCCCCGGCTGCGTCCTCGGACTCGGGTGTACCCGCTTCTCGAGCGGGGGTGGGCGCCTCCGAGGCGGGGGTGGGCGCTTCCGAGGCGAGGGCGGGTGCTTCCGAGGCGAGGGCGGGTGCTTCCGAGGCGAGGGCGGGCGCGGCTCCGGCGCTCATGCGGGCGATGACCTGGCCCACAGTCACCGTGGCTCCGTCCTCCTCAAGGATCTCGGTGATGGTGCCCGTGACCGGCGCCGGCAGCTCCATGTCGACCTTGTCGGTTGAGATCTCGACGACGGTGTCGCCCTCCTTGACGCTGTCGCCGACCTTGACCGACCACTCGAGGATCGTCCCTTCGGTGACGGACTCGCCTCCGGTGGGGGTAACGATGTCGATCGTCTTGCCAGTGGTGGCGTCGGCGGCGGCCGCCGACTCGGCCTCGGTCGTCGCGCCGGCCACGGCCTCCTGCGCGGACGCGGGTGGCGCCTCGGCCGAAACGGGAGTCGACGGCTGCACGGCGGGGACGGACGCCGCATCGTCCCCCGCGGCCTGCGCGCCGTCAGTGGTCTGGTCCGGGGCCTCGGCAGCGTCGCTGGGCTGTGGGGGAGCCTGAGTAGAGCCCTCACCAGCGGCGATCTCGGCCAGCACGGCGCCCACCGTAACCGTGTCGCCCTGGGCCGCATGGATCTTCACCAGCTTGCCCGAGGCGGGCGCGGGCACCTCGGCGTCTACCTTGTCGGTTGAGATCTCGACGATCGTTTCGTCGGCGGAGACCTCGTCCCCCTCCTGCTTGTGCCATTCGAGCACGGTCCCCTCGGCAACCGAGTCGCCCATGGCGGGCATCACAACTTGGACCGTGCTCGCCTCTACAGCCATCCGTTAGATCAACTCTAACGGGTGGCCATGGGTGCAGATGCGTCTTGGGAGCGCGTGCGGCGGCGCTCGGCGACCACGAAACCGATCGACCCCGCGAACGGCCCCAGGCCGCCCAGCACGGCCACCGTCACCGCCAGCCAGAAGGGGATTGTGCGGGCTCGCGCGGCGGCGATGCAGACCAGCGACATCCCGATCCACATCAGCCCGTGCGCCAGCCCGAGGACGAACGTCTCCGGCTGGGGGCTGCCGAGCGCGAAGGCGCAGATGAGCAGCGCCAGGTAGACGGCGGAGTGAGTGAACGACGCCAGCTCGAGGCGTCGAAACGTGATCGCCTTCACGTCGCTTGGGCGAGCAACGTCCCCATGCGACGGAGCGGCTCGTGGGCCTCGATCGGCCAGCTCGAGACCTGCGCGGGCCACCAGGCGAAGTCGTCGTGTTCGCGGTCGGGGGTCACCTCGGCGCCGTCCGGCAGCCACGCCTGTCCGATCAGCATCACCATGCCGCTCGGCCGTTCGACGAGCGCCTCGACGGTGATCCGCTCGGCATCCACCGACCACTCCTCGCGCAGCTCGCGCGCCATCGTCACCGCCGGGTGCTCGTCGAGCTCCACCGAGCCGGCTGCCCCCAGCGCCCAGCGGCCGGGCCAGGTCGCCAGCCACGACGCGCGCCGTCCCGCCAGCCAGCGCCCGTCGGGCAAGCGGACGATGCAGACCACGGACATGCTCTGGGACGCGTGCTCGGGCGTCAGGCGCAGCGCCCACCTTATGGGTTGAAGCTCGAGCGCGAGGCGATGCGCGCCCGCGTCGTAGCTCAAGAGCCGCGCGGCCAGGCCGTCGTGGCTCGGCGAGCCTCGGCGCTGGAGCTCGGCGATCGCCAGGTCGGCGGCCTGGACGGCACTGGGCTCAGGCTCGAAGACCTCGGCTCTCCAGGCGACGTCGATATCCGATGGCGCCCACGATCCGCGGGCCAGTAAACCGGGTGCTCTCGACACGACGGACACGGTACCGGTGCGCCGCGGCGAATTAGCCGTGCGGTGCGGCGATGCGGCGAGCTAGCCGGCGCCCCAGTGAGCTCGCGCCGCGCCGACGGACGATCTGGGACAGTCTCCCACCGTGTTAGCGATCGCAGTTCTCGGTCCAGGCGGCGTCGGCGGCTTTCTTGCCGCGGCGCTGGGCCGCGCCCAGGAGGAGGTCGTCGTCGTCGCTCGGGAGCCGACCGCCGATTTGATCGCGCGTCAGGGAATCGAGCTGCGCAGCGCCAGGCTCGGGGACTTCAGGGCTCGGCCGCAGGCGACCTCGACGCTCACGAGCCCGGTCGACCTGCTGCTGATAACGACCAAGGCGATCGGCTTAGAGGACGCGCTCGAGCGCATCCAAGCTGAGGCCCAGGTGGTCGTCCCGCTGCTGAACGGCCTGGATCACATGTCGACGCTACGGGCGCGCTTTGGGGCTTCCCGCGTTGCCGCGGGGGTGATCCGGATCGAGTCTGACCGACCGGCGCCCGGGCTGATCGTGCAGACCAGCCCGTCCGTCGGCGTCCAGGTGGCGGCCGATGACCCGGGCCCGGCGGGACGGCTCGAAGAGATCGTCGGGGCGTTCTCACGGGCCAGGGTGCCGGCGCAGGTCGGACCTAGCGAGGCGCAGATCCTGTGGGGCAAGCTGGTTCGGCTGAACGCTCTGGCCTGCACCACGAGCGCCACGGGGCGACGGCTCGGGTTCATCCGCTCCGATCCCCAGTGGCGCGCCGCGCTCGAGGCGTGCATCGCCGAAGCCGCGGCGGTGGCCAACGCGGACGGGGCGAGGATCGACCCGGCCGGGCCGCTGGCGGAGCTGGACGATGCCCACGCCGAGCTGGGCTCCTCGATGCAGCGAGACATCGCCGCCGGCCGCAAGCCCGAGCTGGACGCGATCGTAGGGTCGGTGCTGCGCGCCGCCGCGCGCCACGGCCTAGAGTGCCCGACGATCGACCGCCTCGCCGCGCAGGTGGCGCGCAAGGCGGGGATCCCGGCGCCAGGCGCTTAGCCCGGCGAGCGTTCCCGCCTCAGACCACGCTGCGATAGCGCCGAGCGATGGCCGTTAGCCGCGCAGCGCTCAACTGGTCAAGCAAGCCGGCTTGTAGATCTTCTTCGGAATCAGCCTCTTGTTGCAGGGCTTTATCCGGCTGATGGTGACCCAGCGGGTACCGCTGGCGCGGAACACCTGCGTGTACGTGAAGAACTTGAGGTTGACCGCGGCGTAGGCGTAGCTTCCCGCGCAGCCGAAGGTCTTCTTGAAGATCTTGCCGTTCGGATGCTTGTCCGAGCCGCGCCCCAGCCCAGCCGTCAGCGCCTGCTTGGTGCATGGCGGGCGCTTGGTCGCCGCTGTCGCCGGGACTACAGCCACAGCTCCTGTCATGCCCACAGCCACCGCGGACACCGCTGCGGCCCGTTTGCACTTCGTACCTAGGTGCACACCTACCTCCTCGTTTTCCGGTTTCGGGCAGCGCAGCTGTCGCTTCCCGTGCCGACCGTAACCCCCAAGCGCGCCGTTCAGAGCGGTGGTTCGATCCGCGGCGGCGCGACGGGCAGCGGCTCGGCCACCTCCTCGGAGGCGATCGCTTCAACCATCTCTTCTTCCTCCTCCTCGACCGCGCCCTCGTCGTGCTCGCCGTCGCACAGCACGCGGAACTGGCCGGTGACCCCGCCGTCGGCCTCCAGCACGATCCCGGGCAGGATCTCCTCGCCTTCCTCGAGCCCCAGCCGCTCGATATCGAAGTGCGCCATGCCGACTCCCCAAGTACGGTGACTGGGGTTCTCGCGGTCGTGGGCCGCGATCCCCTGCGCGAGCCGCTCGAGCAGATAGCCGATCTTGCTCGGCGGTGCCATCAGCCGCGTTCGATCAGCTCGATGCGGTACCCGTCTGGGTCACGTACGAAGCACAGCCTGGAGCCGCCGTCGCGCACGGTGTAGGGCGGGCGCTCGGGCTCGATGCCCTGCTCGCCGAGCCGCTCGAGGGTCGCGTCGAGGTCGGGAGTCGTGATCGCGATGTGGCCGTAGCCGGTGCCAAGGTCGTACGGCTCCTCCTGACCCTTGTTGCACGTCAGCTCGAGCCGCGGCTCGTCGCCATCCTCGGGCAAGCCCATGAACACGTTGATCGCCTCGTCGCGGATCGGCATCCGGCGCTTCTCCTCGAAGCCGAGCGCACGGTAGAAATCGACCGACCGGTCGACCTCAAGGATCCGGTAGCAGGTGTGAATCAAGCTCACGGCGTCACAGGATAGGCTCCCGTCGCAGTGATCGTCGAGCGCTCGATGAACGAGAGCTGGCTCTCGAACACCTACCTGCTGGCCGACGAGGCCGGCTCGCGGGCGGCGATGGTCGACGCCGGCGGACCGGTGGAGCCGCTGCTGGACGTGCTCGGGCGGATGCGCCTCTCGCTCGCCTGCGTGCTGCTGACCCACCACCACCACGACCACGTCGCGGAGCTCGATCGGGTGCTGGAGCGCCACCCCGGCACGCCGGTCCTGGCCCATGAGCTCGAGCGCGAGCAGCTGCCCAAGGCCACGGGGACGATGGCCGCCGGACAGGTGATCGACTGCGGCGCGCTTGTGATCGAGCCGCTGCACACCCCTGGGCACACCGCCGGAATGCTCTCGCTGCTCGTCAACGGCACCGACGTCTTCACCGGCGACACGCTCTTCAGAGGATCGGTGGGCGGCGTCCGCGCCCCTGGACACACGAGCTACGCCGACCTGAAGCGCTCGATCATGGATACGCTGCTGAAGCTTCCGCCCGAGACGCGGATCCACCCCGGGCACACCGAGCCGACGACGGTGGCCGACGAGCTCGAGCGCAACCCGTTTGTTCGCATCTGGCGCGGCGTCGACGAGGAAGGCTCGGAGCCCTGCACCGCGCTGGGGCAGCCGGCGACGCTGATCCTGATGGCCGAGGACTACGACGGCGGGCACAAGGCCTGGGTCCGCTGGGCAGACGGCTCAGACGACATCGTCCCGGGCTCGCGGGTGCGCCCGGGCTGACCGGGCGGCTCGCGGGTGCAGCGCGGCTGACCGGCGGCTCGCGGGTGCGGCGGGGCTGACCGCCGGGCTCGCGGGTGCGGCGGGGCTGACGTACTCGTGGGATGAACTGCAGAATAGTTTTGACAAACATCCCACCAGCGGTCGCTATCCCACCAGCGGTCGCTATCCCACCAGCGGTCGCTATCCCACCAGCGGTCGCTATCCCACCAGCGGTCGCTATCCCACCAGCGGTCGCCATCCCACCAGCGGTCGCCATCCCACCAGCGGTCGCTATCCCACCAGCGGTCGCTATTCCACCAGCAGTCGCTATCTCCCCGGCGAGGTTTACGGGACCGGCTCTGGTCGGTCACTTCCCACGCCCCAAGCCGGAGTGCGCCGCAGCGGCCGGGTCCTGGCCGCGGCGGGGCGAGCCGCCGGTCTGAGCGCCCGCCCGTAGGCGTGCCAAGCGCGCCTAAGCTTGATCGATGGCGCCAGGCCGAATCCCGACTTCCCGCGTGGGGCGCACGGCCAGGGTCGGACGGCTGGCTGCCGGGCAGGCAATCAGGCAGGCGGGGACGCGGGCCACAAACGTCGCTCGCGGTAGCGAAGGCCGACAGGCCGCGCTGGAGCGGCGTCAGATCGAGGCCGCCGAGCAGATCGTCGCCGCGCTGGGGACGATGAAGGGCGCCGCGATGAAGGTCGGGCAGGTGATGTCATTCCTCGACGTCGGCCTGGTGCCCGAGGAGTACCGGGAGGAGTTTCAGCGCAAGCTGGGAGCGCTGCGCGACGCGGCGCCGACCGTCACCTTCAAGGACATGCGCAAGGTGATCGAGCAGGAGCTCGGCGAGCCCTTGCGCGAGGTGTTCGATGACTTCGACGAGTTACCGATCGCCGCGGCCTCGATCGGCCAGGTGTACCGCGCGACGCTGGCCGACGGACGCGAGGTGGCGGTCAAGGTGCAGTATCCGGGCGTCGCACAGGCGGTGCGCGCCGACATGCAGAATCTGGGACTGATCCTGCGCCTCGCCAAGCGCATCGCGCCAGGGATGGACCCCAAGGCCCTGGGCGAGGAGATCCGCAGCCGGATCGAGGAGGAGCTCGACTACGAGCTCGAGGCGCAGAACCAGCGCACGCTCTCCCGCGTGTTCCGCGGCCACCCCTTCATCGCCGTGCCCGACGTCGTCACGTCGCTGTGCCGGGAGCGAGTACTGGTTTCGGAGTTCGTCGAGGGCAAGGGCTTCGAAGAGCTCAAGGGCCTGCGCCAGGAGGAGCGCGACCGAGTCGGCGAGATCCTGTTCCGCTTCTACTTCGGCTGCCTTTACCGCCACCACCAGTTCTCGGGCGACCCCCACCCCGGCAACTCGATGCTGCTGGCCGATGGACGCATGGCGTTCCTCGACTTCGGCCTGTTCAAGCGCATGCCTCCGGGCACGGTCGAGCTCGAGATCGAGGTGGCGCGCGCCGTGATCGAAGGCGACGCCCAGACGATCATGCGCATCGGCAGCGAGACGGGCTTCTTTCCGCAACCCGAGAGGTTCGAGCCCCAGCGGGTGCTCAAGCACTTCCGCGCCGCGACCTCCTGGTACACGAGCGACGCCGCCGTCGAGCTTACGCCCGAGCTGGCGACGCAGGTCCTGATCGACATGAGCGATCCACGCTCCGAGTACTTCGGGCAGCTGCGCCACGAAAATGCGCCGCCCGACCACGTCCTCGGCCGCCGGATGGAGTTGCTGACGCTGGCGGTGATCGCGCAGCTGCACGCCCGCGGCAACTTCCACCGCATCGCGCGCGAGTGGTTCTATGGCGACGAACCGGCCACGGATCTGGGCCGCCAGGAGGCGGAGTTCTACGGAAGCCAGGTGGCGCCGCCAGGAAGCGGAGTTCTACGGAAGCCTGGTGGCGCGTCGATAGCTGCGCCGGCGGTCCCGCGACGGACGCCGCCGGTCCGGCCATGAGCGGCGACGGCGAGCTGGCGTTCGCCGGGCCAGGCGCGCTGGCGAGGCTGGTGCGCGAGCGGCAGGTGAAGCCAGCCGAGGTGGTGGAGCTGTTCCTGCGACGCATCGAGGCGCTCGAGCCGCGGCTGAACGCCTTTCGCATCACGATGCCCGAAGTGGCCCTGGCCGAGGCCGAGGGCCTGGCCTCTTCAGAGCTGCCGCTGGCCGGCGTCCCGATCGCGGTCAAGGACGACCTGGCGCTGGCGGGGCAAGCGACGACGCGCGGCGCGGCCAGCTACGGGCCGCCGGAGCCAGCCGATGCCGAGGCCCTGCGGCGGCTGCGCGCGGCTGGGGCGATCCCCGTCGGGATCACGAATGTCCCCGAGCTGATGATTTGGCCGTGGACAGCCAGCAAGGCCGGCGGCGTCACGCGCAACCCCTGGGATCCGACCCGGACGCCGGGCGGCTCCTCGGGCGGCTCAGCGGCGGCGGTCGCCTCGGGCATGGTGCCGGCCGCGACGGGCTCCGATGGTGGCGGCTCGATCCGGATCCCGTCAGCCTGCTGCGGGCTCGTGGGAATGAAGCCCAGCCGCGGGCGGGTGCCGGGAGGTGGTTGGCTCGAACTGAGCTCGTTCGGGGCGTTGGCGCGGTCGGTGAGAGACAGCGCGCTGCTGCTGAGCGTCATGGGCGCCTCTCCGATGCTGGCCGAGGTCCGAGAGCCCAAACGCCTGAGGATCGCGGTCTCGCGCAAGGTGCCACCAGGTCTCGTCGCCCGGTGCTCGGATGACCAGCGCGAGGCCTGGCAGCGGACCGCGGTGGCGCTCGAGGGGCTGGGACACGAGCTGACGGAGCGCGACCCTCCATACAGGCTGGCCGCGCTGCTTTTCACCAGGATGTGGACCCGCGGCGTCTACGAGGACTCGCTTCGGGTTCCCGATCGGTCGCAGCTCGAGCCCCTGTCGCGACAGATGGCCGCGCTCGGCCGCTGGCTGGTCTCCGACCGCCGGCGCGGGCAAGTGGTGAAGCAGCGCGCGGCGATGACGGCGCGCGTCCTCACGCTGTGGGACGAGGTCGACGTCCTGCTGCTTCCGGCGCTCGCGCGGACCGCGCTCCCGGCGGAGGGCGGGTTCGGCAAGCCGCTGCCGGTGGCGTTCAACCTGGCCGCGAGCTTCACGCCGTGGACGCCGCTCTCCAACTTGACCGGTCAGCCGGCGATCGCGCTCCCGGCCGGAATCGGCGGCGACGGACTGCCCCTCAGCGTCCAGCTGGTCGGTCGTCCTGGCGCCGAGCAGTCCCTCTATGGGCTAGCCGCCCAGCTCGAGGCGGTGCGGCCGTGGAGCGGGCAGCGGCCGCCTGTCTGCTAAGGGCCCGTCGTCTGCTCAAGCGAGAAGCGGACCCGTTGATCGACCAGCTCCGCGTCCAGCTGTAGGTCATCGAGATAGGTCGAGACGCTGTCCTCCACAAACACTCGCGCTCCCTGCTCCTCGATCACGTGGTCGCCATCCCCGGGCCCCTCGGCGACCGTCACCTGGAGCTCGTTGGCCGGCTCGCTGGAGTCGGTCGGCGGCGCCGCCATGATCCTGATCCCGGCGCCGGCCGGCACGCCCGGCGCGGCCAGAATCCGCTCGATCGCATTTGTGGCGTCTGTTGTCAGCGCAAGCATTTAGTGCCTCCTGTTCTCGAATGGATGCTGGAGCCTAGACGCGCTGGATCTGAACCAGGCTCGTCGTCCCGGGTCGCCCGCTCGGGAGCCCCGCGGTGATACCCACGCGGGCACCTGACTTCACCCACCCTAGCTCCACGACGCGCCTAGCGGCGTCGGCGATCAGAGCCTCGGTGATCTCGTGGCGGCGCATCGAGGCGGCCTGCACACCCCACATAAGGCTGCAGCGGCGCACGGTCTCCTTGCCCGGAGACAGGGCGAGGATCGGCACCTGGGGGCGGTGCGCGGAGATCAGGCGCGCCGAGCGCCCGGACAGCGTGGGGACCACCAGCGCCGCCAGGTGCAGATCGCGAGCCGCCGCGCAGGCGCTGTAGGCGACCGTGTAGGCCGGGTCCCGGGCGTCGCGGCGCACGCGCTCCTCGTTCCACGGGTGGTACGGGATGGCGTGCTCGGTGCGCTCGGCGACGCTGGCCATCATCTCCACGGCGTCGACCGGGTAGGAGCCGATCGCGGTCTCCTGCGAGAGCATCACCGCGTCGGTGCCGTCGAGGATGGCGTTGGCCACGTCTGCTACCTCGGCGCGCGTCGGCCGCGGAGAATTGACCATCGAGTCAAGCATCTGGGTGGCGGTGATCGACGGTCGCGCGAGACGCCCGGCGATTCGTAGGAGCTGCTTCTGCACCATCGGCACATCGGCGATTGGAAGCTCGATCCCCAAGTCTCCGCGCGCCACCATCACGCAGTCGGCGGCCCTGATGATGTCCTCGGCCGCATTCACCGCCTGCGGCTTCTCGATCTTGGCGATCAGCGGCAGCCGCGTATGACGCCGCACCGCGGTCACGTCCTCGGCGGTGCGAACGAACGACAGGGCCACGAGGTCGACGCCGATCGACTCGCCAAACTTGAGCATGTCGATGTCCTCCTCGGGGACCGCGGGCAGCCCGCGCGTCGCGCCGGGGATGTTGAGACCCTGGCGCGAGGCCACCGCGCCACCGATCTCGACCGCCGTCTCGACCTCGCCGTCCCGGACGCCGCGGACGCGCAGGCGGATCGCGCCGTCAGCCAAGTAGATGACATCGTCGCGGTCGACTGCGTCGGGCAGCCCGCCCCAGGTCACCGACATCCGCCGCTCGTCGCCCGGGTCATTTGACCCGCAAGCCAGCACCAGCACGTCTCCCGGCCGGAGCTCGGCGAGGTCGTCCCGCAGCGCGCCAATCCGCAACTTGGGCCCCGGGAGGTCCTGAAGGATCGCCACCTGGCGTCCGACCCGGCCGGCGGCGTTGCGGATCCGCTGGGCGTTCTCGGCATGGAGCTCGCGGTTGCCATGCGAGAAGTTGAGCCGCGCAACGTCCATCCCCGCCTCGACCATCCGCGCCAACGTGTCAGGGTCGCGCGAGGCGGGGCCGATGGTGGCGACGATCTTCGTCCGACGCATACCGGGTGAAGCTACTGCACGAACCTGCCGTTCTCGTTAAGGACTTCATCATCGACGGTGAGCCGGCCGCCTTCGCGCAGATCGCAGATCAAATCCCAGTGAAGCGCCGAGCGGTTGCGGCCCCCGGTTTCCGGATACGAGCGTCCGAGCGCAAGGTGGACCGTCCCCGCGATCTTCTCGTCGAGCAGCACCAGACCGGTGGCGCGGTCGATGCCATCGTTGGTGCCGATGCCGAGTTCGCCGAGAAAGCTCGCACCCTCGTCGGTCTCGAGCGCCTGGTGCAAATAACTCTGGCCGCGCTCAGCCCGCGCGCCGACGACTTTGCCCTCGCGGAACGTCAGCTCCACGCCTGATACCTCGACCCCGCGGGGGCTCGAGGGCGCGGTGAAGCGGATCGTCCCCTCGGCGGAGCCCTCGAGCGGTCCGGTGAAGACCTCGCCGCTGGGCATGTTGTGCTTGCCGTCGGAGTTGATCCACGTGCGTCCTTGCACGAGTAGCTTGAGGTCGGTGCCCGCGGCCTCGATTCTGATCTCCCCGGCACGGGACAGCCGCTCGGCGAGGGCGCTTTGGCGCTGGCTCAAGTCGTGCCAGGCGGCGATCGGGTCAGGACGGTCCAGAAATAGAGCCCGCCCGACGAACGCCGCGTACTCCCGATCGCCCATCGCCGCCTGCTGAGCCAGCGCGGGCGTGGGCCACACGGTCCCGCACCAGCGCTTGCTAAGCCGCGCCTCCTGGACCGGCGACCGTGCCCTTCCCGCGCGGGCGATCAGCCCCGGCTCGACGCTCGCCAGCGCGCGCGTGTTCGCCGGGGCGGTGATGCTGATCACGCAGTCGGCCGCCTGGGCCTCGGCCAGCTCCAGCGGCGCGAAGGAGTCGAGCTGCGAATCGGTGGCGTGGCGGTAGAAGTCGGCGGCCAGCTCCGCCGGCGCGAGTCGGATCAGCGGCCAGGCGCCGCGCTTGAGCAGCGCGCGGTGCAGCGCTCGCACCAACGGCATGCACTGAAGCGTCATTCCCACCAGCACCTGGTCTCGCTCTCCGGCGCGGATACACCAGTCGCACAGCAGCGCCGCGTGGGCGTCTGGATCGGGGGTCAGCTCGTCTGCGGGCTGGCGCGTCACGGCGCCTGAAGTTCGGGGAAGTGCTCGCGAACGTGTTCTCGCAGCGCATCGCGGACGAACCGCCGCTCGGCGCTCGAGGCCATCCGGTAGCGGCCCAAGAGCTCCTTCTGGCGCGTGATCTCGAGGCCGGCGATCGACCATGACACGGCCAGACGCTCGAACAGGAACTCGACCGCTCGCTGCCAGGCGTCTTCGCGCTCCAGCCCCTGCTCGAGCACCGAGCGGTATTCGCGGCGTGAGGCAGGCGACAGCGAGCCGCGCAGCCTGAGCACAGCGCCGTCCGCGTCGCGGTGCTCCGCGACCGGGGCGGTGAGCTTTTCGCGCCGGCGGGAGCGACGACCCACGCGCCGCTCAGACCGGAGCCGCGGCGGCCCGCTCGAGCTGGGCGACCACATCACCCGTGACGGGGTCGGCGTGACCGGCCCACGCCGCCGAGGGCGCGAGCGCCGCCAGCTTGCGGATCGACGTCCGAGCCCGCTCGGTGTCCTGGCTGAGGGCAGGGTGCGGCACGCGCGCCGGGCCCTTGATGGCCGTCCGTGGATCGATCGTGTAGACGCAGTCGGAAACGAGCGCCAGACGGTCGGAGTCGCGGAACAGGCCGATCAGTCCCGGCGCGTGTCCCGGAAGGTGGACCACTCTGAAGCCGGCGACCTCCTCCCCCTCCTCGACGGTGCCCGCGATCGGAACCGGGCCTCCGTCCCAGGCGGAAAAGAGCTTCGGAATGAGCGCACGCCCGTGCGGTCCGAGCTTCGACGGATCCCAGTAGTCACGGAACGGGCTCTGCGACTCGGCGGCGACGCGTTCGGCCGGATGGCAATAGACGGGAGCGTTCAAGTTGGGGGCGGCGCCGCGGTGGTCTGCGTCCGCGTGGGAGAGCACCACCCGGCGGATGCCGCCCAGGCGGACACCGGCGGCTTGGACGGCCGGCGTCATACCGGAGATGCCGGCGTCGAAAACCGTCACACCGCTTTCGTCGGCGAGCAGGTACACGTTCATCATCTTGAGCGGAAAGCCCCCGCGTACGAGCCACACGCCGCTGGCGATCGGCTCGGGACTGGAGCCGTGAAACCACGACACGATTCGGGTGCGAGCGTTGGCGAGCCGAGCCAGGCGGGCCTCGGCCGACGAGCCCGCCGGGGGCAGGAAGCCCAGCTGACGGGCGGTCTCGCCGCTGTCGATGTACGCATGATTTGAGCGGATCCTCCCGTCCTCGACGGTGACCACGTCGCAGCCCTCGAGATCGATCCGGGCGCCGTTGGCGACGAAGCCCTGAAAGCGTCCGGGCCCGGCGAACGTGGCCCGCGCGCGCCAGCGGACGGCGCAGCGGTTGCGGTAGGCAGTGGTCTCCAAGATCTCGAAGCCGAAGTCCGGAAAAGCGGCGAACAGCTCGCCGTAGTAGCGGTGGATGCCATCGGGGGCCAGCAGATCATCCTGGCCCACGAGGCGCTCAAGGCCGCCGGGGGCCCAGCAGGCAGCCGCCGCGTCGAGGTCGTGGGCGTCGAGGGCGCTGAAGTACTGCCTGGCTACCTCGGAGGTGGAGGCCATCGGCGGGCGAGAGTCTACGGCTTCGGAATATGGTGCGGCGATGAGCTCTCAGCGGGAATTGGGACGAGGGGAGCGCGTCCTGCCCGGTCTGTGGCGGCTGAGGCTGCCGCTGCCCTGGCCCGCGGTTCCGCACGGCAACGCCTGGGCGATCGCCGCCGGCTCAGGCCTGGTGCTGGTCGACACCGGGGCGCACGAGCCGGGGTCGCTGGTCCAGCTGGAGCGGGCGCTGGAGCAGGTCAATTTGCGAATGGAGCAGGTCCGGCTGTTGGTCTGCACGCACGCCCATGCCGACCACTGGGGGCAGGCCGGGCCGATCCATGATCGCTCGGGATGTCAGTTTTGGATGCACCCCGACCACGCTCACGGCACGGAGGGCCTCGCCGAGCCCGACGCGGCGCTTGCGCGGCGGCTCCAGGTCGCCCGCCAGAGCGGCGTCTGCGAGCCGGCGCTACGCCGCTACGCCGACTATGCCCGGGAGGCGCCCTCCGGAGTGGCGCGGCTGATCGAGCCCGACCAAGCGCTCGAGCAGGGGACACGGATCGAGACCGACCTCGGCCCGTTCGACGCCTACCACACGCCGGGCCATGCGCCCTCGCACGTCTGCCTGTTCCAACCCGAGCGACGTCTGCTGATCTCCGGCGATCATCTGCTCGGTCGGATCTCGCTGTACTTCGACTACGGCTGGACGCCCGACCCGGTCGAAGAGTTCATGCGCTCGCTGGGGCTCGTCGATCAGCTCGACGCGCGCCTGTGCCTGTCCGGGCACGGCCGACCATTCGTCGACGTCCACGGGCACGTCGAGGCCAACCGCCGGCTGGTGAACGAGCGCCTCGATTCCGCCCTTAGCTTGCTCGCCGACGCGCCCCGCACAATCGTCGAGATCGTCCCCCAGCTCTACGGCGAGCCGCTGAACGAGGCCAACGCCGACTGGCTGCTCTGGCAGACCAGTGCCTACCTGCGCCACCTTGAGCTCGCGGGGCGGGCTGCGCGGGATTCCGAGCGGACCGTCGAGCGCTGGCGCACCGTCTGAAAAAGGCCGGCCCGCGCCTTGAGCGCGGGCCGGCCCTTGTTTAACACAATCGTGTCAAGGTTGGTAGAGTCCGCGCACGTGCGCGTCGACGAGATCATCGCCACGAAGGGCGAGCCGACCTTCTCGTTCGAGTTCTTTCCCCCCAAGACGGAGGACGGGGAGCGCAACCTGAGGGCCACGCTCGAGGACCTGCGGGCGCTCCAACCGGACTTCGTCTCGGTCACCTACGGCGCCGGCGGCTCCACGCGTGACAGGACGGTCGAGCTCACCAAGTGGCTGAAGCAGGGTCTGGGAATCGAAGCCATGGCCCATCTGAGCTGTGTAGGTACCACCCGGGAGGATCTGATCGAGATCCTCGACGGCATCCGAGCGGCCGGCATCGAGAACGTCCTTGCGCTGCGCGGCGATCCGCCCCGCGGCGAGACCGAGTGGAAGCCCCATCCGGGCGGGCTTCACTATTCGACCGAGCTCGCGGTGCTGATCTCCCAGCGCTACCCGTTCAGCGTCGGGGCGGCGTGCTTTCCGGAGGTCCACCCTGAGGCGCCCGACCTGACCCATGATCTGCGCTTTCTCAAGGAGAAGGTGCAGAGCGGCGCCTCGTTCCTCATCACCCAGCTGTTCTTCGACAACGAGCTGTACTTCCGCTTTGTCGAAGAGGCGCGCGCGGCGGGGATCGAGGTGCCGATCATCCCGGGGATCATGCCGATCACGGACGTCAAGCAGATCAAGACCATCACCGGCATGTGCGGGGCCACGATCCCGGAGGCGCTGCTCGCGGCGCTCGAGTGGCGGGCCGGCGATCCCGAGGCCGTCCTGCAGCTGGGCGTCGCCTACTCCACCCTGCAGTGCGCCGAGCTGCTGGCGCGCGGGGCGCCGGGGATTCACTTCTACACGCTCAACCGCTCGCCCGCCACCAGGGCCATCCTCTCGGCGCTGACGCTGCTGCGGCCCTGGGTCCGGCGCGAGCTGGTCAAGGCGGCGGGATGATGCTCAGTCCGTGGGCCACGGTGGGCCGGCCCTCGAGCTCGTAACGCACGTCGACTTCGTCGTTTCGCTTGTAGGTCCCGATGCCCCAGAAGCCGACGAACCATGCCCACGGGCTCAGCTTCTGCTGGACGAGCTCGCGCGTGAACAGCAGCTCGCCGGCTGACACCTGGTAGTCGTGCCCCAGCTCCTGGCGCACTCCGTTGATGTAGACCTCGAACGGTCCGCGGATCCCCGCAGGCAGCTTGACTCGCCAGTAACGCATCAACGCAGTCGTTCGAGGTCGGCGGGCAGCAGCGAGAGCATCGCCATGTCCCGGCGTCCGTCGATCTCGCGGTTGTACGAACGGAGCACGCCTTCGTGCACGAAGCCGGCGCCGATCGCCGCGCGCAGCATGGGCTCGTTGGCCGGCTCTGTCAAGAGCTGGAGCCGCCTGAAGCCGCAGTTCAAAAACAGCCAGCGGGCGGCGAGGCGCAGCGCTCCGCGCGCCAGGCCCCTGCCTCGCAGTTGAGGGACCACCCACAGCCCGAGCTCAGCGCGTGCGCTGTCCCAGTCGACGTCGTGCACCATGATGCGCCCCCGACAGTCGTCGGAGCCACCTTCGAGGATCGTCAGCCTGGTCCTGATGCCCGCCGCGCGCTCGCTGCGAGCCCGCTCCATCTGACGGCCCAGCTCGGCGCCACTCGGCGGTTGCAGCAGACCGAGCCTGACATGCATCTGGGGATCGTCCTCGTGGGCGATCAGGATCTCGGGAATGTCCCGCTCCGCGGCGTCCCGCAGCGCCACACGCCCGTCGGACAGCGGCTGATCGAGCTCCGGGATCGACGGCATCCTGGGCTCACCGTACCCTGTCGGCGCTGTGCGCGAAATCGAATACAGCGTGCGCCGATCACAGCGTGCGCGGCGTGTCCGGGTGACCGTCCAGGAGGGACGGGGCGTGGAGGTGGTGCTGCCGCGGCGCGCGGCCGAACGAGAGGCGGTGGTGGCCGTGCGCGAGCTGCGCCCGTGGATCGAGCGCCGGGTGTCAGAGCTAGAGCGCGCGCGGGCGGCCGTCGCGGCTCGGGGCGACGCCGTTCCCTACCTCGGGACCTCGCTGCGGCTGGTGTCCGTGCCCGGCCGCAGCCGGGCGCACCGCCACGGCGACGAGCTGCTGGTCCCCGCCGGCGACGAGCGCCGCGGGGCGCTGGAGCGTTGGTACAGGGGCGCCGCGCGGGCGGAGATCGAAGAGCGGCTCGAGCGCGCCTGCAGGCAGACCGGGGGCTGCTACTCCAAGCTCACCATCCGCGGCCAGCGCACCCGCTGGGCCAGCTGCTCCCCAGCGGGGGCGATGAGCTTTAACTGGCGCCTGCTGCTGGCCCCGGAATCAGTCCTCGACTACGTCATCTGGCACGAGGTCTGCCACCTCGAGGTGCTGGACCACTCACGGCGCTTCTGGGCGCTCGTCGCTCGCTGGTGCCCCGACTACCGCACGCACGCGAGCTGGCTGAGGCGCCACGGCGCGACCCTCACCTTGTAGGGGTTGTGGTCGCAGCGATCGTTCGCCTATCGGGCGTAGTCACTCGCCGCGAGATGGCTCGGGACGTTCACGTTGTGCCCCCACCGCGCGCCGCAGCGCCGCGTACGGGGTCTCTCCCTGCGCCGGCTCGATCAGCTCCCGCTTGACGCGCCCCCGATAGGCCTCCACCGAGCCGTCGCCCCGGATGTCGACTCCCGCCCGGACAGTCGCCAGGAGGCGCTCGGGTCCTGAGAGCTCGAGCCGCGCGAACACCTGCTGCGCGGGCTCGTAGCGCTTGTAGCGACCCCCGACTACCCGCCGGGGCGCGTCCTGCGATAGCTCGCGAGCTCGCATTTCCAGCCCAGCCAACCCGTCTGTAAGTGCCTCGAAGCGCAAACGCTCGACGCGCGAGCCGGCGCGGACTGTGAGCTTCCACGGCACGGCGCGAGCTTAGGGGCGCCTATGCCGCCAGGTCCACCTCGATCTCGTCCACTGTGCCCACGCGACGCTGGCGCGCCCGCGGGCCCGGGGCCAAACGCCGCGTCAGCTTGTGGATCGCGACGTTGTCGGCCAGCATCGTCGCCCGGAAGCGATGGATGCCGCGAGTCAGCGCGGCGTCCGCCAGCCGCTCGAGCAGCTCCGTCCCGAGCCCCTGGCCCTGATACGGGTCGCCGACGACGATCGCGAACTCGGCCGCCTCGGGATCCTCGGGCAGGCGCACGAAGCGGGCCACCGCGATGATCCAGTCGGGAGCGGTAGTGGTCGTCGCGACCAGCGCGAAGTGGTTTTGCCCGTCGACGTTGACCAGATAGCGCACGTCGGCGTCGGTGAGCTTCGGTTTGGAAGCGTGAAGGCGCCGGTACTGGCTCTCGGGCGAGAGCGCGCGGTATCCCAGCTTGAGCCGCGGGCCGTCCTCGGGCTGAATTGCGCGGATCACTACCTCGCGTCCACTCTTGAGCCTGACGGTTTCCATGAGAGCAAGCTTACGATCGGTAAGCCGGCGCCAGCGTGTTGGTGGTCACATTCGTCCCGGCGGGGAAGCGCCCGTGTCGGCCCCCGGGCCGCGCCGAACGGCCCGATCTGAGTACGCGCCTACGAGGGGATCCGGTGCGGCTACGAGCGCTGCCGGGGCCTACGAGCGCTCTGAGTACGGTCTATACGAGCCGATGCCGGGGTATACGAGCCGATGCCGGGGCCTACGAGCGCTGCTCGATCGGCACGTAATCCAGCCCTCGCTCGCCGGTGTAGATCTGGCGGGGTCGAGCGATCCTCTGCTCGTTGTCGTCGATCATCTCGAGCCACTGCGTGATCCAGCCACTCGTGCGGCCGATGGCGAACAGCACGGGGAACATCTCAACGGGCATGCCGAGAGCCTGGTAGATGATCCCGGAATAGAAATCGACGTTTGGGTAGAGCTTGCGCTCGGTGAAGTAGTCGTCCTCGAGCGCGATCTTCTCGAGCTCGATGGCGATGTCGAGGAGCGGGTCGGTGCCGGTCACCTCGAACACCTCATAGGTGGACTTGCGGATGATCTTCGCCCGCGGGTCGTAGTTCTTGTACACGCGGTGTCCGAATCCCATCAGGCGCTCGTTACCTTCCTTGACGCCCGTGATGAAGTCGGGGATGTTTTCCTTGCGCTCGATGCGGCGCAGCATCCTCAGCACC
The DNA here is from genome assembly GCA_963830405.1 of uncultured Actinomycetes bacterium. Taxonomy (GTDB): domain Bacteria; phylum Actinomycetota; class Thermoleophilia; order Solirubrobacterales; family Solirubrobacteraceae; genus Palsa-465. The sequence continues at coordinate 323,118 of CAWHMB010000001.1, forward strand.
TGCTCGTTCGCGCCGCCGTGCAGCGGCCCGTATAGAGCCGCGATGCCTGCCGCCACGGCGGAGTACGGATCGACCTGAGAGGAGCCCACGCTGCGCACGGCGCTCGTCGAACAGTTCTGCTCGTGGTCGGCGTGGAGAATGAACAGGAGGTCCAGGGCCCGCTCCAGCCGCGGATCGGGCTCGTACTTGAGCTCGGTCATCTTGTAGATCATCGACAGGAAGTTGCCCGCGTAGCTCAGATCGTTGTCCGGGTACACGTAGGGCTTGCCCTGGTTGTGGCGGAACGAGAACGCGGCGAGCGTTGGCATCTTGGCGATCAGGCGAATGATCTGGATGTAGCGGAGCTGCTCATCCTTGATCTGGCTTGCCTCGGGATAGAACGTCGAGAGCGCACCGACCGAGGCCAGCAGCATCCCCATCGGGTGGGCGTCGTAACGGAAGCCCTGCATGAACTCCTTGACGTTCTCGTGCACGAACGTGTGGACCGTGACGTGGTACACCCACTCCTCGAGCTCCTTCTCGCTCGGCAGCCGGCCGTGAACGAGCAGGTAGGCGACCTCGAGGTAACTGGACTTCTCGGCCAGCTGCTCGATCGGGTAGCCGCGGTACTCAAGGACGCCCTTCTCGCCATCGATGAACGTCACCGCCGAGCGGCACGACGCCGTCGCCATGAAGGCCGGGTCGTAACTCATCAAGCCAAAGTCGTCGTCGTGCGTCTTGATCTTGCGCAGCTCGGTGGCGCGGATCGTGTTGTCCTCGATCGGAATCTCGTACTGCTTGCCGGTGCGGTTGTCGGTGACACTCAGCGTCTCCTGCGAGGTCTGTGCGCCGACGCCGTCCGGCTGCTTGGTCTCTGTGGTCATTCAAGTTCCTCTCGCACGGTTCCCGGGGGGCGATATCTCCGACTCGATGGTTCCTGCCGGGAAGACCGAGCCAGAGGGGAAGACCAGTTGCACACCACTCTAGTACGGAGGCGCGCCGACCCTTGCCGGTTAGAAGAAGGCGCGCCAGTCCCTACTTGACGTAGGCGGCGGTGCCCATCGCCACCACGGCCAGCACGGAGCTGATCGCCATGACCCCGCGCTGACCGCGGACACCGCCGGGGAACTTCGGGTTGCGCAGACCGAGCGTCGAGAGCACGACCGCCCACAGGGCTAGAACCGCTCCGCCGATGTACCACGGGACCTTCGACGGCTCGGAGGCGGCAACGATCGCGTGGAGCATGGTGGCGAAAGCTATCCGATATTCGAGCGCTTTGGCTCCGTCTCGCGCCCCGCCAGCCCTTGGTAGCGGCTTTCGGTGGCGGCACGCTGGCCCTGGTAATGGCTTCCCAGCTCCGGGCTGCCGTAGGGCCGCTGCGCCGGACGGTCGAGGGCCATGAACGACAGCTGCGCGATCGGCAGCCCGGGGTAGAGCTTGATCGGTATCCGCGCCAGATTGTTGAGCTCGAGCGTCAGCGTTCCTTGCCACCCCGGATCGCAGAAGCCGGCGGTGGCGTGGACAATCAGGCCGAGGCGGCCCAAGCTCGACTTGCCCTCAATCCGCGCAACGACGTCGTCCGGCAGCTCGACCCACTCGAGCGTTCGCCCCAGGCAGAACTCACCGGGGTGGATGACGAAGGACTCCTCGGATGGGACTACTACCTCCTCGGTCAGCCCGGCCGGCGGGTTGCGCAGATCGATCGCGGACGCCCGGTGATTGTGAAATACGCGGAACGAGTCGCCGAGGCGCAGATCGACGCTCGCCGGCTGGACGAGACTCGCGTCCCAGGGATCGATCCGGATCCGGCCGCTCTGGACGAGCTCCAGGATCGTGCCGTCCGACAGTACGGAGACGGGGGTGTCGGACATACGCCTCAGTCTGCCAGCCGCGGCGGATCCGTTTGACACCGCGATCGCCGCTACCGGCGCAGGTGCGGGCCCTGGATTATCAGTCAGTGCCCGAGGGTACGGGCCCTGGCGCGGACACTTCGCACGCGGGCGGGAGGCGCCTGCGGCAGGCCGCCGTGCGGGCCCCGACGGGGGCGCCGCGGGGGCCGCGGGAAGGGCCGGGGGCGATGCGGATGAAGCCGCTTGATGCCGCCGTCGTCGTCCGAGGCCGAGGGCGGCTCCTCGGGCTTCTGACGGATCGCCCACCACACAAGGACGATCAGCGCGATCAGGGGAATCTTGATCGCGAACATCAGCCAGAGAAAGCCCCACGTCACGCCCATGATCCTACCCCCCTTCCGGCGCGAATTTCAACGCCGGCAGTGGGTCTCGAGTCAGTCCCGCAGCGCGATCGGCTTTTCGCCGAACTGCGTGATCCGCTGGAGCTCTGAGACGCGTTCGGCGATCTCTTCCCCGGACAGACGCGCCACGCGCTCGACTCCGAACTGCTCGACGTTGAACGAGGCCAGCGCGGTCCCGTAGGCCATCGCCCGGCGCAGCAGCTCATGATCAAGCTCCTGCTCCGGGTGTGCCGCGATGTAGCCCATGAACCCGCCCGCGAAGCAGTCCCCGGCACCGGTCGGGTCGACGACGTTCTCCAGCGGGAAGGCGGGCAGCGCGAAGAAGCCCTCTTCCGTGACCATCGCGGCGCCGTACTCGCCCTGCTTGGCGACGACCACGCGCGGACCCCAACCGCGGATCTGGCGCGCCGCCCGGACTAGGTTCGGCTCGCGCGTCAGCGCGCGCAGCTCGGCGTCGTTGAGCAGCACGCAGTCGACGCCGGCGATCGTCTCGATCAGCGACTCCCGAGCCGTCTCGATCCACAGGTTCATCGAGTCGAGCGCCACAAAGTGCGCGTCGCGGCACTGAGCGCGGACCTGCTGCTGGAGCTCGGGCTGGATGTTCGCCAGGAACACGACGTCGGCGGCGCGGGCGGCGTCGGAGAGCTTCGGTTGGAAGTTCGCGAACACGTTCAGCTGAGTGTCAAGCGTCTCGCGGTCGTTGAGGTCCCAGCCGTACTTCCCGCGCCAGAAGAACGTCCTTCCTCCGGCTACGTGCTCGATCGCGCTCGTGTCGACGCCCCGGCGCTGGAGGATCTCGTACTCGGCCTCGCTGAAGTCGTCGCCCACCGGTCCGACGACGTGCACGGTGTCGAAGAACGACGCCGCCAGCGAGAAGTGGACCGCTGAGCCGCCGAGCATCCGCTCGCGGGTGCCGAACGGAGTGGTGACTGCGTCGAACGCGATCGAGCCTACGACGGTGACCGACATCGGGTTCGTGAGCGTAGCGGGACGGCTACTCAGGCCGCGACCAGCGGCTCGCCTGAACCATCCTCGAGCAGGCGCTCGTAGACCCTGTAGCGCTTGACGGTCCGCCCGCCCATGGCTTCGAGACCCCGATTCATGGAGTGGTTCACCTCGAGGATCCAGCCTGCTTCGCCCTCGTGGATCCCGGTCCGAGCCGAGGTCTCAAAGTGCTCCATGTACAGGGCCGCCCCGACGCCGGTGTGCTGGTACTCGGGCAGCACCCCCAGGAAGCCGACCCGGCAGCGGTCGATGATCCGGCGCTTGTTCAGGTAGTGCCACCAGCCGAGTGGCAGCAGCCGGCCTCGCATCTTCTTCAGCACCTGGTTGACGTCGGGAATCGTGATCGCCATCGCCACCGTCTCTTTGTCGTTCTCGGCGACCATGAACCACTCGCGGTCGTACACCAGCTGGAGGTCCATCGCGTAGCCGTCGAGATCCTCCTTCGAATAGGGCACGAAGCCCCAGTTCTTCGACCACGCGGCGTTGTAGACCTTGGCGAACTCGTCGAGTTCACGCCGCAGGTGCAGGCGCGACATCCTGCGGATCCGAATGCCGTGCTTCGTGCGCGAGCGCTCCGCCAGCCGCGGCAGGATCGGAAGCATCCGCCGCTCGCGGTCGGAGAGGTAAAGGCCCCAGTGGAGCAGGTCCATGGCTTTGGTCAGCCCCGCGGCCTCGCACCGCTGCTGGTAGTAGGGCGGGTGCCAGGACTGCTTGATCAGCGGCTCGAACTCGAAGCCCTCCAGCAGCACGCCGGCCTCGTCATTCATCTGGAAGTCCATCGGCCCGACCATTCGATCCCGGTTGCGCGCGCGCAGCCAAGCCGCGGCGGCGTTCAGCAGGGCTTCCAGGATCTCCCGGTCGTCCTCGAACTCCAAAAAGCCGAACATCCCCCAGCGATTGTGGTGGTACTGGTTGAAGGCATGGTCTATCTGCGCCGTGATCCGGCCGACGACCCGGCCGTCGCGGCGAGCGAGGAAGTACTCGGCCTCTCCGTGTTTGAAGTAGGGGTTCAACTTGCGATTGAGGAACAGGTAGCGCTCGAGCGTCAGCGGGGGGATCCAAGGGGTCCCAGCGTGCAGCCGGGATGGCAACGCGACGAACTCGCGCAGCTGACCAAAGCCGCGAACCGGCGCGACCTCGACCGACGTCCTCGTTCCGAGCGCCACGGCGCGAGACGCTACCTGATGTGCTGGCGTCACGATTCGTTCTTGACCTGCGTCGATCGACGCCCCGTGGCGTGGTGCGGATTCCGCACGGGACCAGGGTGGCGTGGTGGGGCTGAGGGCCGCGCCGCGTGCGGCCGGGCGGGGCTGAGGGCCGCGGGGCCCCGGCCCGCGCCTAGCCCGTGCTCGCGGCTTCTGGGGTGGCCGGCGATGGCAACGATGGCTCGACCATCAGCAAGCGCGCTGGCCGGGCCGGTAGCCACCAGTTCCAGCGGCCGAACAGCGACACGATCGCCGGCACGAGCAGTGCGCGGATTACCGTGGCGTCCAGCAGGATGCCGGCAGCCAGTCCGGTGGCGAACACCTTCACGTCGGTGTCGGGCGCGGTCGCCATCGAGACGAACGCCAGGAACAGGATCAGCGCGGCGCTGGTCACCAACCGCCCGGTGCGCCCGATGCCGCGGACGACGGCGGCGTCTGTCGCCCCGCTGGAGTCGTACTCCTCGCGCATGCGCGCGAGGATGAAGACCTCGTAGTCCATTGAGAGCCCGAACAGGAACGCGAACACCATCAGCGGAATCCAGGCGTCGATGGAATGACTGGCAGCAATTCCCCATAGCGCGCTCGAGCCATGCCCCTCCTGCCATACGAGGGTGATCACGCCCCAGGCGGCCGCGACGCTGATCACGTTCAGTATCACGGCCTTGAGGGGCAGCACCAGCGACCGGAACGCCCTAGCCAGTAGCAAGAACGTCAGCACCGCGATCAGGGCGATCATCACCGGGAAGCTGCCGTAGATGGCCGAGACGAAGTCCGAGTTCTCGGCAGCCATGCCGCCGACGCGTACGTCGGGTCCCACCGCATGGGCCGCGGTTCTGACCCGGGTGATCGCGTCGCGCCCGGCAGAGGTCGACCCATCGGCGATCGGAATGGCATCCACGACGGCACTGCCGCCGCGCTGCCAGGCCGGATCGGCTGCGGCGAACGCTCCGTGGACTCCGGTTACCCTGGCGGCCGCGCGGGCGACCTGATCAGCGCTCCCCACCGGCGTCAAGACTTCGATCGGCTCCAGCACGCCGGCGCCGATTCCCGAGCTCTCAAGCGCGTTCAGGCCCACGCGGGCAGCGCCGCGCTTCGACAGTGTGTTGACGTTTGCCGAGCCGAATTGGATGTGTGTCGCCGCCAGCACCAGCGCCGCCAGGATCACCAACGCGCCCGCCGTGGCGATCCACCGCCGACGCACGACGAGCCCAGCCCACGCGGTCCAGGAGCGGCTCGCCTTGTCATCCGTGCGCACGTGCGGCCAATCCAGCCGGCTGCCGATCTTCGATAGGACAACGGGTAACAGGGTGGTGGCGACGACGACGCTGACCAGCGGGATCAGCATCCCGGCAAAGCCGATCGAGCGCAGGAACGGCAGCGGCAGGACGATCATCGCCAGCAACCCGATTGCCACCGTCGTGCCGCTGAAGATGACGGCCCGTCCCGCCGTTTCCATCGCCCGCACGACGGCCTCCTCTCCCTCCCTGCCGTGAGCCCGCTCCTCGCGCCAGCGCACGACCACCAGCAGCGTGTAGTCGATCGCCACGCCAAGGCCGATCAGCGCGACGAGAAACTCGACGATCACCGAGACCTGGGTGAACGCGGTGATGCCACCGAGGACGAGGAACGTGGTCATGATCGAGACGACCGCCATCAGCAGCGGCACGATCGCCAGCAGCGATGCGAACACGAACGCGAGCACGAGTAGCGCGCCGAGCCCGCCGAGCAGCGATTCGAGGAGGATGCCGGGCCCGTTGCCGCCGCCCGTCTGGTTCTGCAGGGCGTCGACACCGGTCAGGTGCACTGGCGCCCCGGCGATCTGCTCCCCGGCGAGCGCCGAAGCGGCCACCTTGGCCGCATGTGTGTTGCCGCCGAATGAGCTCTTCCGGGGAGGCGGAGGGTACGCCAGGACGAACGTCGTGCGGCCGTTGGCGGACACGAACGCGTGATTGCCAGTCGACGCAAACGACGCGATGCGGGTGCCTGGCAGGACGCCTGTCAGCTTGGTCTCGATCCGCTCGAGCCCCGTGCGAACGGGCGCCGATGAAACCGAGCTGCCGACGGGCAGTGTGACCACGGCCACCAGCGGCGCGTAGTTACCGCCGTTGTGATAAGCGCGAAGAATCTGCTGGTTGGTGGTGTAGCCCTCGCGCCCAGGCACCGAGAACTGGTTGCTGAACGACTTGACCGAGGAGCTGACGGTGGCGATGCCGACCACCGTGATCAGGACCCAGGCGACCGTGACAATGCGCTTGTGCGCCAGGACCCAGCGAGTGAGCCGAGTAATCATGAAGCAACTCCCTGAGGTGAGGCGGAAACTTAGTGAAGCGCATGATTAGTAGCACAAACTATTTCTGGGTGCAAGCGTCGCTGCTAGAATCTTCACAAGTCAAGTGAGCGCGCTAGATCAAGACCGGCCCGATCCCGGCCCGCCGCGGGCACCACGCCCGCTAGATCAAGACCGACCGCATCCCGGTCCGCCCGGGGCGCATCGGGCACTGATGAAACATACGGCGTTCCTCCTGGCGCGAATGGGCCACGTGGCGGCCAAGCAGTTCTCCGCTCGTCTCGAGCAGCTCGGCATCACGACGCGCATGTGGGGAGCGCTCAACGTGCTCGACGCCGAGGGCGCGATCACTCAACAGAAGCTCGGCCAGTGTACGGGCATCGATCCCAGCTCGATGGTCTCCACAGTCGATGACCTGGAGCAGGCGGGGCTCGTTGAACGGCGCCGGCATCCGTCGGATCGCCGCGCCCACGCCGTCCACATCACCGAGAAAGGACGGACCACTCTCAGCCGCGGTCGGCAGCTGGCACGCGGCGCGCAAGACGACCTCTTTGCCCCCCTCAGTGCCGATGAGCGCGCGCAGCTCCACGAGCTGTTGCTGCGGCTGGTGAAGGCCAACCAGCCGCGGGCTTAGCCTCAGGCCGCCACGGCGTGTGGCCCCAGGCCCGCGAAGCGCCTAGCCCCAGGCGGGCACGGCGGCTACCCGCTCGTTGGGCGCGAGAGCAGGCGCCGCTTGCGGGCGCCGAGCACGGCTCAGCGCGGCGCCGATCCCGAGCAGCGCCCAGGCGACCGGATCCTCGAGGAAGTCCGCATACAACATGGAGTGGACAACGAGCGCGACGAATGCCGCGGCGATCGCGGCACGGCCCGGATCGTCGCGCGCGCCGCGCGCCAGTCCGACGATCGACACTACGACCAGGGGGATGTATACCAGCTCCCCGATCAGGCCCTGCTCGGCGGCGATCGTGACCGGCGTCGTGTGCGAAGCGGTCAGCGTGCCCTGGCTCAGATGATGCCGCTCGTAGGCCGTCTGGAAGGACCCCGACCCGAACCCCCACAGCGGCCGGTCGTCGAACAGGTGCAGGCCTCCCGAGAGCACGCTTCCCCGACCGGCCGATACCCCGTTGAAGCTCTGATTGAAGCCGAACGTCGTGGGCGAGATCGCGATCGCCGCGGCACCGATGACCACGACCGCGGCGACTGCAACCAGTGCGCGCGTTGGACGCCACTTGTTGGCCGCCAGAACCGCTAGCCCAACCAGCAGCGCGACCTCGCTGGCGCGCGAGAAGCTGAGCACGAGCGCGACCCACAGAACCGCTAGCAGCGCGGTGACGCCCAGTTGCTCACGCCGCGGGCGGTCGTACAGCAGCACGACGGCCAGCGCGACCATCGCCAGGGAGAGAAAGCGTCCGAAGATGTTCGGGTCGAAGAAGACCGAGTTGACCACGAAGTAGACGTAAAGCTGATTCTCCTGGGCAACCTTGGATGAGAAGTAGGTCGTGTTGGTCACGTATTCCAGAAAGCCGACAGCCGCGAACACGAGCGCCAACACCGCGACCACGCCCAGGCACCAGCGCAGCAGGCGGGGCGTCCAGCGCAAGCGCCTCAGCACGCAGAACAGCAGGGCGAACGGGGCGTAGAAGAACACCATGTTCTGAAGCGCCTGCTGGAAGCCCGCACTGGGCGAGTAGGTCGCCTGCAGGGCATAAAGCAGCACATAGGCTGCCAGCAGCCGCTCGAGCCAGCCGGGCGGGCCTGGCTCGCTGCCCGGCGCTTGCTGCCCTCGCAACACCCTCACCGCGTAGGCCAGCGCTCCGGCTCCTACCACCACATAAAGCGGCACGAGCAAGCTGGACGATCCGCCGCCGGTGCCGATCGACACCCGGAACGGTAGGGCGGCCACGGCGAGCATCGCCAGAGCCTCGGGATGGCGGTCGAACAGCACCGCGAGCACGACGACCACCGCCAGCGCCAGAAGCCCGAGCCCGACGGCCAGCAACGGGTGGCGGTGGACGATCGAGAGCTTCGGGGAGTGCCAGATCGAAGCCAACAGCAACGGCGGTGAGACCACGAGCGTGGCGAGCATCGCCACGGCCCGCGTCCGCTCCGCGCGTGACAGCAGCACGGTTGCCACCAGGACGCCGACGACGACGACACCGAGCTTCGGCACCGGCCCCGTCAGTGCGGCGATGGCGGTCACACGCCCGGAGAGTAGTGCAGCAGTGATCCTCTACCCTGCCGCCATGTTCACCGTCAAGGGCATGGTCGCCGCGTGGGTGGCAGCGATCGTCCTTTCGGCATGTGGAAGCATCGTCAAACCTTCCCAGGGCCGCGGGCGAGTCGACGATCCGCGGCTCAGTGCCGGGCATTTCCAGTGCCTGCTTGCTCATCACCTACCGGCCGCCAAGGTGGGGACCACCGGGATCCAAATCGGCGCTCCCTCCGTGGGTCCGACGATTCAATTCTTGCCGAACGCGGGAACGGCAACGGGCTACCAGCTTCAGAACCGTGCCCCGAGTGCCGAGGTCATCGGCAACGCGCTGCTGTATCCGAATCACGCCCCGGACGGCGAACTGGGCGTGATCGAGGGCTGCCTGAACCGAGGCGTATCCGAGAACCAAGGCGTATCGGGGTAGGCAACGCGTGTCGGTTTCGATCGCACGGCTTGTGCGCACGGTTCATGGTGCCTTGAAGTGGCGCCGGTAGGGTGACGTTCTAGTGGCAACCGTTACAGCTTCTCCGCGGCGGGCGCGGCCGGTTGCCGGGCAGCGCGGGCCGAAGTGGTTCGAGCGCGTTCCAGTCTGGGCGAGCACGGGGGCGGCGCTCATGGTGCTGCTGGCGGCGTCAGCGTATCTGCGTACGCGCTTCATCGGCGGCCAGTTCTGGATGGATGAGGCGATCACCACCGGCATCTCGTCGCACTCGCTGGGCGCGGTCCCCGGCATCCTGCGTCACGACGGCAACCCGCCGCTGTACTACCTACTGCTGCATGGTTGGATGACCCTGCTCGGCACGAGCGAGTCGGCGACTCACTCGCTCTCGTTGCTGTTTGGCTTGCTCACCGTCCCTGTTGGGATGTGGGCCGGCTGGACGCTGTTCGGGCGCCGGGCGGGCCTGATGGCAGCGGTTCTGTTCGCGTTCAACGCGTGGTTCACCAACTACGCCCAGGAGACTCGGATGTACGAGCTGATGGGGCTGCTCGGCATCGTGGCCACCGTGGCGTTCATCCAGGCATTCGTCCACCGCCGTCGGCGGTATCTGATCCTGTTCGCCGCGACGCTGGCGCTGATGCTCTACACCCATTCGTGGGGGGTGTTCGTGGTCGTGGGCTCGATCGTGGCGCTCATCCCGGCCTACGCCGTCTCGGACGACAGGCGCGCCCTTATACGGGATGCCCTGCTCGCGTTTGCGGGCGCCGCCATCCTCTACGTGCCCTGGCTTCCTAACTTCCTCTACCAGGCGGGACACACAGCCGCGCCGTGGAGCAACAGGCCGGGACTTGGCACGCCGATCCTGATCTCCCGCGACGTGCTCGGCGGCGACCGGGTGACGGTAGTGCTGCTGGCCGCCTGCGTCGTCGGACTGGCAGGCTTCTTCACGCGCAGGATGCGGCATACGCGTGAGGCGGCGGTCCTGTGGACTCTGATCGTCTTCCCCATCGCCACGCTGGCGGTGGCCTGGCTCGGCTCGCAGATCAATCCGGCCTACGTGCCGCGCTACTTCGCCCCGGTCGTGGCGTCGATCCTGCTGATCGCGGCGCTGGGCTGCGCCCGGGCCGGTGTCGTGGGCATCGTCGCACTCGCGCTCTCGGTCGTCTTCCTGCTGAACCCCGCCTCCGTCGTGCCCCCTTACAAGAGCGACATGCGTGATGTCGGGGGCGAGATGGGTCCCCGGTTGCACGCCGGCGATCTGGTCGTCGTCGGGCAACCGGAGCAGACCCCGCTCTCCTGGTACTACCTGCCGGACGGGTTGCGTTACGCCAACACAATCGGTCCGGTCGCGGACCCCACCTACATGAACTGGGTCAACGCGCTTTCGCGTCTGAAGCACGCCAATCCGGCGGCGACGCTCGATCCGCTCGTAGCTAGCCTCACGCCCGGCCAGCAACTGCTGTATGTCCGCCCGCTGACCGAAGGCGCACAGAACTGGGAGGCGCCGTGGACGCAGCTGATCCGCCGGCGCTCGGCTCAGTGGGGAGCGATCCTCCAAGCGGACGTCGACAGCGGCGTCCTGAGGGTTGTGGCGACCGCCCCGCGCATGTACCACGCAGCCCCAGACATCGCCGACAGCGCAGTCCTGTACGAGAGAAATGCCTGAGATCACGGAAGAGAACCCAGTCGTCGTGCTGGGCGGCGGCCCGGCCGGGCTGACGGCGGGTTATCTGCTCGCCAAGCAGGGCAAGCCCGTGATCGTGCTCGAGGCGGGCGCGCAGGTGGGCGGACTGGCGCGCACGGAGGTCCGCGATGGCTACCGCTTCGATCTCGGTGGCCACCGCTTCTTCACCAAGGTCAAGGAGGTCGACGACCTCTGGCACGAGATCATGAAGGAGGAGTTCCTGCGCCGGCCCCGCCAGTCGCGGATTTACTGGAACAACAAGTTCCTCGAGTATCCGCTGCAGGGCATGGACGTGATCCGCAAGCTCGGCCCGGTGGAGCTGATCCGCTGCGGTCTTTCCTATCTTTGGGCCGCGGTCAAGCCCAAGGGGCGCGAGGACACCTTCGAGCAGTGGGTCTCGAACCGCTTCGGCAAGCGCCTCTACCGTCACTTCTTCAAGACCTACACCGAGAAACTGTGGGGAGTCTCGACCGACGAGATCAGGGCCGAGTGGGCCGCGCAGCGGATCAAGGGGCTCTCGTTCTTCAGCGCCGCCAAGTCGGCGTTCCTTGGCAACGAGGGCGACAAGATCAAGTCCTTGATCTCCGAGTTCAACTACCCGCGCTTCGGACCCGGCCAGATGTGGGAACAGATGACCGAGGACATCCGCGCCCAGGGCGGTGAGGTGCGGCTGAACGCTCCCGCCACGCGGCTAGGGATCGATCCCGGGAGTGCACGCGTGGTCGAGGTGGTGGCCGGCGGCGAGACCCTCAGCCCCTCCTACGTAATCTCGTCGCTGCCGCTGCGGACGACCGTCGGGATCACCCACCCCGAGGCACCGGTCGACGTGCGGGACGCCGCGCGCGGCCTTCGCTACCGGGACTTTTTGACCGTCGCGCTGGTCATCGAGGGTGAGGATCTGTTTCCAGACAACTGGATCTACATTCACCAGCCGGGCGTGCGAGTCCTGAGGATCCAGAACTTCCGCTCCTGGAGCCCGTGGATGGTGCCCAACGATCGCGACGCCTCGATCGGCATGGAGTACTTCTGCTTCGAGGGCGACGAGCTCTGGACCATGGACGACGGGGATCTCGTGGCCATGGCCACACGCGAGATCCAGCAGCTCGGCCTGGGGCGCGCCGACAACGTGAAGATGGGTTTCGTCGTGCGGGTCAGCAAGGCCTACCCGATGTACGACGTCGAGTACGCGGAGCGTGTGCAGACGATCCGCGGCTGGCTCGCGAGCATCGACAACCTCGTCCAGGTGGGTCGCAACGGGCTTCACCGCTATAACAACTCCGATCACTCGATGCTGACCGCCATGCGGGCTGTGGACAACATCTTGCTGGGTACCAATCACGACATCTGGTCGGTCAACGCCGAGAGCGTCTACCACGAAGAGGACGTCGAGCCAGAGCAGCCCTACCGCGAGGCCCCCCAGACGCCGGCCATGGAAGAGCCACTCGCCTCCGGCTCCGGCGAGCGGCGTTGAGGTTAGATAGGCGGGAACTGGCGACGCTGCTGTGCGGTGTCGTCGTCGCCGGTTTGGTGATTGCACTGGGAAGCGCGGGCTCCGCGCGCGGGCAGTCTGCGGCCAATCCCTTCTCCGTACCGCAGGTGCAGTCACCCACACCGACGACCGCGACTCCCACGACGACCGTCACCACCAGCCCGGGCACCGGCAGCACTTCTAGCGGCAGCGGCATCAGCGGTACAGACGCGGTCATCATCGCGCTGGGCGCGATCATCCTCCTCGGCGGGATCTCGTTGTTCATCTGGAACGACGCCCGGCGACGAGCCCCGGTCCGTCAGCGCGCCGCGGCTGGCGCCGGAGCAGGCGAGCGTGCCCGAAGCGGCTCCAAGGCCCCCCCGAAGCCCCGCAAGGTGAGTCCCGCCGAGCGAAGGCGCCGTAAGCGCGGGCGCGCTCGCTGAAGGGGCGTCAAGGTTCGGGCGCGCTAGGCCGCCGTCGCACGCAGCTTGCGCCGGGCTCGCAGCAGCTGGCGCTCGACGGTGCGCGGCGTATCACCGGTCTGGCGTCCGATCTCGACGTAGCTCAGCCCAAGCGCCTGCAGCCACAGCAGGCGTTGTTGGCGCTCGGGAAGCATTGCCAACGCTGACAGGCGTTCACGGCGCTCAACGACGGCCTCCGGTCCGGAATCGAGCCCTAGGGGCGACTCACTCGTGTGCTCGATCGCCGCGTCAAGCGACAGCTGACGGCGCTCGCGCCGCTGCAGCCTGAGCGCTTCCCGCACCGCCGTCTTGACGAGCCATGGCAACGCACTCTGCGCCCGCACGTGTCCGCGATGGTCAAGCAGCCGGCCCCAGGCGAACTGGCACGCCTCTTCGATCATGGCATCCGAGCCCTGCACGTTGAAACGCACGATCCGCTCGAGGCGCCGTGCGAGGAGCCGATAGGCCTGGTCTAGGTCGCGGAGCGCGGTTACAGGAAGAAGGGAAGGACTGACCGTCGCCATTGTTTCTCCTCTAATTGAGACTAACTTGATACGAAAGAACCTAGCAAGGCTCACCCGCGGTTGCTAGGTTGTTTTAGTCTCATTTGGCTTAATTGGAATTCAAGGAGAAGAGCGATTGTCATCAGCGACCGCGCCCGAGCTGCTTCTGTCGGCCGTCAGTGCACACCCGAACCCGACCGGGCTACCGGGAAGCAACATCCTTCAGCAGCTGGTCAATGGCGCCGAAGCCTGGGCGTTGGCGATCGCGCTGCTAGGCGCGTTCGTCGGAGCCGCGCTGTGGGCGGTCGCCTCCCACTCTCACAACCACCAATACGCCGCGCGCGGGCGGATGGCCGCCTTGGTCTCGGCGGCGGCGGCGCTGGTAATCGGCGCGGCGCCCGGACTGGTCAACTTCTTCGAGCATCTGGGGACCACCGCAAGGTGATGCGACAGGCTGCGGCCCACCGCAAGGTGCCTACGGCCCACCGCAAGGTGCCTACGGCCCACCGCAAGGTGATGCGACATCCCTTCGCGCTTACCGCGGCGGCGTTCGCGATCGTGGCTTTCGCCAGCTGCATTGGGCCTCCGGTCGCTGGCGGAAGCGTGCAGGGCGACGCCTGCTCGGCGGCCAGCGACGTAAATGGCCTGGCGGGCAAGGCGTGCAGCTTGCTGGGCTCCTCCGGAAAGATTGTGAGCGCCGGCAAGAAGCTCGTCAGCGGGCATGTCGGCGGCGCGATCAAGTCGCTGCTCGCCGGCGGTGGCAGTGCATCGAGCGCCTCAACGGCCTTGGGACTCACGGCGATCGTCGCCTGGGTCGTCGCCGGCGCCAAGTTCTCGCTCACCGAGATGACCAAGGTGCTCGGCGCGACAACCACGCCCCAGCTGCGCACGAGCTGGTTCTCCGCGACGTACTGGCGGATCGCGGGAATTGCGGCTGTGCTGACGTTGCCGTTTCTGTTCGCGGCAGCCGCCCAAGCACTGATCCGCTCGGACCTCGCCTTGCTGGCCCGTGCCGCGCTCGGCTACCTGCCGTTGGCGATGATCGCGGTGGGGCTCGCCGCACCGTTGACGATGCTGCTCTTGGCCGCGACGGATCAGCTCTGCGCGGCAGTCTCCGCGGCGGGCGGCGGCGGCCTGCATCCTGACATCAGCCACCTGTTCGCCACGGGCGCCCTCCTGGTGAAGGCGCCGTTTCTCGTGTTCCTCGTCGGCGCCGTCACCAGCTCGGCGGCCCTCGCGTTGTGGCTCGAGCTGGCGACTCGGGAGGCAGCCGTGTACGTGATCGTCCTCATGCTGCCGCTGGCCTTCGCCGCATTCGTCTGGCCTTCGCGCCGGGTGTGGGCGGTCAGGGCAGTCGAGCTGCTTGTCGCGCTCATCCTCTCCAAGTTTGCGATCGTGGCCGTGCTGGTGTTAGGCGGATCGGCGCTCGACCGGCTAGGCCACTTCGGGCTGGACCAGGTCACCGAGGGGCTCGCCGGGACGGTGCTGGTACTGCTGGCCACGCTCTCGCCGTGGGCGGTGCTGCGCCTCCTGCCGATGTCCGAGGTGGCGGGAGCGGCGCTGGGCTCGCTTCGCCCCGGTCTCTCCGGCGAGGTCGGGAAGGCTAGCCAGGGACCGCTCGGAGGAGGAGACAAGATCGCCGAGCTGGCCGAAGCGATCACCTCCCACATGACAAGGCAGGCGCGCGAGGCCTCGGGTTCCGAAGACGACGATGCCGATGGTCAGCCTCGGAACGGGCGCGCTGCCGCAGACGCGTACGGCGCGGGCGCGGGGCCGACCGACAGCCTCCGTCCGCTTGCGCCGGCCAACGGCGCCGCGGCGAGCGAAAACCACGCGGCTGGCACAAACAGCGCCGCGCCGGACGCAAACCGGGCGCAGACGCCGAACGGCGCCGCAGCCCCCACGCAAGATGAAGGGCAGCGGATCCCCGGATTGCCGCCGATTTTTCAGGCTAGCGACCTCGCCTGGCGGCCAATACCGTTCGGAGCGGACGGCGACTGGGATGTGCCGCTCTGGCCGATGGGCGATGAGCGGGAACCCCCCGACCGAGAGCCGCAGCCTCCATGGAACGGCAGCCGGGATGCAGAGCCGCGGGTAGACGGCGACGACCACGACCCGCTGCCGCCGCGGCAGGAGTCTGAAGAGGGTCGCCTATGAGCGCCGCGCGCCTGACATACAGGTTCGGGCCGCTCGAGCGGCGCGGGATCCTCGGTCCAATACGGGCGGGCCAGGCCGCGGTGCTGGGGCTGGGAGCGCTGCTGGCGATCGGCTCCCTTGACGCATCGCCCAGCGGTGGCGGCGCCGCGCTGGCGCTGCTTCTGTTCGGTTCGTGCGTCGCGCTCGCGGTGGTACCCGTGGGCAAACGGACACTCGAGGAGTGGGCGCCGGTCGCCGGGAGCTTCGTGTTGCGGCGGTTCCTCGGCCGCGGGCGCGAAGTTTCCTCATCGCCCACACGCGGCTTGCGCGCTCGGTTCGGCCCGCGATCAATCGGGCTGGGGAAGCTCGCTCCGCACCCGCCGGCGGCCGTACGAGGAGTGGAGATCGTCGAACTGCCATACCGCGAGCGGCACATCGGGGCGCTCCGCGAGCAGTCGGGGCGTCGTCTGACGGCGGTGCTGGCCTGCCGCGTGCTGGCCTTCTCGCTGCTGGAGGCCGAGGCACAGGAGCGTCGACTCGCCCGGTGGGGGCTGGTCCTCTCGAGCGCGGCCAACACGCCGCTGAGGCGCCTTCAGTGGACAGAGCGCACGGCGCCGGCTCAGGGCGACGAGCTCGCGCGGTGGCTACACGAGGAGCGCGACCCGGCCCTTCCGCCGCGTGGGACTGCGATGATCGAGTCCTATCTCGAGCTGATCGGCACGACCGCGCGAGTCACCCAACAGCACGAGATCCTGATCGCCGTTCAGATCGACGCCCGCCGCGTTCGCGACCGGGGTGCCGAGGCGCCGGCGCGGGCACTCGTGGAGCAGCTGGAGCGAGTCGTGGAGGGATTGGAGGCGGCGGAGGTCAGCGTGCTCGGCGCGCTCAGCGCCGGACAGATTGGCCGCGCCCTGCGGACGGCGTTCGACCCCTACGCCCGGTCGGAGCTGGCGGCGCTCGAGGCGACCGATCCGGCTCGCGAGGGCCTCAGTGAGGCCGGCGCATGGCCGCTCGGGGCGAGCGAGAGCTGGGACCACTACCGCTCCGACGGCGCCGTCCACGCCACGTACTGGATCGGCGGGTGGCCGCGGGTCGATGTGTCGCCCATGTTCATGGACGCGCTGCTTGGCCGGTCCAATGTCGTACGGACGGTGGCGGTGACGTTCGAGCCGATCTCCCCGGAGCGCTCGACGCGCGAAATCGAGGCAGCGATCACCCGCGATCATGCCGACCGCGATGTCCGGCACCGCTTCGGCCAGCTCGAGACGGCACGCCAGCGGCAGGCATACGAGGCCACGCTGCGCCGGGAATCCGAGCTTGCGGCCGGCCACGGCGAGGTCCGCTTTAGCGGCTTCATAACCGTTTCCGGCAGGGACGAGGAGGACCTGCGGCGAGCGAGCGCCGAGGTGCTGGAGCATGCGGCCCGTGCACGCCTCGAGCTGCACCGGATGTACGGCCAGCAGGCCGATGCCTTCACGTTCACGCTGCCGCTGTGCCGCGGGCTGCGGTGAGCCGTCGCGGGGCTGCGGTGAGGGCGCGGTGGCGGTGAGCCTGCGATCCGTCCAGCGGCCGGGATTTCGTGCCACAACCCGGCACGCGCAGGCGGTGTACCCGTTCATGGCCGCGAGCGGCCTCGGCGGCCGAGGCGTGTTCGTAGGACGCGACTCGAGCGGCGGCGCGTTCTGCTACGACCCGTGGGTTCTGTACGCCGACGGCGCGCTGGACGATCCAAACGCGATCGTCCTGGGCAAGCTGGGCCAGGGAAAGAGCGCCCTCGTCAAAACGCTGCTGTGGCGGATGCTGCTGTTCGGCCGCCGCGCGTTCGTACTCGATGTCAAGCGCGAGTACGGCCCGTTGTGCGAGGCGGTAGGCGTGCGACCGGTCTCGCTGGCGCCCGGGGGCGGCGTACGGCTCAACCCCCTGACTTCGCGGCCCGAGGAGCACGCGCAGCTCGAGCTGCTCCGCGCGGTCACGGTGACAGCGCTGGGAGGACCGCTGAGCCAGGTGGAGGCCGCCGCGCTGCGGGAGGCGCTGCACACCGTCCGCGAGCGCGCGGGCACCGAGCCGACGCTGCCACTGATCGCGGCCGTGCTGTTCTCGCCGACCGCGGACATGGCGCTCCGGCTGAAGACGACGCCGGAACGGCTGGCCACCGACGTTCGCCGTGCGGCGCTGGCGCTCCAGGACCTGTGTGAAGGTCCGCTCCGGGGACTATTCGATGGGCCGACCACGCCTGGCCTCGATCTCGAGTCGCGACTGCTGGTGCTCGACCTACATGCGCTGCGAGATTCGCCCGCGGTCGGGATCTTGATGGCCTGCGCCACCGCGTGGATGAGCGCGCTGCTGGCACGAATGGCCGAGCGTCCGGGACGCGAGCGCCTGATCAACGTAGCGGACGAGTCGTGGAAGATCATCCAGCACACGGGGCTCGGCGAGTGGTTTCAGTCGAACTTCAAGCTCGCGCGCCAGTTCGGCGTGATGAATCTCGTCGTGCTGCACAAGCTGGCCGATCTGCAGGCCGCGGGAGACGCCGGCTCGCGCGCCGCGAGGATCGCCGAGGGCTTGATCGCCGATGCCTCCACGAGGATCGTCTACCACCAGGACGAAAGCCAGATCCCGCTAACCCGCACGCTGCTGGGTCTGTCGGAGTCCGAGGCGCAGCTTCTGTCGATGCTCTCGACCGGACAGGCGCTGTGGCGCATCGGCTCTCGCTCGGTCGTCGTACAGCACTACCGCTCGCGCCTCGAGTCGCGGCTGACGGATACCGACACCGGGATGAGGATCGCGTGATTCGTGCGCGGGGCCAAATGCGAGCAAGGGCGATCTATGGGTGAGCGCCGCCCGCGGAGTTCTTCCGAGCTCGTGCTGCTGGTCGCGATTGCCGCGGCACTCGGTCTGGCCGGCTTGGTCTGGGCCTGGGGCGGTGTCGCCGGAGCGCTGTTCGGCGGCGGCTGGCCGCGTGTCCCCGGCGATCAGTTGGCCGGCGTCATCTCTCGCCTGCCCGCGCACCTTTCCGATCCGGCCAGCGCTTGGCCGCCCGTCGTTCGCCGCCGGCTGCCGGGGCCGACCGGCTTCTACGCCGCGCTCGCGCTACTGGCGGCCGCTGCCGCGGCCGTGGTCGGGGTCGCCGCCCGCACGGGGTCACTCGCGCCCGGGGCCGAGCGGCGAGCCGGAGCTCGTTTCGCGGCATCTGGAGAACTGGCCGCGCTGCGCGCTCGGCGCCTCACCGCGTCGCTTGGACGGCGGCAGGCCGGCGAGCGCGGCGCACGCCTTTCGCTTGGGCGCCACCACGGACGGTTGCTGCGGGGCGAGTACCGTCATGCGCTCGTAGCGTTTGGGCCGCCGCAGTCGGGTAAGTCGTCTGGGCTGGCCATACCGGCGCTGCTCGAGTGGGACGGTCCCGCGGTGGCATCGTCGATCAAGACCGACCTCCTGGCTGCCACTTTGGCTCGCCGCCAGGCGCTGGGAGAAGCGCTCGTCTTCGACCCGTTCGGGCTCGGCGGTGGCGCCTCGCACACCTGGTCGCCGCTTCGCTCCGCCTGCACCTGGGACGGGGCGCTCGAGGTCGCCTGGCGCCTCGCCGCCTCGGCGGAGCTCGACCAGCGCGGTGTTGACGGGGGCGACTTCTGGGCGCTGGCCGCCGAGCAGCGCCTGGCGCCGCTGCTGTATGCGGCCGCCAAGACCGGCGCCGGAATGGCCGCCGTCGTTCGCTGGGTGTACGGGCAGGGCGCCCGCGAGCTTGACCGGACGCTGCTCGAGCTCTCCGACTCGGCATCGGGCGAGTCCGAACGCGACGGCGCCCGGGCGGCGTACGACGCCGTGCGGGCATTCGAAGCCCAGGCCGACCGGACGCGCTCATCCGTCGAGGCCACGGCCCAGGCGCTGTTGCGCGCCTATCGGTTCGCGCGCGTGGCGCGTTCTGCGCGCTCGTGCGAGATCACCGCGGAGCGACTCCTCCGCCAGCCGGGGACGCTCTACCTGATCGGCGACGCGAAGGCCTCGAAGCTGCTGCGGCCGATCTTCCTGGCGCTGCTCTCAGAGGTCGTGGACCGCGCATATGAGATGGCCACGCTGAACGGGGGCCGGCTGGAACTGCCGCTGCTGCTGTGCCTCGACGAGGCCGGCAACGTCGCGCCGCTGCCGAACCTGGCCGAGATCGCCTCGACGGCCCCCAGTCACAACATCCAGCTGGTCTCGATCTTTCACGACCTCGCCCAGGCTCGGAGCCGCTATGGGCGGCAGGCGGAGACCGTGGTCAACAGTCACCGGGCTCGGATGCTGCTGCCCGGCGTAGCCGACCTGGAGACACTCCGCTACTTCGCCAGTCTGGTCGGCGAGGAGGAGGCACGTGATCGCTCGTACACGAGCGGCGCCGGTGGTGTTACCCGCTCGGTGGCGCCTCGCCGGCGCCCGCTGATCGCCCCCGAGGCGCTCCGGCAGCTGCCCGCCGGCCACGCGCTGCTTCTGTACGGACGGCTGGCCCCGGTCCGCATTCGGCTGCGCATGTGGTTTCAGGATCGCCGGCTGCGCGCGCTCGCGGGGTCGGAATGAGCTCCTGCGGCCCGGACGACGAGCGATGGGACGAGCAGGGAAGCGACGGGCTTGGGCGGTGGAACGAGCAGCCTGACGAATACGAGGAGCTGGAGCAGCGCCGCTGGCCGCTCACCTGGCGCGGGCTCTACCCGCGCGAGCGATGGCTGTGGTTCGAGCAGCTGTGGAGCGACGTGTGCATGCTGCGCGATCGCTACAGGCTGATGATTCGCGCCGGCTGGTGGGAGGACGAGCTTCAGCTCGAGGCGCTCGCGGCGCTCGCGGCGTGGACCGCCCGCTACGACGGGGGCGAATGGGACGACCCGCCGGGCAAGCTCGCCCTGTTGTTCGACCTGGAGCGGGTCGCGGCCCTACTCAGGGACGGACGCGAGCCGTTCCGCCCCGACCGTGACCGCTTGGCATTCGCCCGGCATCTGCATGACATCGGATGCCAGCCGCCGGCTGAGGATGGACCGCAGATCAAGCCCGCGAAGCCCGGGGATGGACCGCAGATCAACCCTGCGTAAGCCCTGTAGGCAAATGCTTATGCGGTTCTTCGACGAATCATCGACGGCGCTGTTGGACTCGACTCCGAGCACCCGATGTCAGCCGACAGAAGCACAGTCGCCCTTGGCCATCCCTCCGCCCGCACCGGCCGCGAGCGGCCCAGAGCCGCTTCGCAGGAACCGGGCGGCGGCGGCGACGAGCATCTCACGCGGCGCCAGCTGTTGATTGGCGCCGCCGGGCTGGCGGCCGCCGGGGGCGGCGCATTCGGGCTCAGCCGTTTGCTCGCGGGCAGCGGCTCGGGGCTGGCGACGATACCCGCATCGCGCTCTGGCCCCTCCGGTCCGGTCCGGACGTTTCACTCTCGAGCGGACCTGCGCCCGCCGGCGATCGAGCTGTCGGGGGCCGATCCCCGGCCCGGATACGTGTTCCTGGGGCCGAGCGCCACCGGAAAGCCCGGTGGCTCCCAACCGGGAGTGATGCTGCTCGACGGGGTCGGTGATCCCATGTGGTTTCAGCCCGTAGCGACCGGAAAATGGGCCGCAAACGTAAGGGTGCAGGAATATCGAAACGAGCCGGTGCTCACCTGGTGGGAAGGAAAGGTCACCGGCGGGTACGGCGCGGGCGAAGCGGTGATCGCCGATCGCTCCTACCGCGAGCTGGCCCGGGTCAGGGCCGCCAACGGCCGGCAGATGGATCTGCACGAGTTCACCCTGACTCCCCAGGGGACGGCGCTCTTCACCTGCACTCCCGAGGTTGTCCCCTACAACCTCTCGTCGCTGGCCGGGCCACGCGACGCACAAGTGCTGGAGACGGTCATCCAGGAGGTCGACGTGGCGACCGGACGGCTCCTGCTGGAGTGGCGCAGCCTGGACCATGTCTCCCCCACCGAGTCGCAGCTCCCGCTCGCCGAGCCCTATGACTACATGCACACCAACTCGATCGCCGTGGCTGAAGATGGCGATCTGCTCGTCTCCGCTCGGCACACGTGGTCGCTCTACAAGCTCGACCGGCGAACCGGTGCCGTCATCTGGCGGCTGGGCGGTTTGCGCAGCGACTTCCTGATGCAACAAGGCGCGCAGTTCGCCTGGCAGCACCATGCCACCCCGCTCGGTAACGGCTCGATGACCGTGTTCGACGATGGCTCGAACGGTCCCATCAAGTCAGAGGCCCAGTCGCGAGGGCTGTTCCTGGCGGTCGACGAGCCGCGCCGGACGGTCAAGCTCCAGCGCTCATACACGCATCCCAAGCACCTACTGAGCGGCGCGATGGGGAGCGTTCAGGCGCTGCCCGACGGCCACGTGGTGGTCGGCTGGGGCCTCGAGCCCTACGCCACCGAGTTTGGGCGCGACGGCAGCGTCGTCGCCGACGCCCACCTGCCGTCGGGTCTGAACTCGTACCGGGGCTTTCGCTTCGCCTGGCGGGCGCAGCCCAATGCACCGCCGGACCTCGCGGTGGCCCGAAACGCCTCCAGCGGCCGGGGGACCGCGTACGCCAGCTGGAACGGCGCCACCGAAGTCCGCTACTGGCGGCTCCACGTCGGAACCTCGGCCAGCGACCTGCGAGCGGCGGGCGTCGCCAAGCACCGGGGGTTCGAAACCGCGATCCCGCTGCCCACCGGGTCCGGCTTCGTCGCGCTCGCGGCGCTCGACCGGCACGGAAAGCTCCTGGCACGAAGCGCGTCGGCCCGCATCTGAGCGCGCGGCCGGCGCCCATAGCGACCGAAGATCAATAAAACAGGGCGCGCTGCAGCGCGCCCTTATAAATAGGGGCGTCCCCGTCCTCGCAAGGAGGTAGCCGTCATGGCACTAAGCCAGCAGCGCACTCGACAGGATCATCATCGTCCAGAGGCCGCGACGGTCCTGCAGCACGAGGCCGGTGGCGAGATCCCCTATCACTCGCTTCCGGACACTGGCTTCGGCGAGCAGACGGCCTACGAGCTGATCACGGGCGAGCTGCTGCTCGACGGCCAGGCGCGGCTCAACCTGGCGACGTTCGTGACGACCTGGATGCCGGACATCGCCGACAAGCTGATGGCGGAGACCGCCGACAAGAACATCATCGACAAGGACGAGTATCCGCAGACCGCGGAGATCGAGTCCCGCTGCGTCAACATCCTGGCCGAGCTCTGGGGTTCAAGCGAGGGCGGCAGCGCCACCGGGTGCTCAACCACCGGCTCGAGCGAAGCGGCGATGCTCTGCGGGCTGGCGCTGAAGTGGCGCTGGCGCGAGCGGATGCGCGCCGCCGGCAAGGCGACCGACAGGCCCAACCTCGTAACAGGCGTCAACGTGCAGGTCTGCTGGGAGAAGTTCTGCCGCTACTGGGACGTCGAGCCCCGGCTCGTGCCGATGGAGGGTGACCGTTTTCATCTCGACGCAGAGCAGGCGGTTGCCCATTGCGACGAGAACACGATCGGCGTTGTCTCAGTGCTCGGCTCGACGTTCGATGGAAGCTACGAACCGGTGTCCGAGATCGCGGCGGCGCTCGATCAGCTGGAGAACGAGCGCGGGCTGAACATCCCCCTGCACGTCGACGCAGCCTCCGGCGGCTTCGTCGCGCCGTTCCTGCAACCGGAGCTCGAGTGGGACTTTCGCATCCCCCGGGTGCAGTCGATAAACGCCTCCGGGCACAAGTACGGGCTCGTGTACCCCGGCGTCGGCTGGGCAGTGTGGCGTGACCAGGGGGCGCTGCCCAAGGAGCTGATCTTCGACGTTAACTACCTGGGCGGCCACATGCCGACGTTCGCGCTCAATTTCTCGCGCCCGGGGAGCGAGGTGATCGCCCAGTACTTCATGTTCACAGCGCTGGGGTGGGAGGGCTACAGGCGGGTCATGCAAGTGGCCCAGCGCGTCGCCATCCACCTCTCGAGCGCAATAGCCAAGCTTGGCCCTTATCGCCTCGTGAGCGACGGCCGTCACCTGCCGGTGTTCGCGTTCGCGCTCGCTCCCGAGGTCCGCAACTACACCGTGTTCGAGGTCTCAGAGCGTCTGCGCCAGCACGGCTGGCTGGTGCCGGCCTACAGCTTCCCGGAGAACCGCCAGGACCTGAGCGTCCTGCGGATCGTCGTGCGGGCGGGGATGAACCTCGACATGGCCGACAAGCTGCTCGAGCACCTGGACGCCGAGACGACCTTCTTGCAGTCGCTAGACGCGCCGATGCCGGGCACGAAGGCGGAGGGCTTCAGACACTGAGCGACGGGCCGCGCGTGCTCGCCATCTAGAGCAGCGACGCCAGACGTTTGCCGGCCG
Organism: uncultured Actinomycetes bacterium; assembly: GCA_963830405.1. GTDB lineage: Bacteria > Actinomycetota > Thermoleophilia > Solirubrobacterales > Solirubrobacteraceae > Palsa-465. The sequence goes on from CAWHMB010000001.1 coordinate 347,030, forward strand.
CCCCCAGCTGCCTGAGGCTGCTGGCCTCAATTATCGCCTGCAGGTCGAGGACCCGCGCACCGAACGAATCGAGCGCACGTGAGCCGACGATCGCGTGGCACGGTACGCCGATCTGACGCGCCCGCGTGGCGACTTCAGAGATCACCTTCCCCGCGAGGCTCTGTTGATCGAGCCTGCCCTCGCCCGTCACCACGGCGCGCGCCCCGCGCAGGCGCCGGTCAAAATCGAGCGTGTCCAAAACGAACGCGGCCCCGGCCGCGAGCTCCGCGTTGAACGCGGCCCACAGTCCGCCCGATAAGCCTCCGGCGGCGCCGGTCATCGCTATGCCCCGTGGATCACGCTGGCCATGAGCGCGGGCGAGGGCATGAAGGCGGCTCGTAAGCCGCCGCACCTGCTCGGCGTCAGCTCCCTTCTGCGGTGCAAAGACGCGCGCCGCCTCCTCGAACGGCGTGCGAACGTCGCAGAGCACCACCAACCTTGTCTTCGCCGGCAGGCCCGCGGCGCGCAACGCCTTGATTGCTCCGGCCCCGCCGTCGGTGGTCCCGCTCCCGCCCGCGCCGATCAACACGGTTCGCGCCCCTGCCTTCAACGCGGCGGCGATCAGCTGCCCTGTACCGAAGCTGCTGGCCTTGATCGGATCGCGCTCGTGCGGGGCGACAAGCTGGAGCCCGCTGGCGGCGGCCGTCTCCACGATCGCCGTCGCGTCAGCTCCCGCCGACCGTCCGGGGGCCAGCGCGAACGACGCCTCTATCTCCCGGCCAAGCGGATCGGTGACCGTCGCCTGGCGGGCCTCCGCGCCGAGCGCTCGAGCCAGCACATCGAGCGTTCCTTCGCCGCCGTCTGCCACCGGGCAGCGGTCGACCTCAACCCCCGCCTCCTCCAAACCGCGCCCGATCGCGCCTGCGACGGCCGGAGCGTCGAAGCTTCCCTTGAATGCATCTGGCGCTACTAGCACGATGCTCGGAATCCCTGGGATCGCCATGGCCCTCATGGTCTCAGGCCAGTGCCAGTGGCTACCCGATTCCCTCCGGCGGCCCGATTGTCGCCGCCTCCGGGCCGAACTGCTCGACGTAGCGTGGATGGACCTCATTCCAGATGTCCATGTGCTCGCGGGCGTCCTGCCTGCGGGAAAGCGCGGCTTCGAGGGCCTCTAGGCAGGCGTGCCAGCCGGCCCCGTCGCGCGCCGCCTTGCCCTGCTGCTCGAAGGTGTCCAAGAGCGTCAGCTTCGTGCCTTCGGCCACCGCGCGCAGCTCCAACCGAATCTTGTCTGGGCCCCAGCGGAACTCAATCTTTGACTGGGGCTCGAAGGCGATCATCTGTCCTTTCATCGGTGGCATCTGCCCCTGGGGGAAGCTGAACGAAAGCGCGGCGCCGGCGGTCCGCTCGCCGTCGATCGTGGTCGGGAACCAGCGGGCGAGATGCTCGGGCTCGGTGATCGCCCGCCACACCTTCTCGACGGGATGGGCGAGGACCCGGGTGAAGCGAAGCTGCCACTCTCCGGTCTCCAGTTGCTCGAGCGTTCCGTATCGGTGGCGCTGGGTCGCGGTCATGCGTTCTCCTATTCGCTGTCGGGAATCGTGTCCAGGTGCCGTTCGAGCGCATCGAGCCGCTCCTTCCACATCAGCCGGTAGGGCTCGAGCCAAGCGGCGATCTCGCGCAGTGGCTCTGGGCGAACCCGGTAGAGCCGGCGCTGCGCCTCGCCACGCACCTCCACCAGGCCCGCCTCGCGCAAGATCCGTAGGTGCTTGGACACCGCGGGCTGGGTCAACGGCAAGTGCTCGACGAGCTCTCCCACCGGGCGCTCCGCGTCGGCCAACAGATCGAGAATCTGCCGGCGGTGCGGCTCGGCCAGTGTCTCGAAAACGGCCATAACCGGCAGTATGACTAAAAAGCTATATAGCTGTCAAGCTATATATGTCCTTGCTGGGCTCCAGCGCGCTTCGGCAATGTCAACCTCGCCCGCCGCAGACCTTAAACCTAGGCCACGGACGCCGATGCGTCGATCCCAGCTTTGTGGGATAGACAGCGGACGAAACCGAACGTTTCGGGACTTACAGCTAGGCCTGCATCTGCTCGAGCCTGCACTCCTGCGGCGCCTTGTCCTCCCGCCAGCGCAGGATCTTGGTGCCGTGGCGGATGCGCCCGCCGCTCGTATGGTCGAACGTGACCTCGACGACCAACTCAGGCCGCAGCTCGATCCATTCGAGCTCCTTCTCGTTCTTCCAGCGACTGGGGTCTCCGTGACCCCGCTTGCCGGTCTCATACGGCGCCAAGCGCTCCAGCAGCGCCCGCTTCTCGGCCGCCCGCAACCCCGACGAGTGCCCGACGACGTGCAGTTCGCCTTTGCCGTCGTACAGGCCGAGGATCAGCGACCCCACCGTCTGCGGTTCCTTGCCCGGCCTGTAGCCGGCGATCACGGCGTCTATCGTCCGTACGCGCTTGACCTTGACCATCCCAGCGCGCTGCCCCGGACGGTAGGGGGCGCTCGCCTCTTTGGCCACGACGCCCTCGCCGGACAACAGCCACGGCTCGGCTTCTGCCAGCAGGCGCGTCAGCGGCGTAAGCCTGATGACTCCGTCCCCGAGCAGCGCGTCCAGCGCCGCGCGGCGATCGGCGAACGGCCGCGTGAGCAAAGCGTCATCTTCGCGCGCCAGCAGGTCGAAGGCCACGTAGCGCGCCGGTGTCTGCTCGGCGAGCATCGCGATCCGCGACGCCGCCGGGTGGATTCGCTGCTGGAGGGCGCCGAAGTCCTGGGCCCCGTCGGCGGCGTCGATCACGATCTCGCCGTCCAGGACATAGCGCCCTGACGGGAATGCGAGCTCAGGGAAGTAGCGACCGAGTGGCTTGCCGCCGCGGGACTGGAGCAAAAGCTCGTCGCCGTCGACGAACGCGATCGCTCGGAAGCCGTCGTACTTGGGCTCGTAGCACCACTGCTCGCCGGTCGGCAGCTCCGGCCGGGAGCGGGCTAGCTGGGGTTCGATCGGTGGCTTCAGCGGTAGCGGCAACGGAGCCGATCCTAGCCTCCGCGGAGTCAGCGGGGCAGCCCGCTACGATCAAAAGAGCGATGCCCGCCGAGCACGCAACCACCGCCGAGGAGGAGTATCTGGAGAGCCTCTTCTGGTTATTCGAGGCGGGACTGCCGATGACTGGCGCCAACCTCGCGCGCGCGATGCAGCTCTCAGCGCCGACCGTGCACGAAATGCTCGGGCGCCTCGAGCGTGACGGCTATGTGGCGCGTCACTCCGATCGTTCGATCGACTTCACCGCGCAGGGGCGGCAGCACGCCGAGCGCATTGTCAGCCGCCACCGCATGATCGAGCGCTTCTTGACCGATGTCGTCGGCGTCCCGTGGGACGACGTCCACGAGGAGGCCGAGCGACTGGAGCACGCGATGACGCCTCGGTTCGAGGCGTACGTGCGCTCCACGGTGGGTGACGCCAAGACCTGTCCCCATGGTCACCCGATCCGCGTCGGCGATCGGATCGACGGCGTGCCGTTGGCCGACTGCCAGCCCGGTGCCAAGGTCACGATCCTGCGCCTGGAGAACGAGGCCGAGGATCTTTTGCACTACCTCAAGGACGCGGGGGTCGAGCCCGGGCTCGAGGGCGAGATCGCGAGCAATGACGACGGCTTTGTCACGTTGCAGAGCGACGTGCAAACCGCGACCGTCACCGTCAGCGTCGCCGAGACGGTGTCCGTGCTCGCGGATCCGTCTCCGCCGCCACGCATCGCGCTGCCCGAGCAATTGGTGCTGGGCCGCGAGCGCTACGGGCGCTAAGCCAGCGCCTCCTGCGAGCCGGGCCCGAGCATCAGCGGAGCCGGTGCACGCGCGAGGCACCAACGCTGTTCGGGGACCGGTCGAGGCGGCTCGCGGCCCTATCGTGGGGCGCGATGCTGCTTCGTGACGACGGCCGCGGTGTCCTGGCGATCGGACAGGCGTCGCATGCCTGGATCTCCGGCCAGCTGGCCCGTGCCTGGGGCAACGCCCGCTTCCCAGCGCCCGAGCCATGGGAGGAGGTGTGCCTGGCCGCCGAGCAGCACGACGTCGGCATGTCGGTGTGGGACCTCGAGCCGAGCCGTGACCCCAATACCGGTCTTCCTTACTCGTTCATGGACATGCCGCTGGGAACGCACATCGAGCTCTGGAGGGAGGCGCCGCGGCAATTGATCGGCCAGAGCCGCTACGCGGCGCTGCTCGTCTCGATGCATGGCTCGCGGCTGTACCGGCGTCGTGACCTCGACCGGCTTTCCGATGCCGAGGCGGCGGCTGTGCGCGGCTACCTCGCCGGACAGCGCCGGTTGCAGCGGCAGCTGGTGAGCTCGCTGGCTGCCGACCCGCTCAGCGCGGATTGCGTCGAAGAGCCGTGGCTGGCGCGCAACAGCCAGCTGCTCTGGACGTGGGACTTCCTCTCCCTGGCGATCTGTCTCGATTGGTCTCCGCGCGCGGTGAGCGCGGTGCCCGCGCGCCACGGTGCCGTAGAGATGCAGCTCTCCGTGGACAGCGGGAAGGGCAGACTGCGTCTGGAGCCGTGGCCATTCGAGGCCGATGTCATCGCCGTGTGGTGTGAGGGCCGGCGCCTTGACCGACGAGGGTACGCGGGCGATCGCGCGCTGCGCTCGGCGCTGGGGTCGGCGCCCTGGGAGATGGCTCGCTTCGAGCTCGCGGCGGACTGATGCGAGCTACGCGCCGGTCGCTGGCTGATGCGAGCTACGCGGCGGGTGCCTCGACGGCGGCGATCTCCGTGTAGGCCTCAGCGAGCCGCTTGACCCCTTCCTCGATCTCGGCCGGGGTCACGCCCGAGTAGGCGAGGCGCAAGCTCGAGCCCCCGCCTTCCAGCACGAACTCAGAACCTTTGACGAATTGAACGCCGCGGTCGGCGGCGGCCTTGAAGAGGCTCTCGACGTCGGCACCCTGGGGAAGATCGATCCACAGGAAGTAGCCACCCTGCGGCTCGACGAAGCGGGCATCCGGCAACTCACGGCTCAGAGCTTCGCACAGCGTCTTGGCGCGTTCTCGGAGCGCCGCCTTGACGGTCTCGGTCGATTGCTCGAGCGCCCCGGAGCGGCAGAACTCGTACACGATCGCCTGAGAGACCATGCTGGGCGAGATGTAGGTGCCCGTGGCGAGCTTGGCGATCCGTGCGATCAGGTCCTCGGGGCCAACCAGGTAGCCCACGCGGATGCCAGGACACACGGTCTTGGAGAAGGACGACGCGTAGACGACGGTCTGCCCGTCCATCGAGAGCATCGTCGGCAGCCGCTCGCCTTCGAAGCGCAGCGCGACGTACGGATCGTCTTCGAAGACCGTGAAGTCATGCGCCCGGGCCAGATCCAGTAGCCGTTCGCGCTTGTCGACCGACAGCGTGTAGCCGGCGGGATTCTGGAAGTTGGGAATGATGTGCGCCAGCTTCGGTCTGGCGTCCGCGGCGAGCACGCGCTCGAGCGCCTCGACGTCGATCCCGTCGGTCTCGAGCTCGATCATTCGTATGTCGGCCCCCCTGCCGCGCAGCGACAGCAGGGTGCGGTCGTAGGTCGGCCGCTCGACGATGACCGAGTCGCCCGGGCTCACGAACGCGTCGAATAGGAATGCGTCGGCCTGCATCGACCCGTTGGTGACCAGCACTCGCTCTGGCGCCACACCGTGCTGCTCGGCGATCAACTTTCGCAGTGGCAGGTATCCGACCGAGGTCCCGTACGCGGTGGCGCCAGCCGGGTCGTTGCGAAACGCGCGCTCAGCGGCGGTGCGAAGGCCCTCGACGTCGACGATGTCCAAAGATGGGGCGCCGCGGGCGAAGGAGATCGGCTTCGTCATCGCCACCGAAGACTACGTCCTCGGGTCGCCGAACGCTTACTAGGCTTCGGCCGGCAGCAGTACCGCGCGGGCCCTAGGGCTCGGGGTCTCCCGGTCCGTCCAGCTCGACCTCGATGATCGCCCGCCGCCTACCCTCGTAGCCACGCACCGCGACGTCGCGCACCCCCGGGATGCGCGTCAGTTCCTGCTCGAAGGCCCGAAGCGACCGAGTTCCCGGGAAGGGGCCGGCGGACAGCGTCAGGCGATGCCCCGACCGCTCGGAGGCGCCCAAGGAAGCCCGCTCGTAGCCGTCGAGAAGGTCTCGGGTCGCTGTCAAGAGGCTCGCCTGGAGCTCGGCCAGGACATCGAACTGGGGGGCGGGGCCGAGGGGGCGCGAGGGCGCCGGCTCGGCCCGTGGCTGCGGCTGTTCGGCGGCCGGGGGCTCGGGGGGTGGCTGCGGCTGTTCGGCGGCCCGGGGCTCGGGGGGTGGCTGCGGCTGTTCGGCGGCCCGGGGCTCGGGGGGTGGCTGCGGCTGTTCGGCGGCCCGGGGCTCGGGGGGTGGCTGCGGCTGTTCGGCGGCCCGGGGCTCGGGGGGTGGCTCTACGACGTCCGCCGCCTCAGCCGCGGATTCGGGAGGCTGCGGTTCATCGGACGCCGGTTCGGGCAGCGGCTGCTCCGAGTGTGCGGGCACCGCTTCTTCGCTCGGCACGTCCGGCTCTGCGGCCAGACCGGCGACGCGGTCGTTGCGGGCTCGCTGGAGCGCCTCCGCCAGTGGTCCCGAGCGTCCGCGGGGCCGCTCACGCGGCTCAAAGGCGGTCGGCTCCCTGGCGCCAGGGTTGGCCGCCTGCTCTTCGGCGCCAGGGTTGCCCGCCTGCTCTTCGACGCCAGCGTCACCCGCCGGCGCTCCGGCGCCAAGGTCGCCCGTCTGCTTCCCGGCGCCAAGGTCGTCCGCCTGGTCTCCGGCGCCTTGGCGTGCGGCCGGGTCCGTGGCGGGTTCCGGTCCGAGGGAGGATTCAGGGGCCGGGGTGCTCACAGGGACCCGCGTCTCGCGCGGGACACGGCCCGGGACGAGCTCGGCTTGAATTTCGCGCAGGCGGCGATCGATTTCCTCGAGACGTCCTGCCACATCCGGCGCCCAGTCCGACATCGACTCCGCGAGCGTACAGCGTTCGCGGCGTAGGGCTGCAGCTAAGGTTGCGCGCCGGTCTACGCCCGTTGGCCTGCGCGCCGATCTACGCCCGTTGGCCTGCGCGCCGATCTACACAGCCGCGGGGCCCGCGGCACCGGCCAGAGATACCGCCAGCTCGGCGACGTTGGTTGGAGTCCGTCCCACGCGTACCCCTTGGGCCTCGAGCGCTTCGGCCTTCGCCGCCGCCGTCCCCCGCGAGCCGGACACGATCGCGCCGGCATGTCCCATCGTCTTACCCGGCGGCGCGGTGAAGCCTGCGATGTAAGCGACGACCGGCTTGGTCATGTTCTCCGCAACGAACTCCGCCGCGCGCTCCTCGGCATCGCCGCCGATCTCGCCGCACATGACGATGAGGTCCGTCTCCGGGTCCTCCTCAAACAGCCTCAGGATGTCGATGAAGTCCGAACCGGGTACTGGGTCGCCGCCGATCCCGACGATCGTCGAGTTACCGAAGCCGCGCTGCGCGAGCACGTTGCCGATCTGGTAGGTCAGCGTCCCGGAGCGGGACACGACGCCCACCTTGCCCTGCTTGAAGAAGGCGGCGGGGATGATTCCTACGTTCGCCTTGCCGGGCGAGAGGACGCCTGGGCAATTTGGGCCGATCAGGCGGGCCCGTTCATGGTTCTTGAGCGCGTTGTAGACGCGAAGCTCGTCGTGGGCCGGAATGCCCTCGGTGATCGTTACGATCAATTGGATGCCGGCGTCCTCCGCTTCGAGAACGGAGTCGGCGGCGAACCGCGGGGGCACGAAGACCATCGCGGTGTTGGCATCAGTTTCGGCGACGGCCTCGTGGAACGTGTTGAACACGGGAATGCCATCGACGTCCTGACCGCCCTTGCCGGGCGTCACACCGGAGACGACCTGAGTGCCGTAATCACGGTTGCGCAGCGAGTGAAACGTGCCTTCGCGCCCAGTAATGCCCGAGACGCACAGCTTGGTGCTCGAGTCGACGAGGATGCTCACGCGGCAAGCTCCACGACCTTCTCCGCCGCGCCGTCCATCGTCGACTCGACATGTACGTTGGGAAGATCTGCTTCGGCCAGCAGGCGCCTGCCCTCCTCGTCGTTGGTCCCATCCAGGCGGACGACGAACGGAACTGTGGGCTTGACCTGGGCAAAGGCCTCGATCAGGCCCCTGGCCACCTCATCGCAGCGCGTGATGCCCCCAAAGATGTTGAACAGGACGGCCTTCACCTTCTCGTCGGAGAGGATCACCTCGACGGCACCGGTGATCGTCTCGGCCTTGGAGCCGCCGCCCGCGTCGAGGAAGTTGGCCGGTGAGCCGCCGGCCTGAGCCACGACGTCCAGCGTCGACATCACCAGACCCGCGCCGTTGCCTAGGACGCCGATGTCGCCGTCTAGCTTCACGTAGGTCAACCCACGCTCCCTGGCCATGCGCTCCTGGGGGTCTTCGGCCGAGGGGTCGCGCAGGCCGGCGTTGTCCGGGTGACGGTAGAGGGCGTTGTCGTCGAGCGTGACCTTGGCGTCCAGCGCCTTCACGTCGCGGTCAGGGGTGACGATCATCGGGTTGACCTCCACCAGCGTCGCCTCCTCCGCGATGAATGCGTCGTAGAGCTTGGCGAGCATTGCGCCGACCGGACGGACCACATCGCCGTCGACTCCGGCCTCGAACGCGAGCCGGCGGCCGTGGAAGTCCTGAAAGCCGACGAGCGGATCGACGTGGAGGCGGGCGATCGCCCCGGGATCCTCCTCGGCGACCTGCTCGATGTCCATGCCCCCCTTTGTCGAGAGGAGCAGCAGTGGTGCCTTCTGCGAGCGGTCGAAGATCACCGAGGTGTAGTACTCAGATGCGATCTCCGAGGCCGCCTCGATCCACACCTCGTGCACCGTCAAACCGCGGATGTCCATCCCCAGGATCGCGGCTGCGTGCTCCTCGGCCTCCGCGCGGTTGTTGGCCAGCTTGATGCCGCCGGCCTTGCCCCGTCCGCCGATCTGAACCTGGGCTTTGATGACGCACGGATAGCCGATCTCCTCCGCCGCCTCGACGGCCTCATCGACGCTCTGCGCCGGCCTGCCGGAGGGGACCGGCACGCCGTGACGGGCGAACAGCTGTTTGCCTTGGTATTCGAGCAGGTCCATCAGCGCCGCCACACTATTGCATCCGGCCAGGCCCCCGTTCGGCGCCGACGCTGTGACATCATGCCGCGGCCATGGCGATCCCCAAGAACATCACGTTCGTGACTTTCGACGTGTATGGCACGCTCATCGACTGGGAAACGGGGGCCTACGACGCATTCCGCGCCGAGGGCGAACGCGATGGGTTCACAGTCGAGCGTGACGAGCTGATCCCGTTGTTTCACGAGACCCAGCAGCAGATTCAGGCCGGGTCCTATGAGCTCTACGCCGAGGTGCTGCGGCGCACCGCCGTTCAGATCTCAAAGAGGCTCGGCTGGCCGCTGGAGCCGTCGCGCTCCGGCTTCCTACCCGATTCGGTCCAGCGCTGGCGACCGTTCAAGGAGACGAATCCCGTCCTTCAGAAGATCGCCAAGAAGTACAAGGTGGGGCTTATTTCGAACGTCGATGACAAGCTTCTGGGGCAGACCCGTCGCCACATCCCGATCGACTTCGATCTGGTGGTCACCGCTCAGCAGGTTCGCTCGTACAAGCCCGACCCGGCTCACTTCAACGAGTGCGAGCGCCGCATCGGCGGCAAGCGCGGATGGGTGCACATCGCCGCCAGCTACTACCACGACGTCGAGCCCTGCCTGAAGAAGAAGGTTCCCGTGATCTGGGTCAATCGCTCCAAGCAGGAGCTGGAGAGCGGGCAGAAGAAGCCCGACGCCGAGGTCGCCAGCCTGCGCGAGGCGGCAAAGCTGATCGGCGTGAGCTAGCTAGTGCCTCACTAGACGGCAGCGGTTGCGCCTACTCGCGCTACACGCCGACGTGATCGTCGCCGTCAGCCGCGTATGGCAGACGACCTGCACCGCGGTACGTCGCGGCGACGAAGGATTCCTGATCGACTCGCCGGTCTACCCCGACGAACTGGAGGCGCTACCCGATGTTCTCGAGCAAGCCGGCTTCCCGATCTCGGCTCTGGTCGTGACGCACGGCGACTGGGACCACCTTCTCGCTCGGCTGGCCTTCGATGGACTCGCGCTCGGGTGCGGCGAGAGCACCGCGGCGCGGCTTGCCGCCGAGCCCGGAGCGGCACAACGGGCGCTTCGGGAGTTCGACGAGCAACACTACGTCGAGCGGCGCCGACCCCTGACCCTGGGTGGCGTGCAGGCCCTTCCAGTTCCGGGCAAGCTGTCGATCGGCTCTGAGCAGGAGCTCCAGCTTCTTCCCGCGGACGGTCACACCGCTGACGGTATGGCGATCTGGATCGAGTGGGCCGGGGTGCTGGTGTGTGGCGATTACCTCTCGCCGCTAGAGATCCCGATGCTCTCGCCGGGAGGCTCTCTGCAGGCCTACATGGCGACGCTCGGGCGCCTAAAGCCGTTGGTTGCCAGCGCCGAGACCGTGGTGCCGGGACATGGCGGGCCGGTCTCCGGCCAGCGGGCTCTGTCGTTGCTCGAGGAGGACCTCGCGTACCTCGAGGCGCTGAGGACCGCAGACGCTCGCTTGCCGCGCTCCCCATCCAGTGCAAGGCAACGGCAGATCCATGAACAGAACCTGCACCTGCTCACAAAGCGACGCTAGGCTCGCGAGTCGCTGATCACGGCCAGCGTGCCACCTGAGGCCACCGGCGAACCCGCCGCAATCGGAAGCTGGGCGACGGTCCCGGACTTGTGTGCCGTGATCTCGTTTTCCATCTTCATCGCTTCGACCACGCATACCAGCGCCCCCTCCTCGATGGTTGCGCCCTGCTGCACCGCCACCCTGAGCACCGTGCCCTGGATCGGCGAGACGAGCTCGTCGCCTCCCGCTCCGCCGTCGGCGCTCCGAGCCCGTTCCGAGCGCCGTGGGGGCTTGCGTCCCACGGCCGCAAGCGCGGCTCCGGTCGGCACACCCCCATTGCCGGCCGCGCTGGCGGCAAGCGGCGCGCCGATGACCCTGACGTCGAAGCGCTTGCCCGAGACCTCGACCGTGTAGGCCTGCTCGACCGGCGCCTGCTGCTCCTCGGCCTGCTTGACCGGCGTGGCGGGCTTCGGGAAGGCCAGGCCCTTGAGCCAGTCGCGGTCCTCGATCAACTCGCGGCAGGTCTCGGCATCAGCCCATTGGCGGGTCTGCAAAATCGCCCGGTGGAAGGGCACCAGCGTCTTGAGCCCGCCAATCTCGTATTCGGCCAGCGCCCGCAGCATCCGTGCGGTCGCCTGATGCCGGTCGATGTCCCATGTGATCAGCTTGGCGACCATCGGGTCGTACATCGGGCTGATCACCGACCCAGGGCCGACGCCCGAGTCGACGCGCACGCCAGGCCCGGAGGGCTCCCGGTAGGAGGAGATCTCACCCGGCGCAGGCGCGAAGTTCTTGGCGGCGTCCTCGGCGTTTATCCGGCACTCAATCGCGTGGCCGCGCAGCTCGACATCGTCCTGGGCCATCGACAGGGGTTCGCCGGCGGCGACCCGGATGCCCTCCTTGACGATGTCGATCCCGGTCACCATCTCCGTCACGCAGTGCTCGACCTGCACGCGGGTGTTCATCTCGAGAAAGAAGTAGTCGGCCGCCTGCGCGCCCGCGCTGGGCAGGAGCAGTCCCTCAATGGTGCCCGCGCCGGTGTAGCCCACGGCCGCCGCGGCCTCGATCGCGATCTTGCCGATCCGCGAGCGGAGCCGCTCGTCGACTGCCGGCGCCGGCGCCTCCTCGATCAGCTTCTGATGGCGGCGCTGCACCGAACAGTCGCGCTCGCCGAGGTGGATGACGTGTCCGTGCTTATCCGCCAGGACCTGGACCTCGACGTGCCGGGGATCGGCCATGTAGCGCTCGAGATACACGGTCGGATCCGAAAAGAACTTCTCGCCTTCCCGGGCCGCGCCTTCGAAGGCCTGGCTGAGCTCCTCCTCGGAGAGCGCGACGCGAAATCCCTTGCCGCCGCCGCCGCCAGCCGCCTTCACCGCAACCGGATAGCCGATCGTCTCATCGATCAGCTTGCGGGCCTCGTCCGCGGTCGCGACCGGTTCTGTCGTTCCTGGCACGATCGGCACGCCGGCTTGCTTCATCAGCTCGCGCGCCCGCGTCTTGGAGCCCATCGCCTCGATCGCCGAGGAAGGCGGGCCGACGAACGTGATGCCTCGCTCCTCCAAGGCCGCAGCGAACGCCGCGTTCTCGGCCAGGAAGCCGTAGCCGGGATGGACCGCCTCGGCGCCGGAGCGCTCGACCACCTCGATCAGCTTGGCGATGTTGAGGTAGCTCGCGCTCGCCGGTCCAGGACCGAGCAGAAACGCCTCATCGGCGCGCTTAACGTGCAGCGCCTCCCGGTCGAGCTCCGAGTACACCGCGACCGTGGAGATGCCCATTTCCTCGCAGGCGCGCAGGACTCTGACCGCGATCTCACCGCGGTTGGCGATTAGGACCTTCGAGAACATCAGCGCGCCAGGACTTTACCGGGGCCCCTGGTGCGCGCGTACCGGGGCCCTGTGGCCTGCGCGCGGCGGCGCGGGGCTTACGCCGCGCGGTCGATCATCCCAGCGCCAACCGTGTCACCCGTCGACTCGTCGATCAGAATGAAGCTTCCCGTAGCACGATTGCGGTCGTATGGGTCGACGAACAGCGGCGCGCTCGTGTGGAGACGTACGCAGCCGATCTCGTTCAGCGCCAAATGCTCGGCGGGCTCGTGGGCGAGCGAGTTGACGTCGATCCGATGGCCGAGCTCCTGCACCACCGTCCTTGCGGCCCGGGTCGTGTGCTTGATCGCGTAGCGGCCGCCGGGGCGCAGCGGGGCCTGGCTCATCCAGCACACCGTGGCCTCGAGCTCTCTGGTCGCGGTGGGAGGATCTGCCGGCTCGACCAGCATGTCGCCCCGCGAGACGTCGAGCTGATCACGTAGACGCAACGCGACAGACATAGGCGGAAAGGCCTTCCCGAGCTCATGGTCGAAGGAGTCGATCGCCTCGACGTGGGTCCGTTGGCCGCCTGGCAGCACGAGCACCTCGTCTCCCGGGCGCAGGATCCCGCCGGCGACCTGCCCCGCATAGCCCCGGTAGTCAGGATGGCTCTCGGAGTTCGGGCGGATCACCCACTGGACGGGAAAGCGCAGTTGCGCCAGGTTGCGGCCGGGGGCAATCACCACGTGCTCGAGGTAGTACAGGAGCGGCGGCCCTTCGTACCACGACATCTGTTCCGAGCGCTCGACGACATTGTCGCCGTGGAGCGCGGAGATGGGAATGAACGTGACGTCCGGCAGGCCGAGTCGCCCCGTCCAGTCCGTCAGCTCCTCCACGAGCCGCTCAAAGACCGCTTCGTCGTGGGAGACCATGTCCATCTTGTTCACACAAACCACGACGTGCGGTATCCGCAGCAGCGAGGCGATGCAAAGGTGGCGGCGGGTCTGCTCCACTACACCCTTGCGGGCGTCAACGAGCACTACAGAGAGCTCGGCGGTCGAAGCCCCAGTGACCATGTTGCGGGTGTACTGCTCGTGTCCTGGCGTGTCGGCGATGACGAACTTGCGACGCGGCGTTGCGAAGTAGCGATAAGCCACATCGATCGTGATTCCCTGCTCGCGCTCGGCACGCAGGCCGTCGGTCAGCAGCGCTAGGTTGACGTAGCCGTAGCCGCGGCGCTCCGAGCTGCTGACCAGGTGCTCGAGCTGGTCTTCGAGGATCGCCTTGGAGTCATGCAGCAGACGACCGATCAACGTCGATTTGCCGTCGTCGACCGAACCGGCGGTTGCGAAGCGCAGCAGCTCGCTCGTCCGCTCGCTCGTCCGCCCGCTCGTCAGGTGCCCGTCCCCGACGGGCGGGTGCCCGTTCGTGGCGGCCAGGTGCCCGTTCGGGGCGGCCAGGTGCCCGTTTGGGGCGGCTTGCTGCCCGTTCGTCGCGGCCGGGTGCCCGTTTGGGGCGGCCCCTGGGGCCATCAGAAGTACCCCTCGCGCTTGCGGTCCTCCATCGCCGCCTCCGTCACGCGGTCATCGGCACGCGTCTCGCCGCGCTCGGTGATCCGGGTGGCGGCGATCTCCGCCACGACCTCCTCCAAGGTCGCCGCTGCCGAGCGAACGGCGCCGGTGCAGGTCATGTCGCCGACAGTCCGGTAGCGAACGGAGGCCTCGAAAGGCTGCTCTCCGTCCATCAGCGGCACATAGGGGTTCAGCGCGTAGAGCATTCCGTCGCGCTCGAACACCTGCCGGTTGTGCGCGTAGTAGATCGAGGGAACCTCAAGGCACTCCGCGGCGATGTACTGCCAGACGTCGAGCTCGGTCCAGTTCGACAGCGGAAAGACGCGCACGTGCTCCCCCCGACGGACCCGGCCGCTGTAGAGGTTCCACAGCTCGGGCCGCTGTCGCTTTGGGTCCCACTGCCCGAAGTCATCGCGGAACGAGAACACGCGCTCCTTGGCGCGCGCCCGTTCCTCGTCGCGTCGAGCGCCGCCGAAGGCGGCGTCGAAGCCGTGCTCGGCGATCGCATCGAGCAGCGTGATGGTTTGAAGCCGGTTGCGGGAGGCCCGCGGTCCGGTCTCCTCGACCACGCGCCCGGAGTCGATCGAGTCCTGCACGCTGGCCACGATCAGCCGTTCTCCCAGCCTGGAGATCACCCGATCCCGAAAGTCGATCACCTCGGGGAAGTTGTGGCCCGTGTCCACGTGCATGACCGGGAACGGAAAGCGCGCGGGCCGAAAGGCCTTCTCCGCCAGACGGAGGAGCACGAGCGAGTCCTTGCCACCGGAGAACAGAAGCACTCCGCTCCGGAGTTCGGCCGCAACCTCACGGAAAATGTGGATCGCCTCGGCCTCGAGCTCCTCCAGATGGGACAGCTCGTAGCCGTGCGGGTTCATGTGGCTCCGCCGCGCACTGGGGCCCCGCCGCGCACCATTCAGGCGCATGGCCGGATCCGACTGCGCAGCATCCCAGCTCTCAGCGTTTGTAACGCTCACTTACAAATGGATGCCGCACTCGGTTTTGTCCTGACCCGCCCAGCGACCGTCACGGCCCTCGCCGGGCTGGGTACAGGGCGCGCATCCGATCGAGCCATAGCCCCGATCATGGAGCGGGTGGTACGGAAGCTCATGCTGGGAGATGTAGTCCCAGACGTCCCTCTCCGACCAGTCCGCCAGCGGGTTGATCTTCCAGATGCCGCGCCTGGGGTCACGTTCGACCTTGGGAGCCCCGGCGCGCGTCGGTCCTTGCTCGCGGCGCACACCGGTGATCCAGGCGTCGACTTCCGAGAGCGCGCGCTCCAGGGCGTCGACCTTGGCCTCGCCACAGCAGCGGCTCGCGTTCCACGGTCCGTTCGTGCTGCGGGCGTCGACGGCTTCGATGCGCGCGCGGAAGCGGTCCTCGAAGTCCCGCCAGGTCTGGAGAGTCTCCGGGAACAGAACGCCGGTGTCGATCGCGAACACCCTCGCCGATGGCTCGCGTTCGATGAGCATGTGGATGAGCACCGACTCCTCCTTCTGAAAGGAACAGGCCAGCGTCAGACGCGGATTGAAGCGCTCAACCGCATAGTCGACGACCTCTTGCGCCGTCGCAGTCTCTAGAAGATCGGGAACAGTGATGGCCATGACTCTAGTTGCTCAGACCGCGCATTCGCCCTCGCCTCGAACCACCTCGAAGCGACCCGAGCGCGCCCAGTCGACGAAGTAACTCATATTCTCGAGGCTGAACTCCACCGGCATCGCGAGGTCCTTGACCCGTGCCTCGAACTCCTGAGGGCCGACCCGGTCGACGAACGCGTTGAACTCCTCGCCTCCGGCGCGCTCGGACTCGTAGTAGCGCACCCAACGTTCAACCGCCTCGGGCACCCGCTTGGCCGGAAGCCTCGTCTTCAGCCGCTGCCCATAGCGCACGTCCCCGCCCTCGTAGGCCCCGCCGATATGCGGGATGTAGGCGGGGATCGTGTGGTCGCCGACCTTGATCGACGCGCCATAGAAGCCGATGTTCGCGATGTGGTGCTGGCCGCAGCCGTTGGGGCAGCCGGACATCTTGACGTGGATCCGGCGGGTCAGCTCGTCATCGACGTGCATCTGTACGAGCCGCTCGTGAAGCGCCTGGTTGAGGCCCATGGAGCTTGTGATCCCCAGCTTGCACGAATCGGTGCCGGGGCAACTCACGACGTCCGTGATCTCGTCAGCCCCGGCGTCACCGAGCCCCAGCTCCGAGAGCCGCGTCCAGACCTCGTATAGCGACTCATCCCTGACCCAGCGCAGGATCAGGTTCTGATGGACGCTGGTTCGCGCGTGCCCGCCGGCGTACTGGCGCATCACCTTCGCCAGCCCCCGGAACTGATCGGTATTCAAATCGCCGCGCGGCACCTTGACCTCGACCGTGCAGAATCCACCCTGCCGCTGCGGCGCGACATTCGTCTCGGCGAACCGCTCGAACTCGGACACATCCCCGTTGGGACTGGCGCTGGCCTCTGCTCGGGGAGGCGCTTTCGACTCCTCGTCGTCGCCGAACAGCAGCGGGTCGATCGAGAAGTCGCGCTCCCAGGCCCACTCGCTCTGGAGCTCTTCCTCGACGAGTTCGCGGAATGCGTCGATGCCGATCTTGTCGATCAAAACCTTGATGCGCGCACGGGCCCGGTTGGCACGCAGCCACTCCTGACGATCGAAGATGCGCATGCAGGCCTCGGTCACCTTCAGGTACTCGCCGTTGTCGAGCTCTACGAACTCGTAGAGCGTCGGCGCAAGGCGCGGCATGATCGACGTGCCGCCCCCTACCCGCATCTCGACGCCGCGGACCCCATCCCGGAGACGGGGAATGAAGGCCACATCGTGGATGCGGGTGATCGCGTTGTCCTCGTCCGTCGCGGCAAAAGCGGTCTTGACCTTGCGGGGCATCGCCTGCGTCGTTGGATGACGCACGAAGTAGCGCACGTACGCAGCCGCGTACGGCGTGATGTCGAACAGCTCGCCGGGGAGCACGCCTGCGCGTGGGTCGCCGGTCACGTTGCGCATCGTGTTTCCGCATCCTTCGCGGCTCGAGAGCCCGGCATCACCGAGTTCTCGGATCAGCTTGGCAGCGTCGGGCAGCGGCACATGATGCATTTGGACGTTCTGACGGGTCGTGATGTGGCCCTTACGCAGCGGGACATACTTCTCGATCCCGGCCGCGAAGGCGTCGAGCTGGTCGGGGGTCACGCCGCCGAACGGGAGCTTCACCCGGACCATCTGCACCTCCGGCTGGCGCTGACCGTAGACCCCCTGCTTGAGTCGGAACTTGATGAATTCATCGCCGTCGCGCTCGCCCTCCAGAAAGCGCGTGGACTCGGTGTCGAAGTCGTCGAACTCGCGTTGAAGCACGGGAATGATGTGACCCGGGACATCCTTGAGCACCTCGGGACGCTCAAGCGACCCGCGTGTGGCGCCGAGCCAGCCGCCCGGACCCTCGGCCGCCCGGCCGGCGGAATCGGCTGTGGGGCTATCGAGTGATGCGGGCTCCATTGGCGATTTCCTTCCGGTTGAGAACGGGAAAGGCAGTCCGTCCCGCCTCGGCGCGCCTGCCGCGCTCGTGCGGGAATGCAGAAATGTACCAAAGGCAATCGGGTTATAGCCATTTTGCTTGGGTGGATTTTTACTCAGGCCCGTGGGCATCTCAGCGCCAAGGCCGATCCCAGGCCCAGTTCCGATCGCAGGCCCCAGCGCCGATCCCAGGCCCAGGCCCGATCCCACGCCCCAGGCCGACTCCAGGCCCAGGAGACTTCAGGGGCCGACCGGCCTCAAACTGGCGCGGATCTCAGCCCCAGGAAGGCGGCAGCTCCGGCGCCCGACTAACGCCTTCCTGGAGGGCGGCCAGCTGCCACGGATCCGGCGCAGGCGCGGGCGCTACCGGCGGCGGCGCCGTTTCGCGCATGAACCGCTCCAGCGCGGCGACCACCGCGGCCGCCTCTTCGGGCGAGGCGCCAGGGGCGACGATGCTGAGCTGCGGGCGGCGGTTCACGCGAGGACTGAGGGTATCGTGCGCCGTCCGGTGCCAGAGCTGCCGGTTCTCCACCACGACGCCGTGCTCGAAGCGGTCTCGCCCACGGCGGCGATCGAGCGCGTGCGGGAAGGACTGCTTCGATTTCACACCGGCGCATGGACGATGCCGCCGAAGGTCTACCTCCATAGTCCGCCATACGGCGACTTCCGAGCGATGCCGGTCCTGGGAGGCGGGCTGGCGCTGCTCAAATGGGTGACGTCGTTTCCTGGTAATCCGGCTCGCGGACTGCCGACCGTCACAGGCGTGATCTGCCTTTCGGACGCCGAGACCGGCGAGCCGCTGATGCTGCTCGACGCCAGATCGGTGACGGCGCTGCGGACCGGAGCTGTGGCCGCGATCGCCACCGCGGCGCTGGCTCGAGCGGATAGCCGCTCCGTTGGCATCATCGGCTGCGGCTTGCACGGGGCCTGGACGGCGCGCTGCCTACGGGCGGCGGGCTATGGACCCGGCGTCTGCAGCGATCCCCGCGCCGAGGCGGCGCGGGCGCTGGCGGCGGAGCTCGGCTGGGAGACCGGGGGGCCAGCGCAGGCGCTGCGCTGCGACGCCGTGTGCTCCGTGACGCCCGGCGCAGCGGTGATTGTCGATCGCGGCGACCTGCGGCCAGGGCTTCATCTCAACATGCTGGGTGCGGACGGGCCAGGTAAGGCCGAGGCCACGCCCCATGCCGTCGCTTCATGCGTGCTGTTCTGCGACGAGTGGGAGCAGGCGTCCCACGGCGGCGAGCTGACCGCGGCGGTGCAGGCTGGGCTCGTCAGGCGAGAGCAGGTCACAGAGCTTGGCGCCGTGCTGGCGGGCGAGGCTTCCGGGCGCCCCGGTCCGGAAGCGGTGACGCTGTTCGACTCCACCGGTCTGGCGATCCAGGACCTGGCCGTGGCGGCGGCGGCGCTTGAGGCCTGGCGCGATGGACGCGTCGAGGCCCAGACGGTGATGCTCTAGGGCGGGAGTGAGCCGGAGCCGGACGGCACTTGCCGCGTGAGCTAGAGCGGGATGTTCCCGTGTTTGCGTCTCGGACCGGGCTCGCGCTTTGTCTGCAGCGTCTCGAGCGCCGTGATGATCTTCGGGCGCGTTTCGTGCGGAATGATCACGTCATCGATGTAGCCCCGTTCGGCGGCCACGAACGGGTTGGCGAAGTGCGCCTTGTAGTCGTTGATCAGCTTCCGCCGGCGCTCGTCGGGGGTAGGCGAGGAATTGATATCCCGGCGGTAGATGATGTTGACGGCGCCCTCGGGCCCCATCACGGCAACCTCGGCGCTCGGCCACGCGAAGTTGAAGTCGGCCAGCATGTGCTTCGAGGCCATGACGTCGTAAGCCCCCCCATAGGCCTTGCGGGTGATGATCGTGATCTTGGGCACCGTCGCCTCGGTGTAGGCGTACAGCAGCTTGGCGCCGTGGCGGATGATTCCGCCCCACTCCTGGTTCGTCCCCGGAAGGAAGCCGGGGACATCGCAGAAGGTGATGAGCGGGATGTTGAACGCGTCGCAGGTGCGGACGAAGCGCCCCGCTTTGCACGAGGAGTCGATGTCGAGCACGCCGGCGAGCTGCGCCGGCTGATTGCCGATGATCCCCACCGAGTAGCCGTTGAGCCGCGCGAAGCCGCAAACGATGTTGCGCGCGTAATGCTCGTGCACTTCGAAGAACTCGCCGTCGTCGACGATCGGCCTGATCACGTCTCGCATGTCATACGGCTTGTTCGGACTATCGGGGACGACGTGGTCCAGCTCGGGATCCGCGCGTAGCGGGTCGTCGCTTGGCTGGACGCGCGGCGGCGTGTCGAGGTTGTTTTGGGGCAGGAAGGACAGCAGGTAGCGCGTGTCCTGGAGGCACTGGTCCTCGTCGTCGCAGGCGAAGTGCGCGACACCCGACTTCGAGTTGTGGGACACCGCGCCCCCCAGTTCCTCGAAGCCCACCTCTTCGCCGGTCACGGCCTTGATCACATCGGGACCCGTGATGAACATGTGCGAGGTCTCCTTGACCATGAAGATGAAGTCGGTCATCGCCGGCGAATAGACGGCGCCGCCCGCGCACGGGCCCATGATCAGGCTGATCTGGGGGATCACCCCGGAGCACTTGACGTTTCGTACGAAAACATCGCCGTAAGCGCCGAGCGAGACCACGCCCTCTTGAATCCGCGCGCCTCCAGAGTCGTTGATGCCGATCACCGGACAGCCGATCCTGGCGGCCAGATCCATGATCTTGCACATCTTCTCGCCCATGACCTCGCCCAGCGAGCCGCCGAAGACGGTGAAGTCCTGACTGAAGACGCACACCCGGCGGCCGTCGATCGTGCCGTGGCCCGTGACGACCGCATCCCCCCAGGGCCGGTTCTTCTGCATCTCGAACTCGGATGTGCGGTGGCGCACAAAGGTGTCGAGCTCCTGAAAGGAACCCGGGTCGAGCAACTTCTCGATCCGCTCGCGCGCCGTGTACTTGCCGCGCTCATGCTGCTTGGCCACCGCCGACGCCGAGCCCGCGTGGATCGCCTCGTCTCGGATCTCCTTGAGCTGAGCGAGCTTCTCCTCGTACGTCTGGGGCGCCTTCTCACGCATCGCGGCCGCGAGTCTATCCCCGCATCGCCGCGGCCACGCCGACGCCGCCGCCGTGAAGTCCGACCGCTACGCGCGTGAGAACGGCCGGTGGTGGGCCTTGCCCAGGCTGTCGAGGGCGGCGGCCAGAGCATCTGTCGCCTCGCTCGACGGCGGCGCAGGATCCGCTGTCCCGGACGGCTCGGGCGCCACGGGCGCCGGCGTCGGATCCGGCGCTTGGGCGCGTTGCTCGAGCGCCGCGGGCAGCGGCGTGGACCCACGCGGCCCCGGCACGACAGCATGGGGCTCGGCGCCGAAGCGGCGCAGCAGGCGGGCGAGGAACGTGGCCGGTCGCTGCGGCGCCCGCGCTGGCACGAAGCGCACCTCCCGATGGCAGACTTCCCGCGGGGTCTCCGTCGCCGCGGCGGTTGCCGGGGTTTCCGTCGCCGCGGCGGTTGCCGGGGTCTCCGTCGCCGCGGCGGTTGCCGGGGTTTCCGTCGCCGGAGCGGTCACCGGGGGCTCGGTCGCCGCGGCGGTCACCAGCGCATCTGCTGTGCCCGAGCTCGCCGTGAGCGTCACGCGCGTGCCCCATCCGGACGGCTCCAGCGTCACCGTGCCGCTTCCACGCTCGCCCTCCCAGGCGACGGTGCTTTCCGGGTCGCGTCTTGTGATGCGAATTTCCCCAAAATAGGTGTTGAGGTGACGGGCCAGCGACTGTGCCTCGCTGCACTCAGCCCACAGCTCTGGTGGAGACTTCAAGAGGGTCCGACTCGCCTGGTGCTCGTTCATGGCCGAAGACTTCGCGCAGGCCGACGCGACTCCTCCCGCGATCCGCATGAGGGAACATCCCATGCATGGAAACGACGCGACTGGGATCGGCCGGACCCGTGGTATCGCGCATCGGCCTCGGCTGTATGGCCATGTCCGGTGTCTACGGCCCTGCCGATCGAGCCGAGAGCATCGCCACGATTCACGCCGCGCTCGACGCCGGCATCAAGCTGCTCGACACCGGCGACTTCTACGGCATGGGCCACAACGAGCTGCTGCTCGCCGAGGCGCTTCGTGGTCGGGACCCCGATCAGGTTCTGATCAGCGTCAAGTTCGGCGCCCAGCGTGGTCCCGATGGCAGCTGGCTCGGCTACGACGCCCGGCCGGCGTCCCAGATGGCGGCCCTGGATAGCGAGCACCAGGGCAGTTGAAAATCGGCCGGCGGCGCGCTGACAGCGCGCCCGCCGGCGTTAGAACGTCGGCTGGTACTCGCCGAACACGTCCCGCATCGCGCCGCAGACCTCGCCCAGCGAGCAGCGGTCCTTGAGCGCCTGGCGGAGCACCGGCAGCAAATTCTGGGTGCCACGCGCCGTCTCGCGCAGCTTCTCCAGCCGCCGCCGGACAAGTGCGTCGTCGCGGTCGTCCTTGAACGTCCTCAGCCGCTTGACCTGCCGGCGCTCTGATTCGGGGTCCACCCGCAGGATGTCAGGGACCTCGATGTCATTCTGGTCGGCGAACCTGTTGACGCCGACGACGATGTCCTGGCCGGTCCGGTAGCGCTCGTGGTACCCAAACGCGGACTCCTCGATCTCTGACTTGATGAAGTCGATCGCTCCGACGGAGCCGCCCAACTGGTCGATCTTGGCGATCAGCTCGCGCGCGCGGGCCTCGATCTCATCGGTCAGGGCCTCCACGAAGAACGACCCGGCGAACGGGTCGACGGTGTCCGCCGCCCCCGACTCGTAGCCGATTATCTGCTGGGTGCGCAGCGCGATTTTCGCCGCGCGTTCGGTCGGCAAGGCCAGCGCCTCGTCGAAGCCATTCGTGTGCAGCGATTGGGTCCCCCCACAGACGGCAGCGAAGCCCTGCAGCGCGACGCGCACGATGTTGTTCTCCGGCTGCTGGGCCGTGAGCGTTACGCCGCCGGTCTGGGTGTGGAAGCGAAGCCGCCAGGAGCGTTCATCCTTGGCGCCGAAGCGCTCGCGCATGATCTCGGCCCACATCCGCCGCGCAGCGCGGAACTTGGCCACCTCCTGGAAGACGTTGTTGTGCCCGTTGAAGAAGAAGGCCAGCCGCGGCGCGAACCTGTCGATCTCAAGGCCCGCGTCGAGCGCCGCCTGCACGTAGGCGACCCCGTTCGAGAGCGTGAAGGCGACCTCCTGTACGGCCGAGCACCCCTTTTCGCGGAAGTGGTAGCCCGAAATCGAGATCGTGTTCCACTTTGGCACGCGCTCGTTGCAGTAGGAGAACAGATCCGTCGTCAGGCGAATCGCGCCCTCGGGCGGGTAGATGAAGTTCCCGCGCGCGATGTACTCCTTGAGGATGTCGTTCTGGGTAGTGCCCCGCAGCTCCTCCGGCGCCACTCCCTGCTCCTCGGCCACCAGCTCGTAGAGCAACAGCAGCACGGCCGCGGGAGCATTGATCGTCATCGAGGTCGACACCTGGTCCAGCGGGATGCCGTCGAACGCGATGCGCATGTCCTCGATCGTGTCTATCGCTACACCGGTGCGGCCGACCTCTCCCAGGCAGCGGGGGTCGTCGGAATCAAGGCCCAGCTGCGTGGGGAGATCGAAGGCCATGCTGAGGCCGGTCGAACCGTGGTCGAGCAGGTAGCGATAGCGCTCGTTCGACTCCTTGGCGCTCGCGTAGCCGGCGTACTGGCGCATCGTCCACAGCTGACGCCGGTACATGTCGGGGTGCACCCCGCGCGTGTACGGGTACTGGCCCGGCTCGCCGAGCTTGCCCTCGAGCTCGGTTGGGAGGTCCTGCTCGCTGTAGAGGGCCTGGACCTCGATCCCGGAGTCCGTGAACCGGCGCTGATCGTCGGGGCCGACGATCGGCGCGATCGTTCGGTGCTCGCGGGCGGTGGCCATGCGTGGAGGTTACCGGCGGCTTAGGGCCCCGAGCGGAGCTTGGCGGCAGTTTAGGGCCCTAAGCGGAGCTCGGTGGGGTGATGGATGAGACGCAGAATTATTCGAACAACCATCCCACGAGTCCCGACGAGGGCTTCACAGGACCTTGGCAAGAAAGCCCTGCGTGCGCTCGTGACTTGGCCGCTCGAGCACATCTCGGGGAGACCCAGACTCAAGCACCACGCCGTCGTCCATGAACGTCACGGTATCTGCGACTTCGCGGGCGAAACCGAGCTCGTGGGTGACGACGATCATTGTCATCCCCTCCCTGGCCAGCTCCCGCATCGCGTCCAGCACCTCCCCCACAAGCTCCGGGTCCAGCGCCGAGGTGGGCTCGTCGAACAGCATCAGCTTGGGCCGCATGGCCAGCGCCCGGGCGATCGCCACGCGCTGCTGCTGGCCTCCCGACAACGCCACCGGGAAGACGTCGAGCTTGTCTTCTAGCCCGACGCGGCCCAGCAGCTCCCTACCCCGCCCGAGCGCCTCGGAGCGGCTTAGACCCGCGACCCTGACCGGCGCGAGCGTGACGTTCTCGAGCGCCGTCATGTGCGGGAAGAGGTTGAAGTGCTGAAAGACCATGCCGATCTCCCCGCGCTTGCGCGCCACCTCACGCTCGTGGAGCTCGTGCAGCTTGCCACCGGCCTCCCGGTAGCCGACGAGCTCGCCGTCCACCGATAGCCGTCCGGCGTTGATCTTCTCAAGGTGGTTGATACAGCGCAAGAACGTCGATTTGCCCGATCCTGAGGGACCCAGCAGGCACATCACCTCGCCGCGCTGAACCTCTAGAGCGATCCCTTTGAGCACCTCCAGGCGCCCGAAGCGCTTGTGGACGTTCTCCGCCTTGACCATGGGCGTCATCTCGCCAGCGCTCCCCGGCCAAGGCCGAGCCAGCGGGAGACCATCGATGCCTCCTCCGCGCCCGAGAACCCGCGGCCGAACCGCCGCTCGATGTAGTGCTGACCGACGTACAGCACGCTCGTGAGCACGAGGTACCAGACGCTGGCATCGATCAACAGCGGGATCGTCTGAAAGTTGACGTCGTAGATCTGGGTCACCGAGTAGAGCAGCTCGGTGTAGGAGGCCACGTACAGCAGCGAGGTGTTCTTGAGCATCGAGATTGTCTCGTTGCCTGTGGGCGGGATGATCACGCGCATCGCCTGCGGCAGCACGATCAGCCGCATTATCTGAAGCCGGCGCATGCCGAGCGATTGGGCGGCATCGGCCTGGCCCTGGTCGACGGAGATGATCCCGGCGCGCACGATCTCCGCCATGTAGGCGCCTTCGTTGAGCCCCAACGAGAGCAACGCAGCCGCCAGCGGCGTGACGAGCGCGTTGGCGCGCTCGTGCACGAGCGCCGGCCCGAACGGAATCCCCAAGGAGAGCACTGGGAAGAGCGACGCGATGTTGTACCAGAAGAGCACCTGCACCAAGAGCGGCGTGCCACGGAAAAACCAGATGTAGAGCCAGCTCGCAGTGCGCAAGATCGGGTTGGGCGAGAGCCGCATCACCGCTGCCAGGACCCCGAGCACGATGCCGATCACCATGCAGAGCACGGTCAAGTAGATCGTCGTCAGGACGCCGTGCATGACACGCGGGTCGAACAGGTAGTGGCCGACCGTATGCCACTCGAACCCCTTGGCGCTGACGACCGACCTGACGCCCGCGGCCGCGAACAGCAGGACCACGGCCGCTGCGATCCACCGCCCGGGGCGGCGGACCGGTACGGCCTTGATCTCCTCGGCTCGCCCTTCGGGTGGAGGCGGCGCGAGGCTGCTAGTCACTAGCTGGTTGCGCCGTTGATCTTCACCTCAGAGGCGGGGATCGCGCCGCTCTCGATCCCCCACTTGCTGAGGATCGAGGCATACGTGCCGTTCTTCATCACCACCTTGAGCGCCGCGAGGACTGCCGGCGCCAGGCCGCTCGACTTGGGAATCGCCAATCCATAGGGCGCCGTCCCGTAGGTCGGCCCGACGAGCTTGAACTGGCCGTTTGACTGCTTCACCTGATAGGCGGCGACCGGTGAGTCGGCCATCGAAAGCTCCGCGCGGCCACTCGAGAGCGCCAGGTTGGCGGCGGTCTGGGTGGGGAACACAAGCACGCTCACCGCCGGCTTGCCGGCCGCCTTGCATTTGGTGCTCTGGCCCTGGGCGTCGGTCTCCTCGGTCGTGCCGCTCTCGACAGACACCGTCTTTCCGCATAGCCCGGAAAGTCCCGTCACCGAGGTACCACCGCTTGACTTCGTGAAGAAGGACGTCCCGGCGACGAAGTAATCGACGAAGTTGACGACCTTCTCGCGGGCTTTGGTGTCGGTGAAAGACGAGGCGCCCATGTCGTACTTGCCCGAGGAAAGGCCGGGGATGATCGTGTCGAAGGTGGCGTTGACGACGCTCGCCTTCAGCCCCATCACCGCGGCCAGGTCCTCGCTCAGATCGGCATCCATACCGACGACGGTGTGGCCGTCGGGGCCGATGAACTCGTTAGGGGCGTAGCTCGCATCGGCGGCTACCGTCAGCGTGCCCTTGGATTTGATAGATGCCGGCACCAGCGCCTTGACCGCGGGGCTGGCGGCGACCGCCGGGGTTGAGCTCGTTGACTGGCTCGATGAGCTGCTCGAGCTGCTCTTCTTGCTGCTGCTCCCGCAGCCGACGATTGCCACAGAGCACAGGACGGCGGCGGCGGCGAGCCTTCTGTGGGGCGAACTCATCATTCACGGCTCCCTCTCTGATCGACCGGCGCAGCATAGGCGACCTCGCGCAGCGCCGCAGCCGAATCGGACCTTCTGGCGTAGCCTTTCTCACATGCACGTACGGGTGCGACTGTTCGCCGTCCTACGCGAGCGCGCCGGCTCCGAAGAGGTGGAGGTAGAGCTTCCGGACGGGGCGCTCGTGGCCGATGCGCTCGCGCGCCTGGGCGCCTTGACCGACGGCACGCCGGTGGTCATGGCAGTCAACCACGAGTATGCCGACGGCTCCTCGCCGCTTCACGCCGGCGACGAGCTGGCGCTCATCCCGCCGGTGTCCGGGGGCGCCGTCGGCGCTTTACACGTCAGGATCACGGCACAACCGCTGCGTCCGGGCGAGCTCATCGAGCGTGTGCGCGACGCTCGCGCCGGCGCCGTTGTCGTGTTCGAAGGAGTGACCCGTGAGGTCGACCAGCTCGACTATCAGGCGTACGAGGAGATGGCCGAGCGCCGCATGGGGGAGATCGTCTCCGAGGTCGTCGTACGCCACGGCCTGTGCGCCGCGGCGGCCGAGCACCGGGTCGGGCTCGTGCCGCTTTCGGAGCCGTCCGTCGTCGTGGCGGCATCGGCGCCACACCGGCAGGAGGCATTCGCCGGCGCCCGAGAGATCATCGACCGGATCAAGTCCGAGCTCCCGATCTGGAAGAAGGAAGGACAGGAGTGGGTGAGGGGCGCGCTGCCGACGCCCGGTCGCTGAGGGACCTGCCGGCCGTCCACGAGCTGGCGGCGGCACTGGAGGCGCCGCAGCGCGTGGCAGTCGCCGTCGCCCGGGAGGCGATCACCGAGCGCCGCCGGGAGCTCCTCGCCGGCCACCGCGGCGACGACGACTTGCTGCCTCGGGCGCGGGCGCTGCTGGCCCGCCGTCAGAAGACGTCGCTACGCCAGGTGCTCAACGCCACCGGCGTGATCCTCCACACCAACCTGGGGCGAGCGCCACTCGCTGCGTCCGCCCGAGCTGCGCTGGTCCGGATCTCCGAGGGCTACTCGAACCTCGAGCTCGACCTTCGCGCCGGGGAGCGCGGTAGCCGGCAGGCGCACGTGGAGGGGCTGCTGTGCGAGCTCACCGGGGCGGACGCCGCGCTGGTCGTTAACAACGGCGCCGCCGCAGTGCTGCTCGCCGCGGCTGCACTCGCTGGTCCCGGCCGGGCGATCGTCGTATCCAGGGGTCAGCTGGTGGAGATCGGCGGCGGATTCCGCATTCCTGAGGTGGTCTTGCAATCGGGCTCCGAGCTCGTCGAGGTCGGCACCACCAACCGCACTACGCGCGAGGACTACGGCCGCGCGGTGCACGCGCTCGGCAATCGCCTGGGCGCGATCCTGCGCGTCCACCAGTCGAATTTCCGCACGGTGGGGTTCGTCCGCGACGTCCCGGTCGAGGCCCTGTGCGAGCTGGGTGTCAGCGTGGTCGATGACGTCGGCTCGGGGGTGCTGATCGATGCCTCGACGATCCCCGCGCTGGGCGAAGAGCCGGGCGTCAGGCGCTCGCTGGCGGCTGGCGCGTCGCTCGTATGCTGCTCGGGCGACAAGCTGCTCGGCGGTCCCCAGGCCGGGTTGCTGCTCGGAAGCTCAGAGGCGGTCGCCGCCGCTGGAGCGCATCCGCTGGCCCGAGCGCTGCGCATCGACAAGTTCTCCCTGGCGGCGCTCGAGGCCACGCTGTCTCTGTACGGCGACCCGGCGCGCGCGGTTGCAGAGATCCCGGTGCTGGCGATGCTCGCGGCTGGGGGGCCGGCGCTTGCAGCGCGCGCCGAGTCGATCGTCGCCGGGCTGGGCCCCGAGCGCGGCGAGATCGTCCGTTCCACGGCCAAGGTGGGGGGCGGCGCCCTGCCGCTGCTGGAGCTGGAGGGACCCGCGGTGGCCCTGGCCGAGGGCCGAGACCCGGTTGCGCTGGCGGCGGCGCTTCGCGAGGGAGATCCGCCAGTTATCGCCCGCGTCCATGACGGGCGGGTGCTACTTGATCCACGCACGCTGAGCGATCAGGAAGCGCCGCTCGTGGCGCGCGTGGTGCTCGCGGCACTGACAGACCCCGCCGATGACGGTCCTCGCGATGGCGGGCCTCGCGATGGCGGTCCTGCCGACGGCGGCGAATGAGTCGCGACGGCCCGTTGACGCTCGGCACGGCCGGGCACATCGACCACGGCAAGACGGCGCTGATCCGCGCCCTGACCGGGATGAACACGGACCGCCTGCCGCAGGAGCGTGAGCGCGGTATCTCGATCGAGCTGGGTTACGCCAGCCTGACGCTGCCCTCAGGGCGCCGGCTGTCGGTGGTCGATGTGCCCGGCCACGAGCGCTTCGTTCGGACGATGGTGGCGGGAGCCACGGGGATCGACCTCTACCTTATGACCATCGCCGCCGACGACGCGGTGATGCCCCAGACGCTCGAGCACGCAGCGGTGCTGCGCGCGCTCGCCGTGACGCGCGGCGTGGTGGCGGTCACCAAGAGCGACCTCGCCGACCCGCAGCGCGCGCTACGTCAGGCCAGAGAGCTGCTGCCTTCGGCCAGCGCGTTCGTGAGCGTCTCCGCGCGGACCGGGGCGGGCCTCGATCAACTCCGCGCGGCGCTCGACGAGGCGGCCGCTGCGGCGCGCAGCAGAGCTAGCGACGGCGACCCGGCGCGGCTGCACATCGACAGGGCATTCACGATCCGCGGCGCCGGGACGGTCGTCACCGGCACCCTGTGGTCAGGAGCTATCGGCCGGGGCCAGGAGCTCCGCCTGCTACCCGCCGGCCGGCGCGTGAGGGTGCGCGGGGTCCAGGTTCACGATGCCCCCGCGGAGCGTGCGTCCGCGGGCCAGCGAGTCGCCGTCAACGTGACGGGCCTCCGGGTGAGCGAACTGGCTCGGGGCGACGCGCTCGTCTCCTCCTCCAGCGAGGTGGCCCCTGCGTACCGCGTCGACGCGGCGCTCGAGTGGCGCGGGCGCGAACCCGAGCATGGCGAGCGAGTACAGGTCCACCATGGGACGAGAGAAAGCCCTGCGCGCCTGGCATGGCTCGGCGGGCGCTTCTATCAGGTCCGGCTGGAGGCGCCGCTCATGCCGGCGGCCGGCGATCGCATCGTCGTGCGACAGATCGCGCCTCCGGACACGCTGGGCGGGGGGGTGGTGCTCGACCCCCGACCACGGCGGCACGGGCCGGGACGCGAGCTGCTGGCGCGGCTCGAGCGGCTGCGGCGGGGAGAGGCGCCGACGCCTCCGCCTGCCCCTGTGAAGCAGCGGCGCGCGTTCTCGGAAACCGATCCATCCCCTGATCCCGTCCGGGAGAACTCCTTGTCACCTAGCGCGATGGCACTCGAGCAGCGGCTCCGCAGCGCCCGCTTCGAGCCCCCGCTCGATTCGGATTTCGACGCGGAGGATCTCGCCGCGCTCCGCTCCGCGGGGCGCGCGGTTCGGGTGTCGAAGACGCTCCACTACCACCCCGAGGCGCTGGCGGAGATCCGGGCGCGGATGTTGGCGGTCGCCGAGCGTCACGGCGGAGCTATCACTCTGGCGCAGCTGCGGGACGAGCTCGGCACCTCGCGAAAGTTCGCCCAAGCGCTGCTCTCCCACTTCGACTCTGAGCGAGTCACGATCCGCCGCGGCGAGGCCCACCACCTGCGCCGTCGGGATCATGCCCGAGCTCCGAGCCGCAGCTAGTCTGCTGCCCGTCGCCATGACCGTGCTTCCGCGCAGGCTCCATCTCGGAGCCTTCGACCAGGTGCAAACGGGCTGGGTCAACACCGACATCACGCCGCACGTGCTCGTCGCCCGGGTTCCCGGCCTGCCACGGCTGCTGCACCGCTTGGGCCTCATCGGCGCTGAGCGCTACGACGCCTACCGCGACGGCCGGTTTCGGTCGCTGCGGTACCTGGACGTCTCCCGCCGCTTCCGCTTTCCTAGCTCGAGCTTCGAGTGTGTTTACTGCTCGCACCTGCTCGAGCACCTCGACCCCGATATCGCGGAGCGCTGCCTGCTGGAGGTGCACCGCGTGCTCCAGCCGGCTGGCATCGTGCGGCTCGCCGTGCCCGACCTGGACCAGGTGATCGCGCTCTATGACCCGCTCGATCCCGACAGCTTCCTGGCCGGCGTGTACGAGGCGCATAGCGACCGCCACAGCGGCTCCTCGCGGCACCGCTGGCAGTACAACGCGACGTCGCTGGAGGCGCTGCTTCGGCGGACGGGCTTTCGCGAGATTCAGCGCCGGGAGTACCGCGAGGGGCTCTGTCCCGATTTAGAGCGAATCGAGACCCGCCGCTGGTCGCTGTTCATGGAAGCGCGCAGATAGCCGCGCCACAGTGCCCCATCGTTTAGCGCTTGAGCGCGCAGCTGGCCGCGCTAAAGCGCGCCGCCCGCCGCGCCCGGGGCCGTGGGATCGGCGCTCTGCTGACTGGCCTGCTCGCGCGCCAGGTACTCCTCTATGAACATCGGCGCGTCGCTCGAGCGCTCGACCACCGCCAGCAGCGAGGACATCGTCGACACTTCCTCCACCTGCTCCTTGAGGAACCACTGCGTGAACTGCTCGGAGAGATAGTCGCGCTCCTCGCGCGCTACGCCCGCCAGCTCGCCGATCTGATCGGAGACGCGGCGCTCCTGCTCGAGCGCCAATGCGACAGGGGCGACGATGTCGTCGAAGCTGCTCTCCGGCGGCGCCACTCCCGGGATCAGGACGCGGCCGTCGGCATCGAGCAGGTAGCGCACCATCATCATCGCGTGGTTGCGCTCCTCGACCGCCTGCGCATAGAAGAACGCCGCGAGCCTGGGCAGCGTCTGGCCGTCGTAATAGACGGCGTTGGCGATGTACTGCTGCTGAGCGGCGAACTCGTTCGCGATCTGCTCGTTCAGGCGCTGGACGAATCTAGCTGCAGCCACAGGCCCAGAATAACGGTGCCGATGGGCGTTCCCGCCCGGCCCCCGTGTAGATTGCGCGGCCATGCCCACCTGCCTTGTGACTGGAGGGGCCGGGTTTCTGGGTTCCCACCTCTGCGATGAGCTGTTGAGCCGCGGCCATCGCGTGATCTGCGTGGACAACCTGGAGACCGGCTCATTGGCGAACATCGAGCACATTCGCTCGGACCGGTTCGTCCACGTGAGCCTCGACATCATCGAGCCCTACTTCGTCGAGGAGTCGATCGACTTCGTCTACCACCTGGCCTCGCCGGCATCGCCGATTGATTACCTGCGCCTGCCGCTGCACACGCTCAAGGTCGGTTCCTATGGCACCCACCACACGCTCGGGCTGGCCAAGAAGCATCGCGCCCGCTTCCTGTTGGCCTCGACCAGCGAGGTCTATGGGGACCCCCAGGTCCATCCCCAGCAGGAGAGCTACTGGGGACACGTCAACCCGATCGGTCCCCGCGGTGTCTACGACGAGGCCAAGCGCTACGCGGAAGCGCTGACGATGGCCTACCACCGCCAGCAGGGAGTCGACACGGCGATCGTGAGGATTTTCAATACGTACGGGCCTCGAATGCGCCCCCACGACGGCCGGGCGATTCCCACGTTCCTGCGCCAGGCGCTACAGGACCGTCCGATCACGGTGTTCGGCGACGGCTCGCAGACCAGGTCATTCTGCTACGTGGACGACGAGATCCGTGGGCTGATTGCGCTGGCCGAGTCCGGCTACCACGAACCGGTCAACATCGGTAATCCTCACGAGTTCACGCTGCTGGAGCTTGCCGAGGCGGTGATCGAGGTAACCGGCGCGAGCTCAGAGATCGTGTTCGAGGCGCTTCCGGTCGACGATCCCCAGGTCCGCCAGCCAGATATCACCCTGGCCCGGGAGATCCTCGGTTGGGAGCCGACGGTTGATCTCCGCGAAGGGCTACGCCGCACCATCGAGCAGGCCGGCAAGGGAGCGCTAGTGGGTGCTGCCCGCTAGTGCGTGACGTTACAAGGCAGCAAAAGCGCCCAAAGGCGGCGCAAAGCCGAAGCCAGCTTCTGCGCAACTTCATCGCGGGGTTACCGTTTCGGATTACGGCGGCGAACTGCCAGGAAACATAACGGCTAGATAGCCACGTGACGATCGATCAGCAAGCAGCTCGGGGCGCAAAGACCAACGGCGTCGAAGGCGCAGCGGCCAACGGCGTCGAAGGCGCAGCGGCCAACGGCGTCGAAGGCGCAGCGGCCAACGGCGTCGAAGGCGCAGCAACCAACGGCGTCGAAAGCGCGGCGACCAACCGCGTCGGCGACGGCTCGTTCGCGGTCTCCCCTGGGGAGCGTGACATGCGCCGCAAGCGCCCGCCGGCGCTCTCGTTCCTGTTGCGCCTCGAAACGATGCGCCGAGTGGGGCGCGTGGTTTCGCTGCTGTTGCTCGACCTGATCGGCGTCGGCGCGGCGATCTACACGGCGCTTGAAGTCAAGCTCCTGTTGACGGGACATGCCAACTGGAGCG
This sequence comes from uncultured Actinomycetes bacterium, assembly GCA_963830405.1. Taxonomy (GTDB): domain Bacteria; phylum Actinomycetota; class Thermoleophilia; order Solirubrobacterales; family Solirubrobacteraceae; genus Palsa-465. The sequence continues at coordinate 379,572 of CAWHMB010000001.1, forward strand.
TGCCTTGGTCCGATACGCGGCACTGGAGCGCGTTCGCCTACCTGGTCACGGTGCTGATGTTCGCGCGCGTCGATCTCTACGCCGATCGGCCGCGGCGGCCGGGATTCGCTCGCATCGCCTCGGCGCTGTTCCAGACGACGGTGATCGTGCTGGTCTTCGCTCTGGCCACCGGCAATCACTTCTCGAGCTTCTTCGTCTTCTACGGCTCGCTCTTCTTCGCCACCGTGTACGTGACTGTGCTGCGATACCTCCACACCAACCTCACCGGATGGCTGCTGGCGCGGGCGGGCTACCGCCGCCGTACGCTGCTGGTGGGCTCCGGCAAGCACATCGAGGCGGTGGCGCATGCCCTGGCCGGGCGGCCGCCGACCGAGGTGGAGCTCGTGGGCTACATCTCATTGACCCCGCGGCCTGAGAACGGGCTGCGCTCGCTGGGCGAGCTCGGCGACCTCCCGCGCGCGCTGGCCAGCGAGCGCGTGCAGGAAGTGATCATCGCCGACCCTGACTTCCCGCAGGAGCGGGCCGTCGAGCTCGCCGATCTCTGTCACCAGCGTGGCGTCGCCGTCCAGGTCGCGCCGTCGACGATGGAGATACTGCTCGACCGGGCGGAGTTCGTCCCCGGCCAGACGCTGCCGCTGTTCACGCTACGTCCGCCGGTCTTCGACGGAATCGACTACGCGGTCAAGCGCACGTTCGACCTCGTGCTCTCCACCGTCGGGCTGATCCTGATCTCTCCTGTTCTGCTGGTTATCGCGATCGCCGTCAAGCTCAGCTCACGCGGGCCGGTCATCTACCGCTCGATGCGACCAGGCATCGGAGGCAGGCCGTTCAGCTGCCTGAAGTTCCGGACGATGCGAGAGCGCGCCGACCAGCTCCAGGCCGACCTCGAGTCGCTAAACGAGCAGTCGGGCGCACTGTTCAAGATCCGGCGTGATCCGCGGCTGACGGCCGTAGGCCGAATCCTGCGTCGCTACTCGCTCGACGAGCTGCCCCAGCTCGTCAACGTCATACGGGGCGAGATGTCGCTGGTCGGACCGAGGCCGCTCCCGATGCGCGACTACGAGCGTCTCGAGGATTGGCACAAGAAGCGCTACCTGGTGATGCCAGGTGTGACCGGGCTGTGGCAGGTCTCGGGACGCGCCGAGCTCGACTTCGACGACCTCGTGCGGCTCGACTTCGTCTACCTCGAGCGCTGGTCGGTCTTCCTGGATCTGTCGATCTTGCTGAAGACGCTTCCGGCGGTGTTCCGGGGCCGGGGCGCGTTCTGAGACTCAGCGCGCGCCCGGCGGCGCTCCCGGACCAGGGCGGCTTTTGGAGAAGCAGCGCGCCGCCCCACTAGTGGTCCGCCGCTAGGCTACGCCCGCCGATGCCCCCCACCGACCGGTTCGTGATCAGCTTCGCCGCCGAGCCGCCGCAGGAGGCGCTGCCTGCCGGCCGCTGGGCCAGCACCCTGTCCGAGTACTTCCGGGCGGCCAGCCGGGAGATCGACACCGAAGGAGAGGAGCTCGGTGAGCTCGGAGACATCATCTGGTTCCCGGATCGCTCGTACGGCGGACGAACATACGTACCGGCCGTCTCGCGGGCTGACGGCGGCTACGAGATCTTCGGCTTTGTCTCCTTCCGCGAGGAATCCGGCGGCCCCAGCGACTTCGCGGCCAGCGCGGATTTCACCTCGGAGCTGGCAGACGCCAATCCCGACTGGAAGCTCGACCTCAACGACGAGGTGATCGGCTCCTGGCGCGGCGAGCAGGGCAACACGGCCGATATGACGCTAGTCTGGGGCGTCCCGTTGATCGCCGGCGGCACGCTGGTCACCGCCGAGTTGGCCAACGTCGCAGTGGACCAGTGCGAGCTGATCGATGACCGCTTCACGCTGATCGCGCCCGACAACTACCGGCAGGATTTCCTGGAGATCAAGCTCTGGAGCCAGAACGGGGACGAGCTGGCGGTTGAGTCGCTCTACGTCGAGGAATAGGCGCGACCGTCTGAGGCCCCCTCGCCCAGCAGCTCCTTGACTTCGTTGGCGCCCAGCGGAAAGTGGCAAGCGGCGATGCTGCCCGCGCCCTTGTCCTCGAGTAGCGGCTCTTCGATCGAGCACACCTCCTGAGCCTTGGGGCAGCGAGTATGGAAGCGGCACGCCGGGGGCGGGTTGGCTGGACTCGGAACGTCGCCCGAGAGCAGTTGACGCCTGCCGCGCGCGCGCGAGGGGTCTGCGACCGGGACCGCGGAGAGCAGCGCGCCCGTATAGGGATGCCGGGGAAAGCCATAGAGCGCGTCGCTCGGCGCGAGCTCGACGATCTTGCCCAGGTACATGACCGCGACTCGGTCGCACATGTGCCGCACCACGCTCAAATCGTGAGCGATGAAGATCAGCGTCAGTCCCAGCTCTCGCTGCAGCCGGCGCAGTAGGTTCAGCACCTGCGCTTGGATCGAGACATCGAGCGCCGAGACGGGCTCATCGGCCACCAGAACCTTCGGCTCGAGCGCGATGGCCCGCGCCACGCCGATCCGCTGGCGCTGACCGCCGGAGAACTCGTGCGGATAGCGGTTGTAGTGCTCCGGGTTCAGCCCCACGCGGTCCATCAGCTCCTCGACGCGTCGCCGGCGCTCCCCCTCGCCCGTCAGCAGACCGTGGATGGCGAACGGCTCGGCGATGATCGAGCCCACCGTCTTGCGCGGGTTCAGCGACGAGTACGGATCCTGGAAGATCATCTGCATCTCGCGGTGAAGCGCCTTCAGGCCGTCGCCCGTGTGCTTGGCCACGTCCTCGCCACCGAACAGGATCTGTCCCGAGGTCGGGTCGAGCAGCCGGACGAGCAGGCGCGCCGTCGTGCTCTTGCCGCACCCGGTTTCGCCGACGATGCCGAGCGTCTCCCCGCGACGTATGTCGAACGAGATGTCGTCGACGGCCTTCACGGCGCCGACTTTGCGCTGGAAGATAATCCCGCGCGTTATCGGGAAGTGCTTGACGAGGTTTCGAACTTCGATCAGAGGGGCTTCCGCGGAGGGCCGCAGCGTGACCTCGCTTCCTGCGCCAACCGTTGTCACAGATTGCTCGCCTCAGTTGACGCCGAGCGCCCCGATGTCCTGAACTGGGAACCGGCCTGCGCGAGTTGGCGCAATGAAGCGGGGTCACGCCCGGCCTGAAGCCCTTGCCAGATCTGGGTCCGAATGGATGGCTCCAGCAAGCACGCGACCTGGTGAGCACTCTGATCGGGCACCGGCCTCAGCGCTGGATCCTCGCGCCGGTGGCGTTCGCGCACGTACGGGCAGCGAGGATGAAAGAAGCACCCGGAGGGCCGGTTGATGAGACTCGGCGGGCGGCCTGCGATCGGCACCAGCTCCTCGTCCCGCGGCGCGTCCAGGCGGGGGATCGACTTGAGCAGGCCCCAGGTGTAGGGGTGCTGCGGGGTGGCGAAGATCTGCTCTGTGGGAGCTCGTTCGACGATCCGGCCCGCGTACATGACGCAGATCTGATCGGTTATCTCGGCCACGACGCCGAGGTCGTGGGTGATGATGATGATGGCCATCCCCAGGCGCTCCTTCAGCTCTTCCAGCAGCTCCAGGATCTGCGCCTGGACCGTCACGTCGAGCGCCGTGGTCGGTTCGTCGGCGAACAGCAGCTTGGGCTCGTTGGCCAGCGCCATGGCGATCATCGCCCGCTGTCGCATACCGCCCGAGAACTCGTGCGGATACTGGTCGACGCGCCGCCGGGGATCCGGGATGCCGACCATCTCCAGCAGCTCGACGGCCCGATCTCGCGCCGCGGAACGCGATATATCGCGGTGGACCCGCATGGCCTCCACCAGCTGCCAGCCGACCTTGTAAAAGGGATGTAGCGAAGACAGCGGATCCTGAAAGATCATCGCGATGTCGTTGCCCCGGATCCGCCGCAGCTCGTCGTCGGGGAGCGTTACGAGATCGCGGCCCTCGAACAAGATCCGGCCCGTGACCTCCGCGCCCTGGAGCTTCGTCAGCCCCAGGGAGGTCAATGACGACACCGTCTTGCCGGAGCCCGACTCGCCGACGATCCCGAGCGTCTTGCCCGCCTCGACGGAATAGGAGATGCCCTCGACGGCGTGCACGACGCCGTCGCCGGTGGCGAAGCTGACGCGCAGGTCCTCCACCTGCAGCAGCGGCTCGGCCATCAGGTGTACCGGACCCTGGGATCGAGATAGGCGTAGCCGATGTCCACGATCAAGTTCGCAACGATGATGAACATAGCCGCCAGCAGAACCGTCCCCTGCACGATCGGGAAGTCCGAGTGGATGATGGCGTCGTAGTTCAGGCGCCCGACGCCTGGGATGTCGAATACGGTCTCGGTCAGGATTGCGCCACCGAGCAGCACGCCGATGTCGAGTCCCAGGATCGTCAGCACCGGCGTGATCGCCGAGCGGACGCCATGGCGCCAGATAACGCGTCCCCCGGAGACTCCCTTGGCGCGCGCCGTGCGGATGTAGTCCTCGCCCATCACCTCGAGCAGGTTCCCGCGGAGTAATCGCGAGTAGATCGCGGCCTGCGCGGCCGCGAGCACGAACCAGGGCATGATCAGCGACGTGAACCACTTCCCCGGGTCGACGGTCAGGCCCACGTAGGAGCTGGCGCCCGGAAGCAGCGGGAACTTCCCGATGTCCGAGGCGAACAGGTAGAGCACGATCAACCCCAGCCAGAAGACCGGCATCGAGACGAACACGAGCGCGGTTCCCATCGACAGCCGATCGAGTACGGTGCGGCGCTTGATCGCCGAGATGATCCCGATCGGGAGGCCGATCACGAGCCACAGGAAGACGGCACCGACGGTCAGCGACAGCGTCGCCGGCAGCCGATCCTTGATCAGGCTCAACACCGAGGCGCCCGAGTAATAGCTGTAGCCGAAGTTGAAGTGAAGAAAGATGTTCTTCATGTACACCCAGAACTGGGTGTAGACGGGTCTGTTCAGCCCCAGCTCTCTCCGTATCGCGTTGACGATCCGCGGGCTGGGGTTGCGGCCGGCGCGCAAGGTCGCCGGATCGGCCGTGGGGAAGATGTTGAAGAACAGGAACGTCAGCGCGCTGACCAGGATCAGCAGCAGGATCCCCAACAAGATCCTTCGGACGATGTACCTGCCCATGTGTTAGTTGCTCGCTTCGCGGTGAAGTGACCGTGGGTCTCACCGTCACGGTGAGACCCACGGTCTGTTTTTCTCTTACGGGTTATCCAGCGACGTGTACGCGTAATCGACAGTGCCGACGTTCCAGGTGTCGGCAATCGCACGGACGTCCTTGCTGCGGATGTTCGGCTGGTTGTCGTACTCCTCGGGAACCGCTGCCGCGATGCCCACCAGCATCTTGTCGACGTTCGCCCACGCCTGGTCACGCGTTGCGGGAGTGACCGTGAGCGACGCCTGACCAATCGCGGCGTTGATCGCCGGGTCGTTCACCTGGCCCTGGTTGGGGTTGCCCGAGGGCGTGATCGCCGGCCCGTAGAACGTCGGCAGGAGCACCGACAGCGGGTCGGCGAAGTCACGCACCCAGCCCTGAGCCGGGCAGGCGTCGATCTGCTGCTTGGGGACCTGGCAGTACTTCGCGTACATGACCGACTGGTCGACCAGCGACACCCGGGTCTTGAAGCCGAGCGCCGTGAGCGCCGAGTTGACGACTTGGGTGATCGCCGGCACGTTGCCATTGTTGGAGCTCACCACCTGCACGGTCTCGGTCCCGGTGTATTTGCAGCTCGGGTAGCCGGCGAGCTTCATGTACTTGCAGGCCACCGTGTGGTTGCCGCTGGGGTCCTTGTTGTAGTCGACCTGCGGGCCGGGATAGCCACCCGCCTGCGTGAATCCGTCGACGCCCGGATACAGGAAGTGGGTCATGGGCTGGGCCACTATCGAGCCGCCGCGTGCCTTGACGATCGCCTCCCGATCCAGCTGGGCCCAGAACGCCTTGCGCAGGTTCTCGTCCTTGAACGGTCCGTGCTGGTTGTCGACGGCCACGTAGTGGTCCCCCGAGCCGGCGGTGAACGTGATCTGCGACGGATAGGACTGGTAGGCGAGCTGCACGATCGTGTTGGACGGCGTGTCGACCTGAACCGAATCAGAGCCCTTCAGCACCTGCTGCCCGATCACCGGGGTGGAGCCCCCGATGTTGATGTTGATCTGATTCAGATAGGCCGGCGGCTTATACGGGCCGGCATAGGTGTTGGGGTTCCAGTTCGGATTGCGGACCAGCGTCGCCGACTTGCCGGTCTGGTAACCGATGCCGCCGAACTGGCCGGTCTTTGTGTTCTCCTTGAACATGTACGGCCCGGTCGCCGTCAGGAACTGGGTTCCGTACGTCGTGGGGGAATGCTTGTCAAGCGGCTTTACGAACTCCGGCGGCACTGGCGAGGAGAGCGGCAGCGACAGCGCCTGGACGAGCGCGGTCGCTCCCGGCTTGCTCATGTGGAACTCGATTGTGTACTTGTCCGGGGTGGTGATGCCGGGGATGGGGCCGCCCTTGTAGTTGGCGGCCTGCGCCCCGAGCAGCGGCGCCACGTAACCAGACCCGAAGTAGGACGGGAAGTACGGATTGATCACGTTCGGGTTGGCGCCGCGCTCGATTGCGAACGCCACGTCGGAGGAGGTCACCTCGCGGTTGACCGGCGGTGAGTAATGGACGCCGTGCTGAATGTGCACGATGAGCGTCTTGCCGCCATCCGTGATGCCCCCGTTGGTAGTGGTCGGAACGGCGGTCGCGAGGTCCGGCGCCAGCTGCGTCTGGGAGTTCGGCATGTAGATGAACAGCGGACGCTGCGTCGCATACACGACCGAGTAGTCCAGGACGAAGTAGGCCTGGCCTGAATCGATGGTCTTGAAGTCCTCGCTGGAGTAGGCGGTCAGCGTCCCCCCGCGCTTGCCCCCCGTCAGCGACTCAGAGAACGGATCCTCGCCGGACTTAAGCGGGATCTTGGCGGTGCTCGAGCTGCTTGAGCTGCTGGAGCTCGAACCACAGGCAGCTAGACCCACCGCCAGCACAACGGCAATCAGCAAGCCGATCGCGGTGCTTGGACGGATCCTCATGTATTCCTCCTGGTTATATGGATGGACGGGGAGCGCTGGATGACGCTTTGGCAACTGAAAGTCATCGGTCTCCTCTTGGGTTCAGCGCGTCGAGCAGTCCGTCGCCGAGCAGGTTGAACGCCAGCACCGTGAGCAGCAGCGCCGCGCCGGGGAACACCATGTACCACCAGGCCGAGACCGGCGGCCCGATGTAGTTGCTCGCGTCGGAGAGCATCTGCCCCCAGCTGGCGGTGGGCGGCCTGACGCCGACGCCCAGGAACGAGAGCGCGGCCTCGAGCAGAATGTTCAGCGGGATCAGCAGGCTCGAGTAGACGATCAGCGGCGCGAGCAGGTTGGGCAGGATCTCTTTGAACAGGATCCGCCTGTTCGAGGCGCCCAACGACCGCGCCGCGTCCACGAACTCCTTCTCCCGCACCGACAGCACCTGCCCGCGCGCGATCCGCGCGATATAGGTGAAGCTCGCAATCGCGACGATGAAGATCACCGTCACCACCCCCGGTTGGATGAGCTTGGTGCCGAACACCTTCACGCAGCCGTAGACGCCACATGCATCGCCGATCCCCAGGCCAAGGAGGATCACCGGGAAGGCCAGGAACACGTCGACCATCCGCATCAGCACCATGTCGACCCAGCCGCGATAGAAGCCTGCCAGCAAGCCGACAACCGTGCCAATCACGGTGGCGATCGCCGTGCCGATGATTCCCACCTCGAGCGACACCCGTGCGCCGTAGATGACGCGCGAGAAAATGTCGCGCCCCAGTTGGTCGACCCCGAACGGGTACGCCGAGCTGGGGCCGGTCGGGCTGCCGAAGGCGTTCAGCGCGTTGGGGTTCTGGGCGTTGGGACCGGGGAGCCCCAGGATGCTGACAATCAGCGGCGCGGCGACCGCGACGATGATCAGGAAGATGATGAAGGCCGCGGAGACGACGGCCACCCTATCCGCGCGAAACCGCCGCCAAAACAGCTCGAGCGGCGAGCGGGAGGCGATCTCCGCGCCAGCCAGCTCGACGATGGCCTCGTCCGCCAGCAGTTCGGTCCCGGCGGCTCCGACGCTCATCGTCTAGGCGGGTTTCCGCGCCTCACGCTGAATCCCTCCTCCTCCTCCACAAACGCCGGGATACCACACCCCACACGCCTTGTCACGCACTGTTAACCGCCCGCCAATGAGGCGCACGCACGCAAAAACCCAAGATGGTGAGAGATTGACGTCACGGCGGGGACCGACCCGCCGGGCCGCGTCACCTCGGCGAAAGAGCCGCGACTTGGTAATGCCGCGCGCGGCGCAGGGCAGAACGAGCCGCGCGGCGCAGGGCAGAACGAGCCGCGACGGTTACCCTCCCCCGCGCGCCCTCGTAGCTCAACGGATAGAGCACGCGCCTCCTAAGCGCGGGATGCAGGTTCGATTCCTGCCGGGGGCACTGGCGCCGGCAGCGGTCCTGGGGGCACTGGCGCCGGCAGCGGTCCTGCCGGGGCACTGGTGCCGGTGGCGTCCTGCCGGGGCACCGTGCGCCGGCGGCGTCCTACAGGCGGCACCGGCCGCGTGCGCTACGAGAGGTCCCGGTCGGGCCGCTCTGGATAGACGTCATCGATCGTGCACAGCGCGACATACGGAGCGCCGGCGGCGCGTTGGATCGCGTCTGCGCCTCCCGCCAGGCGATCGCAGATCGCCAGCACCCCGCACACCCCGTGGCCCTCGGCGGCCAGCACCTCGAGGGCCCGGATCGTCGAGCCGCCTGTGGTGACTACGTCCTCCACCAGCATGCAACGCTCATCTGGGTCAAGCGGCGGCCCCTCGATCCGACGCGAGAGCCCGTGCTGCTTGGCCTCCTTGCGCACGAAGAAGCCCTTCACCTCCGCGCCTCCGGCCAGCGCCGCGCAGGCGATCGGGTCGGCGCCCATCGTCATCCCGCCCACCGCAGTGGCGCCCCACTCGCGAGCTTGCGCCGCGACGAGCTCGGCCAGCGCCCCGAACCCCCGCGGTCGGAGGATCGCCCGCTTGGCATCCACCAGATAGTGCGCCGTGCGTCCGCTGGTCAACACCACCTCGCCGATCACCAGCGCGTGCGCGCGCAGCTCGGCTATCAGCCGCTCGCGAGCAGGCGGTGGCACAGAACTAGTTGTAGACGTCGACGGGGTTGCCGATCTGCAGCCAGTCAAAGACCGACGGAGCGTCGACGATCGGCAGCCGCATGCAGCCGTGGCTGGCCGGATAGTCGGGCGCCGGGTTGTATCCGTGGATCGCGTACCCGGTGTAGAAGAAGTTCGAGTCGAACATGCCGTCCGGCAGGTAGCCCGGCACCTTGCTGTAGAGGTGGAAGTGGCCGAGCACGGTGGGCGTCGAGGGCTTGCCGGAGCTGATCGGGAAGATCCAAGAGACGCGGGACCCGTTGATCAGCGCCAAAAGCTGGTCGCCGAGGTCGCCTTCGGCGTGCCGCCCGTCGCCCGGATCGTGAACTTGGAACGCGCCGGTGCCGTTCAGCAGCGCGTTGATCGTCCTCGAGTCGAGCGTCTGGGAGGTGCCCCAGTGCAGCAGCCGGTGATACGCGTCGATCGCTAGACCCGTTCCGCTGTCATAGACGCCGGTCCGCGGGATGTAGAAGTGAAGCGCCGCCAGCCGCTCCTGGACCAGCTGCACGATCGGGGCGCTGGAGCCGAAGCCTGCCTGGGCCGCAATCGTCGTCAGGTGGTGGCGGGCACTGAGCGAGCCGAGCTGGGCACTGGCCGGGTGCCGGACCACGACCGTCACCTTGCCGGCCCGCGGGATGCGGAAGGCATATGACACGTGGCCTGTGCCGCCAGCCGCCGGCTTGATCTGCAGGCCGTAGGTGTGAAGCAGCCGGCCTGCCACGAAGACCTGCATCTTGACCCACTGGCCGGCGACGTATGGCGACTCGAGTCCCTCCAGCTCGACCGGACGGTCCGGGATCGTCACCTGCTGGTCGTGAAGCGCGTACGTCCCCCGCAAGTACAGCACGAGTGAGCCGCCGCCCCCCGGTGCCGCCGCGCTGGCCGTCCCCGCCCCGAAAGCGGCCGAGGCCCCGACGACCGTGGTCAGCAGTGTCAAGGTTCGCGAGCGCGCCCTAACCCCCCTCAGTAGCGTCCTCCCTGCCATCTCGGGCGAGTAGTAAACCAGTCGCAGCGGCCTTTCGCCAGCGCCGGCAGGGACGGTGCAAGCTGCGGCTCGCCGCGGCTCAGGCCCTTGCAGCTGTCGCGCGTCCGGCGAGCGGTCCCGTCAGTACCCCGATCACGGCCAGCGAAGCGACGATCAGACCGACGATCTCCGCGGCGCTCCAACTGAGCTGATTGATCCCCAGGGCGAGCGAGTTGTTGATCGAGTGAAGCGCCAGACAGGGATACAGCGAGCCCGTCCACCAGCGGACGAGACACAACTCAAAGCCCAAGAAACCGAGCGGGACCAGGTACTCGGGCGACGCGGAGCCGGTGTGGGCCAGCCCGAACAGGATGCCGGTGATAACCGCGGCGACCCACGTGCCGATGTCGCGACCGGCGACCACCACCCGCATGCGCCGCAGCACGCCGAACAGAAAGCCGCGGAAGAAGAACTCCTCCGCGATCGGCGCGACAACGCACACGAAGACGCCGGCGCCGATCAGCGCCGCCGTGCTCTTGCCGGCCCCGAGCTCGCTCGGGAGCTTGTCGCTGCCGTGCAACTTGAACAGCGCGGCATAGATCCCGGTCAGCAGGTAGTAACAGATGCCGGCGGACACGACCCCGCCCGCCGCGAGGACCAGGTGGACGCGACGGAAGCCGAAATCGCGAGCGCGCAGCCGGCCGCCGATCGCCGTGAAGTAGAGCGCCGCGGCGACGAACGCCAGGTCGAATACGAAGTCGCCGACCAGGCTGACCGCCGCCGTCGGGTGCTTGGGATTCGAGCCGGCCGCCTGGCCGATCACGGCCACGATCGAGGTTCCGAAGATGCCGCCCGCAAACCCTACGGCCACCGCCGCCGGCGCCATCCACAGCCGCCACCGCGGCGAGTCCTCCGGCGCCCCAGGGTCCGCCGTGGACGGCTCAGCTTCGGGGATCGCCTCGGGTTGTGGAAGGCTCGGCACCAGGCCCAAGGTTACGGGCCCCGCGGAGGCCCGCCGCCACGTGGGATGGCGACCGCTGGTGGGACGTTTGTTCGGAATATTCTGCACCTGATCCCACAACGAGGGCCGCCTGAGCGTGCATTTCGTCCCACAACGCGGGCCGCCAAAGCTTAGGCGCCACCCAGCACCGCCTCTAGCTCCGACAGGCTGGCTATCGTCCTCACCCCCGGCGGCCCGGCCAGGCCGTCGCGGCGCAGCAGCACCGGCTCGATGCCGGCGGCCCGCGCCCCCTCCACATCCTCGGCCACGCTGTCGCCGACGTGCACCGCGCGCGCCGGACCGACACCGGCCAGCGCCAGCGCGTGCTCAAAGATCGCCGGCTTTGGCTTCCGTGCGCCGGCCGTGGCCGAGGTGACGATCTCATCGAGCAGCGGCGCGACCCCCAATCGCTTTAGGACGTCCGTCAGCGACACGTCCCAATTCGAGATCACGACCACACGGAGGCCGCGCCGGCGCAGCGACTCGAGCGCGGGCCGCACGTCGTCGAAGACCGAGAACTCGAGCGCCTCGAGTAGCGCCGTGACGAGCGAGTCGAGGTCATCGAGGAGCGGCCGCACCGCCGGCGGCAGCGCGTCCCGCAGCGCCTCCGCGCACCGGCGCCGCAGCGCGGCGAGCGTGGAGAAGTCGCGTCCGTCGTCGAGGTGGGCACGGTAGTAGGTGATCTCCGCGGCGATCGCCCGCTCCGCGTCGCGCTCGGAGACCGAGATGCCGAAGCGCGAGAGGAGCGCCCGCTCCAGGCGCGGCGCCGGGGGCTCGAGCGCAACGAGCGTCCCCAGCGCGTCTACCAGCACCGCTTTAGGGGCTTTGGTCAAGAGACGAACCGCCAGCTGGCGAACTCGGCGGTGAACAGCCCGAGCAGTACCCCGAAGCAAGCCAGCACCTGTGGCTCCCGGCGATGCTCGCTGACCCACGCCGCCGCCCACATGAACAGGGGAAAGACGACCAGCTCGTAGCGCGGCAGAGAGTCGAGTGGCTGCGGCGTCACCGGGTAGGAGAGCGCCGGCGCGAGCGAGGCCAGCGCATAGGCCGCGTAGGCGAACGGCAGCCGGCGAACCACCCCCACGAACGCCAGCGCGCCCGCCACCAGGAAGCCGAACAGCATCAGGTTCTGTCCGGCGACGCTGAGCGGGTCGCCCCCGGCGAGCTTGAAGTAGACGGGCGGAGGCGGCCCGTGGATCAGCTGGCGTAGGCCATCCAAGGCGGCGACGGCCCCGTCCCACACGCCCCCGAACGGCCCGGCAAAGTGGTGGTACCAGAGCTGCTCGGCGTGAAAGGGCGTCAGCCCGTCGCCGGTGGTGAGCGCCAGGAACAGGAGGTAGGCGACGAGCCCGGCGGGGATCAGCAGCACCCACGCGAGCTCTGCACGCACCGGATGGACCGGGCGCAGGCGCGCCAGCAGCCCCACCGGCGCGCGGGCCCGCGCTGCTCGGTCCGCACGCGGGCCGTACAGGAACATCAGCACGACCGGCACCACGAGCACGACGCCGGTGTTGCGCGACGCCGCCGCCAGCGCCCCGAGCACGCTGGCCCATGCCCAGCGGCCGAGCCTCGCCTGGTAGACGCAGCCCACCGACAGGGCCAGAAACAGCGACTCCGTGTAGACCGCGGAGAAGTAATAGGCCATCGGGCAGAACGCGATCAGCATCACGCACGCCCGCGCCCGCTCGTCGTCCAGCTCGAGCGCCGTCAGCCGGTAGAGCAGCCACAACCCGATTGCGAAGCAGACCAGTGAGATGACGACCCCGGCGATGAGGTCGGAGCGCAGCACGACGCCCAGGCCCCGGATCATCAGCGGGTAGAGCGGGAAGAACGTCGTCCGCGCCGGCTGGCCGTGTCCATAGCCCCACTTGGCGATCGCCAGGTACCAGGTCGAGTCCCACCGCGCCAGCGGCGAGACCAGCAGGTTGCCGAAGTAGCCGAACGGCGCTGTCAGGCGGTACTGGTCAAACCCGGCGGCGTTAGACGCGGTCCCAAACGTGAGCACGCCCCACACGCCCGCAGCTATCACCACCAGCCGCGAGCCGAGGAGCGCTCGCCACACGACACGCGCCGGTGAGGGGTCCCAGCGACGAGGCCGGCGGACGGGGGCGGACGGGGGCGGAGCCTCCACGAGCTGCTCAACGGGCACCGCGTCTAGTATCGCCGTCCGTGAGCGTGGGAAGAGACGCCGCGGGCGCCGGTAACCACACGGCGATCAGCCTCCAGGGGCTGGCCAAGACCTTCCGCAGCCCGCAGGGACCGGTGCACGCGGTGAGGGGAATCGACGTCTCCGTCTCCGCCGGGGAGACGGTGGCCTTGCTGGGCCCAAACGGCGCGGGCAAGTCGACGACGATCGACATGCTGCTTGGCCTGCTGGCACCCAACGAAGGCAGCGCTTCGGTGTTCGGGCGCTCGCCGCGCGAGGCGATCAACGCGGGAATGGTGGGCGCGATGCTCCAGACCGGAGCGCTGGTCCGCGATCTCTCCGTCCGCGAGCTGGTGGAGATGATGGCTTCGTTGCACGAACGCCCGCTTGATCCCCAGGAGGCGCTCGAGCTCGCCGGCCTAACGAGCATCGCCGACCGGCGAACGCAGAGGCTGTCCGGAGGCGAGACGCAGCGGGCGCGGTTAGCTGTTGCACTGGTCTCGGATCCCGAGCTGCTGGTGCTCGACGAACCGACGACGGCCATGGACGTCGAGGCCCGGCGCGGATTTTGGAGCTCTATGCGGGCCTACGCGGAGCGGGGTAAAACCGTCCTGTTCGCCACGCATTACCTCGAGGAGGCGGACGCCAACGCGGACCGTGCGGTGTTGATGGCCCATGGCAAGGTGGTGGCCGACGGGCCCACGACGGAGATCAAGGCCCGCGTGGGGACGCGCACGATCCGCGCCACGCTTCCGCACGCCGAGCTGGATGAGCTCCGCTCGCTCCCGGGGGTGTCGCTCGCCGATCGCCGCGGCGAGGCGGTGGTGCTCAGCTGCTCGGACTCCGACCTGGCGATCCGAGCATTGCTCGAGCGCTTCTCGGACGTCCGTGACATCGAGATAACCGGCGCCGGGCTGGAGGAGGCGTTCGTCCAGCTGACAAGCGAGCCCGAGTCAGAGGCGTCGGTGAGCTGACGTGATCTACACGCGCTACGAGCTCCGGCGGGCCGTTCGCAACCGCCGCTTCTTCTTCTTCTCGCTTGGCTTTCCGCTGATCCTCTTCTACGTCATCGCGGCACCCAACAGGAACATCCATGACTTCGGCGGCAGCGGCCTGGCGGCGCCGCTCTACTACATGGTCGCCTTGGCGTCGTTCGGGACGATGATGGCCACCATCTCCACCGGGGCGCGGATCGCCGGCGAGCGCCAGGCCGGCTGGACTCGCCAGCTGCGGATCAGCCCGCTGTCGCCCTATCAGTACTTCCGGGCCAAGGTGATCGTGGCCTACGTCATGGCGCTGGTGACGATGGTCGTGCTGTTTGCGGCCGGCAGCTCGCTGGGCGCGCATGTCCCGGCGCTGAAGCTTGCGGAGATGGTGGGGCTGATGGTGCTCGGCCTCGCTCCGTTCGCGGCCCTGGGAATCTTGATCGGCCATCTGACCAACACCGACTCCGTGGGGCCGCTGATGGGCGGGATCGTCTCGCTGCTGGCGCTCGTCAGCGGCACCTGGTTTCCGGTGCACGGCTTCCTGCACGACGTGGGGCAGTTCCTGCCCTCCTACTGGCTTGTCCAGGCCAGCCACGTCGTGGAGCACGGACACGCCTGGAGCGCGCTCGGATGGGCTGTCGTCGCGGGCTGGTTCGTCGTGCTCGCCGCGGCGGCCCGCTGGGCCTATCGCCGCGATACCGGGCGCGTTTAGAGCAGTTCGGCTCGGCACATGTGCCGAGCCGCCGGGCCGCACATGTGCGGCCCGGGGCCGGCGCTCATGAGCGCCGGCCATCGCATATTTGAAGGAGCCCATAGCGGCGGCCCGAAAGAGCCCTGCGGCTAGACTCGAACCGCCCGTCCCGGACTGGCGATCAGCCCATGAGCCGACGCGAGCGACAGCGGCGCCGACGCCGCAAACACGGACATCCCGTACAGCGCGCCTTCGTGATCGGCGCGTTGCTCGCTGTGTCCGCGGCGGCGCTGGGCGCGCTGGCCATCGCCGGCTGGGTGGCGGCGGTGGCAGATTCGGCGCCGAACCTCGATCAGCGGCACCCCGCCACTCCGGGGGCCAACTCACAGGTATTCGCCTCCGACGGCTCGTCGCTGGGCTTCATCCACTCGAGCGTGCTGCGCTCACCGGTGCCCACCAGCCAGGTGCCCAACTTGCTCAAAGACGCCACGGTCGCGATCGAGGACCGCCGCTTCTACCAGCACGGCGCGCTCGACTACACGGGCATCCTGCGTGCCGCCATCAAGGACGTCTTCCAGGGCGGCTCAACGCTCCAAGGCGCCTCGACCCTGACGATGCAGCTCGTCAACCAGCTGTACCTGCGAAACCACAACCGTGACCTGCGCTACAAGATCATCCAGGCCAAGCTGGCGCAGCAGCTCGAGAAGGCACACAAGAAGAACTGGATCCTCACGCAATACCTCAACGACGTGCCCTACGGGACGGTCGCCGGCCAGACCGCATACGGCGTGGGCGCCGCCTCCGAGGTGTTCTTCAATAAGCCGGTCTCACAAGTCGACCTGGCGCAGGCGGCGCTTCTGGCCGGAATGCCCCAGGCGCCATCGGAGTACAACCCGTTCCTGGCTCCGGGGCTCGCGCGCCAACGCCGGCAGGCGGTGCTCCAGGCGATGGTCAAGTCGCGCTACATCAGCCAGGCGCAGGCCGACGCGGCGAACAAGAAGCCACTCGGCGAGCAGCACAACACCAACTACAACCAGCGCAACCAGCCCTACGTGTTCGACTATGTCGTGCAGCAGCTGCATGAGCGCTTCTGTCCAAACCAGGCGTTCACCGACCCCTGCCCGAAGGTCGACCAGGGCGGGCTGAAGATCTACACCACGATCAATCTTCAGGACCAGCTGCAAGCCCGCGAGGCGATCCTCTCGCACGAGGGCGATCCTGGAGACCCGGCGGCGGCGCTGGTCTCGATCGACCCCCACACGGGGCACATTCTGGCGATCGGCAACTCCTCGAGGTACAACCAGTCGAGCTTCGACTACGCCACCGAGGGCCAGCGTTCACCGGGGTCGTCTTTCAAGATGTTCGCGCTGATGACGCTGATCCACGACTACGACGGCGACCCGAACCAGACCTACTACACCTCCCAGTTCCTGGCCCCCGGCTGGCTGCCGCACTTCCCGAGCTACTCGGTCCACACCGCCGAGCAGAGCTACCAGGGCGACATCAACATCACCAAGGCCACGATCGCCTCCGACAACACCGTGTTCGCCCAGCTGGCTGTCGACTTGGGCATGGACAAGTTCGACGCCACCGCGCACGCGATGGGCGTCACCACCAAGCTGGACGGCAACCCGGCTGAGGTGATCGGCGGCCTGTCCATGGGCGTCACGCCGCTGGAGATGGCCGACGCCTACGCCACGGTCGCCAACGGCGGCTATCACATCCCGCCGACCGCAATTGACAGGGTCGTGTTCCCAGACGGCAGCGTCGTCAACATGGGCGATCCGCCGCGCGCGAAGGTTTTCAGCTACCCGGAGACCTACGAGGCCACGAGCGTGCTCAAACAGGTGATCACCAACTCCGGCGGCACGGGCACGGCAGCCAACTACGGGTGTCCTGCGGCGGGCAAGACGGGCACGGCCGAGAACGAGGGCAACGCCTGGTTCGTGGGCTACACGCCGCAACTGTCGACGGCGGTTTGGGTCGGTTACCCGAACGACAACAACGCCTACGTGGGCTTCGGCGGCACCGTTGCCGCGCCCATCTGGCACGACTACATGGAGCAGGCGTCAAACGGCTACTGCGGCGACTGGCCATCTCCGTCCAATCCCTGGCACGGCACGGCATTCGTGGGTCCCCACTCCTCGAAGGGACCGTCGAACTCGAATGGCAACGGCAACGGGAACTTCAACTCCAACGGCAACGGGAACGGGAATGGGAACGGGAACTCCAACACCGGCGGCGCGCCGCTGAAGCCGAACACTACCCCGCAGCCGTTGACGCAGCCCCCGCAGGGAGCGTCGAACACGCCCAAGTCGAAGTCGGGCACCGGCCCGCCGACCGGATCCGATAACGGCCACCAGCCGGCCGGCGGCCACGGCGGCAAGAAGACGCATTAGATGTGCGGACCCGTGGTGTTGCTAGGCTCGCGCCCGCATGCCCAAGGAAGAGAAAGTCGAGCTTGAAGGCGAGGTCGTCGAGGCGCTTCCCAACGCCATGTTCCGCGTGAAGCTCGACAACATGGACCGCACGGTGCTGGGCCACGTGGCGGGCAAGATGCGCCGCTTCCGGATCCGGATCCTGCCCGGCGACCGCGTGCGCGTCGAGCTCTCGCCCTACGACCTTGACCGGGCGCGCATCGTCTATCGACACAAGTAGTAAGCGCCGTGAGACGCTCGCAGCGTGCGTGAGCTCGAGCTGATCGCCGCGCTCGAGACGGCGTTCGCACCCACGTGCGCCTCGGCGCGAATCGTGAGGGGCATCGGGGACGATGCGTCGGTCGCGCGGGCTGCGGGATATGCGGTGACCTCGGTGGACATGATGGTTGAGGGGGTGCATTTCCGTCGCGAGCAGCTGTCGATGGGTGAGATCGGCCACCGGGCGCTGGCCGCCGCGCTGTCGGACCTGGCCGCGATGGGCGCCCGGCCAGGGGAGGCATTCCTGGCGCTGGGGCTGCCGCACGGCCTCGCGCTCGAAGAGGTGCTGGCGCTGGCCGAGGGCGCTTCGAAGCTCGCGTCGCGAAGCGCGACCGCGATCGCCGGCGGAGACGTCACGCGCTCCGAGCAGCTGACCGTGTCGGTGACGGTCACCGGCTGGGCCGATGATCCCGGCGCGCTCGTCGGCCGCGACGGAGCCCGGCCGGGCGATTTGGTGTGCGTGACCGGGCGGCTCGGGGAGGCGGGTGCCGGACTGGCGGTGATCGAGGGGCGCGTGCGTCTGGGCGCTGAGGAGTCGGCGGCGCTGCGCGAGCGCTACGCGCGGCCCGAGCCACGGCTCGCGGAGGGCCGCTCGCTGGCGGCGGTGGGCGCCCGGGCGATGATCGACCTCTCTGACGGCCTGGCGAGCGACGCCACCCATATCGCACGACGCAGCGGGGTGATGCTCGAGCTGTCGTTGGATGCCCTGCCCGCGGGCCCAGCCGTCGAGCGCGCCGCGGCCCAGCTGGGAGTATCCGCCGGAGCGCTCGCCGCGAGCGCTGGCGACGACTACGAGCTATGCGCATGTATTCCGCGGGGCGCCCAGGCTTTGGCCGATGCCGCGAGCCGGCGATGGGACAGCGGCGCGGAGCTGACGTGGATCGGAACGGTCGTCGACGGTTCGCCGGGCGTCAGCTTCCCGGGCCCCGATGGCGCGCTCTCGGGCTACGAGCACGCGCTCTGACCCAACCCACCGCCTGGCCCGGGTGTGCGGCGGGTCGCGGCACCTCGACGGAGAAGCTCAGCTGCTCTGTCCGGCTGCGGCGGGTCGCGGCACCTCCACGGAGAAGCTCAGCTGCTCTGTCCGGCTGCGGCGGGTCGCGGCACCTCCACGGAGAAGCTCAGCTGCTCCTGTACCCGCCTGACGATCGCGTCCGCCACCGCTACCGGGTCCACCTCGTATTCGCGCCGCGCGATACGGTCGCGCAGCCCCGACAGCTGGCGCTGGCGCTGGCGCTGATCATCCACGATTTGTCTTGTATCGGCGGCTGCGGCAATGGCTTTAGCGCGCCGGGTGCATCAGTTGCGCGTCGTGCCGGAGCGGCGTCAGCCGCGCGCCGGACCGAGCGGCGTCTCCGACGCGAGGCGGGCGAAGACCACGATCCGTTGGGAGGCGCTGTACAGCGGGTTGCAGGCCGACAGAACCAGGCGCTCGTAGCCCAGGTTGTGCGTGATCCACCAGGCGTTCGGCTGCACCACCTGGTGGTACTGAACGGTGTAGGTGAAGCGCGCGTAGCGCATCGTCAGAACCACCGTGTCGCCGCGGTTCAGCTGGTTGATGTTTCTAAACGGCGCCAGGTAGGTCGTCCTGTGCCCGGCGATCGCGACCGTCTGGCCAACGCCGGGAAAAGCAGTCTGCGGGTAGTGGCCGGGCCCCTTTTGAAGGCTCGAGTCGTCGGTGCCCTGCACGACCGTGTAGGTGGCGCCGACCTTCGGCATCTGAAGGATGCCTGTGGCCTCGCCGGTTTTGACGGCCGCCCGCTCCTGTCGCGCCAGATAGGCGATCCGCACGCGCTGTGAACTCAGGCTGCCGAGGGCGTTTTGCTCGAGTCGAGAAAGAGGGGCGCGCTGGTAGGAGAGAAAGCGCTTGTCGACCCCGTCGCGCTTGATCAGCGCGACCACCGCGGTGAGAGGCTCCTGCCACACCAGCGTCACGGCGGCGTCCGCCAAGAGCAGCGCGCCGGAGATGATCAGCACGTAGGAGAAGTCTCTAATGAGCCTTCGCATATGGCGGTAAATGTACGGAGGCTTCAGCGCCTAAGCGCCGACTTGGTCCCGCCTAGCGAGCCCGGACCCGCATAGGTGGCGGGCCCGCGAACGGTGACCGGGGCCTCCCGCCGCTCGCGACGGATACCCCACGGGCCGATTACAGCGCCGCCCACCGTGCAGCCGAGCATGACGCTCGAGGCCAGCAGCGCCAGCGTGCCGATCTGGCCGCCGGCGATCATCAGCACCACGGTCCAGGCGAACCCGACGGGGTTGTAGCCGAGCGTGGCCATGTAATAGGCGAGCACCAGCAGCGGCGGTGCCAGGCCCAAGCCGAACAGCACCATCCTGACCGCCGGAGGCATCCTGATCTGCGGCGTGAGCACCCACAGCCAGAGGTGAAGCGCCGGCACGAGCAGCGCCGCGGCGAAGGGGTTGAAGACCCACACCGCGAGCGACAGGGCGCACATCAGTAGCAGCAGCGCCGTGCCGGCCCCTTCGTCGGCCCCGGTGGCGGAGATGACGCGCACGCGCCGGAGGATCCAGAGCGAGGCGGCGATCTCCGCCATGAGCAGCGCCAGCAGCACGGTCCCTTTTGTCTTGATCGGGATGGCCCCGGCCGCTGCCGCGGCTGGAGGCGCGAGGTCGAGGACGCCCGCAGCCTTGGCCAGCAAAACGATGGCGGCCGCGAGCACGAACGGCATTGCCGCCGCAAGCAAACGGATCGCCCACGACCCGACGGCGTGCCCGCGGCGGCGCGATCGGGCGAAGCCGTCGACCGTCGTCAGCAGCACGGGCAGGATCAGTCCAAACACCAGCACCCGGATCGCCCACGCGGGGACCACGTTGCCGTTGACCAGCAGGTAAGGCGACGGCCGCGGGACGGGACCCGAGGCATCAAGCGCGCTGATCACCTCCAGCGCCGAGGTGCCGAACTGCGTGATCTGGGCTTCGCTCGGCGGCTGGCTGCCGGCAGCGGGTCGCTCGCCGCTGGCCGACAGCAGTACGGCGGGGATCCCGTGCGCGTTGAACACCCCCTGCTCGGACACGGTCAGCGGGAATGCCAGGTGCGCGAACTGGCCGGCGACACTCGTTCCGCCCGCCGTCAGCCCCGCCTGCGAGGAGAGCGCGTACGCGACCGTGTTGCGCAGCAGCGGAGGCGCCACCTGCGGTCCGTCAGACCATGGCACGACGAGCGGGTAGCGGAGGCTTGGTGCGGCCATGTCGCCCAGCGTGAGTACGGCGTCCACCGGTCCCGGCAGCTCGCGAATCAGCTGCGTTGCCCCCGCCGCTCCCGTGGCGCCAGAGGTGGAGACCAGCACCACCGTGTGATTCAGCGTCTCGCCGGAGAGAACGCTCGCCAGTTCGAGGAGCACGCCGGTACCGGACTCGCCCGTGCTGGTGGGCGGGCCGACGTCATCGCGGTGCGCGACGATGACGATGCTGCCGTTCGAGAACCCCGGCCGCACCCCGATCACGTTCTGAAGCGCCCGTGTGCCGTTCGGCGTGGCGGCGCTGAACGATTCTCGGGAGAGGCTGAAATGATTTAGCTTGAGGCTCTGCGCGACCTCGGCGGCGATCGCGGCGTCGTTTGCCGACCCGGCCGGGCGGCGGGAAAAGTGCTGGGCCAGGTTGATTGTGTACGCGTACGCTCCCTGGCCGTTGAACCCCCCCGGGGGCACCGACCCGCTCGCCGATCCCGGCTGGCCCTGGAGCGAGAACGCGAACACGATCACGGCCATCACGACCGCAATCAAGCCCGTGCGGTAGATCCGCGGATCCAGCATCGGCTCGGGAAGGTTAGCCGTGAGCGGGGAGCGCTTGCTTGAAGCTCGTACCCTTTCCTCGTAACTGGAGAGAAAACCTTGCCCGACCATCTAGCGCGCATCCTGCTCGTCGACGATGAGCAGTCGATCCAGACGCTGCTCTCCTATCCGCTGCGCAAGGAGGGCTACGACGTCGTACAGGCCACCGATGGCCGCCAGGCGCTCGACCGCTTCGAGGAGCAGCCGTTCGACCTGGTGGTGCTCGACCTGATGCTGCCCAAGGTCGACGGGCTCGAGGTGTGCCGCAGGCTGCGCACGCAGAGCTCCGTTCCGATCATCATGCTCACCGCCAAGTCCGAGGAGATCGACAAGGTCGTGGGGCTCGAGCTCGGCGCCGACGACTACATCACCAAGCCGTTCTCGGTCAGGGAGTTCTCGAGCCGGGTCAAGGCGGCGCTGCGCCGCGCCGAGATGACTCGCCCGGTTGAGACCGCCCCGGACGAGGCGCCGCTGACGGTGGGCGAGCTTCGCATCGATTTCCCCAAGCGGACGGTCCGGGTGCGGGGCGAGGACGCCCAGTTGACCTATGTCGAGTTTGAGATCCTCTCGGTGCTGGCCCGCAGTCCCGGCAGGGTCTTCACGCGCGACATGCTGCTGGCGCGGATCTGGGGCGACTCCGCCTACCGCGATCCCCGCACGATCGATGTCCACATCCGCCACCTGCGCGAGAAGGTGGAGCGCGATGCCAAGGATCCCGAGTACCTGTTCACCGTCCGCGGCGTCGGATACCGGTTCCGCGATACCGAGCCGTAGGGTCCGTCGATGAATAGGAGCCGTTGCTGGTGCTGAACCTGCGCTCGCTGCGCAACCGCCTGGCGCTCGTATTCTTCGGGGTCACGTTTATCGCCTTCGGCGCGCTCTACATGTACGTCGCGCCGGGCCTTCAGAACCGGCTGCTCGACGAGAAGCTGAGTTCGCTGGCGGCGGCGGCGAACTCGGACTCGGGGCGGATCGCCCGCCTGGTGGGCACTTCGGCCACAAAGGCCGTCCTTCAGCGCGAGGTCAACTTCGCCGCGCTTTCCGCGCACGACCGCGTCACGCTGCTGGGCGTCGGCTGGATCGATGCCCAGCCGCAGCTCTCGACGCTCGTCGACTCGAACCCGAGGGGCAGCGCGCTCGCGTTCCCGCTTGCCTACCGCTCGGTGCAGACCGGCAAGCCGGAGACCGGTACGGAGCTTCCACCCGCCAGCGGCGCCGAAGCCGAGGCCACCCACCCGATCGCCCGCTCCGGGCGCGTGGACGGCGTGATCGCCTACTCATCGTCGGTCTCCGACGTCGTCCACAACGTCTCGATCGTGCGCCACGAGATCCTGATCGCGGGCGGGATCGCGCTGCTGCTGGCGCTGGTCGGCGGCTACCTCGTGGCGCGCTGGTTGACCTGGCGAGTGAAAAGGCTCGAGCTTGCCGCCGAGCAGGTGGCGGCTGGGAACTTCGGCCGCTCGATTCCGGTCGACTCGAGCGACGAGCTGGGGCAGCTCGCGGTCGCCTTCAACGACATGCAGCGGCAGCTGGCCCAACTCAAGTCCGCGCGCGAGAAGTTCATCGCCACCGCCTCGCACGAGCTGCGGACGCCCATCTTCTCGCTCGGAGGGTTCGTCGAATTGCTGGAGGACGAGGATCTGGACACCGAGACCAGGCGCCGGTTCCTGGACCAGGTGCGCGACCAGATCGAGCGGCTGCGCAAGCTGTCCGTCGACCTGCTCGACCTCTCGAAGCTCGAGGCCGGCTCGCTCGAGCTGCGGCCCGAGCAGGTCGACCTCGGCGAGCTGACGCGCTCCGTCTCCGGGGAATTCGAGCCCACGCTGGCCCAGCATGACTCGCACCTGGAGCTCCGCGGGGGCGCGGTCGACGCGCAGTGCGACCCGGTCCGGGTGGCGCAGATCATGCGCATCCTGCTCGACAACGCGCTAACGCACACGCCACCGGGCACGCGCATCGTCGTCAGCGCCGGACGGGACAACGGCCTCGTGCGGCTGGCGGTTCGCGACGACGGCGAAGGCATCGACCCCCGTGCGATGCCGCGGATCTTCGAGCCGTTCTATACGGCCGATGACGCGCCGGGGTCCGGCCTCGGGCTGGCGATCGCCTCGGAGCTGGCCGAGCGCATGTCCGGCCGGCTGTCTGCGAATTCGACACCGGGACGAACGATCTTCACGCTTGACTTGCCGGCTTGAGGCGCTCAACGATCTTCACGCTTGACTTGCCGGGTGACGCGCTCAACGTGGCGCCGGTGCTCCGCGGAGCATTAGGGTCTGGCGACCCGCGCCAGCGCTGGCGATATCGTCCGCCAGCGTGACCCCAACCGCACTTCAGAGATGCTCCAACCTGTCGGCCTAGCCCAGAAGCACCTGTCCGACTACCAAAGCATCGTCGGGCGCACGCTGATCGACGAGATTCGTGAGCGCGCGGGCAGGCTGCAGGGCAAGCGCATCCTCCATGTCTCGGCGACCGCGTTCGGCGGGGGCGTCTCGGAGATCCTGACCACGCTCGTGCCGCTGATGGTCGATGTCGGCCTGGAGTGCGAGTGGCACGTGATCTATGGCCGGGAGGAGTTCTTCAACGCCACAAAGGTGATGCACAACTCGCTCCAGGGAAGCTCCCAGAGCCTCAGCGAGGAGCAGTGGCAGACATGGCTCAACTACAACGAGATCAACGCCTCTCAGCTCTCCGAGGGCTGGGATGTGTGCATCGTGCACGACCCCCAGCCGGCCGCGCTCTGCTCGCTGTCGCCGGATAAAGCTCGCATTTGGGCCTGGCGCTGCCACATCGACCTCTCGACCCCCAACCCCGATTCACTCGCGCGGCTGATGCCGTTTCTGGAGCCGTATCGCGCTTCCGTGTATCACCTCCAGGAGTACGTCCCCGGGGGGATGGACGGACGGGCGCACATCGTTCCGCCGGCGATCGATCCCCTGGCGCCCAAGAACATGGCCTTCTCGCCCGACGACGCGGTCTATATCTGCCAGCAGTTCGGGATCGACATCGACCGGCCACTGCTCTGCCAGGTCTCCCGCTTCGACCCCTGGAAGGACCCGCTCGGGGTGATCGATGCCTACCGCATCGTCAAGCAAGATCTCCCGGACGTGCAGCTGGCGCTGGTCGGCTCGATGGCAACCGACGATCCCGAGGGGTGGGACTACTTCAACGCCACCGTCGCGCATGCGGACGGCGACCCCGACATCCACATCCTCAACAACCTCAACAATGTCGGCGCGATCGAGGTCAACGCATTCCAGTCGTTCAGCGACGTAGTGATCCAGAAGTCGACCCGCGAGGGTTTCGGGCTGACGGTCACAGAGGCCATTTGGAAGGGACGCCCGCTCGTCGCCGGCGACGTCGGTGGGATCCCGCTCCAGATCACAGACGGAGAATCCGGCTTTCTCGTCTCCGATGTCGAGCAGTGCGCCCAGCGAGCGCTCGCGATCCTGTCCGATCCCGCGCTCGGAAAGCAGCTCGGCCGGGCCGGAAAGGAGACCGTCCGCAAACGCTTCTTGACTCCCAGACTGCTGCGCGACTGGCTCGAGATATTCGAGCGGTTGGGGATTTGACGCGGCCTCGGGCCGGGGCGATTCCCCGGAACGCTCCCCACGCTGCGTCGCGCCGGCGGGCCTCCGCTACGCCCGGGCGCGCTCCCGCTTGCGGATGTCGGCGAGCTGCTCGTCGACCCAATCGCCGGGGTCCCGGGCCGTGACGATCGACTGCAGGCCCTCCAGTCGCCGCCGCCGTTCGGCGTCGGGCATCGTCAGGGCGGCATGGATCGAATCGGCGAGTTCCTGGAGGTCGAACGGATTGACGGACAGCGCGTATTCGCTCAGCTCTTCGTGGGCGCCCGTGTTCTCCGACAGGATCGACACGCCGGAGCGCTCGTTGACCATTGGCCCCTCTTTGGCGACCAGGTTCATGCCGTCGAACATCGCGTTGACGATCAAGACGTCGTAATGCTTGTAGGCCGCCACCGCCTCCTCGAGGTCGTCGCGAAGCTTCAGCTGGATCGGCATCCAGTCCGGTGTTCCGTGGCGGTGGTTGACGACCGCCACGACCGCCTCGATCCGCTCTAGATACTCCGCGTACTCGGGGATGTCGGTTCGCGACGGCATCAGCTGGGCAATGAAGGTCACCCGCTCGCGGAATTCCGGGTGCTGGTCGAGAAAGACATCGAAAGCACCGAATCCCCGTAACACGTTCTTCGAGAGATCGGCCCTGTCGACCCGGAGGATCAGGTGGTCCCGCCGGCGGCGCAGCAGCTCGGCCTCGAACTCCTTGACCCGGGAGCGCCGGGCGACCGCCTGAACGGCGTTCGAGTCGATCGGCAGAGGGTAAGCCCGCACCCACACCTCACGGTCGCCGACGTAAACGATGCCCTGATCGGGGTCCACCTCGTACTTCGTCAGGTCCTCGCAGCACTCCAGAAAGTTGCGACGGTAGGAGCGGGTGTGAAAGCCGACGATGTCGTTCGAGAGAACCCCGTCATAGACCTCTTCACGGAGCATCGACGGCAGCACCCGCCAGGAGTCCGGCTGGCTCCATGGGATGTGGACGAAGTGGTGAAGGACGGCGTCGGGCCGCTCGCGCCTGATCAGCGCCGGCAGCGTGTACAGGTGGTAGTCATGGACCATGACCGCCGGGTTAGGGATACCTTCGATCTCCTCCAGGACCGCGCGGGCCAGGTCCTCGTTGACGACGTTGTAGCCGAACTCGAACGCCTCGGTCTCGTTACGGCGGATATCTGGGGCGTTCGAGAGATCCCATAGGTAGTGCTGGATGAACCAGAGCATTGGGTTGGCGATGATGTTGTAGAAGCGGTCGTACGCCTCGTCATCGGAGGCGACGAGCTTCACCCGGTACTCGTGGCCGTCGTCGCTGGACACCGGGAACGGCCGTCCGTCGTGGCGTTCCGCCACTTCCATATCCTCGTCGGTCATCGCTGAGGCGACCCACGTGACGTCGCGGTGGGTCGCCAGACCGATCAGAGCGGTGACGAGTCCGCCCGTACCGCGCCGCGCCTCACCGCCGGGCCCAAACGTAACCGGACCTCTGTTGGAGACCAGAACGAGCGGCGAGTCGGCGGAGCTCGATTCCATGACGCTCGCTAACCGTAGCTGCTCGCCAGCCAAGAGCGCAGCAAGATGTAGGCAGCCGTACCTCGCCCGGCGAGATCGGACGCAGTTGAGATTCGTCCGAGAGCGAGATCGGGCGGCGCGAGACCGGTCCAGCTACTGGAGGGTGCGGTGCTCGGCAAGCATTGCGACATATTCTGCGATCCGCCTGGTCCGGGTCTCCGGCCGTCTGGCGTCGCCTACGCGATAGAGGATCGCGTAGCGCTTGGACCCCGTCAGTGTCTCGAAGAACGACTTCGCCTCTGGGTTCTCGTCCAGTGCACGCTGGAGATCCTCGGGGACGGTCGCCTCGCTGGCCGGTGGGTAGGCCCGCTCCCAGCGTCCGTCGGTCTTGGCCGCTTCCACCTGTGCCAGCCCCGCGGGCTTCATCCGCCGCTGCGTGATCAGGCGCTCGGCCTTTTGGCGATTGATTTGTGACCAGCGGCTGCGGCTGCGGCGCGGGGTGAAGCGCTGAAGGTAATACCTGTGATCGTGGCGGGCGACTTGCCCGTCTATCCAGCCGTAGCAGAGCGCCTCCTCGAGCGCCTCCGCGTACGTGATCGTCGTGACGTCCGACCCTTTCTTTGCGAACTTCAGCCATGCACCGTCGCTGCCGGCATGGTTGCGCTCGAGCCACGCGGCCCAAGTCACCGGGTCGGGAAACTCGAGGATTGGCAGCTCCGGTTTTGTGGTCATCGGTCTTCAGCCCGAAGATGGCCGCGTACCGTGTCTCGGCACCATGCCGGCTCGCGCAGAGCGTCTCAGATTGGGCCGCTATAGTCGTCGCCGCCCGGTATCCGGCCGTCGAGCCGCCGGGGCTTCCGAGATGCCCGACGAGACGCCACTCTATGACCTGATGCTGCTGCTCTCCACTGGCGTGGAGGAGGAGCGGCGCGCAAAGATCCTCTCCGACGTTGAGAGCACGGTCTCCAGTGGCGGGGGTTCGATCGCCAACCAGGCCGACTGGGGCATCCGGGCGCTCGCGTACCGGATCGACCACCAAAGCGACGCGGAATACCACCTGCTGCAGTTCGCCGGACCGCCCCAACTGCTCGAGTCGCTGAATCACAACCTGGGCATCACCGATGGTGTCCTGCGGCACCGGATCATCAAGGTCTTGCCGGGCACGCCGCCCCCGCCCCGTCCGGAGTCGGCGGCACCCTCCAGAGCGCAGCCGGCGCAGACGCCAGCCGCCTCTTCGACCCCTCAAGCGCAGACCGAGGCCGGCGCCGCGTCGGCACCCGCGTCGCCCGCTTCCGAAGGCGCCGAGTAAGGACTGGTTCGCAACATCGGCTGTTCACTGGCCTCGGTGACAGAAGCGTGACGCCATGCCACGCGCTCAACCTGACATCGTGGCGTTTGTGCCACTTTCCGGCCTGATCGTGGGGTTGCCGTCTGCGGCGTGCTTAGACTCGCTCGCAGGCTTTCAATCGATCCTGGAAGGAGCCAGAAATGGCAGGAGACATCAACCGGGTCATTCTCACCGGCAGGCTGACAAAGGACCCCGAACTCAGGACGTTCCCCGAGAGCAACAACTCCGTCTGCTCGCTGCGAGTGGCGGTCAACGGACGCCGAAGGAACGCGGAGGGTCAGTGGGAGGATCAGGCGAACTTCTTCGACGTCACGGTATGGGGCCAGCAGGGAGAAAACTGTCAGAGGTTTCTGCGCAAGGGCAGGCAGATTGCTGTTGATGGCCGCCTGCGCCACCGCCAGTGGACGAACAACGAAGGACAGAATCGCTCGGCTGTCGATATCATCGCTGATTCGGTGCAGTTCCTTGGCGGACGTGACGACGCCGGTGGCGGGAACGGCAACGGGTTCTCCAGCAACATCCAGAACACGGAGAGCGACGTGCCGATCGACACCGGCGACTTCGAGACAGCGCCGTCAGGCTCAACGGCCGCCGAGGACGACATTCCGTTCTAGGCCAAGCGAAAGACAGAGGAAGCTGAGTGGCAAAGCAGCGTAGGCGTCCGGTTCGCCGGCGTGACAGGAAGGGCGCGATCGGGTCGGCCCGGCGTAGGCCTTGCCCCTACTGTCGCGAAAAGATCGACCAGGTGGACTACAAGGACATCTCGATGTTGCGACGGTTCGTCTCCGAGCGTGGAAAGATCCGCTCCCGGCGGATCACCGGGGCATGCCGTCGCCATCAGAGCCAGATCGCGCGCGCGGTCAAGCGTGCCAGGGAGCTGGCGCTGCTGCCATACGTCGCGGAACCCGGGGAACGCGGTGAGCGCGGTGAACGCGGGGAACGCGGCTCCCGCTCCGAGCGCTGAGGAGGCCCAGATGCCGCAGGCGATCCTGCTCCAAGACGTAGAGTCGCTCGGCGCGCGCGGCACCGTCGTGGACGTATCCGCCGGTTACCTTCGGAACTATCTCCTGCCAAGAAAACTCGCCGAGGCGGCGACGGCCACTTCGATCCAGACGGCCGCTCAGCGGCGCGAGCGCGCCGAGCAGGCACAGCGGGACGCCGAGGACCGCGCCAAAGAGAACGCCGGTCTTCTCAGTCGAACGGTGCTCACGATCCCGCAGCAAGCGGGAGAAGATGGACGCCTGTTCGGCTCCGTGACGACGCAGGACATCGCAGAGGCGATCCGCGATGCCCGCGGTATCCGCGTCGACCGTCGCAAGATTTATCTAGATGAGCCGATCCGCCACACCGGGACGTACATGGTGGTGGTCGAAGTCACGGACGACGTGACTGCGACCGTGAAGACGATGGTGGTGGCCGCCTAAGCGGTCTCCGGGCGGTCGCTTCCTCAAGCCCTCAGGCAGTCTACTTTCCTGCGCTCGACCGGCGTCCGGACCGAAGGACCGGCATCGAGAGCGAAGTCTCGCTGCTTGCGGAATCGCCCCCCGTCTGCCGCCTGCGCTGAACCTAGACTCGCCCTTCGCCGATGAGCGTCACCGAGCAAGTCGCAATCCCCCCGCACAGCCTCGAAGCCGAGAAGTCGGTGTTGGGAGCCGTGCTGTTGGATGAGCGCCACCTGAACGCGCTGCTCGTCGAGGAGCAGCTGCGCGCGGAGCACTTTTACCGTGAGCAGCACGGCGCCGTTTTCGCGGCCATGCAGGAGCTGTTCGAGAGCGACCGCAAGATCGACCATCTGACGGTGGCCGAGACGCTGCGCCAGCATGCCAAGCTCGAGGAGATCGGTGGGCCCGAGGCGATCGACGATCTTGCGGGCTGGGTGCCGGCTGCCGGCCATGCCCGGGAGTACGGCCGCATCGTGCGCGAGAACGCGCAGATGCGGGCACTCCTGACGAGCGCGTACGAGATTCAGTCGAGCGTTTTTTCTCGGGACGCGCCACCCCGGGAACTGATTGAGCGCGCAGAGCGTTCGGTGCTCGAGATCGCCCACGATGACCGCCAGAAGAAGCTACGGTCGATTGCCGACATCCTGCATGAAGAGACCGAGCGGCTGCACCACCTCTCGGTCGCAAAGTCGCCGCTCACCGGGACGCCATCCGGCTTCAGAGACCTCGACCAGCGAACGGGCGGCTTTCAGCGTGGGAATCTGATCGTGATCGCCGCTCGCCCGTCGATGGGAAAGTCCGCGCTCGTCGCCAACATTGCCGAGAACGCCGCCCTGGACGGTTATCCCGTCGTGCTGTTCTCGCTCGAGATGTCAGAGTCGGAGCTGGCGCAGCGGTTCGTCGCCTCGCAGGCGCAGATCAACGGCGAGGACCTCCGCCGCGGCAAGGTGGCGGAGCACCGCTGGCCCAAGATCCTGGAGGCGTGCCGGCGGCTCTCTCAGGCGCCGCTGTACATCGACGACTCGAGCGATACCGGTGTGCTCGAGGTCCGCGCCAAGTCCCGCCGGCTGCACCACCAGCTGGACGGCGGCCTCGGTCTGATCATCGTCGACTACTTGCAGCTGATGCGCCATGAAGGCCGGGTCGAGAGTCGCGTGGAGCAGGTGGGGCAGATCAGCCGGGGGCTCAAGGGCCTGGCGCGTGAGTTGGACGTTCCCGTCATCGGGCTCTCGCAGCTGAGCCGGGCGGTCGAGCAGCGAGGCGGTGACAAGCGGCCGATCCTGTCCGATTTGCGCGAGTCTGGTGCCATCGAGCAAGATGCAGACCTCTGCATGTTCATCTACCGCGAGGAGTACTACCTCAAGGAAGAGTCCGAGCGACCAGGGGAGGCGGACATCATCATCGCCAAGCACCGCAACGGGCCCGTCGGCGACGTCGTGCTGACGTTCCACAAGCAGTACCCGAAGTTCATGAACTACGCGAGCGAGCGGTTCGCGGCATGACGGTCTGGCGAGCTGTTCGCGGCATGAGGGTCTGGCGAGCGGTTCGCGGGATGAGGGTCTGGCGAGCGGTTCGCGGCATGAGGGTCTGGCGAGCGGTTCACGGGATGAAGGTCTGGCGAGCGGTTCACGGGATGAAGGTCTGGCGAGCGGTTCACGGGATCGGCGCTCGGCAGCTTGCGCGATGAGCGACCGCTGTCCCTTCGACGCCTGCGACGGTTCGGGCTTCCTGTTCGACGAGTCGACCAACACCGCCTTCAACTGCCGCTGCCGGCCGCAGCGGGTGGCCCAAGCGAAGGCCCGGAGCCTGTCAGCGGTGATTCCCAAGCGCTACCGGGACGTCGGTTTCGAGCGCTCGCCCGTGACGGACATCGATGCCCACGTGGTGGCCGCCACGCGCCGCTTCGCCGACACGATCGAGAAGCAACTCGACGCGGGCCGCGGATTGTGGTTCATGGGTCCGGTTGGCACGGGGAAGACCACGCTGGCGATGCTGGTTTCCAAGGCCGCACTGAACGTGGGGCGGTCGGTGGCGATCTATTCGCTGCCCCGGCTCCTCAACGAGATCCGCGAGACCCATCGCGCCGAGCGCTCTCACATCGCGCTCCTGGACCGGCTGACCGCCGTGGATCTGCTGCACATCGATGACGTGGGCGCCGAGCGGACAAACGAGTGGGTGCTCGAGGAGCTCTACTCAATCGTCAACGCCCGCTATGAGGATCAGCGCTCGATGGTGGTGACGACAAACATCCTGGACCGCGAAGCGCTCTGCGAGCAAATCACCGAACGCACCGTCTCGCGCTTGACCGAGATGTGCGACGAGCTGCCGTTGCTCGGCCACGACCGGCGGATGGATCTTCGGCTGGCCTGAGGCTTCGGCCGGCTGGACCTGCGGCCGGCTGGGCCGCCGCCAAGCGTGAGCCGCCGCCAGCCGTGGGCCGCCGCCAAGCGTGAGCCGCCGCCTGCCGTGAGCCGCCGCCTACACTGACCCGGCCATGCCTGGACTCGTACTCGTCGGCGCCCAATGGGGCGATGAAGGCAAGGGAAAGATCACCGACCTGCTGGCTGAGCGGGCCAACGCCATCGTCCGGTTTCAGGGCGGCAACAACGCCGGTCACACGATCGTGCGGGACGGAAAGACATGGAAGCTCCACCTGATCCCGTCGGGGATCTTGCATCCCGGCAAGCTGTGCGTCATCGGCAATGGCGTCGTGGTCGACCCCAAGGTCCTGACCGACGAGCTTGAAGAGATGCGTCGTCGCGGCGTCGACACCAGCGGGCTTCGGATCTCGGCCAACGCGCACTTGATCATGCCCTACCACCTGATGCTCGATCACGCCGGCGAGGCCAAGCTCGGGAAGCTTCAGATCGGCACCACCCGGCGGGGAATCGGCCCCTGCTACGCCGACAAGGCTGCGCGCCTGGGGATTCGCATGCAGGACCTGCTCGACGAGAAGATTCTCAAGCAGAAGATCATCGTGGCGCTCGAGCCCAAGCGGCTGTCGTTGCGCCCCTTCGCCAAGGACCCGGCGCTCGACTTGCAGGCCATGACCGAGGAGTACCTGACCTACGGACATAGGCTCGAGCCATACATCGCCGACACGATCCGGATCGTCCAGGACCGTCTCGATGAGGGCGAGCTGGTTGTGTTCGAAGGCGCTCAGGGTGCCTTGCTCGACCTCGACCACGGCACCTATCCGTTCGTCACCTCCTCCAACCCCGTGGCCGGCGCAGCGTGTGTCGGCGCGGGGATCGGCCCCAAGGACATCGACGAGGTCTGGGGAGTGACCAAGGCTTACGGGACGCGCGTGGGCGCGGGGCCGTTCCCGACCGAAGTGGACGGCGCCTTCTCCGAGATGCTCCGCGAACGCGGCGGCGAGTACGGAACGACGACCGGCCGCGCCCGTCGGGTCGGCTGGCTCGATCTCGTGGCGCTGCGCTACGCGGCCAGGATCAACTCGTTGACCGCGCTGGCCATCACCAAGTTGGACGTTCTGTCCGGGATTGACCCGCTACAGGTCTGCACGCGCTACCGCGGCGCGGAGGGGGCCGAGTTCGATCACTTCCCCTATCACCAGACCGTGCTCCATCACGCGGCCGGTGACTACATCGAGTTGCCCGGCTGGTCGGAGGACCTGAGCGAATGTCGCAGCGAGTCGCATCTCCCCGATGCAGCCCGCGACTATCTGAGGTTCGTGTCCGAATTTGTCGACGTACCAATCGCGCTCATCGGCGTCGGACCAGGGCGCGACCAGGTGATCTGGACCGAGGCCAGCAAGATGGCCGCCACGGGCTAGCGCGGGCGCCCGTGCCGCCAGCTAGCGCGGGCAAGATGGCGGACGGCGGCTAGCGCGGGCGCCCGTGCCACCGGCTAGCGCGGGCGCGACGGGTGGCCGACCCCCGGCCAAGGCGAGAGCACGAGCACCAGCCGGGAGTCGCGCACGGCGCGAACCGCCCGGCGCTCGCCGGGCTCGAAATGCGAGAGCGATCCCGGGCCGTTGTTCACGGTGCCGTCGTCGGTCGAGATCTCAACCTTGCCGTCGGCGACCAGGAGATAGGTCCTCTCATGGACCTGGTGCTCCTGAAGCTCCTCGCCGGCGGGGAGGTGGATCGCGATCGCCCGGGTCTCGTCGTCCGAGCGGAGCACCTGGGGACGGTGGGGCTCGATTTCCAGTGAAGGGACATCCCAAGTCTCCATGGCCTCTCCTCATCTCGGGCTGGCGTTCGACGGCGTCGACCACGACGCCGTCGACGCTGCCGACAAGTCTCTCACCGCCAGCGCTCGAGCTGGTCGCCGTCTGCGACGCCCCTCACGGTCCGGCCCGGTACGCCCATCACCACCGCTCGTGGGGCGACGTCGGCGGTCACGACCGTCCCCGCGGCGATGAACGCCTCCTCCCCGATCTCCACGCCGGGAACGAGCACCGCGCCGCCGCCGATACGGCACGCGCGGCGAAGCGTCGGACCCTCGAGGGCCTCGCCGGGGGGGTGGCGTGCCATCGTGTGGTCATTGGTCGTCGTCACGCCCGGGCCAATGAACACGTCGTCCTCGACCACGGTGCCACCAGTCACGTAGACCAACGTCTGGATCGACACGCGCTGGCCCACTACCACGTCGAAGTCGACGGAGGAGCCGCGGCCGACGATCGATCCCGCGCCGATGACTGCGCGCTCGCGTATCTGTGTCTGATCGCCGATGATGACGTCCTGACCGAGGTGGGCTCCGGCATAGACCACCGCTCCGAAGCAGACTGTCGCCCGGGCCTCGAGCACAAGCGCTGCCGGTATCTGCGCCCGGGCCGCGCTGGAGGTTGGGCGTAGCCGAGGAACCTTACCCAGCAGGGCGCCGTCTTCGATCAGGCACCCGTCGCCGAGCGCGGTACCCGGATAAATGATCGTGCCGGAACCGATTTGGACCCCGGCCCCGATTCGAACGTCGGCGTGAATCACGGCGCCCGGCGCCACCGCCACGTCGTCGGCCAGGTGGACGCCTGGCGCGACGTACGCCGCGGGAGAGACCTCAGGCACGGATCCCGCCATCCAGCGGGGACGGCGGCCTGGGTTCCCCGAGGAGAACGCCGGCGCCGCTCTGCACGCGTCGCGAGGCGTCGAGCGAATGCTGAAGGCGCTCCAGCACGCGGACGACTCGCAAACCGCTCGCGCCGTCCGAACGGGGATGCTCTCCCGTACGCACGCACTCGATGAAGTGCTCGCACTCGACGCGTAGGGGCTCGATGTTGGGGATCTGCGGTGACCAGCTGCCGCCTGCCCGGGTGATGTACTCGCCGTACCCTCGCACGTCCTCATCGAAGCCCTTGTCGTAGACGGTCAGCTTGCCCTCGATTGCCATGTCATCGAAGGTGGCCATGCGGCGCGAGCCGACGACCGTGAAGCGGCGTTCCTTGTGGGGGTCGAGCCACGACAGATGAAGGTGCGCCGACAGGCCCGAGGGGAAGCGCATGAAGCAGAACACCACGTCCTCGACGCCGCTGCGGACGTAGGACTCGCCGTGGGCAACAGCCTCGCTGGGCTCCTCGCCGGCGAGGTGAAGAAGGACGGAGACGTCGTGGGCGCCGAGGCTCCATAGCGCGTTTTCGTCCGACCGCAGCTTCCCCAGGTTCAGGCGGTTTCCGTAGATGTAGTAGAGGCGGTCACCGAGCTCGCCCGAAGCGGCCAGCTCTTTCAGCCGGCGAACCCCTGGGTGGTACTCGAGTAGGTGCCCGACCATCAGCACGCGGCCGCTAGCGCGTTCGGCGGCCATCACGCGCTCGGCGGCGGGCACGGACTGGGCCAGCGGCTTCTCCACAAAGCAATGCTTCCCCGCCTCGAGCACGCGCACGGCGAGATCGGCATGGCTCGGCACAGGCGTGGCGAGGGCCACAGCATCGAGGTCGGGGTCCTCCAGCATCTCATCGAGCCCAATGCCCATCCGCACGCGTGGAAGCGACTGCTCCACCGCAGCGCGAGCGGCTTCAGAGCCGTCGCAGCACCAAGTGAGCTCGCACCCCGGGAGAGCGGCGAAGTTCCGCGCCAGGTTCGGACCCCAGTAGCCGAGCCCGGCAACACCAACGCTGATGGCGGGCTCCGTCATTGAGCGTGCAGTGTAAGTGCGGCCACGACACGTTCTCCAGCGTGTGCGTCGCCGTACAGCGGTGGCCGCTCCGCCGGCGGCTCTCGACTCAGCGCAGTCAGGGCGCGGTCACGGTCTAGATCGACGAGCACGTTCCACCCGTGCTCGAGCGTCTCAGTCCACTCGGTGCTCGAGCGCAATGTGACGCAGGGAATGCCTGCCAGATATGCCTCCTTCTGTAGCCCGCCGGAGTCGGTCAGCACGGCCCCGGCATTGCAGACGAGCGCCGCCAACTCGACGTAGCCGAGCGGCGGAGCAAGCGTCACGCGCTCGGCCATCTGCAGGCGCTGGGTCAGACCGCAGCGTTCGAGTTGCTTCCGGGTCCGGGGATGGAGCGCCGCCACCACGGTCATCGGCACGGCCAGCAGGAGCTCGACCAGCTTCGCCAGTCGGTCTGGGTCATCCACGTTTCCCGCACGGTGGGCCGTTGCGACTACATACTCCCCAGGCTCTACGCCATACGGTTCGAGCAGGTCCAGGCGCTCGCGGGCGCGCGGCTGCACGGCAGCGGCAACGTCCACCATCACGTCGCCCACAATCTCGACCGCGCCGCTCGCGCCTTCGCGCCGCAGGTTGTCCGCCGCCGACGCCGATGAACAGAGCAACAGCGCGCTGGCGTGGTCGGTCAGGACACGGTTCAGCTCCTCCGGCATGGAGCGATCGAAGGAGCGCATGCCGGCTTCGACGTGCGCGACCGGGACGCCGGCTTGGGCCCCGGCCAGCGCCCCGGCCAGCGTGGAGTTAGTGTCGCCGTAGACGAGCACGGCATCCGGACTAACGTCTCGCAACTCAGCTTCCAGGCCGCTCAGCATGCGAGCCGTCTGGGAGGTATTTGATCCGAGCGCGACTCCCAGCTCGCGATCCACGGGGGGAAGGCCGAGCTCGGCGAAGAACACTCCTGAGAGCTCATCGTCGAAGTGCTGGCCGGTGTGGACCATGATCTCTTCGTGGGCGGCGCGAAGCCCGGGCGTCACGGCCGCTGCCTTGATGAACTGAGGGCGGTTGCCGACCACGGTCAAGACTTTCATGCCCGAAAGTGCGGAGATCCGGCGACGTGCATCATCGGCGCGCGTCCCGACGGCGAGTGCGTGCCATGGCGTCGGATGTAGAGCGGCAGCAGCACCGATCAGGTGCCGCTCAGCGCCGACTGGATCCGGACGCTGACGTCACCGGCAATTCTCGCGGTAATGGGGCCCGGGGCGCTGAAGCTGTGAGCATCGATCGCCGCCACCGGCTGCACCTCGCGCGTCGTTGAGGTGAGGAAGACTTCGTCGGCATCGAAGAGCTCCTCAAGCGTGCATGAGCGCTCCACCGCGCCCGTCAGCTCGAGCACCAGCGCACGCGTTATCGAGGCCAAGATGTGCTCGCCCAGAGGCGGCGTGCAGATCTCCTCTTTGATCCAGAAAATCGAGCTCGTCGGCGCCTCCAGCACGCGGCCGTGTGGGGTGACCAGCAGCGCTTCGTCGAATCCCTGCTCGCGCGCCAGGCGGCTGGCGAGCATGTTCGCGGCGTAGGAGAGCGATTTCACCCCGTCAAGAATCCTGGTCGGCGAGTAGGTGATCGAACCGAGTCGGATCTGCTCGGGCGTCTGATGCATCGGTTCGGTCAGCAACACGCGCCTGCCTCCGCGGGTGACGACAATCCGCAGCAACTCGTGGTCCGGGCCGGCCCCGGCGCGAGCCAGGAGACGGTTGGCGTCGGCCCGAACTGCCTCCAGGTCAACGGGCAGACGCAGGTTCGACGCCGAGCGCTCGAGCCGCCTCAGGTGGTCCTCGAGGGCGAACGGCTTGCCCTCGTAGACCCGGATCACCTCGAACACACCGTCTCCACGCAGCAGGCCTTCGTCGGTGGCCGGAATGGTCGCCTCCGCGGCGAGCGTCATCGCGCCGTCGACCGAGGCCAGGGATGCGGTGAATGGCAGGGACACGGAGGTTGCAGGCTAACGAGACTCGCGGTCAGGGCCCGGTGCGCGTCGGCAGTCAGGC
Source organism: uncultured Actinomycetes bacterium (assembly GCA_963830405.1). GTDB lineage: Bacteria > Actinomycetota > Thermoleophilia > Solirubrobacterales > Solirubrobacteraceae > Palsa-465. Next base: position 416,994 of record CAWHMB010000001.1, read on the forward strand.
CAGCGCGCTGCGGCGCGCGGCCACAGCGGCATCCGACTGCGTCCAGGCTTCGGCAAGACGAATGATGGTTGCCGCCGCCGCTGCCATCTCGTGCACCGAGGCCCATTCGCGCGCCGAGTGGAATTCGTGGCCACCGGTGAATAGGTTGGGCGTCGGAAGCCCGCGCTCGCTGAGTATCGAGCCGTCTGTGCCGCCCCTGATCGGGTTGCGGACCGGCTTGATTCCCTCCGCCCGGATCGCTGCCTCGGCCACACGGATGACATCGGGATAGGGCTCGAGATAAGCGCGCATATTGCGGTATTGGCGACGGACATCGACCTGCAGACGTGCGCGCGGCTCGGCGTCGACGATCTCCCGCGCCGTGCGCTCCAGCAGCTCCACGTGCTGATCTAGCTTGTCCTCGTCGAAGTCACGCACAATCAGCCGCAGCTCGGCCCGGGCGGGCGTGCCCGTGACCACGTAGGGGTGGATGAAGCCGTCGCGATCCGCGGTGGTCTCCGGCGTCAACCGGTTGGGAAGCGCCGAGACGATCCGCGCAGCCAGTCTCAGAGCGTTGACCATCTTCCCCGTCGCGTACCCCGGATGAACCTCGACTCCTCTCACAGTGACAACCACCCCGTAGGCCGAAAACGTCTCGTCCTGGAGCTCCCCCAGCTCCGAGCCGTCCAGCGTGTAGGCGAACTTGGCACCGAAGCGCTCAATGTCGAAGCGCTTCGCCCCCTCACCGATCTCCTCGTCGGGCGTGAAGCTGATTCTCAGCGTGGGACGGGGATGTTCCGGATGCGAAGCGAGGTATGCCGCGGCCGCCATGATCTCGGCGACCCCGGCCTTGTCGTCCGCGCCGAGCAGCGTGTCGCCGCTCGACGTGATGATGTCGTGGCCGACCTTGTCCTGTAGCTCGGGCATCGCTTCGGGGTCCAGCACGGTGCCCTGCCGCGGCAGAGCGATTACGCCGCCGTCATAGCCGCGGTGGACGATCGGCTCAATTCCGCCTCCGGGCGCCTCGGGGCTCGTGTCCATGTGCGCGATCAGGCCGACGACCGGCGCCTCGGCTCCAGTGTTGCCCGGAAGCGTCGCCATCACGTAGCCACCGGGGTCAAGCTCCGCGTCGTCCAGCCCGGCGGCGTGCAGCTCCTCGACCAGCAGACGTCCGAGCTCGAGCTGGCCCCGTGTGCTCGGGGAGACTTCGCCGCCGGACCGGGACTGCGTATCGATGCGGACGTAGCGCTCAAAGCGGCCAAGCGCCTCGGGCGCAAGCTCGCGAGCCAGGCTGGAGGTGTACTGGGCTTCGGGCATCGCCGTGAGCCAGTATCGCAGCGGATCGTGGGCTGTTAGCGTTAGCGCTCGATGCAGGCAATCGCCGCGGGCGAGACTCCGAGCGCCATGACCGACGAGGACACCGGCTCCTGGTTCCCCGTTCCGGATGAGGCGGAGCTGCCGGCGGACCTGCGGGGTCTGTTCGCCAAGGCTCGGGAGCGGCTGGGCTTCGTGCCCAACACCTTCCGCGTATACGCCTTCCGCGCTGCGCGCTTGAGCGCATGGTTTGCCCACTATCGCCAACTGCATGAACCGACGGATGGACTTGGCGCCGCGGACCGCGAGATGATCGCGGTCGTGGTCAGTGCGGCCAACCGCTGCCTCTACTGCCTGGTCGCACATGGCGCGGCGCTGCGCGAGGAGCTGGGAGACCCCGTGCTAGGGGAGCGCATCTCCTATGACTGGCGCCACGCGGGCCTCGACGCACGGCGGGAAGCGATCTGCACGTATGCGGAGAAGCTCACGTTGCATCCGCGCGAGATGACGCGCGGCGATCTGCAGGCCCTGCTCGACGCGGGACTCACGCGGGAGGAGGCCTGGGACGTAGCGGAGCTGAGCGCGATGTACAACTTCACCAACCGCATGGCGGTGGCCACCAACATGCTCCCCAACGAGGAGTACAGCGCCCAGGCCCGACCGGCCGTCTCGTCCTAGCGTCCGCGCGGATGCGCGGCGCCTCAGCCGCCGCCCAGCTATATGGCGAGCGTGATCACGCCAAGCGGCGGGCCTGGGATCAGCACGATCGCAACGGCGCCGGCGATTAGCAACGCGACGTCGCGTAGAACAACTTCGCGTGCGAGAAGCTGCGGGAAGGCCAGCGCGCACTGGCACGGCGGCGGTGGCCTGCCGTTACTCTAACCGGCAACTGGTATTGACCGGTGAGAGACAGCTTGTTGAGCGATACTTCCCCGCAGCCCGGAGGGAGGCTGCCCGCCCCGGGAGAGCTCGCCCTCGTCCAGGAGTTCGTAAACACGCACTTCGACGTCGCAGGCGGCGCTGGGGGAGAAGTCCTGACGAGTCCGGAGCGCCTCGGTCAGTGGCTGTCGGACCACGGCTTGCTGAACGCGGGGACAGCCCTGTCCTCGTCCGAACTGAAGCGAGCGCTGGTCATACGCGAGGGGCTGCGATCTCTGGCGTCTAGGAACTGCGGCCAGCCAGGCGACGAGCGGTCAGTTGGCGCTCTCAATAGCGCCACCGGCGCTGCGGCGGTGGAGATCAGCCTCGGAGCCGATGGTCCCCGTTGCCACGCGGTGGGGCGGAATGGATTTGAGCGAGCAGTCGCCCAGCTGCTGGCGATCGCCGCCCGGGCGATGCTGACCGGCGCATGGGCGCGGTTGAAGGCCTGCCCGGGCGAGCACTGTGGTTGGACGTTCTACGACCACTCGCGTAACGGAACTGGACGGTGGTGCTCGATGTCCGTTTGCGGAGGGCGCGCCAAGGCCAAGGCGCATTACCAACGCAAACGCGGGCGATGAGCGCGGAGCTCTGGGCGCTGGAGGCGGTGCGCGGGCGATGAGAGCGGTGCTGTCACTGGCGCGGGCCCATGTCACACGGCGGCCCGCGCGCTTCGTGCTGGCCTGCTTCGGCACTTTGGTCGCGGTGGCGTTCGCGGGGGTAGTGCTGAGCGAGGCGACGATCTCGGGAGACCGCGCGGCGCGGGATGTTCTCGCGCATTCCTCACCGCTCGAGCGCACGGTGCGGGTCACCTGGTCGGACCCCATGACCGGCGCCGTCCAGCGCCAGGCTCGAGGGCTGCTCGCCCGCGTCGGTCTACCGGCGCAAAGCGAGGCTGTGCTGTTCAGCCCCATCCGGCTGAGCGGGACCTTGGTCCAACTCGCGGCCGTCGCGCCACTGGGACGGTGGAGCTCCAGCGCCTCCCGGCTCGGTAGCTGTGACGTCCGCAGCTGTCCGATGGTGCTCGCCGATGGCCGGCTGCCCTCATCCACACTCAGCGCGGCGGGCATCAGGATCACGGTGGTGGGGCCGGTGAGGCTGAGCTCGGCCGTTCCCCTGGGCTTCGCTCCAACCGCTGGCCGTGCCCCGTCGGCCGGCTTTGACTCACCGTCTGGCAATGAGCCTCCGCTGCTGCTGAGCCCAGACATCAGCGGGTTGGAGCGACTCGGAGCACTGAGCGGCTTCTTCCGCGTTCACAGCTGGGCATCGACGGTGCCGGTCGACCTCGACAGCTGGTCGATCCCGGCACTGGAACGACGGCTGCAGACCGGCCAAGCCGAGCTCGCCGCATTGGGAGGCGGCTATTCGTTCAGCGCACCATTCGACGCGCTGGCTGCGGCGCGTGCGCGGGCCGCAGCCGCGCCGCGGCGCATGCTGCTGACTGGGGGCGGCGTCCTGGCGGTGCTCACCGTGTTCCTCGTTCTTGCAGGGGGAGCCATGCGGCGCGAGCAGCGCATGGAGCTTGCGCGGCTCCGGCTCGCCGGCGCGCGTTCATCCGAGTGCCTCGCCCTCAGCGTGGTAGAGGCCGGTTGTGTCACCGGGGGAGCCCTGCTCGCCGGCGCTGCGGTCGCCGTGGGAGCATGCGCGATCCTCGCCTGGAAGGCCGCCCTGCCGAGCGGAGCGACGATCGACAACGCCCTGCTGACGCCGGCGACCGCCGCGGGAATCCCCCTAGCGTTGCTCGTGGGGACCGCAGGCCTGGCGGCGATCGCCGGCTCCCCGAGGCGGCTGCTGGTCACCGTTGCCGACGGCCTGGGGCTGGCAGCGGTCGCCGCGCTAATCGTCGCGCTTGCCCTGGGCACCGGTAGCAGCACGCTGGCGCTGCTGCTAGCGCCCCTGGCCTGCCTCGCGGCCGGCGTGGCGCTGGCGCGCGGGGCGGCTGTCGCTCTGCGCCTGGGAGGAGGTCTTGCCCGGCGCGCGCCACCGCTCGTGCGCGCGGCCGCGATTGGACTGGCCCGAGGCCCAGGCCTAGCCTCCGTGGCGATCGCGTTCACAGCGATCAGCATTGGATTGGGCGGGTTTGCGCTCTGCTTCCGGGCGACGTTCGAGCGGCACGCGTCCGATCAGGCAGCTGCCCGCGTGCCGCTCGATGCGAGCGTTGCTGCGGGCGCTGATTTCGCGACCCCGTTGCAACTCCAACCGCTCTCGCGTTGGCGCTCACTCGCCGGTGGTCCGGTGCTGCCGGTGCACAGGACGGAGGCGAGCTACCTGGGTGGCGGAGCCACCGTGACCGTGCCGGCGCTTGGCGTACCCGCCGGCGGCCTGCGGTTGATCCACGGCTGGCGTGCCGGTGATGCGTCCACCCCGCTGTCGGTGCTAGCGCGGCGGCTGATGCCGCCGGGACCGGCTCGCCGCCCCGGCCCCGAGCTGCCCGCGGGCGCGCAGTGGCTGGCCATCCGAGCTGCTTCGCCGGACCTCGGCTTGGGCGTGACGGCTGACCTGCGGCGCAGCGACGGGTCGGTCCAGCAACTTCCCCTCGGGGAGACGTTTCCGCACCAGGTGACGCTCCGGGCGGCCTTGCCGCGCGGCAGGTTCGAGCTCGAGGCTCTGCAACTCACCGTCCCGCCGGGGACAGAAGCGACCGTGGGCCATCAGAACGCCGAGAATCCCGTCGCCCAGCCCCAACTGGAGACGCCCGTGCGGCTTGGCTCACTGACTGCCTTGGACCGGCAGGGCCGAGCGCTCGCGGTGCTGTCGACGGCGAACTGGCGCGGGGTCGGAGCGGCCCATGCGCTGAGCACCAGCCGCGGCGGCATCCTCGCGCGCTTTGCGGCCGCCGGCTCGCTGGGCGTTCTGCGTCCTCCGCAGCCAAGCGACGCACGGCCGCTTCCGGTGCTCGTGGACCCGACCACTGCCGCGGCCACCGGTCCAGGCGGCGAGCTGCCGCTGGCAGTCGACGGGCTCCCCGTCCGGGCGAGAGTCGTCGGTGTGCTCCGGCGGTTCCCGACGCTCTCCAGCGACGCAGCGGGATTTGTGGTCGCCGATACGTCGCGGTTGGGAGCCGCGCTCGACGCCGGGAGCCCAGGGCAGGGTCAGGCCAATGAGCTATGGCTCTCGGCCCCACACCCCGCACGTCTGCGGGCAGCGCTCGCCAGCGCGCCGCTTACGCAGCTGTCGAGCGCCTTTCGCAGCGATGTCGAGCGGGCGCTGCGCGATGATCCGATCGCACGGGGAGTGGCCGGCATGCTGTTGGCGGGGGCCGCACTGGCGCTCGTGCTCGCGCTGGCCGGAGCGCTCGCCGTGGCCAGCGACTCGGTTGCGGAGAGCGGTGTGCGGCGGGACTTGGCGGGCGTGGGCCTCGGCCCGGTTGCGCTGCGGCGCGAGCTTCGCCTTCGCCTGGGGATGTCCGTCCTCGTCGGCGTGGTGGCGGGTGCCGCAATCGCCGTGCTGCTCACCGCGCTGGCTGTCCCGGCCGTCGGCGGAGTGCTCGGCGCGGCAGCGCCGCCGCCCGTGACCGTGCTCCCGCCGGCAGCGCTGGCACTGTGGACAGGCGCCGCGCTGGCGGCGCTTGTGGCCACTGACTGGATCGCGACCGCGAGCCTTACATGAGGTCGGTCGAGCTCAGGGATTTGTTCCGCGTGCACCGTACGGCCGAGGGCGACGCGGCGGCGCTGCAGGGCCTGTCGCTCGAAATCACCGAAGGCGAGCTGGTGTGCGTCCTCGGCCCCAGCGGCGCGGGCAAGTCGACGCTGCTCCGGATCATCGCCGGACTCGAGCGCCCGTCGGCCGGCGTGGCCCGCGTCTTGGGCCGAGACATCGGCCGCCTGTCCACGCGCGCCAGGGCAACCCTGAGGCGGGAGACGATTGGCTTCCTCCCCGAGCGATCGGACCGCAGCCTGCCGCCCGATCTCCCGGTGAAGGATTGCATTGCCTTGCCCTTGCGGCTGCGCGGGACCGCTCGCCTGACATGCGCGACCCGAGTGGCGGAGCTACTTGAAGCTGTCGGGCTTGATCGACGGATGGATGCGCTGCCCGAGGAGCTCTCGGGAGGTGAGCGCCAGCGCGTCGCACTGTGCGCAGCGCTGGCCCACCGTCCTCGCCTGCTGCTCGCCGACGAGCCGACCGGAGAGCTCGACAGGACTTCGGCTCGGATCGTCCGCGCGCTGTTGGCCTCACTTGTCCGGGCACACGGCGCGAGCGCAATCGTCGTATCGCATGACCCTGCCGCCGGCGGCGACGCCGACCGAGTGGTTCATCTGCGCGATGGCCGGGTGGTCGAGGACCATCGTACGGGCGAGGACCGCGACGGTGAGGGACCGCGCTCGCTCGTAGTCGACCGTGGTGGCTGGATCAGGCTCCCGACAGAGCTGCTGGCAGCGGGTGAACGTCCCTCCCGGATGACGGTGAGACGCACCTGGGAAGGTCTGCTCTTGCGTCCTCAACGGCGAGACGATGAGCGCCCCGAGCCCACACGGTTCCAGCCGGCGCGGCGGCGCGCGTCCACGCCGGCCGACGTCGAGGCCCGTGAGCTTCACCGTGGCTTCGGCCGCGGTGGGGCCGAGCGGTGCGTGCTGGAGGGGCTCTCCCACAGCTTCGCGCGCTCGCGTCTCACGGTTATCACCGGGCCTTCGGGTTCGGGGAAGACGACGCTCCTGCGCTTGTTGTCCGGGCTTGACTGTCCGGACCGCGGCGTCGTGCTGATCGATTCTGAGCCGCTCGACCACGACCCCGAGCGATTGGCGGCGCTCCGTCGCTCGCGGATTGGCTACCTGGCGCAGGAGCCGGCGCCGGTGCCGTTCCTGGGCGCCATGGAGAATGTGGAGCTGGCTCTCACCTTGCGTGGATGCGAGCGAGCGGCGGCCTGTGAGCGGGCGGCCGCAGCGCTAAGGGAGGTTGGGATTGCCGAGCGCGCTCGGCAGCGTGTGTTTCGCCTCTCGGCAGGCGAGCGCCAGCGGGTTGCGCTGGCACGCGCACTGGCCTGCGCCAACGGGGTGCTGATCGTGGATGAGCCGACCTCGCGGCTCGATGAGAGGATGACGGTGGCCATCGCCGAGCTTCTCGCCGCGGCGGCTCGGACCAGTGGCCAGACCGTCATCTGCTCGAGCCACGACGAGCTGGTGATCGCGCGGGCGGATGCCGTACTCGAGCTCTAGCGCGTGCTTAAGCGCCAGCTCGGCTCATCGGGCCGCGTCGCTCAACAGCCCAAGATCCGCGCCGCAAGCACGGCCGCGTTGCGCGCCGAATCGATCCCGACACACGCCACCGGCACTCCGGGTGGCATCTGCGTGATCGACAGCAGCGCGTCGAGGCCGCCCGCCACCGAGGTCCGAGTAGTGAGCGGGACGCCGATCACGGGCAGCTCGGAGTGTGCGGCGACGACGCCAGGGAGGGCCGCAGACAGGCCAGCGCCGGCGATGATCACCCGCAAGCCGCGCAGCTTGGCGTTGCGCGCGTAGTCCGCCACCTGGTCTGGCTCGCGATGGGCCGACATGACGCGTACCTCGCAACGGATGCCCCGGTCGCGGAGCTCGTTCTCCGCGGCGTCCATCGTCGGCAGGTCGCTCTTGGATCCCATGACGATTCCTACCAGCGGCGCATCGACCTCCACCTCCTCGAGCTCCTCGACCGTCTCGGCGACCGCCTCGAGCGGCGGCTCCTCCAGTGGAAGGCCCTCCACCTCGCCCGTCACGTTCCCACCGCCCCGAGGGCTATGTCGCGGCGCATCTGCCTTCCGGAGAACTCGATCATCTCCGCGGCAGCATATGCGGCGGCCCGGGCGTATGCCACGTCCGCTCCCAGGCCCGTTACTCCGAGCACCCGGCCGCCGGCCGTGACAAGCGCTCCGGACCGGGACCGAGCGGTTCCGGCGTGGGTCACCTGGACCTCCGGAGACAGCGCCTCAAGCCCGCTTATCACATCGCCGCTCGACGCCGACTCCGGATAGCCCTCGCTCGCCAGTACGACGGTCACGGCGGCCTCGCGCGCCCACTGCAGTCGTGCGCCCTCCAATCCCCCGGGCTGGGTTGCGCGGAAGAGCAGCTCAAACAGGTCGGAGCGCAGCCGAGGCAGGATCGCCTGGGTCTCGGGATCGCCGAAGCGGACGTTGAACTCGAGGACCTTCGGTCCGTCCGTCGTCAGCATCAGTCCGGCATAGAGCACGCCATGGAACGAGATACCGCGGGCCACCAGCTCGTCGATCACGGGCTGGTGGACGAGGCGGCCGATCTGGGCCGCCCGCGCGGCGTCGATCTCGGCCACGGGCGAGTAGGAGCCCATGCCGCCCGTGTTAGGACCGCGGTCGCCGTCGAAGATTCGCTTGTAGTCGCGGGCGGACGCCAGCGGGACGGCACTCCGGCCATCGCACAAGGCCAGCAGCGAGAGCTCTTCGCCCTCGAGGTATTCCTCGATCACCACCCGCTCGGTGCCGAACCGGTGCTCCACCAGCAGTCGCTCGAGCGCCTGGCGAGCCTCGGCTTGGTTTTCGGCGATCACCACCCCTTTTCCCGCCGCCAGACCATCGGCCTTGATGACCGTCGGAAATCGCTCGATCGCGTCCAGGCCGCTCTCAACGTCGCTCACGACCCGGTAACCGGCCGTGGCGACACCCGCGGCGGCCATCAGCTCCTTGCAGAACGCCTTCGAGCCTTCGACCGCGGCGCCGGCGGCCGTGGGGCCGAAACAGCGGACGTCCGCCGCGGCCAGCGCGTCGGCCACGCCGGCCACCAGCGGCGCCTCGGGGCCGACGACGACCAGATCCGCGCGCTCGTCACGCGCGGTCCGAACGAGGTCGTCAAGGTCATCGGCGGCGACGTCGAGCAGCCGCGCCTGGGCCGCGATCCCAGCGTTCCCCGGAGCGCACATAAGCTCGGGACGACGGGGCGAGCGGCTCAGGGCCTGCACCAGCGCGTGCTCCCGACCGCCGCCGCCGAGCACCAGCACACGGGGCGATGTCGAGGTGTCAGCCAGGAGGCTAAGCGGCTCGCGGAACTAGAGCTCGGCGCTTGAGCGCCGCGTGATCAAATCGAGCCGATGAAGTCGTCGATCGGGATCGCGATGAGCGTCTCGTACCTGGCGGTTCCCCTCGAGCCGAGCTCGAGCGACACCCGCGCGATCGTCTTCTCGTCCGGCGCCTCGATCACATTGACGAAGTCGAAGCGGCCCAGCGTCGCCCACTGCGCCTTCACGGTCGCGCCCAGCTGCTCGATCTCCCGGTTGACCTCCCGAATACGGGCCGGGTTGTTCTTGATGGTCTGAACGCCGTCAGGCGTCAGGGTGGAGAGCATGATGTAGGTAGGCACGCCTCATCCTCCTTAGCGTCCGGAAATTAGCTCGTGGATTCGCCATTCGACTTGTATCCGATTTCGCCACTCGGAGCGCCGCGGCCCGCGGCCCGGGTGAGGATCGCCGATAATCTCCGGGCCGTGGACGAGGGACTGCCGATCGCCTACGAGGTGTTGGAGAAGGGTGTACCGGTGTATGCGAGCGACCGCCAGGAGGTGGGAACGGTCGACCACGTGGTCAGCGCGCCGGAGGAGGACATCTTCCACGGCATCGTCATCCGCGCCGGGAGATCGAGGCGGTTCGTAGCCGCGGAGCAGGTGGCCTCGATTCACGAGCGCGGAGTGGATCTGCGGATCGACGCCGACGCGGCGGCAGCGCTGCCCGAGCCGCACGGCGGAGCGCCGGCGTGGCGCGACGCCGAGCCGGGGGTAAAGCCGAGTCGGTGGAGGGAGATGCTCGACCTCCTGACACTGCGCGATCCAAAGCGCCGTGACTGGCGCGAGGAGGACTGACGATGAGCGACATGCGGGTCAAGTTCACGCTCGACGAGGGGGCGATTCCGACAGCCTGGATCAACCTGATGGCGGACTTGCCCGGCGAGGCACCGCCGCCGCTTCACCCCGGCACTAAACAGCCCGCGGGTCCCGATGACCTGAAGCCGCTGTTCCCGCTTGGCCTGATCCAACAGGAGGTCTCGGCGGAGCCCGAGATCGAGATCCCCGAGCCCGTCCGCGAGGCCTACAAGCTATGGCGCCCGACGCCGCTGTATCGAGCGCGCCGGCTCGAGCGAGAGCTCGATACGCCGGCGCGCATCTATTACAAATACGAGGGCGTTTCGCCACCGGGCTCCCACAAGCCGAATACCGCCGTCGCCCAGGCCTACGAGAACGCCGCCGCTGGGATCAGGAAGTTGACGACCGAGACGGGCGCCGGGCAATGGGGCTCGGCGCTGGCGTTTGCCTGCCGGCTGTTCGGACTGCAGTGCGAGGTGTGGATGGTGGGCTCGAGCTACGACCAGAAGCCGTACCGGCGCTCGATGATGGAGACGTGGGGGGCAACCGTGCATCGGTCGCCTTCGGACCGAACAGAGGCCGGCCGCTCTCAACGCGGTCATCCCACCGGCTCGCTCGGCATCGCGATTTCCGAGGCGGTCGAGGTCGCGGCGCAGAACCCGGACACCAATTACTCACTCGGCTCGGTGCTCAATCACGTGCTGCTTCATCAGACGGTGATCGGCCAGGAGGCGATGGCACAGATGGCGCTCGCCGGCGAGGACCCGGACATCGTGATCGGATGCGTCGGCGGGGGGTCGAACTTCGGGGGCCTGACGATCCCGTTTCTGCGGCGCGTTGTCCGCGATGGAGCAAGGATGCGGTTCATCGCCGCCGAGCCAGCGGCGTGTCCGACGCTCACACGCGGGGCCTATGCCTACGACTTTGGTGACACCGTGGGACTCACGCCGCTCATGCCCATGTATACGCTCGGGCACGACTTCGTCCCACCGCCCATGCACGCCGGCGGATTGCGCTACCACGGCGATTCGCCGCTGTTGTGCGGCCTGGTCAAGAGCGGTCTCGTGGAGCCCCGGGCTTACCGGCAGAACGAAACCTTCGAAGCCGCCGTGCGATTCGCCCGCGCCGAAGGGATCATTCCGGCCCCCGAGCCGGCGCACGCGATCCGCGCCGTGATCGCGGAGGCCCACGCGGCACGGGAGGCCGGCGAGGCGCGCGTGATCCTGTTCGGCCTTTGCGGCCACGGCCACTTCGACCTGAGTGCCTACGACGCGCACCTGGCCGGCGAGCTGGAGGACCCCGAGTTCTCAGAGGCCGACATGGACGCAGCACTGGACAGGCTGCCGGAAGCACCGGCGCTGAGCTGAGAAATAAAGCGAGGCCCGGCCCTCTGGGCCGGGCCTCGCCGTGTTTTAGGAGATGGCAGCGGGCGCGGTCGCTCGCTCGAGCACCAGCTCGCCGTCGGTGGCGTCGACCCGGACGATGTCTCCGGGGATGAACTTGCCCTCGAGGATCGCCAGCGCCAGCGGATCGACGAGCCGCTTCTGGATCACGCGCTTCAGCGGCCGGGCGCCGTACGTCGGGTCGTAGCCCAGGTTGCCGAGCAGCGTCCGCGCCGCGTCGGTGAGCTCGACGTCGATGTCACGCTCGCGCACCCGCTGTATCACACGTTCGACCTGAAGATCGACGATCTCACTGAGCTCGGAGCGCGTCAGCGACTTGAACTCGACGATGTCGTCGAGGCGGTTGATGAACTCCGGCTTGAAGTGGGCCTCGACCCCGGCTTTCCCGCCTGGGATGTTGGAGGTCATGATCAGGACGGTGTTCTTGAAGGACACTGTCCGGCCCTGGCCGTCGGTCAGGCGACCATCATCCATCACCTGTAGCAGCGTGTTGAAGACGTCGGGGTGCGCCTTCTCGATCTCGTCGAGCAGGACCACGGAGTACGGGCGCCGGCGAACGGCCTCGGTGAGCTGTCCGCCTTCCTCATAGCCGACGTACCCGGGGGGCGCACCGACCAGTCGCGAGACGGAGTGCTTTTCCATGTACTCGGACATGTCGATGCGGACCATCGCTTCCTGGCTGTCGAACATGAACTCCGCCAGCGCCCGCGCCAGCTCGGTCTTGCCCACGCCCGTCGGCCCCAAGAACAGGAACGTCCCGATCGGCCGATCCGGATCCTGAAGGCCCGCGCGTGAGCGCCGCAGCGCCGCGGACACAGCTTCCACCGCTTCATCTTGTCCGATCACGCGCTGGTGGAGGCGGTCCTCCATGTGGACCAGCTTCTCGATCTCGCCCTCCATCAGGCGGGAGACAGGAATGCCGGTCCACTTCGCGACCACTTCCGCGACGTCTTCGGCGTCGACCACCTCCTTGAGGAACGTCGGTCCGGTGCCGTCGGCGGCGGCCGCCTCCGCGCTCTCAGCGGCGTGGAGCTCCTTCTCGAGCTCCGGAATCGTCCCGTATTGAAGCTCGGCGGCGCGTCCCAGATCCGCCTCGCGCTGCGCGCGCTCGAGCTCGATCCTGGCCTGCTCCAGCTGCTCGTGCAGGGAGGCCACGGCGCCGATCGTCTGCTTCTCACGCTGCCACTCGGCGTGCATCGCCGCCGAGCGCTCGCGCTCTGAGGCCAGGGCGCGCTCGAGCTGCTCCCGGCGCGCCTCCGTTCCGGGGTCGTCGTCCTCGCTGGAGCCCAGCGACTGCAGCTCGATCTCGAGCTGCATGATGTGCCGGTCGACCTCGTCGATCTCTGTCGGCTTTGAGTCGATCTCCATCCGGATCCGGGAAGCGGCCTCGTCGACGAGGTCGATCGCCTTGTCGGGCAGGAAGCGATCGGCGATGTAGCGCTGGCTCAGCGTGGCCGCGGCGACGAGCGCCGAGTCCTGGATGCGCACCTTGTGATGAACCTGGTAGCGCTCCTTGAGCCCCCGCAGGATCGCAATCGTGTCCTGAACCGACGGCTCGCCGACATAGACCGGCTGAAAGCGCCGCTCGAGCGCGGCGTCCTTCTCGATGTGCTTGCGGTACTCGTCCAGCGTCGTGGCGCCCACGCAGCGCAACTCGCCGCGGGCGAGCATCGGCTTGAGCATGTTGCCGGCGTCGACCGCGCCTTCCGCTGCGCCCGCGCCCACGATCGTGTGAAGCTCATCGATGAACACGATGATCTGGCCCTGGGCGTCGGCGATCTCCTTGAGCACCGCCTTCAGCCGGTCTTCGAATTCGCCCCTGTACTTGGAGCCGGCGACCATCGCGCCGATGTCGAGCGCCACGAGCTGACGGTCGCGCAGACCCTCAGGCACATCACCGGAGACGATCCGCTGGGCCAGTCCCTCCACGATCGCGGTCTTGCCCACGCCCGGCTCGCCGATCAACACCGGATTGTTCTTGGTGCGCCTGGAGAGAACCTGGATCACGCGCCGGATCTCGTCATCCCGGCCGATCACTGGGTCGAGCTTGCCCTGGGCGGCGGCTTCGGTCAGATCGCGGCCGAAGCGCTCGAGCGCCTGAAACTTGTCTTCGGGATTCTGGTCGGTCACACGATGTGAGCCGCGGACTTCTTCAAGCGCCTTCAGCAGCTCCTCGCGTGCGGCGCCCGAGGAGCGCAGCGCGTTGCCCGCGCCCCCGGGATGGCCGGCTAGCGCCAGCAATAGATGCTCGGTAGACAGGTACTCGTCGTTCAAATCGCGCATCGCCTGCTCGGCGTCGCGGAGCACCTGTGAGAGCTCGGTGGATCCGCCGGCCGACTCGGATGGGGCGCCGCCGCGGCTGACCGTGGGCAACGCCTCGAGGGCCGGCGCCAGCGCCTGGCGCACGGCGGCGGGATCGACGCCCAGCTTGCGCAGCACCGGGACGACGACGCCGGAGTCCTGTTCGAGCAGCACCGCCAGCAGGTGCTCGGGGGTGGTCTGAGGATTCCGGCGCTCATCGGCCAGTCGCTGTGCGGCCTGGAGCGCCTCCTGAGACTTGATCGTAAAGCGGTCTGGTTGCATATTCATCCTGTTCGGTTCTCGACAAATCTAAGTCTATATGACTTAGATTATGGCAGAGGCGCGTAGTCCTTACAAGGCTCAGTACGCGATTCCGATGGACGAGTGGATTGTTTCGGGTCGAGCGAGCAGCGCGAGCATGAGGTGGGCGACGTCCGCTCGGGAGATGCTCAGACCTCGTTTCAGGTTCTGTCCGATGGCGGTCCGGTAGGAGCCGGTCAGTGGTTTGTCGACCAACCGTGTCGGCCTGACGATGGTCCATTCGCTTCCGCTGGTTCCGCTTTCGAGCTTGCACCGAGGGCCGAGAGCACGGCATCCGCTCCCTGCACTGCCGGCGCAAGCGCCGCCGCGTCCGCCGTCGCGAGGTCTGCCTTGGTGACGGGCACGCTGTGCGAGAGCTTGTCGGGGTTGCGCACCAACGCGGTGACATCGTGACCGGCGCTGAGCGCCTGGTCGAGAAGCTGCGCTCCGACGCCGCCCGTGGCCGCGACGATCGTGAGCTTCATCAGCTCAGCCCGCCGCCACCGCAGCGAGACCCTCCTCCGCCGCAGTCTCGGCAACCCGCGCTTCGACGAAGTCCTTCTGGCGGATCAGCCCGAACGCCAGCAGCGCGCCCGCGAAGGCGACGATCGCGGCGATCCCCACCTGGCGCAGCGTCGAGTTGACGCCCGACGCCATCCCACCGCGGCTCGGATGCACCACGCCGACGGCCGTCGATGCCAGCGGAACGTTGACGAGCCCCGCCCCGACACCGGCGACGATCATCCCCGGCAGCAGGTGCGTCCACCCAGAGCTCGGCGTGATGCCGCGCATCAGCAGCAGGCCGGCGCCGACCAAGACGAACCCGGGTCCGATCAGGAGCCGCGTCTGGATGTTTGAGCTGACGCGCCCCGCGATCCCGGAGGTGACGAACATCGCGCCCGTGAGCGCGAGCAGTCGCAGGCCGGTTCCGATCGCCGAGAAGCCGAGCAGGTTCTGGAGGTAGAGGACGAGGAACGTCAGGATCGAGAACAGCGAGGCGTGTGGAGGGCGATGAGCAGTCTGGTCGGCGATGAACCGGTAGCCACCCCGGTCCCGCGGCGGGTGCCGCCGGCCCTAGCGGACCAGACCGGATATCTGCTGCGGCTCGGATTCATGCGAGCCGCCGAGGTGGGCGATGAGGTGATGCCCCCGGGAACGTCCATTCGCGATCTCGGCGTGCTGGCGACGCTGATCGAGCTCGGGCCCCGCTCCCAGAACGACCTCTCGCGGCTGCTGCACGTCAACCGCACGATGATGGTCAAGCTGATCGACGCGATGGAGCAGGCGGGCCTCGTCGAGCGCCGCCGCAACCCCGCGGATCGGCGCTCGTACGCGCTCGAGCCGACGCATTTGGGGCGCGAGACGCTCAAGCGGATAGCGGCGGCGGCCGATCGCGGCGAGGTGGCTTTGACGGGCGCACTGAGCGCCCGTGAGCGTGAGCAAGTCCAGCGGCTGCTGCGTGCGATCGTGCTCGCGGACGAAGAGCATCAGCAGATACCGGCAGGGCTCGCCGATCGCACCGGCTACCTGGTCTCGATCGCGCACTTGCTGGTGCGCGAGTGGTTCGAGGACCGGCTGCGGGACACTGGCATCGTCGCGCCCCATTACGGGACGCTCGCGACGATCGCTGACAGCGGCCCGCTCTCCCAGCAGCAGGTCGCGGAGCAGCTCGGCTTCACCGGCACGGCGGTGCTCCAGACCGTCGACCGGCTCGAGCACGATGGACTGGTCGAGCGGCGCCGGAATCCGGCAGATCGGCGTGCGTACGCACTTCAGCTGACCCCAAAGGGGCGCGCGGTGCTGCGCCGTGCGCGAGCGGCGATCACCGGGCTGAACGCGGAGCTTGCCGAGCTACTGGGCGGGCAGCGCCAGGAGCGCGAGCTCTACCGGTTGCTTTACAAGCTGCTGGGTATTGAGGGATCAGGAGCGTCCAGAGGACTCAGCGACCCTTCAGCCGCCCACCGAACCGCTTGAGGTCGGCGCTTCGGATCAGCTTCCCGCCGCCGCCGTAGGGCACGATCTCGGCCCGAAGCGCCCGACGCATGGATTCGAGCCGCTCCACCTCGGCCTTCAACTCCTGGGCCCGACGCTCAAGCAGCGCCACCTTGCGAGCCATCGACTCGAGCTTGTCCTCGAGCTCAAAGACGCGCTCCACGCCGGCCAAGTTCATCCCCAGCTCGGCGGTCATCGCCTGGATGCGACGCAGCCGCTCGACGTCCTGTTGTGAGTACAGCCGCGTGCCCTTGGGCGAGCGCTTTGGCTCGATGAGCCCCCGGGCCTCGTACATGCGCAGGGTCTGAGGGTGCATCTCGGCGAGCTCCGCCGCGACCGAGATCATGAACACCCCCCGCTTGGCGCTGACTGAAACCCGCGTCGAGGAGCTGCGAAGGGTCCTGTTCGGTCGCTCGGCCATCACTTAGCTGCCCGCTCAAAGAGCGACGCGCGGGGATCGCCGTTCATCACCTGCGAGAGTCGGTCGATCGCTTCGCTCTGCTCGGCCGACAGCGCGTCGGGGACGTCGATGACGAACCGGTAGTGGAGATCGCCGCGTCCCTTGCCCGCCAGCCGGGGGGGACCCTCGCCGCGCAGGCGCTGAACCGTCCCGTGCTTGGTGCCGGCCGGCACCCGTAGGCGCTTTGCGCCGTGCAGCGTCGGGACTTCGATCACCGCGCCACGGATCGCCTCAGGAATCGTCAGCGGCACCTCGACCTCGAGATTGTCGCCGGCACGCTTGAAGACGGGCGAGGGGGCAACGCGCGTGACCACATACAGGTCACCCGGCTCGCCGCCGCGCGGACCGGGCTCGCCCTTGCCCGCGAGGCGGATGCGGCTGCCGTCGCGTACGCCCGCGGGGATGTTGACCCGCATCCTGCGGACGCTGCGCGTCGCGCCTGAGCCGCCGCAGGTAGGGCAAGGATCGTCGATGACGGTGCCCGAGCCGCCACAGTTTGAGCACGGCTGCGACATGGAGAAGATCCCCTGGCTCTGGGACTCCACGCCGCGGCCTTCGCAGACCGGACAGACCCTGGGAGTGGTGCCCGGCTTGGCGCCGGTGCCATGGCACGTCGGGCAGGCCTGGGAGGTGGGAACCGCGAGCGGCACCTGTGCCCCCCCGACCGCCTGGTCGAACGTCAGCGATACCTCCGTCTCGAGGTCACGCCCCCGCGGCTGCGTGCGGGCACCCCGCACGCCACCCCCACGCGCGCCGCCGGCGGCGCCGCCTCCGAACAGGTTGGAAAGGATGTCGCCGAAGCCCGAGGAGAACGATCCGGGGTCGAAGCCGCCCGGGGCGTTGAACCCGAACGGACCGGAGCCGCGATCGTACGCCTTGCGCTTCTCGTGGTCAGAGAGCACATCGTGGGCCTGGGAAATCTCCTTGAAGCGCTCCTCCGCCTGCTTGTCGTCCGGATTGCGGTCTGGGTGATAGCGGCGAGCAAGCTTGCGGTAAGCCTTCTTGATCTCTTCCTCCGACGCGTCCTTGCCCACCCCGAGGACTTTGTAGTAGTCGGGCCTGGTAGCAGCCATCGTGCGCTACTCCTTACGCCGCCACGACCACGCGCGCCGGCCGCAGTACGGAGTCTCCGAGCCGGTAGCCAAGCTGGTAGACCTCGACGATCGTCCCTCTCTCGGCACCGTCGAAGTGCTGCTGGGCAACGGCCTCGTGGTGCTGTGGGTCGAAGCGCTCGCCCCGCGGCGAGTAGGGCTCGATCCCGACCCGAGCGAGTGCCCCGATCACGTCCTTGTGCACGAGCTTGATGCCCGACACGAGCATGTCCGACTCGTCGCTGCCGTCAGTCGCGGCGAGTGCCCGGTCGAGGTTGTCGACGGCCGGCAGGAGCTCGAGCGCCAGCTTGACGACACCTCGTTCCTGGGCGGCCGCAGCCTCACGCGCCGCGCGCCTACGGTAGTTCTCAAAATCGGCCTTGGTGCGCTGCGCGAGCTCGAGGTACTCGTCGGCCTTGTCTGCCTTGGCCGCCAGCTCCTCGAGGTCGTGCTCCAGGTTTGCCTCGTGGTCGGCCTCGGTCTCGACGGTCTGTGCGGCCGCATCGACCTCCGCCGCTTCAGCCGCATGGGGCTCGTGCTCTACCTCAGAGGCAATGTGAGTGGTGGCCGACTCGCGCTCCTGGGACTCAGGCTCCGGGGCCGGGCCCGATTCCGAGGTCGTTCGAGTGACCTCGGAATCGGTGTCCGCCTCGGGGCCCACCGGAACGCTTCGGCGGGGTTCGAAGGCCATCGCTTACTTGCCCTCGTCCACTACCTCGGCGTCGACGACGTCCTCCTCCTCGGCCCCGGCGCCGTCGGTCGCCGCGCCGGCGCCATCGCCGGAGGCGGCTGCCGCCTGCTCCTGGGCGCGCTGGTACATCGCCTCTGAGACCTTGTGGAAGGCCGCCTGAAGAGCCTCGGTCCTGGAGTTGATCTGCGCCGCGTCGTCCGAGGTGAGGATGTCGCGGACTTCCTTGATCGCCGCTTCGATCTCCTCCTTGGAGGAGGCGTCGACCGTGTCGCCCAGCTCGTTCAGCTGGCGCTCGGCCTGATAGGCGGCGTTCTCGCCGTTGTTGCGGGCCTCCGCGAGCTCGCGCTGGCGATGGTCCTCCTCAGCGTGTGCCTCGGCGTCTGTGACCATGCGCTTGATCTCGTCCTCCGAGAGCCCGGAGCCGGCTTTGATCTCGATCTTCTGCTCCTTACCGGTGCCGAGATCCTTGGCCGACACGTTGAGGATGCCGTTGGCGTCGATGTCGAACGCCACCTCGATCTGCGGGATGCCCCGCGGAGCCGGAGGGATGCCCGTGAGCTGGAACTTGCCCAGCGACTTGTTATAGGCCGCCATCTCCCGCTCGCCCTGAAGGACGTGGATCTCGACCGACGGCTGGTTGTCTTCAGCCGTCGAGAAGATCTCGGACTTCCGAGTGGGAATCGTGGTGTTGCGCTCGATCAGCTTGGTCATCACGCCGCCCTTGGTCTCGATCCCGAGCGTTAGGGGCGTAACGTCAAGCAGCAGGACATCCTTGACGTCTCCGGCGAGCACGCCCGCCTGGATCGCCGCGCCGACCGCGACCACCTCATCGGGGTTGACGCCGCGGTGGGGCTCCTTGCCGGTCAGCTCCTTGACCTTCTCCTGAACCGCCGGCATACGGGTCATGCCGCCGACGAGCACGACGTGCTCGATCTTGGCGACGCCCTTCTCCTTCGCGTCGTCGAGCGCCTGGCGGACCGGCCTGACGGTGCGATCGAGCAGGTCGCTCGTAAGCTCGGTGAGCTTGGCGCGGGTCAGACGGGTGTCGAGGTGCTTCGGTCCACTAGCGTCAGCCGTGATGAACGGCAGGTTGATCTGCGTCTCCTGCGTCGTCGAGAGCTCGATCTTCGCCTTCTCAGCGGCCTCATAGAGACGCTGGAGCGCCATTGGGTCGGCCGACAGGTCGATGCCCTGCGAGCGCTTGAACTCGGCGACCAGCCAGTCGACGACCGCCTTGTCGAAGTTGTCGCCGCCGAGGTGGTTGTCGCCCGAGGTCGCCTTGACCTCGAACACGCCCTCGCCGATCTCAAGCACCGACACGTCGAACGTGCCGCCGCCCAGGTCGAAGACCAGAATCGTCTGGTCGGACTCCTTGTCGAGCCCGTAGGCGAGCGACGCCGCCGTCGGCTCGTTGATGATCCGCTTGACGTCGAGCCCGGCGATCTTGCCGGCATCCTTGGTTGCCTGACGCTGGTCGTCGTTGAAGTAGGCCGGCACGGTGATCACCGCGCTGTCGACCGTCTCGCCAAGGTAGGCCTCGGCGTCGGACTTGAGCTTGCCGAGGATCATCGCCGAGATCTCGGGCGGCGAGTACTGCTTACCGCCCGCCTCGACGCGCGCGTCCCCGTTCGGTCCGGAGACCACCTTGTAGGGGACGATCGACTCCTCCTCGCGCACCTCGGCCTCCTTGCGGCCCATGAAGCGCTTGATCGAGAAGACCGTGTTCTGTGGGTTGGTGACTGCCTGGCGCTTGGCGACGGTGCCCACGAGTCGCTCGCCGGACTGCGTGAACGCGACGACCGAAGGGGTCGTCCGTCCGCCTTCCGCGTTCTCGATCACCGTCGGCTCGCCGCCCTCGAGTACGGCCATGCAGCTGTTGGTCGTTCCCAGGTCGATACCGATAGTTTTTCCCATGTTGAGTTCTACTCCTCTGCGTCTGCGTTCGTGAAAATCTAAGTCGCAGACTAGCAGATTTCGGGCGGCTGCGCCATGCGGGGGCTTGCGGCCGCCTGGGCCGTGGCGGGGGCCCTTCCGGTCCGCCCCGGGCGGGACGGGACCTTGTTCCGGGCGCGGGCCGCCGGGCGGGACCCTTGTTCCGGGCGGGGGGCGCCGGGCGGGACCCTTGTTCCGGGCGGGGCGCGGGGCGGGACCTCTATTCCGGGCGCGGACCGGGGCCCTTCGTCGGGGCGCGGGGCGGGGCCCTTCGTGTCCGAGCGCCGCGCGGCCGATTGGTCTGCCCCGTGGCCGCCCCGCTCGAGCCGCGGCGAATGAGCGAACCATATGGACGCTCATTCGCCGAGCCTACCGCCCCCGCTCCTAACTGGTAACCACCTGGCGCGCCGCAGATGACGCAGCGTTAGCCCAGGGCGGTCAGCGCCCGGAATGGGCGTTCGCCATGGCCTGGAAGGCCATCGCCGCCGGCTTTCGCTGGAAGCTGTAGTCGAGTAGCCCGTAGTGGTAGAAGTACGCCGGGTCCGGGCTCTGGTATGTGGGCTGGTAGTCGCGCACGTTGAACCACAGGGCGGCCTTCACGAACGGCAGCTGCATCAGGTCGTGGTAGGCCTCGGCGACGTCGGCGGCCTGCTCGCTCTCGCTCGGGAAGTAGTTCCCGTCCGGCTGGACGTTTCCCGGCCACCCGAACTCCGTGAGCCACAGCGGCGGGTCTCCGTAGCCGTGCTTGGCGAATTCCTGCTCATAGGCGGAGAGCTCCTCCGGCCACGTCATCTGGCACCACGGCGAGGAGTCACAGCCCAGGCCGGGGAACGGCCCGCCAGCGCCGCGGACCGCCGGGATCCCACCCACGTAGTCGTACGCCGGCGCCGACGGCCCATACCCGCCCGGCGGGAAGCGATAGGCGTGCAACGCCACCCCGTCGAACGGTCGCTTGCCATGGAGGGCGTCCAGCACGAGCTCGGTGTACGGAAGCACGGCCACCCATCCTGGCGAGCCAGGCTCGATCGAGAAACCGTTGGGCGAACCGAACAGGAGTTTCAGGTGGAGGCCGTATTGGCTGTCCACCGACCGGATCTCGGAGTACTCGGCCTCCAGCACCCGCGCGTAGCCGCCCGCGTCTGGCCCCGGCAGCCAAGACGAGCTGTTGTTGGGCTCGACCCAGCTCTCGTAGTACTGAACGACGTTCCGGTAATGCAGCAGCATCTTGCGGAAGTACGCCTCGTAGTTGCTCAGATCCCGGGCGGTCGTCGGTGGACAGGCATGGACGTTCGCCGGCACGGGCCGGATCGAGCACGCGCTGGCGATACCGCCGAAGCTCAGGATGACGCCCATGTGTTGCTTGCGCGCCTGCTTGACGTCGGGGTCCACCGTCCTGAAGTTGCCGCTGGCAGTCTTCGGGCCGAGGGTGATGTGGTCATAGCGGGCACCGAGCTGCCGGGCTGCGGGAATGTCTTCGTCGTAGTTCGCCTGGTTTGAGTCGTAGTCGGCCGTGTCGATCCCGAAGATCGATGGGCCTGGCTCCGGACCCATGTACGGCAGCGCGCCGCTGTGCCCGCGATGGTGCGTCGTGTGATGGGAACGGCGAGCGCTGGCCGGGCCGACCGCGACCAGCAACGCGGCGAGCAGGGCGAGAACGACCACCGAAATCGGTCGTTTGTGGGGCACGCTGGGAGATTTGCCGCTCGGTGACCCAATCGACCCAAATTGAAGAAATTGCACAGCGTGGGAGGCTGATCTTCACCCCGATCCGCGGGGCACGGGGGCACGGCCCTCCCCTTCAGCGCGCCCCGGGAATCAGAGCCGCGCGCTGGCCGCGCGCCGCAGCGCACGGGCCCCCCGGGATCAGAGCCGCGCGCTGGCCGCGCGCGCCGCAGCGCACGGGCCGCCCGGGGTCAGAGCCGCGCGCTCGGGCACATCCGCTGGAGCGCGCAGCCCGGGCAGTCCGGCCGTCGGGCATGGCAGGTGCGCCGACCGTGGCGGAGCAGGTTGAGGTGCAGCTCGAGCTCCTCTCCCTGAGGGGTGATCGCCAGCATCGTGTCGTGCAACTCCGCGAAGGTCGCCTGGGGCCGGAACAGCGCCAACCGGGCGCCGACGCGAGCCACATGCGTGTCTACCGGCACGTCGCGCATCCCGAGCGCGAACAGCAGCACGCAGGCCGCCGTCTTGCGGCCCACGCCTGGCAGGCTCGTCAGGTATCGCTGTGCCTCCTCGACCGATTGATCGGCCAACCACTCAAGCGACAGCTGTCCCTGAGGCGCCGTCTCGCTGATGCGCCCGAGGATCGATTTGATCCGTGCCGACTTGACCTTCGAGATGCCGCCGGGCCTGATCGTCTCCTCGAGCTCGTCGACCGGCGCATCGCGGACCTCCTCCCAGGTGGGAAACCGCTCGCGTAGCCGCAGGTAGGCGACGTCGCGGTTGCGGTCGTTGGTCGACTGCGAGAGAACCGTCAGGATCAGCTCCGCCATCGGGTGGCCGTGAGGCTTGGCCAGCGGGACGCCGTAGACGAGCCGCAGCCGGTCACGAACGGCGCGGACTCGACGGCGCGAGGGGGGCCGCCAGCTCACTCACCAGACCTTAGTCGCTCCCACCGCCGCTGTTCTAAGTGCTCCCGACCGCAAGTACGGCCGACCCTATGGCGGCAGCCCTGGGTCTCACGCCGGGCCTCTTTCGACCATCACCGACGTTGCCTTCACCGTCGCCGTCACCTCGTCGCCCTCCATGAGATCGAGTTCCTCGACGGCGTCGCGGGTGACCGCGGCGGTCAGCAGGAACGGTCCCGCCTCGATCTCGACGAGCGCCATCACCCCGTCGACCTCGACCGAGCGGACCCGCCCGGGGAGGCGGTTGCGAGCCGACAGCACCACCCCGGTCCGGTGACGGTCGGGACGCGTCCGCAGCCGCTGCACCTCGGAAGCGGGTACCAGCCGCCTGTTGCGCTCGTCGCGATGCGTTCGCAGCTTGCCCAAGCGATCCCAGCGCCGCAGGGTGTCCAAGCTCACACCGATCGCGTGGGCCGCCTCACCCAGCGTCAGATCCTCCATCAGCATAAGCATCGCATACGCGTGCGGCGATGGCCGCGTGAGCGTTGCCGTCCGCACGCCTCGCGGCGATGGCAGCCGCGGGGGTTGCCGTCCGTACGTGTGCGGCGATGGCAGCCGGGGCGTTGCCATCCCGCGCTTTATGCCTATGGCAGCGTCCACTTTGCCGTCCGCCTGATAGCACTGCGGACCGTGCCGGTCGACGAGCACACGATCGAACTCGCCGGAGCGCCAATTTTCTACCGAAGCGCTCCCGGCCCAGACGACAGCGCGACGCCCATCTACCTCCATGGCATCCCCACCAGCTCCGATGACTGGCTCGGGCTGCTGGAGCGAACGGGCGGCATCGCGCCCGACCTGATCGGTTTTGGACGCTCGAGCAAAGCCGCCAACCTCGACTACACGCTCTCGGGGCTGGCCACATTCCTGGAGCAGCTGCTGGCACGGCTTGGAATCGAGCAGGCGACGATCGTCGCTCACGAGTGGGGCGCGGCCGCCGGTCTGGTGTTCGCCCAGCGCCATCCCACCGGCGTTCGGCGGCTCGTGCTGTGCAACGCCCTGCCGCTGACCGGCGGCTTTCGCTGGCAGCGGCCGGCAGCGCTGATTCGCAAGCTGGGCGTCGGCGAGCTGCTGATGGGCTCCACGCCGCGCTGGCTTTTGGGGCGCACGCTGAGGGGCGGCTGTGTCAACCGCGAGGCCTTCTCCGAGCGTAGATTGCGCTCCGTCTGGGAGCAGTTCGACCAGGGCACGCAGCGAGCGATCCTGCGCCTTCACCGCTCGGCCAGTGAGGAGAACCTGGCTGCCGCCGGGGCCGAGTTGGAGATCTTGCAGATGCCAACGCTGATTATCTGGGGCGAGCAGGACCCCTGGCTGCCCGCCGCGTTCGCCAACGCCTACGGGGAGCGTCTGGCGCAGGCGACCGTCTACCGGGTGCCGGACGCGGGGCACTGGCCGTGGCTCGAGCGAGCAGAGGTCGCCGAGCGGATCGCGGGGTTCATCCACCAATGACGGGGGCGGGGATGATCTCCACGCGGCCCGCGGGCCCGCAGGCGCAAAACAAACCGGCACGTCGGCCGGCGGGCGCGGTGAATCGCGGCAACGGCCGCCGCGCCGCCCCGGTGCTTCTCGCCGGCGCGCTGGGGCTCGCCTATGTGCTTGTTTCGTCGCCCAGCGGCGATCTCGCTGCACACATGTTCCGAGCGCAGCTATTCGCCGCCGACCCGTTCGGAGTGTGGAACAACTACTGGTACGCCGGCCACCACATTGTCGGCTACAGCCTCCTCTATCCGGCGGCCGCCGCGCTGCTGTCCCCGCAACTCGCGGCAGCGATCGCCGTCACGGGCTCCGCGGCGCTGTTCGAGCCACTCGCCCGGCGGCACTTCGGAGAAGACGCCTGGCTCGGCGCCCTCCTGTTCGCCGCCGCGACGGCCGCCGATCTCTACTCCGGCAGGCTCGCGTTCGCGTTCGGGACGCTGCCGGCGATCGCGGCGCTGGTGGCGCTCGACCGTGACCGTCCGGCGCTGGCGTGCGTGCTGGCCGTGCTCTCGGCGCTGTCGAGCCCGGTCGCCGCGCTCTTCACGGCGCTGGCGGGCGGCGGTTATGCGCTCGGCACGGGCACGTACTCTCGGGCGCCGAGCGCCCGTCGCACCGCCGATTCAGAGCCCCGCCCCCGGCAGCCGCTGGCGGGAGTAGCGGTAGCGCTTTCGGCGCTGGCGCCGGTCGGCGTGCTGGCGATCCTGTTCCCGGAAGGCGGCACGGAGCCGTTCGCCTTCTCCGCCTTTTGGCCGATCCTGCTGGTGGCCGCGGGCTTGCTGGTGGCGCTGCCCCGCGAGGCGCACGTGCTGCGCGCGGGCGTCGCGCTGTATGCCCTGGGGACGATCGCCTCCTACCTGATCGCCACGCCGGTCGGCAGTAACGTTGCTCGGTTGGGGACGATGCTCGCCGCGCCGCTGGCGGCGCTGCTGCTGTGGCGCAGGACGGCAGCCCCCAGCGGCTGGCGGCGGCGGGCGGCGGTGCTGGCGGTGCTGGCACCGGCGCTCCTGTACATCGGATTGCAGGCGCCGGTGCGTGACTTGCTGAACGCCGCCGGCGAGCCCTCGGCCTCGAGCGCCTATTACCGGCCCCTGATCCGCTTCCTGCAGCGCCAGCCAGGGGGGGCGGAGCGCACATTCAGAGTGGAGATCCCGTTTACGCGCTTTCACTGGGAGGCCTATGTGGTCGCCTCGCGCTTCCCGCTAGCGCGCGGCTGGGAGCGCCAGCTCGACATCGAGTACAACGCTCTCTTCTACGACGGCACGCTGACCGCCTCGAGCTACGAGACCTGGCTTCACCGCGACGCTGTCCGGTTCGTCGCGGTGCCCGACGCCCCGCTTGACTACTCGGCGCTTCAGGAAAGCCGGCTGATCGCGGGCGGCCTGCCGTACCTGCACCTCGTGCTGAGGACGGCGCACTGGCGCGTCTACCGGGTCCGCGACGCGACACCGATCGCACAGGGAGCGGCCGCCGTGCGCGCGCTGGGCCCCGACTGGCTGACGCTCGATGCGCGCCGGCCGGGGCGGACGCTCGTGCGCGTTCGCTTCACGCCTTACTGGAAGCTCGCCGCGGGCAGTGGCTGCGTCGCGCCGGCCGGCGACTTCACCTCGGTGACGCTGAGGCGGCCCGGGCAGGCGAGGGTGGAGATCTCGTTCGCGCTGGGCCGGTTCGGCGCGCGCACCCCGCGCTGCAACTAGCAACGCGTCGGGCACCCACGCGCCGCGCTGCAAACAGTTGGCGCCGCAAACGATCGACGGCCCGCAACGCTAGGATCCCACTCAAGCCATGGGGCACGCATTTGCCTTCATCGGGACCCGGGTTTTGCCGCGCGGCTGGAAGGATCTGGTTCGCCAGTTCGCCCTGTTCGCGGGGGCCTACTGGCTCTACGAGCTCGTCCGCACGCTTGTGGACTCAGCCGGCTACAAGCCGTTCGGCGACGCGATGAAGATCATCGACCTGGAGCGCGTGCTGCACGTGTTCGCCGAGCCGAGCATCCAGGCCTGGGCCGAGAACAAGCACCTGCTGATGAACGCGCTCGACTGGACCTACCTCAACGGGCACTTCTTCGTCACGGCCGCGGCGCTGGTATTCATCTACGTGCGCCGTAACGAGTCTTTCTACTTCGTGCGCAACATGTGGATCATCGCCATGGCCATCGCGCTCATCGGCTACTGGCTCTACCCCACCGCTCCGCCGCGGTTGATGCCCGAGTGGGGCTTCACGGACTCAATCTCTCAGTTCATGGGACTCGGCACGGGCCACTTTGACAACGGTCCGGAGGGCGCGCTGCTTAACGGCTACGCTGCAGTGCCCTCGATGCACGTGTGCTTCGCGATCATGACCGGGTGGCCGCTCGCCAGGCTCGTCAAGCGCCGCGTCTTCAAGATCGCCTGGAGCCTTTATCCGCTGCTGATCAGCTTCGCCGTGGTGGCCACCGGCAACCACTACTTCGCCGACGTGTTCCTCGGCGCGCTGACCGCCGGCGTTTCGGCGCTGCTGGCCAAGCAGCTGCTGGCGCGCGCCCGGCCCGATGTCTGGGCCTTCGGGGGAGCGCCCGCCTGATGCCCCAGCAGACCTTCGGGGGAGCGCCCGCCTGATGCCCGAGCAGACCTTCGCGGAAGCGGCCGCCTGATGCCCCAGCAGACCTTCGGGGGAGCGCCCGCCTGATGCCCGAGCAGACCGAGCTTCCGCGCGTCCGGGCACGATCGGGGCGGCGCCTGGGCCAGCGACGCGCGGGGCCGACGACACAGGAGCTGATGCGCGAGCGGCTCATCGAGTCGCGCCTCACCCCGAACGCGATCTCGCTGACCGGTTTCGCGCTCAACATCGCCGCCGCCGCCCTGATCGTCGAGCGCCTGTTCTTCCTAGCGGGGGTGGCGTTCATCGTCGGCTCAGTGATGGACACGCTGGACGGCCGCTACTCGCGCATGTCGGGCAAGGGCACCCCGTTCGGCGCGTTCCTCGATTCGACGCTCGACCGCCTCGAGGAGGGCATCGTGCTGACCGCGGTCGCCGCCTACTTCGCGGCTCGCCACGACCAGGCCGCCGTCGCGGCGGTCGTCGGCGCCGTGCTGGGATCGCTGATGGTCTCCTACACACGCGCGCGCGCCGAGGCGCTGGGCCTGGCGTGCAAGGTGGGCCTGGCGACGCGCCCCGTGCGGGTCGTGATCCTGTCGGCAGGACTGGTGTTCGCCAAAGGCGCCTCGCTGGGGCACTTCGAGCTGCTGGCCCCCGCGGTCTACGTCCTCGCCGGCCTCACGCTGGTGACGATGCTCCAGCGCATCTGGCACGTGCGCAGTCAGCTTCGGTGAGCTGTAACAAACCGCCGGCTCGGGACTATTGGTGTCCGTGACAACCACCACTGAAAAAGCTGCCAGCAACGGCGCCGGCCGCTACCAGGGCGACAAGGTCCGGGTTGCGATCATCGGCGTCGGCAACTGCGCGAGCTCGTTCGTGCAGGGCGTCCAGTACTACCGAAACGCCGATTCATCGCAGCAGGTCCCGGGGCTGATGCATGTCGACCTTGGGGGCTACCACGTCTCCGATATCGAGTTCTCCGCCGCTTTTGACATCGACTCTGAGAAAGTGGGACTCGACCTCAGCAATGCGATCTTCGCCGGCCAGAACAACACGCTGAAGTTCGGCGCCGACGTCCCCAAGCTGGGCGTCGAAGTGCACCGGGGCATGACCCACGACGGGCTCGGCAAGTACCTGAAGGAGAAGATCACCAAGGCTCCTGGACCGACCGCCGAGATTGCGGAGATCCTCCAGGAGACCCACACTGACGTGGTCGTCTCCTACCTGCCGGTCGGGTCCGAGCAGGCCACCAAATGGTACGTGGAGCAGGTGCTGGAGGCGGGCTGCGCATTCGTCAACTGCATCCCGGTGTTCATCGCCCGCGAGGGCTACTGGGACAAGCGCTTCAAGAAGGCCGGCCTGCCGATCATCGGCGACGACATCAAGTCGCAGGTCGGCGCCACGATCGTGCACCGGACGCTGGCGCGGCTGTTCCACGAGCGCGGCGTAAAGCTGCTTCGCACCTCGCAGCTGAACGTCGGCGGCAACATGGACTTCTACAACATGCTCGAGCGCGAGCGGCTCGAGTCGAAGAAGGTCTCAAAGACCAACGCCGTGACTTCGATCATGGGTCACGAGCTCCCCGCCGACGACGTCTACATCGGGCCCTCGGACTACGTCCCCTGGCTAACCGACCGCAAGTGGGCGCACATCCGTATGGAGGGACAGGCGTTCGGCGACGTGCCGCTGAACGTGGAGCTGAAGCTCGAGGTGTGGGACTCACCCAATTCGGCGGGGATCGTGATCGACGCCGTGCGCTGCTGCAAGCTCGCCCTCAACAACGGCATCGCCGGGCAGCTCGATGGCCCGAGCTCTTATCTGATGAAGTCGCCGATGCACCAGCGACCCGACGCCGAAGCGCGGCAGCAGACCGAGGCGTTCATCAAGAAGTACGCGCGGCGCCGCGCCGCGGAGCGGGCCCGCCGCGCCAAGACGCGCGGTTGAGGGGCCGCAGCGAGCGGCTGACCATACACTGGGGCCCTGTGGCAGCCGACGGCCTCGCGATCGCGCAGGTGACACCGTTCGCCTGGGAGGCGTCCAACGAGGTCAACGACTACGTCTGGCGCGTGTCCGCGGAGCTGGTGCGGGCGGGGCACCGGGTGCTGGTGATCGCGCCGTCTGAGTCGAGCGCGCTGGTCCGCGACACGCGGCGGGCGATCCGCACAGATCCCGATTCGCTGCTCGAGCGCGCCAACGGCGAGCCGCTCGTGTTGGGCGTGGGCGAGGTGCTGTCGCTCTCAGGCGCGCGGCGCCGGGCGGCGTCGATACCGGTCGATGTGGCGCGGACGATCGAGCAGGTCATGGCCGCCGTGCCGCTCGATGTGGTTCACGTGCACGAGCCGTTCGCGCCAAGCGCCGCGAGCTCGGCGTTGCGGCATTCCCGGGCGCTCAACGTGGGCGGCTTTCACGTCCCAGCCGAGCGGGTCGTCTCGACCCAGCTGGCGGGACCGCTGACGCGGCTTCTGTTCTCTCGCCTCGACGCCCGCGTCGCCAGCTATCGCGCCACCCGCGAGCTGATGCAGCGCTACTTCCCCGGCGACTACCGGGTGATCACGCCGGGGGGCGAGCAACCCGAGCGCCAGCCCCGCGAAGGTCCGCTGCGACTGGCAATGATCGCCACCGAGGAGCGCGCGGCGCTGCGCACGTTCCTGCGGGCGCTGAAGCTGCTGGCGCCGGAGCTCGAGTGGCGCGCGAGCGTGTTCTCTCCGCGCGCGGTGGCGACGCCGGCGACGCTCGAGCGGAGGCTCCGAGAGCGGGTCTCGTTCAGCGGCCCTGAGGACGCCACGGAGTCGCAGATATTGGCCGCCGCGGACGTCGTGGTGCTGGCATCCGAGGGGCTCCGCGTGACCCCCGGCACGCTCGTGAGGGCGATCGCGGCCGGGGCGATCCCGGTGGCTTCTCGGCTGCCGGCTTACGAGGAGCTGCTCGAGGATGGCGAGCTCGGGCTCCAGTTCGAACCCGGCGACGCGCAGACGCTCGCTTCGCACCTCGAGCGGCTGATCTCCGCGCCCGCTGTCTCCGAGCGCCTGGAAGGCGACGCTGCCGCGCTGCGCGAGACGCTCCGCTGGCCGCGCGTGGCGCGAGAGCTGGAGGAGGTCTATCGCGGCCTGGTCGCCCGCCGCCGCGACGGTCTCGGCGACGGACGCCTCCGGGCCCGGCTCCGCGGACGGCCACTGATCGACGTCGACCTGCACATGCACACCGATCACTCCTTCGACTGCGCGACGCCCGTCGAGGTGCTGCTGGACGAAGCCCAGGCGCGGGGGCTCGGGGCAATCGCGGTCACAGACCACAACGAGATTTCTGGGGCGCTCGACGCGCGGGCCAAGTCCGACGGCGTCAAGGTGATCGTCGGCGAAGAGGTCAAGACCACGGACCAGGGCGAGGTGATCGGGCTGTTCATCGAGCACAAGATCCCGCGCGGAGGCACGCTGGAGGACGTGATCGCGGAGATCAAGCGCCAGGGGGGGCTGGTATACGTCCCGCACCCGTTCGACCGCCTGCACTCGGTTCCCGACTACTTCCACCTGCTGCCGGTGCTCGACCAGGTCGACGCGATCGAGGTCTTCAACCCAAGGGTGGCGATCACCGAGTTCAACGACGAGGCCGTGCGCTTCGCCGCCAAGTACCGGATCCCCGCCGGCGCCGGCTCTGACGCGCACGTGCCGCAGGGCCTGGGGTCGGTTCGCATCAGGATGCGCGACTTCGACGGGCCCGGTGAGTTCTTGGAGTCGCTGCGCGACGCCGACATCGTCCGCAACCCGGCCAGCCTGCTCTATGTGCAGGCGCTGAAGTTCCTGCAAACGCGAGCGCTTCCCCCGTCCGCGAGGCGGGCCGCCCGGGACCGCCGCGTGCGCCGCGCCACCGCCAAGAGCGCCCGGAGGCCTTAGGTCGTGAGGCGCAAGTCCTGATGCACTCGCAAGGACAAGCTCGCCAGCCGTCCAATCCGAGGGGGATGCCGGCAACCGACGACGAGATCCGCGAGAAGTACCTCGAGCGAGCGATCAGGGAGCTGAACGCCTTCACACGTGAGCTCCAGGCCTGCCCTCACTGCCCGCGGGGCCAGCTGATGCCCGTGCTGGGCTCGGGCCATCCCCAGGCTGACATCTTCCTGATCAAGCACTCGGCGCGGCCGGCCGAGGTCGAGGAGGGGGTGGCCTTCTACGGGCGCACGGGCAACGCGCTGATGAAATCGCTCAAGCGGTTGGGGATCGATCCGCTGGCCGTCTACGGCACCCTGTGCGTCAAGTGCCCACTGCTTGACCCGCTGAGCGCCGAAGAGGCGTGCGTCGGCAGGCTGCTGGAGGAGCTGGCCATCGTCCAGCCCAAGATCGTGGTTGTGATGGGATCGGAGGCGCTTCAGGCGGTCAACGAGCTCGACGTCCCGCTATCGCAAGAGGTCGCCGCCGAGCCCGGCGTGCTGCAGCGCTTCACCCCCTCGGTCGAGGCGCTCTACGCGCCGAACATCGACGAGGCGCTCGACGAGGAGAGCGCCAAGCGCGAGTTCTGGGCCGCCTTCCGCGTGCTCGGCCAGTGGTGGGCCGATCTTCCTCCCTATTAGAGCCAGGGCCGGATGCCCGGCTGTGGTAGCCGCCAACACGCGCAGGAGTGTCCTGGAAACGCGGAGCGGAAGGCGCGCAGGGATGCGGTATCGATGTTCCGGGGCGAGCATGCTCGCCCCGGCCGGGCCGATCATGATCGGCCCGGGGCCGCGGCACATGTGCCGCGGCCATATGATTGATCGATGGATCTCGAGGAGAGGTCGATCGAGAAGCCGGGCGATCGCTGTGAGGAGTGCGGCGCCAAACTGACGCCCCGGGAAATCGAGGCGGCGATGGAGTCGGGTGGACCGGCGCTGTGCTCGATTCATGCCGATGAGGTAGTCCCCGTCAGCGAGGACGAGGCGGCGTTCGGCGAGGAGTGACGGGCCGCAGGGCCCGCGCTGGCGTGCAATCAGAGCTCGAGCACGACCTTGCCGAGCTTGCCGGCGGCGGCGAAGCGCTCATATGCCTCGGCCGCGTCGTCGAGGGGGTAGGTGGCGGCGATCGGCACTCGCAGCGCGCCCGACTGGAACAGCGGCAGGACCGAGCGCTCCATGGCCCTGGCGGTGAGCGCCTTCTCCTCGAGGGGGCGGGCTCGCAGCGTCGAGCCCTCGATCCGGCCGCGCTTCTGCATCAGCGCGCCAAGGTTGAGCTCCCCTTTGGCGCCGGCGCCGATTCCGATCACCACAATCCGACCGCCGGTCTGAAGTGCCTCCAGGTTGTCGGCCAGGTTCGGCGCGCCGACGAGCTCGAGGATCACGTCGAACGGGCCGTGCTGGGCGAACCCCTCCGGCGCGATGGCCTCGGCGCCGAGCTCAGCCAGCTGGCCGCGCCGCTCCTCGCCTCGGACCGTGCTCGTCACACGGGCTCCAGCGCTGCGCGCGAGCTGGATCGCGGCGGTGCCTACGCCGCCGGCTCCGCCGTGGATCAGGAGATGCTCGCCCGGCTTCAGCGCGGCCTGGGTGAACAGCGCGTCGTGGGCTGTGGTGAAGACCTCGGGCACACCGCCCGCCTGCTCCCAGGGCAGCCCCTCGGGGACTGGCATCAGCACCCGCTCGTGGACGACCGCCAGCTCAGCCTGGCCGCCGCCGCCGACGATCGCCATCACCCGCTGGCCCTTCTCAAAGCGCGTCGCGTCGGGGCCGAGCGCCGTCACCTCGCCCGCGAGCTCGAGGCCGGGTATGTCCTGGGGCGAGCCGGGCGGTGCCGGGTAGCGGCCCCGGCGCTGGTGCATGTCGGCGCCGTTCAGCCCCGCGGCGCGGACCCGGACCAGAACCTCCCGCGTACCAGGCGCGGGATCGGGGTGCTCGTCGATGACGATTTGCTCGTCGCGGATCGTGACTGCGCGCATCGCCGGTGAGACGTTAGCCGCGCTCGAGCAGCGCGACACACTCGATGTGGGGAGTCTGGGGGAACATGTCGACGGGCCGCACCCGCCGCAGCTCGTAGCCCGCCTCCACCAGTTGGGCCGCGTTCGGCGCGAGCGTCGTCGGGTTGCAGGACACATAGATGAACCTGCGGGGCGCGGCCTCGATGATGCGCCGCACGATCTTCTGTGAGAGCCCGGCACGGGGCGGGTCGACGACCAGCACGTCGGGCGTGCCGGCCTTGGCCACCAGCTCTGAGAGCGCCCGCCGAACGTCGCCAGCAAAAAATCGGGCGTTGTCGATCTCGTTCGTGGTGGCGTTGGCGATCGCGTCGGCGATCGCCTGCTCACTCAGCTCCAGCCCCCACACCTCGGCCGCACGCGGAGCCATTGTCAGGCCGATCGTGCCGATCCCGCAGTAGAGGTCGAACAGGCGCTCGTAGCCGCTCAGGGACGCGTACTCGATCGCCACGGCGTACAGGCGCTCGGCCATCTCGGTGTTGGTCTGAAAGAAGGCGTCGGGGGACATCGCGAGGCGCATCCCGCCGAGTTCCTCCTCCAGGCGGTCAGAACCCGCGAGCAGCTCCGTATGGCCGCCCGCGGTCGTCTCGGCGCGGCTGTCGGTCCGCGTCCACAAAAGGCCGGCGTCCGGGGAGACGACGCGCGTGATGCTCTCGCGATCGAGCTCGCCCGGGCCCGTCACCAATCGCAGCTGGAGCTGGCCGCTGCGCCTTCCCTCGCGGACCACCAGGTTGCGCAACAGCCCCTCGCCGCCGCGCCGGTCGTAGGGCTCAAGGCCCTGCTCGCGGCACCACTGCACGACGACGTTGCGGGCGACGTTTGCGCGCTCGGAGGCCAGCAGGCAGTCGCGAACCTCGACGATCTCATCCCAGCGGCCCGAAGCGTGAAAGCCACAGATCAGTCGTCCGCCGGCGTCGGCGCCGAACGAGTACTCGAGCTTGTTCCGGTAGCGCCACTGCTGTTCGGCTGCAACGATCGGCTCGAGCTCGAAGCGGTCGAGGCGCCCGATCCGCCGCAGGGCATCTTCCACCTGAGCGTGCTTGATCTCGAGCTGGCGCTCATAGCGAAGTACCTGCCAGGGCGCGCCCGGGTGCTCCGCCGCCGGAGCAATCCGGTCGGGACTGGGTGCCAGCACCTCGGTGGCCCGAGCCTCGGCGTACGCCCGCTTTGCCTTGTGCACTACCGCCCGCACACGGTCGCCAGGAAGGCCGCCTCGGACGAAGACCACGTAGCCGTCGAGGCGTGCGACGCCGGCGCCGCCATAGGCCAGCGAGTCGACGTTCAGGTCGAGCTCATCACCGCGAGCCGGTCTGGTCGAAGTCGTCTGCATGACCCTAGGATGGCATCCGCCGGGGGCCCGGCTGCGCCCCTGCCTCTGCGCTCAGGCGGCCAGCGCCCGCTCGATCGCGGCGAGCACCGACTTGCGGTTGGCGTGCCGGGCTTCGTAGTCGCGCAGCTTGCGGAGCTCCGGGAGCTCGAGCGACTCGAGGCGGGCGCTCACCTGGCTCGCGCTCAGCTCGTCATAGCCGGAGATCGGAGACGAGGCCCCGACGCCGACAGAGCGCTCCGCCCCTGCACCGAGCTGCTCGAAGTCGGACAGCATGTAGTCGGTTTGCTCGCGGCCCAGACGGACGAGCTCCGCCACCAGCGCGTTGGCGTCGCTGCGGGTCATGCGGCCGCGGTCGGCGGCATCGTCGAGCGTCTCCTGGAGATGCTCGCGGGTCAGCATCACCAGATTGAGCGGCCTGATGAGGCGGTTGACGAGCTGCTCCGCCAGGGAGGAGAGGCTGTCAACGGCCGCCTTGCCGCCACGGGAGCGTGACCTGGAGCGTTTGCCGGCGGATCGCTGCCGGGGCTTCCCGGTGGCGCCGGAGCGAGAGTCCGAACGTGACGAGCGGGGTGCGGGCATCTGGGTGCTCCTCCTGATGATCTGCCTAAGCCGGCGAGGCTACTCCACGCCGGGTGGCTGGGCGAGCATCAGCTGCTCGAGCAGGGCCTTCTGGGCGTGGCGGCGGTTCTCGGCCTGCTCCCAGATCCGCTGGCGAGGGCCGTACAGGACCTCGGCGCTGATCTCCTCGCCGGGATGGGCGGGTAGGCAGTGCAAAGCGATCGCGTGCGGAGCCGCCTGGTCGAGCAGCTGGTCATCGAGCCGGTATGGCTCGAGCGCCCGCCGGCGCTCGCCGGCGCTCTTCGGGTCGTCGTCCATGCTGACCCAAACGTCCGTGTACACCGCGTCGGCACCGCTCAC
This sequence comes from uncultured Actinomycetes bacterium, assembly GCA_963830405.1. Lineage (GTDB taxonomy): Bacteria > Actinomycetota > Thermoleophilia > Solirubrobacterales > Solirubrobacteraceae > Palsa-465. The sequence goes on from CAWHMB010000001.1 coordinate 452,015, forward strand.
CGCCGCGCGTGGATCGTCCGTCAGCAGCGTCCCGGCCAGCGGCTCGCTCAGCGCATACTCCGGCGGCGAAGCAATCCGTACCTCCGCGCCCGCCGTCGCCCCGAGAAGTGCAAGCGAGCGGGCGACGTTGTTGCCGTCGCCGATGTAGGCGACTTTCAACCCGGCGAGCGTCCCGAACTCCTCGCGGAGCGTGAGGAGATCCGCCAGCGCCTGGGTGGGATGATGAGCGGCGGTCAGCATGTTGACCACCGGGACGCTCGCGTGCTCGGCAAGTTCCTCCACGAGGGCGTCGGGGCCCGTGCGGATGCAGATCGCGCACGCGTGGCGAGAGAGGATGTAGGCGGTGTCACGAACCGACTCGCCTCGCGTGATTTGAAGATCCTCGGTCCGGAGCACCATTGGGTGACCGCCGAGCTCGGCGATCCCCGCCTCGAACGACACCCGCGTCCGGGTCGACGGTCGCTGGAAGATCAGCGCGACCGTACGCTTGTGAAGCGCGTTCGAGCTAAGCGGCGCGGCTTTGAGCGCCGCCGCCCGGTCGAGCAGGGCGGCCAGCGCTTCGGTGGACAGCTCGGCGCCCGTGAGGAAATGGCGGGTCGAGGTCAAGGCGCGGCAGTGTACGTTGACTGTTCCGTGCGGCTGCGCGTCCTCACATGGAATCTGAGGCACGGCCGCTCGGTGCCCGGCGCCGGACGCGAGCTGCTTGAAGAGTTCGCGGCCGCGCTCGCGCGCTGGACATGGGACGCCGCGCTGCTGCAGGAGGTACCGCCGTGGTGGCCGGCCGCCCTCGCGGCGCGGGTCGGCAACTGCGAGGAGCGCTCAGTGCTGACCTCCCGAAATTCGCTCTTGCCCCTGCGGCGCGCGATCGCGGTGCGCTGGCCCGATCTCATCAAGTCCAACGGAGGTGGCGCCAACGCAATTCTGGTCCGCCGCGTGGCGATCGCCGAGCACCGCACTCTGAGGCTCTGCCTGTGGCCCGAGCGGCGCCAACTCCAGGCGGTGCGGCTGGCGCCGGGGGTCTGGATCGGAAATCTTCACGCGACGGTCCACGACGACGGCGCGGCGCGGCGGGATGCCGAGCGCGCACGCCAGCGGGCGCTGGAGTGGGCTTCCGGCTCGCCGTTGATCCTGGGCGGGGACTTCAACGTCCGCTCGCTGTCGCTGGACGGCCTGTGCTTCGCCGGTGGCCACGACGTCGACCAGGTGTTCGCTGCCGGTTTCGAGGTGGTCGAGGCGCCGTCGGTGCTGCGCCGGGGCGCGCTGTCCGATCACGCCCCGGTGCTGGTAACGCTGGAGGGCTGAGGTCTCCTCAGTGACCGCGGATGCGGCTGTGCGGAGCGGGTTGCCGTTCCGTCGAGGCGGGTAGTAGGGGGCAATGGGCGTCGCCCAGAAGGTCGACCGGGCACAGAAGAGCAATGCGGTGACGAGCGTCGCCGTCGCGACGTTCAAGAAGTTCCGCGAGGATCAGTCGACGAGCATGGCGGCGATGATCGCCTTCTGGGCGTTCTTCTCGATCTTCCCGCTGTTCATGGTGCTGATCACCGTGCTCGGCTGGGTGCTTCCGGCCAGCGACAAGAACTCCGTGCTGAGCCACGTGGCCAATCTGTTCCCGCTGCTCGATCCGCAGTCGATCAAGGGACTGCACGGCGCCTGGTGGGCGCTGGTCGTCGGCGCGGTGACGGCGCTGTGGAGCGGTCTCAGTGTGGTCCGCACGACGCAGACCGCCTTCAACTCCGTGTGGGAGGTTCCGTTTCACGAGCGGCCGGGTTTCGTCAATCAGGTGCTGCGCAGCCTGGCGATCCTGGCCACGGTGGGGGTCGGACTGGTGCTCTCGACGCTCGTCTCAGGGCTTGTGACCAGCTCGTCGAGCGGCGTGAACCTCGGCGTGGGCGGCAAGATCGGGGGCTACGTGCTGGCCGCCGCGCTCGACGTGGGCCTGTTCGTGGCGGCCTTCCGGCTGCTCACCGACCGGGACATCAGCGCCCGGGACGTCGTTCCGGGCGCGATCTTCTCGGGAGTGGTGTTCTTCTTGCTCGAGCAGGCCTCGGCGGTCATCATCTCCCGCCACCTCAAGAGCGCCCAGTCGACTTACGGCCACTTCGCCACCGTGGTCACGATCCTCTGGTGGTTCTATCTGCAGTCGCTCATAACGCTGCTCGGAGCGCAGCTCAATGTGGTTCTCAAAGAGCGCCTTCACCCCCGCTCGGTCGTCGACTCTCCGCAGACGGCGGCCGACCGGCGCGCGCTCGATGCCTACGCCAAGGAGCGCACGTACCAGCCCGAGGAGAGCGTTACCACCGACGTTGACCGGCGCGAGGTCGAGCGGCGTGGGGAACGGCGTGAGGAACGGCACGAGGAGCGGCGCGAGGTCGAGCGGCGCGGGCGCTAGGAGGGGCCGGCAGCCGTTTGGGCGTGGCGATCCTCATCCTCGGGCCGCCCGCAGCCCGAACCCCCGCAGCATCAGCAGTGCTTTCTCGCCGAGCGACCCACGGCCCGGGAGCACCCCCAGCTGCACCGCCGCCTCGTAGAGGTCGAAGAAGCCCCGCACCCGCAGCAGCCGTCCCCGCTGGAGCTCGCAATAGAACATGCAGTGGACGACCAAGAAGCGGTTGGTGGGCGGCAGTCCCTCAAGTTGCGCCCGGTGCGTGCCGAGCAGCTTGCACGGCGCCGCGACATAGCGTCTGTTAGACAGTCGCTCGCCGGTGCGTTCCAGTCGCGCGTCCGGAAACCCCGCCCACAGCCTGGCCGCGTGCTCCGCCAGCTGATCGACCCCCTCCAAGGGCTCACCGGTCAGCGGATCCTCGTAATGCAGGTCTGGCGCGCAGAGCGGGGCGAAGGCGTCGGGATCCTTGTCCGACCACGCCGCCTCCCAGCCGTCGATCAGCTGCTCGACCGTCACAGCACCGGCATCCCTTGCTCTGGCGTCGAGGCCTCCGCGTAGAGCCGCCGCGGGATCCTGCCCGCCCCCCGCGCAAGCCGCCCGGCCTCGACCGCCAGCTTGATCGCTCGGGCCATCGCGACCGGATCCTCCGCGCGAGAAATCGCGCTGGCGCATAGCACCGCGTCACAGCCGAGCTCCATCGCCAGGGCCGCGTCCGACGCCGTGCCCACTCCGGCATCCAGCACCACCGGCACGCCGGCGCGTTCGATCATGATCGAAATGTTGTAGGCGTTGCAGATTCCCATGCCGCTGCCAATCGGCGAGCCGAGCGGCATCACGGCGGCGCAGCCGACATCCTCGAGCCGGCGGGCCAGGACGGGGTCATCAGTCGTATACGGGAGCACGACGAAGCCATCGGCCACCAGCTGCTCGGCCGCCGTCAGCAGCTCGGGACCGTCGGGGATCAGCATCCGGTCATCGCCGATCACCTCGAGCTTTATCCAGTTGGTCTCGAAAGCCTCGCGTGCCAACTGGGCCGTTATGACAGCGTCGCGCGCCGTGAAACAGCCGGCGGTGTTCGGCAGGATCTCGACCGACGCCTCATGGAGCACATCGAGGACCGAGCCGCGCGCAGACGGGTCCAGGCGCCGTAGGGCCACCGTGCACATCTCGGCGCCGGAAGCCGCCAGCGCCGCGGCCAGGACGTCGTGATTGGTGAAGCCGCCGGTGCCCAGCATCAGCCGAGAGCCGAACGCGCGATCGGCGATCACGAGCTGTTGGGGTTGAGCGCTCATCTTTTTCATCCTCCCTGAATCGCCGACACGACCTCGACCCGCGCGCCGTCGGCGAGCGAGGTGACCTCCCATTTGCCCCGCGGCACGACCTCGCCGTCGATCGCCACGGCGACGCCGCGCGCGGGCGCCGACAGGTCCTGGACAAGGCTTGCCACGGTGGCGTCCTGCGACAGCTCGCGGCGCTCGCCGTTCACGGAGACAATCACCGCCCGGCTCCCGGGATGGCGCCTTGGGTGCCCTTCTCCTGGCTCCTCGCGACTCGCCGACGGTCGCTCGTGGCCGCCCGGCGCTCCGCGAAGCGCAGCGGGGAGACCGGCTCCGGAACGGGCTCGCCCAGCATCGACCCGGCGATCAGCTCCGCGGTCATCGGCGCCAGCAGGATGCCGTGCCGATAGTGACCTGTGGCCCAGAAGAGGCCGTCGAGTGCGCCGGGGCCTATCGCCGGCGCATTGTCGGGCGTGCCCGGCCGCAGTCCGGCGGAGAGCTCGTCGACGACCAGCTCAGAGAGCCCGGGCAATAGCTCGCTTCCCTCTCGCAGCAGCTCGAACACCGCCCCGGCGGTCACGGTGGTGTCGAACCCCCGCTCCTCGGTCGTCGCGCCCAGCACGTAGCGGCCGTCGCCCCGGGGCACGACGTAGGCGCCGCTCATCCTGAGGACTCGGGTCAGCAGTCCCGGACCCGCCGTGTCGTGGAAGCGCAAAATCTGGCCCTTGATCGGTCTCAGCGGGAGGCGAGCATGCTCGGGGAGGCCTCCAAGCTCCCCGGACCACACGCCGGCGGCGATCACGGTCGAGCCGCCGGCGAGGCGCTCGCCGGTCTTGAGGCGAACGCCGCCAACCGCTCCGCCCCCCAGCTCGAGCTCGGCGACCTCGGCGCCCTCGCGGAGGGTGGCGCCGCTGCTGCGGGCGCCCTGGACGAGGGCCGCGGTCAGCTTGCGGGGGTCGATCGCATGGTCGTCCGGCAGCTCGAGCGCGCCCCGCATGGTCGGCGCCAGAGCCGGTTCGAGCCGCCGCGCCTCGCTCGCTCGCAGCGACCTCACGGGCACTCCGAAGCGCTGCCTGAGTGCCTGCTCTCGCTCCAGCCATTCCGCCTCGTCGCGGTCACGCGCGGCCATCAGAGTTCCGCAGCGCAGGTAGCCGGGGTCGGTGCCCGTCTGCTGACGCAGCTGCGAGATGAACTCCGGGTAGACGCCCGCGGCCTTCACACCAAGCCGCAGGAGCGGCTCCTCCTTCGGGTCTGCCTCTGCGACGGGCGCGAGCATTCCGGCGGCGACGTGAGTTGTCCCGTTCCCCGGCCGGCCACGCTCGAGCACGACGACGCGTGCCCCTCGCTCAGCCAGCCGCCACGCGGCCGCGAGTCCGATCACGCCGCCTCCGACCACGATGACGTCGAATGATTCTCTTCGGTCAGGCACGGCGTCTGGCTCTGATGCTAGCGATGGACGCATGCCAGACTTGCGGCGTGGATGCCCGCAGACAACGGCTCTCAGCGGCGCACCTGTACCTGGTCTGCGACGCCCTTCACGACGAGTTTCTCGACGCGTGCCTCCGCGGCGGCGTCGACATCGTGCAGCTTCGGATGAAGGACGGCTCGGACGCGGAGATAGTCGCCGTCGCCGAGCGCTTCAAGCGGGCCTGCGACGAGCACGGCGCGCTGTTCATCCTCAACGACAGGCCGGAGCTAGCCGCGGCCGCTGGCGCCGATGGCGTGCACCTCGGCCAGGACGACATGTCCGTGCCGGAAGCGCGGGCAATCGTCGGGACCGAGCGCCTGATCGGGCTCTCGACCCACACGCCGGACCAGGTGGACGCCGCGCGGGGGGTCGACTACATCGGAGTGGGGCCGGTGCACTCCACTCCCACCAAGCCGGGCCGGGCGCCGGTGGGCCTGGAGCTCATCCGATACGCCGCTGCCCGGGCGCCAGTCCCGTTCTTTGCGATCGGCGGAATCGATGTGCGTTCGGCTGTGGCGGTGTGCGACGCCGGTGCACGCCGGATCGCGGTCGTGCGCGCTTTGACTGAGGCCTCCGATCCGGAGTGCGCGGCGCGCCAGCTGTGCGCCGCGATCGAGGCCGGGGTGCACCTTGGCGCAGCGTAGCCGCAAGCGCGGCAGGCGCTCGCGACCAGCGGCGAGCGCCGGCTCGGAGCTGGGCGGCGCCGCGGTCGGCGCGGGTGGCGAAGTTGGCCCGCCTGCCGGCGTGGGCCCGCCTGTCGGTGTGGGGCCGCCTGCCGGCGTGGGCCCGCCTGCCGGCGTGGGCCCGGGCGTGGGCCCGCGTCCCGGGGTTGGCCGCTCCGAGGCCCGCAACGCCGCCGTACGGGCGTCGCTCGCGCCGATAGCGCGCGGCGAGCGACCGTGGCCCACAGCAGTGAGCGCGGCGATCGCCCTGTGCCTGGTGCTCGCGAACCTCGTGCTTCTGGTCGCCGGCGTGCGGCCCAAGATCGGCTCGCAGCGCGCGAGCGCCGGGAGCGAGGTGCTCTATCTCGTGGTGATGTCGATGTGCGCCTACGGCCTCTGGCGCATCCGCTACTGGGCGGTTCTGGGCTTTATGGTCATCCTGCTGCTGACGATCATCACGGCGGCGCTGCTTCTGATCCACGCCAGCAGTGCGCTGGGGTTCGGCGTGGCGATCGTCGTCATCGTCGGAGGCGGCCTTCTGTTCTACAAGCTCGTTCGCGTGCTGAGCCGGATCCAGATACCGAAGCCCCCCGCGCACTGAGCGCCCGTCGACGTCACCGACCCCGCGCACTAAGCGGCCATGAGGGTCACCGATCCCGGGCAATAAGCGGCCGTCGACGTCACCGACCCCGCGCAGTAAGCGGCCATGAGGGTCACCGATCCCGGGCAGTAAGCGGCGTCATATAGGCTGGAACTGATGCCCGATTCCTCCTACGACTGCATCGTCATCGGCTCCGGCCCGGGGGGCTACGTGGCCGCGATCCGCGCGGCGCAGCTGGGAATGAAGACGGCGGTGGCTGAGAAGGACAGGGTCGGTGGACGCTGCCTTAACTACGCCTGCATTCCGGCGAAAGCCGTGCTTCGCGTCGCCGATGTGCTCACCGAGGTCCGCGACGCGGATGACTTCGGGATCAAGGTGGGTGAGGCGACTGTCGATTTCCCGGCCGTCAGCGCCAGGCGCAAGGCGGTGATCAGCACGTTGACCGGCGGCGTTTCCGGGCTGTTCAAGAAGAACGGGATCGAGCTCATCGAGGGCCAGGCCTCGCTCGCCGGCGAGGGAAATGTCCGCGTGGGCGACGCCACGCTCCAGGCCAACACGATCGTGCTCGCCGCCGGTTCGGTCAAGAAACCGATTCCCGGGACGCAGTTCGGGGGTCGCGTGATCGGTACCGAGGAGGCCTGGGCGCTCGAGGAACTGCCGCGATCCATGGCCGTCGTCGGGGCGGGGGCATCGGGCGCGGAGATCGCCTCCGCCTACGCTCGCCTGGGAGCCGAGGTGACGCTGTTCGAGGCCCTTGGTCGGGTGCTGCCGACCGAGGATGCCGACATCTCGCGGATCGCCGAGCGCGGTCTCAAGCGACAGGGCATGACGATTCATACCTCGACACTTGTGGAGGACGTCCAAAGCGAGGAGCAGTCCGTTTCCTTCAGCCACGGCGGCCAGTCGGCGCAGGGGGATTGGCTCGTGATCGCAGCGGGCCGCGGGCCGGACGTCGAGGCTCTGGGGCTGGAGCACGCAGGCGTGGCGCTGGACGAGAACGGCCTCGTGCAGGTGGACGGCGCTCAGCGGACGAACATCCAAGGGATCTACGCGATCGGAGATCTGGTGGAGGGCCCGGCGCTGGCCCACAAGGCCTCCGACGAGGGAGTGATCGCGGTCGAGGACGCTGCAGGTCTAGAGACGCACCCGATCGAATACATCGACATTCCGCGGGCGACGTTCTGCACGCCCAATGTCGCGAGCTTCGGGCTCACGGAGTCCCAGGCGAAAGAGCAGGGCCACGATGTGGTGATCGGCAAGGTCCAGTACGGGGCTGTCGGCGCCGGAACCGTCTACGGTGACCGCACAGGGATGGTCAAGGTCGTCGGCGACAAGCGCTACGGCGAGCTGCTCGGCGGCCACATCGTCGGCGCCAAGGCGACCGAGCTGATCCAGGAGCTCGTCAACGCGCGCGCGCTCGAGGGCGGCTACCCGGAGATCGCCCACCTGATCCACGGGCATCCGACGCTCTCCGAAGCGGTCATGGAGGCCGCACGCGCCGCTGACGGCTGGCTGATCCACGGCTGAGTCCGACGTGGCGCGTCCCCAGGCGGTCTTCTATTACGACCTGGGCAGTCCTCACTGCTACCTCGCGGCCGAGCGGCTCCCGGGCACGCTGCCGACGACGCCCGAATGGGAGCCCGTGCTGGCCGCCGACCTTGACGTCGTGCAGCACGAGGTGGACCGCGGGCCAGTCGAGCGCCTGGCCGCCCTCTACGGCCTGCAACCGGTGCGATGGCCGGCCGGCTGGCCGCCGGATACGCGCCTGGCGATGCTCGCGGCGACGTACGCGAAGCAGGTTGGCCGCGGCGTCGCGTTCTCGCTCGCCGCGTTCCGCCAGGCGTTCGCCGCGGGGCGCGAGCTCTCCGATCCGGACACCGTGCTGATCGCCGGAGCAGCCTGCGAGATGCATCCCACGGCGCTGCTGAAGGCGATCGGGCTGCGCTCGGTCGGGCGGGGCCTTGCCAGTGCCACGGCGCGTGCCCGCGAGCACGGGGTGAAAGCGCTGCCGGCACTTGCACTGGGCGAAGCGCTGCTGAGCGGGCCGCGGATCCTCGAACAGGCGCTGGAGGTGCTGCGCTGAAGGCCAACCGTGCCTACGAGTTGCTCGTCTCGCGCGACACGTATGAGCCGGCCTTCCTGGCCGACCGTCATCGTCTTGACCGGATAGAGGTCGTTTCGATCTCGGACGGCGAGGTCGTGCTCTACTGGGAGCTGCCGGCCAAGGATGCGATGAAGCTGCTCCGACAGCTGCGCTCAGAGCTCATCTCGTTCGACGTCGAGGAGTTTCGTCGCGCCTGGGGCCTTGGCTAGGGCCACATTGCCGGACGGTGCCCTAGGGTGGATGCGATGGCCCACCCCGCAGCTTCCGGCGCCAAAGGGACAGTGGAGATAGTGCAGCCGTCCAAGGCCGAGCAGGCAATCGCTCGCCAGGCCGCGGAGGCGCGTGCGACCATTCCCGACCTCGAGCTGACGGTCGACGTGAATATGGATGCGTGTGTGCGCCTGGCGGATGTCGGGGCAGGCCCGGCGCTGGTCAGAGCATCCGCCCTGGCGTTGCGCGAGCACCCGCGGGCCAACGCGTCCTACCGTGACGGTCGCTTTGAGCTCTACTCTCGAGTAAATGTCGGCTTGATCTTCGCCGAGGGTTCGGAGCTGCTGGCGGCTACCGTCTTCGACGCCGACGCGAAGCCGCTGAGCGACCTCGCATCAGAGGTCAAAGAACTCGAGCGTCGAGCGCGCGAACTGACGCCGCCCGAGCGCGCCGGCGCCACCTTCACGCTCGCGGTCCCCGGGGCCCATGCCGTTGCCCGCGCCACACCGATCATCTGGGGCCGCCAGGCCGCTGCACTTGCCGCCGGGGAGCTCAGGCAAGCGGCCGTCGTACGCGACGGGACTATTGTCCCGGGCCACGTGATGACCTTGGCGCTCGCTTGCGATCACCGGATTCTGTACGGCGCCCAAGCGACATCTTTTCTGGCGCGGATCACGCAGCTGCTCGAGCGCGCCGAGCTGTGAGTCCAATCGAGGACGATGCACAGCGGATCGCTGAGCGCGGTCGTGATGCGTTAGCCGCCCGGTTGCGCCCCGCTTTCCAGGAGGCTGCGAAAGTTCACGCTGACGCGCGCGAGCTCGGCGAGACCGAGCTAGAGCGGATGGTGCAACGGGCGGCAGACGCGGCGGACGGCCTTCAATGGCGCCGAGCGCTGGCGTCGGTGGCAATGGAGGAGCTCGGTCTTGGGCTGGGCGAGGCGCTTGGGCATCCGGCCGTGGCCCGAGCCCATCAGATCATCGGCGCGCCGCCTTATGAGGAGGCCGTCGCCAGGCTGGGGCTCGCACCGCGGCCATCCGGGAATTCCGACGAGGAGGAGCTCGAGGAGGTCCGGGAAGATCTGGAGACGACCCCCGATGTGGAGGAGGCCCCGGCGGATGTGGAGGGTGTGGAGGAGGCCTCGGCGGATGTGGAGGGTGTGGAGGCCCCGGCGGATGGGGACGGTGTGGAGGAAGCCCCGTCGGATGCGGAGGGTGTGGAGGAAGCGGCGGATGTGGAGGGTCTGGAGGAAGCGGCGGATGTGGAGGGCGTGGAGGAAGCCCCGGCGGATGCGGAGGAGTCCACAGCCGAGGGGATGGCCGGACAAGCCCGGGCACCGATTCAGCTGGTCTGCACGCACATCGGCGGGATCGCGGACCTGGCTTCGCCGGAGCCGGGAGTCGAGCTGTGGTTCTCGGAGTATGGACTCGACATCATCCGCCCCAGCAAAGAGCCACTGGGCCGCTTGGGATGGGACGAATTGCGGGTCATCGAGCTAGTTGACGCACGTGGCCGGCTTCCCTTGCGCCGCTCGCCTCGCAGCTACCTGGTGATACGTGGAGCTCAAGGCGATGCCAGTTTCGAGGTGCATGGCTCGCCCGCCGTGCTCGAGCGTCAGCTCGCGGCCTGCGTCAGGGGGAAAGTTCGCATCGTCTGATGTGACATCGAACCGCTATCGATGAGTCCCTGGCCTGTAGGATCGAAGTGATGGGTGAGGACAGGGCCGGGACGGGCGAGCGCAATCCTAGGCCGCGCGCGAGCACGGGTCAGACGCCAGAGGACGCGGCGCCTATGACAATTGATGCGCTCGCGCAACGGACCGGGATGAGCGCCCGCAACATCCGCGCGCATCAGTCGCGAGGCCTGCTTGCGCCGCCCAGACTTCGGGGACGCACCGGCTATTACAGCCAGGAGCACGTCGCGCGCATCGAGCTCATCCAGATGCTCCAATCGGATGGCTTCAGCCTCGCTCTGATCGAGCGGCTTTTGCGCCTCGAGGAGCTCGGCCTCCTTCGCCTGCTCCGGGACGGTCCGGTGGAGCAGCTCACGCCGATGGTGTTCCGCGGCGGCGAGGTGTTCGCGGATCTGGGCGTTCCAGCCGAAGACATCGTCGCGGTGGCGGCGGAGCTGCGGAAGCAGCTCGACGGCGTGGCGAGCACCTGTTTGCGGCTACTCATCGATTCCGTCTGGCGGCCGTCCGAGGCCGCGGGGCAGCAGGACAAGGGGATGGACAAGCTGCTCGACGCGGTCGAACGGCTGCGTCCACTTGCTTCGGCTGCCGTCGGCTCGCTGTTCCAGGTGGCGATGAGCGACGCGCTGGAGCGACGGTTCGGCTCAGAGGTGGGGCGTCTCGAGTCGCATCGGCGTGCCTGACGGTCGCAGCCTGACGCCAGCCGCCCAGCTCGCGCTCGAGCTGAGGCCCGCCGTAGCCGACGCCCGAGTCTTGGCAGCCGTGGCGTCGATCCCCCGCGAGCGGTTCGTGCCGGAGTCAGAGCGCCGTCGCGCTTATGAAAATGTCGCACTGCCGATCGCCTGTGGCCAGACGATCTCACAGCCCCTAGTGGTGGCCAGGATGCTCGAGTTGCTCGAGTTGCGGGCGACCGACCGCGTCCTCGACGTCGGCACCGGATCCGGCTACCACGCCGCGCTGCTGGCCCTTCTCGGCGGCGAGGTGTTCACGATCGAGCGCCACCCCGAGCTGAGCGCGATCGCATCAGCGACGATCAAGCAGCTTGGCCTCGAGAACGTCTTCTTCTTCGTAGGCGACGGCTGGGCCGGATTGCCGGAGCATGCCCCCTTCGACGCGATCAATGTGGCGGCCGCCACGGGACCGGAGTTGCCGGCCGCGTTGGAGCAGCAGCTGGCCGAGGCCGGACGGCTGGTCGCTCCCGTGGGAGACGCCAACCAGTACCTGACGCTGACGCGACGCACCGCGGGTGGGCTGCACCACGAGCGGCTGGAAGGCGTTCGCTTCGTGCCGCTCGTTCAGGAGCGGGAAGAGTAGGGCTGCTCCGAAAGCCCGTCACGCCCTCCGCTGTCCGGACCGGGAGGGTCCGGAGACCGGGAGGGTCCGGGGACCGGGAGGGTCCGGGGACCGAGAGGGTCTGGGGACCGAGAGGGCCCAGGGACCGGGAGGCCCCCAGACCGGGATGCTTGAAGCCGATCAGTATCCGCCGACGAGCCCCGCCGAGGGCTTCAGCAGCTGCCCGCTTTTGCTTATCACGTACCAGCTGCCGCCAAATTGGTTCTTGGCTTGGCCGTTCTGCTGACCGATTTTCTTGTCGCCGGTATACAGGTACAGCGGATGGCCGCCGTAGGTCAGCTGGTAGGCGCCGTTTGTCCGCTTGGTGCGGCCGACCAGACTCTGGCTCAGACCCGAGCCGTTCTTGACCAGCAGTTTGCCGTTGGCCATGAACGGCGTCCAGACCGTGGCACAGCTTCCGTAACAGGTGCTCTTGCCGTGGTCGCTACTGAAACCGTAGATGGTGCGCCCCGAGGCGCTGACGACCACCGTCCCCCGCTTGACCTTGCCCGTGCTGAGCACGGTGGTGGTGCCGGCGGCCCGCGGCGAGCTCGCGGTGGCAATCGCCGGGACGGCCGCCAGCGTGGCCACGGCCGCGCAGAGTCCGCCGCGGCCGAGGAGAGCAAGCTTCTTGTTGGACATCAATGGCTCCTTTCGATCACTGGTGCAAGCAACACCTGGGCGAGCACGAGGTTGCGGAAACGCGGGCGCCCACGGCGACGTGGCGCTTGGCGCCCGAAGTCGTCGCTCATTCCTTTCCTCGTGCCACGAATTGCGGATTCTCGAACCCGGGCTTGCCGTAGACCAGCGGCCGGCCGGCAAGATCGGTGACGCGTCCCCCGGCGGCCCGCAGGATCGCGTCACCGGCAGCGGTATCCCACTCCATCGTGCGCCCGAAGCGCGGATAGAGGTCAGCCTCGCCCGCCGCCACCAGGCAGAACTTCAGCGATGACCCGGCCGACACACAAGCTGCCACGCGGCGCCCGGCGGTGAACCGCTCGAGTGCACCCGGGTCACCGTGGGAACGGCTCGACACGACGATCGCCCCGTCACTTGGAATCCGCCGCGCGGCGATGCATTGGCTCCCGGCCGCGTCGTGCACCTCGGCGCCTCTACTCGGCGCGGCGGCGAACAGCCTGCCTCGCGCGGGCGCCAAGACCACCCCCAGCACGGGCACGCGATCCTCGACAAGGGCGATGTTGACAGTGAACTCGCCGTTGCCGGAGAGGAATTCCTTCGTGCCGTCCAGCGGGTCGACCAGCCAGAACGAGCTTCCCGAGACCTGGCGACGATCGCCTTCTTCGGCCACTACGGGCACCGTGGGCGCGATCTTCTCCAGACGGGCGAGGATGATCTCCTGCGAGCGTTCGTCGGCTTCAGTGACGGGCGACCCGTCGGCCTTGGTGCGAGCGGTGGCACCAAGGCTGTAGACGTCGAGCACCGCGTCACCCGCCGCTCGCGCGGCATCGATCACCTGCTCGAGCTCGACGGTCACGCCGGGTCTAGGATTCCGCGGCGCCGGAGCTCGGTGAGGATCTGCTGGGCAGCGTCCTCTGGTTTGGTCTCGGTGGTGTCGACGTGGATCTCCGGAGCCTCCGGGGGCTCGTATGCAGAGTCGATGCCCGTGAAGTTCTTAATTTCGCCTTTGCGGGCCTTCTCGTATAGGTGCTTGCAGTCGCGCTGCTCGGCGACCTCCAGCGGCGTATCGACGAATACCTCCACGAACTCGCCGTCCTCGACCAGGGAACGCGCCATGCTGCGCTCGGAGCGGAATGGGGAGATGAATGAGACCAGCACTATCAGACCGGCGTCAACCATCAGCGCGGCGACCTCCGCGACACGGCGGATGTTCTCCACGCGATCAGCGTCCGTGAACCCCAGGTCCTTGTTGAGCCCCCGGCGGACGTTGTCACCATCAAGCATGTAGGTGTGGTGGCCGAGGCTGTGAAGCTTCTTTTCAACCAGGTTGGCAATCGTCGACTTGCCCGCTCCAGACAGCCCGGTTAGCCACAGAAGGCAAGGCTTTTGGCCCTTCAGCTTGGCGTGGGCGCGCTGATCGATATCGATTGCTTGCCACTGCACGTTTTGCGAGCGGCGCAGCTCGAACCTGAGCATGCCGGCGCCAACCGTCGCGTTGGTCAGCCGATCGATCAGCACGAAACCCCCCGTGTCGCGATTCTCGGAGTACGGGTCAATCGCGATCGGCCGGTCAAGTTCGAGCTCGCAGACGCCGATTTCGTTCAGCTCTAGCTGCTCGGCGGCGATCCGCTCCAGGGAGTCAACGTTGACCTTGTACTTGAGCGGAGAGATCGTCGCGGATGCAGTGGCGGTGCCGGTGCGCAGCGAGTAGCTGCGCCCGCGCAGCATCGGCTCCTCGGCCATCCATACGACGACGGCCTCAAACTGGTCGCCGACGCGCGGCGGCGCCTCCACGCCAGCTATGACATCGCCGCGGCTGATGTCGATCTCGTCTCTCAGAACCAGTGTCACGGACTGCCCGGCGACGGCATGGTCAAGGTCGCCGTCGTAGGTCACGATCCGCGAGACCTCGCTCTCGCGCCCGGACGGGCAGACCCGCACGCGCTCGCCAGGGCTCACGCGCCCACTGACGACCATTCCCGCGAAGCCGCGAAAGTCCGCGCTCGGCCGGTTGACCCACTGCACGGGAACCCGGAGGGAGCCGCTTTGGACGCGGTCCTCGTCGATCTCAACCGCCTCCAGGTACTCGAGCAGCGTCGGGCCGTCGTACCACGGCGTGCGCTCGCTGCGGGCTGTGACGTTGTCGCCTCGGAGCGCCGACACCGGGATGCACGTCACGTCCTCCAACCCGATCTCAGGGCTCGAGGCAAACAAGTGGTATTCGGCGGCGATCTCGCGGAAGCCCGGCTCCGAGTAGGAGACCAGATCTAGCTTGTTGACCGCCAGAACCACATGGCGGATGCCGAGCAGCGACACGAGGTACGTGTGCCTGCGGGTCTGGGTGAGCACGCCCTTGCGCGCATCGACCAGCAGCACGGCACAGTCTGCGTTCGAGGCGCCGGTGACCATGTTGCGGGTGTACTGCTCGTGCCCCGGCGTGTCGGCGACGATGAACTTACGTCGCTCTGAGGCGAAGTACCGGTAGGCGACGTCGATCGTGATCCCTTGTTCGCGTTCGGCGGCGAGACCGTCAAGGAGCAGCGCAAGATCGAGTTCCTCGCCTTGGGTCCCGGCTAGCCTTGAGTCGGCCTCCAGCGCCGCGAGCTGGTCCTCGAACAGCAGCTCTGATTCGTACAGCAGTCGCCCGATCAGGGTGCTCTTGCCGTCATCGACGCTTCCGCAAGTCAGGAAGCGCAACAGTCCTTTGCGCTCCTGCGCGTGCAGGTACGCGCCTACGTCCTCGACCCCGGGCGCCCTGACCGCCATCAGAAGTAGCCCTCCTGCTTCTTGCGCTCCATCGATGCCGCTCCGTCGTGGTCGATCACGCGGCCCTGGCGCTCCGAAGTCCGCGCCAGCATCATCTCGCGGATGATGCCCTCGAGCGAGTCGGCGTCGCTCTCGATCGCGCCCGACAGGGGGTAGCACCCGAGCGTGCGAAAGCGGACCCTCTTCTGCGCCGGCCGCTCGCCGTCATCAAGCGGTAAGCGGTCGTCGTCGACCATGATCAACGTCCCGTCACGTTCGACCACTGGCCGTTGCTCGGCGAAGTACAGCGGCACGATTGGGATCTGCTCCGAATAGATGTAGAGCCACACATCCAGCTCGGTCCAGTTGGAGAGGGGAAACACCCGTACTGACTCGCCGCGGCGCTTGCGGGCGTTGTAGAGCCGCCACAGCTCGGGCCGCTGGCTCTTGGGATCCCAGCGGTGCTGCGCCGAGCGGAACGAGAACACGCGCTCCTTGGCCCGCGATCGCTCCTCGTCGCGGCGCGCCCCGCCGAAGGCGGCATCGAACCCGTAACGCTCGAGCGCCTGCTTGAGGCTCTCGGTCTTCATTACGTCCGTGTACGCCGCCGAGCCGTGGGTGAACGGGCTGACGCCCCGCTCGAGCCCTTCTCGGTTGACGTGCACCAGCAACTCGAGACCGTGCTCGGAGGCGATCTGATCCCGAAACGCGTACATCTCGCGGAACTTCCACGTGGTGTCGATGTGCAGCAGCGGGAACGGCGGCTTGGCCGGATAGAACGCCTTCAGCGCCAAGTGCAACATCACCGAGCTGTCCTTGCCGATCGAGTAGAGCATCACCGGCTTCTCGGCCTGCGCGACGGCGTCGCGCAGGATGTAGATGCTCTCGGCCTCGAGGCGCTGCAGATGCGTGAGCCTGTCGATCGTCGCTTGCACGGCCCCTTCCTCAAGAAGCCTATATTCAGCGAGCGGCCGGAACGGGCTGCTCTTTGGCGCGCCACTCCTGCAGCGCGAGCAGAGATCCGTCCACGATGCGGTCGTTGAACGTCGTGGTGTCGTTCAGATGCGGGAAGGGCGTCTCAGGCACGGGCACCTCCAGAAATTCAGCAAGCGGCTCCCAGCCCTCGGACACTGACCAGACCAGCAGGCGTTCAGGAGGCACCGTGCGCTGAACCTCGGCGTTGTAACGGTCCATCGCCGCCGCCATCCAGTCAAGGTCGGCGTCCTGCCCGTAGATAAGCGCACTACGGCGCCACATCTCGCGCATCAGCTCGATGTAGGACCGCCACTTTGGACTGACGATGGACCAGGCGTCGGAGAGATGCCGGATCAGGATCTCTCCGTACAAGATGCCCCAAATCGTGTCGTACATGCTCCGGGCCCACGAGTCCCCTTCGCGCACGCTCAGAAGCACCCTGGCATCGGGATAGGCCTCCAGAAGCTCACGGTAGAAGTACGCCCCCGGCCAATCGACCGTCGTCTGGAAGCCGCCGAAGATGTCGGGCCAATCCGCCTCGCCATCCAGCGCGCGCTGCCACTTGGGCACCTCGTCGAAGTCGCCCAGCACGTTAACCATGTGGTAGCAGGGGCCCCACCCGAGCATCTCGAGCGCCACTTTCTGCGAGAGCGTTGCGGTGCGAGGCAGTCCTGCTCCTATCAACCTCATGCGTGGATCTCCTCTGTCGTGTGCAGTGCCAGCCCTACCGCCCCCGCGGCGATGCAAGCCACTGTACCCAACCGATCCCTACGTACGAAGTTGTGGGCCAAGGCGTTCATGCATAACCCGTAGCGCGATGGGACTGGAGTCGATCAGCACGAATCGGCGCCCGAGTGCCAGGCACACCGAGCCGAGGGTGCCCGACCCGGCGAACGGATCCAGGCACCACCCGCCCGGGCGCGCCGATGCCGCCACGAGCCGGCGCAGCACGCCCTCGGGCTTCTGGGTCGGGTAACCGGTCTTCTCCCGCCCGTTAGTGGCGACGATCGTGTGAAACCAGACGTCAGTCGGCCGCTTGCCCCGCGCGGCCTTCTCCGGACCGACGAGCCCTGGGGCCATGTACGGCTCGCGCTCGACCGCGTCGGCGTCGAAATGGTGGGCGCCGGGGTTGCGGACGTAGACGAGGATCGTGTCGTGCTTCGCCGGCCAGCGGCGCCGCGGCTTGGCGCCGTAGTCGTAGCTCCAGATGATCTCGTTCAGGAACGCCTGGCGCCCGAAGATCTGATCGAGCAGGAGCTTGCAGTAGTGGGCCTCGCGGTAGTCGATGTGGAAGTACAGCGTCCCGTGCGGGGCCAACAGCTCGCGCGCACGCTCCAGTCGCGGCTCGAGAAAACCCAGGTAATCGGCAAATCCGTCCTCGTAGCTCAGAGTCTTTACCAGTCGTGAGGCGTAACGGCGCCCGCCGAAACCGACTCGGCCGCCTCGCTCGTCGGCGCTTACCTCGAGCGTCCGTCGCTCGCGCGGGCGTCCGGTGTTGAACGGGGGGTCAAGGTAGATCAGGTCGAACGCTCCAGATGGAAGGCGGGCTAGCGCAACCGCATTGTCGCCAGCGATGATCAGGTCATCATCTAGGGCGAGCTCATCCCCGACCACGCAAAATCGCATCGCGGGCCAACGTAGCGCCACGACCGGCGATTCAGCGCCGGCGGCTGCCAAAGCGGGCCCCGGGGAGGTAAAGGCACGGCAGCCGGCGAATCCATAAGCGTCCGCCGAAGCGAAACGAACTGGCGGTGTCCGTGTTCTTATGCCCAGTTGACGCCCAGACCCGTTACCATGGCCCACTCGTGATCGCTGAGAGGTTTCAGCGCTTGCGTCGCTCCGCGCTGGGCGTACGCATAACGCGCTACACAATCGGTTCGCTTGTTGCTGCTGCCACGAGCGCGCTCGTGTTCGCGCTCTTGTACGTGCTCGGCGTCGGTACGACTGCCTGCTCGGTGCTGGCGTTCGTCTCTGGTGCGGTGCCAAATTGGATCCTCAATCGCCGCTGGGCGTGGGAGATCAAGGGACGCGTTGCGGTCGGCCGCGAGGTGCTCGGCTACATCGTGGTGTCAGCGCTGACGCTGCTTGCCTCCTCCGAAGCAACCGCGTGGACCCAGCGCCATGTCCAGAACATCCCCTCGCATTACGGGATCCGGGTCTCGCTGGTGACCGGGTCCTACTTGGGCGTGTTCGCGGTCCTCTTCGTGGTCCGCTTCGTGATCTACGAGCGCTGGATCTTCTCTGGCCGCAGCCGCGTCCGCGCCGCCTTGCGGTCCCGCCTCCAGGTGTGGAGCGCGGCGCGGGCGAACCGCATCCCGTAGCCGAAGTTTCCGCCCTTCTTGGTGCTTGTGGCGTGGGCGCCCCGGTCGCGCATCGTGGTCGGCACCTCCGCCAGCCGAAAGCCGTTCAGCGCAGCCGAGATCATCAGCTCTGAGGCCTGATACTGGGGCTGTTCGAGCGTGACCGCCGCGGTCAGCTCCGCTCGCATAGCACGGATGCCGCAGGCCGGATCGGTGATTCGATGGCGTACGAGCACGCTGAATAGCGCACCGAAGACGAGCACCCCCAGGTGGCGCATCCTGTCGGTGGTCAGCTCCGACCCCAGGCGGCGCGAGCCCGAGACGAAGTCGGCCGTGCCGGCGAGGATCGGCCCCACCACGCGGCCCAGCTCGAGTGGCTCGTACTGGCCGTCGGCGTCGACCGTGGCGATCACGCGAGCACCGCGGGCACGCGCCAGCCAGTAGCCGAGTCGCAGCACTGCGCCCTGGCCTCGGTTGACGGGAACGTCGCACACCAGCGCCCCGGCGGATGCCGCCTTGATGGCGGTCTGATCGCTCGCCCCATCGACGACGACGATCACCTCCGTTCGCAGCCCGGCGACCTCATGCGGGATCTCGGCCACCACCGACGCCACGGTCGGCGCCTCGTTGTAGGCGGGGATGACGACGGCTAGCGCCGCGCCGGCGCCTGCCGGGTGAGCAGCCAGAAATGCCGCCGCGGCGCCGCGCTCGACGGGATCGAGCGTCGCAAGGTCTGGTGCCTCGCTGGCCGGGCGGACCGGCGCCATGCTCACGGGTTGGCTCCCCGCGTCACGACTGCACCCTCGGCAGCGAGAGCGGCCCGGCCATCGCCTCCAGCTCAGCTTCTGACCACTCCGCCCAGACCCCCTTCAGGCCGTCGACGAACGAGTAGCGGGAGGACCAACCGGCGCGGTGTGCGCGGGCGGGGTCGACGATCACGGCCGGCATCTCTCCGGGCTTTGCGGGACCGTGGCGGACGCTCAGCTCGGCTCCGGTTACGCTGCGCACGCGGTCGACGACCTCGAGGACCGACAGCGAGGTCCCGGCCCCGATCACGGTCGGCCCATGCCAGCGGTCGTCTGTAAGCGCCAGCTTGATCGCAGCTACGACGTCGAAGACGTGCACGTAGTCGCGGACCTGGCGGCCGTCGCCATAGATCTCGAAGGTATTGCCAAGACGGATGGCTCGCATCAGCCGGGCCACGATGCTGTCCTTGGCCTGCATGCCCGGACCGTAGACGTTCGTCAGGCGCAGGCTCGCGCAGCGCAAGCCGTAAGACGCCGTGTAGGCGGACATCAGCATCTCGGCCGCGGCCTTAGTCGCGCCGTATGGTGTCAACGGCTCGAGCGTCGCGGCCTCGGTGATCGCGGGACCGTTCATCGGGCCAGTGACCGCGTTGGTAGAAGCGAAGGCCAGCGCGTTGGCGCCCGCCTCCCGCGCGGTCTCGAGCAGGAGCGCGGTCCCCGCGACGTTCGTGCGGTACGTGAGCTCCGGGTGCTCCAGCGAGCGCAGCACAGAAGTCACGGCGGCCAGATGGACCACCGAGTCAAGGCCGCCGTCGCACGCCTGCTCGAGCACGCGCCGGTCGGCGATGTCGCCCTGGACGATGTCGACCGAGGGGTTGGGGTGCGCCTTGAGGTCGACTACGCGGACTCGAGCGCCGGCACGCTCAAGCCCGGCGACGACATGGCGACCAATGAAGCCGGAGCCGCCCGTGACAAGGACCCGACGCCCGTCGAAGGGGCCGGGAACGCCATCGTTCACCGCGTCGTCGGCGTCAGCTCGCTCGCGGTGCGAGGCAGCTCGCTGGCCGTGGCCGTCCACCGAACGGTGGGCATCATCGCGGCCAGATCGACGCGATCCTTGTGCCGCTCCACGACCGCGAACATGTGGTCGATCAGCGCCTCGGAAAGTAGCGTCGGCTTGAGCCCGAGTTGCTCCAGGCGGGAGTGCTTGACGTTGTAGTAATGACCCTCGAGCTCGACGCGCGGATTATCGACGTGCTCAATCGTCGCCTCGGCCGGGAAGGAGGAGACGACCGTCTGCGCGATCTCCAACACAGACTTGGACTCCGTCATCTGATTGAAGACGCGAAATTCCCCTCTATCGGCAGGGTTCTCGCATGCGATCCTGATGCACTCGACGGTGTCGACGATGTTGATCAGGCCGCGGGTCTGTGAACCGTCGCCGTAGACCGTGAGCGGATGACCTAGCACCGCCTGGATCACGTGCCGGTTGAGCACCGTACCGAACACCGCGTCGTAGTCGAACCGGGTTGCAAGCCGGGGGTCGAGCTTGGTTTGCTCGGTGTCCGCACCGTAGACGACGCCCTGGTTGAGGTCCGTTGCCCGCATACCCCAAATGCGGCAGCCGAACTCGATGTTGTGGCTGTCGTGGACCTTCGAGAGGTGGTAGAAGGAGCCAGGGCGCTTAGGGAACAGGACGCGGTCCTTACGGCCGTTGTGGACGACTTCGAACCACCCCTCCTCGATGTCGATGTTCGGCGTCCCGTACTCGCCCATGGTGCCGAGCTTGACGAGATGGATGTCGCGGTCGGTATCGGCGATCGCATACATCACGTTGAGGTTCCCGACGACGTTGTTGGTCTGCGTGTAAACGGCGTGCGCCTGGTCGATCATCGAGTACGGCGCCGCACGCTGCTCGCCGAAGTGGACGATCGCCTCGGGGCGGAAATCGCCGAACATCTGGTGCACGAAGGCGGCGTCGCAGAGATCGCCGACGTAGCTGCTGATCGTCTTGCCCGATAGCTCGGTCCATGCCGACACGCGCTCGTCGAGCGTCGCTATCGGAACGAGGGTGTCGACACCCATCTCCTCGTCATAGCTGCGGCGGGCAAAATTATCCGAAACTGCCACGTCGTGGCCTGTCGCCGACAGATGCATGGCCGTAGGCCAGCCCAGGTAACCGTCTCCACCCAGAACCAAGATGCGCATACGGATGTTCCAGTACTCCAGTCGATAGGAAAGTCTTCGGCGCGCGGCCGGAAGGGCCCTACGTCGGAAGCGCTCTTTCATCGCTGCGAGGCGAGAAGCGTTGAGGATAGCCGACGCCGCTCCCGGAAGCCCGGGCGCGGCGGGAAAGCTTACGGCGGGCTTACGGTCGCCATCGGGCGGGATCCGGCGCTGGGGAGGCCTAGGGTCGCAGTCCAGCAGGGTTCCGCTTGCGGGGCCGCCGACCGAGGAGGGATATATTCGCGCCGGTGACATTGAAGCCGCCGGCGGGCAGGCTGGTGCTGGCCGTCGGCGCGGTCATCGTGCTGGTCGCCGTTCTAGTAGCGGCCCTGGGCGGTGGCAGCCAGCCGCCGCTGCCACTGCCGGGCATCGAACGGCCGGCACGGGCCGGCGACCCGTTCGCTTATATCTCGAGTCGCGCGGCCGACTTCGAGGCGCGCGCGGTGGCTGGCAGCGACCATGTGGTCTTCGCCAAGAGCCCCGGCGGGGTGATCGCCACTGCTGAGCGCGTATCCGCGTATCGGAGGATGATCGACGCGGTCACGACTGGGACTGGGATCGATCCCGACGCGCTCGAGGCGATCGTGTTCCTGGAGAGCGCCGGCGATCCCAACGCCCTCGCCGGCCGTGACCCCTCGGGCGCCGCTGGCCTGACCCAGATCCTGGCCCAAACCGGGCGATCGCTGTTGGGGATGCACATCAACCTGGCTCGCAGCCGCCAGCTGACCGCTGGGATCGTCAGCGCCTACGAGCAGGGGCAGAACGGACTCGTGAACCGTCTTCAGAGGCAGCGGGCGAAGATCGACGGCCGCTTCGAGCCCCAAGAAGCGCTGACCGCGACCGTCCGCTATCTGCAGCTGGCTCAGGGTCATTTCGGCCGCGCCGACCTTGACGTCGAGGCCTACCACATGGGAATCGGCAATCTGGAGAACGTGCTGAACGCTTATGACAACGGCAATGTGGTGCCCTACGTCCAGCTGTTCTTCGACACCGCACCGGACCACGATGGAGCGGCGTACAAGCTGCTGCATTCGTTCAGCGACGACTCGCTGCTCTACTACTGGCGGGTCCTTGCGGCGGAGCACATCATGCACCTCTATCGGACGGATCGAGCGGCGCTCAGCCGTCTGAGTGCGCTGCAGACGGCGGCTGACTCCGACGCCGAAGTGCTGCACCCACCCGCCTCGACCCCGGCGTTTGCGGACCCCGGTGCGCTGCGGGCAGCGTACGAGAGTCGATCAGTGCTGCCGCTACCCAAGAACGCCAGCTCACTCGGCTTGGCGTACGACCCGAGCATGGGCTCCTTTGCGCACAGGCACGGGCAGCCACCCGCGCTCTATCGGGGCCTTCGCCCGCCGGCGCTAGACCTGTTGATCGAGCTCTCCGCTCGAGTCCGGGCGTTGTCAGGCTCCTCAGCGCCGCTTGTGGTCTCCAGCACGGTGAGCGACAAGCGCTACCAGGATCTGCTGGGCGCCTCGGCCATGCCACTCGCCGCCACCGGTTACTCGTTTGCGATCTCGCGCCGTTATGCCAGCCCAGCGCAGGCCCAGGCTTTCCAGGCGATGCTGGATCAGCTGCAGGCCCTCAACGTGATCGCCTGGGTCCGCACGCCGACGACTATCGACGTCACCGTGGCCTCCGACGCTGGGAAGGTGATCGTGAATGGCCCCTGAGACGACAATTGGCGGTGGGCGGGTGCACCTCGCGGACCCCGAGGGCGCCGAAGCACGCCTGTTGCTGGAGGCCCATGAACGTGACATGGCCGCGCGCTATCCGACCGGCTCCTGGGAGGGCGTAGACGGACGCAAGGATCTGCTGTGGCTGGCCCGCGATGCAACAGGACGAGCTGTCGCCTGCGTCGCGCTCAGGGTCCTGCGGGCGGATCGGGTTGAGGTCAAGCATCTCTACGTCGCGCTAAGCGCGCGCCGCCAGGGGTTTGCGGCGGCGCTGATGGACGCATTCGAAGCCGAAGCGGCACGACGTCGGTCGTCGATCGTGCTGGAGACCGGAAGCCGCCAGCCGGAGGCGGTCGCGCTCTACCGCAAGCGCGGCTACTGTGAGCGAACGATGTATGAGGGTGCCGACGTGTGCGGGGAGGGATCGCTGTATTTCGAGCTCGCGGCGCAACAGGAAGCGATCTCAGAGCGCCCCGAGCAGTAGACGGCCGTCACCGTCTTCCTCGTAATGGGCCGCCTGTCCCGGCTGCGGGTGGCGGTGGAGCACGCAGATCAGGGGGCGTCGATCACCGAGACCTGGCTGTCGGCTTTTCTCGTCCGCCCAGAGCGTGCTCGTACGGCCAAACTGACGGGGGCGACGCGAAATTATCTGCTAACTCACGTAAAGCGTGCGGTCAGCGCATTCGGCCGGTGTTGCCTGAGGAATGCGTGCTGATGCCCGCTCGCGGATGAGGGGAGCCCGGGGCAGAGCCATCGCGCGTGACCGGCGCTGCACAGGCCGCGACGTGCAGAAGCTCACAAACCTTTTCCATTCGCCGTGAGTGTGACGATTGGCATGACATACACGCACAAGCTCACAAAAGTCGGATCCGCCCAACTCCACGGGAGGTTCGGCATGCCCCGCCGCTTGCGCGGACACCGCAGGCCGAGGGGGTCCCCGAATCTCTGCGACCAGCCTCCAAGCTTGCAGCGGTCTTCGCCGCCGGCGGTGAGCGCCGCCGGCCCACCCGAGCCTAGACCAGCTCCTGCTCGCGCTCGGATACCGCCTGGTCATGCTCTTGGATGGTGGCCGCCATCCGCGACTCGTAGGCGGCGCGCTGCGCGTGGTCGGGATTCGCCAGCACCTCGTCGCCCTTGAGCAGCCGTCCGATCGCCTCCGTCGCCCACATGGGCACCAGCGCTCTCAGCCTGAACAAGGCCTTGGTCGACTTGGGAACGTAGACCTCGTAGCGGTTCCACTGCATCGCGCCGACGACCGCATCCGCGACGTCCTCGGGCTCAACGGCCTTGAAACCCCGCGTCGCGGGCAGGCCCGATCCAAGCTGGGTGTTGACGACCACAGGCATCACGACGCTCACGCCGATGTCCGTGCCCCGCAGTTCGGCGCGGATCGTTTCGCTGAGGCCGACGACGCCGTGCTTGGTCGCACAGTACGTGGCGCCGCCGGGAAACCCGACTTTGCCGGCCGCGGAGGCGATGTTTACGAGGTGCCCCGACCCGCGGGCGATGAAGCGCTCGAGCGCGAGCTTGGAGCCGAAGATGACGCCGTGCAGGTTGATGTCGATCAGCGTTTTGGCGGTCGCCTCGCTCTCTTCGACGAAGGGCCCGATCGGCATGATCCCGGCGTTGTTGATCAGCACGTCGAGCGCACCCAGGCGATCCTCGGTATCCCGGAGGAAGCGCTCAAAGCTCGAGCGATCAGTCACATCGAGCGGCAGACCGACGGTCCCGCCGCCCAGCTCGGCGGCCGTCTGCTCGGCGAGCGGAGCCTCGATGTCGCCGATCGCGACACGGGCGCCATGGGCGGTCAAGGCGTTCGCCGTGGCGCGGCCGATCCCTCGGGCGCCGCCGGTGATCGCCACAACCTTGCCGGTAAGCGGCCGTGGAGCTTTGGCCATCTGTTCAGTCCTCCCTGTAGAAGCGGTGAAACGGGGACGGTACCGCCCTGAGGAGCCGGGGGAGCGATGTCCTCAGCCCGGCTCCGCTACCGCAGTCGGTCCTCACCCCGGCTCCGCTGCGGCGGTCGGTCCTCACCCCGGCTCCGCTACGGCGGTCGGTCCTCACCCCGGCTCCGCTACGGCAGTCGGTCCTCAGCCCGGCTCCGCTACGGCGGTCGGTCCTCAGCCCGGCCCAGCCACCGCGGTCGCGGCGGCTCGCCAGATGGCCGCCTGCTCGCCACGGGCCCGGCTCCGCTACCGCGGTCGCGGCGGGCCCGGCGGGTCGACGATGTCACGGCCGGTGGGCTGCAGCCGCTCGTCCAGCTCGAGCTGCCAGTAGTAGCGGCTGAAGGTCACGCCGGCGCGGAACTCGCCGATATGCGGCTCGACGCGCTCCCCCCCTGCCATCCGCACGATCAGCTCGGGATATGTACGCCCCGGAAGCGCGGCGTACATCGGCGCCGGAAAGGCACCCCCGAAGCGGGTGTTGACGTCGGTGATGCCGAGCCCGATCTCGCGGTCTCGGAAGGCCTGTACGGTGCAGGGCCCGCGCACGCCGAGAGCCTCGACCACCCGGCGCCCCAGAGCCACCAGCTCGCGATCGTCGATCACCGTGCCCTTGATCGACTCGCCGCCGCGCGACTCGATCATCGTGCGCGGGATCGCGTTCAGGCACCTGGAGTCGTAGTCCGAAAGCGTGTCGATCGAGAACTCCGGGCCGTCCATGAACCATTGGACCATCGCCGGCTCGCGGATGTACCGGGCGAAGAACTCGGCGGCGTGCGCGTCGTCCGCGCGGTGGATCGAGCGGGCGCCTGAGCCCCTGCGCGGCTTGACCAGCACGGGATAGGACGCCACCGGCTCGCCCGGAAGCACCGTCGGGGGCGTCGGCAGCCCGAGCTGGCCCAGCAGCAGGTGGGTCTCGTACTTGTCGTAGGTGGCGCGGGCGATCTCAGGGTC
Source organism: uncultured Actinomycetes bacterium (assembly GCA_963830405.1). Lineage (GTDB taxonomy): Bacteria > Actinomycetota > Thermoleophilia > Solirubrobacterales > Solirubrobacteraceae > Palsa-465. The sequence continues at coordinate 477,943 of CAWHMB010000001.1, forward strand.
CGGTACCAGAGCCGGCAGATGACCGGCCATGCGGGCCTCTGCCAGCACTTCCAGATCGAGGTCAGTCAGTGGTACCACGGCGCGCGCTGAGTAGCGCTCGCAGAGCGCGGACAGCGCCGGCACATAGCCGTCCTCCTCGATTTGCGGCACCGCGCAGCGGTGGTGCGCGGCATACTGGGCCGGGGCGAGCGGGTTGGGATCGACCGCCACGACGGTCGCGTGCTCGGCGAACGCCGAGACGATGTCGTAGCGCTTTCCGACCCCAGTGAGCAGGATGGCTAGAGCGTCCCGGGCCACCCGCCGGTCTCCCCTTTGTACAGGCCGTGGCCACGGACGACGAGCCGTACGGTACGCGCGATTATCTTCAGATCGAGCGCCAGCGACCAATTGTTCACGTACCAGAGATCCAGTTCGATCCGCTCGGACCACGGCAGGGCAGCGCGCCCGTTGATCTGCGCCCAGCCGGTGATGCCCGGCTTAACCGCCAGCCGGCCGCGCTGGCGCTCTGAGTACTGCTGCACCTGGACGGGAAGTGTCGGCCTGGGGCCGACGAGCGACATCTCGCCGTGCAGCACGTTGTAGAGGTTTGGCAGCTCGTCGAGCGAGTAGCGGCGAAGGAACGCCCCGACGCGCGTGATCCGATCATCGCCCTCCTGAATCGCCAGCCCGGCGCCCGTGAACTCGGCCCCCCGGACCATCGTCCGCAGCTTGTAAATCGAGAACTCGGCCCCGTCCTTGCCGGCGCGCGTCTGCCGGTAGATCGGGTGTCCCCGGGACTCCAGCCGAATCGCCAGCGCCAACAACGCGACCAGCGGCGCGCTCAGCACCGCGCATACACCGCCGATCAGCAGGTCCAGCGCGCGCTTCACCGCGTCCCCTCGGCCGGCTCCCAGCCCGCCGGCGTGCCGTGGCGAAGCCAGTCCCATAACCCCGCCACCAGCGAGGCCGTCGTCAGCACGTAATAGCGCGCGATCAGCAGCGGGCGCAGCGGCGCCACCGACGCGGCCAACGCAGCGACGAGCACCGCTGCTTGAACCGCCACGGCGGCGACGTACACCCATCCCTGACCGAGCAACGCGATGCTCGTCCCCAGCGCGAGCACATGCAGGAACGGCGAGGCATAGCGCAGGACGCGATGCGAGAAGATCATCAGCGTGTAGAGCGGCCCGTACCCCCGTGGTGAGAGCATCCCGCCGCGCACGACGATCGGCCAGGTGTGGGCCATCATCCGTCGCTTGCGGGCGAATTCGCCCTCGATCGTGGGGACCATCTGCTCGCTCGCTCGCGCCGCTGGGTTGTACACGGCGAGCCAGCCGCGCTTGACGATATTGAACGGAAACGACAGGTCGTGCCCCATGACCGGGTCCACGATCAGGTAGGCGTCGCGGCGGGTGGCGTAAATCGCGCCGTTGCCGCCGGTCACCGAGCGCAGTCGCGACTCTCCGTCGCGCATGGCCAACTCGTAGCGCCAGTACAGCCCCTCCTGATTGTTCCCGTCCTGCCCCAGTAGCCGGACCTCGCCGCATACGTAGCCGACGCGCTGGTCCGCAAACGGCTTGATCAGCTCCGCTAGAGCATCCGGCTGCCAGGTCACGTTCGCGTCCGAGAAGGCGACGATCTCGCCCTGCGCTCGCTCCACACCGGCGTCCTGGGCCCTCACCTTTCCTCCCCGTGGGAGCTCAAGCACCACATCGGCGCCAGCCTGGCGTGCGCGCTCGGGCGTGCGGTCCGGCGAGCCGTCACAGGCCACGATCAACTCGAGTTTCGAACGCGGGAACAGAACCTCGTCGCGCAGGTTGGCGATCCGGCGTGCGATCACCTCCTCCTCGGCGTACGCCGCGACGATTACCGACACGAACGGAAGCGGCTGCTCTTCCGGCCACGAACGTTCCGCCCGCGGGCGCAGCGTCCCGACCAACGCCAGCAGCAAGGGGTAGCCGAGATGGGCATAGAAGAGCAGGGCCACGGCGACCCAGAACGCGACCTCCAGAACAGTCATGCGCGGCGGGAATTGTGGCGCAGCCTGTATCGTCAGCGTTGCCAGGACTCGCCGATGAAAGAGGGGTACTGCAAGTGAGGGCAACCGCGGTCGCGTCCGTCGTGGTCGCGCTGGCGCTGCTGTGTGGTTGCGGTAGCTCGTCAGATACGACCTCCAAGTTCAAGGCGGGCTACAACTCGCTGCGCGGCGAGCTAGACCAGACCGGCGCGGCGATCGCGGCCGAGATCGAGCAGGCGCCGAAGCAGACAGACGCACAGGTCGAGCAGGCTTTCCGCGGTCTCGCCAGCCGGTTTCAGAGCCAGCTGAGCAAGCTCGAGACGCTCAAGCCGCCCTCGAGCATCGCCGCGGATTGGAACTCGGTCACGGCTGCCGCGTCGCGGCTGGAGGCGGATCTGAACGCCATTGCGGCGGCCGCCGCGACCCACAGCGCGTCGGCCGCCAAGCAGGCCGGGGCCAGTCTGGCCGTCGACGCCCAGGCCCTGCAGACGGCGGCCGCGCCGGTCAAGTCGAAACTCGGCCTCAAGTAGCGCCCAGCCGCCCGTAGAGCTCGAGCGTCTTGGCGGCCGCAGCGGCCCATGAGTAAGGGCCGGCGGCGGCCGCCCGGGCCTTTGCGGCCAGTTGCTCGCGCGCCGAGGGGTCGTCGATCAGCTCCGTGAGCGTGGCGCGGAGCACGCCCACGTCATCGGGCGGCACGAGCCGGGCGGCGCCGGCAGCAGCGATCTCGCCGAAGCTCCCGACCTCGGAAAGCACGAGCGGGCGCCCGAACGCCAGGGCGGTCGCCAGCACGCCGGAGGAGTCGATGCGCTCGGTGCGCGAATAGGGCAGCACAACCAGATCGGCGCGTCGGAAGTAGGCCGGTAGCTCGGCGTCGGAGACGAACCGGGGCACGAACCTCACGCCCGGTGGCGCCGCCGCGCGCAGCGGCTCGAGCGCGATCCGCGGGCGGCCGACGACCCACAGCTCGGCGTCGTCGATCTCGCGCCAGGCCTCTAGCAGTGCCCCAAGTCCTTTATAGGGGCGCAGCAGGCCGAAGAACAGCACCACGGGGCGAGTTACGCGCGCTAGCTCATCCGGCAGCCCGGCCCCTGGGCGCACGAGGTGCTCGAACGCTCCGTGGTGGATAACGTTGACCTTTCCCGCGTCGACTCCGAGTCGCTCAACGAGCTGGCGGCGGCCATAGTCGGAGTGGACCACGACCGCGTCGACCGCGTCATACAACCTTCGCTGGCCCTGCTCCTGGCCAACGCGCGGTTCACGCGGCAAAAGATCGTGAGCCGTGAGCACCACCGGGCGCCGAGGCAGCAGGTGGGCATCCACTCGCTGCAGCGGCAGCCACTGGAAGTGGACCACGTCGGCGGCGCGCGCCGCGCGCCGGTAGCGGACCATGTCGGGGACATGCTCCGCGAGCTTCGAGGCGCTCCTGACGGCGGAGGCCGGCGGCCCAAAGGCATGTCGGTAGAACAGCTCGCGTACTGCGTACCCGTCCGGCGCAGGCGCCTGGCCGTAGGCAAACGCGCTGGTGATGAGCTCGACGCTGGCGCCCAGTCGCACCAGGGCGGAGCACAGCGCGTGGTCGTATGGACGCGTGAAGGACGACGGATCTACGACGTGAACGCGCATCGGCGCCATCAGGGCTCAGCCGAGGGGCCGGCCGGCGAGCGCCGCCAGCCGGCGAGCGGCATCCTGCGCTTGGGCTGAGCCCAGTGCGTGTACGCGAGCGCCAGGGTCGTGCTTCAGGCGGCGCACGGCCGGGGCCAGCGCCCTCAGCGGCGCGTCCCCCCGCCCGCGCCCTCGAACGTCGAGCAGCGAGCGAAGAGGATGCCGCACCACCAGGTATACGAGCGCTAGCTGGCGTTTGAGCAGCCCATCGTCCTCCCGATAGTCGATCGGGAGCGAGCGGACAGCGCCGAGCTCGACGGCCTCTGGACGAGCGATCGCCTCGACCCGAGCGTCCTCGAGCGTCCGGACGAAGTCGATCAAGGGGTCACCGATCATCGGGAAACGCTCGGCGACCAAGACCACGCGCGCGCGCCGCCTGCGCCCGTCGCGATCGGGAGGCCGGTTCGAGAGCACGAAGCCGGCCAGCTCCTCACCGGCCAGCAGGGCGTCGATCGCCAGATACCTTCCGCGCTCGAGTCCGCCGGCGCCGCTCGCCGGGGCAGCCCGCTGCGGCACGCGACGCTCGCGGCCGCCAAACCGGGGCACTCGTCCGCGCAGGCGGCGAGCAGCACGAGCCGCCGCGGGCTTCGGCACGAAGCCGTCGTAGCGACGGGCGAGCCATGCCCGGCCGGCCGCGTAGCCGCGCCACTGGCGGCGCAGCTCGCCGATGGAGCCCCGGTAGCGGTGCTCGACGCTCGCCGCTGGCCTCAGCTCGAGCGTCCACCCGGCCCGCTGAAGGCGCCAGGAGAAGTCGGTGTCCTCCGCCGCCCGCAGCCCCTCGTAGAAGCCGCCAATTCGCTCGAACGCCTGACGGCGCACGAGCAGGTTTGCGGCCACTGCGCGCGGGCGATAGGGATGCGCAAGGTGCTGGCGCTGGTTGAGGAACCCCCGGGCCGCGCCGTAGCGCGAGGCGAGCGCCTCCTCGCCGGATGCGGCGGTGACCTGGCCAGCGAGCGCACCCGTCCGCTCGTCGATCGGCTCCGAGAAATAGGCGTCTATGAGTCCGCTCGGCGCCCGGCAGTCGGCGTCCAGGAACAGAATCCACTCACCGCTCGCACGCTCGGCACCGACGTTGCGGGCGTGCGCTGGCGAGCGCTCGCCGGCGGCCCTGATGACGGCGACCCCGGGCGCTTCCACCAGCTCTTCCGAGCCCGAGTTGTCGACTAGGATCAGCTCGTCGCCCGGCCTCCTGGCGATCTCTAGCAGCGCTTCGAGGGAGGCAAGCGCGGCCTGCGCGTCGCCGGCAAACGGCATCACGACGCTCACCGCAGGGCGCATCAGCCGCCCCCGGCGGTCGTCGCTCTCGGTGGCCGCGCACGTTGCAAGAGTGCCCGCGCGCGCGCTAGTTCTTGTGGATGGGCAAAGCCCGTGATCAGTAGCAGCGGGGGAATGGCGAAGAACACGGCGCCTCGCGTGACGAACCCCACGGCGCCGTGCGTGGGCAGCAGCAGGTCTCCGGCTGCCGCGCAACCCCCCATCACCAGGCACAGCTGCGCGAGCCGCCGCCATTCGAACGCCACCGCGAACGCCCGCCGCGTCAGCAGGTGCATGACTGCCAGCATCGCCACGTATGCACCGCACAGGGCGACCCCGGCGCCCGCGATCCCGAGCGGGGGGACGAGCACGACGATCAGCAGCACGTTCACGACGAGCCCGGCCAGCGCAGCCGGAAAGTTGCGCCTTGTGACCTTGGCCCGCCCGGCGATCACCAGGAACACGACCCATAGACCGTACAGCGCCCAGCCGAGCGAGACCCAGGGGAGTGCCCGGTAGGCGCCGAAGAAACTGTTCGCCGCGAGCAGGCGCAGCACCCAACGTCCCTCGAGCGCCAGCCCGGCCACCACCCATCCCGCCACCAGTGCGTAGTACGTGGTCACGAGGCCATAGAGCCGTGCCGCGTCGCGGTCCTCGGTGACAGAGTAGGCCAGCGGCGGCCACGCGTACTGGAAGGCGCGCACGATGAACGCCACCGCCCCCGCCAGCTTGACGGCGATGGAGTACAACCCCGCAAGCGACGCGCTGCGGTGGTGGTAGATGTAGTAACGGTCGATGATGCTGAGCGCGTAGACCGAGGCCTCGGCGGGCACGGTCGGTAGTCCGAAGCGCATCAACGTCGCGAGCCGCTCGGCGCTGGCTCTTCGCGGGCGCAGCCTTCCGCGCATCGTCCACCACAGGGCGAGCAGCACCGCTGTGGAGGCGCCGTAATTGCCGAGTAGCAGCCCGCGCGCGCCGTCGCCGAGGCCGACGACGAGCACCAGCGAGGCGGCGATCGTCAGCGCCACGTTGGCCAGCGAAGCCGTGACGTAAGCCTTCAGGCGCTCGTCGACGCGCAGCAGGCCGTAGGCCAGCTCGAGATTGGTGAACGCCCACATACCCAGCACCGCGATTTGGAAGGTGGTCGGGTCACGATGGCCCAGCACCAGCTTCGAGAGCGGCGCTGCGGCGATCGCCAGCGCCACCGCGGCGATCGTCGTGGTCACGAGCAGAAACCCGATCGCCCGGCGCGCGAGTGCGTCCCTGCGCTCCTGCTCGACGTCCACAAAGTGGTAGCGAAGGAAGGCCTCGATGATCCCGAAGCGGACGAGGATGCTGATGAAGATGACGCCGTTGCCCAACAGCTCGACCACTCCATAGCCGCTGGTGCTGATGTACCGGGTGTAGACGGGCAGCAGGAGGACCGCGATGAACTTCGAGACGACGTCCGCGATCTGGTAGGCGCCGAGCGAGCTGACGAGCCGCTTGAGGTACGAGCTCACGCGCAAGAACGGTACGTCAGTCCTAGGAGCTCACGTGCTAACGCTGCGTCAGGCCTTGGAGCACGAGGCGCTGATGCTGATCGGGAAATTCGGGATCAGCGGATCGATCGTTCGGTTCTGGTGAAGCAGCCTGACGCGGAAGTTGTAGAGGCCCGGTGGCGCCAGCTGACCGTTGTCCTGGCGGTAGCGCCAGGTGAACTGCAGGTTCTGCTTGATCGCCGCCGGCAGGCCTGCGGCGAGCGTTCGCACGACCCGCCCGCTCAAGTTGACGATCGTCACCTGGACGCTGTCGGCATGGTGGAGCAGGTGGAAGTAGACGGTCGTGAATGTGGGGCACGCGGAATCGCCCGGGATGCTTCCTGGGAAGATCTGATGCGGCGTGTCACCGTATGTCGGGCGCGCGATCAGCGGTGTGGTCACCTTCAGGTGCTGTGTGATGAAGAAGGCCCCGACGGTGGCCACCGCGAGCGCTCCGAACGCGACCTCCGGCAGCCGCCTCACAGCGCCACCAGCGCGACGTTCGGCACCTTGAAGTCGTGGAACGCGTCGAGCCCTCTTGGGTCGCGGTCGCACAGCATGACCCGGATCGAGCCCCCGTGGCAGACGGCGAGCGCGGGCAGCTCGCCCGAGCGGCGGATGTCCTGGAGCGCCGCCTTGACCCGGTCGAGCTGGTCGCGCAGCGACTCGCCGCCGGGAAAGCGGAAGTTCTCGCCCGCCCTTCGCCACGCGCCGTAAAGCTCCGGCTCCTCGCGCTCGATGTCGACGAATACGCGCCCCTCCCAGCGACCACGGTTCGCCTCCCGCAGGCGCCCGTCCAGCCGTGGCACGAGCCCCACGCGCCGGCCCACGGTCTCCGCCGTCTCACGTGCCCGGCTCAGATCCGACGACCACAGCGAGGCCAGGCCCAGCGAGGCGGCGCGTTCGGAGAGCTCCGCCGCCTGCCGGCGACCGGTGTCGTTGAGCGGTGTATCGCTGAAGCCCTGTACGCGGATCGGCTGGCGGTTATCGTCGGTTTCGCCATGGCGGGCCAGGTATAGCCGGCCCGCCTCGGCGAGATCAGCCACGGTCGGAGATGCCCAACGTATCCGAGCGCAACCCGAGCCGCAGGGTCTCGAGCGCCAACACGTCGTGCGGGGCGATGTTCGACAGGTTGACCTCTGGCCCAAAACGGCGGACGAACCACACCTGCTGGTGCTTGTTCGGCGCGTCGAACAAGATCTGAGAAGAATCGATCTCGTGCACCACCTCGCCGATCAGGCCCTCGCGAACCTCACCTGTCGGCCTGAAGATTCCCGCCGTGCCGGCTTCGCGTCCCTCGGCGATCACCTTCCACGCTCCGGCCGCGAGCTCAGCGCGCATCTGCTCCACCCATCGGTAGGGCGGCGTGATCGCCCCCGTGTCGTCCTTGGAACCGACTTCGGAGAGGACGATGAAGTCCTCCGCCAGGCGCTCGATCAGGTTGACCTTCCGCTCGTGCTCGAGCGCGATCGTCCCGTCGGAGATCTCAAAATGCGCCAGTCCCAGCTCTCTCACCCAGCTCACCAGGCGCTCGAGGCGGTCCTGGGCGATTGCCAGTTCGGTGAGCGTGCCACCGAGCACCACGGGGATGCCGTGCCGGCGGTAGCGCTCCAGTTTGGCATCGAGATTGCCCGTCTTGAGCGCTGTGCCCCAGCCCAGCTTGACGATGTCCACGAAGTCTCCGGCGACCTCGATCAGGCCGTCCACCTCGGCGATCGACAGCCCGCGGTCGATGACGTGAGTGACTCCCTGTCGGCGCGGCTTCTTGCTCCGGTGCGGGAGGTCGAGAAGGTCCACCATGGCGGCGGAGTAGCTAGCGGCTGTTCGTCAGATCGGACCCGACGGTCACGATCACGTTCACGTGGCACGCGGCCGGCGGGGGGCAAGCGATCGCCCGCGCGCTCTGGTCGGCCTGCTGAATGTCACCCACCGGAAGGCTGAGCGCTGCGGCGACGTGCGTCGAGTCGCGCCGGAAACCCGGGAGGAAGGCGATGATCGTACTGGCGTGGGTCTGATCGGCCGCCGTCGCAACGGTGCTCTGGCGGTAGCCGGCCCGGGCGAGCTTCTGAGCCACTCGATGGGCGAGCTGCGAGACGTCGGTTCCATTCAGCACGGCGACGGTGACCGAGGCTGGCGTGAAGCTCGTCTTCGAGCCGGTGGCAGAGGTAGGCGCGTTGCTGCTCTGGGCGCCAGACGCGTGCTGAGTGCTGCCGCCGGTGGAGGTCAGGATCAGCAAGACCGCCACGACCGCCGCCAGCAATAGGGCCCCGAGTAGCACCGGCAGCCAGCGCGCCCGCCGGCTCCGGCCCGCGGGGGAAAGCGACCCCGCCAGCCCAGGCTGGTCGGGACGCACCTGCAGGCGCGGAGGCAGTGCGTTGGCGGCAGGACGTGGGGCCGGCGGTTGCTCACCCGCGCCGTTGGCGCCCGCGGCGGCGGTGGCCGGCGGCGGTGTCGCCAGCGCCGTGGCGCCGGCGGCCTGTCGTCCCGTTTGCGAGGGCTGCGGCGCGGCGGGCTGTTGCCCCTGGTCAGGCGGTGGCCCACCAACGGTCGCCTCCGAGGTCTGCGCGAGGGGCCCGGCGAGAGCGGGGATCAGGCGCGTGGCGTCGAACAGCGCCGGAGCGCCAACGCCCGCCGGGGCGGCGGGTACCAGCGCGCGTTGCTTGACGACGGAGGCGGCAGGACTGGCGAGAGGGCGCGCGGCAGCGGGCACGCCGGTCACGGGCTGCCCGCCCGAAGTTGCTTGCTGTCCGCCGGCCGCAGGGTTTGCGGCCGCGCCCGGAGGTGGCGCGATCGGCGGGGTCCTGAGCTGTGCCACGCGCCGCTCGAGTTGCTCTACGCGCTGAGACGCGGCGATCGCCTCGTCGCGCAGCGTCGTCGTCTCGCGGGCCTGCGCGAAGTACAGGAGCACGAGTATCGCCAGCCCGATGATCGCCGCGAAGCCTGCGTCGGCGCCGACCGACGAGATGAAGTGATGGATCGAGAAGGCGAGGGGGAGGTGCACCGTGTCTGGCCGCGCAGTCTACGTTGCGGACCGGTTGCTTCGGGCCTCCGGCGAAGGCCGGACTGCCTCCGACGGAGAGCCCACCGCGGAGCTTCGAGCCTCCCCGGAGGCGATCGTCGGAACTCCAGCCGAGGCCATCATCTGCTCTGCCAACTCCGAGACCTCCCGGGCGAGCGCCCGCGCGTCGCCCTCCAGCACCAGCAGGTTCACGTGGGCGAAGGTCTGCTCGACCCAAGCCGGATCGAGCGGCTCGTGTTCGGCCCGTACGATGCGCTGCGCCGGCGTGGGCTGCGGCACCTCGTGAGGGTTGAACAGATCCTCGTGGAACTTCTCGCCCGGGCGGGCGCCGACGATCTCGATCGCGATGTCCCGTTGGGGCTCCAGCCCGGACAGGCGAATCATCGCTTCCGCCAGCTCAATGATGCGCACTGGCTCGCCCATCTCGAGCACGAACACCTCCCCGCTACGCCCACGCTGGGGATCGACCAGCGACCCCGCACGGATGATCAACTGGACCGCCTCGGGGATGGTCATGAAGTAGCGTTTCATGCGCGGGTCCGTGACCGTCACGGGGCCGCCGGCCGCGATCTGGCGGCGGAAGATCGGGACCACCGATCCCGAGGACCCGAGCACGTTGCCGAACCTTACGGTCGAATAATTGGTCGCCGGGTGCTGGGCGGCGGCAGCGTCCAGCGCCCACTCCGCAAGCGCCTTGGAAGCGCCCATCACGGTCGCCGGCTTGACCGCCTTATCGGTGGACACGAGCACGAACGTGCCGACGCCCAGCTCCCCGGCGGTCCTCGCGACGATCCGCGTGGCGAGCGCGTTGTTGCGAACCGCCTCGACGGGATTGACCTCCATCATCATCACGTGCTTGTAGGCGGCGGCGTGGAAGACGACGGTAGGCCGGTACTCGCTCAGCACCTCCCGGATCCGCTCCTCTTCCTTGCAGTCGGCAAGCACGGGCACGGCGGTGCGCACGTGACGGTCCTCCTCGAGCTCGCGCAGGATCTCGAACAGGTTGTCCTCGGCGTGATCGAGAAGGATCAGCCGCCGGGGCCCCACGCGCGCGATCTGCCGGCAGAGCTCGGAGCCAATCGAGCCTCCGGCGCCCGTCACCAGTACGACCTGGCCCGCGAGGTAGGCCCCGACCCGCTCTAGCTCCATCAGCACCGGCTCTCGGCCCAGCACGTCCTCGACCCTCACTTCCCGCAGCTGGGGCGTCACCGCCAGCTGACCCGACCCGTCACGCAGCAGCTCGAACAGCGTCGGCGTCGTGCGTACTGGGATCCCGCGCTCGCGGCAGGCGGCTACGACCCGGGCCCGTAGCGTCCCGGGGGCCGATGGGATCGCGATCACCACCTCCTGCGGCTCGACCTCGTCCAGCACTTTCGATAGGTCGTCCGTCGACGTCGTGCCCAGCACGCGCAGTCCGTACTCGTCCTTGATCCCCTGCTTGCGGGGGTCGTCGTCCACAAAACCCACCGGGCGCAGCCGCAGCTGCGGATTGCGCACGAGCTCGCGTACGACCAGCCGGCCCCCGTCGCCGCCGCCGACGATCAACACGTCTCGGGCCCCCTTGGCCACCCTGAAGCTGCGAACGCGGCCCTCGGCGGTCAGGTGGACGAGAAAGCGCGAGCCGATCAGCAGCATCAGGGTCAGCAGGAAGAACAGCGCGATGACGCTGGCGGGGAGCGTCACCGCGGTGCTGGGAACACCGGGTGCGGCGGTGGTCTGCACCGGGTGAAACAGGGTTATCGCGCCGACGATGATGACCGTGGCCGAGATCATGGCCTTCACGACGGCCTCATAGTCCCGCTGTGAGACGAGCGTCCAAAGTCGCTGATACGCGCCGAATGCCGCCAACACTATGAGCGTCCCCGCCACCACCCAAGGGATAGTGGCGTCCAGCAGATCCGCGTAGCGCTCGGCCTGCGCTCCGTGGAACCCGTTCGGGAACCTCAACCGAAACGCTAGGTAGTAGGCGAGCGCGACCAGCACGCCGTCCACGAGCAGCTGCGGGAGCGAGTGTCGATGAACGGGCCAGGCCGCGGATCTCATCCGCCGGCGCATGGGAGTGGGATTTTAGGGTCCCTTGACGGTGTTTGGTTTAGGCGGCGGCTTGCGGCTCTCTACCCGCGAGCCGCAAACTACCCGCTTATCGCGGACATCAGCAGGTCGGTGAGCACCGCCGGGTCGCGCCGCGCGCGGCTCGCCAGCCCGTCGGCGTCTTCACGCTTGACGAGCATCACCTCATCGGGACGCTCCAGGCGCTTTAGCCGCCCCTCCGCGATCAAGCGCTGGTCGACCGCGCCGATCTTGCCCTCGAAGATCGTGTAGACGGGTGTCCCCAGGGCCACCGCTTCGCGATTCATGGTGCCACCGGCCGACACCACCAGGTCGGCGTAGGCGATCAGCGACTGGGCGTCGATCGCCCGCTCGGGCACGATCCAGGCCCCTGTCCGCGCGAGCTCGGACCGCTGCTGCTCGGTGCGCGGGAGCACGACCGCCTGAGCGCCCCGTAGCCGCTCGAGCACCTGCCGGAAGAGGTCGTTCTCGAAGCGGTGGTAGAGCGACACCGCCGGCGGCGTGCGCAGCACGGCGATCGGTCGCTGACGCGCGAGCCCCAACTGCGCAAGGACGCCGTCGTCGGGCGCAAAGTCGGACAGGTAGTACTCCTCCTTGAGTCCTGGATAGCGCCGCAGCTTGCCCCCCGCTCCATAGCGATCGAGGCGCGTGGGCGGGATCGCCTCCGGCACTACGACCGCTCGGGCCAGCCGGCAGTTGACGTTGTGCTGGATCGTCGCCCACTCGTAATCGAACATCGTCGAACACGGGATCCGCAGGACGGCCGCCGCGACCGTGACGTCGTTGGAGCCATGGCCTAGCGCCACGTCGAACCGCCGCCGGCGCGCGGCCCAGCGCGTCAGCGCAAACGAGCGTGATGCCAGGCCGCGGGCCTTGCCGGCGAGCCCGCTGCCCCCGTGGCTTCCGATCACCGTGTGCTCGATCCCTAGGCGCTCGCACAGGCCGAGCGTCTGCGCGAAATCGCGCGCCGTGACCTCGACCTGGTGGCCGCGAGCGCGCAGGTCGTCAATCACCGGCCGCAGGACGAGCACGTGCGGGGAATTCGTGAGGTCGACCCAGATCCTCAACGGGCCACTGTGCGAACGCCGTGCTCGCCCGCGGCCAGCACCCGCTGCGCAGCGCCGACCACCTCTCCCACGCGCGAGCGCCCGGCCACCGGGCTGATCGGCACCGCGAGATTTGTACGCGCCAGCTCCTCCGTGCCCGCCAGCGCCGTCTCAGAGCGGCGGTACGGGGCCATCGCCGGCTGGGCGTGGACCGGCACCCGGTAGTAGCTCCGGGCCTCGATCCCGAGCTCGGCCAGGCCGGCGATCAGCTCGTCGGCCCGCGGGTGGGTGACCACGTACAGATGCCACGCCGGCCGCGCCTCGGGCGGGACAACCGGCAGCCCTACGAGGCGCCCCAACCCGGCGTCGCTGTAGGCGTCGCCTTCTAGCCGGCGCGCGTCGCTCCAGCAGTCCAGGCGGCCCAGCAGCAGGCGCAGGATCGCTGCCTGGAGCTCGTCCAAGCGCGAGTTGTAGCCGATCTCAACGAACGTCTGCTTATCGCGCGAGCCGTGGAAGCGCAGCGTCCGTGCCAGCTCGGCCACCGCGTCGTCGTCGGTGGTGATCGCCCCTCCGTCGCCGAAACAGGGCAGGTTCTTTGAAGGATAAAACGAGAACGTGGCCACGTCGCCGAGCGCCCCGGCCCGTTTGGCCCCAAGGCTGGCGCCGGCGGCCTGGGCCGCATCCTCGAGCACCGGCAGCCCCAGCTCTCTGATCTCGGCGATCGGCGCCGGAGAACCGAACAAGTCGACGGCGACCACGGCCTTGCTCCGCGGCGTGAGCGCGGCCCGGACGGTTTCGGCCGTCACGTTGCGCGTCGCGGGGTCGACGTCGCAGAAAACGGGCCGCGCGCCGGCGGTGACGATCGCCTCGGCGCTGGCGTAGAAGGTGAACGACGGCACGACCACCTCGTCGCCGTGCTGCACCCCCAGGGAGCGCAGCGCGATCGTGATCGCATCGGTGCCGTTGGCGACGCCCACCGCATGCCTGACGCCGAGATAGGCGGCGAACTCGTCCTCGAATGCACGCACCTCGGGACCCAGGATGAATTGCCCCCGCCGCACCACCTCCGCGATGCGCCGGGAGAGCTCGGCCCGCAGCGGCGCCAGCGCGGAGTCGTTATCGAATAAGCGAATTGTCATACCTGCGCGGCCAACCCTAGCGTCGGCGGCCGCTACGCTTCGCCGCCGTGCTCGGCTTTGCCTCACTGACGGAGCCGCTCGTCAACCTGGCGACGAACGTGATCGGCAGCCTCGGGCTCGCCGGGGTGGCCCTGCTGATGACCCTCACCGGCGTCATCGGCGTTCCCGGCACCGAGCCGACGATGCTGTTCGCCGGTTTCGACGTCTACAAGGGCACGCTCAGCTTGCCCGGGATCATCGTCGCCGGCGTGATCGGAGACGTGCTCGGCGCGACGATCGCCTACACGATCGGCTACTACGGCCGTGAGGGAGTGCTCGAGCGGCAGGGCAGCAAGCTGCATGTCTCGCAGCGTCGGCTCGACCGCGCCCAGCTGTGGTTCGAGCGCTACGGCTCGCCGGTGGTGTTCATCTCGCGGCTGGTCCCGGTGGTGCGCTCGGCTTTCCCCTACGCCGCCGGAGTGGCCGAGATGCGGTTCAAGCGCTTCGTGCTGCTGACGACATTGGGCTCGATCGTCTGGGTGTCCGGCCTGGCGATCCTTGGTCGCGAGGTCGGCCGCAATTGGCAGAGCTGGCGCCACCACCTCGAGTACGTCGATTACGCGGGGGCGGCGATCGTCGTGGCGGCGATCGTCTACCTGATCTTCCGCCTGCGACGCGGCCGCGGGGTGCGGCCCGATCCGGCCGCGGATGCGCTTCCCGACTAAGGAGGCGCTGGCGCTCGGAGTCCTACACGGGCCGGCCGAGCTTCTACCGATCTCGTCCTCCGCGCACGTGACCCTGATTCCTTGGCTCTTGCGCTGGGACTATCTCGAGCTCGACGACGATGCGCGCAAGGCGTTCGAGGTGGCGCTCCACGCCGGTACAGCGGCGGCGCTGCTGGTGTCCCTGCGCGAGGACGTGAGTACCGTGCTGCGGGGCCTAAGCCCCAGGCTGGTGGCGCTGATCGGTCTTTCCGCCGCGCCCCCGGCGCTGGTCGGCTACACGCTGGAGCGCCCGATCGAGCGGCAGCTGGGCACGCCGCGGACGATCGCCGCTTCCCTGATAGCCGGGGCCCTGGCGATGGCCTGGACCGACCGAAGGCCCCAGCTGCGCGGCACAGGCGACGCCCGCCTGGCGGATGCCGCGTGGCTGGGACTGGCCCAGGCCTCGGCGCTGTTCCCCGGCGTCTCGCGGGGCGGGGCGACGCTTGCCGCGGCCAGGGCGCGTGGCTTCACCCGCGCGGACTCGAGCCGGCTTTCGCGACATGTCGCGCTGCCGGTGATCGGCGGCGCCGCGCTGCTGAAGACGGTCCGGGTGCGGCGCAGCGGCCTGCCGGCGGGGGCCGCGGGGCCGTTCGCGCTGGGCGCCATTGCCTCGTTTCTATCCACGCTGGCCGCCGCGCGGCTGATGCGGCCGCTTCGGCTCGACCGCTCGCTGGCGCCATACACGCTGTACCGGCTGCTGCTGGCGGCGCTCGTCATCAGACGGTTGTCCAGCGAACCGGACACAATCGCGATATGAGCGACGCGTATGCCGCGGCCGGGGTCGATACACGCGAGGCGGGCCGGGGCGTAGGGGCGCTGGTCGAGCTGCTGAGCACGATCGAGATTGGCCGCGAGCGCCGCACCGTCCCTTTGCCAGGCCATTTCGCCAGCGTGGTGCGGGTCGCCGAGAACCTGGGACTGGCGCTGGCGACCGACAGCGTGGGCTCGAAGGTGATCGTCGCCGAGCAGGCGGGCAGGTTCGACACGATCGGGATCGACTGCGTGGCGATGAACGTCAACGATTTGATCTGCGTGGGAGCCGAGCCGCTGGCGATGCTCGACTACATCGCGCTCGAGCGGGCCGACGCCGAGTTGCTGCGCCAGCTGGGGCTGGGCCTGCGGGCGGGGGCCCAGGCCGCTTCGGTGGAGATCCCAGGCGGCGAGGTCTGCCAGCTGCCCGAGGTGATTCGCGGGCACCCGTCGCCCTATGGCTTCGACTTGGTTGGATCGGCGTTCGGCACCGTGGCGCTCGACCGTATCGTCGACGGGAGCGCCTGCCGCCCCGGCGATGCGCTGATCGGCTTGCCCTCCAGCGGAATTCACGCGAACGGAGTGACGCTCGCCCGGCGCGCACTGTCTGGCCTGTCGCTCGACGCCGCCCCGGACGAGCTCCAGGGCGCGACCGTCGCCGACGCCCTGCTCGAGCCGACGACGATCTACGTGCGGGCGATCCTGACGTTGCTCTCAAGCGAGGTTTCCGCCCACGGGCTGATTCACATCACAGGCGACGGCGTGCTCAACCTGCTGCGCCTCGGCTCCGGCGTGGGCTATGAGATCTCCTCGCCGCTGCCGGTGCCGCCGATCTTCCGGCTGATCGCCGAGCTCGGTCAGGTTTCGGAGGCGGAGATGTGGGAGGTCTTCAACATGGGGTGTGGCTTCTGCGTGATCGTCGCGGCGGACGAAGCCGAGCGCGCGGTGGCGCTGCTCGACGTGCGCCACCCGGGCACAGCGGTCATCGGCCGACTGACCGACGCCGACGGCCTTCTCACGCTTCCGCAGGCGGGGCTGGAGGGTGACTCCTCGGGGCTGCGGGCCTCGGGCTGATCCCCGGCGCGCCGGCTCTAGGCCAGCGTCCACAGCTCGCCGCTACCGAGCCGCTCGGGCTTGACGAGCCACTCGCTCGCCAGGCGCCAGAGCTCTGCGGGCGCCCGGGGGCCGGTCATCCGGCAGACGGCGGCGATCTCGGCGGTCGCCATCGGCCCGAAGCGGCGCAGCGCCTCCTCCACGGTCGACGGGCGCTCTGCTCCCTGGCGCGGCCGGGCGCCCGTGGCCAGAGCGGCCTCGCGCAGCGTCGCGTGGTCGGCGTAGCCGTAGACGCCGCGTGCGCCGCCGTCACCCTGGAATTCCAGCGAGGGGAGCTTCACCCGGCCCGTGCCGGGAGCCTGGTGCTCCTCGGGGACCGATCGGGCGCGATCCAGGTCCGCGCCGAAGGCCTCGAGCGTGGCATGTGAGGCGAGGTCGATGCGGAAGCGCTGTACGTCGAGTCCGCCGAGCATCCGCGCCTCCTCGAGCAGCGACTCGCCTGCGTCGAGCTTGCGCCGCCGGCACTGGAATCCCTCGCGTAGCCGGCGCAGGTAGGCAGCCTCCTGGCCCTGGTCGGTCGCTGCCTTGACCGCGATGCAGGCCGGGTGCGAGCTGGCGGGCGCGCCGTTCAGCCAGAGGCGCGGGTCGACGGGCATCCCGCTGCGCTCGGATGCCTCAAGCATCTGGCCAACGGCCTCCAGGGGATCGCCGCGCTCGCGCATCATTCCGCACATCACGTAGGTGAATCGCAGGCTGCCGTCGAACTCGTCTGAAAGCCTGCGCACAGTGGGCTCGAGCGCCCACGACCAGGGGCAAGCGGGATCCGTGTAATAGCGAACGTGCACGAAGCTCACGTAGCGCAAAATAGAGGCGGCATGAGCACCCTGCTCGGCACGACGCTCAACGGCCGCTACCGCCTGGAGGCCCGGATCGGCGCGGGCGGGATGTCGACGGTGTACCGGGCGCTCGATGAGACGCTCCAGCGGCGGGTGGCTATCAAGCTGATGAACCGCGAGGTGCTGAGCGACTCAGACCAGCTCGAGCGCTTCCGGCGCGAGGCCCGGGCCGTCGCCCAGCTGTCGCACCCCCACATCGTGGGCGTGATCGACGCCGGCGAGGACGATGGGCGGCCCTACATCGTGTTCGAGTATGTGGAGGGGGAGACGCTCAAGGAACGCATTCGGCGCGAGGGACGGTTGCCGATCACCGAGGCGGTGGCCTACGCAATCGAGATCGCGCGCGCGCTGGGGGCCGCCCACGCTCGGCACATCGTGCACCGGGACGTCAAGCCCCAGAACGTGCTGATCGACGAGGAGGGGTCGGCCAAGGTGACCGACTTCGGCATCGCGCGGACACTGGAGGAGGAGGGGCTGACCGCCGATGGACGCGTGCTCGGCACGACCGACTACGTGTCCCCCGAGCAGGCACTGGGCCAGCCGGTCACGGGGCAGTCCGATCTCTACTCCCTGGGGGTGGTGCTCTACGAGATGCTGACCGGCGAGGTGCCGTTCACCGGCGAGACCCAGGTGGCCGTGGCGATGAAACACGTGCGCGAGGAGGTGCCAGACGTCCAGGTCAAGCGCCCGGAGGTATCCGCCGCGCTGGCGGCGGTGGTCGAGACGGCAACCGCCAAGCGGCTCGAGGACCGCTGCGCGGACGACGCCGAGTTCGTCGCGGACCTAGAGGACGCGCTGGCGATCGAGACCGCCCGCGCGGGCAGCACGCCAGGCGAGGTGACGGCGGTGCTGCGCACGCTGCCGTTGCCGACGCAGCGACGGATCCCCTTCTGGGTCAGGCATCGTGTATGGACCTCCCTGCTGGCGCTGATGGTGCTAGCCATCGGCGGCGGCGCGATCGCCTGGCTGGCCACGCGCACGCACCACGGCGTTGGCAGGGTGACGCAGTCGCCACCGCCGAAGCTGTCCCAGGTGGTTCCCTGCTCGACGTGCGCGCACGCCTACAACCCCGACGGGCTGGGCGGCGACACCTCGCAGAACGACAACCACGCCGGCCTGGCGATCGACGGCAACCCGCAGACTTATTGGCAGACGCAGCAGTACTACAGCGGCACGCTGGGCAAGCCGGGCGTCGGCATCTACGTCGACGCCAGGCCGGGGGTAGTTGCACGCGAGATTCGGATCTTGACCTCAACGCCAGGCTGGGGCTTGCAGATCCGCGTCCGCAACACGCCTCCGAACCCCACCGCCTACGACGCCGGCGGCAACGCGGACGGCTGGACGGTGGTCGGCAGCAAGGGGGCCGTCAACCGCCGCCAGGACATCATGCTCAGCACCCCCGGCGCCCGCCATCGGTACTTCCTGATCTGGATCACCGGCTTGCCGCCCGGCCAGAACAGCGTCCAGCTCGCCGAGATTCTGCTCTACCGGTGACGCGTCCGGGCCGGCGTTCGGTCCGTCGTTAGGTGCGCGCGCTCGGCGTCGTGGCGCTCGAGGGCCAGGCGCACGAGGCGGTCGAGCAGCTCCGGGTAGGGGATGCCGCTGGCGGCGAACAGGGCGCCGAACACGCTCGTCTCGGTGAAGCCCGGGATCGTGTTGAGCTCGTTGACCAAGACCCGCTCGCCGTGGACGAAGAAATCGACCCGGGCCAGCCCGCAGCAGCCGGTCCTGCGGAACGTCTCCAGCGCCAGCTCGCGCACCCGCCGCCGTACCCCCTCGCCGACCCGCGCCGGGACGATCAGCTCCATGCCGCCGGGGGTGTACTTGGCCTCGTAGTCGTACCAGCCGCGCTCGCCGGCGCCGAGCAGGATCTCGCCGGGCTCGGAGGTGACGGGGTCGCCGTTGCCGATCACGGAGCACTCCACCTCGATCCCCGACGCGGCCGCCTCGACGATTGCCAGCGGATCATGCTCGAACGCGGCCTCGAGCGCCCCAGCGAGGGCGGCTGGTTCATCGACCCGGGCGATCCCCACCGACGAGCCCAGGTGGGCCGGTTTGACGAATACGGGCAGGCCTAGCTGCGCGAGGCCGTCCAGCGCGAGCTGCGGGTTGCCACCGTAGTGCCCGAGGCGCACCGCGCGATA
The DNA here is from genome assembly GCA_963830405.1 of uncultured Actinomycetes bacterium. GTDB lineage: Bacteria > Actinomycetota > Thermoleophilia > Solirubrobacterales > Solirubrobacteraceae > Palsa-465. Next base: position 497,235 of record CAWHMB010000001.1, read on the forward strand.
CTCGACCTGGGGAATCCCCGTGCTGCCCATCAGCTCCTTGAACAGCACCTTGTTCATGCACAGAGCAGAGGCCAGCACGCCGGCCCCGACGTAGGGCACGTCGAGACACTCGAGCAGTCCCTGGACGGTCCCGTCTTCGCCGAACGGCCCGTGCAGGGCCGGAAACACCACGTCGGCGCCGTGAAGGCCCTGGCCCGGAGTCAGCGACAGCGGCTCGCCGTCGCGCCGCCACACTCCGTCGCGGCCGATCTCGATCCGGAGCGCCTCGTGGCCCGCCCGGCGCAGCCCCGCGACTACCGAATCCGCCGAGGCCAGCGAGACTTCGTGCTCTGAGGAGCGCCCGCCTCCCAGCACGGCGACGCAGAGGGCGCTCACGGGGCTGTGGTCGTGGTGTCGGTGGTCGAGGTACCGGTGGTCGAGGTACCGGTGGTCGCGGTGCCGGTGCCCGCGGTCGACGAACCGCCGCGGCTCTGCTGGTGCTGACCGATCACAATGGTGACCGTCGAGCCCTTCGTGACGCTGGCGCCGGAGCCCGGGCTCTGGCTGAGAACGACGCCGTTCTTGGCCTTAGAGGTCACGTTCCTCGTGGTCTGGTTGACGTTCAAGCCCGCTGCGCTGAGCGCGCTCGTGGCGGCGACGGTCGTATCGCCCCTGACGTCTGGGACGGTGGCCATGGGGGGTGTCTGCTTCTTCTTCTTCGGAGCCTTGGCCACGACGATCGACACCGTCGAGCCTGGCGCCACCTGGAAGCCGGCCTTGGGGGTCTCGCTGACGACGTTGCCCGCCTGAGTGCTCGACGTGGTCTGCGTGGTGCTCGTGACGCTGAGCCCCGCCGCCTGCAGCGCCGAGGTGGCGTCTGCTTGCGATTGCCCCACCACGTTCGGCACGGAAACCGGGGGCCTGCCCGAGGAGACGACGATCACCAAGGTGGTGCCCGCGGGCACCGACTGCCCGGCGCTCGGCGCCGTGCTTAGCACGTCGCCCGACGAGTACTGGCCCGAGTGCTGGTATTGCGTGGCGCCAACCGTCAGGTGCGCGTTGCGGATCGCGCGCTTGGCCTGGGCCAGCGGTTCTCCTTGGACGGCCGGCACGTAGGTGTTCTGGGGGCCGGCGGAGTAGGTCAGCGTGACCGTCGAGCCGACATCGGCTTTGGTTTCACCGGGCGGGTTCTCGGCGAACACATAGCCCACCGGATGACCGCTGATCTCGCTCAATCCCGAGACCTTGAAGCCGGCGTCCTGCAGCTGCGTGCGCGCCGTGTCGAACTGCTCACCCACCACCGGCGTCACCGGCTTCTGCACTGGACGCGTCAGCAGGTAGGCGGCCACGCCGGCGCCGGCCGCCAGCAAGACCGCCAGCGCCACCCACAGCCACACGCTCGGCCTTCGGCGTTTGCGAGGCGTCTCGGGCCCGGTCGGCGGGGGAGAGCTCCCATTGCCAGAAGGCGCTACAACGGGCGCTGGGGTCGCTTCCAAGCCGGCCGCAGCGGGGGGAACGCGGCAGCCGCACCGGCCACCCCGGCCACGCCCACCACCCCCACCGCCGTCATGGCCGAGGTCTCCTCGCCCGCGGCGCCCGAGAGGATCGCAGCCTTGGCGTGCTCCAGCGCGGCGATGAACTGGTCGGCGTCCGCCGGGCGGTCGCCCGGGTTCTTGTTGAGCGCCCACATCACCACCTGCTCGAGCTCGGGCGGAATGTTGGGGTTCACGGCGGTGAGCGCGGCTGGTGCCTGCGACACGTGCTTGATGGCGATCGTCACCGCCTGGTCGCCGTCGAAGGGGACCCCGCCGGTAAGCATCTCGTAGAGCACAACAGCGATCGAGTACAGGTCCGAGGACGCGCTGACGGCGTGGCCCTGAGCCTGCTCGGGGGAGAGGTATTGGGCGGTTCCGAGGATCGAGCCGGTCTCCGTCATGTCTGACGCGCCGGCGCGGGCGATGCCGAAGTCGGTGACCTTCGCCTGGTCGCCCTCGCCGATCATCACGTTGTGGGGCTTGAGGTCGCGGTGGATCACGCCCCGGCGGTGAGCGAAGCGCGCTGCTTTGAGGATCTGGAGGGTGATGTCGATCGTCCGCACAGCCTCGAGCGGCGCCTCGTCGCGGATCAGCTGCTTGAGCGTCCGGCCGGGGACGTACTCCATCGCGATGTAGTAGGTGCCGTCGAAGTCGCCGCGGTCGTAGACGCCGACGACGTTAGGGTGTTGAAGCCCGGCGGCCGCCTGTGCTTCGCGGCGGAAGCGCTCTACGAACGCCGGGTCCTCGGCGAAGCGGCGATACAGCAGCTTCAGCGCGATCCTGCGTCCGAGCTGCTCGTCCTCGGCTAGGTAGACGTCGGCCATCCCGCCCGCCCCCAAGCGCGAGATCACCTTGTAGCGCCCATCGACGGTCGAGCCGAGCACGGCGTCCGGCATCGTCACTTCCCCTCCGACAGCAACGTCTGGATCACCTTGGCCGCGATCGGGGCGGCAACGGTGCCGCCGAACCCGCCCTGGGTCTGATCGATCGTCACCGCTACCGCGACCTTGGGATTATCGACCGGGGCGAAGCCGATGAACCAAGGTTCGGTCAAGTTGGAGCCGGAGGCACCGATTGAAGCCGTGCCCGTCTTGCCGGCGACGCTGATCCCGTCGAGCTGCGCGGGCGTGCCCGTGCCCTCCTCGACGACCTTGGTCATCATCTGGGCGATCTGCCCTGCCGTCGAGGGCTTCATCACCTGGTTGTAGACGCTGGGGTTGACCGTCTCGACGGTTCGTCCGGTCTGGTCCACAACCCTCGCCGTGAGGTGGGGAACCATCAGCCTGCCGCCGTTTGCCACTGCCGCAGCGACCATCGCCATCTGCAGCGGCGTGACCAGCAGGCCACCCTGACCGATCCCGATACGGCCTATGTCCTCACCGGGGCTGGCCGGCGGGTAGGGCCGCCCATGGGGGTCATACGGACGGCTAGAGTTCAGCTCGCCGGGTGGGTAGTCGAGGGGGGGCTTTGAGTAGAAACCGAACCGCTGCATGTACTTGGTCATGGTCGCGCGGCCGACATCCTGTGCAACCTGCGCCCAGACCGTGTTCACAGAGTAGGTCAGCGCGGTCGTGAGGTCGATGTCGCCCCACGACTGGTTGCTGTCGTTAGAGAGCGGGACGCCCGAGACCAGCTTTGGAGAATTGCCATTGAGCACCGAGCTCGGCGTGAACTTGCCGCTGTCGATGGCCGCCGTCGCGGTGACGACCTTGAACGTCGAGCCGGGCGGGTAGGAGGCCTGCGTGGAGCGGTTGAAGGTCGAGACCCCGGGCTGGTCGACGTTGTTGTCGTTGTAGGAGGGGTTTGCATATATGACCTTTACCGCCCCTGTGCGCGGGTTGAGCGCCACCACGGAACCGGCGCGGCCGGCGAGCCCCTGCACGGCCACCTGCTGGGCCTTGGGATCGAGCGTCGTGTAGACGTCGTCGCCGACCTGGTCGGAGCCGCCAAGCTGGCCGAAGATCGACGTCAGCCCGGTCTGCAGGCCGCGCAGCTCGCTGCCGCGCGATCGCTCGAGCCCGGCCGCCCGGCCCTGCGAGGCGATCGAATAGCCGACCGCCTGCGCGAACAGCGGCCCGGTGGGGTAGGTCCGCGTCCAGGTGTGGTCGGGTGCGGGCACCGACCGTGCCAGCACGGCGCCGTCGTCGGCCAGGATCCTGCCGCGCTTGATCCGCAGCTCGTCGATCAGCGTGCGGCTGTTGAGGGCGTTGTTGTCGAGCGAGGAGGCCTCGAACACGGTCCAGCGCGAGGTCCAGACGAACAGCAGCGCGAACAGCGCAACGACCACGGCGAACAGGCGCATGATCGGCTGGTTCATGCCCCTGCTCGGTCGGGGCGGCGGGCCCGGTCGGAAGCCAGCAGGATCAGCGCCAACAGCACGAAGTTGGCCAGGATCGAGGAACCACCGTAGGAGATGAACGGCAGCGTCACGCCCGTCAGCGGGATCACCCGGGTCACCCCGCCGACGATCACGAACACCTGCAGCGCGAGCATCGCCGTCAGTCCCGTCACGAGCAGGGTCGAGAACGAGTCGCGAGCCAGCGTCGCCACCTTGAAGCCGCGCCACACGAACAGCAGATAGGTGAGTAGCACTGCGGCCGCCCCGAACAGCCCCAGCTCATCGGTGATGACGGCGTAGATCATGTCCGTCTGCGGGGCCGGCAGCAGATAGGCGTGGGTTCCGGGAATCGTCAGGATGGCCTGACCGAATCCCTGGCCGAACATCCCGCCCGCCGCCTGGGCGAAGATCGAGTTGGCGATCTGGTAGCTGCCGAGCGGGGAGTGGTACAGGCGCGGGTCGAACGGGTGAAGCCAGGTCTCCACGCGGGCGTGGACGTGCGGGATGTGCGTGCCCAGGAACCAGAACCCGATAGCCGCCGCGATCACGCCCAGCACGACGAACGACAATCGGTTGGTAGCCACGTAGAGCATGGCCAGCAGCGCGCCGTAGAACATGACCGACGAACCGATGTCGCTGAGCACTACCAGGATCCCCATCGCCAGTCCCCAGATCAACAGCACCGGGCCGAAGTGCTTGAGCGGCGGGATCGTCACCCCCAGGATCCGCCTGGCGCCCATCACCAGCACCTGGCGCGTGTCGCGTAGATAGCTGGCCAGGAAGACGACCAGCCCGATCTTCGCGAACTCCGGTGGCTGGAAGACGAACAGCCCCGGGATGCGCACGCCCAGGTAGGCGCCGTTGGCCGCGTAGCCGATTCCCGGCAGGCGTGGCAGCACCAGCAACAGGAGCGAGCCGGCCATGATCAGGTAGCGGTAGCGCTCGAGCTTGCGATAGTCACGTAAAACGACGATCGTCGCGCCGAACAGCACCAGGCCGAGCACGAACCACTGCGCCTGAAGCCGCGCCTGAGTGGGGTCGATCCGGTAGACCATCACGATCCCGAAGCTGGCCAGCACGGCAACCAGCGGAAACAGGTAGGGGTCGGCGTGGGGCAGCGTCACGCGGATCAAGATGTGCCCCGCGACGCACAGCCCGAGGAAGATCGCGCCATAGGTCAGCGAGACGTTCGAGACCACGTTCGAGCGCTGGATGAACACGCCCGCGAACCCAGCCGTGACCAGCAGCGAAGCCGGGATCAGCGCAAACAGCTCACGGTTGCGGGCCCTCAAGAGGAAACCTTTCCCAGCTCGAGCTGCCGCACCAGCGACGAGGCGTCCGACTGCGAGCGCAGGTCGTTGCTGAAGATCGCCGAGCGGCGGTCGGCTGGCACGAGTGACGCAGGGAGGCCCGAGACGTAGAACGTCTCGTAGAGGTGGATGCCGGCCGGCAGTTCGTAGGGCAGCCCGCGGTAGATGGTCACGATCCCCTGGGCGTTGGTGCCGATAAAGTAGAGCTGCCGGGTGGCCAGATAGCCACCACCCAGGATCAGGAACAGAACCACTACAACGGCGATCAGGGCGGCGAGGGGCTTGTGCCATCGACGCTCCGCGACCGCTGGCGGACGGCGCTCGGTGCGGGAAACCGTCCCCCCACGCTCTGGAAGCGCGCGGGGCGCCCCCGTCGCCTCGGAGCTCGTCTGGCGTCCGGGACCCTCCGGTGACGCGTCCACCGCCGGGACGCCGGCCATCGTCGGCTGATCGACCGCGCCGTCGCCGGCCTCGACATCCTCGAGCCGGAACAGGACTACCGTGATGTTGTCGCGACCGCCGGCGGCGTTGGCCTCGTTGATCAGCGCCTGAGCCGCGTCTTGGAGGCGCTTGGAGGAGGACAGGATCGCCTCCATGTGCTCCTCCGAGACCATCGACGTCAGCCCATCGCTGCACAGCAGGAGCACATCGCCGGCCCGGACGGGATAGGTCCAGGTGTCGACTTCCACCTCGGGCTCCGGACCCAGGGCGCGGGTAATGATCGAGCGCTGGGGGTGTTCGGCGGCCTGTTCCTCGGTCAGCTTCCCGCGGCGGACGAGCTCGTCGACCAGCGAGTGGTCCTGGGTCAGCCGCTTCAGCGAACCGTCGCGGAAGAGGTAGGCGCGGCTATCGCCGACGTGCGCGATCGCCACCTCCGAGCCGTCGAGCAGGGCGGCGGTGAGGGTGGTCCCCATGCCGGCGCGCTCGCTCTCAGAGCGCGACACGTCAAAGATCCGCCGGTTGGCCTCGAGCACCCGCGCCGCCAGCCTCTGCTCGGGATTGCCCGCCGAAGGGAGCCCCTGGGCGAACGCCTCGACGGCGATCCTCGAGGCGACCTCACCCGCTTGAGCTCCGCCCATTCCGTCGGCGACCACGAACACCGGCGCGCGGGCGAAAGCAGAGTCCTCGTTGTCCCGGCGTTGCCGGCCGGTGTCAGTCTTAGCGATCGTGTCGGCGGCGCGGAGCATCGCTGTCGGTTATCGCACGTAGGAGAACTCGCTGTCCCCGATCCGAATCCTGTCGCCATCGTGAAGCGGCTGGGGACCGGTCAACAGCACGTCGTTCAGATAGGTGCCGTTGGTGGAGCCGAGATCCTCGATGACCAGGACGGGTCCCTGGCGGGAGATCCGCGCATGGTGCGATGACGCGAACGGGTCGTCGAGCCGGATCTCGACGTCTCCCCGCCCGAGCGTCACGTTCTCGTCGAGCTCATAGGCGACACCCGCCTGGTGCCCGGCGGCCCGCTCTACCAGCAGTCGCGGCTCGGCGGCGCCGTCAGCGTCGATCAGGCCGTCCGTCGCCGAATACATGCCGGTGGCGTCGACCGGCCGCTCGCGCTCCGCGGTGGCCACGCCTCCGCGACCGCGGCGCAGGTCGCGCAGCGCACTCCAGGCGACCCACAGCAGGAACAGGTAGAGGACGGCCAGGAACGCGAACTTCAGTCCAACGGATACGGGCTCGAGCATCGCTGCCAGCCACCGTTACTGGAGCTCGAACTTCATCACCGAGGTGCCGAGCTCAATTTCGTCGCCCGGCTTGACGACGGTTGGGGCGTCGATCCGCCGCCCGTTGACGCTAGAGCCGTTCGTGGAGCCCAGGTCCGTCAACACCCATGACCCGCCCCGGGGGCGCAGCTCGGCGTGCTCGCGTGAGACATTCGGATCGTCGAGGACGATTTCGCACTTGCCGCTGCGGCCGAGCGTTGCTCCGTCGGAACCGACGATTAGGCGCCTGCCGTCGATCAGCAGCAGCGCCGTCTCGGCTTGGCTGCGCGCGCGTTCCTCAAGCGGCTCCGCCACGCGGCCGGCGGCGCTGTAGACCATCGTGCGGCCGCTTGGCTCGGCCGAGGGGACGGCGGGCTCGGCTGCAGCCTCCGCCGGCTGGACCACCCGCGTCTGGATACCGAACTCGCCCAATCGCAGGCGATCGTCTGTCTCGAACTCGATCACTGGCCGGGAGAGCATCACCAGGCGCTCGCGCCGGGCGTGCTCCAGCAGATAGCCGGCCAGCTCGCTGGCCAATGCGTCCTCGTAGTCGGCAAAGCGCTGGCGGTCGCGCGGGGATAGGAAAACGCGGTATTCGTTTGGGACGTACGTGCGGGAGACCGACAGCGCTTTGTGCTCGTCCATTTCGCGGGCCAGCTTGCGGGCGATCTCCACTGGGCGCACCTCCGAGCGGAAGGCACGACTGAAGGTACCTTCGACGAGGCCAGCGATCTTGCTCTCTAGGTTCCTGAGCACGCTCATTGGACGCCGCGGGCGGCATGCTGATGCTACGGAAGTCCTGGTCCTGGGCTTTCGTTCGCTCGCCGGGCAGTAAGCATCGCGGGGGCCAGGGCGACCAGCGCCGCCGCGAACCCACCGAGGGCCGCCGTGCTGGTGCTGATGAGCGACAGTCCGCCCGCCGAGCCGCTCAGTGCCAACCCGGTGGCGGTCACGAGGGCGACCGCCCATAGGGCCACTTTGATTGCGTCGAGCGCCAGCGAGCGTCCGGCTAGAAGCGTCGGCAGGACAGTGGCCGCCAGGGCCCAGATCAAACCGCCGGCCAGCATTCCCGAGCTCAGGAGCGCCCCCAGCACGTGGTCCGCCGCCTCGAAGATCGATGGGCCCCACGCACCCCGGGCGGGGATCTCGGGCGGGAGCTTGACGTAGATCCGCGAGCCGCTGAGCACCTCCACCGCGACGAGCCATACCCAGCCGATGAAGCCCAGCGCCGCCCTGCGCCAAACGGTGGGAGCGCGTGCGGCGAGCGCCGGCCAGGCGCCGCCCAGGCCCAGGACGCCGAGCAGCGGGGCGGCGGCCGGCAGCGGCCAACTCGTACCGGCGCGCGGCAGGAGCACGACCGGAAGCGATAGGGCAACCGCCACGAGCAGCGCCTCGCCGGCATGACCGTGGATCACGGCGGCGATCGCCAGCGCTGCGCTCAGCAGCAAGAAGCCGATCCTGGGCAGCACGAGCACGGCCCCGCCCGCGACCAGTGCCAGCCCTGCCGGCGCGACGGCGACCTGGGTCAGCAGGCGCGACCCGAGCCAGGAGCCCAGCAGCGCCGCGCAGGCGCAGGCCAGCCCGCGTGCCGGCCAGGCGTTCGTGGCGGGTTTGGCGCGCTCGCTGCCCTGTGCCCGGCCCTGTGCCCGGCCGTCGGGCTCGAGCAGGGGAGACGTGGGGTCAGGCTCGCCGGCGGCGGGCGTCAGGCGGGGGCGCCACGGACCCTCCACAACCCCGGGAATGTCCTTGAGCTCGGTGAACGAGCTCGACAGTGCGTCCCGCAGCTCCTCGATTGTGCCCCGCTCTCCGGCGCGGGGGCGAAGCGCCAGATCGATTGCCCGCCCTAACTCGCGCGGCAGGTCGCGCCGCTGGCGGCGCAGCGGCGGAAGGTATGCCCTGAGCCGCGCCGCCCGCCCAGCGGCGCCTCCGGGGAGCGGGTTCACACCGGTCAGCGCCTCATAGAGCACGAGCGCGAGCGAATAGAGGTCGGCGGCGGCTCCCGCGGCGCGGCCCGCGGCCTGCTCGGGTGCCATATAGGCGGCGGTGCCGACGACGTCCCCAGTCTTGGTCAGCGAATCCCCACCGATCACGCGAGCCACGCCGAAGTCGGTCAGCTTGGCGGGGTAGGCGGCGCTGGCAGGGCGCTCTGGTACCAGGACGTTCGACGGCTTGACGTCGCGGTGCACGATTCCCTGGCCGTGGGCGTGGGCCAGGGCGTCGCAAAGCGCGATGCCGATAGCCACGATGTCCCGATCGGAGAGGCGGCCGCCCTCGAGCAGCGCTCCCAGGGTCGCACCGCGCACGAGCTCGGAGACCAGGTAGGCCGACTCCTCGTCGGCCACCGCCTCGTAAAGGGTCACGATCGCCGGGTGCGCGAGGCGAGCCGCGGCGTGGGCCTCGCGCTCGAAGCGCGCATCCATGATCCGCTCGCGGGGAAGCACCTTGACCGCCACGTCGCGCCCTAGGTGCTCGTCGCGCGCCACCCAGACGGTGCCGAACGAGCCAGCCCCCAGCCGCTTTCCCAGCCGGTAGCGTCCCAGCAGCGCGTCTGCGCCGCTGTGGCGCGCAGGCCGCCTCGGTTCGTCCGCTCGCTGACGGGCTGTGGAGAGCTGGCTCGCGCGCACGCTGTGGGTTTTCCACGTCTTGGCGCCGGTCCCTGTCTGACTCCGGGCGGGCCCCGGGCGGCCGGCTTGCATTTTCCCCCGGTCGTGTGGTCATACTGGGGACCCCGCGAGATCGCCCAAGGAGCCACAGCTTGTCGTTTTTCGACGAGGCGGACGAGCCGCTGACAGAGCAGCGCACGGCGTCGCGTAGGCGCGGGTCGTCGGGGGGCGGGCGGTCGCCATCCGGCGGCAGGCGGTCCGGAAGCGAGCAGCAGGCGTTCATCGTCCGGCGCGCCATTGCCCTGATCGTGCTTGTGATCGCGGTGATCTTGATCGTCCTGGGCGTGCACAGCTGCGAGGTCTCGCAGCGCAACAGCGCGCTCAAGAACTACTCCGACAACGTCGCGACTCTGATCGCCAAGTCCGACCAGACGGGCAAGACGCTGTTCACCGAGCTCTCAGGCGCCAGCGGAGCTTCCAATGCAGCGAACCTGCAAACGCAGATCAACCAGACCCGGCAGGACGCGCAGTCCGAGCTAAGGCAGGCAAAGGGCTTCAGCGTGCCAAACGAGATGAGCGTGGCCCAGCAGAATCTCGTGCTGGCCCTTGAGATGCGCAGCGATGGCATCGCCAACATCGCCGACAGCGTGCAGCAGGCCCTCTCGAAGACGACAAGCGCCGACGCGGTCAATCGGATCGCCGCCGAGATGGCCAGGCTATACGCGTCAGACGTCCTCTACACCGACTACGCCGCTCCGGCGATCGCGGGGGCGCTGCACGGCGCGGGGATCGCCGCCGGGCCTCCCAACGGCCAACCGATCGCCGCCAGTCAGGTCATCGAGAACGTTCAATGGCTGACGCCGACGTTCGTGGCCAGCAAGTTCGGCGCCGCGCTTCCAACCGCTCAGGGCGGAAAGCCCGCCCCCGGTGCTCACGGCCACGCGATGCAGTCCTGTAGCGTGGGCGGGACGGCGCTGGTTGTGGGCGGCACAAACACTCTGCCCGCCAGTCCGGCGCCGACGTTCAGCTGTTCGTTCACCAACGACGGCCAGAACAACGAGACCAACGTGGTGGTCAAGGTCCTGCTCAGCGGGACCTCGATCAGCGGCCAGCAGGTTGTGCCCCAGACAGTTCCAGGGCACCAGTACACGGTTCAGGTCTCGCTGAGCTCCTCGCCACCAGCCGGTAGCTACACGGTCACGGCGACGGTGGAGAAAGTGCCGGGCGAGACGGTCACGGCCCACAACACACTGAGCTTCCCGATCACTTTCCACTAACGGCGGCGGCTCTGTCCTGTCTGTGGCCGCGCTCTGGGCTCTCCCGGTCGCGGCACGGGCCGGTCCGGTCGCGGCGCGGGCCGGTCCCATATCCTCTCGGCGGTGCACCAGTTGACGCATACCACGACGGGTATCGTGGCGCTGGCGGCTGTGGGCGTGGCAGTCGTGGGGCTCTTGCTGAGCGCCGCTCTGGCGATGAAGCTGCGGCGCGTGCGGCTCGCTCAGCGGGTCGTGCTGGGCGGTGGCGGGCAGGACCTGGTGGAGCACGCTGCCCGCCTCCAAGGACAGTTCGAGGCGCTTCACCAGTACCTGGAGGACGCCGCCGGGGCGCTCCATGAGCGTATGGCGACCGTCGAGAGGCGCCTGGACGGGACGATCGCCCACCGGGCCCTTATCCATTACGACGCCTACGGCGAGATGTCGGGCCAGCAGTCGACCTCGATCGCCCTGCTAGACGCTACCGGCTCCGGCCTCGTGCTCTCGTCGATCCACCATCGCGACCAGGCTCGCCTTTACGCCAAGCAGGTCAGGGAGGGAAGCTCCGATCACGAGCTCTCGCCCGAGGAGAGCGAGGCCATCCGACTGGCGCTCGGACGCGCGGGCGACCAGCCACAGCCCGCTTAGGATAGGGCTCGCTGGCTTCTTGTCGTTGCGCGTCGGCTACTTCGGCCCCGAGGGCACGTTCACGCAGGAAGCGCTGATCGCCGCCGTAGGTGGCGCCGGCCTGGAGCTCGTCCCGCTGCCGACGATCTACGACACGGTGATGGCCGTTCATGGAGGCCTTGTGGAGCGGGCGCTGGTGCCGATCGAAAATTCATTGGAGGGATCGGTCAACGCGACGCTCGATGCGCTGGCGATGGAAACCGAGGACGTGGGCATCGTCGGCGAGGTGGTGCACCCGATTCGCCACTGCCTGATTGCGCGCCGGCCACTTGAGCTCTCGGACATCGAGACCGTCGTCTCGCACCCTCAGGCCACCGCCCAGTGCGCCCGCTTCATCCGCACCCGGCTCCCAGACGCCCGCGTTCTGGCCGGCAGCTCGACGGCCGACGCAGTCCGGATGGTGGCCGAGCACGAGGGTGCCTGGGCCGCGCTCGGAAACAGGTTGGCGGCCGAGCGCTACAGCTGTCAGGTGCTTCGGGCAGGGGTCGAGGACATAGCCGAGAACGAGACGCGGTTCGTGTGGCTGGCGCCGCTCGGCGCGCGGCCGGGTCCCCCGGGCGACGCCCGGGCTCCGCTCGGACCTTGGAAGACCGCTGTCGTGTTCTGGGGAATCGGCTCGGAGGCGCCGGGGTGGCTTGTGCGCTGTCTCTCGGAGTTCGCCTCGCGTCAGGTGAACCTGACGCGAATCGAGTCCCGGCCGCGCAAGCAAGGCCTCGGGCGGTACATGTTCTTCGCCGACCTCGAGGGACGTGCGTCCGAGCCGCGCGTGGCCGAGTCGCTGTCCGGGGTGCGCCAGCACGTTGAGGTGCTGCGCGTACTGGGCTCGTTTCCGGCCTGGTCAGAGGGCTGAAACCGCACGTCCCCTCGCTACACTGGCGCCAGCCGATGGCCACCTCTGCGCCAGCACACCCAGCGGGGTCCGCGTCGCTTCCCGAGCACCAGCGACGCGGGCCGGAGGTTGGCCGGGTGCTCGTGCTGAACGCCACGTATGAGCCGATCAACGTCTGCACGGTTCGCCGCGCCGTGGTACTGCTGCTCAAGGAGAGGGCGGAAGTGATCGAGCACGCCGGCTGGCAGCTTCACTCCGCCACGCAGACGATGACTCGGCCGGCCGTCATCCGTCTGGTGTCCTACGTGCGCATCCCGCGGGACACCCACCGCCGCAAGATCACCCGCCGTGCCGTATTCGCCCGCGACGACTGGACCTGCCAGTACTGCGGCTCCCGTTCGAACCTCACCGTCGACCACGTGGTTCCGAGGTCCAAGGGCGGCGCCTCGAGCTGGGACAACATCGTCGCCTCCTGCGCGCCGTGCAATCGCCGGAAGGGCAACGCGCTGCCTCGCCAGGCGGGGATGCGGCTGCTGCGCCAGCCGCGGACGCCCAGTCCGCACGTGTTCATCCACGTGGCCAGCCCATCGATACCCGCCGCTTGGCGGGCGTACCTGGCGGCCTGACAGGCTAGGCCGCGTAGCGCTGGGCGGCGCGCTCCTGGGCCTTGACCCGCTCCAGCGCCCGATTCTTGGCCGGGGCGGTCGTGCTCAGGCCGTCGAGCAGCTCCCGGGAGGCGGCGGCGACAGCGTCCACGGCCCGCGCGAACGCCTCTGCGTTGGCCCGCGAGGGCTTGCTGAAGCCGCTGATCTTCCTCACGTACTGAAGCGCGGCGTCGTGGACTTCTTCGTCGGTCGCCGGCGGCTCGAAGTTGTAGAGGTTACGAATGTTTCGGCACATGCTCGAAGAGTAGCCCCGTTGCAAAACACGAAGGGCGCCGCGGCGGCGGCGCCCTTCGCTTAACGACTGGCTGCCTGGAATCGAGGTGGGCTGAACCACTGCCGGAGGGACGAATCCCGGCACCCACCACAACGGTGTCTCGGGGTGGACTCCGCTACGCGGGGTCAGCCTCCGTCCTAGCGGCCGGACACCTCCAGGGTCCCACAAGAACTTTCAGACAGACGGACCACCTCCTTTCTCTGGTAGGCGCATCCTAGCGAAGGACCGCGACATACCACCGCGGCACGCATCTGAGCGGCACCCGAGCTCCGCTCGACTGTGGCGCCACGCGGTCCTTCGCCTGCTAAAGCCCGCGCTACTCGTCCGGCTGGCCGTCGGGTTCGCTGGGCTCGGCGACCTGTGCCGCCGTCTGAGCCTCGGACTCAACTATGAGCGCTACCGCGCTCACCTGGTCGTCGTCGCGGATATTCATCACGCGGACTCCCTGTGAGGCGCGCCCGTAGCGGCTGATGCCGCGTACAGAGGTCCGCTGAACCATCCCATTCTGGGAGATGAACACCAGCTCCTGGTGCTCGCGTACGACCAGTGCGCCAGCCAGTTGGCCCTTGTTCTCGGTCAGCGTGATCGTCTTGACGCCCATCGTCCCGCGGCCCTTGACCGGATAGTCGGGGATCGGCGTGCGCTTGCCGTAGCCGTTCTCGGTCACGACGAGCAGCTCCTGGTCGTCGCGAGCGACGTCCATCGCCAGCAGGGCATTGCCCCTCTGGGAAACATTCATGCCGCGTACGCCGCTCGTGTCGCGGCCCATGGAGCGGACCTGGTCTTCGTTGAAGCGTGCCGCCTGGCCAGAGCGCGAGACCATGATGATGTCGTCGGAGCCGCTCGTGCGCCGCACGGCGATCAGCTCGTCATCGTCGCGGATGTTGATGGCGATGATTCCGTCCGCCTTGATCGGCGTGTTGTAGGCGCCGAACTCGGTCTTCTTGACCATGCCCCCGCGCGTGGCGAACACGAGGTAGCGACCCTCGGCGAAGTCGCGGGTGGCGAGCACGGACTGCACGCGCTCCGCTTCGCGCAGCGGCAGCAGGTTGACAAGCGCCCTGCCCTTGGCGGTGCGCGAGGCCTCGGGAAGCTCGTAGACCTTGAGCCGGTACACCTTGCCGCGATTGGTGAAGAACAGCAGGTAGTCGTGCGTCGAGGAGACGAACAGGTGCTCGATGTAGTCGTCATCCTTCATCTCCATCCCGGTGACGCCGACGCCGCCACGGCGCTGCTGGCGGTAGGTGGAGAGAGGAAGCGACTTGATGTAGCCCGAGTGGGTGATCGAGATCACCATCTGCTGGTCGGCGATCAAATCCTCGATGTCGACTTCGCCTTCGGCGTAGGTGATCTCCGTGCGCCGCTCATCGCCGTAGGCGTCCCTTATTTCTTTAAGCTCTTCCTTGATCACGCCGTAGATCTTCTGCTCGTCGCCGAGGATCTCTTTCAGCTCCTTGATCCGCTCGACGTGGTCCGCGTGCTCGGATTTGATCTTGTCGGCCTCGAGCGCCGTCAGGCGGCTCAGCGTGAGCTGAAGAATCGCTTGCGCCTGTACAACCGTCAGCTCGAAGCGCTCCACCAGTCCCTTGCGCGCCGTCTCCGGGTCGCGCGAGCTGCGAATCAGGGCGATGACCTCGTCCAGGTTGTCGAGCGCGATCAGCTGGCCTTCGAGCACGTGGACCCGCTCCTGACGCCGGCGCAGCTCGTGCTGCATCCGCCGCACGACGACCTCGCGCTGGTGGTCGACGTAGTGCCCGATCACCTCGCGCAGGGAGAGCGTGCGCGGGACGTTGTCGACGAGCGCCACCATGTTGACGCCGAACGTGGCCTGCATCGGCGTGTGCTTGTGCAGCTTGTTGAGCACCACCCTGGGGATCGCGTCGCGCTTGAGCTCGATCACGATCCGCATCCCGTGGCGATCAGACTCGTCGCGCAGGTCGGTGATCTCGGGCAGCTTCTTCTCCAGCACCAGGTCGCGGATCTTCATGATCAGCCCGCCGTCGCCGCCCTTGCGCACCTGGTAGGGCAGCTCGGTCACGATGATCGCCTCCTTGCCCTGGCCGATCGGCTCCACGTGGGCCTTGGCCTGGACGCGGATCCGGCCGCGGCCGGTGGCGTAGGCGTCGCGAATCCCCTCGCGGCCGAGGATCGTGCCGGCGGTGGGGAAGTCGGGGCCCTTGACGTGCTTCATCAGCCCGTCCACGTCGATCGCCGGATCATCGATGTAGGCGACCGCGGCGTCGATCACCTCGCGCAGGTTGTGCGGCGGGATGTTTGTCGCCATGCCCACGGCGATCCCCGAGCCGCCGTTGACGAGCAAGTTCGGGAAGCGCGCCGGCAGCACGGTCGGCTCCTGCTTGGCGCCGTCGTACGTGGGCACGAAGTCGACCGTCTCCTGGTCGATGTCACGCAGCATCTCGGTCGCCAGGCGGCCGAGGCGGGCCTCGGTGTAGCGCATGGCCGCAGCGGAGTAGCCGTCGATGTTGCCGAAGTTGCCGTGTCCGTCGACCAGCGGGTAGCGCATCGAGAAGTCCTGCGCCAGGCGCACGAGCGCGTCGTAGATCGGCGAGTCGCCGTGCGGGTGGTACTTGCCCATCACCTCACCGACGATCGACGCGCACTTGACGTGCGGGCGACCGGGGAGTACTCCGAGCTCGTTCATCGCGTGCAACACCCGGCGGTGGACCGGCTTGAGGCCGTCGCGGACGTCGGGCAGCGCCCGCGACACGATGACCGACATCGCGTAGTCGAGATACGCCGAGCGCATCTCGTCCTCGAGCGGGCGAGGTTCGATGTTGCCCCCGCTGATGGTGTCGATCGTTGACATCGGGAGTTACACGTCGACGTTGGCGGCCAGCGCGTTGTCCTCGATGAACGCCCGGCGCGGCTCGACCTGATCCCCCATCAGCATCGAGAAGACGAGGTCCGCCGAAGCCGCGTCCTCCATCGTGACCTGCATCAGCGTGCGGGTCTCCGGGTCCATGGTCGTCTCGCGCAGCTCATCGGCGTCCATCTCGCCGAGGCCCTTGAAGCGGTAGTAATGGATTCCACGTTGGGCAACCGCCAAGACGGCGTCGTGCAGCTCGGCGAACGTGGTTGCGTCGCTCGAGCCGTCGCCGAAGCGGACGTGAAACGGTGGGGTCCCGAGCAGCTCGGCAAGCTCGTGGTGGACCGCCGCGAGCCGGCGGTACTCGTTGGCGTCGAGCGCCGCGCGGCGGACATGATGCGTCGTCGCCAGGCCGCTCTTGGCCTCGATCGTGCGAATCACGACCTCGTCCGGGGTCTCCGTGACCAGCTGGGTCCTGTACGCGTCGCCATTCTGGCCGTCCTTGGCGATGTGCTTGAGGAGCGCGTCCACGTCGGTGATCTGCTCCTCGAGCAGGCGAGCCTGCTGCAGGAACGCGACGACGCCGTGGCCGTGAGCGGCGCGCAACGCGGAGGCCCAGCCTTCGTATTGCTTGAGCAGCTTCGTGAACCGCTTCCAGCGCGCCTCGGTCAGCTTGAACTGCTTGTCGTCGCGGTCCAGGACTTCGATCTTCTCGAACTTGTCCCCGAGCAGGATCTCTTCGAGCTCGGACTCGCGTTCGAGATAGCGGTGCTTCTGACCCCGTGTCAGGCGGTACAGCGGCGGCTTGGCGATGTAGACGTAGCCAGCCTCGATCAGCGGTTGCATCTCGCGGAACAGGAGCGTCAGCGCGAGGGTCCGGATGTGTGCGCCATCGACATCCGCGTCGGTCAGCAACACGACCTTGTGGTAGCGAGCCTTCTCGATGTCGAACTCGTCGCGGACCCCGGTACCGACCGCGGTGATCAGCGCCTGGATCTCCTGGTTCTGAAGGATTTTGTCGATCCGGCTCTTCTCGACATTGAGGATCTTGCCCCGCAAGGGCAGGATCGCCTGGGTGTTGCGGTCGCGCGCGCTGACGGCGGAGCCACCCGCCGAGTCGCCCTCGACCACGAACAGCTCGGCCAGTGCCGGATCCTTCACCGAGCAGTCGGCGAGCTTGCCGGGGAGCGTCGAGTTCTCTAACGCCGACTTGCGCCGCGTCAGGTCGCGGGCCTTGCGTGCGGCAGCGCGGGCGTGCGCTGCCTGTACCGCCTTGCGGATCACGGAGCGGGCGTCCTGCGGATTCTCCTCAAGGAACTCGGACAGGCGCGCGTTGACGACGGACTGCACGAACCCGGCCATGCCGGGGTTCCCGAGCTTGGTCTTCGTCTGACCCTCGAACTGCGGATCCTGCAGCTTGGCGGAGATCACCGCTGTGAGCCCCTCGCGCACATCCTCGCCGGTCAAGTTGTCGTCCTTCTCCTTGAGCTCGCCCTTGTCGCGCGCGTACTTGTTCAGCGCACCCGTCAGGGCGGAGCGAAAGCCGCTGAGGTGCGAGCCGCCCTCATGGGTGTTGATGTTGTTGGCGAACGAGAACACCGACTCCTGATAGGAGGAGTTCCACTGCATCGCCACCTCGACCGCCCCCTCCTCGCTCTGGCCCTCGAACGAGATCACCCTGCGCTGAATCGGTTCCTTGTTCTCGTTGAGGTAGGAGACGAAGTCGACGATGCCCCCCTCGTAGCGAAACTCGGCGCGCCGGTGCCCGGAAGCGCCGGCCTGTACGGGCCGGGCTTGAGCCTGGCCCTCGGCGCGCTCGTCGACGATCACGATCCGCAGCCCGCGCGTCAAGAACGCGGTCTCGCGCATGCGCTCCTCGATCGTCGTGAAGTCGAAGTCGAGCGCCTCGAAGACGTCGGCGTCGGGCAAGAAGGTGATCGTCGTGCCCGTGTCCTTGGTGCGCTCGCCTTTGTTGAGCTCGCCGAGCGGCTTGCCCCGCTCGTACGACTGCGTCCAGACGAAGCCGTCACGCCGCACTTCGACGTCGAGTCGCTCGGATAGGGCGTTGACCACCGAGACGCCGACGCCGTGGAGCCCACCGGAGACCTTGTAACCGCCACCCTCGCCGAACTTGCCGCCGGCATGAAGCACTGTCAACACGACCTCCACCGCCGGACGCTTCTCCTTCTCCATGATCGCGACGGGAATGCCACGCCCGTCATCGGCCACGGTGACCGAGTTGTCGGGATGGATCGTTATCTCGACGTCGTCGCAGTAGCCCGCAAGCGCCTCGTCGACAGAGTTATCGACAACTTCGTAGACGAGGTGGTGAAGTCCGCGCGGACCGGTCGAGCCGATGTACATGCCCGGCCGACGACGAACGGCCTCGAGGCCCTCCAGGACCGTGATGTCCTGGGCGTCATACGTGCCCTTGTCCTTGTTGCGGCGCGAAGCGCCGTTAGCGTCTGCCAACGATCCTCCGATGACGTCGAGACGCCCCGGTATCGCGCAACGAACGGCGCGCCGGGGCGTCGGAAGCTGGTGTACAGAAGAATAGCACAGAGGACCCCTTTACAGTCGGTCCGGCGCCCTCATTTTTGCCTGCAAATGGCGCAAAGTCGGCACACTTCGGTAACACTTCGGAGCGCGTTAGCTGGGCCGTGGATCAGTTGCTCGTAAGTTAGTGTTCGATGGGTCTTCGACAACGCCTGCTCAGCTCACCGGTGGCGGCGTTGCCACGCACTTCAGACGAGCGATTCGCTCGCCGCCGAGCGCTTCGTTAAGCCGCTCCACGATGGCCGTCGCCATCAGGTCGAGCTCCTGCGCCCACACCGCCGCGGCGCACGACACGGTGAGAGTGCCTCCGCGTTCGGACACGGGCTCCGCCTCTGCAGCGATCACCGAGCCGACAGCGCTCGGCCAGATGGCTTGAACGTCGGCCAGCAGCGTCTGGGGGGAGAGCTCGGCCCGCACGCCGTCGAGCGCGAGGGCCAGCGCGCGGGGGCTGCGTCGCGACGGACTCATGCCGCGGCCAGCTCCCGCAGCACCCTGCCTTCTGACACTGCCAGGCGCGCCACATCGACGGCGGATGCGCCCGGTACGTGCTCGAGGTCGGTTGTGGTTATGACCGACTGTCCGCCGCTAGAGCGCAACTGATCCACCAAGGCGCGTCGACGCCCGTGGTCGAGCTCGCTCATGACGTCGTCGAGTAACAGCAGCGGCAAGGCATCCCGTGCTTCGGCGATCGCCTGTCGTTCAGCCAGCAAAAGCGAGAGAAGCGCCAGCCGCTGTTGTCCCTGCGATCCGTAAGCCCTGAGCTCACGGCCTGCCCGCAGCAGGAGCAGCTCGTCTCGGTGCGGCCCGTGAGAAGTAAAGCCGCGCTCCAGGTCCCGCTCAATGCGTTCGGCGAGCTCCGCGGCGAGTTGCTCCGGCCCCGCCGCCTGGGAGCGGGGACGGTAGAGGACCACGGCATCGGCGCCCATCCCGAGCGCGGCACCCTCCGAGGCAAACGGCCCTGCGATGCGCTCGATCGCTTGCGCCCTGTCGGCCATCAGCTGGGCGCCGTGGCGCGCGAGCTGCAGATCCCATGGGCGCAGCGATTGTCGCGGAGCTCCGCCGGTCCGCACCCGCGAGATCAGCGCATTGCGATGAGCGAGTGACTGCGCGTAAGCGCGGCGCGTCGCTGCTCGTGACGGCCACAACGCGCCCACGAGCTGATCCATGTGCGCGCGGCGTATCGCGGGGGATCCCTTCACCAACTCCAAGCGGTCGGGCACGAACACGCTCACCAGGGGTCGGACCGGAGAATCGAGCAAGCGGTCGACCGGAGCACGGTCGATCTCCATGCGCTTGGGCTCACCGGGGGAGAAGCCCACCGACAGCTCGTGGGGACCATCGTCGCCCAGGGCGTCGATGACGACGCGCGTGGAAGTCGCACTGAAGCGCAGCATCTCGCGCTCGTTCGTCGTCCGGCACGAGCGCCCGGTGCAACCGAAGTACATCGCCTCCACAAGGTTCGTCTTGCCGGCGCCGTTGGGTCCTGAGACGACCGTCAGGCGCTCGCCCAAGGCGATCTCTGCGCGCTCATAACAGCGGAAGTCGCGCAGCTTGCAGGTCATGACCTGCACTTCGCCCTCCGCCTCCTACACGTTGAGTCGAATCGGCATGATCAGGTATTGAAACCCGCTGCCGTCCGCGGCTTCGATCAGCCCCGGCCGCAGCGGGCTTATCAGCTTCAACACCACGTCACCCTCCTCGATCGCCTCGAGGCCGGCGCGCAGGAACTCGGGGTTGAAGCCGATCTCCAGCGGCTCGCCCTGGAAGGCAACCGGCAGCGACTCGCGCGCCTCGCCCACGTCCGGCGTCTGCGCGGAGACCGTCAGCTCTCCCTCGGCAAACGCCAGCCGGAGCGGCGCGTTCTTCTGCGCCAGCAAACTGATGCGCCTGACGACGTCCGTCAGCTCGACCGACGCCACGCGCAGCTCGTGTTCGAAGCTCTCAGGCAAGAGCTGACGATAGTTGGGGAACTGGCCCTCGATCAGTCGCGAGGAGAGGATTGTCCTGCCCAACAGGAACACGATCTGGTTGCGCTGGACCGCGACGCGCAACTCGTCCTCGCCGGCGTGCGCCGCCACCCTCGCCAGTTCCTGTAGTGCCCGCGCCGGCACATTGACCTCGAACGCGCTGGAGAGCGGCTGTTCAAGCGCGGTTTCCTTGACACTCAGGCGGTAGGAGTCAGTAGCGACCATCCGCAGCTCGCGCTCAGATGCTGACACGTGAATGCCGGTCAGCACCGGACGTGTCTCATCACGTGATGCCGAGCCGGCGACCTTGAGCGCCGTGGCCACGAAGGCTTCAGTGGGGACAGAGACGACCGCGTCGGCCTCTGGCTCCGGAAAGGGTGGGAAGTCCTCCGCACGGAGAGTGCGGATGTCGAACGTAGCCGTGCCGCACACCAGCTCCACATCCTGCTGAGCCGAGCGCAACTCCAGTGACACCTGCGGCGCGGGCAGAGAGCGGACAACATCGAGCAGGAGCCTGGCAGGGAGGACCACAACTCCTTCTCTGACCACCTCGGCAATGAGGGGCACGCGCAGGCCGACATCCATATCGGTCGCCCGAAGTTCACAGGCATCGGCCGAAGCTGAGAGCTGAACGCCCGCCAGAGCCTGAATCGCGCTCCGGGTCGACGCGACCCTTCCGACGGTCTGAAGCTGCTCCAGCAGCACGTCGCGATCGACAGAGATCTTCATGATGAATACGTTGAATTGAAGTTAGGAGTCATAGGGTTGAAAATGGCTGTGGATAAGCCAGCTGGCCCGCGCAAAGAGCGGCATAGTTACGGCCTGGGCCCGAACCCAAGTCTGTCAGCAGCTGCGGTCGGGTTGTTCAGAGGCGAGCGCCGCCGTCAACTGGCGAAGCTCGTCGGCCGCATTGTCGTCTGACTCCAGACGCTGTCCGACGCGCTTGCAGGCGTGAAGAACGGTGGCGTGGTTGCGCCCTCCGAAGTGGTGGCCGAGCGTGGTCAGGGACTCCTTGGTGAGCTCTCGCGCAAGGTGAAGGGCGACGTGGCGTGCCCAGGCGACTTTCGCCGTGCGGGCCGCGGACGAGAGATCGGCGACTGAGACGCCGTAGTGCTCGGCCACGGCGCGCTGGATCGAACCGATCGTCGGCCCGAGCGCAGACCGAGGCGCGATGCCATCAAGCACGGCGCCGGTGAGCTCCGGATCGATCGGGTGGCCGGTCAACGAGTGGTGTGCGACCACCCGGATGAGTGCGCCCTCGAGCGCCCTGATGTTGTTTGTGATGCGCTCGGCGATCTGTTCGAGCACTTGTCCGTCGGCTAGCTCGATATGGTCGAGCGCAACTCGCTTGCGCAGGATCGTGACCCTGGTGGAGAAGTCGGGCGGCGTGATGTTCGCCACCAACCCGGCCTGGAAGCGCTCGCGGAGCCGCTCCTCGACCGCGACCAGCTGGCCGGGTAGGCGATCACATGTGAGCACGAGCTGCCGACCGGTCTCGTACAGGGCGTTGAACGTGTGAAAGAACTCCTCCTCGGTCTTGGCTTTGCTGGCCAGAAACTGGACGTCGTCGATCAGTAGGACGTCCGCATCGCGGTAGGTCTGTTTGAAGAAGCTCAGCGAGCGGGAGCCGAGGGCCCCCAGGAAGTGGTTGGTGAACGCCTCGGCGGTGGTGTACCGCACGACGGCCCGGTCGCCGAACGACAGTACGTAGTTGCCGATGGCGTGTAGGAGGTGGGTCTTACCCAATCCCGGCGGCGCGTGTACGAACAAAGGGTTGTAAGCCTGGCCAGGCAGTTCGGCCACTGCAAGCGAGGCGGCGTGGGCAAGGCGATTGCCTTCCCCGATCACAAACTGGTTGAAGCTGTATCTCGGGTTGAAGTTGGGAGTGGTGAGGTCCGGGGGGGCTTCACGACTCCCGGTGGCAACGCGGCTTTGCCCCGGCGCAAACTCCGCCCGGGCCCCAGGTCCAAGCACTACGCGGACGCAGCGCTGGACCACCTGGTTGAAGCGCCTGTCGATCCACTGAGCGGTGTCGGGGGGCGCCTGCAACGAAAGCACCGTCCCGTCCCATGCCCGCGGCTCGAGTCGCGCCAGCCACATCTCATAGGTCGACTCGCCGACAACCCGTCGAAGCTCGGCGCGGATCTTGCGCCAGGCGTCTGTCAGTTCGGATTGCGCGGGCAGCTCCAATCGACTCCCTTTCGGAGCACCAAGGCGGAAGCGGAAACAGGGCCGGGAACCCCCCCGGAGGGGGGCGAATATAGCAACGGGTCTGAGCTCTGTTTGGGGCGTTGACGCATAGCGCGGCAAAATGCTGGGGTGGCGTCTGGGGGTCGGCGGCAATGGGGCGCAGTGGTCTTTTCAGAGCGCCGCCCCGGCCGCTCTGGACTGCCGCCTCCGCCGCTTTGGGCTACCGGCCGGCCGCTCGGAAGCGCCGCGCCCCCCGCGTATACTGGCCTGGAGTTCTCCTGGACCGGCACCTGAGCGATGAAGCGGACTTACCAGCCCAAAAAGCGAAAGCGCGCCCGCAAGCACGGATTTCGTGCACGCATGCGGACGCGCCCGGGACGTCTCACGCTGAAGCGCCGGCGGGCGAAGGGTCGCAAGCGGCTGACGGTGTGATGCAGCCGCCGCTCGGCCCGCGGGCTCGGTCCCGGCGAGCCAGGTTGTCGCGCAGCGCCGATTTCGACCGGGTGTTCCGGCAGGGTCGCTCGCACGCGGGGCGAGAGCTCGTCCTACATGTGTTTCCACGCGGGTCCGACGCGGGTCCTCCGCGGCTGGGCCTGTCGGTCTCACGCAAGGTAGGCGGCGCGGTGCAGCGAAACCGCGTTAAGCGGCTGCTGCGCGAGGCGTTCGCCGCCGAGTGCGCGCGGCTTCCGCCGGGGACCGATGCGGTGGTCGTCGCACGGCAAGATGCCTGGGCTTTAACCGAGCGTGAGGGATTGGCCGGCGTCAGGCGGCGACTAGCCGACTTGATTAAGCGCGCCGAGGGACAGGGGGCATGAGCGCTGCTCGCCGCCTGTCGGTCGTTCCGATTCGCCTCTATCAGTTGCTGATCTCGCCGGCGTTCGGCAACCGGTGCCGTTACTACCCCTCGTGCTCGGAGTATGCCGCGCAGGCGATTGCCCGATTCGGCATACTGCGCGGGCTAGTCCTCGCCGGCTGGCGGCTGCTGCGCTGCAATCCGTGGAGCCACGGCGGGCTCGACCCCGTCGACAGCCAGCGGCTGTTCAAGCCACGCGCGCCGGCCGAAGGCCTCTGACCATGCTCGAGATCGCAACCATCTTCCAGCCGCTGGTGACGATTTTCGGGGGCGTGCTTAATTTCTTCCACAACAGCATCGGCGTCCCCTGGGGCTGGTCGATCGTGCTCCTGACGATCGTCGTGCGGGCGCTGATGCTGCCGCTGACCGTCAAGCAGTTTCACTCGATGCAGAAGCTCCAGCGGATAACGCCGGAGCTGAAGCGGATCCAGGCCAAGTACAAGGGGGACAAGCAGCGCCAGCAGCAGGAGCTGATGAAGCTCTACCAGGAGCACGGGGTCAACCCGTTCGGCTCCTGCCTACCGCTCGTCGCGCAGCTGCCCGTGTTCATCGGTCTCTATTACACGCTGCGAACGAGCCTCCGTGGCGATATCTGCCCACAACTGCAGCCCGGAGCGCACCTGGTCAACGGCCATTGGGTCGGTTTCAGCACTTCACACACGGTGGCGTGCGGGCCACATGGCGGCGCCAGCTTTTTGTTCATCCCAGACCTGACGGACAAGGCGACGGGCGCGGTGCTGATCGCCCTGATCGTGCTCTATGTCGGCACGCAGGTCGGTTCTCAGCTGTTGATGTCGACGCCGCAGATGGACAAGACCCAGCAGCGGCTGATGCTGTTCTTGCCGCTCATTTTTGTGTTCTTCATCATCCGCTTGCCGACCGGCGTGATGGTGTACTGGATCACTACGAATGTGTGGACGATCGGTCAGCAGTACTTCGTCCGTAAGCGCCTCGGACCGATGACGCCGCTCACGGCTACCGCCGAGGCCGACGGCGGCGCTTCGGGCAAGGGCGGGGCGCCGGGACGCGGCGGCGGGGCCCGTGAGCCCGCGCCGGAGCCCGCGCCAAACGGCGGTGGCGCAGGCCTTGCGGGGTTATTGCGCGGCCGCACCAAAGCCCAAGAGGAGCGGCAGAAGGTGGGCGCCGGGGCGAGGTCCGGCTCGCGGCGAAGCGCGGCTCCTCCTCCGCCGCCGAGAAAGAAGAAGAAGCGCTCAGGACGCCGGAGGTAGGGTGAGCGCTGCTAAAGGCGCGTCGGACCGCGTGCGGGAATTGATGGAGCGGATCGCCGACACCGCGGGGGTCGACGCACAGATCGACGTGCGCGAGGACGATGATGGCCTCCACGGGGTGTTCTCCGGCGAGGATCTCGGCGTCCTGATCGGCCATCACGGGCAGACGATCGACGCAATCCAGCACCTGGCGTACCGGATCGCCTTCCGCGGTTCCTCGGCCCGTAAGGCAGTGCTGATCGATGCCGGGGGGTACCGAGACCGTCGTGCCCTAGCCCTGCGCGCCGCGGCCGACCAGGCGGCCGAGGCCGCGCTTCACGACCACCGTGCAGTGGCGCTCGAGCCGATGAGCGCGATCGAGCGAAAGCTCGTTCATGAGCATCTGCGAACGCGCCGAGACGTCGAGACCTATAGCGAGGGTGAGGAGCCCGACCGGCGGTTGGTCGTCGCCCCGCTGGTTTGACAGTCCCGCGCGCCGCGCACGCCGTGCGCGCGGACGGCGTCCCGATCTAATCCTGCTTATCCGAGCCGGATTTCCTCAGCCCCCGGGCCGATCCACGGCGCGGCCGCGGGCTGATTCCACGCCGCGCGCGCTGATTCCACGCAGCGCGGGCTGATCCCACGCAGCGCGGGCTGATCCCCAGCACGGCCCGGCGCGGATGTTTCACGTTTTTCATGACGGTGAAACAGCCGGCGGGTGCGGTAGAACTGCGGCGTGGCCGAGCTGAGCGACTTTGAGCGCGGCGTAATCATCGGCTTGCTGATCGGCGAAGGGTCCTTTGGCGGCGATGGCAAGCAGCCCCAGATCACGCTCCGCATGCATGTACGCCACGAAGCCTTGTTCCACTGGCTGGTCGAGCGGCTCCCAGGCACGCGCCTATATGGCCCATACCACCACGGAGGGCGCTCGTACTACCAGTGGATGGCGCGTGGGGCGGTTCTGGTCACCGAGCTCTTGCCACTGCTTGAAACGGAGCTGGACGCCGATCTTGACGGCCACGCCGCGAGCCGCTTCGCCGCGATGCGCGAGCGCTACGCCGGCTTCATCGAGCGCATCAGAACGGGCCGGTGAGCGTCTCCGAGCTAAGCGACCGCGCACGCGTGCAGCTCGCCGAGCTCGCCGTGCGCTATTCCCTTACGGATCGCAGCGTGCAGGCGCTCACCGGGCTGGTGAAGCTGCTGACAGTCGACGCGGCCGCGCCGACTAGCGTCCGCGGCGAACGCGCGGTCCTCGACGACCATCTCGCGGATTCCCTCGTTGCACTCGAGCTGGAGCAGGTGCGCAGCGCCGGGACGATCGCCGACATCGGCTCAGGCGCAGGGCTTCCAGGTCTGGCGCTAGCGGCCGCTTTGCCTCAGGCCAGGGTGTCGGTGGTCGAGAGCAACGCCCGAAAATGCGCCTTTCTCGAGCGGGCCGCGGCGGCCGGCGGGTTGGACAACGTGCAGGTGATCAACGCCCGGGCTGAGCTGTGGCGCGACGGCGCCGGCCAAGCCGACCTGGTCACCGCCCGGGCGCTGGCGGCGCTGCCCGTGGTGGCTGAGTACGCTGCGCCGCTGCTACAGATCGGAGGAACCTTGGTCGTTTGGCGCGGAGCCCGCGACTTCGAGGAGGAGACGGCCGCGGCGGCCGCCGGGCGGGAGCTCGGATTGGACGCCGCCGAACCGTTGCGCGTTTCTCCCTACCCCGGCGCGCGGCACCGCTACCTGCACATGATGGTGAAGGTGAGCCCGACGCCTGAGCGCTTCCCGCGCCGCCCGGGCGTGGCGGCGAAGCGACCGCTGGGCGGCTGGCGCCAGGCGCGGCGCAGCTGATCAGCAAAGCGCCGCCGATTGGAGCCGCTGAGGCGGCCGTCGGACAGAAAGATCTGACCGCCCCCGCCGCTACCGTGCTCCGGCGACGTGGGCACCGTTTACGCGATCGCAAACCAGAAGGGCGGCGTGGGGAAGACGACGACCGCCGTAAACCTCGCGGCGTGCGTGGCCGCCGCCGAGTGCGACTCGCTGCTGATCGATGTCGATCCACAGGCGAACGCGACGGTCGGCCTGGGGCTGGGCCGCGATATCTCGCCCACCATGTATGACGTGCTGGTGGGCGGCGTCGCGCTTCGCGAGGCAATCGTCGACAGCGGCCTTGAGCACCTGTGGATTGTGCCGTCCGGCCCGGACCTGGCCGGGGCCACCGTTGAGCTGCCGCGGATTGTGGGCTCGGAGACGCGGCTGCGTGAATCGCTGGCGCCGGTCCGCGACGATTACGCCTTCACGCTCCTTGACTGCCCGCCGTCGCTGGGGCCGCTCACGGTCGGTGCCTTGGCCGCCGCCGACCGCGTCATCGTCCCCGTTCAGTCGGAGTACTTCGCGCTCGAAGGCCTCGCCGGTCTACTCGACACGCTTTCACTGATCCGGCGTGAGCTCAACCCGCGTCTCACGATCGCCGGCATGCTGCTGACGATGCACGACGGCCGTACGCGCCTGGCACAAGATGTGGAGCGAGAAGTCCGCGGTCACTTCCCCGAACTGGTGTTCGATACGGTCATTCCCCGGAACATCCGTATCGGAGAGGCCCCCAGCTTCGGCAAGCCGGTAATCCTTCACGACCCGCACTGCGCGGGCGCCGACGCATACTTCGAGTTCGCCAAGGAGGTCGCCGCTCGTGGCTGAGCGACCGCGCGGCATGGGCCGGGGCCTGGCCGCAATCCTCTCGGTCGCACCACGCGACGGTGCTGAGGAGCTGCGCGAGCTGCCGGTAGAGCTCATCGAACCCAACCCGAGCCAGCCCCGGCGGGCGTTCGATGAACAGGCGCTGCTCGCGCTGGCCGACTCAATCCGTACACGTGGGGTGCTGCAGCCGGTGCTTGTCCGCCCGAGCGCCGCCGGCCACTACGAGCTGATCGCCGGCGAGCGACGCTGGCGGGCGGCCCGCATGGCAGAGCTCGAGGTGCTTCCGGCGATCGTTCGCCACCACGACGACCCGGCGTCGCTCGAGGTGGCGCTGATCGAGAACATGGCGCGGGAGGACCTCAACCCTGTCGACGAGGCGCGCGGATGTGCGGCGCTGGTCGACGAGCTCGGGCTCTCGCGGGAGGAGGTCGGCTTGCGTGTAGGGCGCAGCCGCGTTGCCGTCTCGAACTTGATTCGCCTCCTGGAACTGCCCGACGAGACGCTCGCGCTGCTGGAGCGCGGGGAGCTGAGCGAGGGGCACGGACGGGCGCTGCTGCTCGCCGACGACCACGACGCGCGCCAGCGGCTGGCACGTGAAGCGGCGGAGCGCCAGTGGTCGGTGCGTGAGCTCGAGCATCGAGCTCGGGCTGCGAACGCCGCACAGCCCGAGCCCCGCCAGCGCTCGCGGCCCGCCCTGCATCCTGATCAAGAGGCGGCCATCGAGCGCATCGCCGACGAATTCGGCACGCTCCTCGGGCGTGAGATCGCGGTCACTGCGCTTGGTGCGGGCGGCTATCGGGCGCATCTCACCTTGGCCTCGCTTGACGACGCGCTCGAGCTCGTGCGCCGCCTGGGACTGCAGGCCGCGGCATAGGTCGACCGGCGGCGCACTTCCACCCTGCACCTGTGTGCCGCTACCATCGTGGCTCGCCTGCCGCGCTCGCCCCGCGCTAAGCCGGGCCTAGGTGAGCAGCAGGCAAGAAGGGCGATTAGCTCAGTCGGTTAGAGCGCTTCTCTGATAAGGAAGAGGTCCCAGGTTCGAGTCCTGGATCGCCCACTCGGGGTTTTGCCTGCAAATCAGCGGGTTTCTGCTCGATGGAGGGCGCCGTCACCCGAGGGCTCGGCGAATAAGCGTCCATATGGTTCGCTCATTCGCCGAGGCTCGGGCATGCCGCCCACACGCCAAGACCGATCATCGGTCATTCCGAGGACCACGGTTCGCGGAAGCTGGGGTAGAGCGTTAGTCCGCCGTCGACAAAGATCGTCTGGCCGGTGATGTAGGCGGCATCGTCGCTGGCCAGAAAGCAGGCCACCCCGCCCATCTCATCCGCCGTGCCGGCGCGGGCCATTGGAATATGGCTCTCGACTTGCTCCTTCTTTACCGCGTCGTCGATCCAGGCACGATTGATCGGTGTGATCGTCGCGCCAGGCCCGATCCCGTTGATGCGAATCCCCCGGCCGGCGTACTCGAGCGCCAGCGTCCTCGTCAGGTTCTGCATCCCGCCCTTGCTGACCGAGTAGCCCAGGTAATCCGGCTTGGGGATCAGCTGATGGACGCTCGAGACGTTGATGATCACTCCTGGCCGCCGGCCAGCGAGAAAGTGGCGGATCGCCTCTCGGGCGCAGAGGAACGCCCCTCGGAGGTTGACCGCGAGGACCTTGTCGAAATCGTCGCTTGAGAGCTCCTCGCTCGGTCGCGAGATCTGGATCCCGGCGTTGTTAATCAGCACGTCGAGCCCACCGAGCTCGCTGGCTGCCTTTTCCACCATCTGGACTACGTCGTCCTCGTGGGACACGTCGCCCCTGACGATCACGTCACGGACACCCTGCTGCCGCACCCTGGTGACGCAGGCGTGGACCTGGTCCTCGGTGTCGCGGGCCTCCTCGGGCCGGCTCAGGTAATTGATCGCCAGGTTGGCGCCGTACTCCGCGAACCGCACCGCGATCGCCTGCCCGATTCCCGAGCTGCCACCCGTGACGAGCACGTTCTTCCCATTCACCCCTCGCATCGATTCCGCAGTCTTCGCGGCCACGGCTCCCGGCATGTGTCCTCCTTGGTAGCGGTCGAACCGACCTGCTCCCTCAGTCTCCGGAAGGCTGCGATCGTTACGGCAATCAGCGCGGCTCGGACCGAAGCGAACTACGGTCCCGCTGCGCGCTCAGCGGTTCTTCCAGTCCCGGAACGCCGCTAGCAGCTCAGCTCGGACTCGCGGCTGTATGTCTTCCTCGCGCAACACGCCGGCGAGGCGAATCGTCTCGCCCATCTGCTGGACGTAGGTCGGACAGTCGGGGCACGCGCGCAGGTGTCGCTCGAAGCGACGTCGATCGCGAGCGGAGAGGACACCCTCGAGGTAGTCGGTAACCAGCTGGACAAGCTCAAGGCAGGTGAGCTCCGGAGTGCCGCGCACGGACCTCACGACTCGAAGTACTCCTCGAGCTTGCGCCGGACACGTGACCGGGCTCGGTGCAAGAGGACCCGCTCGTTCGCGGCGCTAATCCCCAACGCGTCAGCGACTTCCTTGGCGCTGTGGCCTTCGACGTCCCGAAGACCGATCACCGCCTGTTGCGCGGGTGGGAGCTGCGCGATCGCCTCGCGGACTTGCGCCACTGTCTCGCGGGCGAGCAGTCGCGCTTCCGGCCAGGCCCGCGGCGGCGACGCCCAGCCAAGCGGCCGCCGTGGATCATCCGGCGGGAGGAAGCGATCGAGCGGAACATCGGGGTCGTCGTCCCCCGCGAGAGCCGAGACGGGCACTTGGCGTCCTTCCCGGATCCCGCGAGTCTTCGCGCGGTTGACAAGGATGTGAAAGATCCAGGTCTTCAGGGAGGAGCGGCTCTCGAAGCGACCGATTCCCTCGAGCACGATCAGCCACGTCTCCTGGGCGACTTCCTCGGCAACCGCGCGGTCGCGAACATGCAACAGCGCGATTCTGACCAGCGATCCGTGGTAGCGCTCAACCAGGGCCTCGAATGCGCGCTCATCGCCCTCGCGCAGCGACTCAACCAAGATGCGATCGTCGGCCGCCACCTCGACAGGTGCTCGACGGACGACCGACGATAGCTTCCAGTTAGGGGAATGCATGAGCGGGGCCAGGAGTCGATTTACGCCGGCGATCATCGTAATCCCCGGACGCAGCTCCGCCGAGATTCGCAACAGATCTCCTCCAAGCTGAGAAGAACCTCTCCTGCGCTGTTGCGGACATCGGCTCGTCCCGCGTTCCAGCTGATGTCCGTGCGCTACGCCGGCGAATCCGATGGGCTCATCTGAGCGTCGCCGCGCATGAAGCGCGGCCCCCCGCCTTCTCGAAGTAGCGCTGGTGATATTCCTCAGCTTCGTAGAAGGTCGACGCAGGCCGGATCTCGCTGACGATCTGCTTTCGATGCTTGCCCTGCTGGCGCTCGCGCGAGGAGAGCGCGGCTGCCTCCTGCTCGGGCGAGTGAAAGAAGATCGCCGACCGGTACTGACTTCCGATGTCAAGCCCCTGCCGGTTGCGTGTCGTGGGGTTGTGGATCTTCCAGAAGGTCCCGAGCAGCTCGTCGTATGCGACGCGCTCCGGGTCAAACCAGACCTCAACAGCTTCAGCGTGACCGGTCCGATGGGAGCAGACCTTGGCGTAGGTGGGATCGGGCGTGTGGCCGTCGGTGTAGCCGACCGATGTCTGAACGACGCCCTCGACCATGCGGAAAGCCGCTTCGACCCCCCAGAAGCAGCCGGCTGCGAAGGTGGCGCGCGCAGCGCCGGGCGGATGATTAGCTGCGGATCGCGGCGCGCACCGAGTGACCGCTGGCGCCGGCGCGTCCCGCGTGCTCGCTGGCGCCGGCGCTGGCGCGTCCCGCGTGCTTGCTGGCGCTGGCGCGTCGGAGGAAGACGGGCGTTTTCTGAAGTGCAGCATCAGAGTCCTTCGGGCGGTATAAGCGTTTGTGCGGCCGGAGAAGCGTCTGGCCGGACTGAACCGTCTCCTCAGCAGCCGGGTTGTTACAACGCTGCCGACCCGAGCGCCAGCCGGGCCCGCACCATGTCCTGGTTCGGTCAGGCGCAGCTATCCCGTCTTGCTGATCAGCTCATCGAGCGCGAAGTAGAAGATCTCGGAGAACGTCGGGAACGGCTGGATCGTGTCGTTCATGACCTCGATCGGCACCCGGGCACGAATCGCCAGGGTCGCCTGCTGCATCCATTCGCCGGCGTCTGGGCCGACTCCGCATGCGCCGGTCAGTCGCTGCCGGTCAGACACAAGCGTCAGGAACCCTGGCCGCTCGTCATACGCGCTGGTGTAGGTCGCTGTCTTAGGTACCTGAGAGATCGGCACCGTTGCCATCAGCGGACCCTCGGCTTCCCCAACCGACGCGGCCTGCGGATCGGTAAAGACGACCCGAGGGACCGCGTCGTAGTTGGCTTCACGGACCTGGCCGAGGATGTTGGCTGCGGCGATTCGTCCCTGGTACTTGCCGACATAAGTCAGCGGCCAGATACCGGTGACGTCGCCGATCGCCCAGATGCCGTCGCCGGCCTGCATGCGCGCGTCGACGCGAACGCCACGCGGATCTGTTTCGACGCCGGCAAGCTCGAGGCCAAGATCGTTCACGCGAGGCCGGCGTCCGGTGGCGACGAGCAGCTGGTCGGCGCGCAGCTCCTTGCCATCCGGGAACGAGACGATGTAGTCCTCGCGTTCCATTGTGACCACCGAGGCGTGCTGTCCAAAGTGCAGCTCTATCCCGTCGGCCGCAAGCCCTTGACCCAGCGCTTCGCCGAGCAGTCTTGGCTCGTGGGGCAGAACGCGCTCCATTCCCTCGATCAGCGCCACGCTGGCACCAAGGCGGCGCAGCGCCTGTGCCATCTCGACCCCCACCGGGCCGCCGCCGAGCACGACAAGTCTCCGCGGGATCTCCTTGACGGCGGTTGCCTCGCGGTTGGTCCACACCCCCTCGGCCTCGCGCAAGCCAGGGATCGGCGGGATCACCGGCTCCGACCCCGTCGCGATCACGATCGCCCTGGTGGCGTGGTGTGCGTCGCCGACGGCGACGACGCCCGGCGCAGCGATCCGGCCGGACCCCCGCAACAACTCGATGCCGCTGTCAGCCAGCCATTTCTCCTGGGCGGAGTCGTCATAGTCAGAGACCATGCGGTCCCGCCAGGCGAGTGCCTGGTCGACGTCGATCGTGCTGCTGAGCGCCTCGCGGGCGCCGGGAGCGCCGAGCGCGCCGGCGACCGCTTCGCCTGGGCGCAGCAAGGTCTTCGAGGGGATGCAGGCGTAGTAAGAGCATTCGCCGCCGATCAGCTCCCGTTCGACGACCGCCACCTTCGAACCGGCCCTGGCGAGGTGTTCGGCGCAGTGCTCGCCCGCCGGTCCGGCACCGATCACGATCACGTCGTAGCGGGAGGCCATCAGGCGACGGCCTTCAGCTGATCGGGTCCGCCGGCGCTTTGGCGTGCCTGGTCGATCCTCCACGCGGCGTTGATCAGGCCGATGTGGCTGAACGCCTGGGGGAAGTTGCCGAGCAGTTCGCCGCTGGTCGTGTCCACCTCCTCAGCCAGCAGCCCAAGATCATTGGAATATCCGAGCAGCCGGTCAAATAGCGCCTCAGCGCGATCGACGTCCCCCGCGAGCGCGAGGCATGAGGCCAGCCAGAACGAGCAGATCACGAACGTGCCCTCCTCCCCGGTAAGACCGTCGGCGTTGAGCCCCTGCTCGTTGGCGTATCGCAGCACGAGGCCGCCCTCGGTCAGCTCGCTCGCGATCGCCTCGATCGTCGAGCGCATCCGATCGTCGGTCGCGGATAAGAACCCGACCAGCGGCATCAGCAGAACGCCCGCGTCGAGCTCGTCGGAGTCGAAGGATTGCGCGTAGGCTTGGCGCTGCTCGCTCCAGCCCCGCTCGAGAATCGCCTCGCGTAGAAGATCACGTTGCTCGGCCCACGCTTCAGTGTGGGCGTGAGTGCCCAGCTGCGGGGCGAGCTTGACCGCGCGATCCAGCGCCGTCCAGCACATCACTTTCGAGGACAGGTGGTGACGCGGCTCGCCGCGCATCTCCCACATCCCGGCATCGCGCTCGGTCCATCGCCGAGCCGCGGCGTCGGCGAGCTCGGCGACGAAGCGCTGTATCTCGGGGTGAAGCGCTCCGAGCTGCTCGCGATATACGTACAACGCGCTCAGCAGCTCGCCGTAGACGTCGAGCTGTGTCTGATTCCAGGCTCCGTTGCCCACCCGGACCGGCGCCGAGTCGCGCCAGCCATGCAGATGCGGAAGCTCACGCTCGGAGAGGTCGTGCTCGCCGGCGATCCCGTACATGATCTGCAGCGATCCACCGCCGCCCGCCGAGCTGGTCATGAACGAGACGAACTCCGATGCCTCGTCCGAGCACGCGCCGATGTACAGTGCCTCGACTGTCAGGCTGGCGTCACGGATCCAGGAATAGCGATAGTCCCAGTTGCGCTCTCCACCGACAGTCTCGGGAAGCGAGGTCGTCGGGGCGGCAACAATCGCCCCAGTGGGACGGTAGCTCAAACCTTTCAGCACGCGCGAGCTGAATCGCACGACCTCCCGGTGCGGACCCTCATAGATGTCGTGTTCGGCTTCCCACGAGCGCCAGCCCTCGACCGCGTCCTCAATCCGGCGGGCGACCTGATCGGCGGGTGTGGGGGCGGAGAAGGTGCCCTCCGGCGAGAGCCAGCGCAGGGCGAAGCCGACGCCCTGACCCTCTCTCACCTCGAAGTCGGCCCGCATCGCCGAGTCATGAATCTCAGCTTCGGCTCCGGAGCAGATGGCGATCTGGTTAGGGCCGCCGAACGTGCGACCGCCATATGCAGTGCTGCGAAACAGCGGGCGGACGAGGCCGTACTCTGGGCGTGGCACCAGCTCCATCGCGACGGTCGTGGTCCCGCCGAGGCCTTCCACCAGCCGCAGTAGCTCGCGGGGCGCATCGTGTCCGAGATCGTGCCCGCGCTGTCCTTCGGCGAACGCCAGCGCGTCGGTCAAGCGAACGACCCCCGTTTCGGTTTCGAACGTCGTCTCTAACACGAGCGTGCCTGGCAGGTAGCACCTCGTCGCCGTGAACTCGCCGGCAGGGCGGATCGACCAGTGGCCGGCGTCGCGATCGAGGGTCCGAGCGAACACCGCAGGGCTGTCGTAGCGCGGCAGGCACAGCCAGTCGATCGAACCACTGCGATCGGCCAGCGCCGCGGTGTTGCAGTCAGCGAGCAGGGCATAGTCACCGATCGGCTGTGACGCCGCCGGGCTGGCTCCGGGCTTGCCCACTCCGCCTATCTCCGAGTCCCTTGCGCTGCTCATGGCTGTTGCTCCTCGTGATCGGGGTATGGCGGGAGAGTCCGTCAGGGCCCACGTTTGTTACAGCGCCCCCGGCTATGCTGACGGGCGTTGAGACGGGGGCGGACGGACCAAGGACGAGTTAGCCGCTGGCGTGGCCGGCGAATCCGCGCAGTGTCCCTGTCGGCTCTGCTAGCGGGCGTTCTCCTCGTCCCGGTTCTCGGAAGTCAATCCGCGAGCGGTCAAAGCGCCCACGCAGCCGATATTCAGACGACATTCAGCACTTTCACGCACCTTGACGGTCTGTTGACTAGGGCAATCCGTCGCGCCGGCAAGCGCGGGTCGGTGGCCACCCTCATCGGCAAGATCGAGAGTGACTCCGCGGCGATCGTCGGTAGAGAGATGTCGGCGCCAATCGGCGGTGTAAGAGGGAGCACCTGGTTTCGCCTGCTCGACGACGTGGACTTCCAGCTGGCCCTCGCTCGATCGCTTCAAGGAGGCCGCCTCGTGGTGCCGCGACGGGGCCTCGAGCGTGAGTACGCCGTCGGTCGGCTGGTAGCTGCCAAGAAGTCAACGCAGGCGCTCGAGGACGACCTGCACAGCGCCCAAAAGGCGACCAAGCCGGTGCTTGGCGCATTTACGGAGCTTGGCCGCCGGTTGACGAGGGGGATCGGTCGCGCAGAGCATCAGCAGTCGGTTGCGAGCCTCGCCAGGCGGATCGAACACGGCAAGCTCGCGATCGTCGACCGCGTGATGTCCGCGCCAGTTGGCGGCGTCCAGGGCAGCACGTGGTTTGACCTCGTGGATACCGTCGATGTTCAATTGCGGCTCGCCCGGCTTGTGCAGGAAGGGGACGTCGTGGTGCCGGGACGCGGCCGCGAGCGGGGGTACATCACCGGTCGGCTCAAAGCTGCAGAGAAGGCCGAGCGCACGCTCGAGGCGGAACTGCGCTCCGCCAACCCGCCCTCGCCGCCGGTCACGAGCGAGCAACAGATCGACGCCAGCCGCGCGGTCGTGACGTACGACGCGATGCAGCAGTACTTCTACTCCGGCACTGTCTATCCGGGCGACACGAGCGGCCTGTATGTCGAGTCCTATCCCCCGCCACAAAGCGGCAAGCGATATTCGTATCTGTGGCCGTTCTCGCGGGCACTGGTCGGGACGATCACCCTTTCCGGTGTCCCTTCGGATCTCCTCGGCGGCGCGAGCTACCAGGCGGACGTCGGCGACCGGCTGATGGGGCTCTCGCGCTACTGGGACAGCACCTCGACGGGGCCGGGGTACGACTCGTATCCGCCGGCGCCGTACGGCAGCGGCGGCGACAAGTACTACGACGATCAGGCGTGGGTAGGGCTGGCGCTCGCCCAGAACTACCAGATGACCGGCAACCCGAGTTCGCTCGCGAGCGCGGAGAACGT
Source organism: uncultured Actinomycetes bacterium (assembly GCA_963830405.1). Lineage (GTDB taxonomy): Bacteria > Actinomycetota > Thermoleophilia > Solirubrobacterales > Solirubrobacteraceae > Palsa-465. Next base: position 533,367 of record CAWHMB010000001.1, read on the forward strand.
GTTCAACTTCGTCTATCCGGGAGGCTGGGCGGGCAATGCGACCTTCGCGCCGGGCGGCCTCTACTGGGTTCAGCAGGGGGTCGGAGCCGGCCTGACGAATCACAGTCGCACGACCAATTCGACAGTGCCAAACGCGGAATTGGCCCTGCTGTTGGAGAACTTCAACCCCGTGAACGCGGCAGAGTACGACGCCGCCGCGAGTGGCATCTACGAATGGGCGAACCATTACCTCTACAACGTCGAGAGCAATCCAACCGACCCGAATGGGCCTAACCCCAATTTCCAGCCGAGCCAACCGGCGCTGATGTTCGACAACGTGAGCGGCAACGCCATCGACGAGACGCTCTGGACGTACAACCAGGGCGCGATGATCGCGGCGAACGTAGGCCAGTACCGCAAGACCGGCCAGTCGGCATACCTCGCGGATGCCGAGGCAATCGCGAACACCGCGCTGGGTACGTTCAGCGAGAGCGACTACATCGACGACCAGTCAGCGGCGTTCAACGCGATCTTCTTCCGGGGGTTGCTCCTGCTCTACTCGGCGACGAGCGACACCGTCCTGCAATCGAAGATCATCCAGGCGATCCAGACCTACGCCGATGACGCCTGGAACTACTACCGCAGCTCGGAGGGTCTGTTCCGGTTTCCGTCCTCGTCAGGAGCTGGCTATCAGCTTCTCGACCAAGGAGCCATGCTCCAGATCTACGCCGCGCTGGCGTGGAGCTCCAGCGACTACCCCAAGCTGCCGTGACGGCCGCCGCCCGAGGCTCAGAGAGCGAAAAAGACTGTCTCGTCCGGCCCCTGCAGGCGGATATCGAAGCGGTAGCCGCCCTCGACCGGCTGTGCCAGGAGCGTCGCCCGTCGCACCTCTGGCACCGAGGTGAGGACGGGGTCTGTGGCGTTAGCCTCTGGCTCGTCCGCGAAGTAGATTCGGGTCACGCAGCGGTTCAGCATTCCGCGAGCGAACACCGACATGTCGATGTGCGGGGCCTGCAGCGTGCTGGCCGGACCCGGCACCCGTCCGGGCTTGACGGTCAGGATCTCGTATGAACCGTCGCCGTCTTCGAGCCCGTAGCGGGCAAAGCCGCGGAAGCCCTCCAGCTCCGACGGCTCGCCATATTCGTGCAGGTCGGCGAAGCGGCCGTCAGGATCGGCTTGCCAAGTCTCCAACAGATGATCCGGGACCGGCTCGCCCTGACCGTCGTAGACGACGCCCATGAGCCTCAGCGCACCAAGCGTGCGCTCGGCCACGGCGTGCGGCCCGGCGCTCCACGGGAGGCCGATCGCAAAGAACGGCCCCACGGTCTGCGAGGGAGTCGTAGCGAAGCTCAGTGTGCCTCCTCGAACGGGGTCGCGCCGGGCCCTCGCAGGTAGATGTCGAACTTGTACGCGGCGGCCCAGTCGGGGATCGTGTCATGCATCGAGAACCGAGAGATCATCCGCTGCCGGGCTTCTACGTCTGGAACCGAGTTGAAGATCGGGTCATGTTCGAAGAACGGGTCGCCAGGGAAATACATCTGCGTAACGAGCCGCTGAGCGAAGGCCCGACCCAGCAGTGAGAAGTGGATATGGGCGGGGCGCCAGGCGTTGTAGTGGTTGCCCCACGGGTACGGCCCGGGCTTGATCGTCGTGAACGCGTAGCGGCCTTCGGCGTCTGTCACGCAGCGGCCGGCGCCCGAGAAGTTCGGGTCCAGCGGCGCCGGCCAGCGATCCCACCGGTGCAGGTAGCGTCCGGCGGCATTCGCCTGCCAGATCTCGACGAGCGTGCCACGTAACGGCTTTCCCTCGGTGTCGAACACGCGTCCGGAGACGATGATCCGCTCCCCGATCGGCTCGCCCGCGTGCTGCCTGGTCAGGTCGTGATCCTGTTCGCCGATCTCCCATCGTGTGCCGAGCTGGGGGCCGGTGATCTCGGTCACCGTCTGTGGTAGATAGATCAGCGGCTGCTTGGGATGCCTCAGCCGAGTTGACTTGTACGGCTCGTAGTCCAGCGGTGGGTGCGCATCCTCGGGCTCTCGTCCGTAGCTGGTCGGCGTGTCCGTCACCGCCGGGTAGATGGTCTCGGTGGTTGTCTGCGGCCCCGTCATCTGCTCAGTCATGGTGGCTCATCCTCCGCTCGTTCGTCTCGACACCAGCTCGCGGAGCGCTCGGAGCTCGTCCTCGGTCGGCGGCTCGGTCATCAGCAACTCGTCGGCCACCTGCAGGTCCCAGCCCGTAGCGGCGCGAACCTGCTGCTGGGTGACGCCCGGATGGACCTGCACGAGGACCAGTTCTCGGCTTTCGGCGTCGGGCTCGAGTACGCCGAGGTCGGTGATCACCGCGGTCGGGCCGCGACCGGCGAACCCGAGACGCCCACGTGTGCCGGGGTCATCGCCGTGGCCAACCGTAGTGAGAAAGTCGAGCCGCTCCACGAACGTGCGCTGGTTGTGGGGACCGATCACCATCACCTCTCCACAGCTTGCGGCGATCTCCGGGGCGCCACCACCTCCAGGAAGCCGCGTCCGGGGGTGCGGATAATCGCCGATCACTGTCGAGTTCAGATTGGCGTGGCGGTCGATCTGAGCCGCTCCCAGGAACGCGACGTCGATTCGCCCAGCCCCGATCCAGTAATTGAACATCTCCGGAACCGAGACGATGCAGTCAGCCGTCTCCGCCAGCTCGCCGTCTCCGATCGAGAGCGGGATGTGGAAGGGCTTGGCGCCAATCGTCCCTGACTCGTACACCAGCACCAGATCGGGGTTGATGATCATCCGCGCGAGGATCGCCGCGGTGCTCGGCCGTCCGACGCCGATGAACACCGTCCGGACGTGCGTCAGCCGTCGCGCGGCGACGACCGTTTGGGTCTCGGCGGGACTGGCCTGGGTGGCGCGATCGGAGCTCGCGGTGGTCATAGCGTGGCACCCGGGGAGAGTGTGCCCCCCTGCGGGACCTCGTGCCCTGGCGAGAGCACGTTATCCCGCATCCAAGCCGTGAACCGATCGCGGTCCCGGCTGACCTCGTCCCACATTCTGTAGAAGTCGTTGTCGCGTCTCGTGATGTCCAGGCTGTACGATGGCCGCGACCCATCGGGCGCCTGCGCAACCGCGTCGATCACCCACCCGGGGATCAGGACCGAGGTCGGCTTCGGATGCAGCTGCTCGACGATCCTCTCTACTGTCACCAGCGAGCGCTTCGCCGCCAGCACCGCTTCCTTCTGCACGCCGGGGATGCCCCACAGTTGCACGTTTCCCGCCCGATCGGCCTCCTGGGCGTGAATGATCGCGACGTCGGGCACGAGTGCTGGGACGGCCATCAGCTGCTCGCCGGTGAACGGGCAGGTGACAGGTTCTACCCGCGTGTAGCGGACCAAGTCGGTGCCAACGTAGCCGCGCATGACCGCGCATGGCATGCCCGCGGCCCCGGCCGCATAGCGGTTGGCCATGCCGGCATGGCTGTGCTCCTCGAGCTCGACGGGCCGCGGCCATCCTTGCTCTACGGCGTCGCGAAAGCGGTGCAACGATCCTACCCCCGGATTGCCTCCGTAGGAGAACACCAGCCGGCGTGCGGCGCCAAGGCCGATCATCTGGTCGTACAGCAGGTCGGGCGTCATTCGGATCAGCTCGAGCTCGTTCTGTCCCTGGCGGAGGATCTCGTGACCTGCCGCGAAAGGAATCAGGTGAGTGAAGCCCTCCAGCGCGACGCCGTCGCCGTCGTGAACGAGCTCCGCGATGCCCTCCCGAAGTGAGACGATCTCAGCCATGAACGTGCGCGATTCCAGCTTCGAGGTCATGCGCCGGCTCAAAATGACGACGATCTTCGGCAATCCCGGATCGACCGAGGTGGCGTTTCTCACCGATCTGCCGCCAGACATCGAGTTCGTCCTCGGCCTGCACGAAGGCTCTGTGGTCGGTCTCGCAAGCGGCTATGCGATCGCGCGGGGAAAGCCCGCCTTCGTCAACCTGCACACCGCTCCGGGCCTTGGGAACGCGGTCAACGCGATCGCCAACGCGCGCGACTGCCGCGCGCCGCTGGTTGTGGTCGTCGGTCAGCAGGATCGCCGTCACCTGGCAGGCGAGCCGTTCCTCACCGGAAGGGCGCTCGAGCGCCTGGCTGGCGAGTATCCGGTCTGGAGCCGCCTGCCGGCGCGCGCTCAGGACGTGCCGGGCGCAATCGCCAGGGCCTATCACGAGGCGCTCACCGGCCGCGGGCCGGCGCTGGTCGTAGTGCCGATGGGCGACTGGCTGCAGGAGGGGGATCCGCTCGCGGCGGGTGCCCCGGCGGCGGTGCTGCGGCCTCACACCGTCTCGGGACAGGACCTCCACGCGCTTGCTGAGCTGATCGATCGCTCCCGCGCGCCGGCGATCGTCGCCGGCGCGGGCGCCGACAGTGTTGCCGGCTGGGAGGCGCTGGTCGAGCTGGCCGAGGCGCTGCGGTGTCCCGTGTGGCAGGAAGCGTTTGGCAGCCGCGCCGGATTCCCTCAGGACCATCAGCTGTTCGCCGGGCATCTGTCCTGGATGCGTCGGCGGTTCCGCGAGCAGCTGGCAGCCCACGATCTCGTGCTCGCGGTCGGTACGCACGCATTCAGAAGCTATCTGTTCGATGAAGATATCGGCCTCCTCGAGCCCGGCACCCGGGTCGCGGTGATCAGCGATGATCCCGGTGAAGTCCATCGCAGCGCCTGCGACATGGCGGTGCTGGCCGCCGTCGCGCCCGCGTGCGCTGCGCTCGCCGAGCAGGTGGGTGCCCGGGACGGGAGCGGACCACCGCCAGCCAAACGACTGCCGTCGCCCGCTCCACCGGCTGCCGGGCAGCCGCTCGCGCCCGGACACGTGCTCGACGCGCTCGCCCGGCGCCTGCCGCCAGACGCGATCGTGGTCGAGGAGACTCCGTCCAGCCGTCCCGAGCTGCTGGAGCGAATCCCGGCGCGATCGCCACTGGGGTTCGTCAGCAACGCGAACGGGGGGCTTGGCTTTGGGATCCCCGGAGCGATCGGCCTGCGGATGGCGCTTCCGAGCCGTCCGGTCGTCGGGGTGATCGGTGACGGCTCCGCCCTGTACGCAATCCAGTCCTTGTGGTCGGCTGCTCACTATCACGTCGGCGTCTTATTGATCGTGATGAACAACGGCGGCTACGCGATCATGGACGCCCAGGCGCGCGAGCGCGGGGGAGCTGGACCCTGGCCCGGCTTTCCCGGGATCGAAATCGCCGCGATCGCGCGGTGCCTGGGCTGTCCGTCGGTGCGGATCGGCGAGCACGGCGAGCTGGTCGCGGCGCTCGACGAGCTTGTCCCCGAGCTTGCGCAGCGTCGGGAACCGCTGCTCGTCGAGGTGATGCTCGGCAGGTGACACGCTCAGGCCGCGAGCGTGTGCGCGACGCCGGCGAAGTAGCCATGCTCGCCGCGGTCGAGATAGTCGGCCAGGCGCGATGCGAGCGACATGATCGTCAGCGATGGGTTCACCGCCGGCGTACGCGGGATGACGGAGCTGTCGCCGACGAACAGCCGCCGCACGTCGCGCGACTCGCAGTGCTCGTCGACGACGGATCGGCGGGGATCGCTCCCCATCGGACAGCCTCCCTGAACGTGCGTGCTGAGCACATCGGTGTGGAATACGCGTTTGGCGCCGGCGACGAGCAGGACCTCCCGGGCGAAGTGCAGCGAGCGCTCGATGCGCTCGCGCTCTAGCTCGCTCCAGGCGAACGAATAGCGGTCGCGGTCCTCCTCATCCACCCAGGCGATCCCGTTGTTCTCGTCGTTGACCAACGTCAGTAGACCGGTGAAGTACCGATAGCTGCGGACCGTCTTGACGAGCTCCTCGCCCCACAGCGGGATGCCCCGTTCGTCGCACAGGGCCGTGGCGAACCCGATCGGGTCCTGGACCGTCGCCGCCTCGACGACGAAGCCGCCGTCCGCGTCGTGCCGGAACTTCATGCAGTGGGCGGTGATCGGATAGACCATGTGGGCATCCTGGATCTCGTCGAACAGGCCCTCGACCAGCCGTGCGGGATGGAATCCGAGCTGGGTGCCGATCAACTCGCTGCTCGCCGAACCGCCCGCCGCCTCGCGGACACCCGAGCGGAGCAGTAGGCCTGGGGTGGCGAGCGCGCCGGCGGCGAGCACGACGACGTCGGCCTCGATCGCACGCGCCTCGCCATCGGGCCCCAGGTACTCGACGCCTGTCGCCACGGGACCGCTGCGGCGCTCGTCGATCACGACGCGTCGCACGTCGCAGCCGGCGCGGAGCTCGAGGCGACCATCCACCCAGGGCGGCTGGATGTAGGTGTTCAGCGTCGACTTGCCGGCGTTCGTTGGGCAGCCTTGAAGGCACGACCCGCAGCGCATGCAGTTCTCGTCGGTGTAGGAGTGGACCGGCTCGAGCTCGGCACCGTGCGCCCGGAAGGCTGGGACCACCGTGCGAACGCACTGCTGCCAGTCGTTGCGCTGGCGTACGCCGAGCCGGCGCTCGACTCGCTCGAGGTAGGGAAGCAAATCGGCTTCCGAGAATGACCGGCCCTCGCTTCCCGTCAACCCTGAGGCCTCGTGCCACTTCGCGTAGTCCTCCGCGTCGGGACGCAACGCGACCTTGGTGTTGATCGCGGTCGTACCGCCCACGCAGCGGCCCCGGAAGAGGATCATCGGGGGCCCGTCCGCGCCGCGAGGCTCGGCGAACGCCGGCGGCCACCAGAGCTCGTGACTGGCTCGCGCCTCCCACCGCATGTAGTCGGCGGCTGTCTTGTGTGGTCCGGCTTCCAGTAGCAGCACGCTGCGACCACGGTCGGCGAGCTCGCCCGCCACCACGCCACCCCCGGCGCCGGAGCCGACCACGACGACCTCGTAGTGCTCGTTCATCCGCTCGCCCCCAAGTAGGACCAGTCCTTGTTGAGCCGTGCCGCCAGTGGGGGCCTGAAGTCAATCTGCTCCCAGGCCCCGGGCCCGGGGGCACCGGGCGCGACGAAGTCGCTGTAAAAGGCCTCGCAGGCCAGCGCTCTCACCGTCATAAACGCGGGCGTGAGTGCGTGCTCGGCGAGCGCGTGCGCTCCGTCTGCGGCGGACGGCTCGAGTTCAGCGACAGCCGCTAGCGTCTGCTCGCGCTGGGAGTCGGGCATACGCGCCAGCAGGGCGTCGATATAGAGCTCCGGCCCGACCCGCTCTGACCCGGGCACAATCAGAGCACACAGCGTTCGCACCACGCCCGCTGTGTGCTCGTCGAGGACCCTCATCGTTCTGCTCCGGCGCTGAGAATGTCCCGGAAAGCTATACGTTTGGAACCCTAAGCGGCAAACTGGTATGCACGTTCGGGCAAGTCGCGGTGCGCTACGGGGCCAGACGTCCCTCAAGCGCGGGCGTAGACTCCTACGAGACGATTGAGAGGGCGGGCCGATGAGTGAGACACCGTCCGAGCGGAGTCGCGAGCTGTTACGGGGAGCGTTCGATACGCATGTGCACGTCGCGCCCGACGTGGTCGAGCGCCGGATCGACGACGTGTCGCTTGCGCGGCGCTTCGACGAGCTTGGTCTCGGAGGGTTTGTGCTCAAGTCCCATTACGGATCGACTGCGGAGCGGGCGAGCGTCGTGCGGACAACGGTGCCGCAGGTGCAGGCGCTCGGCGCGATCTCGCTCAACCGCGCGGTCGGGGGCATGAACGTGCTCGCCGTCGAGGTCGCCGCGCGGGAGGGCGCTCGCACCGTGTGGATGCCGACGGTCGACTCGGTCAACGAAGCGCACGAGCGCGACGCGCCGCCGGGGGCGGCGGTCCCTGTGTGGGTAAAGCTCCAGCGCGAGCTGCGTGAGCAGGGGGTCGAGATCGACCCGGTGCCGGTCGTCGGCCCCGAGGGCGCCGTGCTGCCGGAGACCCGGGAGGTGCTGGCGATCATTGCCCGCCACCGCATGGTGCTCGCTACCGGTCATCTCGGACGTGATGAGATCTTCGCAGTCGTGGACGCGGCGCTCGAAGAAGGAGTGGAGGAGATCGTCGTGACGCACCCGGAGTTCCCCTCCCAAAATCTGGATGTCTCCGACCAGCGGGCGCTGGCGGAGCGCGGCGCGCTGCTCGAGCGATGCTTCACCACTCCGTACACCGGCAAGGTGGCCTGGGAGCGCTGGATCGAGAACACCCGGCTGGTGGGTAGCAGGCACTCGTTGCTCTCGACAGATCTTGGGCAGCTGGCCAATCCGCCGGTCGAGGACGGGATGGCCCAGATGGTGGACCGTTTGCTTGCGGCGGGGTTCGACGAAGAGGAGGTGCATGTGATGGCAGTCGTCAACACCCGCCGGGTGGCCGGGGCGCAGCCGCTGTGAGTGCCCGGATGATGGTGATCGGCGCCCATGCCGCGGACTTCGTGTGGCGTGCGGGCGGCGCAATTGCCGTGTGCACCGCCGGCGGCGATGAGGCGCACGTGATCGCGCTGTCGTACGGGGAGCGCGGCGAGTCCGGGGAGCTGTGGAAGGAGCAGGGCCAAACGCTGGAGCGAGTGAAGGAGATCCGCCATGGGGAGGCGGAGCGCGCAGCCGGGGCACTCGGCGCCGAGTTCGAGTGCCTGGATCTTGGGGACTACCCGCTCGAGGTTGGTGTTCACGAGCTTGGCCTGATCTCCGACCGCATCAGGGAGTTCGCCCCAGACGTGCTGATCACGCACACCGACACTGACCCGTTCAACCCCGACCACCCAGTCGCGTTCGCGGCAGTCACTCGGGCTCGTGCGCTCGCGGCGGGTGCAGGCGTCGCGAGCGTCTTCAAGACGGTCACGCCACCGGCGCTGTTCCTGTTCGAGCCGCATCAGCCCGAGCTCTGCAATTTCACCCCGAACACGTTTCTCGACATCACGCCGGTGACGGAGCGCAAAATCGCCGCGATGTCGGAGATGAAGGCGCAGAGCTATCTCCAGAGCTACTACGCCGAGCGTGCTGGGCAGCGCGGTAATCACGCGCGACGCTCCTCAGGCAATGCCGCGGTCAAGCAGGCCGAAGCGTTCCAGCGCGTCACGCCGTCGGTGGTGAGCGCACTGTGAGCGGCGCATTCGAGGAGCTGGCGAGGCTTGGTTCCGCCACCGTGTACGAGGCAGGCGGCCGCGGCGGATATGTCGACGCCGACCTCGTTCAGCTCGTGCCCGGCTCACGGGCCGCCGGACCGGCCCGCACCGTGCGATGCGGCCAGGACGACAACCTAATGGTGCACGCCGTGATGGCCGACGCCCAACCGGGCGAGGTGATCGTGGTGACGATGCCCGAGCCGCGTCCCGTCGCGCTGGTGGGCGAGCTTCTCGCCACGCAGGCGCAGGCACGCGGCGCGGCGGCGATGCTGATCGACGGCTCGGTGCGCGACATCGAAGAGCTGCAGGAGCTTGGGCTCCCGATATGGGCGCGATGGGTGCGCGTCCGCGGCGCCGGCAAGGACCTCCCAGGCACGATCGGGGAGCCGGTCACCCTGGGCGGTGCGAGCATCGCCCAGGGTGACGTGCTCGTACTCGACGCTGATGGGGTCGCCGTCATCGAGAGCGATCGGGTCGACGAGGTGCTCGATGCGGCTCGCGCCCGCGCGCAGCGTGAGCTGCACAAGCGCAAGCAGCTCGAGGCGGGCGAGCTGTCGTTCGAGCTCGACGGGTTGCGGGAGCGGTTGGAGGCGACCCGGTGAGCGATGCTGTCGGGGACCTGGCGCACATTGGCCACGCAGAGCTCCTGACGCCGTTCCCCGAGGAGAGCCGGCGGTTCTTCGTCGAGCTGTTCGGAATGGAGATCGAGGCGCAGGAGGGGCAGTCGGTCTACCTGCGCGGGTGGGGGGACTATCAGCGCTACAGCCTCAAGCTGACCGAATCGCGGCTGGCCGGGCTCGGCCACATGGCCGTCCGCGCTTGCAGCCAGGAGGCGCTCGAGCGGCGCGTCGAGGCGGTCGAGCGCTCGGGGCTTGGGGTCGGCTGGACCGCCGGCGACCACGCACACGGTCCCGCATACCGATTCAACGACCCGGACGGGCACGTGTTCGAGCTGTACTTCGAGAGCGAACGCTACGAGCCCCCTCCCCACCTGCGCCCGGCGCTCAAGAACGTGCCGCAGCGCAACCCGGGGCGAGGCGCGGCAGTCAAGCGGCTCGACCACGTGAACCTGCTCGCCGCGGAGGTCGCGCCGAACCGGCGCTTTGCCCAGGACCAGCTCGGGTTCCGCCTCTACGAGCAGATCGTGCTCGACGATGGCACCGAGGCCGGGGCCTGGATGAGCCTCACGATCGCCGCACACGAGTTGATCTATGTCGCCGACCACGCCCGCGCGAGCGGCCGGCTTCACCACCTGGCGTTCTTCGTCGACACGCGGGAAGAGGTCCTGCGCGCGGCCGACCTGATGCTGGACGCGGACGTCCCGATAGAGGCCGCGCCATCCAAGCATGCGATCGCGCAGGGGATGTTCCTCTACCTCTACGAGCCCGGAGGGAACCGCGTCGAGGTCACGACGGGCACCCATTTCATCTACGACCCGGTCTACGAACCGGTCGTCTGGACGGAGGCCGAACGGGCGCGGGGGCAGGCCTGGGGCGTGGAAACGGTCGAGACGTTCCACACCTACGGAACGCCGGATGTCAGCGGGAGGCCGGCCGGACCGCCGATCCCGCCGACCAGCAGACTGCCCTCCCCCGTTTGGGGAAGCGGGCCGTGAGCGCGATGATGCGACTGCTGGTCTCCTGCCCGGACCGGCCGGGGATCATCAGTTCGGTCTCACGGTTCCTATTCGAGTCAGGTGCCAACATCGTCCGCTCCGATCAGTACTCCACAGATCCCGAGCAGGGGGCATTTTTCCTGCGGATGGAGTTCACGCTTCCCGAGGACAAGCTGCCCCGCTTCCACGAGCATTTTGGACTCAATGTGGCGGAACGGTTCGACATGACGTGGCGCCTATGGAACGCGAGCGAGCAGAAACGGATCGCGGTCTTGGTATCGCGTAATGAGCACTGCCTGCTGGAGCTTCTGTGGCGCTGGCGCCGCTCGGAGCTCGGAGCGACGATCAGCCTCGTTGCGTCGAACCACCCGGACCTCCAGGCCGACGTCGAGTCGTTCGGGCTCCCCTACCACCACGTCCCCATGACCCCGGAGACCAAGCCGGAAGCGGAGGCGAAGCTGCTCGAGCTGCTGGTTGGATGCTGTGACCTCGTTGTACTCGCACGCTACATGCAGATCTTCTCCAGTCAGTTCCTCGACCGGATCGGCGCGCCGCTGATCAACATCCACCACTCCTTCCTGCCGGCATTCGCGGGGCCCGCCCCGTATCAGCGCGCCAAGGAGCGCGGGGTCAAGCTGATCGGGGCGACTGCTCACTACGTGACTGAGGAGCTCGACGCGGGGCCGATCATCGACCAGGACGTGATCCGAGTCAGCCACCGAGACGACGTCGAGCAGCTCACCCGCCTGGGCGCCGATATCGAGCGCAGGGTTCTGGCGCGGGCGGTGACTTGGCACTGCGAGGACCGGGTCCTTCGCAACGGCAACGCGACGGTGGTCTTCTGAGGGAACCGCCGTGTGATCGCTACGAGACCCCCACCGTCGACCGCCGGGCGTATGAGGTCCGGATGACCTCGGAGTACGGCCAAGGGCTCACGACCGCGCGGATCTCCGCCTGCTGGTGGCGCTCGACGACGGGCTTTGCGGATCCGCCGTCTTCCTCGCCCCATACGAGCGTGACCTCTGCCCCATGCTCGACGTCGCAGTCGATGATCGCCAGCGACAGCATCGAGCGCTCGTTGTAGCTGTAGCCGGAGAAGGTCGAGACGCCGAGGAGTCGGTCGCCGTCGAGCACCTCGTCATACGGCCACGTCGAGTAGTTGGAGAGCGGTAGGTCTATGTACTTGACCATCTCCCCCTTCTCGAACAGGGTGCCCATCGCTCTGGTGACGTCCTCTCCGTTCCAGGCCAGCGTGACCTTCCTGCGCATGGGGTGATCGGCGAGTCTCTCCAGCGCTTCCCGTCCGATGAAGTCGTGGTCGAACTTGACCAGCGGTCCATAGCCGAGATCGTGCGGCGTTAGGTAGTAGCCGGTGATGTCCTGGGCGTAGAAGCTGCCGCCCAGCGATCCGCTGCCTTCGTATCCCTCCGCCGGTAGCCATTCCCGGTAGGCCTTCAGCTTCTCCGCCGTGAAGATCGCCGGCATCGGAGATGGGATCCATCCCGATTCGAGCGTGTTGGAGGCGTAGACCCGGGACCCGGTCAGGCTGAGCCCGAACTCCTCGCCGGCCTCAACCAGTGCGGCCTTGATCTCATCCCCCTCCTCATAGGGACCGAAGAGCTCCAGTCCTGGGGCGCCTGACATCCCGTGGCGGAGCGCGCGCACCCTGCGGCCGGCGATCGTGACCTCTCCCAGGTTGAAGAACTTGATTTCGGGCACCGGCCCGTCGATCGCCTTCTGTAGGACCTGGGGGGCCGTGGGCCCCTGAAGCTGAAACCGATACAGCTCCCGGCGACCGCTGGGGTTAGCCGCGGTGCGCTCGTCGCGATCGAGCTTTACGTCGTAGTCGCCCGTCTCCGCGTGGAACTGGACCCAGTTATGCGCGGAGGGCCGGCCTACGAGCCTCAACTTGTCCTCCTCTAGGAAGAAAAGGATCGCGTCGCCAATCACGAATCCGTCATCCGTGCAGGCCACGAACTGCTTGGCCTTGTCGACCGCAAAGGTCGCGAACGTGTTGACGCCGAGATCCGACAGCAAACGGATCGCATCGGGCCCCTCGATCGTCAGATCAGTCATGTGGTGCGACTGGTCGGATAGCGCGCACGCCTCTCTCCAGGCGACCTGCTCGTCGCGCCAGTTCGTGAACTCCGCCGCTACGTGCGGATAGACATACGGCCCGATCTGGGAATTACGCACCATCTGGAGCGGGTCCCCGACCGCCTGCAGCTTCTCCTCAAGGCTGCGAAAGCTCATGGTTGGCCTCCTTGTATTCAGTCTGCTTGTGCCGTTCCCAACGCCAGGTATCGAGCAGTTGGTTGAACGTGTAGTAGTGAAAACCGTCGATCCTCAGCCGCCGGCCCTCGACGCGGGGGGTGAGCGCGTCGAACAGCTCGTCGGCGGCGACCGCCGGCCGGCGCAGCAGGTTCCGTAGCCCACGCTGCTTGCGGACGAACGCCAGCGACGGACCGACCCCGATCCGCATTGAGACCTCGAGCAGGCGACGGCGGTCGACCGGCCCCGGCATCCCGATCAGAACGGGCAGGGTGATGCCTCGTTCGCGCGTGTCCCTGACCCAGTTGAGAATGACCTCTGCGTCGAAGCACATCTGGGTCGTGATGTAGTCCGCGACCTTGCTCTTCTCCTCGAGCGCCCGGGCGAGCGTCGGCGAATCGATCGCCGGATGGCCCTCCGGATACCCGGCGATCCCGATCGTGCGGATTCGGCTGGTTCGCTCGCGGATCAACCCCAGCAGCTCACCGGCTGACGAATACTCGCCCCGCGGAGGGCTGGCGTCGCCGCCGATCACGAACACGTCGCTGATCGGTCCCCGTGCCATCGCGGCGAGCAATGCGTCGAGGTGGGCGGCGTCGCGGACCATGCGAGCAGTCAGATGAGGCGTGACCCTGTGCCCGAGCGCTGCCAGGCGAAGGGCCACCTCAATCGTCCTCTCGGGCCCATCTCGCGGCGAGCAGGTCACCGTCAGCCAGGCCGGCTCCGGAAGCCGCGCTGCCTCCTCCTCGGCGCGCTCGAAGCCGAGCACCTCGAATCGCACCGCCTTGGCCACCGCTCATGCGACCTTCGCAGCTCGTCCGGGATGCGCTGGCCCCACGAATCAGGTCCGATGCACGCTCGGCGATCATGATCGTCGGAGCGTGCGTGTTCCCGCGTGTGATCCGAGGCATCACTGACGCATCGACCACGCGCAGCCCCTCGTACCCGTAGACGCGCAGCTCCGCGTCGACCACCGACCCCATCGCGCAGGTGGAGGTCGGGTGATACACGCTCTGGCCCACGCGCTGTGCGAACGCGAGCAAGTCCGCGTCGGAACCGGACTCCGGCACGCTGAATGGCGCCCGCTCAACGGCCCGCAGTGGCGGCTGGGCGGCGATTTCGAGCGCGATCCGCATGCCCGCGACCATTGCCTCACGGTCTTCCGGCGTGGTGAGGAAGTTGCACCGCACGCGTGGCTTGGAATCAGGCAGGGGCGCACGAAGCATCACCCGTCCCCTACTGGTCGGCTGGATCACGACAGGACCGAAGCAGTAACCGTGATCGGAGGGTGCTGTCAACCCTTCGTCGAAGAACAGCGACGGCGCGAAATGGAACTCCACATCCGGGGCCTCGGCACCGGCGCCGGTCCGGAAGAAGCCTCCGGCTTCGGGGATATTGGAGCTGAGCGGCCCGGCTCCCTGGGACTCGAGCAGCGCGATGTTCTCCGGGGTGGTCGCCATGAATAGCGACGGCTCGTCGGTCAGGTAGTTGACCTGCGCCATGCAGTGGTCCTGAAGGCCCTCGCCGACCGGCAGCGCCTCGCGGGTCTCGATCCCCAGTGGCGCCAGCTGGTCCTCGGGCCCGATACCCGAGAGCATCAGCAGCACCGGCGACTGATAGGACCCGGCGGAAACGATTACGCCCTGGTCCGCGCGCAGGCGCTCGATGCGGCCGTCGCGCGCGATCTCCACCCCTGTGGCACGGTGTCCGTCGAACAGGATCCGGGTCGCGAGCGCGCGGGTGACCAGCTCGAGGTTCGAGCGCGGACCGGAACCCCTCAGGTAGGCGTCCGCGGTGCTGAAGCGCAGGCCGTCGCGCTGGGTGAGCTGGAAGCGCCCCACGCCTTCCTGCCGCGCGCCGTTGAAATCCGGGTTGTGCTCGTGGCCTGCCTGGCGGGCCGCCTCGAGCATCGTGTCGACGAGCGGGTGCATCGAGCGGCTGTCAGAGACGCTCTGCGGCCCGCCGACGCCGTGGTAGGCGTCGGCCCCGCGCTCGTTGTCCTCCGAGCGCCTGAAATATGGCAGCACCTCATCGTATCCCCACCCGTGAAAGCCCATCGCGGCCCAGCCGTCGTAGTCGGCGCGGTTGCCGCGCAGGTAGATCATCGCGTTGATCGAGCCGCAGCCGCCGAGCATCCGCCCCCGAGGGAGATACAGCCGCCGGCCACCGAGCCCGGGCTCGGGCTCGCCGAGCAGGTCCCAGTCGAAGCCTGACTTGAACAGCGCCGGGAAGGCGGCCGGGATGTGAATCTCGGCCTGGGTGTCCTCGCCCCCTGCCTCCAACAGGCAAACCCTGACGTCCGGGTCCTCGCCTAGCCGCGCCGCCAGCACGCACCCGGCTGAGCCCGCTCCCACGATCACGTAGTCGTAATTGCCCCCGATATCACTCACCCCGTATCACCACCTTCATCACCCGGCTCGGATTGTTCATCGCATACCGCAGCGCCTGAGGCGCCTCGGCCAGCGCGAACTGATGGCTGACCAGCCGCGCCAGCAACGCTCCGTTGCGCTGGACCACACCGACCGCGTCGCCGAACTCCGGCGCGCCGCAGCAGGTCACTCCGAGCACGTCGAGCTCCTTCTCGGTCAGGAGCCCGACCCGTAACGGGACCTCGTCGTTTGACATCCCGACCTGGACGGCCCGTCCGGCCGAGGCGACCATCTCGAGCATCGCACGGACCGCCGGCCCGGCGCCAGTGGCGTCGACCACTACCGGTGGACCGCCGTCGCCCGCCCACCGGCGCGCGGCCGAGACGACCTCGTCACGCCCCGTCCAATGCAGCGTCTCGAAACCCATCTCAGTAGCCAGCGTCAGCCGCGTCTCCTGCAGGTCGACCACAAGCACAGAAGCGCCGTGCTCGCGAGTGACCAGGGAAACTGACAGCCCGATCGGGCCGGCGCCGAGCACGACAACCTTCTCCTCCGGCGCGATGCGCGCGCGGTGCACGGCGCGCACCGCGATCGACACCGGCTCGGTCATGGCGGCTATCGCGGGGTCGTCGACTGCGATCGGAAAGACCTGGCCTTGGCCGATCGCCAGGCGCTCCTGCAGTCCGCCGTCGATGTGGATGCCGCTCAGCTTGAAGTGCTCGCAGGCGTTCATCCGCCCGAGGCGGCAGGGGTAGCATCGACCGCAGGCGTGCAGTGGCCAGACGGCCACGCGCTGCCCGACGTGCAGCTCGTCACGGCACCCCCGGCCGACCGCTACCACGCGGCCCGCGACCTCATGGCCCTGAATCCGCGGGAAGCTCGACCCGCCGGCGGCCTTCGACAACGCACCGGCGAAGAAGTGGTAGTCGGAGCCGCAGATCCCGATCGCCTCGGGCGCCACCACCACCTCGCCGTCGGCCGGCTCGCCCGGCTCGGGGCGCGCGACGACCGACATCGCGCCGACCCCCTCCGTGACCGCCGCGCGCACCGAGCTCAGGACGGGCTCGGCTGGATGCGGGCGGCCGCCGGCTCGCCGGTGCTCCCGCGGAGCAGATAGGCGGTGTGCAGCAGTTCGGGCTTCTCGCGCAGCTCCTTGGCGGTGCCCGAGTACTGCAGTTGCCCGCCCTCCATCAGGTACGCCCCGTTGGCCAATCCCAGCGCAACCGTGGCGAACTGCTCGATCAGCAGCACGCCGATTCCGGAGTCGACGACCGAGCGGATCGTTGGGATCAGCCGGTTGACCACGACCGGGGCGAGCCCGAGCGACAGCTCGTCGATCAGCATGAACCGAGGACGCGAGACCAGCGCCTGCGCCAGAACGACCATCTGCTGCTCGCCGCCTGAGAGCGACCGGGCCGGTTGCGTGAGGTGCTGCTTCAGTTCGGGGAACAGCTCGAGCGCCTGCTCCCGAGCCGCCTGCGCGTCATCGCGGGGCAGGGTGTAGGTAGCCACGCGCAGGTTGTCCTCGACGCTCAGCTGCGGGAGCAGCCGTCGTCCCTCGGGCACGACTGCGATCCCGGCCCGGCGGATCCGCTCCGGACGCCGCCCGGCCAGATCGAGATCGCCGAGCATCACCGAGCCGGCGGTTAGCCGGAGCACCCCGCCCACGGCGAGCACCAGGCTCGACTTGCCGGCGCCATTGGGACCGAGCAGCGCCGTCACTTCGCCGGCGCGGATGTCGATCGAGACGTCGCGCACGACGGCTCGCCCACCACGAGCGACGGTCAGATCCCCCAGCGACAGGGTCGGGGCCTCGGCGCCATCGACCGTCACGTGATGTCCTCGGTTCCGAGGTAGGCACGGATCACGCGTTCGTCCCGCAGCACATCGGCGGTCGGACCCGATGCCAACAGCTTCCCGAAGTCGAGCACTGCCGTCGTCTCGCAGCACGCTGAGACGAGCCGCATGTCGTGGTCGACCAGCACCACCAGGGCACCGATGTGCTCAGGGATCGCCCGGATCACGTCGCTCAGCACCGTGGTCTCCTCATCGGGCAGCCCGGCGGCCGGCTCGTCGAGGAGCACGAGCCGCGGTTTCCCGACGACGGCCCGCGCGACCTCGACGCGACGGCGCTGGCCAACTCCCAGGGTGCCGACCTTCGCAAACGGTTCGGCGTCGAGCTTCACGAAGTCGATCGCCCCTAGCACATCCTGAGTTCGGGAGGCGCGTGTCATCTTCGATTGCTCGTGGATCATGGCCACGTTGTCGTAGACCGACAGCTCCTCGATCGCCTGCTCGGTCTGGAATGTGCGCCGCACTCCCCACCGCGCCCGGCGGTAGTGGACCATCTTGAGCAGGTCCTCGCCGAAGGCGCTGATCGTGCCCGCCACCGGACGGACGAACCCACTCAAAACGTTGAAGAACGTCGTCTTGCCGGCGCCGTTCGGGCCGATCAAGCCGCACGTGCCGGCCTCGAACCGAACATCCATTTCGTCTAGCGGAGTGACGCCACCGAAGCGAACGGTCAGCCCTGATACCTCTATCACCGGTCCCGCCCTCCAGCCGATGCCGCGGTCACTCGCTCCAGGCGCCGGTCAAATGCCGATGTCATTCCCGCCGCCCTGCGGCCGGCGCGGGACTCCCGAACAGTCCTCGCACCAGCCGCCCGAGGCGCCCTAGGTCCTTTGGGACCTGTTCGACGAGTCCGCGCGGCGCCGTGGTCAGGACCTGAAGAACCCCGATGCCGAACAGGATCGTCAGCCAGTCGGCGGAGACGCCCCAGTCGTTGAGCAGCGCCTGGAGGAACTTGAGCAGGAACGCCGCGATCACCGCGCCGCCCAGGCTGTAGGCGCCGCCCATCAGCACGACGGCCAGCAGCGTGATCGAGTCCGCGGTGGTGAACGTGAGCGAGTTCAGATAGCGGAAGCTGCCGGCCACCAGCCCGCCGGCCACGCCCGTGACGAAGGACGCGAGCGCGAACGCCCACAGCTTGTACAGCGTCGTGTTGATGCCGGCGGCCAGCGCGGAGGACTCGCTCTGGCGGATCGCCGCCCACGCGCGCCCCGGCCGGCCGCGCAGGTGGACCAGGACGAGCACGAACATGAGGATCGCCACGATCATCGAGTAGCGGAAGAAGGCGGGATCGGTGGCGGCGATGCTGGGCCGGCGGATCGCCGCGATGTGGACGCTGCCCCCGTTGTAACCCGTAAAGCCGTGCCCGCCGTTAGGGAAGTTGATCGTGGCCAGCGCCACCGTGATCGCGCCGGCCAGCATCAGCGTGATCAACGCCAGATATAGCCCGCTCATCCGCAGCGCGGGCAGTCCGACCAGCGTCCCCAGCACCATCGTGATGATCCCGGCGGCCAGCAGGATGATCGGGAACGGAAGCGAGGTCGCGAACAGCAGCCGGGCGGCGACCCAGGCGCCCATCGCCAGCACCGCGCCCTGCCCGAGCGACACCATCCCGACCCGGCCCACCAGCAGCCCGAGCCCGAGCGTCACGATCGAGTAGATCGCCACCTGCGTGAAGGCGTCGACGTAGTACAGGCTGAAGATCGACGGCACGAGCACAAACGCCAGCAGCAGCAGGGCGGAGATGATGCCCGGGCGGACAAACGCGGCCGGACGGAACTCGCCGCGCGATCGCAACGACCCGCGCCCGTCGCCAGGTGGCGCGGGAGCGCCAGCTTCGGGTGCGGTGCTGTGATCCGCGGTCTTCACGCCGCCAGTCTCCAAGCCTAAACCCCCTGGCGTCCGACGGTGATGACGCGTCGTCGGTTGAGGACTAGGAGGGCGATCGCGGCGAGCACGAATGGTGTCATGTCGCGGTAGTTGCTAAGCGAGCTGATCGGCGTCAGTTCGGCGTTGACGACGCCGATCACGATCGCGGCGAGGAAGGTGATCGCGATCGAGCGCAGGCGCGCGATCAGAGTCGCGGCTAGCGTGGAGATAACCAGGAACGTCAGGGTGGTCGCGTCGAGCGCGACGAGGTCGGCGAGCAGGGCACCGGCGACGCCGGAGAGAAGCCCGCAGCCAAACCAGGCCGCGGCCGTCACCCGCCTGACCGGTACTCCCAGCGTCGCTGTGATCTCCCGGTCATCGGCCATCGCCCGCATCGCGGTTCCCAGCTTGGAGAAGCGCAAAAACGCGGCCGTGGCGAACGTGATGATGAGCCCCAGCGCGAGCGCGATCACGTCCGTGTAGGTGACCGAGATCTGCCCCACCTGGAACGTGTTGTTATCGGTCGGGAAGGTCAGCGAACGCGAAGCGCCTCCGCTCGAGGGCCACAGCAAATCCATCACTCCCAAAAGCACGAGCGTCAGCCCCAGCGTCGCCGTCGCCTTGACCAACGGGTCGCGCCCCGCCAGCAGGACCCCGAACACCATCCCGTAAGCCAGCGTCAGCACCCCGCCGACCAGCACACAGATCACAAACGCCGGCCAGAACCCCAGGCCGGAGTGGTTGATCAGCTGCCAAGCGATCAGGGCGCCAAACGCGCCGACTGCACCGAAGGCCAGATTCAGCACCCCGGTGGCCCGGTATAGGACGACCATGCCAACGCCCGAGAGGGCATACACCCCGCCGAGCGAGAGCCCCGTGACCAGGAACTGCTCGACGTCGGTCAGGCTTGGCATCGTTCTTCAGGCGCCCTGATCGCTTGCGGAGTCCCTGACCTCTTACCCGGTTGGTGGATCGGTGGAGGGCGCCGTGCCGGCCACCTTGCGGTACTGCGCGATCTGCGGATCGGCGGAGGAGACGTTGAAGCATGCCTGGGCCGTGACCATCTTGCCGTTATCCGGAGTGGTCATGAAGTCGGCGTTGTTGGGGATGTGCAACGGGTAGGGACCATAGGTCCACGGCTGACAGAGCATCTCGGTCTTGGCGTCCTTGATGTTCTTCAACGCGGCATTGACGCTCGAGATTGTGTACGGCCCTTTGACCTTATCCAGCGCCTGCGTGGAGAACTTCGCCAACACAAAGCCCATCTGGCTGAAGGACCCGATGCCGCCCGCCACCGCCGAACCGTACTTGGACAGGATCGCCTTGTAGAGCTGCATCTCCGGGCCGTTGTGATCGTCGGGGGAGGTCAGCTCGGCGTTGACGAACAGCTTGCGGTTCCACTTCGGTCCCAGCGCCTTGGCCAAAAAGTCCGTGTTACACGGCGTCGAGCAACCCCAACCTTTAACCCGGTCCTCCAGCCCCAGCTTCTGGGCCGCTTGCAGGATCACCAGCGCCTCCGGCGGGGTGAAGTTCAGCACAACCCACCCATTAGAGCCAGCGTCGTCCACCAGATTCAGCGCCACCGAGTTGGCATCGCTGATCGGCACGTTCTCGGTGAGCTCGGTGATTGGCGTGCCTGACGCCTTGGCCAGAGCGGCCGGCCCCGCAGCGATATAGCCCGTCCCGGGGACGTTCGACTGCACGAATACGATCTTCGACGGGTGCTGGCTGAGCCCGTACTGCACCGCCCCGTCGGAGCTATAGCGGGGCCCCATGTTGACCGCCGCGCTGTTCGGCGTGGACCAGCACTCAGGCGCGATCCCCGCGTCCATCTCATTGATCCCGAGCTGCTTCCAGTAGCCCTGATCGATCGTGCACTCCAGCAGATCGAACACCCCCACGATCCCCACCACGTGATCGGTCTGGATCAGCTGCTTCGCCGCCGCCGCGATCTGCGCCGGCTGGGTCTGGTCGTATTGCACGAACAGCTTCAACGGATGGCCGTTCACGCCCCCGTTGGCGTTCACGCAGCTGAAGTAGGCATTGATCATGTTCGGGCCATCGCTGAAGTCCGTACCCGGCTGCTTGGTGTCGATCGTGCCGATATTGATCGGCGTTCCGGTCGCCGCCACTCCGGGCTTCGGCCCGCAGGACGAGGTATTCACACTGGCAGCCGAGCTCGAACTCGAGCTGGCCGCGGAACTGCCGCTGGAACTGGAGCTGCTGCTACTGCTGGATTTGCTGCTGCTGCCACACCCGGCGAGCGCAACCACGCCGATTACTGCCAGAACGGCAGAGGTGAGCCGCAGCCGCCGCACGTGCACAAACATCTCCATTACCTCTCCTCTTCCTCGATGAAGGCCCGACGCGCCCCGGTATGCGGGGACCAACGGGAGATACTAATTCGACCGAACACATGCATGCAAGTGGCCCTAACAGGAGCACAACCGGGCGCTTTTTTGGCGCTACTCACCCGATTTCTGCATGCAGCGAATGCGCGCAGATAGACTGCCGTGCGGGGAGGAATGTGGCCCAGCCTGCCAATCGGACCCAGATCACCCGCGCACTCCTGCGCCTGCGAGAGTTGATCCTCAGCGGCGAGTTCGCCGCTGGCGAGCGAGTGTCCGAGCTGCCGCTCGTCGAGCGCATAGGCGTCTCGCGCACCCCCCTGCGCCTGGCGCTCGCGGCACTCGAGCACGAGGGCCTGCTCCGAAGCCTCCCGGGGGGCGGCTACGTGGTGCGCGAGTTCACCCAGGCGGACATCAGCGACGCGATCGAGTTGCGCGGGGTGCTCGAGGGCACCGCTGCCCGTTTTGCCGCCGAGCGCGGGGCAACCGCCCGCCAGCTCCGAGCGCTGCGGACGATCAATAAGGGAATCGAGCGACTGTTGCACCGCACCGATTACGAGTCCTTCGTCCAGTACATGGATCTGAATGAGGACTTCCACGCAAAGCTGCTGGGGCTCGCGCGCAGCCCGATGCTCGATCGCGCGCTGGACGGGATAGTGTCGCTGCCGTTCGCCAGCCCCAGCGCGTTCGTGCTCACCGAGGCGCTGCTTCCCGAGTCGCGGATGATTTTGGTGATGGCCCACGGTCATCACGTCGCGCTGATCGAATCGATCGAACGCAGGCAGGGCTCGCGCGCTGAGGGAATCGCTCGCGAGCACGCCCGGATCGCGATCAGGAACCTGGAGGTCGTCTCCGACCACCGCGAGATGCTCGCCTCCCTCCCCGGAGCGTCGCTGATGGCGCTGCCGACCCCAGGCCAGCGCGAGACGGTCTGAGCTCATAGCGCGCCGGCTCCCCGCCGTGAGAAGCTCACGCCAGGAGGCTTGTCCCACTCGATCGCGGTCAACGCTGCCGCGTGGATCTGCGCCGCGTCCGGCCTGTAGGCATCCTCGAGCGGCGGACTAACGGGCACGGGCGTGAACGGGGCGCCGACACGCTGGATCGGCGCCTCCAGGCAGTCAAACGCCTCCTCCTGCAAGCGCGCCGCGATCTCGGCGCCGAACCCCACGCTGCTGACGGCCTCGTGGGCCACGACGGCCCTACCGGTCCGACGCACTGACTCCGCCAAAGTCGGCACATCCAGCGGAACCAGCGTCCGCGGGTCGATCACCTCTGCCTCGATGCTGTCGACGGCAAGCCATTCGGCCGCCTCGAGCGCATCGTGGCGCAGGCGCGAGGTCGCCACGATCGTGATGTCGCGACCGTCTCTTAGGACCCGCGCCTGTCCCAGGGGCACGGGCTCGGGTCTCTCCGGCAGCGGCTCCCGGCGAAAGTACAGGGATTTGTTCTCGACGAACACGACTGGGTTGGGGTCCGCGATCGCGCTCTCGAGCAGCCCGGCAGCGTCGGCGGCGCAGCTCGGCATCGCCACTTTCAGCCCGGGAACGTGCGCCGCCCACGCCTCCAGGCTCTGGGAGTGCTGGGCGCCGCTGCGTTCTCCGGCACCGGCCTGCGTGCGCAGCACGAGCGGTGCGGTCAGCTGCCCGCCTGACATGAAGTGTGCCTTCGCCGCCTGGTTGGCCAGCTGGTCGAGCGCGAGCGTGATGAAGTCGATGAACATGATCTCCACCACCGGGCGCAGCCCGGCCTGGGCGGCGCCGATCGCCACCCCACACACGGCTCCCTCGCTGATTGGTGTGTTGAGGACGCGCTCCGCTCCGAACTCCGCGGCAAGCCCCGCGGTCGCCGTATAGGGCCCGCCCTCCGCCACGTCCTCGCCGAGCACGATCACCCGGCCGTCTTGGCGCATGGCTCGTGCGAGCGCCCCGTTGATCGCCTTCACGAGCGTGGTCTCCACCGGGCTCACCCAGCCGCCTCGCCGGCGTACACGAGCCGGGCGGCAAGATCGGGCTGCGGGAACGGGCTACTGCGCGCGAGCCGCACGGCCTCCTCGACCTCCTCGCGCGCCTCCGCCTCCAGCGCCTCTGCTCGACGGCGCTCGAGCCAGCGCTTTGCGATCGCGTGCCGCGTGAGGCGCGCCAGCGGGTCGTTCTGCGCCCATTGCTCCTCCGCCACCGGGTCGCGGTAGGCCTCGGGGTCGCCCTCGTAGTGGCCACGCCGGCGATGAGTCAGGCACTCGAGCAGAAAGGGTCCGCGGCCCGCCCGCGTCTGCTCGAGGAAGCCGCCGAACGCCTTCCAGACGGCCGGCACGTCGCCGCCGTCGACGGTCCGGCCCTCTATCCGGTACGGGGAAACTACGTCGCTGACACGCTCGACGGGCGTGTGCGCGGAACGGGGCGTGAACTCGGCGTAGCCGTTGTTCTCGCACACCAGGACGACAGGCAGCTCCCACAGCGCCGCCAGATTGATCGACTCCGAGAAATGCCCGGCCTGGACCGCGCCATCGCCGAAGAACACGACGGTCGCTTGGTCGGAGGCCCGCAGGCGGGCGGCGAGCGCGTTCCCGAGTGCGAGCGGGACGTTGCCGCCCACCACGCCCGTGGCGCCCATGAACCCGTGCTTCCGGTCGACCAGGTGCATCGAGCCGCCCAGCCCTTGGCAGAGCCCGTCAGCCCGCCCCATCAGCTCGGCCATCAGCGCCGCAAGCGGCGCGCCCTTCGCGATCGCATGACCATGGGCACGATGGCCGCTGTAGACGGCGTCGTCGTCGCGCAGCTGGCGGCAGACGGCGCTCGCCACCCCCTCGGCACCGACGCTGAGGTGAACCAATCCGTGGACCTGGAGGGCGCGCTTGAGCCGCGCGACCCGTTCCTCGAAGCAGCGGATCCGCCACATTGTCCGCAGCAGATCTAGTGCCGCTTCGGAGTCGAGCCGCGCAGACACTTCCTCTTCGCTTACGCGGCGACGGGCGCCGTTCCAAGCACGCCGCGTACGGCGCCGGCGATCTTAACTTCGTCCGGCAGCACGTAGGCCTCCATCGGCTCGCTGTAGGGCACGGTGGCATCAAGCGCCGTCACCTGCACGATCGGGGCCGTCAGCGCCGGAAAGGCACGCTCGGCGACGTCGGCGGCGATCAATGCCGAGATCGATCCGTGGCGGGTTGCCTGATCGACGAGCACCAGGCGGCCGGTCTTCTCGACCGAGGCGATGATCGTCTCCAGGTCGAGCGGCTCGAGCGTCCGGGGATCGATCACCTCAACCTCGATCCCCTCCGCGGTGAGGGCCTCCGCCGCGGCCAGCGCCTTGCCCACCATCCAGCCCGTGGCGACAACCGTCGCGTCGCCGCCCTCGCGGCGGATGGCCGCCTGTCCGAACGGCACGAGGTGCTCGCCCTCCGGCACCTCCCCTGGCTCGAGCGTGAGCAGATAGTGATGAAAGAAGCACACCGGGTTGTCGTCCCGGATCGCTGTGGTCATCAGCCCCTTGGCGTCGGCCGGGGTCGCTGGCAGCGCAACCTTCAGCCCGGGCACACCGGTGAACATCCCATAGATCGAGCCGGTGTGTTGTCCAGCCCATCCGGCGGTGAAGCCGTAGCCGGCCTTCAACACGAGCGGCACGGTGACCCTGCCGCCGCTCATGTAGCGAAAGCGCGGCGCCTCGTTGACGACCTGGTTCATCGCCACCAGCATGAACTCGGCCATGTAGAGTTCGACCACCGGGCGCATCCCAGCGAGCGCCGCGCCCACTGCCATTCCGATCTCTGCGGTCTCCGAGATCGGCGTGACCCGCACCCGGTCTGCACCGAACGCCTTGACGAACTCGTCGTTCTCGGTCGTGGCCAGGTTCTGGCCGAAGTACAGGACCGTCTCGTCGCGCGCCATCTCCTGGTGGATGGCTTCGTTGATCGCCGCGATGTAGGGGATCTCCCGTGGCATCCGTATGCCTCCTAGGCGTAGACGTAGTTGAGCGCCGCTTCGGGCTCTGGATGGTCGCTGTCCAGCGCGAACTCCACTGCCACCTGCATCTCCGCTCGAACGTCGTCGGCGATCTGATCGGCGTGTTCGCCGCTGAGCGTGCCCTCCCTTACCAGCTTGGCGCGAAAGCGGGGGACAGGGTCGCCGCGCTTGGCGGCCTCGTACTCCTCGGGGTTGCCGAACACCTCGATAGCTTCGTGCTCGGGGAAGTGCAATGGCACCCCGGGCGGCGCGATGATGTTGCCATGCGCGCTCAGCCGGTAGACGTGCGACTCCACCAGCGTTGGGCCGTCCCCTGACCGGGCGCGTGTCACGGCGTGAGAGACCGCCTCGTAGACCGCGAGTGGATCACCACCGTCGACCGTCACTCCCGGCATCGAGAACGCCTTTGCCTTGGTCGCAAGCGGCTCGCCCGCCGCGGCGTTGGCATCCTCTTGCTCGACGCGCGTGACGACGTTGTAGGAGTTGTTCTCCATGACGTACACGATGGGCAGCTTCCACAGCGAAGCCACGTTCAGCGACTCCGAGAAGGCCCCCTGTTTCGAGGCGCCGTCGCCGAAGAAGCACAGCACCACCTGGGCCGGGCGGGACCGATTCCGGATCTGGGCCGCGTACGCCACGCCAGTCGCCTGCGGGATCCCCTGGGCGACGATCCCAGAGGTGCCGAGGAAACCGCGCTCGGGATCGACCAGGTGCATCGAGCCGCCGTATCCGCCGCACACGCCGTCGGCGCGACCGTAGATCTCAGCCATCATCGCCTTCGGGTCGGTGCCGAGCACGATCGGATAGCCGTGGCAGCGGTACGTGGTCATCACCTGGTCGCCGTCCTTCAGCACCGACAGCGAGCCGACGATCGACGCCTCCGCGCCATCGGCCAGGTGCGTATGGCCGCGGATCACGCCGGGGTGCTCCTCGAAGGTTCGCTTGACCCGCTCCTCGAACTCCCGGATGCGCAGCATCTGGGTGTAGATCCAGATCAGACGCTCGCCGTCCAGCTCGCTCATGTGCTCCTCCTCATGCCACGCCGGCGACTAGCTGCGCCAGCGTCGTGTCGTACGCTCTGCGGAACTGCTCCTCGATTGGCAGGCTGCGGAGCTGCTCGGAGAGCACCTCAACTCCCCATGGACCGCCGTAGCCGAGCTCCCGGCACACCTCGACGTAGCCCTGGATGTCGAACTCCCCCTCGCCGGGGAGCCGCCGGTGGTTGACGGTCTCGTCGACCGGATCGCGAAGGCTCTCCCGCTGCCCGTCGGATAGCTCGACCCAGGTCAGGTGCCGGGACGGAATCCGGCGCAGGTCCTCCGGCGCGATCTGGAGCTTGGCCGTGTGCCATGTGTCGAGTGCCAGCCCGCCGTTGGGCTGGTCGGCGCGAAGCACCAGCTCGAGCGCCGCGTCGAGCGTGTTGACGTTGACGTCGAACGGCATGAACTCGTAGACGACCTTCGCGCTGGTGTGATTCGCGGCGTCCTGACACAGCTCTGCGAACGCCTCGGTCAGCCTGCCCAGCTCGCACGGCGTGCCCGGGATGTTGCCCACCTTGATGTGGTGGGCGTCGAACGCTGCGGCCGTGTCGAACAAGAGCTGGCGACGCGCGTCTGACTGCTCGCGGGCCGGGTCGCCCGGTTCGACGAAGAAGTCCGCCAGGAACTCGACCTGGAGGTACTTCAGCCCGGCGTCGTCAAAGATCCGCTTCATCTCCGCAAGGGTGCGTGTCTCGAGCTGATGCTCGATGTCCGCGTGCCACAGGCCAAGGCCCTTGAAGCCGACCTTCGCCGCCTCGGCGCAGCGGTCGCGCCAGTCGAACAGGCTCCACTCCCGGCCCACGTGAACCTCCGCCGGACCGGACACCGTCCAGTAAAGGGCCAGAAGCTCGATCTCGCCCATCAACTGATCAAGCTAGCGCCGCTCCTGTGCGCGGGCAAGCCCCCGCGCGCAGCCGTTCTTGCCGATCAGCGCGCGGAGCCGCCGAGCGGGTCAGCGCCGATCACGCCGGGTGGTGAGTACCACCTTGCCGCGCAGGCCGCCACGCTCGAGGAGCCGGTGGCCCTCGGCGGCCTCGGCGAGGTCGAGCGTGCGGGCGACGCGGGTCCTCAATCGCCGATCCGCGACGAGGCGGGTCAGCTCGGCGAGCGCGGTTGCGTCGGGCTCCACAAGAGGCATCTCGACCCGCAGGTCCCGGCCGCTGGGCGGCTCCACGCTTCGCCGCGTGAAGACCGCCACGCCGCCGTCACGAACCGGCGCGGTGGCCTCCGCGCCGATCGGGACCGCGTCCAGCACCGCGTCGACGGGGTCAAGGGTCGTGAGATCGGTCGTGCGTGGCAGCACATCCTCCGGTCCCAGGCTGGAGACCCATTCTTCATCATCGATGGAGGCGAGCGCCAAGACGCGCAGGCCGTCCTGCACCGCCAGCTGCGTGGCATAGCCGCCGACCGCGCCGCTGGCGCCGGTGATCAGCAGGGTGGCTCCCGGCGGCGCGGCGATCAGATCGAGCGCCTGCCGGGCGGTCAACGCGTTGAGTGGCGCTGTCGCTCCGATCACCTCGTCGAGCCCTGGGGGCCGGGGCGCAAGCCAGCCGGGGTCGACCGCGGCGGCCTCGGCGTACGCGCCGGCCCGGCCGCCGATGTGGGCCCAGGGAATCATCCCCACCACGGGGTCGCCGACCTCGTACCCGGACGCCTCGCGGTCCACGGCCGCGACGCTACCGGCGAGGTCCCAACCGGGGATGAATGGGGGCTCGAGCTCCGGCATCCGCCGGCGGTGGGCGCCCGAGCGTGCGGCGATGTCGGTCGGGTTCACCGTCGTCGCCGCGATCTCGACCACCACCTGGCCCGTGCCGGCCGTCGGCCACGGGCGCTCGCCCGGGCGCAGCACGTCCGGGCCGCCGAAATCCACAACCTCGCACACGCGCATCGTGCGGCTGTCAGCGGCTGGTTGCAATCCGCTCGAGTGCCGCGACCAGCTCGTCGGTGCGAGAGAGCCACGGCCAGTGGTCGGCGTCGAGCTCGATCACCGGGTCGCATGGAACGTCGCGTAGCATCCGCCGCTGCATCGCGGGTGGGATCGCACGGTCCTGGGCGCAGACGATGTACGCGCGCGGCAGGCGGGCCAGCGTGTGCGGATCGGCGGGCGCGGTCTTCATCGGATGCTGCATCGGCGCCACCGGCTGCGGCCCGAGCCGCTCCGCCGCCCAGTTGGCCTGCTCCTCCGTGCAGCAATTGAACAGCGCGATTCGTGCCCCGTCGGGGGGCAGGATGGCCACCGGCGGGTCGCCTTCGACCACCATGTGCGCCTGGACCTGGTCGTCGGCTGCCTCCGGGTAGGCGACCATATCCATAAGGCTCTGGCCGTCGCGCGGGGCAAACGCAGCGATGTAGACCAGCATCGCGACGTTCTCCAGGCAGCGAGCCGCCGCGTTGGTGACGGAGATCCCGCCCATGCTCTGGCCGACCAGCACCGCTGGCGGGCCCTCAGCCAGCGTGCGGCAGATGCGCTCGGCGTACGAGTCGAGGGTCACCTCGGCGACAGGGGTTCGGTCGGCGCCCGACCCGGGGAGGTCGATCGCCTCCACCTGATGACCGGCCGCTCGCAGTCCCGGCAGCGCGGGCTCCCACGCCCATGCCCCACCGAACGCTCCGTGGATAAGAACGATCCGGGCCATCGCCGCACCGATCGTAATCATCGCCTGCGTGCGGCGCACGAATCGAGCGCGAGCGCGCAAGCCGGTCTGCGCTGAGCGGCAAGCGGCTTGACTTCCGGGGTCGGCGTCCTATAACTCGAAGGCCGACGCGGTCTCCGCGAGGGGCTGCCGTGCCTGGCAGTCCCATACCTTGAGGGAGGTTTTGTCATGGCGAGCACGACGTCCGGGATCGACGCGTTCCCGAGCCCGTTCTCGATCGAGGCCCCGCCGGGCTGCGAGGGCTGGGAGGAGATGTATCCCTACTACGCGCTGTTCGACGAGTTCCGGCGAGAGACCGACGAGCGCCGGTTCTGGTTCTGGAACTCGATGCACTTCCCGGTGCCGATGCCGGCGTTCGACGTGATCTGCATCGACTCCCCGTACCAGGCGGTGGGCGCGTGGCAGAACCGGGTGTTCGCGGTGCCCCCGGCGATGGGAATCGACTACCGGGTGGTCAACGGCTACGTCTACATCTCGGGCAACCCGGTGACGGATCCCGAGAAGATCGCCGAGCGGGCGAAGTTCTTCCAGAAGCGGGCCGGCTACTACTACGAGCACTGGAACGAGCTGTACGCCAAGTGGCGGGCGAAGATGGAGGCGCTGATCGCGGAGCTGGGCGAGCTGCGGGTGCCGGAGCTGGCCGAGTACGAGCCGGACGAGATCGCGTTCGGAGAGAACCGCAACACGGCTTTCTACGAGGTTCTGGACGCGTACGGGCGCGCGCTTCGCCTTGGCGATCTGATGTGGCAGCACCACTTCGAGTTCCTGCTGCTGGGCTACGGCGCGTACGGCACATTCGCGGAGTTCTGCAAGGCCAACCTCCCTGACATCCCCGACCAGCACATCGCGCAGATGGTCGCCGGGATCGACGTGCTCCTGTTCAAGCCCGACGCGGAGCTCCGGCGGCTGGCCCAGCTGGCGATCGACACAGGCGTTGACGGCGCGTTCATCCAGGGCCGCTCGCCTGACGAGGTCGACACCGAGCTCGAGCGCAGCGAAGCTGGCCGTGCGTGGCTGGCGGAGCTCGAGCGGGTCAAGGACCCCTGGTTCAACATGGCCACCGGCGATGGTCTCTACCACTACTACGGCAGTTGGCTTGACGACCCGAGCATCCCGTACGCGTCGCTGATCGGCCACGTGAGCGCGCTGAAGTCAGGCGAGCAGGTCGAACGCCCGGCGGAGGAGATCGCGCGCGAGCGCGAGCGACTGGCGAACGAGTACGGCGCGCTGCTGGATGAAGACGCACGCCGATCTTTTCAGGATCTGCTGGGGCTCTCGCGCACGGTGTTCCCGTATGTGGAGGAGCACAAGTTCTACTGCGACTACTGGTTTTTGACCCGCTGGTGGAACAAGATCCGCGAGTTCGGCGCGCTCTTGGCCCGGCACGGGTTCCTGGAGCAAGGCGAGGACATCTTCCAGCTCTCGCGCTACGAGGTGGCCTCGGCGCTCGATGAGCTGGTGCTGTCATGGGCGACGGGTGGAGAGCCGGTGGGCCCCAAGCACTGGCCGCCGATCGCCACGCGCCGTAAGGCGCTACTTCAGAAGCTAGGCGAGTGGAGGCCCCCGCCGGCACTGGGGGTGACCCCCGAAGCGGTGACCGATCCGATGACGATCATGCTGTGGGGCGTGACTACTGAGCGGGTTCGCGAATGGGCCCGACAGCAGGATGGGGGTACCGAGCTGAATGGAGCCGCGGCTGCGCCGGGGACGATCGAGGGCCTCGCGCGGGTGGTCCGCTCGGTGGAGGAGATCGCCGACGTGCGCGACGGGGAGATCCTCGTCTGCGGCAGCACTTCGCCCGCCTGGGCGCCGATCTTCTCGAAGATCAAGGCCACGGTCACCGACGTCGGCGGCGTGATGTCGCACGCGGCGATTGTCTGCCGCGAATACGGGCTGCCGGCCGTGGTGGGCACCGGGCGCGCGACCTCGCAGATCCACACCGGGCAGACGATCCGGGTCGACGGCTCCGCCGGGGTCGTAACAGTGCTC
This sequence comes from uncultured Actinomycetes bacterium, assembly GCA_963830405.1. Classification (GTDB taxonomy): domain Bacteria; phylum Actinomycetota; class Thermoleophilia; order Solirubrobacterales; family Solirubrobacteraceae; genus Palsa-465. Next base: position 564,335 of record CAWHMB010000001.1, read on the forward strand.
GACTGATGGACGCTGACGCTCGCGAGCCATATAGCCGACCGCTTTCGGAGCTTCGCGGCGGGGACAGCGCCAGCTTCGGCGGTAAGAGCGCTTCGCTCGGTGAGCTGGTGGCAGCGGGAATTCCAGTGCCGCCAGGGTTCGCCCTGTCGGTCGACGCTTTCGGCGATTTCGTCGAAAAGGCGGGGCTCGCAGACATGCTCGCGGGGCCCGTGGCCCGGGGGGTGCCCGGAGACGTGACAGCCACCGCCGCTGCCTCCCGCGCAATCCGGGAAGTGATGCGAAGAGCGCCGGTACCCGACTCCGTCCGGGAGGAGGTGGCAAGCCGATACGGAGAGCTCAGCGGAACGCACCGGATTGGTTCGCCACCGGTCGCGGTGCGCTCGAGCGCGGTCGGAGAGGACAGCAAGGACGCCACCTTCGCCGGCCAGCAGGAGAGCTATCTGTGGGTCCGAGGAGTCGAGCGGGTGTGCGGCGCCATCCGTGACTGCTGGGTCAGTGCGTACAGCCCGGAAGCGATCAGCTACCGGGCGAGGCTGCCTTCCGCGGACCGCCAGCCGAGCATGGGCGTGACCGTACAGCTGATGGTCGACGCGTTGGTGTCAGGCGTCGCCTTCACCTGTAACCCGGTAAGCGGCGACCCAAGCATGGTGGCGGTCAACGCCAGCTGGGGGCTCGGCTTGGCCGTGGTCGGCGGCGAGGTCACCCCCGACGACTACCTCGTCAGCAAGGTGACCGGAGAGCCGGTGCGCCAGCGGGTGCATGTAAAGGCGGTCCAGTACTTAGCGGGAAGCGACGGTGCGGTGCGGGCCGAGGTGCCCGAGGCGCTGAGGGACTCACCCTGCCTAGACGAGCGGGCGCTCGCCGCGGTGGTCGATGTCGCCCGGCGGGCGGAGCGCCACTTCGGCTCTCACCAGGATGTCGAGTGGGCGATCGCCCGCGACGCCGAGCTGTCCGACGGTCTGTTCGTGGTCCAGTCGCGTCCTGTGACCGCGGTCCCCAAGCCCAAGCAGCGGCCGGCACCGGCATCGGCGCTGTCGCTGGTGATGAAGACTTTCGGGGCGGAGTAGCGGTGGCGCTGATCGAGTTCATCGACACCACGACGCGCGACGGCAACCAGTGTCTGTGGAGCGCGACCGGGCTGAGGACCCCCGACGTGGCGGCGATCGCGCCGACGCTCGACCGCGTCGGCTATCACGCGCTCGACTTCACCTCGAGCACCCACATGGCCGTCTCGGTGCGCTTTCACCGCGAGGATCCGTGGGAGCGGATCCGCCTGGTGAGCGACTCGATGCCGAACACGCTCCTGGGCATGATCAGCACCGGGATGCGGTTCATCTCCTGGGTGCCGTGCGACGAGGAGGTGATGCGGCTTTCGTTTCGCCTCGTGGCCCGCAACGGGATCCGCAGGCTGCAGTTCGCTGAGCCATCGAACGACCCCGAGCGCCTCAAGCAGCTCGCGGCGATGGCGCACGCCGAAGGGATCGAGGAGGTCGTGATTGGACTGACGTATTCGGTCAGCGCGGTGCACACTCACGATTACTACGCGCAGCGATGCGCGGCCCTGGCCGACTGCAAGGACCTGGACCGCCTCTACCTGAAGGACCCGGGCGGCCTGCTGACGGTCGACGCGGTTCGCGAGCTCGCGCCGCATTTCCTGGCCGCCGCCGGCAATCGCCCCATCGAGCTGCACAGCCACTGCACGATCGGTCTCGCGCCGCAGGTCTACGTGGAAGGAGTCAAGGCCGGGTTTGGGGTGGTGCACACGGCGTCGGGCCCACTTGGGCGCGGCAGCTCGCAGCCCGAAGCGGTGAACACGGCCCATAACCTGGAAGCCGTCGGTTACTCGAACCCGCTCGAGCTGGAGGCGCAGGTGCTGGTGTCCGAGCACTTCCGCCAGATCGCTCGCGAGAAGGACCTCCCGGTCGGCGTGCCGCAGGAGTTCGACGCGGCCTATTACGCCCATCAGCTCCCGGGCGGCATGGTCACCACCACGCGGCGGATGCTCACGGAGCTTGGCCGGTCCGAGCTGTTCGATGCCGTGCTCGCGGAGGTGACGCGCGTACGCGCGGAGATGGGCTATCCGATCATCGTCACGCCCGTCTCGCAGCTCATCGCAAGCCAGGCGACCAGAAATGTCGTCGACAAGCAGCGCTGGAGCAACGTCTCCAACGAGACGGTCCGCTACTTCCTCGGGCACTATGGCGATCCGCCGGCGCCGGTCGATCCGGGCGTGGCCGAGCGGGTGCTCGCTCGCCCGCAGGCGCGCAAGCTGAGGGACATGCGGCCGGTAACCCTCGAGGGCGCTCGCGCGCGTTTCGGGTCCCACATTTCCGAGGAGGAGCTGCTGCTGCGGCTGACGATGCCCGCCGACCAGGTCGACGCATTACGCGAGGCGCCGGCACGCCATGCCTGACCGCCTCGGGCTCGGCGACGTCCGCGGCTTCGTGTTCGACGTTGATGGGACGCTCGTGCATCGCGCCGGGGAGCAGCTCCACGTTCAGGCCGGCGCCCAGCAGCTCCTGGCCGCGATCCAGTCCTCTGGACGGCCGTTCGTGCTGTTCACCAACGGCAGCCATGTCCCGCCGGAGACGTTCGCCGCGGGCCTGCGGGCCGCGGGGTTGCCAATCGGTGATCAGCAGGTGCTCACGCCGCTTTGCAGCGTTCAGTCCTACCTGCGCTCGCGCAAGCCCCAGGCGGCGGTGATGCTGTTTGGGACGGAGGCGGCGCGGGAGTACCTAATGGCCGGCGGGCTGCAGATCGTCGACTGGCGCGACGCCCAGCAGGCCGAGGTGGTGTTTGTCGCCCACCCGGCAGCAGCCGACTTCGAGCAGCTGGAGACGGCGGCCCGCGCGGTGCTCGCCGGTGCTCAGCTCTTGACTGGCAGCTACGCTCCCGCGTACGCCGGCCACGACGGTCCGATCTTCAGCCGCGGCGCGATGCTGACCGCGGCGATCGCGAAGGCCACCGGCGCCCGGCCGGTGGTGGTCGGGAAGCCCTCGCGGGCGGCTGTGCAGACGGTCTCCGAGCGGCTCGGCTTGCCGTCGGCGGAGCTCGCCGTGGTCGGCGACGACGCGGGAATGGACATCGCCCTCGGCCGCCTAGGCGGCTCGCGCACGGTGCTGGTGCGGAGCGGGATCAGCGCGACGATCGACCTGAAGCGGCTGCCGCCGCGCCACCGTCCGGACGAGGTGCTCGACGGGGTGGACGAGCTACTGGGCCGGCTGTGAATGGTTGCTCTCGAGCAGCGCCGTGTGGCGGATCTCGCTCGGCGTGGCTCCGAACTCACGCTTGAACACACGCGAGAAATGAGCCGCGTCGCAGAAGCCCCAGCGGAAGGCGATGTCGGTCACCGAGCCGCCGTTCGGGCGCTGTAGGTCCTCGAGGCAGCGCCCCAGGCGCTCGTGGCGCACCAGTCCGGCGACGGAGGTGTCGGTGGTCTCGAACAGGGCGTGCAGGGCGCGGACCGACATCGCGTAGTGGCGCGCGATCGACTCGGGGCCGAGCAGCGGATCCTGGAGGTGCGAGCGAACGTATCGGCGGATCTCGGCCCGCATCGCCTCCCGCGTCGCCGACCGGCTGCTCGGAACGCGCGGCTCGACCGCCGCGCGCAGCAGCTCTAGCGCAGCGTTGCCGGCCGCGGCACCGGCTGCGGCGTCGAGCCGTGGCAGCCCGCCGGCCAGCGCGAGCATGTAGCGAACCAAAAGCTGCGCCGGCCCGTTGCGATCCAGCGAGGGAAGCGCGTCCAGGTCCGCCAGGCGGGGACAGACGGCGAGCACCTTCTGGCGGGGGAACAGCAGCGTGCGTTTGCAGAACGGCTCGACGATCTCCACAGCGGTCGGATGCATCCCGTCCCAGAGGACGACATCGCCTTGCCTCAGTGCCAGCTGGCGAGCACCCTCGCGTACCAGCTCGACGCCTTTGCAGACGAACTGGAACCCGAACACGTCCTCCTGGCGCATCTCCTCGCGTTGCGTACCGATCACCGGTTGGCTTCGGTCGCCGAGGAACGGTGACGCCGCGCAGCTAAGCAGGGTCAGCTCGCCGATCGCCCGGCGCGTCACCGCGCCCCGAAAGCAATCCGGTGTGCGCCACGTTGGCCGGACATCGAACGCCAGGTGCGTCGTCGCGAGGATGTCGGTCCACGCCTGCAGCCGGTGGTTGATGCTGCCGCCACCCACCCGCCAGCGCTCCGGCGGGTTGGCCGGTTGGGGCGGGATCACGGACGGCCCCTCAGTCAGAGCTCTCTCCTCTTGAGTTGGGACACGACGTCCTCAATCATCCTAGTGTCCCGAATCAGAAATTGGAGCTAGTCGAGTGGCCCCAGGGACGGCGTTCAGGAGCGGTGCGCCGAGACCCACGCCACCGAGCCGGCATCGACCGGCAACGCCACTCCTGTCACGAACGACGCCTGATCCGAGCACAGCCAAACCGCCGCGGCGGCCACCTCCTCCGGCTCGCCGAAGCGCGTCATCGCCTGCGGAGCGAGGATCTCCCGCTGGCGCGACGGCGGCTGGCCGGCCATCAGCGGCGTCATGATCGCGCCCGGGCACACGGCGTTCACGCGGATACCCTCGTTTGCATACTCGACTGCCGCGTTCTTGGTCAGCCCCAGGATCCCATGCTTGCTGGCGGTGTAGGCGCTGAGAAGCGTCACGGCGCGCAGGCCAGCGTTCGAGGAGGTGTTGACGATCGCGCCGCGGCCCAGCGGCTCATTGGCGAGCATCCGCGCGATCTGGTGCTTCATGCCAAGGAATGTCCCGCGCAGGTTGACCGCGATCACGCGGTCAAACTCCTCCTCGGAGGTCTCGTGCAGCAGCCGGTGGACGCCGATGCCGGCGTTGTTGTGCGCGAAGTCCAGCCGCCCGAAGCGCTCGACCACCCTTGCCACCAGCGCTGCGTTGTCCTTCGTCCGCGACACGTCGCAGGCGAAGAACTCGGCCCGCCCACCATCCTCCGTGATCTGCTGGACTGTCTGCTCGCCGCCCGCCCGCGCGGATTTGAGATCGGCCACGATCACGCTCGCGCCCTCGCGCGCGAAGCGGATCGCGCACGCGCGGCCGATGCCGCTGGCTGCGCCGGTGACGAGACCCGCTTTACCCTCCATCAGTCCAGGCATCGCGCCGAGAACCTTAGGGCTTAGACCCAGGGCTTAGACCAGGGCTTAGACCCTCGGGCCTTATCCTCGATGCTCGACGATGCTGATGGGTTCCGATCGCGAGAGCTTGCCGCGGGCGCGCGTCGCCGGAATCTACGACGAGCTCACCGACGGCTGCACGAGATCGGTGCGCCTGGAGGAGCTCGTGTATGAGGCGGCGGCCCTGCATCCGGGGCTGGTTCCCACGCGGGCGGAGATGGACGTTGAGCGCACCCGCTCGCTGGCCGAGAAAAAGGGCATCGAGCTGGCCCAGGGACGCCTGGTGGCCGAGATCCTCATGCTCCCGCGCGAGGGAACGCACCTGCTCGAGTCGATGCTCTCCTCGACGCAGCAGGCGCGTGAGCGTCTGGACGACTTCCGCGCAACCGGAGTCGCCGAGCTGGGGCCGGTACGGGTCACCCGCCGTGACCGCGCCGGGATCCTGGAGCTCAGCAATCCACGGCACCTCAATGCCGAGGACTGCACGACGCTCGCGGCGACCGAGTGGGGCGTCGATCTGATCCTGCTCGATCCGGAGATCGAGGTCGGCGTGTTCCGCGGGGGCGTTGTCGAGCATCCCCGCTATCCCGGCGAGCGGGTGTTCGGCTCGGGCATCAACCTCACCCACTTGTACCTCGGCCGGATCGACTTCCTCTTCTATCTGATCCGTGACCTCGGATACGTCAACAAGATCTACCGCGGGATCATCGACGAAGCGCGTGGGGCGACGATCGAGAAGCTGTGGATCGCGGCGGTCGACAGGTTCGCGATCGGCGGCCACTGCCAGCTTCTGCACGTCGTCGACCACGTGATCGCCATGCGCGGGTCCCGCCTGTACCTGCCGGCGCGCAAGGAGGGAATCATCCCGGGCGCTTCCAACCTCCGCCTTCCTCGGTTCGTCGGCGACCGGGCAGCCCGCCAGGCGATCATCTCCGGACGGGAGTGGATCGCCGGCGAGCCGGACGCTGATTTGCTGTGCGACGAGGTCGTCTCGCAGCCCGAGATGGACCAGGCGATCGAGTCGCGGATCGAGGCTCTCACCAGCTCGGGGCTGATCAATGCGGCGGCGAATCGAAGCGCGATCCGCGCCGGTCAAGAGCCACTTCAGCTGTTCCGCGAGTACATGGCGACTTACGCCCGCGAGCAGGCTCGGTGCCACCTCAGCCCGGCGCTCGTGAAAAACCTCGAGCAGCACTGGAATGCACACAACCGCAGCATCTGAGCACCGGATCTGGGACCGCGTTGAGACGCTCCCGCGGCAGCAGCTTGAGTCGCTTCAACTCGAGCGGCTTCGCGGGACGGTCGAGCGCGTCCTGCACGGCCAGCCGCTCGGCGCGCAGCGGCTCGCATCAGCGGGGATCACGAACCCCGCGGACATCGAGTCGCTGGACGATCTGAAGCGGATCCCGTTCGTCACCAAAGCGGACCTGCGTGAGCACTACCCGTTCGGGCTGCTGGCGGTCGCACGGGAGCAGCTCGTGCGCGTGCATGCCTCGAGCGGCACCCGCGGCAAGCCGACCGTCGTTGGCTACACGCGCGAGGATCTGGAGCACTGGACCGAGCTGATGGCGCGCTGTATGACGATGGCCGGCGTACGCCCAGGGATGGTGATCCACAACGCCAACGGGTACGGGCTGTTCACCGGTGGACACGGGTTCCACCAGGGAGGGGAGCGGATCGGCGCCACCGTCGTCCCGGTCTCCGGCGGGCGCACGACCCGGCAGGCGATGCTGCTGCGCGACCTCGGCGCGCACGCGCTCGTCTCGACGCCCTCCTATGCGCTGGTGATCGCCCAAGCCGTCGGCGAGGCGGGCATCGACGCCACCGAGCTCCCACTCCAGCTGGGACTGTTCGGCGGCGAGCCCTGGGGCGAGAAGCTGCGCGGGGAGGTCGAGCGCGCCCTGGGGATCCAGGCGGTCAGTTTTTACGGGTTGTCGGAGATGTGCGGTCCCGGCGTCGCAGCGGAGTGCCTGGTGGCGCGAAGCGGACTGCACGTGCAGGAAGACCACTTCCTGATTGAGGTGATCAACTCCGGCGATAGCCGCAGCCTGGGACCGGGCGATGAGGGCGAGCTGGTGTTCACCACGCTGACCAAGCAGGCACTGCCCCTGATCCGCTACCGGACCGGCGACATCGCGCGCCTGGCCGATCGGCCATGCGAGTGCGGGCGCACCACGGTCCGGATCGATCTGCGCGGGCGCCGGGACGACATGCTGATCGTGCGCGGGGTCAACCTCCATCCTTCCGAGGTGGAGCGACTGTTGGCAGACGCCCCGGGCGCGAGCTCGCATTGGCGCCTGATCGTCGAGCGGCCAGGGCGGCTCGACGAGCTGACGCTCGAGTGCGAACCCGCTCCCGGCTGCGACGCGGAGCTGCTGCAAGGGCAGCTCCGTCGGCTGTTGAGGGAGCACACGGGCCTTCGCATCTCCGTGGCGGTGCTGCCGCCAGGCGGCGTCCCCCGCAGCGAGGGCAAGGCGGTCCGCGTCGTGGACCGGCGTTCGGACGATTTGTAAGGTATTACGGCCCCTAGGCCGGCTCAATGGTCGGCTTACCCGCCGCCGCGGTCGCCTCGAGACGCTGGGCGGTGTAGGTGACGAACGCGTCGATCGCCTCAGGATTCGCGAGCGAGTCACGGCTCACTAGGCGGTCGGGCGGCTCTCCCCGCAGGATCCGCTTGACAGGGACCTCGAGCTTCTTGGCGGTCAGTGTGTGCGGGATGTCCGGAACGGGCACGATGGCGTCCGGGACGTGACGAGGTGAAAGCTGATCGCGGAGCGCGTCCGCGATCCGCTTGCGCAGCGGGTCATCCAGGACGGCGCCCTCGGCCGGTACGACGAATAGCAGCAACTCGCCGATGCCACCTGCGGGATCCTCGAGGTGAACGACGAGCGCCTCGGCGACCTCCGGGAGGTCTTCGACAACCGCGTAGAACTCTCCGGTGCCGAGCCGCACGCCGCCACGGTTCAGCGTCGCGTCCGAGCGGCCCGCGATCACGCAGCTGCCCCGCTCGGTGAAGCGGATCCAATCCCCCTGGCGCCACACCCCGGGGTAGCGGTCGAAGTACGCGGCGCGGTAACGCGACCCGTCGGGATCGTTCCAAAGCCCGACCGGCATCGAGGGCATCGGCTTGCAGATCACAAGCTCGCCGAGCTCCCCGATCACCTCCCTGCCGTCCCCGTCGAACGCGCGCGCATCGACCCCCAGGCAGGGCCCCGAGATCTCGCCCTCGTAGACGGGCTGTGCAAACGACCCCTGGACGATCCCGGTGCAGACGTCGGTGCCGCCCGAGCCGTTGATCAACAGCACCCGGGGCACCTGCTCGAACACGTACCGGTAACCCTCTGGAGGGAGCGGCGATCCGGCGGTGCAGAAAACCCTGATCGAGCCGAGCTCGCACTCCCGCCCGGGCTCGAGGCCTGCTTTGCGGCATGCCATCAGATACGGCGGCGCGACGCCCATCACCGTCGGCTCTAGCGCCTCCGCGACGCGCCACTGCTCGAGCAGGTCAGGCCATGCCGGGTCGCCGTCGAGCATCACGACCGAGGCGCGTAGCAGCAGCGCCGAGACGAGCGCGTTCCACATCATCCAGGCGGTGGTCGAGAACCACTGCAGGCGCCCGCCGGGTTTCAGATCCCATCCCAGGCCCTGGTTCTTGTGATGCTCGAGCAGCTGTCCTCCGTGGCCGTGGACGATCGCCTTGGGCAGCCCGGTGGTGCCCGAGGAGAACAGCACGTACAGGGGATGGTCGAAAGGCACCTGCTCGAACTCCAGCGGACCGTCTTGCGCCAGCAGCTCCTTCCAGCCGATTGCATCTTCGACGCGCGCCTCGCCGTACGGCACCCACACCGTGTGCTCCAGGCTCGGCAGCGCGCTGCGGATCGCCTTCACCTGCGCACGCCGGTCCGCGTAGCGGTCCCGGTAGCCGTAGCCGCCGACGGCGACCAACACCTTGGGCTCGATCTGCGAGAAGCGGTCGATCACGCTGCGGGCGCCGAACTCGGGTGCGCACGTGGCCCAGATGGCCCCCAGGCTCGCGGTGGCGATGAAGGCGACGAGCGTTTCGGGGATGTTGGGCGAGTAGGCGGCCACGCGGTCGCCCTTGGTGACCCCGAGGCGTTGCAAGCCGACCCGGGCGCACGCCACCTGCTCACGCAGCTCGCCGAAGGTCAGCTCGATCGGTGGACGGGTCTGTGACCGGGCGAACACCGCGGGGCGGTTGCGGTCCTCCTCGGCGCCGAGCAGGTGCTCAGCGTAGTTGAGTCGGGCGCCCGGAAACCACTCTGCGCCGGGCATCTCTCGCCGCCCAAGCACGCGTTGGTAGCCAGCCTGGGCCCGGATCCCGAAGAACTCCCAGATCGAGCCCCAGAATCCGTCGAGGTCCTCCACCGACCAGCGCCAGAGCTGATCGTAGGCGGCGAAGTCGCCCCGACGATGATCGTGCAGCCAGTCCATGTAGCGGCCGATCTCGGTCTCCTGCCGCAAGGTCGCAGGCGGCGTCCAGAGGACGTCCCCGATCACCGCTGCGCGCGCCCTCCTCGTGCCGCGCCCAAACCCAGGCGGGGGTCAAGTGACGCAGGCTCGTTAGCGGCCGGCACCGTCAGCTCGCGCCTCCTGACCGGGCGTGCGCCCAAGGTGAGCAGATCCGCGGGTCTTCCCCGCCGCCGGACACGTTGACCCACCAGGTTTGCAAACTCCACGGACTCTAGTGGGGGCAGCGGCCGTATGCGAGGCGCGAGATCTCTGCTGCGCGCGGAGGAGACCAATCATGCGCGGCGCGCCAAGCGCCCAAGCGCGCGGCGTCCATGACGAGCCGCAGACCCGCGATCGATCAGCGTCCAGGAGCTGGCGCGCGAATATCCGATCTAGCTCGTTCGACCGCAGGCTTCCGCCTACCAGCGGCGAGCTGCCCGGTAGCGATCACCAGCGCGACGATCGCGACGACGTGGACCGCTACGACGCCGAGGATCACGCTGATGAGCGGCAACTGGGCTACGAACAGCAGTCCGGCTACGAGGGCGAATTCCAACCCCACGTAAGCGAGGAAAAACCGCGCGCTCTTTCTGGCCTTGGGCTCCATATCGAAACGACGTTCGACATGGATGGTCAACCGACCGTGTCTTGCGACGGGTTTCCCCAACCGACGCGAACGTAACGTTGAGCTATTAGAACGCACGCGCTATCGCGTTGTCAAGATCATGATCGACAATACGCGCCAACCACGTCGTGTCCGAGAACGCCCACCCGCAAGCCACCTGGCGGTTCCTCACGAACCATGGGAACACGCTGCTGTGCGTCGCACGCGACCCGAATCTGCGCACCCGCGACATCGCTGAGCGCGTCGGGATAACTGAGCGGGCTGCTCAGCGGATCATCTCGGACCTGATTGCCGCGGGATACATCACGCGGACGAAGGTCGGGCGTCGCAACTCCTATGACGTCAACCGCAGCGGTCACCTTCGCCACCGTCTGTTCCAAGACGTCGAGATCGGTCCTCTGATCGACGCCCTGCACGGCGACGGGGATTGACAGCGCCCCGTCGCTAGGGGCGAGCGCAACACCCCGCGGTTCGTCACGCGATGTCGTCGTCCCAGGGGAGCCCACGCGGGGGCACCGGGGATGACTGGACGATCGAGGTGGTCGTCTGCCCATACGCGGTGAAGCGGTCGATGACCTCCTCCAGGTGCTCGACCGAGCGAACATGGGCGGTCATGACGTAGCAGTCATCGCCGGTGATCCGCCGGCAGTCGACCACCTCGGGGGTGGCGCGGGCCACGTCGCCAACCTGGCGAAGCTGCCGAGGGGCGGGTCGTACGCGGATCACGGCGCTGAGCGAAAAACCGAGCGCCGTGGGATTCAGCCGGGCGTGGTAGCCGAGGATGACGCCGTCTTGCTCCAACCGCTGTAGGCGCTCAGCGACCGCGGGCGAGGACAGCCCGACGCGCCGCCCAAGCTCAGCCAGGCTGAGGCGCGCGTCTACCTGGAGCTCCGCGAGCAATCGGCGGTTCGTCGCATCCAGCAAAGTATCACCGGCCGGATCCGCGCGATGGCTACGATTCTTAGGCATAGGCGGCATTCTACATCGGTTCTGCCATGTACAGCTCCTGTCGAGCCCACCACACTCCGACGCCATGGATCGGGGATCCGGACACGCATGGGCGGTATCCCGAGCGGGAGCCGGCGCGTTGCGCCGGATCCATGACGTGCCACCAGAGCTGTACTTCGTGATCAGCGCCGTCTTCCACTATCTCGGCCCGTCATTCGCGGTGTTGCTGTTTGCCCGCGTCCATGTGCTTGGCGTCGCTTGGCTGCGGATCGCCTCGGCCGGTCTGATCTTCGCCGCCTGGCGGAGGCCATGGCGGGCTTTCGCCGCCCTGGACCGTGACGGGAGATTGCTGCTGATCGCGTGGGGTGGAGTCCTGGGCGTAATGAACGCCTGCTTCTACACGGCGATCAGCCGCCTGCCGCTGGGCACCGTCGCGGCGATCGAGTTCCTGCCGGTGATCGCGCTGGCCGCGCTGGGCGCCCGATCGAGGCGCAACGCGCTGGCGCTCATGCTTGCGGTGGGCGGCGTGTACGTGCTGACTGACGTGCACCTCGTTGCCGAGCCCCTGGGGCTCGCCTTCGCCTTCGCCAACGCGGTCCTGTTTGCGCTCTACATCGTGCTGGCCGACCGGGTGGCCAACCGTCCAGGACTCAGCGGCGTCGACGGCCTCGGCGCCGCGATGCTGATCGCGCTCGTCGTGATCACGCCGATCGGTGGCTGGCAGGCCGCTCCGGCCTTTCTGCAGCCGATTGCGCTGCTCGCGGGCGTCGGCGTCGGTGTCTCCTCCTCGGTCATCCCCTATGTCACCGACCAGCTCGCGATGGCGCGTCTGGCGCGCGCCACCTACGCGCTGATGGTTGCCCTGCTTCCGGCGCTCGCCACGGTCATCGGAATCATCGTGCTGGCGCAGATCCCGAGCTGGGCAGAGGTTGCCGGGGTGGCGCTGGTGATCGGCGGTGTCGCCCTGCACCGACGCCCCTCACCGCCGCCCGAGCAGCAGGCGTCCGCTCCGACGCCGGAGGAGCTCGCAGCCGGTGGGTAGCCCCGAGCGCTCGAGGGGCGCTTTCACGCCGCTAGGACTTCCGCACGCGGACGGCAGTGCCGTAGGCGCAGATCTCCGTCCACGTCGAGCCCAGCTCCGAGGTGTCAAACCGAAACGCGATGACGGCGTTGGCGCCCTTGCCCTCGGCTTCCTCGACCAGCCTCTCCGTTGCGTGCTGGCGGCCGTCCGCGAGCATCTTGGTCATGCCCTTGAGCTCGCCGCCGACCAGTGACTTGAGCGCCGCCCCGAACTGGGAGCCCACGTTGCGCGAGCGGACGATCAGGCCGAATACCTCGCCGAAGACCTCTTCGATCTGGTAGCCCGGCAGCTCATTCATCGTGGAAATGATCATGTGAAAACCCTACATCGGGGCGAGGGTCGCCGGCAGGCCGAAGCGTGGAAACAGCTCGGCTCCGTCAAAGCGGGTGATCGCCGCGATGCGCTCCCCTTCCAGGGCGAGCACGAAGATCCCCACACCCTGTGCGGCTTCGGCGCCAGGCCCCTGGACGTAGTGGCCAAACGCCGGCTGCCCGTTAGCCCGGGTGGGCACCAGCCGCGCGCGCGTGCCCTCCCCACGACTTCGAACCACGTGGCGCAGGAACGCCGCGATCGTCTCGCGGCCCTGGTATTCGAACGGCTGGGGTGGCATCTTCAGCCAGGCGTCGGCGGTCAGCAGTGCGACCACGCGGTCCACGTCGCCCTGCTCGAAGGCGTGGGCGAAGCGGTTGGCAAGTTCAAGCTCGCGAGCACGTTCGGGCGCGGGCGCCCGAACGCGCCCCGGCGGCAGCCGAGCTTCGAGCGCCGAGCGAGCGCGCTGGAGGGCGCTGGTGACCGTGGCCTCGGTCGTCTCGAGCATCTCGGCCACTTCGGCCGCGCGGAAGCCGAGCACGTCACGGAGCACCAAGATTGCGCGCTGGCGAGGCGAGAGATGCTGCAGGGCGGTGATGAACGCCAGGCCGATCGTCTCCTTGGCCTCATAGCGGGCGTCGGGCCCAGGGGCCGAGTCGGGAAGTCCTTCGAGCAGTTGGTCCGGGCAGGGCTCTACCCAGCTGGCGTCTCCGAGGCGCGTCGGTGGTGGCGGATCGCGCCCGCGCCAGGCTGACGTGAAGCGCACCGTCGCGTCCACTCACCTCAGGGCCTGTCGAGCCATTCGGACAACATGACTCCGGTGGCGGCCGAAACTAATCGGTCGGAGTTTGGCGACGGGCCAGGCCGAGAGCGCTCACACTACGATCAAGCCGCGATGCTGGTCCAGGACCGAACGGCACGCCCCACTGACGAGCGTGTGGCGCCCTCGCCGACGCCATCCGATGTTGCTGAAGCCCGGCGCCTTGTCTGGTGGTTCGGCTGCCTGGGGTTCATCGGCTCTGCGATCGCGGCCTTCACGGGAACGCGGCTGCTCGGGCCGGGCGCGGTCAGGTGGTGGTTCGTGACTCCGTTCCCGTCCGGGCACACCGGGGCGAAGATCGTCTTCTGGGCTGGGGTGATCGCGCTGTGCGTCGCCTGGCTGGGACTGGGTCGGGCGCTTGAGCGCTCGCCTGCGATCGGCGTCGGTCAGCTCTGGATGCTCGCTGGACTGTGGTGCCTTCCGTTCGTCCTCGGGCCGCCGCTGTTCAGCCGCGATGTCTACAGCTACCTGGCGCAGGGGACGCTCGTGCACCTCGGTCACAGTCCCTACCGCGACGCGCCGATGGTTCTCGGCCGGCTCGGCCACCAGCACGTGCTGAATGGCGTCGATCCGTTCTGGCGTAAGACCACCGCGCCCTACGGGCCGCTCTTTTTGGGCGTGGTCAGCCTGATCGTCGGCGTCACCGGCTCCCATCTTGTACTGGGCGTGAGCATCCTGCGGCTGTTCGATCTGATCGGGGTGGTTTTGCTGGCGGCGTTCGTCCCCCGTTTGGCCCGCGCGCTCGGGACCGACCCGCGACGGGCACTGTGGCTCGCCGTGCTCAGCCCGCTGGTGTGGCTACAGCTGGTCTCGCCTGCCCACAATGACGCCTTGATGGTCGGGCTGCTGGTGGCCGGCGTGACGCTGGCCGTCGAGCGCCGACCGCTAGCTGGGATCGCCGTCTGCGCAGTGGCCGCAACCGTCAAGGTCCCCGCGGCAGCGGCGATCGTATTCATCGCCGTCGCCTGGGCTCGGGCGATGCCGGACCGACGCGAGAAGCTCCGCGTTCTGGGGCAGGCGGCGATTCTCAGCGTGGCGATCGCTGGGCTCGTCACGTTGCTCACCGGCCTCGGTCTGGCATGGATCTCCACGGGCCTGTTCAACACGCCGGGGCGCGTCAGGCTGGCGATCACGCCGGCCACCGCGGTGGGATACACGATCGCCCACGTGCTGCGCGGCGCTGGGCATCCGATCAACGGCAAGGCGTTCGAGGCGACCCTCAACCACGTCGCGTTCGCGATCACCGTGCTCTTCGGCTTGCTCCTGCTCTACCGCACGCGCTTCGAAAACCTGGTGCGGTGTCTTGGCCTCGGGTTGGTCGCCGTGGCGATCGGCGGCCCTGCCGCCTGGCCCTGGTATTTCATCTGGGGGCTGGCGCTGCTCGCGGCATGTCCGGGATTCCAGTCTTCGCGGGCGATCCCGCTCGCCGTCGCGGTGTCCGCATTCATTGTCATCCCCACTGGACAGCTGGCGCTCTCGCTTGGCACCTCCCCCTACATGGTCGTCGTCTACCTGCTCCTCGTCTGCTGGTACCTATGGAGGCGGCGTGGCGGCGGCGCAGCGCTCGGCGACGCGCGCTCGGCTTTGGCGAAATCCTGAGCGAGCGATGAGCGGACGCGCCCAGCGGGCCCGCGACGCTGCGCTCGTGGCCGGTCCGGCGCTACTGGCCGCCGCGCTGTGCCTGTATCGGATCGACGGCCGCAGCTTGGGGTTCGACGAGGGGGCCACGGTGGCCATCGCGAGCCAGCATGGGGCCGCGCTGCGCTCAGCGATTGCTCACGACGGGGGCAACATGGCCGGCTACTACGTCCTGGTGCACGTGCTGATTGGTCTGTTCGGCTCGAGTCAGCTGGTATTGCGGCTTCCGTCGGCGATCGCCACCGGCGTGGCCTGCGGGCTCGTGCAGCTGCTCGCGCTGCGCCTGTTCGACCGGCGGACGGCGCTCGCGGCGGCCCCGCTGGTCGCGGTCAGCCTGCCGCTCGTGTTCTGGGGGCAGAGCGCGCGCAGCTACGCGTTGCTGGTGGCGCTGAGCACGGGGTCTTACCTGGCCCTGGCCGTGGCGCTGAACGGTAGACAGTCTCGGGGTGCCTGGGTGGCGTATGCGCTGTGCACTGCGCTGGCCATCTACGCCAGCCTTATGGCAACCCTGATCGTCCCCGCGCAGCTGATCGTGCTCGCGTGGCACCGCCGGCGGTGGCGCGCGCTCGTGGCTTCACTGGTGGCTGTGGCGGTCTGCTGCATACCGCTCGCATTGCTCGCCGCGCGGCGCGGCTCGGGCCAGCTGTTCTGGCTTGGGCGCCCTGACGCCACGAGCATCAAGCAGGTCCTCGAGGAACTGACCTCAGCAGGGCTTGAACCCACCTTCCACTCCACCTCTACCACTGTGGCGCTGCTGGTGGTGACGCTCGCGGGGCTGGTTCTCTGCGCCCTGCCCATACTCCGGACACGGGAGCCCTGGCGTCCCGCGTTGGTGCTCGCCTGGTTGACGATCCCGGTCGCGCTGGCGCTCGTCGAGTCGTTGGTCGGCCAGCCGATCTTCCTGCCCCGCAACCTGATCATGTGCGTTCCGGCGGTGGCGCTGCTGTTGGCTTGGGGTATCACGCGCGCGCGCGTGCCTTCGATCGCGGCCTGGGCGGCGGTGGCCGCGCTCGTGGCGCTGAGGGCGCTTGCGCTGGCCCCGAGCTACGGGGTATCGCCGGAGGGCTGGCGGGCGGCGACGGCGTACGTCGTTACGCGTACGGCGCCGAGTGATTGCATCGTCTTTTATCCGGCGGACGGCCGGAACGCCTTTCAGTTTTACGTCGGCGGCAGGCGGGCCCCGCGGCCGTTGCTGCCTGCGCTGCCCTTCGGCGTCGTCCGTCCCTACGTCGAGGACTATGCGACGCTAGCTCCGGCGCAGCTGCGCGGGTTGCCGGTTCGGTGCCCCCGCTTGTGGCTGGTCTCAAGCCATCAGGGACAGCCGGACGGCACCGCCGGATCGCGCGCCAACTGGGCCCGTTACCTCGCGCTGCGGGGCTCGCTGCGCAGCGGGTACGGCCGGGACACGGTCAGCTCGTTCGGCTACGCCGCGCCGGTGGACGTCGAGCTCTTCACGCGCTGATGCTGGATGGCGCTACGGGCGCAGAGTCGTGCCGACGAACGTCAATGCGCTCAAGCCCACGAGCAGCACTCCACTGGCACACGCCAGCAGGGCGTAGCCGCCTCGTCGCAGGTAGCAGGCGGGGACGATCACCAGCGGAAAGGCGGTCAACAGCAGGCGGGGGTTCGGCGGCGTGAACTCAGATGTGACCATCAGGTAGGTGATCCCGAGCGTCCACACCCAGGCCTCGGCCGAGATCGACCGCCAACGCCGCGCCAGCAGCACGAGCAGCACAACGAGCACGATCGCTCCCCCCAGGCCGACGGCGAGGTTGAGGTTGATCGTCGGATGGTTGAAGTGGGAGAACGAGATCTCACTGGCCAGCGAGCGGATGAGGTGAACTAGCGCCAGGGGGTCGGTCTTCTCGTTCCAGCCGTATTTCTGGGCCTGGGTGTAGGCGAACGGTGTGCCGGTGTGGGCCCAGAGATAGACGGCGAACGCCACGATCCCGGTAAGGGAGAGCAGCGGCGCGCTCAGGCTGCGCCGCCCCTGCCAGCCGCGTCGGCGCAACTCGATCAGCGCCGAGACGGCGCAGACCAGCACGAGCACCACCGACTCTGGCGTGGTCGCCGTGGCGATCCCCGCCAAAGAACCGGCCAGCACCCAGCGCCGACGCTGAAGTGCCAGGATGCAGCCCACCGCCAGCGGCAGCGCAAGTCCCTCGGCGTAGGCCATTGAGAACACGACCGAGCCCGGGAACAGGCAGAACAGCACCACAGCACGCCGGCCCGCGGCCTCGCCCCACCAGCCGCTCGCGAGACGCTGGACGAGCACCGCGGTGATTAGCCCCCCGATTCCGGACACGATCAGGCCGGCCAGCGTCAACGAGTTGACGATTGCCTGCGACGTGACCCAGCTGAGCGCGTGTCCCAGCGGCCACAGCACAAGCGGGAAGAGGGGAAAGAAACCGAGCGTCGATCGGGCGTGGGGGACGTGGTCGGGGTAGCCGTTGTTGGCCAGCTCGCGGTACAGCAGCCCGTCCCAGTTGGCCAGCTCGTGGAGCAAGGCGTGATGGCGCAGCGCCCCGTTGATGAGCGCTACCGCCAGCAGCAGCACCCGGCTTGCGAGGTAGACGAAGACCGCAAAGCGGATCGGCGACACCGCGGCTCCACCGACCCATTCGGGCGCCCGCTTGGCCGCTGGACCCCGCTCGCGGGCCGCGAGGAAGTCTGAAGTGGCCTGCACGGAGCGGGAGTCTAGGGGTGAGGACTGAGCTTTCCGCGTCCCTATACTTGCCCGACGAGCTACCCAGGAGCGGCGCGTGCAGGAAATGGTGATCTACGGCGTGAGCTTCGACATGGTCGGTAAGCAGCCAATCGTGCTGCTGAAGACGGTCGAGAGCAACAAATTCCTGCCGATCTGGATCGGCCACCCCGAGGCGGCGGCGATCCTGATGAAGCTGCAGGGAGCCTCGACGCCGCGGCCCATGACCCACGACCTGCTCTCCGACGTGCTCGGCGAGCTTGATGTCGAGTGCACCCGCGTGGCGGTCACCGAGCTGCGCGAGAACACTTTCTACGCCTCGATCAGCCTGCGCGCCAACGGCCGTGAGCTCGAGATCGACTCGCGTCCGAGCGACGCGCTGGCGCTGGCCGTGCGCGCCGGCGCGCCGATCTTCGCCGCGGACGACGTGATCTCCGAGTCGGCGATCGAGTTCGAGCACGAGGTCGAGGACACCGAAGAAGTCGTAGAGAAGTTCAAGGACTTCCTGGACCACGTCACGCCCGAGGACTTCGCCAGCGACGAGTAGCGCCGGCGGGTTATTGCGCCTCGGCCGTGGCGTTGAGAACCAGATGCACCAGCTCGTCGAACGACATGCCGGCGGCGTCCGCCGCCTGGGGCAGCAGGCTGGTCTCCGTAAGGCCCGGAATCGAATTGACCTCGAGCACGTAGAGATCCTCGCTGCCCGACTCGAGCATCAGGTCTACCCGGGCGAAACCTGAGCAGCCGAGCAGGGCAAACACGTCGAGCGCCAGGCCGCTGGCCTGCTCGGCGACGTGCGCCGGTAACTCGGCCGGGCACACGAACGTCGTACGCCCGATCTCATAGCGGGCCTCGAAGTCGTAGAAGTCTTCCTCGTTGGGCACGGCCTCGACGATCGGCAGGGCGCTGGGGCCGCCGTCTCGGGCGACGATCGACACGGCAAGATCGCGGCCCCGCACATGGCGCTCGAGCAGCACCTTGCGGTCGTAGGAGAACGCCGCCACCAGCGCGGCCGGCACGTCCGCCGTGGTGCGAGCGAACTTGATTCCCAGAGCCGAGCCCTGGCCGGCGGGCTTGACGACGATCGGGAAGTCCAGTCGCTGTTCGATCGCCGGGAGCGCCTGCGCAGCGCCGAGCTCCTTGAACGCGGTCTCGTTGAAGGCGAAGAAGTCGGGCGTCGGGATTCCGCGATCGCGCATCGCGTGCTTCGCCAGCACCTTGTCGGCGGCGCGGATGCAAGCTGACACCCCCGAACCGGTGTATGCGATGCCCATCGCGTCGAGCAGCTCCTGCACGGTGCCGTCCTCGCCGTCGCGGCCGTGGAGCGCCACGAAGGCGACATCGGGACGGTCCGTCTCGAGGCGCCTCACCATATCGGCGCCGACGTCGATCGGGATCACGTCGTGCCCCAGCCGCTCGAGTGCGTCCTGGACGCGCGCCCCGGACTTCAACGAGATTTGGCGCTCGAGCGAGCGGCCGCCCTTGAGGACGGCGACCCTGCTCATCCGGCGCGCTTGCGCTGAGCCGGAAGCCGCAACACCTTGGCCAACCCGGTCGACCCGTCCCCCCCACGCGCCGGGCGAGCACCCGACGCGGGCCGGGCGGCGGGACCGGCGCCCGTCAGCGTGCCGTACAGGGCGACTTGCTCGTGGACGACCTCGCCGATGCGGCGAACCCCCTCCTGGATCTCGGGTTCATGGACGCCGGAGAAGTTGAGCCGCATCGAGGAGCCTCCCCGCCCGTCGACGTAAGCCGCGCGACCCGGGACGAACGCCACGCGCTCCTCCAACGCGCGCGCCAACAGATCGGTCGTGTCGATGTAGTCGGGCAACGTCGCCCAGATGAAGAGGCCGCCCTGCGGATGGGTCCAATCTGCCTCGCGCGGGAAGTGCTCTGCCAGCGCGTCGAGCATCACATCCCGCCGCCGACGGTAGATCTCGCTCAGCGAGCGGACGTATCGCTGCCATGGGCCCGAGTCAAAATACGCGCTGACGAAGTACTGCGAGATCGAGGACGAGCACAGGTCAGATGCCTGCTTGCCGATGTTCATCTTGGCCAGCACCGGTGGCGGCGCCACGGTCCATCCCAGCCTGACGCCGGGCGAGAGGATCTTCGAAAAGGTGCTGGCGTAGATCACGAACTCCTCGTCCAGTGAGCGCAGCGTCGGCAGCGGCGTGCCTTCGTAGCGCAGCATCCCGTAGGGGTTGTCCTCTAGCACCAGCAGCTCGCGCTCTGAGGCGATACGCACCAGCTCGTGCCGCCGCTCTAGCGACAGCGTCACTCCCGCCGGGTTGTGGAAATTGGGAACGGTGTAGATGAACTTCGGGCGCCGGCCCTGGCGCTCGAGCCGCTCGAGCGTGTCGCTCAGCTGGTCGATCCGCATCCCGTCGCGGTCCATCGCCACCTGCACGACCTCCGCCTCATAGGCGCAGAACGTGGGAACCGCCCCTGGGTAGGTCGGCGCCTCGCAGACCACGACGTCGCCGGGATCCAGCAGCGTCTTGCAGGCCAGGTCGATCACCTGCTGGCCGCCCGTCGTCACGAGCACCTCATCGGCGTCGACCTCCATGCCCTCCTCGGCCATCACGTCCACGATGCAGCGCTTGACGAGCACCAGGCCCTCGGTGGGGCCGTACTGCAGCGCGCGGGCACAGGAGTCCGCGGCCACTGTGCCCATCAGCGCCGCATAGGAATCGGGGGGAAACGTCGAGGTGTCCGGCAGGCCACCGGCCAGCGAGATCACGTCGGGCTGTTCGGTGAGCGCCATCAAGTCCCTCATCGCGGAGGACTTCATGACCTTCGTGCGCTCGGCGAACAGGGCTGCGTAACGCTCGATGTCGCGGGCGGCCGAGCGCCGCCGCCCCGCTCCCGCGTCCGAGCCAGACCTCATGCCGCCCTCGCTTCGTGACCCGGCACCCGACCGGCCCGAACACGTATCGTCACAGTCCTCCACCGTAGCGCACATGCATCTCGCGTTTTACATCTTCCAGGGCATAGGCGTCGCTGCGGCGGTCGGCATCCGGCCCTTTCTGCCGGCGCTGGCGGTCGGCGCCTTGGCCGCGGGCGACGTCGAGATCCATTTCAAGGGCACCGACTACGCGTTCCTGCAAAGCACGCCGTTTCTGCTGGCGATGGCGGTCGCGGCAATCGCACTGGCGCTGACCCTTCGTCGCGCCGAGCCGGAGGGCCGATCCCTGACGCTCGTCCTCGGTGTCATCGGCGCGGTGCTCGGGGCGCTGATGTTCGCCGGCTCGCTGGCCCGCGGCCACTACGCGGCGTGGCCTGGATGGATCGGCGGAGTCGTGTGCGCCACGATCGGGCTCGCCGCGACAATTCCGTTGCTGCGCCGAGTGCGCCGACGGCTCGACGAGGCGACGGCATCGGCCCTGCCGCTGTATGCGGAGGCCGCCGCCGTGCTGCTCGCGGTGCTCTCGATCCTGGCGCCGCCAGTGGGGGTCATCGCGCTCGCCGGCTTGGCGTGGCTGATCGTAGCCGCGCGCCGGCGCGACGAGCAGAAGTACGCGGGTCTGCGGATCCTGCGGTGAGCGTGGGATGAAGCGAGGCGGGTGAGCGAGGCCAAGAAGCTCGTCCTGGTCGTGATCGACGCGCTCAAGCCGGCGATGCTCGAGCGTGCGGTCGCGGTCGGGCGGGCACCTGCGCTGGCGCAGGTGATCGAGCGCGGGGTCTACGTTCCGGACTGCGTGGCGGCGTTCCCCTCGGTGACGCCCGTGTGCGCCGCGACGATCACGACAGGCGCCGGTCCTGAGGACCACTGGATACCCAGCATGAACTGGTATCACCGCGAGGAAGCACGGTATATCGAGTACGGCTCGTCGTTCTCTGCCAGCCGACAGTTCGGCGTCTTGCGCTCGCTGACCGACACGGTCTACCGGATGAATGCCGAGCACCTCTCGCCCCATGTGGACACCGTCTTCGAGAGCCTCGATGACGCCGGGCTGCGGACCGCCGGGACCACCTACCTGATCTACAGGGGCCGCCACCAACACGAGGTCTCCAACGAGACTGCGCTCGCGCGGATCGCCACCTCGACGCTCTTCCGCCGCACGATCGACGGCCCTCAAGAGCTGTTCTATGCCGATCTCTACGCTTCGCGCCGGACCGGCTGCCGAGGCCAGCTCGGCATGCCCGGCATTCGCGATCAACACACCGGCTGCGTCGGGGCCTACCTGGTCGAGCACGACCTGTTCGATTTCCTGCTGTTCTCGCTGCCCGACAACGATGCCTGGTCGCACCGCTACGGACCCCAGGCCCAGGTCACCTCAATCGCCGCCGCCGACCGCCAGCTGGAGCGGCTGATGCACGTCGCAGGTGGGCCAGAGGCTTTCTTCGAGCAGTACGCGATCATCGTCACCTCCGACCATTCCCAGGCGGCGGTCGAGGAGCGTATTCGCCTCGACGAGGCGTTCGCCGACTTCGACGTCGCCACACCGAGCCCTGCGCGCTCGGTCGGCGCCGAGGTGGCCCTCAGCCCGGCGCAGCGCTCGGCGATGGTCTACGCGCTGGACGGCGAGCGACGTGAGGGGCTGGTGGAGGAAGCGATCGAGGCCACGGCCGAGCTCCCCGGGATCGACCTCGTACTCGCGCGGGCGGACGGCGAGGCGAGGGTCATCACCGGCCGCGGCGAGCTGCGCTTTGCTCCGGGCGGAGACCTCGAGGATCTCCGCGGCGGATCCTGGAACGTGGAGGGCGATCTGGCAGCCCTGGACGCGGAGATCGAGGATGGGCGCTTTTGGAGCTCGGCCTACCCGAACGCGCTCGAGCGGATCTGGAGTGCGCTGCAGTGCCCGACGGCAGGGGACGTGCTGCTCTCGGCGGCGCCCGGTCACGAGTTCGTCGACTGGGGGGGCGCTGACCATGTCGGCGGAGGCAGCCATGGCTCGCTGCACGCCACGGATTCGCTCGGCGCGCTGTTGTGGTGCGGGACGGGCCCCGACTCGAGCGCCGCGCGCGAGCAGTGGTCGCTGCGGGACGTGGCTGTCATGGTCCGGGACCATTTCGGCGCCAAGGCTTAGGTGAAGGATTAGGAACCCGTTAGCGCGAACCCATTCTTACGGTGGCCTGAGACGCCGCCGCTAGATTTGTCCGCCATGCCTGACGAGCTGAGCACCACAGTCGAGCTGCCATTTCGCGTCCGCGTGCGCCACGGCGTCATGCAGCCGTCGAACTGGCTGCAGCTGATCCGCTTCGCGGCCGTTGGCGTGAGCGGCTACGTCCTGAACCTGGCCGTGTTCGCGGCGTGCGTGCACCTGCTGGCGATCGACTACCGGCTCGCGTTCGTGATCGCGTTCGTAGTCTCGGTGGTCAGCAACTTCTGGTGGAACCGCCACTGGACATTCGACGCCAGGCTCGAGCATCCCATTCTCCAGGGCACGCGCTTCTTCGCCGTCTCGGTGCTGGCGCAAGCCTTCGCCTACGTGCTCCTGGTGGCGCTCGTGAGCGGCCCGGGGCTGCCGAAGGTCGTGGCCCAGGCGATCGCGGTCGCCGCCGCGACGCCGCTGTCCTTCGTCGGGCAGAAGCTTTGGAGCTTCCGGGTCTAAGTGGCCGCGGATACCGCCTCCTCCTCGCGCTTTTAGTCCTGGCCGCGACGCTCCTGGTGAGCCTCGCCGGCCTGGCGGTCGCCAGCGATCAGCCGGTACTGGTAACACAGCAGAACACGCCGCCGACGGGCTTCAGGCACACCGCGGCGCAGATCGAGTCAGTCGCGGCTGGCGAGCCCAGGGTCCGGACAGAGCTTCGCCACCACCCGGACGCCGTCCCCTACGAATACACCAAGGGCGTCGGTCAATGGCAGGTCAGCTGGTTCTCCAGCGGGCGTGACCAGAAGGAGTTGATGCAGGTCTACGTCGACGATCAGAGCGGCAAGGTGACCGAGGTCTGGACCGGCTTTCAGGTGGCCTGGACGATGGCTCGGGGGTATCCGGGCGCCTTTGGAGAGCGTGTCAACGCGCTGTACGTGTGGTTGCCGATGTGTGCGGTGTTTCTGTTGCCCTTCCTTCCCTGGCGGCGCCCACGGCGCTGGAGCTTGCTTCACCTCGACTTGGCCGTCCTGCTCGGCTTTTCGGTTTCCCTGGCGTTTTTCAACCATGCCCTGATCGGGCTCTCCGTGCCGCTGGCGTACCCGTTCCTCCTGTACCTCCTGGTTCGCATGCTGCTGCTGGCGTTCGGGCATGGACGCCCGCGCGCGCCGCTGCGTTCGTCGCTGCCCATGCGATGGATCGTGGTGGCGATCGTGTTCCTGGTCGGCTTCCGCGTTGGGCTGAACGTCGTGGACTCGAACGTGATCGACGTCGGCTACGCGGGCGTGATCGGCGCAAACAAGCTGCTGCACGGCCAGCATCTGTACGGAAACTGGCCCGCGGACAACGCCTACGGCGATACCTACGGCCCGGTGAACTACTTCGCCTACGTGCCGTTCCGAGCGATTTTCGGCTGGAGCGGCACCTGGGATGACCTGCCGGCGGCCCACGCCGCGGCGATCGCTTTCGACCTCTTGACGCTGCTCGGCCTCTACCTGCTGGGGCGGCGCGTCCGCGGCCCCACCTTGGGAGTGCTGCTTGCTTACGCCTGGGCCTCCTACCCGTTCAGCCTGTTTGTCCTGGCCTCCGACAGCAACGACGCGCTGGTGGCGCTGCTGGTCGTCGTGGCACTGCTGGTTTTGACCTCGGCCCCTGCGCGTGGCGTCGCCGCGGCGCTTGCGGGGCTGACGAAGTTCGCGCCCTTCGCGCTGGCGCCGCTGTTCTGGCGCGGAGCCGGCGGCTCGCCGGGCAAGCGCTCTACGGCTCTCTACATCGGCTCGTTTACGGCGACGGTCTGTGTGGCGATGCTGCCGGTCCTGCTGGGCGACAACGTGGCGCGGTTCTGGCACGACACGATCTCCTACCAGGCCTCACGCGGCTCGCCGTTCTCGGTGTGGGGGCTGTGGGGCGGCCTGGGCCTCGAGCAGCACGCCGTCCAGGGGCTGGCCGTCGTGCTGGCGCTCGGCGCCTGCGTGCTTCCGCGCCGCCGCGGGGTACTCGAGGTGGCAGCGCTCGCCGCCGCGATCGTGATCGCCGTCGAGCTCGGCCTGACCCATTGGTTCTACCTCTACATCGTTTGGTTCTTCCCGCCGCTGATGCTGGCGCTGCTCGGCTCGGACCCCGCTCCCCGGGGCGAGCCCGCGCCGCGCGCCGAGCCGGCGGCCCTCGTGCCTGCGGGCGCTTAGCGGCGCGCGCTCGGGCGGCCGGGACCCGTGCTTTCCTTTTCATCAGGTGCCGCCTTTGCTTCAGAGTGAGCTCGCCGACAGGCGCGCCGCGGCCAGAGCGCGACGCAAGCGCCGGCGCTTGGCCGCCACGGTGCTGCTCGCCCTCGCCCTCGCCGCCGCCGCGGTCATCGCCGTGGCGGCGCTCGCCTCCGGGGGCTCCGGGCACCCGGTCAGCTCGCCGGCGCGCGCCGCATCCGCTCCGACGCGTCCGGCTCACGCCATCCGCGCACTCTCGCCGCTCGCGGCCACCGACGCCGTCGGGCGAGCGGAGATCGCGCGTCTGATCCCCTACCAGCTGCCCATCTACTGCGGCGGTCCGCACGGCAACGAGGTGGCGTTCACGTTCGACGACGGCCCCGGCGTCTACACCCACTATGCGGTCAAGAAGCTCACGCAAGCCGGCGAGCGCGCGACGTTCTTCGTGGTCGGCAAGAGCATGGATGCCTGGCCCGGCTGGCTGCCCCGGGAGCGGAGGTTCGCCGCCATCGGCGATCACACTTACTCACACCCCTACCTCCCGGCGCTGGCGCCGGACGAGATCCGCTCTGAGATCGAGCGCACAAAGCTCAAGATCGAGCACGATTCGGGCGAGGTGCCCGACCTGTTCCGTCCGCCCTACGGCGGCACCGACCCCACGGTCGAGAGCATCGCCTCGTCTCTGGGGCTGCTCGAGATCATGTGGACCGTCGACTCGCGCGATTCGCTGGGCGCCGATTGGGCGGGGATCATCCGCAACGTCGAGGCCGAGCTGCACCCCGGCTCCATCATCCTCATGCACGAGAACCGCGGCCAAACGATCCGCGCGCTGACCACGATCCTGCCTTACCTCAAGCGGCGCCAGATGCGCTCGGTCAGCCTGCCGGAGCTGTTCGCCACCGACCCCCCAACGCTGGCCCAGCTCCGCCGCGGCTCAGCAGGCTGCGTCGGCGTCAGCTTGGGCGGCAACGGCAGCTAAGCACACCTCTATATACGGGCGCGCCCGGCTTCAGCCGGAGCGCGCCTTTATCTATCTAGTGTCAGCCGGCTCGAGCACCTGCTCGATCGAAAGCGCGCGCGGCGGCTCGCCGGCGGCCACCAGCACCGCGTTCAGCCAGGGGTCCTCGCCGGAGGTCTCAAACCGCACCGGCATGCGCGTCACGAGCGACTCGAGCGCCTGGTCGCGCTTCACGCCGATCACGCCACCACGGGGACCGGTCATGCCGACGTCGGTGATGTAGGCCGTCCCGGCGGGTAGGACGCGCGCGTCGGCGGTGGGAATGTGGGTGTGGGTGCCGAGGACCGCCGTGACGCGACCGTCGAGGTACCAACCCATGCCCACCTTCTCGCTGGTGGCCTCGGCGTGCATGTCCACGAGCACGTGGTCGGCCTCGCCCTTCAGCGCGTGAAGCGCGGCGTCGGCCTCCGGGAACGCGGGGCGGCCGGGGTTCATGAACAGGTTGCCGGACAGCGACACCACGCCCAGGCGCGCCCCCGCACGCTCCACCACGCACCAGCCGTGGCCGGGCTGGCTGCGCAGGAAGTTGGCCGGTCTCACGATCCGCGCTTCGGAGTCGAGATATCCGTAGACCTCACGGTGGCGGTAGGTGTGGTTGCCCAGCGTGATGACGTCCACGCCCAGCTCGAACAGCTGCTCGGCGATCCTGGGCGTGATGCCGACGCCGCCGGCGGCGTTCTCCCCATTCACCACGACGAAGTCGGGCGCCAGTCGCTCGCGCAGCCCGGGCAGCAGCGACTCAAGCGTGCGCCGGCCGATTCCGCCGACGATGTCCCCCACGAACAGGATCCTCGTGCTCTGCATCGGAGCCCATACTCGCAGCCCACAGGTAGCCTCCGGCGCGTGCCGACCGTCACTCGAGGAGTCGAACAGACTGCGATCGCCTTCGCGTCGCTGGCCCGGCTGGCGCTGCGGCGGTTTAGCGTCTAGCGGGCTAGGCCCTTAGCGCGGGCTGACCATCTGGCGGAACAGCACTGCGCAGATCACGGCCACGAGCAAGGCGACGATCGGAATGCCCGCCGAGACGACGCCGACCACGGCCAGCACCAGCCCGACGACTCCGACCGTCCCTGCGACGCCGCCCAGGGCCACAAGCCGGTAGGCGCGCCGTTCGCGCACGCGTCTGGGCGTGTAGCTACCGGGCTTCTCGATGTTGGCCACTTCACGCAGCGTAGCGCGTAGGGTGTGCGCTCATGGCTGTCTCCAGCGATCACCACTTGCTGCTCTATGACTACGTCGAGGACATGGCGGATCGCCGCGGTCCCTACCGCGAAGGTCATCTGGAGCGCATCGCCTCCGCCCGCGAGACCGGGAGGATCGTGATGGCTGGCGCGCTCGGCGACCCGCCGAAGGGCGGGGCCATCGTCTTTCAGGGACTCGGGCCGGAGGAGATCCAGCGATTCGTCAGCGAGGATCCGTACGTGCAAGCGGGGCTCGTCACGGCCTGGCGCGTCGAGCCCTGGAAGCTCGTCTGAGGTGCCCGCGAACCCTGAGTATCCTCGACAGCGACGGTGGTTCACTAGCTATGGCCTTTCCCCAGACCCGCCTGCGTCGCCTGCGCGCCACTCATGAGCTGCGGGGGCTGGTCCGTGAGACGCGCCTCGGGGCCCAGGACTTCATCTACCCGCTGTTCGTGGCCCACGGGCTCGATCGCCGCGAGGCGATCGGCGCTATGCCTGGCATCGACCGCCTCTCGATCGACCACGCGGTCGCTGAGGCGCGCGAGGCCGCTCAGCTGAGCATCCCGGCGGTGCTGCTGTTCGGCATCCCGGCCACCAAGGACGAGGAGGGCTCGGGTGCCTGGGATGAGGAGGGCGTCGTCCAGCTCGCCACGCAAGCGATCAAGGAGGCGGTCCCCGAGATGCTGGTGGTCGCTGACCTCTGCCTGTGCGAGTACACGAGCCACGGCCACTGCGGCCTGTTACGCGAGAACGGCAGCGTCGACAACGACGCCACAGTCGAGCTGCTGGCTCGTACGGCGGTGTCCCAGGCGCGCGCGGGCGCCGACGTGATCGGGCCCAGCGACATGATGGACGGCCGGGTCGGAGCGATCCGCCACGCGCTTGACGACGAAGGCTTCGGCGAGACCCCGATCCTGGCCTACTCGGCGAAGTTTGCCTCCGCGTTCTACGGACCGTTCCGCGAGGCGGCCGACTCGACGCCTGCGTTCGGGGATCGCCGCGGCTACCAAATGGATCCCGCCAACGGAGCCGAGGCGCTGCGGGAGGCCCGGCTCGACGTAGAGGAAGGCGCCGACATCGTGATGGTCAAGCCGGCGCTGCCCTACCTGGACGTGATCAGGCGGATCAAGGCCGACACGGAGATGCCGCTCGCGGCCTACAACGTCTCCGGTGAGTACGCGATGCTCAAGGCCGCGGCGGCTGCGGGCTACCTCGATGAACGCGCGGCGGTCATCGAAGCGCTGACCGGCATCCGGCGGGCCGGCGCCGACATCGTTATCACCTACCACGCCAAGGAGGCAGCTCGATGGCTTCAGTGAGCGCCCATCACGGTCCGAAGCTCCGCTCACGCAAGCACGGTGCGGCGGTCGCACTGAGCGAGCTGGACAAGCGCTTGCTGAACCTCATGCAGGGCCGCTTCCCGATCGCCCCGCGTCCTTACCAGCACGTCGCGGCCGAGGCGGGGATCAGCGAGCAGGAGACGCTCGTGCGCGTCCGGGAACTGCTCGAGGAGCGCATCATCCGCCAGGTCACGCCGATCTTCGACACCCGGGCGCTTGGCTACTCCTCGATGCTGGTGGCGGCAAAGGTCGATCCGGAGAACCCCTGGCGGGCGGCGAACATCATCAACGAGCATCCCGGCGTCTCTCACAACTACCTGCGCAACCACGAGTTCAACATCTGGTTCACGATCGCCACCGAGCCGGGCTCGCGGTTGGGTCTGGACGGAACGCTCGAGGTGCTGGCGCGAGCGGCGGGTGCCGAGTCGATCAGGCAGCTGCCGACGCTGAAGCTGTTCAAGATCCGCATGGACCTCGAGATGGAGGGCGACACGTCCGCGCTGGCGCGCACGGCAGAGGCTGAGGAGCCCGCGGAGACGGAGGCCCAGCCCTACGACGAGCTGGACATCGCGGTGATCCGCGCGCTCCAGGGCGACATGCCGGTCGTCGCGGAGCCCTACGCGCCGGCGGCGGGCAAGCTCGGGATGCATCAGCACGACTTCCTCGCCCATTTGGAGGGCATGCGTGAGCGCAAGCTGCTGCGCAGGGTGGCGGCGATCCTCTTCCACCGCCGGGCCGGCTTCAGTGCCAACGGAATGGGCGTGTGGAAGGTTCCCGGTGAGCGGATCATGGAGCTCGGCCCGCAGATGGCGGCCTTCCGCGGAATCTCGCACTGCTATCAGCGGCCCACATATGAGGACTGGCCCTATTCGGTCTTCACGATGGCCCACGGGCGCTCGAAAGAAGAGTGCGACGCGATCCTCGACTCGATCGCGGCCCACACTGGTATCGAGCAGCGCGCCACGCTCTACTCGTCGACCGAGTTCAAGAAGATTCGGCTGTTGTACTTCACCGACGAGCACCGGGGCTGGGAACGTAAGTACGCCGGGAGCTAGGGGCACGGAGGCTTCATCGCCGGGTGTCCGGTCAACCGGGCTGTACGAGCGCGCGCTGCGCCTGCTCGCGGGCGGCGTCAACAGTCCGGTTCGTGCTATGCGCGCCATCGGCCGCGACCCGATCTTCGTCTCCCGCGGCGCCGGCGCACGCCTCGAGGACGTCGACGGCAACCAATACGTCGACTGGGTGTGCTCATGGGGCCCGCTGATCGCTGGACACGCTCATCCGGCGGTCCTCGACGCACTGGCGGCCGTGGCGGCGGACGGCACCAGCTTCGGCGCGCCGACGGAGCAAGAGGTCACGCTGGCCGCAGAGGTGGCGGCGCGGGTCCCCTCGGTGCAGATGGTGCGAATGACCTCGTCCGGGACAGAGGCCACGATGAGCGCGCTGCGGCTGGCGCGAGCCGTGACCGGTCGCGAGCCGGTCCTGAAGTTCGCAGGCGCCTACCATGGCCACGTCGACGGCCTGTTGGCGGAGGCGGGGTCCGGCCTCGCCACCCAGGGCATACCCGCCAGCCCGGGGGTCCCGGAGGCGGCCACCAAAGCAACCGTGATCGTGCCCTGGAACGACCCCGACGCTTTGCGCGCGGCGACCACGCGCTACGAGCTCGCGGCGATCCTGGCCGAGCCGGTGCCCGCGAACATGGGCGTCGTGCCGCCGGCGCGCGGATTTCTGGAGTTCCTTTCGGAGTGCGCCGAGCGCAACGGGGCGCTGCTGATCTTCGACGAAGTGATCACCGGCTTCCGGGTCGCGCGCGGCGGCGCGCAGGAGCTCTACGGGGTGCCCCCGGATCTCACGGTGATGGGCAAGGTCTTAGGAGGCGGCCTACCGGCCGCCTGTTTTGGGGGCTCCCGTGAGCTGATGGAGCATCTGGCCCCGGCCGGCGACGTCTACCAGGCGGGCACGCTGTCGGGCAACCCGCTGGCGGTCGCCGCGGGGCTGGCGACGCTGTCGCTGCTGGACGAAGCCGCGTACCAGCGCCTGGCCGACATCACCGCGACCCTCGCCGACGGACTGCGGGCCGCTGCCGGCGAAGCCGGGTGTCAGGTGCAGGTGCAGTCGCTGCCGGGCCTGATGACCGTGTTCTTCGCACCCGCGCCCGTCAACGACTACGCTGCTGCGTCGAGCGCCGATCTCGAGGCGTTTGGAGCTTTTGCCCGCGCCCTGCTGGAGCGCGGCGTCTACCCCCCTCCGTCGCAGTTTGAAGCATGGTTCCCATCTCTGGCGCACACCGAAGCCGACATCCGATGGACGTTGAACGCGGCTCGGGAAGCCTTCCGCGTGGTGATGGCACGGTGAGGAGCGCCCGCGACGGGGCGCGCGCGTTGTTGGAAGCGCTGAGCGCCGAGGCCACCGTCGCCGCTCATCTCGAGCGCTCGGCACTTGCCGCCGTCGAGGAGCGTCCTGGCCCCGCCCAGTTTGCCGCCGCCGGTCCCCGCACCGCCGGCCGGGCGCGCGAGTACGAGCTGCTGCTGGAAATGATCATCGAGGGCTCACGTCTGCACTACGGCCCCCAGCGGATCGTGCGCACGGACGACCAGGATCTGGCGCTGCTGCTGGGCGATCAGCTCTACGCGCTGGGCCTCGCCCGGCTCGCGGCGCTCGGTGACCTCGAGGCGATTGCCGAGCTTGCCGAGGTGATCTCGCTGGTGGCCGAGGCCCAAGCCGGCGGAGATACGGCGCTCGCGGACGCCGTGTGGGCCGCGGGAGCGGTCGCGATTGGCTGGGGCCAGCACGAGCAGCACGCGGTCGCCAAGCGCCTCGCTCGGGCCGGCGATCGCGGCGCCAGGCAAGCGCTTCAGGAGGCGGCGCTTGTAACGAGTTCGTGACGCTCGTCGCGTTGTTGACGATACGCTCCGCGGCGCGTTCAATTAGGAACGATTTAAGAGGCGCACGTGCCAGACGAGCAAAACTCCAAATACACCACTGACCGCAACATCCCGGGGGCGTTCGAGGGTGAGACCGTCACCCGCCGACGCTTCATGGGGGTAGTGGCGAACGGAGCGGGCGGAATCGCGGCCGTGGCCTTCTCACTGCCCGCGCTCGGCTTCGCGATCGCGCCGATCTTCGCGCACGAGGCCTGGACCTGGCAGCCGGTCGGGCCGCCGTCGGACTTCCCCAACGACGATTACGTGACGAGGGTCATCACGGTCCAGCCGGGGGCGGGGCAGGCCGGCAACACGCTGGCCTATGTCCGCAAGCGCAACCCGTCGATCGACACCGAGCCCGCGGATCAGTACGACCAGTTCATCGCGCTCTCATCGCGCTGCATGCACGTCGGCTGCCCGGTGCGCTGGACGCCGGCCGCGCAGCGTTTCATCTGCCCGTGCCACGGCGGCGTCTACAACATCCGGGGGATGGTGGCGGGCGGCCCGCCCGTCCGTCCGCTGGATCGCTTCTACACGCGGCTTAACAAAACGACGGGACTGGTGGAGATCGGGCCCCGCTACTCCGTCAACTCCGAGCTCCAGCGCTTCTCCGCGCGACTCCCCGGCGAGCCGCTCGACGGGATCGGCCAGGACGTCTATCCAGCGCAACTCGACGGTCCAAAGAAGCCGTAGAACTGATGCCGCGCCTGCCCGCACCTCCGCTCCCCAAGGCACTGCTTCCCAAGCCGAAGCGCCCCGGCCAGAACGGCAACGGCAACGGCGCGGTGACGCCCGCCGAGACCGTGCAGGAGGCGGGCATCACCGTCGTCGACTGGATCGACGAGCGCACATCGCTATCCGGGGGCATCCGCTGGGCGCTGTTCCGCAAGGTCCCGCGGGGGATCAACTGGTTCTACACGCTGGGCTCGGCGACGCTGTTCGCCTTCATGAACCAGGCTGTGACGGGCGTATTCCTGGCGATGTACTACCGCCCGGACGCCTCGGGGGGCGCGTACGAGTCAGTGCGCTACATCACCACCCAGGCGTTTCTGGGCCAGCTCGTGCGCGGCATGCACAAGTGGGGGGCGTCGGTGATGATCATTCTGATCTTCCTGCACATGGCCAGGGTGTTCTTCTTCGGCGCGTACAAGTACCCGCGCGAGATGACTTGGATCATCGGCGTCGTGCTGCTGATCCTGACGCTGATGATGGGCCTGACGGGCTACCTGCTGCCGCTCGACAACCGGGCCTACTGGGCATCGATCGTCGCCACCAACATCCAGGCCGGCGCGCCGTTCCTCGGGCCGTTTATCGCCGACTTTTTGCTCGGTGGGTCGGACTTCGGCGCCAACACGCTTGCGCGCTTCTACGCCATCCACATGCTGCTGATCCCCGGCGCGATCGTGGCGCTGATCTCCGCGCACCTGTACCTCGTGGCCAAGCTCGGAATCTCGGCACCGCCGTGGATCAAAGCCCAGGCCGAGCCGGAGGTTCGCCCCCAGGCGGAGGTGTAGTGAGGACCACGGCATGAACCAAGCCGAGAAGGAGGGCTACCTCCGCGAATACTCGATCCTGAAGAACGAGGGGAAGCCGTTCTACCCGTACGCGATCGCCAAGGACTCGCTGATGGCGGTGATCGTGATGGCGGTGATCATCTTCCTGGCGCTGATGTTCGGGGCCGAGCTCGGGCCGAAGGCAAACCCCACCACCACCACCTATGTGCCGCGGCCCGACTGGTACTTCTTCTTCCTGTTCGAGCTGCTGCGCGTGATGCGCAACGTCCCCAAGTTCACGCCGATGGCGACGATCGGCATCCCGACGATCTGCATGGTCCTGCTGTTCCTGCTGCCGTTCTACGACCGCAGCCCAGAGCGGCGGATCGAGCGTCGCCCGGTCGCGCTCGTCGCGGCGCTGTTCACGATCGCGGCGATCGCCTACCTGACCTACACCGGAGCCAACACGGGCTCGCCGAACTCGGTCAACCTGAGTCCGCCGGCCAACTTCACCGCGCAGCAGAAGTCCACGTTCACGGCCGGCGAGATGGTGGTCGGCCAGTCGGGCTGTCTGGCCTGCCACGTGATCGGCGACAACGGCAATGACGGGCCAGGTCCCAACCTGACTCACATCGCCAAGACGGTGCCGGCGGCGCAGATCGCCTCCACGCTGATCAACCCCACGCCGCCGATGCCCTCGTTCAAGGGCCTGCCGACGGGCAAGTTCAACACCCTGGTCGGCTTCCTCTCAGAGCTGCAGTAGCCGCGGCGGCGAGATGACCGCCACGCTCCAGGAGAGCCAGGTGCGAGCGATGTTTGATCGCATTGCGGGGCTCTACGACCGGATGAACACCGTCATGACGGCCGGCCTTCACCATCGCTGGCGCCGCCGGGCCGCCGAGCTGGCGGCGCTGACGCCAGGCGGCAGGGCGCTCGATGTCGCGACCGGAACCGGCGACCTGGCGATCGAGCTGGCCCGCCGGGTGGGGGCTTCAGGGGAGGTGGTGGCGATCGACTTCTCGCAGCGGATGCTCGAGCTGGCGCGGGCGAAACGGGAATCGCTGCCGATCCGCTTCGAGGCCGCGAACGCGCTCGCGCTGCCGTTCGCAGACAACGAGTTCGACGCCGCGACGGTTGGCTTTGGGGCCCGCAACTTCTCCGATCTGGAGAAGGGCCTCAGGGAGATGGCGCGAGTGGTGAGACCGGGCGGCCGCGTGGTGGTGCTGGAGATAACGACACCCCAACGCCCACCGCTGTCGATCTTCTTCGCGCTCTGGTTCGATAACGCCGTGCCCGCGCTCGGCCGCCTGGCGGGAGATCCAGCCGCCTACAGCTACCTGCCGCTGTCGGTCAGGCGCTTTCCGGGCCCCAGCGAGCTCGCGGCGCTGCTCTCGAGCTGCGGTTTGGCGGACGTCCGCTACCTGGTGACGGCGGGAGGGATCATCGCGCTTCACGCGGGGGTGCCCCGTTGAGTGCGCTCGATGCAGTACTCGACGCCGGCGGCCCCGGC
This sequence comes from uncultured Actinomycetes bacterium, assembly GCA_963830405.1. GTDB lineage: Bacteria > Actinomycetota > Thermoleophilia > Solirubrobacterales > Solirubrobacteraceae > Palsa-465. Next base: position 598,767 of record CAWHMB010000001.1, read on the forward strand.
GTGCCCAGGGTCATGGCGCGCGTGGAGCACCGCATGGCGAGCGTCGCCAGCGGCTACGGCCCCGCGCTCGGCCGGCACGCAGGCGACACGATCAGCGCCGGCGGCAAGCGGCTGCGCCCACTGCTGGTGTGTTTCGCAGCGGGAGTGCCGCCGCCGGAGAGCGAAGTGCTGGTTCACGCAGCCGTCGCGGTGGAGCTCGTGCACGGCGCCACGCTCGTCCACGACGACGTCCTCGACGGCTCGGGCCTGCGCCGTGGGCGGCCGACGGTGCTCGCGGTCGGTGGCCCCAGGATGGCGACCGCCACCGGGGACCTGCTGTTCTCGCGGGCCTTCGCCGAGCTGGCAGCGGGGGGGTCGCTGCCGGCTATACGCGTGCTCTCGCGCGCCAGCACGGAGCTTGCGCTGGGTGAGCTGATGCAGCGAGCCGACGCCTGGCGCGCGGACATCTCGGTCGAGCGCTACCTGGAGCGCTGTCGGCTGAAGACCGCGGTGCTGTTCCGGGCCGCGTGCGAGCTCGGCGCGCTCGCCGCCGACGGCTCTGAGATGGGGGATGGCCGGCGCTCGCAGCGTTCGCTGGCCTCGTTCGGGGAGTTGATCGGGCTCGCATTCCAGCTGTTCGATGACGTCTTGGACGTCACGGGGGCGCCCGAGCGCACGGGCAAGCCGCGCGGTGCGGACTTGCTCGACGGCACCGTCACGCTGCCCTTGATCGAGGCCCGCTCCCGGGACGGCGAGCTCCAGACGCTCGAGCTGCGCTCGGTGCTGAGCACGGCGAACGCGGCCCGGGTCTGCGAGCGGATCGCGGCCACCGGTGCGCTCGAGGTCTCGAGGGCAAGGGCGCTGGAGCTCGTCGCGCGGGCCAAGGCCACGCTTCCCGAGCTACCGCGCAAGCAGCGACAGGCGCTCGAGCTGGTGGCTGACGGAGTCGTCGAGCGCTACGCGTAGCCCGCCGCTCGCTCGCCCGAGCGAGCTTGCGCTCGCGGGTTGCCCGCCCCCAGGCAACCCACGCGCGCTGTGCCCCGGAGCCCGCGCCTGGCCCCGGCGCGTCCCCTAGAAGTCCTCCGGGAGGATCACGTCTGCTTCCAGTGCGGCCGCAAAGCGTTCGACCTCGGCCGCCATGTTGGCGTCCGTGAGCCGCTTCAGATCCCGGAGGATCGCCGCCACGCCGTCGTCGAGCCGCTCCTCGAGCTCCATCACCTGCTCGTGGTGGTAAGTGCCGTGGTCCCTCCAGTCGCAGTTGGGGCAGTGCAGCGTGAGCTCCCACAGCTCTTCCGCGATCGCCCCCCATTCGACCGGCTGAACGAGCTCCGAGTCGCAAGCTGGGCACAAGTGCAGTCCTGGGGTCGTGGGCAGCTCGATCCGCTCGTCGAAGCGAATGACCTCGATCGACCTGCCACTCGGCAGCTCGATCCGCCGAATGGAATGTTGATGCTCGTGTTGGTGCTCTCTCATCTCGCCTCCTGGATGCAGCACTTATCGGCTATCTGGGTCCCTGACTTGAGAGTCTTTTTTTGAGAGTGTTGCGGCGCGACAGGGAAAGCGCGAGCTGTTGCACGCCCGGCGACCGCCGAGCGGTAACCTTCGAAGTCCCATACGGAGGCCCTTCGACAATGTTCTTTAGGAGTCCATACGCCGACGCGCTGATCGTCGTGCTGATCCTGCTGCTGTTCTTCGGCCCCAAGCGCCTGCCGGCGCTTGGAAAGTCCCTCGGGGAAGGCATGCGTGAGTTCAAGGACTCGATCACCGGCCGCTCCAAGGACTCAGACCACGAGCCGCGCCCGGAGCTGGAGGCAGCGCCCGGGTCCACCGTAGAGAGTCGGGTGGCAGACCAGCGTCAGGCGGCACAGCCGGCGAGCGTGTCTGCGCCGGCCGAACGCTCAGAGCCGGATACGGGCTCGACCTCCCGCCCGTAGAGCCTTTTCGCGATGGGCAGGGTTCTCAGGCCCATCGGGCACGAAGACCGTCTGAGCGTCATCGATCACTTGGATGAGCTGCGTTCGCGGCTGATCGTCTCCGCGCTTGCGCTGATTGTCGCCTTCGGCGTCTGCTTCTGGCAGAACCACGCGTTGCTGCACGTGCTCAACCGAGCTCTGCCGCCGGTCACGACGAACTCCAGCCCCAACCACCTCAATGGGCTGACCGGGGACTCGGTAAAGGAATCACGCGCTCTTGACCAGGCGGCGTTGGGGCTACGCAATTTGGCCGCGTCGCCGACGCAGTCGCCTCGCGATCGCTCGCAGTTCAACTCGGTGGCGCAGGCCCTCTCCCGGGCAGCGAAGGCGCTTCCGCAGTCAAACCCGCAGCGGCTGCCGGTGACGATTGGTGTCGGCGAACCGTTCACGACCACGCTGACGGTGGCCGGCTACTTCGCTTTGCTCGTGACACTGCCTCTGCTCATCTATCAGGTCTACGCCTTCGTGCTGCCGGCGCTCAACCGGAACGAGCGTCGGGTGGCGCTGCCCTTGATGCTGTTGGCGCCCGTGCTGTTCATCGCGGGCGTCGCGTTTGCCTACTTCATCGTGCTGACGCCCGCGGTGCGCTTCCTGCAGAGCTACAACAGCCAGAACTTCGACATCCTCGTCGGCGCCAAACCCCTTTACACGTTCGAGATCCTGACGATGCTCGGCGTCGGGCTGGCGTTCGAGCTACCGCTGGCGCTGCTGGCGCTCGACTGGGTCGGGGCGTTGAACGCCAAGACCCTGACCAGGCAGTGGCGCTACGCTTTGGTCCTCATCGCGGTCATCGCGGCGGCGCTTCCGGGCGCCGACCCAGTCACGACCGCGCTCGAGATGGTTCCGCTGCTCTTTCTCTACCTCTTCAGCATCGTTCTGCTCAAAGTCGCCGACAGGCGCCTGGCCGCTCGGGCCGCTCGGGAGTTCGGGCCGATCGACGACGGTCTCGACCCCACCGGCTAGCCGTGCTCTTCGATCTGCGCAGCCGCGGACGCCGCCGCACGGTGCAGGGCGTGTATCTCTTTCTGGCCATCCTGTTGGGCGGCGGCCTCGTCCTGTTCGGAGTGGGGACCGGCAGCGGCATCGGCGGGTTGCTGGACGCGTTCACGAACAGTGGCTCCAGCAACAACAAGCCGGCCATCAGCCAGGCCGAGAAGTCGGCGCTTCGCAGCACTCAGCTCCAGCCGGACAACCCGAGCGCTTGGAAAGCCCTGGTCCAGGCCCGGTACGAGTCCGCGGGACAGAACCAGAACCAGAACACCGGCGTCTACACCACGGCCGGGGTCACCGAGCTGAAGGGTGCGGCACAGGCCTGGGAGCGCTACCTCCAGCTGACGAGCAAGCCCGACTGGACGCTAGCCGTCCTGGCGGCCCAGATCTACCGCCAGCTGGGCGACGCCAAAGACGCCACCTCCGCGTGGCAGCTCGTCACCCGAGCCAATCCCAGCGTGGCCACCTACTTCGAGGACCTTGCCGGCTCGGCGTGGGCGGCAAAGGAGACGGACCTCGGCGACCTGGCCGCGGCCAAAGCCGTCAGCCTTACGCCGAAGACGCAGCAGGCGCAGATGAAGGCAACCCTCCAGCAGCTCAAGACGCAGTCCACTTCCTCGTCGTCGACGACGACCGGCGGCGGGTAACATCGCGATGAATGCCACCGCCCCTTGGGTCGGCCAGGACCATCGGCGCGTGGCTGATAGGGCCGTTAGCTCAATTGGCAGAGCAGGGGACTCTTAATCCCAAGGTTGAAGGTTCGAGTCCTTCACGGCCCATTGGGAAGGCCCGGCGGCTGGAACCGGATCCACTTCGTCGTCGAGGACGTCGCCGGTGAGGTTCTGCGTCTGCGGCAAGTCGGCGTGAGCCTTCGCAGCGAGGTCGTGACCGGGCCCGGCGGTCAGCAGATCCTGCTCGAGGATCCATCCTGCAACCCGAGCGAACTGTTCCAGCCGGCCGGCCGCTGAACAGCGGCCCGTGAGCCTCGACGCGCAACAGCCGGGCGCGAATCAGGCCTCGCTGGGGACGGTCGCGCGCGAGTGGACTCGGATCGGGGTGACGGGTTTCGGCCCGCGCACGGGCTCGCCGGCGGTGTACTCGCCGCAGTCGTCGCGTTCGCGCCATCGTTCTCGTTCATCCTGCTCGGCGCCCGACAATTCGAGCAGCTGCGCGACAACAACAACGCCCGCGCCTTCCTGGATGGCGCCGGACCGGCCGCGATCGGCGCGATTCTTGGTGCCGCGATAACCCTGGCCACGGCTCTACACGAGGGATGGCAATTTGCGGTCCTGGTCGCCGCAGCGATCGCGCTCCTCGCCCTCAATCGCGGAGTCGTCCAAACGCTCCTCGGCGCCGGCGTCCTCGGTGTCATCGCCGCACTCGCCGGAGCGCCGCTCCCGTCCTAAGCACCAGGGCCAGCTACCTCAGCGCCCCGAGCATCCCACGCAGTACGAGCCTTCGTCGGCCTGATAGTCGAACGTGCGGGCTTTGGCTTCGGCCGCGAATACGGTCATCCGCCTGTCGATCGCTTCGCTTATCGACGCGGGTTCAGCTGGCGTGTTGCTGACAGTGTCTGTCGGGTTGGGGCCGGGCGCCGCTAAAGGCTGGGACACGACCGCGTTGCGACCGCCGCCGTCCTCTCTCTGATGAGATTCAGCCGTCACGCCAAGAACGAGATGCGGCTCTACAAGATCGACGAGACGGACGTCGAGGCCGTGGTCAACGACCCGGCCACCCGAGAACTCGATGACCGGGGCAACGCGCGCCTGACTGGCGAGACGGCGGACGGCCGCCGTATCCTTGTTGTCGTCGCCGGAGTCGATCCGGACTTCGTCATCACGACCTTCCTCCGGAGCTGACGATGAGAGCCGACTACGACAGCACAGCGAACGCGATCTCGATCTCGATCGTCGATGTGCAGCGCGCTGACCGCAGTGACGAGGTCCATTCGCGAGCGATCGTCGCTCTCGCAAACGGCAAGCCAGTCGAGGTCCAGCTGCTGTATCCGGACATGGGGGTCGGGGAGCCGCTCGCGGCCGTCGCAGACCGTTACGACGTCGACAGGGAGGCGCTCGAGGCTGCCGCCCAATCTGCACTGGCGGCTCCCGATCGGGTTGTCGTGCTTGACGTTGAGGCTCGGGCGACAGCCTGAACGGCCTTACCGCCGGCCCGTTAGTTCAGATCCGCGAGCCGGAGAGGGGGGTGGTCAGCACGTCGCCAGTGAGCTGCTGCAGCCGCAGGTGGCCGATGTTCGGGACGATGTGGCAGCGCACGTTGCGGGAATAGCTCTCGAACGTGCTCCAGCGTTACTCGGGCCTATGTCGAGCGGTCGAAGGGCGGTGCTGAGCCAGTCCTGAATGTGTGGGACTGCGAGCGCAATCGCCGTAGCATCGCTTCAGACGAAGGCTCATTCGGGCGATCGTCCGGCGTCAAGCCCTAGGTGAGGATGGCAAAGCTGAGGGAGTTGGCCGCGGAGCGTCGTCCACCGCTGCTCGTCGCGGTGATCATGAGCGTGTAGACGCCTGCGGGAAGCTTTTTGGTGCGCGAGATGCGACCTTGGAAGGGCACTTTGTTGACCCCGGGCTGGGCGCTGACGGACAGGGTGCCCCGTGTGACGGTGAGTTTGCACTTGGGTTGCCCGCTGTTGAGCTGGCTGCGGGCCACGCATCGGCCTTTGACCCTGCGGCCCACGAGCTGTTGCCCGAAGGTCAAGCTGACGTGTGCCGGCTCGTTTACGGTGAATGAGATTGTTGTGCCCACCGGTTGCTGAGGCGTACCTGGTGGCGTGTGCTTTTTGACCTCGCGCCACCCCGGCGGGGGCCTTCTATTGCTCCCGTCAGGCGCGCAGACGTAGGGAATCGGCCATGCACGATCCAGGGGCGGTTGGCGTCGTGCTCGGTAAGTGTGAAGCGGTCCCGGTGGCGGCTACTGCTTTGACCAGACCGCTAGCTCGGAGTTGGCAAGCACTCCGCGCGCGTTTGTGGCGAGCATCGGGACCGCACACCCGAGTCGAGGCGTGCGTCCTGCTTTGGCTCTTGCGCAGGTGTGGCGGCGAGCTACCCGTCCGGTCTGGGGACGTGGGCGGAGCCCGGGTTTGCTTCGGTGACGTTCCTAGCCTGGTACGGTCAAGTGGTCAGTCGTGCTTGGCGGCTGCGCGCGCGCTCGGTGTCTCTGAGCTTCCCGCCCCGCGACCGCGATCATCCGAGAAGCTCGTGGGGGATAGGGCATGGACGATGACGAGATCCGCGGGTTGCTCTCAAGGCTGGCGCGACCTCATCCATCGGGCGGTAAGACGATTGAGCGCGCGGCGCTGCTCGCCGCGGGGAGCGACTCTCGTCAGGTGATCGCCTGGATCGTTGAACACGACGGTACGCCCGAAGGGCCGGGGGCGAAGGCGGCTGGCGGGGGTCTTCATGGTTCAAGGACGAGCAGCGGCGGCAGTGGCGGGAGCCAGCCACAGCGGTACATCCTGGCCCGGGGCGTTATTACCTGAGTGTGCGGCTGTCGGTCTACTGAAGCCGAGCTGAGTCGCAACGGGGCCGTGGCACGCTGGCGGTGCGCTCAGCGAGCCCCTAGCCCTTCTCGCTTACCGGGCGAATCCTGCGTCAGAGGGGCAGAGAGGCGGTTGGCCATGGCCACCGCACTACAACTAGTCGGTCGGATCGAGCCGACGGAGGCTCCTGACCGGTCGCACCTGTCACTGGAGTTCTCGATCTTCCAGGACGACGGCGGCTCCCATCGCTGGCGGCTGATCTCTTCCAACGGCTCGGTACTCGCTCGGTCCAGCAGCTTTGCCTCCCAGGCCGACGCCGAGCGGTCGGCGCAGCACGTGATCGACAGCGCGCATTCGGCACGGCTTGTGACCGCCTGGGATGAGGATCGGCCAGTGGTGTTCACGCACCCCGGCACTGTCGACTCCGATGAGCTGGCATGACCGGCACGGTGCTCACCTTGCCCTCCCGGCCGGCGAGCAGGCCCGCTTCCGTGGGGCTACTAGCCTCGAACTCGTACTGGCGTTCTGTGCCGGGCCTGGCCGCTGCTGGCGTGGCGCTGGTGGCCAGTGAGCCCGGCTGCGGCGAGTAGCGTCAGTGCTGGGAGTACGAGTAGGCCGGCGCGGAGGCTGCTGGCTTGGGCGATTGCGCCTGCGAGGAGCGGGCCGGCGATCTGTCCAAGCGCCGCGATGGTGAGGATCTCACCAAGGGCGTTGTCGGCAGTGTGTCCGCTCGCTTGAACATGGAGCGAGGAAGTCAGCGGGAACAGGGCCGCGATACCCGCACCGGCGAGGACTATGCCGGGTATGGCCGCGGTGGCGCTCGTCGCGGCGAGCAGGCATGGCAGCCCGGCGAGGACGCAGCCGAGGGCAGCGAACAGCAGGTGCTCCGGAGGGTGGGTGCGGGCGAGGCGGCTGGCGAGCAGTCGGCCTGTCAAGTTGGCGGCGTAGAGCACGCTGACGAGCGCTACCGCGGCCTGCCGGGCAAGCCCAACGTCGTCGTTGAGGTAGCTGGCGAGCCAGAAGCTGAGAGCGAACTCCAATGCGACGATCGCGAAGACGATCACGAGCGTCGGCTGGAGCCGCGAGTGCCGAGTCTGCTTGTGCGTGGCGGGGTGCGTGGAGGGGACGTCGACGCGCAGCACGCCGATCACCGCGAGGGCGATCGTCGCAGTGCCGATCGCGAACGCCAGCCGCCACGTGGCGCCGCTGCCCGCCAGCGCGCCGATGAGCAGCGGCGTAGCGATGCCGGCCAGGCTCACCGCCACCTCACCCTCAGACAGCGCGACGGCACGCCGGCGCCCGTGAGCATCGGCGAGCGCGGCCCACACGCGAATCAGGGCCAGCGTCCCGAGCAGGCCCATCAGCAGGGCGCCGGCGATCGTGATCGGCGCGGCGTTACCGTAACCAACGGCCAGCGCTGCGAGCCCGGAGCCAGCTAGGCCTGCAGCGATCACGCTCCGCCGGCCGATGGGAAGACGACCCCGCGCGGATACTACTCCGGCGATTCCACCTCCGATCGCGTAGGCCACCTGGTGCAGGGCACCCACTAGGTAGGAGATGCCCTCGACTGAGCGGAGGTACGGCAGCGCGGGCCCAAGCACCGCGTTCAGATACCCGAAGGCGAGGAGCGCTCCGAACGCTGCCCATGTGAACCGGCCGCGGCGGTAGGTCATTCTGGCCTGCTGGCCCAAACCGCGAGTTGCGGGGCGTCCAGGACCCGGTCGAACGTGGCCAGGGCGGTGCCGAGGAGCACGGCGTCCTTGCCAGCCCGCCCGGTGACGACCTCCGGCGCTCGGCGGCGGTGAACGCTCATGAGCCCCGCTTCGAATGCGTGCTGGAACGCGTCGGGGGCAGCGTCGCGCAGCAATCCGGCGAGCCCGCCCACCGTCACCATGTTCGGGTCGAGCGCGTTGACCAGCCCGGCGGTGCCGCGGCCGAAATCGGCGGCCAGTCGCTCCCGCAAGCGCCGCTCTTCCGCCGACGGCTGCGAAGTTTCGAGGATCTCGCGCAGCCACCCGCGCGGGTCTGCTGGCTCGGATTGGCCAAGCCGCGAGGCGAGGCGCCGCGGGTCAAACGCGAGACCCCAGCAACCACGAGCTCCGCAACCGCACACCTGCTCGGGATCGCCCAGCGGCAGGTGGCCGAACTCGCCCGCCAGACCGCGGGCCCCTTGGGCTGGGCGACCGCCGAGCACGAGCGCGCCACCGATCCCTACCTCGAGCACGAGATGCAGCAGAACACTCGCTGCCGGATGCACGCGAGCCTCCGCGATTGCCGCCATCGTCGCGTCGTTGCCGGCGATCAGCGGCAACCCAGCAGCGATCATGTCGAGCTCCAGCTCGCGCCAGCCCAGCATCGAAGCGTCCAGCACGCGGGTGCCCGCCGTCAGCCCCGGCACGGCCACCCCCACGGCCAGCGCTCGACCCGCGAGCTGGTCCGCTGCGCGCGCGATGACTTGACGTAGCTGGGCGAGCACCGCACCCGCACTGCGCCCGCGATGATGACCGGAGGCGACCAGCTCGAGCTCGCCGTCGACCCCGCACGCCGCCAGGCGCCAGTCGCCGTGGCGAAGATCGACAGCCAGGACGACTGGCCCGTCGGGATGCGCGTGAAGCCGGGTCGTCGGGCGGCCAGGCCCCCGCACCGCGGCTGGCCGTTCAGCTACCAGCCGGGCCGCGCGCAACCGGCCGACCAAATCGGACGCGGGGCCGCTGGCCAACCCCAGCTCCAAGGCCAGTTCTCGCCGCGTGGGCTCAGGCCGCCGGCGTACCAATTCGAGAGCCGCAGCGGCGGACCGCCAATGTCTGGCCTGGTGCATTCTGACCGCCATATACTCGCTGAACGAGCATACCGCGATCCACTGCTACAAGCGCAGCTCCTCGCCGCAAGCGTCCGCCGGCCCGGACACCGCTTTGGCGCGGCGCTGGCGTGCGTCGCGCCACTCCTTAGGCGACGTTCCGGGTCGCTCCGCTCCGGGTCCGGCTCGGCGGCCTATGCTCGGTTGATGAGGCCTAGAGAGCGTGATCTTGTTCGTGTCGGACGATCCTTCAACCCGGTCGCACCCCGCCCGGTCAGCTCACGGTGCCGCTGGCGTGGCCCACTAGGGCGATGAGTTCGCCCGGCGCCGGCTCTCGTCCTCATCCCCGCGATCACCGAGAGGAGACGACCATGCCCGGACCGCTCAGCAACGCCCACACTGTCGCCAAGCTCCCCGCTCAGGACCTTGAACGGGCGCGCGTCTTCTACCGAGACAAGCTCGGGCTCGAGCCGGTCGAAGAGCGCCAGGCCGGCCTGCGCTACGTCTGCGGACCGACCGAGTTCCATCTCTTCAGCTCGGCAGGAGCGCCGTCCGGGGCATCGACCCAGATGGCATTCGAGGTCGAGGACCTCGAGGCGACCGTCGCCGATCTGCGAGCCCTGGGTGTCACCTTCGAGCACTTTGAGATGTCTGGCTTCGAGGTCCGCGGCGACACGATCGCCGCCCCCGATAACTACCCGAGCAAGGGCACCGGCGAGCTCGGCACGTTCTTCTACGACAGCGAGGGCAACCTCATCGGGATCGCCCAGCCTGTCCGAGAGGGCGCGACGCGCGGGTAGAAGAATTCGCCCAGCCCACGCGCCAGCGCAGCGGACGAGCCGGAGCAGCCCGCGGGTCGGCTCTCGAGATACTTGCAACTCGAGACGGCTTGAGTTCGATCGCGCTCAAGGTCGTAGGCTGAGGGGTATGCCAACGACAACGCCTCAGCACAAAATCGGATCGGGGTTCGGAGCGCATAGCACTGCGAGAGAGGTTCTGCAAGGGATCGACCTGAGGGGGAAGCTCGCGATCGTCACCGGCGGTTACTCGGGGCTCGGGCTCGAGACCACGCGCGCGCTCGCCGGCGCCGGCGCGCAGGTCGTCGTTCCGGCCCGGCGACGGGCGACGGCCGAGGAGGCACTCGTGGGGATAGACGGCGTAGAGGTCGACGAGCTCGACCTGGCCGACCTCGCGAGCGTGCGCGCGTTCGCTGAGCGCTTCCTCGCCTCCGGGCGGAGCGCCGAGATCGTGATCAACAACGCCGGGATCATGGCCTGTCCCGAGACGCGCGTCGGTCCGGGCTGGGAGGCGCAGTTCGCGACCAACCACCTCGGCCATTACGCGCTCGTGAACCTGTTGTGGCCCGCGATCGCGCACGACGGCACGCGGGTCGTATCGGTGTCCTCGGCCGGGCACCGTCGCTCCGCGGTCCGCTGGGACGACGTGATGTTCGAACGCGGGTATGACAAGTGGGAGGCCTACGGCCAGGCGAAGACGGCGAACGTGCTGTTCGCCGTCCAGCTCGACGCGCTCGCCAAGGATGCTGGCGTGCGGGCGTTCTCGCTGCACCCCGGCGGGATCCGGACGCCGCTGCAGCGTCACCTGACGACTGAGGAGATGGTCGCCGCCGGCTGGATCGACGAGCAGGGCAACCTGATCGCTTCAGGGTTCAAGGCGCCCGAGCAGGGCGCGGCGACGCAAGTGTGGGCGGCCACCTCCCCGCAGCTCGCAGGAATGGGCGGCGTCTACTGCGAGGACTGCGACATCGCCGAGCTGGTGCCGGCCGACGACACCACCTCCGGCGGCGTGCGCGAATACGCGATCGACCCTGACCAGGCCGCGCGCCTGTGGACGCTGTCGGCCGAGCTCACCGGCATCAACGCATTCGGGTGAACATGTTGCGTCGCCAATCCAGCCACCGACGGGAACCGACGCCGTGCGCAAAGACGCCGACACCCTGTCAATCCAAAGGTTGAAGGTTCGAGTCCTTCACGGCCCCTAGAGAAGCCCGCTTAGAGTGGCTTTTGCTTGGGACGGGAGGTGCCGTCTCTGAAAACCGTCTCCAATATGTCGCGAGATCCGGCGTACGATCTTGCATGATCGGCGGGCGAGCTGTGACCTCCGTCCGGGGCGGCGACCGGATCTTGACTTTCGTTGGCATGAGAGGAAAGTGAGGCCATACGCAACGAGGCGTCCTCGGTGAAGCAGGGGCGAGAGGGCGACCGGGACCGATGGAGGCCGAGATGAGCAGCGTCGACGTGAGCAGCGGAAGCGCGACTGGCAGTCTGCCGGTGAAGGCGGGGGAGATGAGGCTCGAGGTCGTGGTGGTGCCGCAAGAGATCAAGACGCGGCTTCCTGGCCGCTTAAGGGAGAGGGTGATGGCTACGACCTACGAGTCGGTGAGCGATCTTGTGGACGCCCTAAGGCGGGCGGCCGAAGCACACGGCAAGCACGAGGAGCGGACGGGTAAGGCGGATCCGGACTGGCCGGACTGGTACGCGCTCTACGTGGCGCGCGAGCGCGCTGGCAAGGAGCTGCCGACATGAACCGCGACTATGACGTGATCGTTTTCGGTGGCGGCGCCCCCGGCGAGCACTGTGCTGCGGCGCTGGCTGCCCGCGGGTTGCGCGTCGCGGTCGTTGAGCGAGAGCTGGTCGGCGGTGAGTGCTCCTACTGGGCGTGCATTCCCTCCAAGAGCCTGCTGCGCCCGGGCGAGGCGGTGCAAGGCGCACGTGAGGCTGGAGCAAAGGCCGAGGTCGACGTTGGGGCCGCGCTGGCGTGGCGGGACTTCATGGTGTCGGACTATTCCGACGCCGGCCAGGAGCGCTGGCTGGCGGACCGTGGCATCGACCTGCTGCGAGGCTCGGGCCGGCTGGCGGGCACGGGCGCGGTCGAAGTCGACGGTGTCCGGCACACCGCGGAGCACATCGTGGTGGCGACCGGCGCGGATCCGTTCGTCCCCCCGCTTCCTGGACTGCGTGAGCTGGAGGGCGTTTGGGGCACCCGTGAGGCGACGAGCATGAAGGTTGTCCCCGGTCGCCTGCTCGTGCTGGGTGGCGGCTCGGCGGGCGTCGAGCTTGCGCAGGTCGTGCGACGTCTCGGCGGCGAGGCGGTAATCGTCGAGGGCGCCGACCGGGTGCTTTCTCGCGAGCCTGCGCCGTTGGGCGAAGCGCTCGGCGAGGCACTACGCCGGGATGGAATAGAGCTGGTGCTGGGGATGCACGCCACCGCGGCACGGCGGGAGGGCAAGGAGTATGTCCTTGAGTTCGACGGCGCTAAGGAGCTGCGGGGCGACCGGCTGCTGGTGGCGACCGGTCGGCGCCCGCGCGTCGAGGGGATCGGCCTCGAGACTGTCGGCATCGTGGCCGACCCCCACGGCATCCGGGTTGACGAGTACATGCGAGCCGGCGAGCGCCTTTGGGCGATGGGCGACGTCACCGGCATCTGGCCGCTGACTCACGTCGGCGAATACGAGGGCGACGTGGTTGCGGCGAATATTTCAGGCGAAACGCATCCGGCGAACTATGAAGCCGTTCCGCGCGTCACCTACACCGACCCGCAGGCCGCGGCGGTGGGCGCGGTCGAGGCGTTGTACAGCGCTACCGCACCCTTGTCGGATGTGCCGAAGACCGCCACCTACACGCACGCCTACGCCGAATCCCACGGGTTCCTGACGCTGCTCTCAGACGGCGAGCGACTGACCGGCGCCTACGCGCTCGGGCCCGAGGCCGGTGAGTGGATGCAGCAGGCGACGCTTGCCATTCGGGCACACATCCCGCTCGGGGTGCTGAGCGACACCATCCAGCCCTTCCCGAGCTTCTCGGGAATCTACGACGCTGCCTTGATGGCGCTCCGCATGGAGGTCGCCGACAGGCCACGGCCGGGAACACCGATGGACGCACAGGTGGCGCGCTTGTCGGACTGAGGAGGACAGCCTGTCGGAGGCCGGTGATCGGTCGCTGCCACCAACGATCGGAGGAGTGATGACCACCGCCACCACTGCAGTCTCCACCCGGCCTCGAAACTGCACGATGCGCTCGCCGCGAGGGCGCCGACGTCGTCCTCACCGGCCGGCATGCTGCCTGGTACTGGGCCACGACATCCGACTCGCAGCTCCGGGATCGTGCTGCAGCACGGGTGGGCCTCTCACACGTCGGCCCGTTCGCCTCGCTTGAGCATGACGAGGCGGTCGCGGATCCCGTTGCCTGAGAACGCTGCCTTAAGTTCATCCGTGCCCTGGGTGAAGTGGGCCCAGCCTTCGAAGTGGAGAGGGATCACCACCCGAGCTCCGAGTATCTGGGCTGCGTCTGCCGCGTGATCAGCCGACAGTGTCAGGTAGGCACCGTCGAATTTGGAGAGTTGGACAGCGCCGGCATTGAGGATCGCGATGCCAACTTGACCGGTCTTGTGCACGATCGCGCGCACGACATCCCGAGATGCGTTGTCGCCCGAGACATAGACCGTGTCAGCATCTGGGGCCGCGAGCACGAACCCGAGTACCGGCCCTTGAACCTCGTCACTGCCATCCGGCCCATGTTGCGCATGCACCGCAGTCACCTTCACGGTCCCTCCGCGCGGGCTCTCGAGCTCCACTCCTGACCAGGGCTCCATTCCGACGACGTTGCCGTCCAGCTCTTCGGCGGCTCTCGTGGTGGACAGGACGCGCTCCACTGAGGGAAGGAACGCTTTGCCGCCGGGATCAAGGTTGTCGCTGTGATGATGGTGGGAGAGCAGCACGACGTCGATCGGGCCGTAATCGTGGATCTCGAACGCTGGGCCCGTGAGCTTGGTTAGGCCTCCGTATTCACCCGGGGGCGAAAGCGCCGGATCAGTCAGCCAGCGAAGTCCGCCGTACTCGAGGATCGCGGTGGGTCCTCCCACGAGCTGGATCCCGAGCTGCGACCCACTTCCCACGGATCCCTGGCGTGAAGCCCGGCTCGTCATCCGGGGTCACGTTACAGAGTCGGCTCGCGAAAACCATCCGTTGCTGGCGGGAACAAACGTGCCACCCGGGTGGCGCTACGATTCTCAGTGGCGGTCGTGGGGGAGTTCTGCTTAGGCGTTGCTGCCGGCCCGCTCTTCATGTGTACCCGCCGGGTCACGGAACGGGCCCGGCGGAGACTCGCATCGTTGGTCTCCTTTGTCACACCTCTTCGTTTTCAGGGGTCGTAGTGGTATGACCCGGCGCACGGAAGGGATGTGAGAGATGAACGAGCGGGAGTGGCTGGCGGAGCTCTTCGAGGAGCACCGAAGGCATCTGCGCGCGGTGGCCTACCGGATGCTCGGCTCGCTCAGCGAGGCCGACGACGCGGTCCAGGAAGCCTGGCTGAGGTTGAGCCGCTCGGATCCGAGCGAGATCGAGAACCTCGGCGGCTGGCTGACAACGGTCGTCGCGCGCGTCTCGCTGAACATGCTGCGCTCGCGCGCCACGCGCCGCGAGGAGCCGCTCGGCGTGCACATTCCCGATCCGATCGTCGATCCCGCCGACGGAACCGATCCCGAGCACGAGGCGCTCCTGGCGGACTCGGTCGGGCTCGCGCTACTCATCGTGCTCGAGACGCTGTCACCCGCCGAGCGCCTCGCGTTCGTCCTACACGACATGTTCGGCGTCCCGTTCGACGAGATCGCGCCGATCGTCGAGCGCTCGCCCGAGGCGACACGTCAGCTGGCGAGCCGCGCCCGCCGGCGGGTGCAGGGGGAGCGCACCTTGCCCGACCCTGACCTCGATCGCCAGCGCGAGGTCGTCGAGGCGTTCCTCGCCGCAGCCCGCGAAGGCGACTTCGACGCGCTCGTCGCCGTGCTAGACCCCGACGTGGTGCTCCGCGCCGACTTCGGTGGCGGCGTGACGCAGGATTTGCGCGGCGCCGAGACCGTCGCGAGCCAGGCCCAGGCCTACTCGCGGCTGGGCCTCGTCATCCACCGGGCGCTGATCAACGGGGCCGTCGGCGCGGTCGCGACACGCAACGGTCGCCCGTTCTCGGTCGGGGCCGTCACAGTGCGCGACGGCAAGATCGTCGAGCTGGACTTCCTGTCTGACCCGAAGCGCCTCGCCCAGCTCGACCTGACGGTGCTGGACGGCTGACGCTGCGGTCCGCGCCGACCGCGCCCGGTCACATTCTCGCCTCGCCGCGTGTCATGCAAGTAGACCCCCGGACCGCCGGAACGTGAAATGGGACCAGTCTCCGGGGCGCGGGCGGTCGGTACGAGACACCACAACCCGGAAGGACGACGACATGCAGGCAAGAATCGAGAACCCGGCGTTGAGCGTCCCGGGCGCGCTCGAGGCGGGGAAGAAGCTCAGCGAGTCGGCCACAACCGCCGGGATCCCCGAGACGACGCTGCAGATGCTGGAGCTGCGCGCGAGCCAGATTAACGGCTGCGCCGTGTGCGTAGACATCCATTCCCGCGCGCTCGAGTATCTGGGCGAGAGCAGCGAGCGTATCCACCTCGTCGCGGCGTGGTGCGAGACGCCGTATTTCAGCGATGCCGAGCGCGCCGCGCTTGCGCTCACGGAGGCCGTCACGCGTCTAGCCGACCGCCCGGACCCGGTACCGGACGAGGTCTGGGATGAGGCCGCGCGCCACTACAGCGAACCGCAGCTTGCGGCGCTGGTGGTCGCGATCGCGACGATCAACGTGTTCAACCGCGTAAACGTGGCCACCAGGCAGATCACCGGCGAATTCGTCGACCAGATCGCTCGGGCGGCCGCCCCGCAGCCGGCCTAACGTAGTTGCCGCGGACGGCGAGCGGCGAGTTCGGCGCCGCTCGCCTCGCGTTGTAGAGGTGGGGTGAGAAAGCGCACCGGTCCGGCTCGCTCCGCGATGTCGACCTCGCCGTCACCGCCGCCGGATACTCACGCTACGAGCATTACTAGGGATGCTGGCTTCCTAAAGATCAATGGCCCCGCGTGACCGCCGCAGTTACGCTTGCGCAGGCGAGATCTGGAGGAGCTATGCAGTCAGCTGAGCCGCAAGCCGTTCTGACGCCGATCACCGAGGCCGCGATCTTCCTCGTGCTGACCGCTGAGCCGGGCTCCGAGGATGGGATTCGTGACGTCCTCTCGGATGTCTCGGGCCTGAAGCGGTCGGTCGGCTTTCGGCTTCCGGAAGGCGAGCTGACGTGCGTGACCGCTATCGGATCGGATTTGTGGGACCGAATATTCGGCTCGCCGCGGCCCGCGGGGCTTCACCGGTTCCCGGGGTTCGCCGGCGCCAGGCACTCGGCCCCGGCGACGCCGGGCGATCTGCTTTTTCACATCCGCGCCCATCGCTTCGATCTGTGCTTTGAGCTCGCCCAGCGTCTGACCGCCCGCCTGTTTCCCCAAGCTAGGGTCGTCGACGAGGTCCACGGCTTCCGCTCCTTCGACGAGCGCGACCTACTGGGGTTTGTCGACGGGACGGAGAACCCTGAGGGCGACGCTGCGCTCGACGCGGTCGTGATCGGGCACGAGGACCCGGGGTTCATGGGCGGCAGCTACGTCGTGGTTCAGAAGTATGTCCACAACCTCGGCGCCTGGGACGCGCTTTCCGTCGAGCAGCAGGAGCAGGCGATGGGCCGAACGAAGTTAAGTGACATCGAGTTCGCCGACGAGAACAAGGCCGCTAACTCGCACCTGGTGCTGAACACGATCCTCGACGACGACGGTAACCAGCACCAGATCATGCGCTTCAACATGCCGTTTGGAGAGGTTGGTAAGAGTGAGTTCGGGACCTACTTCATCGGCTACGCGCGGACGCCCGACGTGATCGAGGAGATGCTGATGAATATGTTCATTGGCAAGCCCCCGGGCACCCACGATCGGATCCTCGATTTCTCAACGGCGCTAACCGGCAACCTCTTCTTCGCGCCGAGCGTTGACTTCCTCGACGACCCGCCGAACTCCTCGGCGTCGGCCTCGGCGGCCGCGGCCGCGGGCGAGCGCACGCCAGACCCTGAACCCTCGTCCGTTGACGGGTCATTGGGGATCGGCAGCCTCAGGGACGCGTCGCCCTAGGGCATTGCCCTCTGCGAGGCGCTGCGGGCTGCGAGAGCGTCTCGGAGCCGCAGTGCGCGGTAAGGGCAGCCTTAGCCCCGGCTGCCGCGGCGGTAATACGCTGCTCGGCGATGTGCTTCTCGCCGGAGGCGGACTTCACGGCTGGCGCGGTGGTGGTTGGCATCGGGGTGCAGACGCTGCGCCGTGTGCGAGTCCCGCGGGAGCTGGTCGTCGGCTCGCTGCCGCTGTTGTTGGGCGCCCATCAAGTCATCGAGGGGTTCGTGTGGCTCTGGCTTCAGGGGAAGGTCTCAGGCACACTGGGTGCTACAGCCCGGGAGGCGTACATCGTGCTTGCGGACGCCGTGTTGCCGGCCGCCGTCCCAGTGGGATTCGTGCTGCTCGAACCGGACCGTGGCCGCGCGCGCCGGCTTTGGCCCTTCGCGCTCGTCGGTAGCCTGCTGGGCGCGTACCTGCTGTGGCAGGTCACTGCCTACCCCATAGGCGCGCAGATTCAGGCTCGATGCGTCGAGTACGCGACGCACACCCCGAGCGACGTATTCATCACGGGTCTGTACGTCGTCGTGACGTGCGGGCCGGCGCTCTTGTCGAGCCGTCGCTACCTCAGCTGGTTCGGACTCCTCAACCTAATTGGCGTAGTCCTCGCCGCGGCCGTCCGCGCCGATGCGCTGACCTCGCTTTGGTGCGTTTATGCCGCGTTTGTGAGCGTGCTGATCCTCGCCCACTTCCGCCGTCAGCGGGCATCTGAGAGGCGAAGATCCACGATTGCAATTGATCCGATCAGTCTTCGTGCAACGGCAGTTCGCTCCCGGGCGAGTTCGCCTTCGCCCAGGAGATGATGCTCGCGCTGCCGTTGACGGTCGTTCCGGTGGGCAGCTCGAGAACCGGGAGCTTCTCCTGGCCGCTCAGCTCCTTGAGCCGGGGTCGGCGTCCAGTCGTGAAAAGGCCGAACGGAAAGCCGCGCCCGAAGATCACTTTGTCGAAATCGTGTCCCGCTTCGCGAAGCGCCCGCTGAGCCCGTTTGCAGGCGTGCGGCGGGGGCCCACCATCGTCGATGTGACAGACGTAGAGGGTGAGCTTTCCGACCACAGGAGTGAAACTACGCCATCGTGTCGATCGCTACCTCGAACCGCCCAGATCCTTTCGCGCCCGGACCCGGCTTCGGCCGCGCCCTGGCGGACCTCATCTCCGAGGTCGTCGGTCGCCCGCATCGTGTCTCACTCTCCCAGAACGAGATCCCGATCCCCTCGCCCTTGGAGCGGTCCACCAACAAGTCCTCAGTCACACTGCGGTACAGCAGCGCGCAATGAGTGACCCCTTGTACGTCAACGAGCAGGTCGAGATTCCCGCAGCAGAGCTGATCGTGCGAACAAGCCGCTCCACCGGCGCCGGTGGCCAGCATGCCAACGTCACCGACTCGCGCGTAGAGGTGAGCTTTGATATCGCAAGCTCGCCCACCCTGCCCGAGTGGGCGCGGCCGCGACTGC
Organism: uncultured Actinomycetes bacterium; assembly: GCA_963830405.1. Lineage (GTDB taxonomy): Bacteria > Actinomycetota > Thermoleophilia > Solirubrobacterales > Solirubrobacteraceae > Palsa-465. The sequence goes on from CAWHMB010000001.1 coordinate 617,476, forward strand.
TTGAGCGGCTTGGGTCCCGCGTCACCGCGGTTGCCCAGGACGAGCGGAGCCAGTTACGCAATCGCGAGATTGCGAGATCCCGCCTGGCCGAGCGGCTGCGCGCGGCGCTCGAGCGCCCCCGTTCTCGGCGCCCGACGCATCCGGGATCTGCCGCCAGGGAGCGCCGGCTCGACTCCAAACGCCGACAGAGCCAGCGAAAGCAGCAGCGACGGCCGCCGGCGGAGGAGTGATGGCTATCTCGCGCGCTCCACGGGCGTTGGCGGCACCGCCCGCTGACCCGCCACGCCGTTGAGCTCCGCCACCGCGCCGATCACGCCGCCTCGGTCGTAATAGTCGGTGAGGATCAGGTTCGGCATTCGTCCCCGCTGGTTGATGCATTGCCGCGCCCGCTTGAGGATGAACGCTCGCTGGACCAGCGGCACGTTGGGGCTTGGGCGCGGCGGGAAGATGTCGGCCCAGTCGTTCATCATCAGTAGGGAGTTGCCCTGGCTGCCGCGGTTGGGTTTGCACGTGAATTGGGCCGGCTTCCTGGCCCCGAGCGGCGTATCCTGGACCCAGCTGAAGCCCGGCGCGTTCCAGGCGTATTTGCCGCTCGTTGGGTTTTGGGCGAACACCACAACGTTGTGGTGCGAGCGGATGAGGCTCGCGAGCGTGGGCAGGGGTTCTCCTGGTTGGAGCCTCGCCAGATAGCGAAACAGTCCAGCCCGCTTGAACGCGCTCTTCAGGTCGTGCTCGGCGACGTAATCCTCGTCGAACAAAATAATCACCTGATTGGGGTTCAGCTCGAGGAAGCGCCGGATCACTGTCAGGTAGTCGACCATCCGGGTCGCACCAAGCTCACACAGTGTGTGGCACAGCCAGATATCGCGCGTCCCCTTCGGCTTACCGCCGGTTAGCGAACGACTCAAGCGTTGGAGTGCTGCGCGAGCAGCGGGAGAGAGTTGGGCAGCCACGCGGTTGAGACGGCGCCCCTCGGCGGCGATATCCGTGTAGACCCCACCTGTCGTGGCAACGCCATAGTGCGAGGAGATCTTGAACAGCCTGATGCCGTCCTGGAGCTGCTGGCTGACCGTTCGATCCTGGTTGGCGATCAGCCACCCCGGCGAGTCAGCGGCGGACATCGAGTTGTGAGTGCCGGCGAATACGACCTCATCGAGGCGTCGGTCGCAAAGCTGCGGATATCCGTTGCATGCCGGCACGGCACTTGCCTGAACGCTCGAGGCGCCCCCAGTCAACACCAGGATCAAGGCGATCACGGCCACAACGACCACAGCGAACCCGCCGACCGCAGCCACCCGCCGAGGCCGCGGTGAGCGCGCGCGCCGCGCCCTGGGGTGGACCGGAGCCGTCGCCGACAGCACCTCCCCCAATCCGACATATACCAGCGCGCAGCCACCCAGAACGGCGAGAGCGCGAAACGCCAGCGACGGCTGCAGAATCGCGAACAGCCCCAGGGCGAGAGCCAGCGCGCCCCGGGCAGCGCGGATCCGATCGGACCCGGGGGGGCGAGCGACCATCCGCAGCCGCGCTAGCGTGGCGGTCCCCGAGTAGGGGGCCAGCCAGGGTGCAGACGCCGCGGCGACCACCCAGGCCACGGCCGCCAGCACCAGCCCCCAGGTCATCAACCCCCCCAGGTACACACCCCACAGCTCGTCCACGGCGCCGCGCACATCCGCGTTGCTCAGCTCGTTTGCGCCGTAGGAATGAGCCACGACATAGCGCCTAACGAGCTCCAGAGCCACGGCCAACGCTACGCCGCTCACGCCAACTGCGACCGCGCTCCGCGTGATCGCCTTCCGTCGATCGGGCGCTACCACGACCGCCGTCCCAAACAGCAGCACCGCAGCCGGCAGGAATACGATCCCCAGCAGTCGCACCGCGTCGGCGATGCGAAGGGTGTCCGCCGCGAAGCTGCGCCGTTTCAGCGTGGTCAGCACCACCTCGGCACGTCGCGGGATGTCTCGGGCGAGCCGGGGCGCAAACTTGCCAAGCACCGAGTCGACGACGGTCCCAGCGTCTGCGATATCGAACACGGCGTTCCGCCCGTGTCGCTCGAACAGCAACCGGTGACCATGGAGCGCAGCGAGCCGGATCACGGGGGCAAAAGGTCTCGAGCCCAACAGCAGCTTGACTGCCGACTGGACCACGGGGCGCGCGGCGAGCACATCGGGAACCGCCGGCTCGATCACTTGCGCGGTGATCTCGCGTGCCACCACCCGCTGCACGGTGGGTTGACGCATGGCGCTTACGGCCCGGTCGGCGAACGCAGAGGAATCGACGATCTCTTCGCGCACCCACAGGGTGACGCCGCCCGCCACCGCCACGAGCGATGCAAGAACTATGAGCGCAACGCTCAAGCCCCCCCGCGCGCGATGCTTCGGCGGCGGTGCGATGGGGCGGCGCTCGTCAGCGCCCGCGCGCGACTCAGTCATCGCCGGGAGCTTGATGAGGCGCGCCTTGTTGGCCGATGAATTCAGGCTTGCCCGGGGCTGGAGCCGCTGGCGCACCAGCGATCGCATCCGCCAGGCGCCGGCGTCGAGCTTCGATCCGCGCCCAGCGCGCGTCGGTCCGGGCCTGCTTGCGCGGCCCGTAAAGCCGCTTAGCCCACGGGGAGCGAGGCGACGCCAGGCGCACGACGCCCACCAGCGACACCAGCGGCACGAAGAGGCCGATCAGCCCCAGCAAGCGTTTGCCCTTGAAGATCGCCAAGGCGGCAAGGAGCACGTCGACCACGACGGTGGCCAGCAATGTGTCGACGGCTGCGACATCGTGCCGCAGGTCAAACGGTGCAGCCCCCAGCACGATCAGCCCCCCGATCACCGTCGCTGTGACGACTGCCTCAAACGAGGAGCGCCCCTCCTCGGCCCAGTACACGTCCCGCAAATGAACCCACAAGGCGAACTCATCCAGCGTCAGCCCGGCACCGACCCCGAAGCCGGCCGCCAGAAGCTCGGTGCGCGGGCTCGCCGGGGGCGTGACGAAGCCCAGAAAGCCCGAGAGCAGCAAAAGCAGGATGCCCCATACCAGGTGGTGGAGGTGAAGGCCGCCCTCGGTGACCACGCTCCCCGGCCACCAGGGCACCTTCGGGCTGCGTATCAGCCGAGCGCTCGTGCGGATGAACAGGAACGAAAGGAGGAATGCCCCCAGCAGCACGAAGCCCGAGCGCTGAGGCCGACTGTCAAGAAAGTGAGCCGGTAGCTCGAAGGTAAGCGTGATCGCTGTTAGATGGACCGTCGCCCCCTCCTCCCCGATACCTTCCAGGCTGCCGGGGAGAAGTTTATTTCACGCGTCACCCCGATACAAGCGGCCAACCGTCTTCGTCGGTTTGCGCACCACGCGCGCGGCCGCTCGTGTACCGCCTAGGGGAACCGCATCCTCATCGGCTTAGGGGAACCGCATCCTCATCTGCCTAGGGGAACCGCATCCTCATCGCTCAGTTTCCTTTTTCCATCCGGGGCGTCACTAGCAGCTCGTCTTCCGCCGGCTGACCTGCCTCCAGTTGGCGCCCGCGTTCGAGCTCGGCGTTGAGCTCAGTTCCGAACAGCACGGCGGTGTTTGAGATCCACAGCCAGACCAGGAACACGATGATGCCGCCGAGGCTCCCGTAGGTCTTGTTGTAAGAGCTGAAGTTGGCAACGTAGAAGGCGAATGCGAGCGACGCGACGATCCACAGCACAACCGCCACGAGGCCGCCCGGTGTGAGCCAGCGAAAGCCAGGCATGCGGACGTTCGGGGCCGCCCAGTAGAGGATCGAGAACATGAGGCTGACGACCAGCAAGAGCACCGGCCATTTGGCGATGTCCCAGACCTTTACCGCGGTGCCGCCGACACCTAGCAATTTGCCGACCTGCCCCGCGAGTCCTCCGGTCAGGACGACCGCCAGCGCGCTCGCCGCGAGCATTAGCACCAGCACCAGCGTGACGACCACCTGGACCGGGCGCTTGAACCAGAACGGGCGGCCCTCGGGCACCCCGTAGATCGCGTTTGAGGCGCGCATGAACGCGCCGACGTAGCCGGAGGCCGACCAGAGCGCGATTGCGATTCCGACGATCACCAACACACCGGCCGCGGCACGATTCTTCTGTAGGTTCTCGATTGCCTGCGTGAAGATCTGCTGCGCCGGCCCGGGGGCGACCTTGCTGAGGTTCTGAATCAGCCCCTGGGTAGCCGACTTGCCGATCAGTCCCAGGATCGAGACGAGCGCCAGCAGGGCCGGAAAGATCGCCTGGATTCCGTAGTAGGTAAGGGCCGCGGCGCGGTCGGTCAAGTTGTCGGCGCTGAAGCCGCGTGCCGAACGTCGCAGGACCCCTAGCCACGAGCCGGCGCCGAGCTTCGTGGGCCCCTCCGGGGCCTCCCGACCATCCTCGACCCGGGCGTTCTGTGTGTCTCTCTCACTCATGCATTCTCCGCTCAGTTCGAGCTCAGCCGACCAAGCAGGAACCCCGCCAGAAACGCGCCGGCGGTCGCGATCGGCAGCGGCTGCTCTTTGGCCTTGGCCGCCACTTGCTGGGCGCCCGCTCCCGCGCTCTGGGGCTTGGCCGCTTGAGCTTTTACCGTCAGCTGCTGCTGCTTTTCACGGGCGGACGCCTTCAACGAACCGATGCGCTGTCTGGCCTGGGTCTTGATGTCGGTCTTCTCAGCGAGCGCCTCGACGGTGTCACCGAGCTGCTCGCGCGTATCGTCGATCTCGCTACGGAGCTCCTCGGGCGATTTCTCCCGCTGCTGGCCGACGGTTTCCGGGGATCTGTCCGCCGTACTCATCGACGCCCCTCCTTTGCGCGTAGCTTCGTCAATTCGATGTCCTCCTTCACGCTCTCGATTGCCTGCCCGGAGTAGGAGGCACGCCCCGCCTGACGTTCATCGCGCCGGTCAGGGCCAACGCTCCGGCGATCAGGCCGTAGATACCGCCCACGATCAGCGCGGCAAGCCAGCTGTCGACAGCCTTCGTCAACGCCAGGATCGTGCCCTTGGCGCTCATGGGTTCCCTCTCCTCTCCGTAGCTCTCCGCCATGCCGGCCTCCTTGGACCACTTCTGGGTCAACTTGTCTCAGTTATTCGGGACGCTTCGCGGGAACTACCCTATACCGCCGTGTCAACCAGCGAGTTTATCCCAATTTGGGACATGAGTCGGTTCCACAGCAAGCTCGTGTCCCGCTTGTAGGCGTCGTCCTAGCCGCGACGCCAACTTGATACAAGTGGGTGGTGGCGGAGTCTGCGGAGTCACACAGCGAAGCTTTGCAAGGCGCCGCGCCTGGCGCTCCCATCCGCGCGGATGCACTCGCCAGCCGACAGCGCATTCTGGCGGCCGCGCGAGTCCTCGTGGGTGATCGCCGGGTCACGATGACCGAGCTGGCAGCGGCGGCGAACGTGGGACGCTCGACGCTCTACCGCCATTTCCCGACGCGTCGGTCGCTGGAGCAGGCTCTGGCGGAGCTAACCTCCGGAGACGCTGCGGGCCGAACCCGCCAGCCCATAAGCGGGACCGTGACCACGATGCCCTTCCGGTCGCCTGGTCGCCTGGGGCGTGAGGCGCCGCTCGCACTCGACGTGACCCGCATCCTGGACGAGGTGCCACCCCACCTGGTCCCCGACCAACTGGTGGCCGAAGCCCGGCGGGCCGCGGGGGTGGCCACGGCGCTCTACGTCGTCGATATCGACGGCTCGCATCTGGTCCGGCTGGCCGGATCCGAGGAGTTCCCCGACCGACTGAATGCGCCTCCCGCAATCGGCCCGGAAATCGTGCCGGAAGGGTTGCCCGAGTTCTATGACCGCATGCAACGTGAGCTTCCGGGCTGCGTCTCAGAGCCGCTGTGGCTGAGGGGCCGCGTTACAGGGCTGCTGGTTTGCATTGGCACGCCGCTCGCTGACCTCTCGGACATCGCCAAGCAAGGGGCGGCGGCCCTCGAGCTGGCCAACGACTACACCGACTACATCGAAGCCGCCAAGCGACGGAAGCCGACGACGCCGGCCGCCGAGATTCAGCAGCATCTGTTCCCGCCTCGGATCGCGCGCATCGCGCGCGCCCAACTGGCCGGCGTGCTCCTCCCCACCTACGAGGTCGGAGGAGATTGGTTCGACTTCGTCGAGAACCGCGACGGCGCTTGGCTGGCTATCGCGGACGCAGCCGGTACTGGTCCCACGGCGGCCGGTCTCGGGGCCGCCGCCCTCGGCGCGCTGCGCGCGGCGCGACGGAGCGGCGAGGAGCTTGAGAGCGCCGTGCGCCAGATGGACGAGACAGTTCGTCGCCTCGGCAATCCCGACTTCCTCATCACCGCGCTCCTCGCCCGCTGGCGCGCTGCCACCGCGACCCTGACCTGGGTCAACTGCGGCCATCCCAACGCCTATCTGGTTGACACCGACGGCGAGCTGAGCGTGCTCGAAGCGCCGGAGCACCCCGCCCTCGGTGCCGCCCAGATCGAGTCAAGTTTCTTGCCGACCAGCCGCCAGCTTTACTCGGGCCAGCGACTTCTCCTGCTGACCGACGGAGTAATCAACCGGCGGATGGAGCACGGTGGAAGGTTCGGTGAGGACGGCATCAGGCAGGCGATCGCGCGCGCGGACAACCCCACCGCCGCGTCGACCGCGATGGCGATCCAGCAGGCCGTCACCGACTGCTGGCGCGAGCCCCTTGAAGACGATGCCACGGTGGTAGTGATGGCGATCGAGTAGCCTCGCCCGACTCGGGCAAGACGATGCAAATCATCAGTCGCATGAGCATCAGCGCCGACGGCTACGTGACGACCCCCGACGGCTGGCCTTCACAGCTTGCCGACTCGGCATTTGTCTCTGGTGAGAGCCACGGGATAAAGGACTTTCTGCAGGGGAAGGAGGCAGCGCTGATGGGCCGCACGACGTTCGAGCCGGCTCTAAGCGCAGGGCGGTGGCCTTGGCCCACCTTGAACGTCTTCGTGCTCGCATCCCGGCGTCCAACCGGCACTCCCGATCACGTCATCGTGGAGAGCGACCCGGCCCGGCTGCTGGACAGACTGCGCACGGCCAACCGGGGCGGTGACGTACACCTGGTAGGCGGGCCACGGACGATCGAGGCCTTCCGCGGCCTCGGAGCGCTGGACAAGCTTGAGCTGGTGGTGCTGCCAGTGTTGCTCGGCGGCGGAATGAGGCTGACGGACGGGCTCAGCCCGACCACTGGGTTGACGTTTGAGAGAGAGCGCCATCTCCCGGGCGGCTCGGTGGAGATCGTTTACTCCGTCAGGGCCTGAACGCTCGAGGGACCACGTGCACGACGTCATCATTCTCGCGCTCAAAGCGCTGGCCGGCGGGAGCCTAGTCGTGGCGTTCTCGCTGCTCTCTCAGGGCCTGCGCCCGAAGCGGTTCGCCGGCTTGTTCAGCGCCGCGCCCGCGGTTGCCTTAGCTGGGCTGGCGGTCGCCCTGCTCGACAAAGGGCCCCACGACGCCCATCAGAATGCCGTCGGGATGATCGCCGGCGCGGTCGGAATGATGGCTTACGCGGCGGCCGTCATCCCGCTGCTCAAACGAACCCGCGCCATGGTGGCGGCCTCGATCGCGATGGTGGCGTGGTTCGCCGTCGCCTCCGTCGTGGCATTGCCGCTCCTGCTGGCGTGAGCGCGTTGGACCTCGAGCCCACGATCACCGAGCGCTTGGACGAACGCCCCGGGCTTGAAGTCCATCGGATGGCGGCGGTCCCCCCCCGTGAGCTGGCCTACCGGTTCATCGCTGGCGCTCTGACATCGATCGGCGCCGGGGCAGTGACGCTCCTGTTCGGTCCCCGAGTGGGAGGGATCCTGTTCGCCTTCCCGGCGATCCTGGCCGCCAGCCTGACGTTGATCCAGGAGGAGGAGGACAGCGCCCACGCCCGCGAGGACGCGCGGGGAGCTGTCGTCGGTGGAGCGGCGCTGGCGCTCTTCGCGCTGGTCGCAGCCCTGACGATCGGGCATGTGGCCGGTGCAGTGGCATTGCTGGCCGCGGCAGCCGCCTGGCTTCTGGCAGCGCTGCTCGGCTACGCGCTGCTGTGGTGGCGCTAGTCCCGCTGAGTCGTCAGCGGATCCGCGGCGCGAGCTCTCGACCGAGCAGCTCGATCGCATCCAGATCGTCGTGCAGAAGGTGCTGGCACATGACCCGGCTGACGCCGGCGTCGCGCAGCGCGGCCAGCTGCTCGGCTGCCTGCTCGACCGTGCCGACGATCCAGCCCTCCGGAGGCTGCGAGAGAAACGAATCGGGGTCCTCGCCGCGTAACGTCGCCAGTCGCGCCGCTCGCTCGCGCAGCTCACCGGCATCGGCGCCCACCAGCACCCCGGTCATGATCGAAAGCGGCAGCGCCTCGCGGCCGGCCTGCTCGCAGGCCTTCGCGATCCGCGCCCGGCGCTCCCTGACGTCGTCGAGCGTCGGAAACGTCGTGTTGTACTCCTGGGCGTAGCGCGCGGCGAGGGCGGCGCTGCGGGCTCCCGCGCGGCCGCCGAGGATCACGGGCGGGTGGGGGCGCTGGACCGGCTTGGGCTGGGCGTTCAGCTCACGGAGCGCGTAGTGCTCGCCGGAGAACGAGAAGTCGTCCTCCGTCCAGGCACCGAGCAGCACTTGCAGCTGTTCTTCAAGCATCGCAAGGCGCGTCGCCATCGGCGGGAACGGAAAGCCGAAGGCCTCGTGCTCGCGGTCGTGCCAGCCCGCGCCGATGCCGAGCTCGACGCGTCCATTTGAGATCCGGTCGGCGCTGGCGACCAGCTTCCCGAGCAGCGAGGGATGGCGAAAGGTCACCGGTGAGACCAGCGTTCCGAGCCGCAGCGTCGAGGTGACCGCCGCCAGCGCGCAGACTGTCCCCCAGGCGTCCAGCGACCCGCGCTCGGGGTGCTGCCCGTCGAGGTTGAGGTAGTGGTCGGAGCGAAACAGGGCGCCGAGCCCGTGCTCCTCGCAGGCCCCCGCCAGCGCGACCCACTGCTCCCAGGTCACCCCTTCCTGTCCTTCGATCATCAGGCACAGATCCACGACGCTCGATCGTACGTCACGGGAGCGGCGGCCGCTACGGCAAGATAAGGCTGTGATCGCGCGCTACACGCGTCCGGAGCTGGCGGAGGTTTGGTCGGACCATGCGCGCTTTGACGCCATGCGGCAGGTAGAGGTGGCGGCCACGGAGGAGATGGACGGGCCCACGGCCGAGGAGCTCGAGGCCATACGCGCCGCGCGCTTCACCGTGCCCCAGATCGCCGAGCGAGAGAAGGTAACCGACCACGACACGGCGGCGTTCGTGGACGTCCTCTCCGCCTCCGCCGGGCCCGCGGGCCGTTGGATCCACCACGGGCTGACCTCCAGCGACGTGCTGGACACTGCTCTGGCGCTCCAGCTGCGCCACGTCGCGGAGCTGGTGCTGCCCGACTCCCGGCGGCTGGTCGAAGCGCTCGCAGCCAGCGCCCGCGAGCACGTCCATACCCTGTGCGTTGGCCGTACCCACGGCATCCACGCCGAACCGACCACGTTCGGCATCAAGCTGGCGTCGTTCGCCTTCGAGGCCGATCGCAACGCCCGCCGGCTGGAGCGGGCCTTCGCCCAGGCCTCGGTGGGCGCGCTCTCGGGAGCCGTCGGGACGTATGCCTGGTCCTCGCCCGAGTTCGAGCGGCGCGTCCTGGGGCGCCTGGGCCTGGAGGCCGAACCGGTCTCGACCCAAGTGGTCCCGCGCGACCGCCACGCCGAACTGCTCCAGGCGATCGCCCTGGCCGGGGCGGGACTGGAGCGGTTCGCCACCGAGCTCCGTCACCTGGCGCGCACCGAAGTCGCCGAGGTCAGCGAGCCGTTCGGTAGCGGGCAGAAGGGCTCGAGCGCCATGCCGCACAAGCGCAACCCGATCAAGTCCGAGCAGGTGGTGGGCCTGGCACGGGTGCTGCGAGCCAACGCCCAGGCGGCCGTCGAGAACGTTGCCCTGTGGCACGAGCGCGACATCTCGCACTCCTCGGTGGAGCGCATCATCCTGCCCGACTCGACCACCCTGCTCGACCATATGCAGCGCCGCACGATCGTGCTCGTCGAGGGGATGGTGGTCGATGAGCAGCGGATGCGCTCGAACCTCGAGCTGACCCACGGCGCGCTGTTCTCCCAGGCGGTGCTGCTGGCGCTCGTCGAACAGGGCCGCAGCCGCGACGAGGCCTACAGGATCGTCCAGCGCCTGGCGCAGCGAGCGCTCGACGAGAAAGTCTCCCTCAGGGACCTGCTGGCCGCCGACGACGCAGGCGCCGGCCTCGAGTTGGACGCGATCTTCGACTACGGCCCCTACGTCCGCTACGCCTCTGAGATCGTCGGGCGCCTTGAGCGGATCGCGCCCGCGCCCGCGTCTGTAACGCGCTGAAGACAGCCGGACTTCGCGAGCCCGAAACCCAGGTCAAGCACGAGCCGCTCGCCGTCGTCTCCCATCTGGCCAGCGCGCTCGCCCGGGCCCGGTGAAGCGGCCTCTTGCCGTCGCCTGCGCCCGCTAGCATCGCCGGCGTGAGTGCCCTCGCCGACCTACCGCTGCTCGCCTCGGGCAAGGTGCGCGAGATTTACGACCTGGGCGACACACTGCTGCTTGTCGCCTCGGACCGCGTCTCGACGTATGACGTCGTTCATCCGAGCCCGATTCCCGACAAGGGCAAGGTTCTGACCGGCCTATCGACGTTCTGGTTCGAGCGCACTGCGGGGCTTGTGCCAAACCACGTGATCTCGGTCACGGATGGAGTTCCCGACGAGGCACGGGGTCGCGGGATGGTGGTTCACCGGCTCGAGATGCTGCCCGTCGAGTGCGTCGTGCGCGGTTACCTCAGCGGCTCCGGCTGGAAGGACTACCAGGCCACCGGCGCCGTGTGCGGGATCGGACTGCCCGCCGGCCTGCGCGAATCCGACCGCCTGCCGGAACCCATCTTCACGCCGACCACCAAGGCCGCCACGGGGCACGACGAGGCAATTGATTTTGAGGGCGCGGTTCGCCTGGCCGGCGACCGCGCAGTTGCGGAGCGGTTGCGGGAGATATCGATCGCGGTCTACGAGCACGCCGCTGAACATGCCCGCCGCCGGGGGATCATCCTGGCCGACACCAAGTTCGAGTTCGGGCTCGCCGCCGACGGCAGCCTGACACTCGGGGACGAGGTGTGCACGCCGGACTCCTCGCGCTTCTGGCCGGCGGATGAGTACGAGCCCGGCCACGGCCAGCCGAGCTTCGACAAGCAGTTCGTCCGTGATTGGGCGTCTTCCACAGGCTGGGATCGAACTCCACCGGCGCCGGCGATCCCCGACGACGTGGTAGCGCGCACGCGCGAGAAGTACCTCGACGCCTACGAGCGGATCACCGGCGAGCCGTTCGATGAATGGCTGCGCCGCACCGCGGCGTGATGCGCGCCCGCGTACTGGTCCGGCCCAAGCAGGGGATACTCGATCCGCAGGGACAGGCGGTGGAGCGGGCGCTGCCGGCGCTCGGCTTCGGAGGCGTGCGCAGCGTCCACGTCGGCCGGCTGATCGAGCTGGAGCTGGAGGATCCGTCGAGGCTGCCCGAGATGTGCGAGCGCCTGCTCTCGAACCCCCTGATCGAGGACTACGAGATCGTGGAAGGTGGAGCATGAAGGTCGGCGTGATCCGCTTTCCCGGCTCGTGCGACGACGTCGACGCGCGGGATGCCGCGGCTCGGGTCGGCGAGGGGGTGCTGCTCTGGCACGGCGACCGGGACCTGCAGTCGGTGGACGCCGTGATCATCCCCGGCGGCTTCTCCTACGGCGACTATCTGCGCGTCGGGGCGATCGCGCGGTTCGCGCCGGTGATGGAGGAGGTGATCGGGTTCGCGCGTGAGGGCGGACTGGTGCTCGGTATCTGCAACGGCTTTCAGGTCCTGTGCGAAGCAGGGCTGCTGCCCGGAGCGCTTTTGCCGAACGTCTCGCTGCGATTCGTCTGCCGGCAGGTGGGCCTTGAAGTGTTGGACGCCGACAGTCCGTTCACGCGCGCCTGCTCTCCCGGCCAGCCGCTGTCGGTCCCCGTCAAGCACACCACCGGGCGCTACTACGCCCCTGAGCCCGTCCGCGTTCTCTTGCGTTACGCGCAGGGCCAGAACCCGAACGGCTCACAGGACGACATCGCTGGCGTCTGTAATGAGGCCGGGAACGTCTTCGGCTTGATGCCCCATCCCGAGCACGCCGTCGATCCGCTGTCTGGGTCGAGCGACGGCCTTGCGATCTTCGAGTCGATGCGAGCCGAGATCGATGACCGCGTTCTCGCGTGACGCTAGCCGGCACCGGGAGCTGGGTCTCACAGACGACGAATACGAGCTGATCGTCGAGCTGCTCGGCCGCGAACCGAACGGGGTCGAGCTGGCGATGCTGTCGCTGATGTGGTCCGAGCACTGCTCCTATAAGCACTCGCGCAGGCTGCTTCGGCGGCTGCCGACCGAGGGCCCTCATGTTCTGCTCGGCCCGGGCGAGAACGCCGGCGCGGTCGACGTCGGCGGCGGGCTGGCCGTGGCCTTCAAGGTCGAGTCGCACAATCACCCCAGCGCGGTCGAGCCGTTCCAGGGGGCGGCGACAGGCGTGGGGGGGATCCTGCGTGACGTATTCGCGGTCGGCGCCCGTCCGATCGCCGTGCTCGACTCGCTGCGCTTCGGCGAGCCCGGCGCCTCCGAGCGCTCGCGGTACCTGCTCGAGCACGCGGTGGGCGGCATCTCCCACTACGGCAACTCGATCGGCGTGCCGACCGTGGGTGGAGAGCTCTATTTCGAACAGAGCTATGAGCAGAACTGCCTCATCAATGCCATGTGCCTGGGGCTGGCGCCCAAGGAGCGCTTGATCCGAAGCGCCGCCGCCGGCGTGGGAAACGTCGTCGTGCTGCTCGGGGCGCTGACGGGCCGCGACGGCATCGGCGGCGCGTCGGTGCTGGCCAGCGCCGAGCTCGGCGAGGGCGACGAAGCCAAGCGGCCATCGGTCCAGATCGGCGACCCGTTCGCGGAGAAGAAGCTCTTGGAGTGCTGCCTCGAGCTGCTCGATAAGGAGCTGCTGGTCTCGCTCCAGGACCTGGGAGCCGCCGGGTTGACCTCGGCGGCGTCGGAGATGGCCAGCAAGGGCGGCGTGGGCATCGACATCGACGTCGGATGCGTGCCGCTGCGCGAGTCCGGCATGGAGCCGTTCGAGATCATGATCTCCGAGTCGCAGGAGCGGATGCTCTGCGTGGTGGAGCCGACCCGCGTGCAAGACGTTGTCGCCGTGTGCGAGCACTGGGAGACGCGCGCGACGCCAATCGGTGAGGTGACCGACTCCGGGCGCTTCCGAGTGCTGCATGGCGCGAGCGTGGTCGGAGCGCTGCCCGTCGAAGTGCTTGTCGACAAATGCCCGAGCTACGAGTTGGATCCCCTTCCGGATGCCGCACCTGACGCCCTCGCTGCTGCACCGCGTTCAGGTGCATCGGGGGGGCCGGAACGTGGGGACGCATGGGCGGGCGCGGAACGCGGGGACGCACGGGTGGGCTTAGAAGATGGGGACGCATCGCGCACCCTCTTGGAGCTGCTCGCGACGCCGAATCTCTGCTCCCGCCGACCGGTCTACGAGCAATACGACTGGATCGTCCAGTCACGGACCGTCCGGCGGCCGGACGAGGCAGACGCGGCGGTGCTTCAACTGCCGGATGGCTCCGCGATCGCAGTATCCATCGATGGCAATGGGCGGCGCGTGGCGTGTGACCCCCGCAAGGGCGCTGCCGAAGCCGTCTACGAGTGCGCCGCGAACCTGGCGTGCGTCGGCGCCGAGCCCCTTGGTCTGACCAACTGTCTCAACTTCGGCAACCCGGAGAAGCCGGAGATCGCCTGGCAGCTGATCGAGGCGGTAGAGGGGATCGCGCAGGCGTGTGAGGCGCTGGGCATTCCGGTCGTGGGCGGCAACGTGTCGCTCTACAACGAGGCGCCGCAGGCGGCGATCTTCCCCACGCCAGTGATCGGCATGGTGGGCAAGCTGCCCGACGCCTCGGCGGCTGGGCGACTCGGATTCCTGCGCGAGGGTGACGTCATCGCCCTGGCGGGCGACTTCGCCCCATCGCTCACCGGATCCGAGCTTCAGAAGCTGCGGGGCCAAGAGCCGCGCGGCCCACTCCCTGACACGGACGGTGACCGTGTCCGTGATGCGCAGGAGACGATCCGGATGGGGGTCCGCTCGCGGGCGCTGCACAATGCACATGACATCGCCGAGGGAGGCTTGGCGGTGGCGCTGGCCGAGTGCTGTATCGCCGGCGGCCTCGGGGCCCGCGTGAAGCTGCCGGACGGGGTTGACCCGTTCGCAGAGGCGCCGGGCCGGGGGTACGTGGTCTCGGGGCCGGAGGAGGCGCGGGCGGGCTATCAGCTGCTGGGCCGCGTGGGCGGGGAAGAGCTCGAGATCGCCGGGCATCTCACGGTGCCAGTTTCCGAACTACGCCGAGTTCACGACGGTGGCCTCCGCTACCCTTGAGTGCGAGCGCTTCGATGCCTGTGCTCACTGACCATCGCGATGGCCCACGCGACGAGTGCGGCGTCTTCGGGATTTACGCGCCCGAGCACGACGTCGCCCGGCTCGCGTACTTCGCGCTGTTCGCGTTGCAGCACCGGGGTCAGGAGTCGGCCGGGATCGCCACCGCGCCCCGCGGCGGCGACATCATGGCCATCCGCGACCAGGGCCTCGTGGCGCAGGTCTTCGACGAGCACACGCTGCGCACGCTGCTGGGCGACATGGCGATCGGCCACGTGCGCTACTCGACGACCGGTTCCTCGCATTGGCAGAACGCCCAGCCGGTGGTGCGCGACGACGCGCGCGAGCTGGCACTGGCCCACAACGGCAACCTGATCAACTCGCTCGAGCTCTATGAGGAGCTGCGCAACGAGGAGGTTCCGTTCCACTCCAGCTCGGACTCCGAGATCATCGCGGCACTGCTCGCGCGCCACCCCGCGGAGCGGATCGAGGACGCCGTGGCCGACGTCGTGCCGCGGCTGCAGGGCGCCTTCTCGACCGTGGTTATGACCGGCGAGGCGGTGGTCGCCTTCCGTGATCCGTCCGGGCTGAGGCCGCTGGCTCTGGGGATGATCGAATCGGCGGACGGCGTCTCTTACTGCGTGGCGAGCGAGTCGTGCGCGTTCGATCTGATCGGGGCCAAGTTCCTACGTGAGGTGCAGCCCGGCGAGGTGGTCACGCTGACCGAGGGCGGGTTTCGCTCGCGGATCGTCGGCGAGGCCCAGCGACGCGCCTTTTGCGTGTTCGAGTACATCTACTTTGCCCGTCCCGACTCGCGCATGGGCGGCACGGTGCTGCAGGTCGCGCGGGCCAAGATGGGCGAGATCCTGTGGCGCGAAGCGCCGGTTGAGGCGGATCTCGTTATCCCCGTGCCGGATTCGGGCAACGCCGCCGCGCGGGGCCTGGCGCGCGCCGCGGGCCTCCCGCAGGACGACGGCTTCATCAAGAACCGCTATGTGGCGCGTACATTCATCCAGCCCGGGCAGGAGCTTCGCAAGCACGGCCTGCGGCTCAAGTTCAATCCCCTGCCGGAGGTCGTAGCCGGCAAGCGCCTCGTGGTCGTCGACGACTCGATCGTGCGGGGCAACACGACGCGCCAGATCGTGCAGATGCTGCGCGAAGCCGGGGCCGCCGAGATCCACCTCCGAATCTCGGCGCCCCCGATCAAGCATCCCTGCCATTACGGCATCGACATGTCCACGCGCGAGGAGATGATCGCCCACGGCCGCACTGTCGAGCAGGTGGCAGAGGAGCTGGCCGCCGACTCACTGCACTATCTGAGCCTGGGTGGCGTCTACGAGGGGATCGGCGGCTCCCGCGACGAGCACTGCGACGCGTGCTTCAGCGGACGCTATCCGCTGCCGGGAACCGAGGCCGCGAGCGGCAAGCACGCTCTCGAGGCCGCGCTGGCCTGAGGCCTGCCTTTCGGGGGCCCAAGGGCGACCGCGGGCGGCGGTATCGTCGCCGTCCCCATGGACGCTCCTGCGCAGGCGCTTGGCCGGATCTTCGGCTTTGCTCAGTTTCGCCCTGGGCAGGCCGATGCCGTGGGTGCTGCGCTCGCCGGCCGGGACGCGCTGATCGTGATGCCGACCGGTTTCGGCAAGTCGCTTTGCTACCAGCTGCCGGCGCTGATGCGCGACGAGCTCACGGTGGTGGTCTCGCCGTTGGTCTCGCTGATGCAGGACCAGGCGGCGGGGCTCGAGCGGCTCGCGCCGGGTCGCGTGGAGGTGATCAACGGGTTGCGCAGCACCTCGGCGAACAGAGCGGCGCTCGAGCGCGTCGAGCGAGGCGAGGCTCGGCTGCTCTACGTCGCGCCGGAGCGCTTCTCGGTCCCTGGGTTCATCGAGGCAGTGGCCCGGGCGCGGATCGGACTGTTCGTGGTTGATGAGGCTCACTGTGTCTCGCAGTGGGGCCACGACTTCCGGCCCGACTACTTCGCGCTGGCCGGCGTCGCCCGGCGCCTCGGCACGCGGGCCACGATGGCCCTCACCGCCACCGCCACGCGGCGGGTCGCTTCTGATGTCGTGCGCGATCTCGGGCTTCGCGATCCGCTCCAGGTGCGCACCGGCTTTGATCGGCCCAACTTGGTTTTCGAGGTGACGGCCTGCGGCGGCGCGCTCGACAAGCGCCGCCGGTTGGCGGCGGCGCTCAGCGCGCCCGACAGGCTTCCGGCGATCGTCTACGCAGGCACGCGCAGCGCGAGCGAACAGCTGGCTTCGGCGCTGACGGTGGCGCTCCGTTGCGAGGTGCTGCCATACCACGCTGGGCTTGACCGCATGGCGCGAGGGTCCGTGCAGGAGCGGTTCATGTCGGGCCAGGCGCCGGTGATCGTCGCCACCAACGCCTTCGGCATGGGCGTAGACAAGCCAGATGTGCGGACGGTCTGCCACGCGGCCGTTCCCAGCTCGCTGGAGGCCTACTACCAGGAGGCGGGCCGTGCCGGGCGAGATGGCCGCCCGGCACGTTGCGTGCTGTTCTCGGAGCGGCGCGACAAGGGGCTTCACGTCTTCTTCATCCAGCGCGCGCGACTTCCGGGTGGGGCGTTCGAGCTGGTGGCCGAGCGGCTGCGCTGGGCCGGCGCCGACGGGCGCTATGACCTGGCGGCCTTGGAGTTGGCGGGGCTCGTTGGCGCTCGGGGCGACGCGGCCGCGCTGCGGGCGGTGATCGGGCACCTGGCGCGAGCCGGATTCGTCAAGCCATCGCCGGCGCCTCCAGACCGCTTCATGGGCCGAATCGTCGGCGATTGGGATCGGGTGGTGCTTGGCAGGTGCCTGTCCGCGGCGCGCGACGCGGAGCGGGCGCGCTGGGCTCAGTATCGGGCCATGTGGTCCTACGTGGAGGGTTCCGAGTGCCGCCGCCGAGCGCTGCTCGAGTACTTCGGGGACGGCTCGGAGGCTTCGCCCGCTGGCATCTGCTGCGACGTCTGCCAAAGGGGCGGCGCCAACGCTGACGCCGGGGCTCCCCTGCGCGCGGCATGAGGGTCGCGGTCCTTGCCTCCGGGGAGGGCACGAACCTGCAGGCGCTGCTCAACGGGGTGCATGGCCGCGAGGGAGTGACCGTGGTGGCGGTCGCGTCCGACAAGCCGCAGGCCCGGGCGCTCGAGCGGGCCCGGGCGGCCGGCGTCGAGACCGGCGTATTCGCGCTCGCCGAGTATCCGGATCGTGCCGCGAGGGACAGGGCGATGGCCTCCTGGCTGCGCTCGCGCCAGACGGAGCTCGTGGCGCTCGCCGGATACATGCAGCTGCTCGATCCGGAGTTTCTGCGCGCGTTCGACGGGCGCGTGATCAACGTACACCCGGCGCTGCTGCCAGCATTTCCCGGTCTCCACGCGGTGGAGCAGGCGTTGGCCTACGGAGTCAAGGTATTCGGCGTCACGGTGCATTTCGTCGATCAGGGAGTGGACACCGGGCCGGTGATCCTGCAGCGGGCGCTGGAGCTGCCCCACGCGGACAGCGCCGCGGAGGTCCTCGAGCGCCTGAACCCGATCGAGCACGAGCTGCTTACCGAGGCCGTCCGGCTGATCGCGCGCGACGCGGTCAGATTCGACCCCTCCAGGCCGCGACACGTGGTGATCGAGCGCTAGCGGCGCCTGTCAGCCACCGCGGCTACCTCGCGAAAGCGCGACAAAGCGCTTGAGCTTGCCGGTTGCGGCATGGCGCTCGATCTCCGCAACGCCCACGACGCTGATCTGCGGACGGGCGAGCCCATAGCGTTGTAGCGACTCGGTCAGCGACTGCTTTACTGCGGCCAGGTCGGGCGCGCCGACCACCAGCACGTCGGCTCCAGCGCCTGTCTGGTGCACCTGGTACTCGGAGATCGCCGAGTCCGTGCCCAGGACGTGGCGGAAGGCGCTCGCGGGGATCATGCGCTTGCCATATCGGAAGTCGTCGTCACGTCGGCCTTCGATATCCGCGACTCGCGTGAACGAGCATCCGCAGGTGCAGCCGGCAGGAAGCAAGCTCACGTCGTCCCCGAGGTCGTAGCGGATCAACGGGAAGGCCCAATTCGCAAGCCCGGTGGCGAGTGTCCGGGCGGCCGGCTGATCCGAAGAAACAGGGCGTCCTGACTCGTCGACACGTTCGAGCACCACCTCGTCCTCACAGATATGGAGGCCACCTCCCTGTCCACAGCTCACTGCCTGCACTCCGATCTCCGTCGAGCCCCAGAGGTTGTGGATGGGGGCGCTCCAGGCCGTTCGGATAGCCTCACGATCATCCTCGCTCAGCGGTTCGGAATTCGTGCTTATGCGCCGCGGGTGGATCTCGAGTTCTCCGGCCAGCGCAGCACGGGCAACGCGCCCGATCACAGACGCATAGCCGACCAGGTGAGTTGGCCGAGCGTCGGCCACCGCGGCGATCACTTCGTCGAACGGCGCTCCTGCCGGGATCACCACCGAGTCCATGCCCGGGCAGAGCGGGAAATCGAATAGGGGCGTGCTGGCGTGAGGCGGCTCTCCGGCCTCCAGCACCGCGAGCGTCGAGCGACCGCCGTCAGGAGATGAATGGCGCTCCGCGCGCGCCTGCATCCGCCAAGCGAGGCACACCAGCGTGATGAACGTCTGCCAGTCCCACACGTAAACGCCGCGCACGCCGCTCGAGCCACCCGAGCTGAACACCTGCTGGCCGGACGGCGTGTACGAGAACCATGACTGGCGGGTCAGGATGCGCTCGGCCTCCGCGCGATCGAGATCGGGGGCGGTGACGATCGCATCCCATTCCGCCTGAGCCTCCTGCTTGTCCACCGGCGGTACCCGACTGAGATCGGCCACCGTCGCCGAATTCGGATCGACGCCGCGCAAGCGTGAGACGTAAAACGGGGACCGCTCGCGGGCGTAGGCGAGCAATGCACGAAGTCGCTCGGTGCGATAGCGCTCGATCCGCTCGCGCGTCCACTCAAGCCTGGCGACATGATCTTCCAGCGCTGCTCGTGCAGCACGCAAATGTGCGGCATGCAGTCCCTGATAGGCGCCCCGGGCCGTGCGCTCTGCGCTTGACACAGCGCAAGCGTATCGGCGCGAAGTGGCCCAGCGGGTTACCTGGCGATGGTCGACACGGCGCCTGTGTCGGGTGAGTAGCAGCCGCCGAGCCCTCACTAGGCGCTGAAGCCTCTGGGACCGGCGCGTCACCGGCGGTCGCTAGAGTCGAGAGGCGGATGGAGCAGGCCTCTCGGAGTCCGTCGCCGCCGGTCGTCCCCGACCAGGTTCGGGTCACTCGCGCCTTGCTGTCGGTCTCGGACAAGACCGGGATCGTCGAGTTCGCGAAGGGCCTGGCCGAGCTCGGAATCGAAATCGTCTCCACCGGAGGGACGCTGCGCGAGCTCGAGGATGCCGGCGTGCCCGCGCGGACGATCTCCGATTTCACGGGCTTTCCGGAGATCATGGACGGCCGCGTCAAGACGCTTCATCCGAAGCTCTACGCAGGACTCTTGGCGCTGCGCGACGACGAAGCGCACATGCAGGCCGCCGAAGAGCTCGAGGTGGAATTCGTCGATCTGGTGTGCGTCAACCTCTACCCGTTCGAGCGCACCGCGGCGCGGCGGGGCGCGGACGAGGCTGAGGTGATCGAGAACATCGACATCGGCGGCCCGACGATGATTCGGGCGGCGGCCAAGAACTGGCGCTTCGTGGCGTCTGTGGTGAGCCCCGAGAGCTACGACGCGATACTCGCGGAGCTGCGCGACTGCGACCGGCAGCTGGCTCCTGTCACGCGGCAGAACCTGGCCGCGGAGGCGTTCAGCTACAGCGCGCGCTACGACGGCGCGATCGCGCGCTGGTTCCAGGCGAAGCGCGGCGACTTCCCGCCACTCTGGGTGCGGGCATACGAGAGGGTCCTGGAGCTGCCCTACGGCGAGAACCCCCACCAGCGGGCCGCCTACTACGCCGAGGTCGGCACGCGGCGAGACCTGCTGTCGACGGCCTCGCAGCTCGGCGGCAAGCAGCTGTCGTTCAACAACCTCCTGGACCTCGACGCGGCCCGCAGCATGGTCTCTGAGTTCCAGGTCCCGGCTTGCGTGATCATCAAGCATGGGAATCCGTGCGGCGCCGCCGTTGGAGCAAGTGTGCTCGAGGCCTATCAGCGTGCGTTCGCCTGTGATCCCATGTCGGCGTTCGGCGGCATCGTCGCTCTGAACCGCCCCGTCGACCGCCGGCTGGCGGAGGCGTTGGTCTCGCAGTTCATCGAGGTGCTACTGGCGCCGGGCTACGAACCGGACGCGCTGGAGGTGCTTCAGACCAAGCCCAATATGCGCATCCTGGACGACCCGGGCGCTGTCTCCGACCCCTCCGATCCGGAGATGCGTCAGGTCGCGGGCGGGATCCTGGTCCAGGAGCGCGACTGGGGACTCGAGGACCGGGATGAGATGGAGGTCGTGTCCAGGCGCCACCCGACCGAGGCCGAGTGGGACGAGGCGCTGTTCGCCTGGCGGATCTGCAAGCACGTTCGCTCCAACGCGATCGTCTTGTCCCGGGGGCTCGCGACGGTGGGTGTCGGCGCAGGGCAGATGAGCCGCGTCGACTCGGTGAGGCTGGCGCTGGAGAAGGCCGCCGCGGGGGCCGAGGGCGGGGCCGATCGCGTAGGGGGGGCGGCATTGGCGTCCGACGCCTACTTCCCGTTCTCCGACGGGCCGCAGCTGGCCCTGGACGCCGGCGTGGTGGTCATCATCCAGCCCGGCGGCTCGGTGCGCGATCACCTGACGGTCGAGGCGGTCGACGCAGCCGGCGCGGCGATGATCTTCACCGGCCGCCGGCACTTCAGGCACTAGGGGCCGGCACGCGCCTGAGTGGGTTGTCCGGGAATCCTGGGGCCCCGGACGAGTGGGCCGCCCGGGAATCGAACCCGGATCTCGGAGCTTAAAAGGCTCGTGCGTTACCGTTACGCCAGCGGCCCGGCCTCAGGATAGACAGGCGTTCCGGGGCTACCGGCGCGTGTCCGCGCCGCACCGAGTGTTACTTCGAGCCGAAGACGCGCTCCATCAAGGCGGTGTCGCCAGCGCTCTGAAATCTCGCGAGCTTGCCGTCTCGGAATGTCAGCACGTCCGCCGCGTCCGCCGGCTCGCCGCCGATCGTCTGCTGTGTCAACACCACGACGCGCTGGTCGTCCGCTAACCAGTACTGAGGCTCGGTTTTGAAGCCCTTCTCGGCCAGCTTGGCCCATAGACCGCCTACCTCTTGCTTGCCGCGATAGGTCCCGCTGACGGCGCTATTGCCCGGACTGATCCACTCGATGTCGTCGGCGATGTTCTCCATCGCCCCGTCCACGTCGCCCGAAGCGAAAGCGGCGTAGCCTCGCTTGGCGGTCTCGAGATTCTGCTCGCCAGCCATCTGGTCCCTCCTTCTTCGGCCTCTGGCCGAATCGTTGCCCTCTCACCGCTACCTTATCCCCTCCAGGCCCCCATGGTCTAGTGGTCTAGGACGCCTGCCTTTCACGCAGGAGATCGCCGGTTCGAATCCGGCTGGGGGTACTGAACAAATCCCTGGCAGCTTGGTCGCTTCCCTCCGGCTACGGCACCTGGCGCGCGTGCAGAGCGAAATCGGCTATCAGGTCAAACCGGACATGCAGGGCCAGACTGGCCCGAGGGTGGAGTCCCTGTATCGCCGTGGCGCCTCGTGGCTGGCCGGAGACGAGCTCGGCGATCCGCTTCAGACGGTGGAGCGAAAGGAGCAAAGTGGTGGTGGCACGCAAGCGTTTTCGAGGCCGGCAGACCGGGGAGCAAAGCTCAGAACAAGCAGTCGAGTGAGGAGAGCGAGATGGGTACCCACAACGGGTTCGACCGGGGCGATCACGACAACGGCGCCCCGCGCCTGGCGCCAGATACCTTCAAGCTAGCCGACTGGCCTCAGAACTGCTGGTATGCGGCTGCATACGACGTCGAGCTGGGCCGAGGACTGCTGGCCCGCAGGATCGCCGACCACAGCCTGGTCCTGTATCGCCGCCAGGACGGCCAGCCCGCGGCGCTCGAGAATGCCTGCTGGCATCGCCTGATGCCTCTCTCCGAAGGACGGCTCGAGGGGGACAACGTGGCCTGTGGCTATCACGGCCTGGTCTATAACTCGGACGGCCGCTGCGTCTTCATGCCATCCCAGAAGACGATCAACCCGGCGGCCCGCGTCCGGAGCTACCCGGTCGCGGAGCGTCACCGGTTCGTGTGGGTCTGGACGGGCGATCCCGCCCTGGCCGACCCAGAGTTGGTACCCGACCTGCACTGGAACGACGATCCGGAGTGGGCCGGGGACGGCAAGCTGATCCACCTGAAGTGTGGTTACAAGCTGATCGTCGACAACCTCATGGATTTGACCCATGAGACGTTCGTGCACGGCGCCAGCATCGGTCAGCGGTCGATTGCGGAAGTCCCATTCGAGGTCACGCATGGGCCACGCTCGGCCACCGTCACGCGGTGGATGATCGACGTCGACCCACCGCCATTCTGGAGGATGCAGCTCGAGTGGAAGCGCGGGGAGCCGACTGGACGGGTGGACCGCTGGCAGCTCATCGAGTTCCAGGCGCCCAGCACGGTCGCGATCAACGTCGGCGTCGCGCCCACCGGTACGGGCGCGCCGGAAGGGGATCGCTCGGAGGGCGTCAACTGCTACGTGCTGAACACGATGACCCCCGAGACACAGCGCTCATGCCACTACTTCTGGGCGTTCGTTCGAAGCTACAACCTCGACGACCAGCGCATCACCACGCTGCTGCGCAATGGTGTCTCGGGCGTTTTCGCGGAAGACGAGGTGGTGCTCGCGGCGCAGCAGAAGGCCGTCGAGGAACATCCCGACAAGGAGTTCTACAACCTCAACATCGACGGCGGCGCTATGTGGGCCCGGCGTCTGATCGACAAGATGATGGCGGAGGAAGGGGGAGATGAGCGCTATCGGCGCTCCGCCGCCGACGCCGCCGCAGAGGAGGGCACCTCGACGCGGGTCGAGGCTACTGAGGCCGACGCCGAGCGGCTCGGCGTCAGCTGACTGCGCCCTGCCGGGAACCGCAGATGCCGGATGAGGCGCATTTCACGCCGGCGCGGGTGCGAGCCGTGCGCGACGTGGCAGCAGACGTGCGGATGATCGAGATCGAGCCAGACGCGGGGGCATCGCCGTATGCCACCGGCAGTCACATCGACATCGCCGTCGAGATCGACGGCCTCCCGGATACTCGTTCTTACTCGCTCGTGGGCGAGCGGCCCGCGGACGGCGCGTACCGGATCGCGGTCAAGGACGTGAGGGATAGCCGCGGCGGCTCGCGGTTCGTCCGCGCGCTGAAGGAGGGAGCGCAGGTGGCGATCTCCCGGCCGAAGAGTCACTTCGAGGTTCAGTACGGACGTCCGGAGTATCTGCTCTTGGCCGGCGGAATCGGGATCACCCCGATCGTCGGCATGGCCAACGCGCTGCACCGTCACGGTCGGCCGTTGCGGCTCCTGTATGCCTGCCAAACCCGGAAGCAGATGCCGTTCGCCGAGCAGCTCTCAGAGCTGCTCGGCGAAAAACTGGAGTGCTTTGTCTCCGCGGAGGGCATGCGGGTGAACCTGGGCCGCGAGATCGATCGACTGCATCCCGATGGGGAGCTGTATGTGTGCGGTCCGCAGCGGATGCGTGACGCGGCGCAGACGGCCTGGCGCGAGCGCGGGCGGCCACCCGATCGGTTGCGGTTCGAGACGTTCGCGTCGGGAGGCCGGTTCCCCGCGGAGGAGTTCGTGGTCCGCGTTCACGACTGGCAGGATCGCGAGATCGTCGTACCCAGGAACCGGACGATGCTCGACGCGCTCGGCGACAACGGCGTCGAGCTGATGTGGGACTGCCGGCGAGGGGAGTGCGGTCTGTGCGCGGTGACGGTCCTGGACGTCGAAGGCGAGCTCGATCATCGCGATGTGTTCCTGAGCGAGGAACAGCAGGCAGAACAGAGCAGCCTGATGACGTGTGTTTCGCGAGCCGTTGGTGGAGCGGTGACGATCGACTCCGGGTTCCGTCCCGATGCCGCCGAACGCTCACCTGACCCGGCGCGCCCATAGCCGGCGAGTCGGACTCCGACGGGCACGCGCTGACCATGGTCGACGGCCCGATCGGGGCCGGCGTGACGGGCGTGACCATCGCCCGTAGCGACGGAAGCTCAGTCCAGGCGACCGTCAAGAACGGCTGGTACCTGGCCTGGTGGCCCGGGAACGAGCACGCCATGACCGCCCAAGTGGCGAGCGCGAGCGGAAGCAGCACGCAATCCTTCCCAACTGGGCCAGAGCGGCCGAGCCCAGCCTGCCCGGCGGGCGCCCACTGCAGCAGCGGCTACGGCTTTGGGTCCGCGCCGGGGCATCGCGCTGAACAGTCGACGACACGGATAGCCCGCAGCAGCACCGGCGGGCAGTAACACCCGAGCATTGGGGGCGGGCCGGCCGGCCGGCGGCCCACCCCCACAACGCCAGGGCCGCCGGCCTAAGGACGAAAGCAGTCGTGCTGAGCCCGGCGAGCAGACGCTCCAGATTGGGCGATAGCAAGCGCCACACCGGAGACCCGCTGTAGCCACCGGCCTCGCTATCGGATGTAGGGTGCCGCGCAAACATCGTCCATCAAGGAGTTTCGTCGCATGGCACACGAGTTCAGTGGCTCGGCTGTAATCGATCGTCCGATCAGCGATGTGTTCGCGTTCTTAGCCGATGGCACGAATGACCCGAAATTCAGCCCGCGGGTCCAGGAGATCCACAAGACGACAGATGGGCCGGTTGGCGTTGGAACCATCTTCGAAAGTAAGGTCAAGGACGCGGGGATGACCACCAGCCGCAAGTTCGAGCTGACAGCATTCGAGGCGCTCAGGAAGATCCGCTGGACGGAGCGCTCGAAGAACATGATTACGGTCCCCGACGGCGGCTACGACCTTGAAGAAGTGAGCAGCACCCAAACGAAGGTCACGGTTCACAACACGTTCGCGGGTCACGGGTTCGGCAAGCTCATCGTTGGCTTCGCAGTCAAGGCCGCGATCAAGGACGCCCCAGCGTTCGCGCAGCGCATCAAGTTGGCGGTCGAATCGGCCTGAAGCAAACGACGTTCGCTTCTCCAGCGGAAGCTGGAAGCGATGGGGAACGCCTCGGCGCAATAGACGTCGGTGCGGGACGATCGCGCCCGCCCAACAGCAGTCGGGGGGCCAACGTTGAGAGCGGCCGAGCCGCTGGTAGGCTGGCGCCGCGCCCGATACATGGCATTCGACCTAGTCATCGACATCGAGAACTTACCCGGGGCGCTAGCGCGTGTCGCGGCAGCAATTAGCGATGCCGGGGTAAATATCGCAGCGGCCACGTGCATCGGGTCGGGGGAGCGAGCCGAGCTCCACATCCTCGTTCCGCACGCCGAAGCCGCGAAGCATTCATTGGCGATTTCGCACGTCGCCGTGACCCGCGAGCGCGAGGTCGTCGTGGTCGACGTCGAGGACCGCCCCGGCGTGCTGGCCGACTTGACCCGCAAGATCGCCCGGGCTGCAGTCAACATCGATCTCGTCTATGTCGCCACCCGAAATCGCGTGGTCTTCGGGGCGGCTGACCTGGCAGCTCTGCGCGCCGCGCTCGACGCCGCGAGCTGACTGCCTCTCGCGGAAGGCACAACCTGTATTCGCCCCCAGCCGAGCACCGCAGCGTCCTGGCGCAAGTGGGCGGAAGCGGGCGCCTAGCTCTGGGTTTGACCAGGCCTGGATCGGCGCGATTGGCTGCTTCGGCGCGTGGTCCGTACTTTGAATCTGGCGGCACCGCGAGCCTGCGCGGCGCCCCTGACCGTGTAACCCCCTGCACACCGTCGCGCTGAGATCGGTGAGCGTGAGCCCCGCGCCACTTAGCGACCAATCGCTGCACGACTACCTGATCCAGGTCCACCACAGCCGCCTCACCGGAGCGCATCCCGACCGCGCTCGCCATCGCCTAGATCGCCGCCTGATCACCCGGCCAACTGAACGCGTACAGCATCGCTCTACGTGCAGTGAAGAAACCGTCCCGCCGCGCCATGTCAGCCGCGACCGACGAACGGCATCTTCGTTGCCATCACCGTAAGTGACAAAACGTTTGCCTCGAGCGGGAGCCGCGCCATGTAGAGGACCGCGTCGGCGATGTGTTCCGCAGATATGGTTGGTTCCGGCCGGACCGAGCCATCGGGTTGAAGCGCGCCGACGGCGAGCCCACCCGTCATTTCCGTCGCCGCGTTGCCGATGTCGATTTGGCCACAAGCGATGCCGTGGCGCCTTCCTTCGAGGGCTAACGCCCTGGTCAACCCAGTCATGCCATGTTTGGCAGCGGTGTAAGCGACCCCCCTCGAACGCGGAACATGTGCAGAAAGGGAGCCATTGTTGATGATGCGCCCTCCGCTTGGAGACTGCCGGAGCATCTGGCGAAACGCTCGCTGTGCGCAGAGGAAGGCGCCGGTGAGGTTGGTTTCGATCGTGCGGATCCAGACATCGAAGGGGTAGTCCTCGATCGCTGCCGCATCACCGAATGAGCCGGCGTTGTTGACAAGAACGTCCACTCTTCCAGCGCGATCGACGACGCGTTCGAAGAGCGCATCGACGCTGTCCGGTTGGGTCACGTCGGTCGGGACCGCGAACGAGCCGCGGTCATTTGGTAGATCAACAAGAGTCGACTCGAGCGCTTCTGGCCTGCGTCCCGCAAGCACGACGCAAAAGCCATGTTGGACCAAGCGCTGTGTGATGGCTCGGCCGATCCCTGAACCTGCCCCTGTAACGACCGCCACCGGAGGATGACTGGGCTCAGCCGCGGTCATCGCTCGCCGCGTCGCGTACGGTTAGGCCGCTCCGTCCCCTCGAGAGTCGCGGAAGGCGCCAGGATTCCCCCTCGGAGGCGAGGGCCGATACGGGTGCGAACGCGCGGTTTAGACGCTCCACGTCGTCGGGCCGCGGCTTGGTGTGCAGATAGCGCTCGGTGGTAGCGCGACCACTTGCAATACCAGTACGGGCCGGTCGTGCGGTGCCGGATGTATGGCCGTGCGGTGGGGTTCGGAGCGGACAGGTCGCTGCCTCCAAGTCCGTTGACGAGGCGAGGCTACTGCCGCCGGGAGGATCACGACTGGCAGGCTACGGTAGGAGGGGAATCCGCCGCCGCTCGCGCAGTCGCAGCTGGGGGCGCGAAAGCAGTCATGCTGGCGGTGCCGCAGTTACGACTCCTTCAGCGGCTGCAAAGGAGGCACCTGGCTGCCGGAGCGAGAAGGTTCCTAGAAGTCCTTGAGCCGCGCATCACGTATCCTCAAGCTATAGCTTGATAAAGTGTGAGCTTGATGACAACGGTGACCGACGAGCTGAGCGTGGTGTTCGCCGCGCTCGCGGACCCGACGCGCCGAGCGATGCTCGATCGCCTGAGCACGGGCGAGGCAACGCTGAATGAGCTTGCCGTCCCGTTTGAGATGAGCGTTCAAGGGGTTTCGCTACACCTGAAGGTTCTGGAGCACGCCGGCCTTGTGACCCGTCGTCGCGTCGCGCAGACCCGCCCCGCGCGCCTTTCTCCTGGCGGTCTTCGCGCGGCGAGCAGCTGGTTGGAGGGCTACCGGGAGTTCTGGGAGCGAAGCTTCGGACGACTCGATGAGTACCTGGACGAACTGCAGTCCAGCGAGGATCTCTCGTGACCGGCAGCGAGCTGAAGATCGAGCTGTCGGCGGACCGGGCCGCGGTCGCATTCCGGAGGTTCATCGCCGCGCCGCCGGGCCTGGTCTTCGATGTGTGGACGCAGCCCGAGCACCTTCGCCACTGGTGGGGCCCGCGGGGCTACGTGCTGGTGCTCTGCGAGGTCGACCTGCGTGTCGGCGGCAGCTATCGCCTTGTGCAGCGCGCGCCCGACGGGCAGGACCATGCCTTCCACGGCCGCTACGTCGAGATCGACCGCCCAGCCCGGCTGAGCCGGACGTTCGTCTACGACGGCGCTCCCGAGCACGAGGCTCTCGAGACCGTCAGGTTCGAGCCCGACGGCCGCGGCACCCTGGTCAGCAGCGAATCGGTGTTCGCGTCGTTCGCTGCACGCGAGCTCTACGCGCGAGCCGGGATGGAACACGGCCTGCGCGACTCGCACCGCCGTCTCGACGACTGGCTCGAGATCGATCCAACGACAATCCGATGGGAGCACCTATGGGCAAGCTGGTGGAAGCAATACATGTCAGTCTCGGCGGTGAGGTCGGCGACAACTCGTGGGCACACCCCTACCTCGATGACCAGCATCTCCGGTACTCCAAGCGGCTGCTCAGCGATGCCGACGCGCTGCTGCTCGGACGACTGAGCTACCAAGCACTGTCAGCCGCCTACACGAAGATGGCCGAACAAACGCCACCTGGAGTGCCGACTGACTTCATCGACCGGATGAATCAGATCCCCAAATTCGTCGCATCGACAACCCTGAAGTCGACAACTTGGAACGCGACCCGCATCGGCGGGGACGTCGCCACGTCTGTAGCGGAGCTCAAGCAGAGCTCCGGGAAGAACCTCCTGAAATACGGAAACGGGCAGCTGGACGCGACACTCATGCAACACCGACTGATCGACGAATTCCATCTCTTTCTCACCCCAGTAGCAGTCGGCCGCGGACAGCATCTCTTTGAGAGCATCGACTCCGCGCCACACCTCGCCCTCCAAGACGTCACGCGCTTTGAGAGCGGCGTCATCGTTCTCGTCTACGCCCCGAAATAGCTCGCGGCCACGCGTGCCCCGGTTGACGGCGAGATCGTCGAGGTCAAGGAGTGGGACGTGGTGCGTGTCCCACCCGGTAGATCAGCATGGCTTCAGACTCATCGCACCGGAGCGACGGACGATGAGCACGAATAAGTTCACCATTGAGCTTGAGATCGGGCTCAGCTTCCTTCTGCAATCTGCTCTGCCACTGGCTAGTGACGCACGCCTCCGAGAGCGGCCACCGCCACGATTGCCAGCACCGACGCCCTCGCCTTGGAAGCGGGCTGATGCGGGTCCTTCGGCATCTAACTCAGCCCTCCAGGAGCTCATGAGCGAAGCGCACGGCTAGTGCGCCGTCGCCTACGGCGGCCGCGACGCGCTTTGTACCTCCAGCCCGGACGTCGCCCGCGGCAAAGACACCCGGCCAAACGGTCTCGAGCAGGTATGGCTCACGGCCGGTCGACCACGAGCCGTTCAGTCCCTTGCGCGCCGCGCCGCCGTCGCCGCACCTGATGTAGCCCGCCTCGTCGAGGTCGAGCACCATGCGCACGGCCTCCGTGCGCGGTTCGGCGCCGATCATCACGAACACAGCCGATACAGCGACGCCCTCGATCTTTCCGTCCACCCGGCTGCGCAGATCTGCCTGCTCCAGCCGGTCTTTGCCGTGGACGGCGATGAGCTCTGTTTGGCTCATGACCTCGACGTTTCGGACGTGATTCGATCCGCTCGAGCAGGTAGCGCGACATCGTGGCTGTAAGCGCGTCATCGCGGATCACGACCCGGACGCTGTGCGCCGTACGCGACAGGTGTACTGCCGCCTGGCCAGCCGAGTTGCCGCCGCCAACCACGACCACGTCCTCGCCGCGGCATCGCTCGGCGTCGCTTGCCATCAGAGCGTGATAGACGCCGGCGCCGGTGAACCGCTCGAGATTGTCAGCCGCGAGCGTGCGCCAGCGTGCACCGGTCGCGACGACGACCGTGCGAGCGAGCGCATGCTGCCCGTCGTCAAGGTCGACACGAACGAGACCCTCTGAACCGCGCGCGAGCTCGACCGCACGGTGAAAGCTCGAGACCACCGCGTCGAACCGGCGTGCCTGAAGCGTCGCCTTGCGCGTCAGCTCAGTGCCGGAGATCCCGGTTGGGAACCCGAGGTAGTTCTCGATTCGGGTGCTGGTACCCGCTTGGCCGCCGGGCGCCCACGCCTCGGCCACCAGCGTACGCAGTCCCTCAGAACCCCCGGACACCGCGGCCGCAAGCCCCGCCGGCCCACCACCGAGCACCACGAGGTCGAACCGCTGGCCATCGATCTCCGCCCGCAGGCCAAGGTCGCGTGCGACCTGAGCGGCCGAGGGGTTGCGCAGCACGGTGGTGTTGCGCACCAGAACCGGCGTTTCCTCGGGAGGAATCTGAAGCCAATCGAGCATCGCCCCGCTCTCCTCGTCGGTCTCGAGGTCATACCACCGGACCGGTATGAGGTTCCGCTCCAGCAGGTCCCGCACCTCGAACGCGCGTCGCGACCCCCGCGCGGCGATCAGCCGGGCCACGCCGTACCCATGGGCCTCATGCCACTCCCTGCGCGCCATCATCGCGCGCAGCACGATCTCCGCGAACTCCGGCCACGACGCCAGCATCGCCCGCAGCGCCGAGCGCTCAAACGCGATCACATCGGTCGGCTCGTCCGCGACACACTCGGCGATCGCCGGCTCACCAGTGAACGTGGCGATGTCTCCCAAGAACGTGCCCGCCTCCGCGTCGGCGACCCATACGACCTTACCCGGCTTGCGGTCAAGCACTCGCACCCTGCCGCGCTCGAGGACCAGAAACGGGGCATCGCGCTGGCCCTGCGCATAAAGCGTCTCTCCAACCGAGAACGAGCGCCGCGTGCCATGCTCCGCCAGCCGCTCAAGCTTCTCCGCAGAGATCCGCGGATACATCACCTCGTCGGCGAGATCCGGGAAGTCAGCGGCGCGGATCTGCGTGGATGTCGTTTCGCCGATCGGCATGGTCATCTGTAGAGGGGTAGCAGCTTTCGTCTCCCTCGGGCCGTCGAAGCGGACGCTCGGAAACCAAACGGGATGCACGCACTCTGGCTGCTCGGCCCAGACGACCGCCTTGGCGACCGTCGCTCCTTGAGGTCGACGTCAGTCTCCGATGCTCTGGAGCGAGACGGTGACGGGGACGCCCCCGGCGAGGCTCTGGTAGACGACGCAGTAGCGCTCGGTGAGCCGCAGCAGCGTGGCGAGCTGCTCCTCGCTCGCGTCACCGCGCAGTTCGAAGATCAGCCGGATGGCGCGGAAGCCCACCGGTGCTTCGCCGTCCTTCGCCAAGCCGAGGGTGCCCCGGAAGTCGAGGTCTCCCTCCGCTCGCACGGTCCCATCCACCGTCAACTCAAGAGAGGTGGCAACAGACCGCAGCGTCACGCCCGCGCACGCAACGAGCGCCTGCAAGAGCATGTCCCCTGAACACGCGAGCGTGCCGGATCCGCCGGTGGCGGGGTGCAGGCCGGCCTGCACCAAGGCTCGGCCCGTCGTCACCGAGCACGCGATTTCCTGCTCGTCGAGGTCCCCTGCTGCCCGCAGCGTAATCAACGCAGCCTTCGGCTCGCGCCGGTAGCGCTCCTTGAGCGGCTCTTGGGTTGCCTGGAGCTGTTCCCGATCCATCGTCTATCTATGCCTGCTGCGGTTACTGGCTATGCCTGCTGCGGTTACTGGCGCTCGGGGCACCACGGCGGCGTCCTGAAACTCCGGTGGCGATCGCCAGCCGCGCCGCCGCAGCCCATCATCTCACACCCAAACCGCGAGGATCCAAGACCCGGCTGCAACTGTCAGGACGCAGCAGCGAGGTAGCCACCGCACCGCACGACGATGGTCGTGCCGAACCGCACTCATTCGTAGCCGGTGAACGGCTCGGTCTCGAACTGGGTGCCTTTCTCGCGATCCTCAAAAACGTGTGTGATGCGGACCGCTGGAGGGGCTTGCTCGACCCGGCTCTCCATCAGCTCGAGGTTGGGGTTGGTGCCCAAGCCGAGGTCGTTTAGCCGCTCGGCCTCGGCCCTGCAGACATCACCGGGAGTGGGATTGCTCTCAGGGTAGGCGTCTGTGTGGTGTTGGACGAGGGCTTGCCAGTACGCGTCACCCGCCCGTTCGATCGAGTCTCGAATTTGCTGGCGAGTGAATGCCATGGTTTCAGCCTCCTCTTCACTCGGCTCGATCACGCCGACTGACGCCAAGGCTACTCGCCGTCCGCAGCGCTCGGCGGCCTTCAGTCTGGCTAGGCGCTCCACGTGCTCACGGTCCGGCCGAAGCTAGGGCTGAGCGGACCGGCCCGGGAACACGATTCACTGCGCTTCGCTCGTCGGCTCCGGGGCATCGTCCGGCGCGACGACGATGTCCATCCGGCGCAGCGCCTGCAGGAGCTTCCTCGTTCGGCTGATAGGTCGGGTGTAATAGATCAGGAGGTCCAGGGGGTACCAGGCCCCCACCCAGGCGATCACGACGAACAAGCCCTCACCAAAGAAAGTGCGGATCGCGTGAGGAGCGGAGCTGTGTAGGACGAGCGCGGAGAGCGCCAAGCCCACGAACAACACGATCATGCCGATAATGAGCGCGCGACCCCCGTCCTCACGCATGGCGTGCAGCTCGTTATCAGTCTCGCGTAGGCGCAGCTCGCAGTACTTGGCGATCCCGTCTCTGACCTGCTCTTCGCAGCCCGCGTGAATCTGGCCGGTGGGCAGCGTGATTGTGACCATTCGGACCGTGCCCAGGCGCCTCGCGCCCAGCTCGCTCAATAACTCGTCGATGCCGGAGCGCAACCGCGGGCGGGGCCCCGTAAGAGCTCCCTCCGGGGGTGTTACGAACAGTTCATCCGCCGCCCCCAATCGAATCGTGAGCTCGCTCATGGTCCCAAGATCGTGCCGGACGTTGCGGACGTCAGAGGCGAGCCGTCGCGGCGATCGCGTCCGGCTCGGCGGAGGCGCCACGCGGACGTCGGAGTACTTGCTCGCCTTCTACTCTTGTAAGAGGCCGGACCGCGTTCTAAGCGTCCAGCGGCCACTAGCTGTATTCATTAAGCGTCCCGTAACTCGGATCGAAAAGGGTTGAGGTGCTCGAACGGTGGTAGCCGCGTGTGGGGCGACGGCTGAAACAGATCGCGCTTCGGCGCTTGACGCGGCGCAGGGCGCCCTTGAGCGCGCCCGCGAGCATCTGATCTCCTTGCAGCACGCGGATGGCCATTGGCGCGGGTTGCTGCAGACCAATGTCTCGATGGACGCCGAAGATCTCCTGCTGCGCGAGTTCCTCGGGATCCGCGACGAGGAACGGACCCTTGGTTCCGCGGCATGGATCCGCTCACAGCAGAACGGTGACGGCAGCTGGTCGAACTTCTTTGCCGGACCGGGCGATCTGTCGACCACGGTCGAGGCGTATCTGGCGCTGAAGCTGGCCGGTGACGACCCGGCGGCCGAGCACATGAAGCGCGCGGCTGAGTGGTCTCGCGAGCACGGCGGCCCACGCAGCGCGCGGGTCTTCACACATGTCTGGATGGCGCTGTTCGGCCTATGGCCGTGGGACGGCGTGCCGGCGTTACCACCCGAGATGCTGTTCCTGCCCAGCTGGTTTCCGCTGAACCCCTATGACTTTGCCTGCTGGGCTCGCCAGACGCTCGTCGCTCTGACCATCGTCCGCTCGCACCGCCCCCAGCGTCCGCTGGCCTTCGCCGTCGAGGAGCTTGGGCCTTCGGCGCCAGCGACCGTCTCCCAGGCCTCGTCGTGCGTGGGCCGGGCGCTGAGCGTCCTCGACGGTGTCCTTCGGCGCTACGAGCAGCGTGCGTTTCCGCGCCTTCGCCGGGCAGCTTTGAAGGCGGCCGAGCGGTGGATCATTCAGCACCAGGAGGCAGATGGCAGTTGGGGAGGCATCCAGCCGCCTTGGGTGTACTCGCTGATGGCGCTCGCACTCCAGGGCTATCCGCTCGAGCACCCGGTGATGCGGGCGGGCCTCGATGGACTTGACTCGTTCACCGTGCACAGCGACGGAATGCGCTGGCTCGAGGCGTGCCAGTCGCCGGTGTGGGACACGGCCCTGGCGATCCTGGCGCTGGCTGATGCGGGGGTCGCGCGGGACGACCCGATTCTCGTCCGGGCCGCGGATTGGCTCCTTGACCGCCAGGTCTTGGACGTGGTCGGGGATTGGGGGGTGCGCCGTCCCGATGTCAAACCGGGCGGCTGGGCGTTCGAGTACGAGAACGTCAACTATCCCGACGTCGACGACGCGGCCGTAGTGGCACTCGCGCTGCGCAGAGTCGCGCATCGGAATCCGGTTAGGGTCCACGCCGCTCTGCGGCGTGCGACCGAATGGCTTGTCGGCATGCAGAGCGAAGGTGGCGGTTGGGGGGCGTTCGATGCCGACAACACGCGGACACTCGCCCGCAAGCTGTCGTTCTGTGACTTCGGCGAGGTGATCGACCCGCCGAGCGCCGACGTGACGGCGCACGCCGTCGAGTTCTTGGCCGGCGAGGAGCAGCCGGCCGCGCAGGTCAGCGTGGGCGCTGGTCTGGCCTGGCTACGGGCAGAGCAGGAGCATGGCGGCTCCTGGTTCGGACGCTGGGGGGTCAATCACGTGTACGGAACGTGGTCTGCGCTGTGTGCGCTCGAGGCCGCCGGCGTCGGCCACGAAGACCGGAGAGTGCGAGACGCAGTCGCCTGGCTCGAGGATCACCAGAACCCGGATGGCGGCTGGGGCGAGGACTGTCGCTCATACGACGATCCGTCCTGGATCGGGCGCGGAGTGAGCACGGCATCGCAAACGGCCTGGGCATTGCTGGCGCTACACGCCGCGGGCGAGGCGAGCTCGGGCGCGGCCGCCAGAGGGATCGAGTGGCTTTGCTCAAAGCAGCGACCCGACGGGACGTGGGACGAGCATCAGTACACCGGCACGGGCTTTCCCGGCGATTTCTACATCAACTACCATCTGTACCGGCTCGTGTTTCCGGTAATGGCGCTTGGCCGGTGCGTGGAGGTGCGGCAATCGTCGTGAGCTCGAGCGCCGACTTCGTGCGTCCTACCGCTGCCTCTCCCACCGCTCCCAGTCCAGGCGTGACCCGAGTCATGGCCGCCGCGCATGGGCCGGCCGCTACGGCGGAGTCGCCGGCCGAGCTGACGGACGGGCGGGCGGTTATGGCCGGTGCGCCGGGGGCGCCGGCGGTGATGGCGCAGGCGCGGGCCGAAAACTTTCCGGTCGCCAGCCTCGCCCTGCCTCGGCGCGTGCGCTCGCACCTGCTCGCCGTGTACGGCTTTGCCAGGCTGGTCGATGATGCGGGCGACGAGGCGTCAGGCGACCGCTTGGCGTTGCTGGACGAGCTCGAGGCGGACCTCGAGCGCGTGTGGGCCGAGGAGGGGTCGGAGGGTGCGGGCGCCGCCCCGCGGTCAGACCGGGCGGGCGCCACCCCGCGCCACCCGCTGATCGCCGGCCTGAAGCCGACCGTCGCGGCCTGCGGTCTGCCGGCAGGTCCATTTCGCCGCCTGATCGAGGCCAACCGCCGCGACCAGACTGTGCGCCGCTATCGGACCTACGAGGAGCTGCTGGATTACTGCACGCTATCGGCAAACCCGGTGGGGGAACTCGTGCTCCGGATCTTCGGCGTCGCCACGCCCGAGCGGCTGGCGCTCTCCAACAAGGTGTGTACCGCGCTGCAGCTGACCGAACACTGGCAGGACGTGGCCGAGGACTATCACCGTGGCCGGGTCTATCTCCCCGCTGAGGACCGCGAGCGCTTCGGCGTCGCCGAGGCGGACCTTGCAGCGCGCTCCGCGCCGCCCGCGCTGCGAGCGCTGATGAGCTTCCAGGTCGAGCGCGCCCGACGCCTGCTGGGCGAGGGCGCCTCACTTGTGTGGACGCTGCGCGGACGCTCGCGGTTCGCGGTGGCGGCGTTCGTCGCCGGGGGCCAAGCGGCGCTCGACGCGCTCGAGCTTGCCGACTGCGACGTGCTGGGTGAGAGCCCTCGTCCCACCGCCGCTCGACGTGCCATGCACCTGCTCAAGACGCTGCTGCCTCCGGGGGGATGATGAGTGTCGCGCTGAGCGAGCACGCGCTCGAGAACGCATACCGGCACTGCGAGTCGCTTACCAGGGAACGGGCGGCGAACTTCTACTACGGGATCCGCCTGCTTCCGGCAGCAAAGCGAAGGGCAATGTGCGCGGTGTACGCGTTCGCCCGCCGTGTCGATGACATCGGCGACGGGGATGAGCCCGCCGAGCGAAAGCTGGCGCTGCTCGCCGACGCGCGAGCGGAGCTGGAGGACTGCAACGGAAATCTGGTTGGCGTAGCGCTTGCCGACGCCGAGCGGCACTTCGACCTCCCGCGCAGTGCGCTCACCGACCTCCTCGACGGCGTGGAGATGGACGTTCGGGGGACGCGCTATGAGACGTTTGAGGAGCTCGTGATCTACTGCCGGCGAGTCGCCGGCTCGATCGGCCGTCTGTGCCTAGCGATCTTCGGAAGCAGCGACATGACAGTGGCCGCGCCACTGGCGGACGATCTTGGCGTGGCAATGCAGCTCACCAACATCCTGCGAGACGTGCGCGAAGACCTCGACCGCGGCCGCGTCTACCTGCCGGCCGAGGATCTCCGCCGGTTCGGCTGCCAGGACTTGCTAGCCGCCCCGCCGGAGCGGTTCGCCGAGCTGATGGGCTTCGAGGTCGCGCGCGCGCGTGAATGGTTTGATCGGGGGCTTGTCCTGCTCGAGCTGATCGACGCCCGCAGCGGCTCGTGCGTGTTGGCGATGAGCGGCATCTACCGGCGGCTGCTGGAGCGCATCGACCGCGCCCCGGCAACGGTTCTGGAGCGCGGCCTGTCGCTGGCCACGTGGGAGAAGACGTGGGTGGCGCTCCGCAGCCTCGGCGGGGTAATGAGGTGACAGAGGCACGCGTGGTAGTCGTCGGCGGCGGGCTGGCGGGAATCGCCGCTGCGCTGGATTGCTTGGACGCCGGGGCGTCCGTGACGCTCGTCGAGGTGCGCCCGCGGCTCGGCGGGGCCGCGTACTCATTCGAGCGCGACGGGCTGTGGCTCGATAACGGCCAGCATGTGTTCTTGCGCTGCTGCACCGCGTATCGCGCCCTGCTCGAGCGCCTCGGCAGTGCCGGAGACACCGTGCTGCAGGATCGCCTGGCGATCCCGGTGCTGGCTCCGGGGCGATCGATGAGCTGGCTTAGGCGAACGGCGCTGCCTGCACCCCTGCATCTTGCGGGAGCCCTGCTGCGCTACCGCCACCTGCACCGCGCCGAGCGGGTCGCCGCGGCCCGGACGGCGCTCGCCCTCAGGCGCGTCGATCCCGCGGATCCGGTCGCGGACCGACAGAGCTTCGGAACGTGGCTCGAGCGCCAGGGCCAGAGCCCGAGGGCGATCGAGTCGCTATGGGAGTTGATCGCACGTCCGACGCTCAACCTGCGCGTGGACGACGCGTCGCTTGCGGCGGCGGCGTTCGTGTTTCGGGTCGGGTTGTCGGAGAGGGCGGAGGCCGGCGACATCGGCTACGCCCGGGTCCCGCTGCAGCGCGTGCACGGCGACGCGGCGTTGCGGGTGCTGCGGACGAGTGGCGCAGATGTGCGTCTCGGCTGGCGGGCAGAGCGCATCGAGACGAGCGAGGATGGTGCGCTCGCGGTGATCGGCGGCAGCGAGCGTCTGGAGGCCGGTGCGGTGGTCCTCGCCGTGCCGCACGAGCGCTCCGCCGCGCTGCTTCCCGAGGGCGCCCTCCGCGGATCCGCCGAGTTGACGCGCCTCGGCACCTCGCCGATCGTCAACCTGCACCTCGTCTACGACCGGCGCGTGCTCGAGTTCGAATTCGTGGCCGCCGTCAACTCGCCGGTCCAGTACGTGTTCGACCGCACGGCTTCAGCGGGAGTGGATCGTGGCCAATGCCTGGCGGTTTCGCTGTCGGCCGCAGACGAGGAAGTCGACACCGGCACCGACCAGCTCAAGCATCGCTTCACCGAGGCCCTTGCCCAGCTCTTTCCGGCGGCGCGCGGCGCCAAGCTCGAGCGCTTCTTCGTCACTCGTGAGCGCGCCGCGACGTTCAGGGCGTCGCCGGGGGCGCGTGCTTTGCGGCCCGGCGCGCTGACCGGGATCCCGGGCCTGGCGCTGGCCGGCGCCTGGACCCAGACTGGCTGGCCGGCGACGATGGAAGGCGCCGTGGTCTCGGGCCACGAGGCGGCGCGCGTGGTTCTCGCCGCGCTCGGAAATGAGCGGGCTGCGAGAAGCCGCTCGGCAGGAGGGCGACCCGTCGAGGAGGCGCTGCTGTGAGCCGCGTGCTAGCCGCCGCGCCGATGGGCATCGAGGCCGCGGCACTCCGTCGACGCGCGCCCAGGCTAAACATCATCCGCACCGGCGTGGGGCCGCGTCTGGCGCGACGGGCGGCTGCCGAGCTATCGCAGATGTCAGGTGACGGTGTGGCGGTCGCCGGTTTCGCGGGGGCGCTGGCGGATTGGCTCCAGCCAGGCGACCTGGTGGTGGCCTCGGAGCTTCTGAGTAGTCGCGGCACTCGCGTGGTCGAATGTCCCGGCGCCGGGTTGATCGCCGGCATGCTCCGCCGACGTGGCGTCGGCGTTCATGTGGGACCAATCGTCTCCGTACGCGTCCCAGTCGTGGGGCGGCAACGCGCGCAGTTGCGCGCGTCGGGGGCGCTTGCGGCGGACATGGAGTCCGCATGGCTAGCGCCGGCGGCGGCCGGCCGGCCGCTCGTCGTCCTGCGTGCCGTGCTCGACCGTCCCGAGCGTGAGCTCTGGCGGCCATTCTCCACGCTGCGCGGCTACGCTCGGGCGGCTCGGGCACTTGAGTCGGCGGCGAGCGTGATCGAGGAGTGGGAAGCGACGATCGCCGCACGGAGGCTCGAGCTGGCCGCGCCGCGGGCCGCCTGCGCCGGCGTCGAGCGGGCGATCGAGGTCGTGGAGCGGGCGCTCGAGCGCTACGGTCCGCCCGTCTACATGCGCAAGCAGATCGTCCACAACCGGCATGTTGTCGCGGAGCTCGAGCGCCGTGGCGCGGTCTGCGTCGAGGAGCTGGACGAGGTTCCCGATGGCGCGACCGTGGTCTTCTCCGCTCACGGCGTCTCGCCGCGCGTCCGCGCGGATGCCAAGCGCAAGCAGCTGAACGTTGTCGACGCCACCTGTCCGCTGGTGAACAAGGTGCACGCCGAAGCCCGCCGGTTCGCCGACGGCGGGTACACGATCGTGCTCATCGGGCACGAGGGTCATGAGGAGATCGACGGCACCGCGGGCGAGATTCCCGACCGAGTCCAGGTGATCGCCGGGGAAGCCGAGGTCGGGCGGCTCGAGGTCAAGGATCCGTCGCGAGTCGCCTACCTGACGCAGACGACGCTGGCCGTGGATGAGACGAGCAGCGTCGTGTCGCGACTGCGCGAGCGTTTTCCGACTGCCGTCGGCCCCCCGTCAGACGACATCTGCTACGCGACTCAGAACCGCCAGGACGCTGTCCGCGCGCTGGCGTCAAACTGTGATGTGGTGCTGGTGGTCGGCTCACGCAACTCCTCAAACTCAAACCGCCTCGTGGAGGTGGCCGAGCGCATCGGCTGCCGCGCTTATTTGGTCGACGACGAGGCGCAGATCGAGCCCGCGTGGCTGGCGGGCGCCCAGCGGGTTGGTGTCACCGCCGGTGCGTCCGTCCCCGAGCGGATCGTCCAGCGGATCGTCAAGGCCCTGAGCGTCCTTGGTCCCCTCGAGCTCAGCGAGCGAGCTGTCGCCACCGAAACCATGCGATTCACGGTCCCGCGCGAGGTGCGAGGCTAGGGATATGGCCGTACCGCTCAGACAGAGCCTCAAAGTCGGCGGATACGTCGCGCGGCAGCGGCTTACACGACGACAGAAGTACGCTCTCGTGCTGGAGCTCGAGCCCCTCTACCAGTGCAACCTGGCGTGCGCCGGCTGCGGCAAGATCCAACACCCCGACCACGTCCTGCGCCGCCGCATGTCTGTCGACGACGCGGTCGCCGCGGTCCTGGAATGCGGCGCTCCTGTCGTATCGATCGCCGGTGGCGAGCCACTCATCCATCCGGAGATA
This sequence comes from uncultured Actinomycetes bacterium, assembly GCA_963830405.1. Lineage (GTDB taxonomy): Bacteria > Actinomycetota > Thermoleophilia > Solirubrobacterales > Solirubrobacteraceae > Palsa-465. The sequence goes on from CAWHMB010000001.1 coordinate 657,601, forward strand.
GACACGATCGTCTCTGAGCTCGTGCGGCGGAAGAAGTTCGTCTACGTGTGCACGAACGCGCTTTTGATGGAGAAAAAGATGAAGCTGTTCGAGCCCTCGCCGTACTTCGCCTGGGCTGTGCACATGGACGGCCTGCGCGACCGCCACGACAAGTCGGTCTGCCGCGATGGAGTGTTCGACAAAGCGTGCGCCGCGATCCGCAGCGCCAAAGGGCGCGGGTTCCGCGTGACGACCAACACCACCTTCTTCTCCGACGACACGCCCCAAACGGTGCGCGAGGTGCTTGATTTCCTCAATGACGAGCTCGGCGTCGATCAGATGATGATCTCGCCTGCGTACGCATACGAGAAGGCACCCGACCAAGGGCACTTTCCTGGCGTAGAGCAGACTCGCCGCCTGTTCCGGGCAGCGTTCGCCGACGGGCGGCGGCGGCGCTGGCGGCTCAACCACTCGCCTCTGTACTTGGATTTCCTCGAGGGCAGGAGGGACTACGCCTGCACAGCGTGGGGTATCCCCAGCTACTCGGTCTTCGGCTGGCAGCGCCCCTGCTATCTGATGGCCGATGGCTACGCCAAGAGCTATCAGGAGCTGCTCGAGCAGACCGATTGGGAGCGCTACGGGCGCGGGCGCGACCCGCGTTGCGACAATTGCATGGCCCATTGCGGCTACGAGCCGACGGCAGTCAATGAAACCGTGCGCGCCCCGCAGAAGGCGTTGCTGTCGGCATTGCGCGGCTAGCGCCGGGTGATCGGGTGGCGCTGGGCGAGAACACGAACGGGTCGTATCCGGCCGGCCCACCGCTGGAGGGCTCAAACGGATCGTACCTGGCCGAGCTGCTCGGGCTGCGAAGCGCGGAAGCGATGGCGCTCAACCAGCGCTATCTCAACCGCCAATTGGGCCGCGTGCTGTGCACACTCGGCTTCGATCGCGAGTGGGCCGGGGGGCAAGGGCCATACCTGGTTGACCGCCAGGGTCACGAGTACCTGGATCTGCTCTCCGGCTACGGCGTGTTCGCCCTCGGACGAAACCACCCGTATGTGAAGAGCCAGCTCCAGGATGTACTGGCTGCCGACACGGCCAACCTCCCTCAGCTCGGGGTCTCGGCCCTGGCCGGTGCCCTCGCCGAGGAGCTGATCCAGCGCTCGCCGCCCTCGCTCGATGCGGTAGTACTGACCAGCTCCGGAACCGAGACGGTGGAGGCCGCTCTCAAGCTCGCGCGCGCGGCGACCGGCCGGCAGCGACTGCTCTACTGCCAGCGCGGCTACCACGGGCTGACCCTCGGTGCGCTGTCCGTCAACGGCAACGACGAGTTCCGCGAGCGTTTCACCCCACTACTGCCCGGCTGCGATGCGATTCCGTTCGGCGACGCGACAGCGCTCGAGCGCGAGCTCGGACAGGGGGACGTGGCGGCATTCATCGTCGAGCCGGTGCAGGGCAAGGGCGTCTATCTCGCACCAGAGGGCTACCTGGCACAGGCGCAGGAGCTGTGCCGCCGCGCGGGCGCGCTGCTCATCGTCGACGAGGTCCAGACGGGCCTCGCTCGAACAGGCAGATTCCTGGCCCTCGAGCACTGGGGGATCGAGCCCGACCTGGTCACGGTCTCGAAGGCGCTCTCCGGTGGATATGTTCCGGTCGGCGCGCTGTTGGCGAGCCGCGCGGTGTTCAATGCCACGTTTGATTCGATGGAGCGCAGCGTCGTCCATGGCTCGACGTTCGGCGGTGGAGACCTGGCGGCGGCGGCTGCCTTGGCGACGCTGGCGGTGATCGATCGCGACCGTCTCGTCGAGCGCGCTGCACGGCTCGGGGACCTGCTGCTCGAGCTCACGCGTCCGTTCGTCGAGCGTTTCGAGATCGTCCGCGGGGTCCGCGGCTTGGGACTGATGTGGGCGATCGACCTCGGGCCTCCCTCCGGTCGCGCGGCAGCCAAAGTGTGGGAGGCGATCGAGCGCCGACAGCCCGGCCTGTTCGCGCAGATGGTCACGGTGCCCCTGTTCAGCAAGCATCAGATCCTGACCCAGGTCGCCGGGCACCACATGAACGTGATCAAAGCGCTGCCGCCGCTGGTGACGCCGGAAGCCGAGCTGCGCCGCTTCGCCGGAGCGCTCGAGGATGTGCTGGAGGCCGCCGAACGGCACATGTTTCGCAGGTACGCGAGCCTGGGGCTCGGACTGGGGCGCCGGAGCCTCACGGCATACGGTGCCTCCAGCTGAGGTGCCAGAAGGGCGGCCGCTCGGCACGAGCGCATGATCGCGGCCGGAATTGCCGTCGCGCTGGCGGCTGCGACGGCATGGCGACTATCCGCCGGGCGCCTCCACCGGGCGAGCCGATCCAGCGGGAGATGGAACCCGCATGTCCTCTTCCTGCCAGCGGTGCACGTGTCGCCGCAGTGCGATGTAGCCGGCGATCCCAGGCAAGGTGGGCAGCCAGAACGAGATCGCCCGGTAGGCCAGCACGCCGACAAGCGCGCGGCTGCCGGGAATCCCAAACGCCGCGAAGGCGCCGATCATGCCGCCTTCCACGCCACCGATGCCCCCCGGCAGCGGAAGCAGGCTCCCAAGCGTGCCAAGGAAATAGCCCATCACGAGCACCGCGACGGGGACGACCGTGCCGAACGCGCGGAACGAAAGTCCCAGCACAGCGATGTCGAAGCCCCAGTAGATGACCGCACCCAGCAAGCCGAGCCGCCGCTCGCGGACTAAGTCGATCGCCGTGCGGACTCCCCTGCCGAGCGTGGCCGGAGCGGTGGCGAACCGTGCGGCGAGCCTCCCGATGCGTCCCCTGCGCCGCGCGAGGCGCCCGAGCCGGCGCTCGAAGTCGCCCGGGACCAGGGCCAGACTCGCGACGAGCGCTATCGCCGCGGCACCGAAGACCGCCGGCAACACCGTGAGGGCGAACGGCGCCGAGCCCGCGAACAGCCCCAAGCTCAAGCCGATGCCGCCGATTACGAGCGCGCCGAGGTAGACGGAGTACTGGATCACGTAGCTGGCGACCATTCGGCAGGCGATCGTTCCCGCCGACATGCCGGCCCTGGTGAGCGCCCACGCCGTGACGGCGATGCCGCCAGCTCCGGCGGCGGCCAGCAGGCGGATCGCAGCGATGCCCGCCAGCGGAACCTCGATGCTGGCGCGCCAGTCGATCCGAGGAGCGTTGCGGCTGAACACCGTCCTGAAAAGCAATGCATAGCCAGCTACGGACACCAGCTCCAGAAACATTCCGATCGCGAGGTACACCGGGTCCCCCTGCTTGAGCTGTCCCCAGGTCTGGTGGAGGCCGGCCAGTTTCGGGATCAGGAAGTACAGCCCGCCGAGCGCGGCGGCAATGAACACCGCTCCCAATAGCAGCCGGCGCGGGGTGAGCGGAGCCGTGGGTTCCGGAGCGGTGGAACCGTCCGGAGCGGTGGAACCTTCCGGAGCGGTGAGACCTTCCGGAGCGGTGAGACCTTCCGGGTGGTTCGCTCCCCGGGGCCGCGAGCCCTGCGCGGCGGCAAGCTGATCCGGATTGTCGGACATCTGTCTAGCTACCACGGTACCCAGGCACGAGGCGTTAGGACTACCCCCTCTCCCGGTGTAGCGACGCCACGGTGCAGGGTAGCCTCCTGGACACAGCGTCAAAAGGAGCAGCGATGGGTGACCGTACGCAGCGATTGAAGGGCAAGACTGAGGAGACCAAGGGCCGCATGAAGCGCGAGGCGGGAGCCGCGTCGGGTCGGCCGGAGACCGAGGCACGCGGCGCCGGCGAGGAGACGAAGGGCAAGGCGAAGAACACCGTCGGCAAGGTCCGCAGCGCGTTCAAGAAGAACACGCGCTGAGTACACACTGGCGTCGAGGCGTGACCGCCTCCTAACGCCAACGGATTAGCGGCGGCCTGCGGCGAGCAGGATCGCGCCATAGCCGATCCCTCACAGCTAGGAGCGGCGCCGCGGCGCCGCGGTCTCTACTCATCCTGCTGCAGTGAGTCACCGATCAACCAGATCAAGGGCGGCCACAGTCCGACGAACAGGGCGCGACGCTCCGCGTTGCCGCGTTCGTCTTGGTCAACTGTTTTGGCACGGATCCAGAGGCCGATGCACAGACCGACCGAGCCCAGCGAGAGCAGCTGCATGTGCGCCGAGCGGAGCCCGGCGCGGTGGAGTGCGGCGCCAACGATGCTCGGAGCCTAGCGGCCTCGCCTTCATCGAGCCCGGCGCGGCAAGACCGGCCGCTATGTTGGCCTGGTGCCCACCAGCCCCAGCCTGAGCCGCCGCTGGGCTACCGCCGCCACATGGCCGATCGGCGTAGCGCTCACGTCGTGGGACTACATGTGGCGTTCGACGCCGATGCACCGCAGCGAGACTACCGGCCGCACCCCGGAGCTCCAGGGCCTGCCATCTTTACCCGAAAGCATCGCCGCCGAAGAGCTCCAGGGCCACGACGAGGGGTACGGGCCGCTGTTTCACCGCCGCTACCAAACTCGGATGCGCGAACCTGATCTGGCGCCGGAGGCGTTGATTGACCGGATCACGCGCAATCTCAACAAACCGGCTCCGAGCAGCTTCGCCCGATTCCAGAAGGTTGTGGGAGCGAGCGAGCGGCTTGCGCCCGGCGACGAGTACGTCGTGCGGATGCCCGGACCGTGGGACGGACCGGTGACGGTGATCGACGTCTCGCCGAGGTCGTTTCGCTTCGCGACGCTGCGCGGACACCTCGAAGCCGGCCAAATCGAGTTCCGCGCCGCCGATAACGAAAACGGCGAACTGTCCTTCGTGATCGAGTCATGGGCGCGCAGCAGCAACCGACTGACGAACCTTCTGTATCACCGCCTGCGCATGTCAAAGGAGGTTCAGGCCCACATGTGGGTGTCGTTTCTCGAGGGCGTAGTGCGTCTGTCGGGCGGCCGTATGACAGGCGGAGTGACGATCGAGACCAGGCGATTCGATGCCTGAGTCCCGCGGCGACTCGGCTACTCGCCCTCAGCACGCAGCCGCGTCGGTGCACCGCGAGTTTCACTCCTTGCTTGGCTCCCCGCCGGTGCGGCGCCGATTGACCGCGCTCGGCGCGCTCAGCCTGAACTTCGACCCCGCGGAGCTCGAACGCGCGAGCCCCGCGGATGGCTGGATGACCACAGATCTGTGCCAGCCGCTCCCCTCCGAGTCGCCGGGACCCCCGGTGCACGAAGGCAGCTGGCAGCAGGCACGGCGCCTGATGCGCGGCTACGAGTTCGCCGACCCCTCCATCGTCCGCGCCTACTACGACCCCGACGTACCGCTGGAGCGCCGCAATATGCTGTTGAAGCTCCAGGCGCTGGGGATCTTTCATTTGTACGTAGGCGTCCGGGTTGGCGAGGTATACGAGCGCACGCTGGGGGACGTCGGGCGCATCGCCCATACGTGGGGCTGGAACTACCGCACGCTGCAGGGCCACGTCGAGGAGGGGCAGATGGACTGGCAGGTGTGGAAGTGGCTCGATACGGGAGAGGTCGAGTTTCGTGTACACGCCAAGTCGCGCACCGCGAAAATCACCAACCCGGCGGTGCGCGTCGGCTTCCGAGCGCTCAGGACCCGCGAGCGCGAGGCATTCCTCGAGAGCACCAAGCGGCGCATGCGCAAGTTCGTTGAGCTCGCGCTTGAGCGCGAGATCCGCTCGGACGCGGCAATCCGAACCGCTGCGGGCCAGCTCACCGCGAGGCGCTCGCAGGACGCCGAAGAAGCGAACCACGCGCTCGCGCGCGCCCTGCGCGAGGCGGCTTGGCGTGAGCCGCGCGAGCCGTCGCATGGCGCATAGGATGATTTCCATGGAGATCATCCGCCTCGATGAGCTGCAGCGGTTTGTCACCGCTGACCGCTCGACGATCCGTGAGCTTGCTGGCCCGCCGTCGGGGAATGCGGTCCAGCAGTCGCTTGCGGAGGCGACGGTGCCGCCTCGGAGCGAAACCCTCGAGCACTATCACCGGACGAGCGAGGAGATCTACCTGTTCGTGCGCGGCGCCGGACGGATGCGCCTCGGAGACGAAGAGGCGGACGTGCGAGCCGGCGACGCGGTAGTGATCGCACCGGGCATCAGGCACATGCTGCGAAACCCAGGGTCCGATCCCTTGGTCCTCTACTGCTGCTGTGCGCCTCCGTACCGCGATGAGGACACGGTGCTTACGGGTTGACCGGGGAGCCGGCGGGCGAAGCGCGTCTTCCTGGCATGCGGAAGAGCGACTGTAGCCGCGCCGCCAGCATGACGTCGCCAGCCACCGCGATTCTGCCTTTGAAGTAGGCCTGCATCGGGTTCGAGTTGGCTGTGGCCAGCCGCACGAACTCGGCCGCGTCGAGCGTAATCGTGAGGTTCGGCTCGCTGCCGCCTTCCCCGCGGTGTACCCGGCAGGCCCCGTTCTCGACCTCGAGCTGGTAGACGTCGGCGCCTCCATCGGTGCGCCCGGTGATGCGCCACCGAATCGCTGTCCTCATCCCCCGAGCGGCTTTCGCGTCCAGGTGCTGGGTCATCTGCCAGAAGATGGCGTCTAGCAGGACCCGCCGGGCGGGTGTCCGCATCAGCTGCTCGAGCCGTCGCTGTGGAGTGCTCCGGACCAGCTGCGAGAAACCATCGGCCAGCTGCTCTGGGGCCTGTCTAAGCACCCGACGGGCTTGACCCAACGCTGCTTCGGGATCGAAATCGCTGAGAGGCATTTGGGCCACGATACCGTGCCGACGCGGCGGGGAGCCCGGCTTTCACTTGGGCGCACCCGTGGGGCCGGCTGAGCTGGCTAGCATCAGACCGCCGGGGCGGTTAGCTCAGCTGGTAGAGCGCCTGCCTTACAAGCAGGAGGTCGCCTGTTCGAGCCAGGCACCGCCCACTGGAGGAATGCCCTGCAAATGGCCGACTTTGCGGCGAGGGTGGGAAACAGCAGGACCGGTCATTGGTGGGCGATGGGCAACTGAGGGGCAACACGGCTCTCTCGAGCGGCCAGAATTGCAGCCTCGGCGTCGCGCCGCGGCGCGTCGTCCAGCTCGTCGATGACATGGCCGTAGGTGCCGAGTGTGAGCGCCGCGCCATGGCCGAGCTGGCGGGCGACGTAGATCACGCTGCGGCCTTCGTGCAGTAGCAGCGAAGCGACGCTGTGTCTGAGGTCGTAGGGCCGTGCGTGCTCGACGCCAGCACCTGTTCAACGCGCGCTTGAATGCTCGACGGCGCCACGACTGGTCCAGTCGCCGGGGGATAAGCCGCGGACACCGCGCGCCCTGAGGCGGTTGTGAGCCGGTCAGATTGGCAAACGGCCGCGCCCCGTAGGCGTCACTGAAACGGGCGAGCAGCCGCTCCTCGCACTCGCGATGTCCAAGGGAACGAGCGGCCCACTGCGCAGTACCATCGCCCGTCGATGCAGCCGAGTGGCCGCCTCATCAGGCAGAGGATTATTGATCATCGTGCGCTGCACGCAGATACCGACCTGATTGCCGAAATCGCAGCCGACATGCGGGCGCACGCGGGTGCGTACCTGCCCGGAGCGAGCTGGCTCACACTCGAGGCATGGGAGACCGCGGGAGCCCAAGAGGTGAGCGCGAGCGCATTCGCGGGCACAACGATCTCCGACAAGATGGCGAACTCCGAACAGCTGCTCCCGGAGTGGATCGGGGTGCAGAGCCAACCAGCGCTTGGCCCTCCCATGGAGCGCTACGCCCCCTTTCTCACTCGGCACGATCCGCTCGACCTATGGGTGCACAACATCGCGAATTCCGACATCGCAACGACGCTGATGGAGGCAGATCTCGGCTCGATCCTCGACCTCAACCTGCTCTACACGTTCGCGTCCGACCGTTCGCCCACCCGGGTCCTAGAGGTAGGCGGTGGCTACGGCCGCACGGCGGAAGCCGCCTTAAATGTGTTTGCGGGCAGCGTTAGGTGGGTCATGGTTGACGCGGTGCCGGCCAGCCTGGTCTACGCCCGCGACTATCTTCGGGCGGCCTGTCCTGACGCGCGGATTGGCTTCTACTACGACGACGAGGGCGCCGATATCGAAAACTTCGACTGCTACATCGCCCCCGCGTGGCATTTCCAAGAGCTCAATGGCAGCGGGCGCTACGACGTCTGCGTGAACATAGAGAGCTTCCAAGAGATGACGCAAGCGGCAATTGATGCCTACATCGGTTTGTTCGATCGCGTCGCCGGCGAAGACGCGATCTTCTACCTCTCCAATGCCCACGACTATCTATTTCGCGGTTCGTGGAACTATCCGCTTACATGGCGGCGGTCGTTCTGTTCCAACACGCCTCGTTCCTGGACACACGACCACCCGACGGAAATATTCGTGCGTGCCGCGAGCGCTAATGGCGCTGTCAATGCTGCAATCGAAGCGGCCTATCGGTTCAACCTGCAGCGGTGGGTGCCGCCGGGCCACGGCGTACCGATCCCCGTACTCGAGGAGGTCGACGCTGACCGTGAGGCTCTGAGACGCAGGGTTGGTGTGCTCGAGGCCTCTCTCCAAGTCGTGCGCCACTCGAAGAGCTGGCGTGCCACGGGACCGTTGCGGACCGCGGGAGAGTGGCTTCGCCAATTGCGGTCCCGCGGCCGCGGCTTCGATAGACAGTCCTAGCAGCCAAGTACCGATCCGCCGCTGCTTCGTCTAGGCAAGCTGGCGCAGGACGGTCAAAGCGGGCACCCCCGCTCTCCTCAGGAGCGCTTGTTAGCTGGCGGCGGGGCTGGAGCCTCAATGATGCTGTCGATGAACCGCAGGGACCAGACCTTTCCGATCTCGCCGTCGTCGGCCATGGCTTGGGCGATGGCGAAGCCGTGGGTGGGCCTCTCGGCGAGCAGCGCGAGGACGGCACATTCGCTCGCGGGCATTTGCTCGTCCCTGCTCGACAACTTGCCGGGGAACGCTAACGCGATATAAAGCGGGGGGAAATCGCTTGCCAGTTAGTCAGGATAGGATAGCGTTGGGGGACCGTGATCACGGGATTAACATCAAGGCGCGCGGGCTCCGCTCGCGCGGAGAGGAGACGGTCATGGCGGTTGCCGAATCGGTAGAGCAGCAGGCAGACAGCTTCGTTCGCTCACCGCACAAGCTGCTGATCGACGGCCAGTGGGTCGAGGCGGCTTCGGGCCAGACGTTCGAGACGATCAACCCAGCCACCGAGGAGGTCCTCGCCGAGATTGCCCATGGGCAGGCGGAGGACATCGAGCGGGCCGTGAAGGCGGCGCGCAAGGCGTTCGCGGACGATTCGCCGTGGCGACGGATGAATGCGTCCGATCGCGGGCGCGTGATCTGGCGGATCTCGGAGCTGATCGAGGAGCATGCGGACGAGTTCGCGATGCTCGAGTCGCTGGATAACGGCAAGCCCTATCAAGTTGCCAAGGCGGCCGATGTGGCGCTCGCGGCGGATCTGTTCCGCTACATGGCGGGGTGGCCGACCAAGATCGAGGGCACGACGGTGCCGATCTCGGCTCTGCCGGCGCCGGGCGAGTACCTCGCCTACACGTTGCGTGAGCCGGTCGGCGTGGTCGGCCAGATCATTCCCTGGAACTTCCCGCTGCTGATGGCGGCCTGGAAGCTCGGGCCGGTGCTCGCGTGCGGTTGCACGGTGGTGCTCAAGCCCGCCGAGCAAACCCCGCTCTCGGCGCTGCGGCTCGGTGAGCTGATGCAAGAGGCCGGGCTCCCGGATGGGGTGGTGAACATCGTGACCGGCTTTGGCGACGCCGGCGCGGCGCTGGCGGCGCACGACGAGGTCGACAAGATCGCGTTCACCGGCTCAACCGAGGTGGGCAAGCTGATCGTCCAGGCCGCGGCCGGGAACCTGAAGAAGGTCACGCTCGAACTGGGCGGTAAGTCGCCGAACGTCGTGTTCGCAGACGCCGATCCCGAGAGCGCGATCCTCGGCGCCGCCAACGGGATCTTCTTCAACCACGGGCAGTGCTGCAACGCGGGCTCACGCCTGTACGTGCAGAAGCGGATCTTCGACGACATCGTCGCCGGGGTCGCAGATCACGCCAAGCAGATCAAGCTCGCCCCGGGAACCGACCCGGACGCGCAGATGGGCCCGCTGATCTCCGACGAGCAGTTCGAGAAGGTGCTCGGGTACCTCGACTCGGGCCGCGGCGAGGGTGCCGAGGCAGTGGTCGGTGGCGGGCGATATGGGGATCGCGGCTACTTCGTGCAGCCCACGGTCCTCACCAACACCAACCCGGGGATGAAGGTCGAGCGCGAGGAGATCTTCGGCCCCGTGGTGTGCGCGATCCCGTTCGAGGAGCCGGACGAGATCGTTCCCGCGGCGAATGACACCATCTACGGCCTCGCCGCGGGGGTGTTCACGCGAGACATCTCCAAGGCCCATCGGACGGCGAGGCGGCTGCGGGCGGGCACGGTGTGGATCAACACCTATCACGTGTTCGACGCCGCGATGCCTTTCGGCGGCTACAAGGAATCGGGCTGGGGCCGCGAGATGGGTCACCAGGTCCTGAACAACTACCTGGAGACCAAGTCCGTCGTCACTGCCCTCTGATCGAGGCAGGCGAGGCCACCCGTCCGGCTTCGGGCCCAGGCTCGGGCCGGACGGGAGCGGTCTCCGCTCCACCCCGTATGTGCCGGTGGCGCATCCAGGTATCCTGGGACGGTGGAGCGACGAAGCCATTCTGAGGGCGCTCCGCGAATGGACGGCTGAATTGGGCGCTCCTCCTCGGTGGCGACGCGAGCGCCAGTCCGCTGCGCGATGTACGGCAAGTAGCGCGAGGTCCCGCAGCCAAGTTCTGTGACAACGTCGCCTTTTTGAAGCCGGCACTGCGCGAGCACCGCGCGCAGCATCGCACGCTCGGGAGCGGAGACGAGCGGGAAGGCGCCGGACGCCATGTCCTGGCCAGGGTTGCCATGGATCGCGTCCCAGACCTCCGGGGTCGCGCCAACGAGATTGTCAGAGGGACCATCGCCCAGAAGGTCGTCACCAATCATCGAAGCGACCCCCCCAAAGGTGTAGGTGACCCAGCGCCTATCCGCCGGAGGGAGCATCCATAGCTCGGCGCCCCCGATGTCTCGACCGACTATCAGGGCAGACTTGCCGCATGCTCCGCTTGATCGGCTTGGCGCTCTCGATCGGGTTAGCGGACTCGATGAACCCGAGCACAATCGCCCCGGCCCTTTATCTCGCGACCGGTGAGCGGCCTCGTAGCGCCCTAACCCAGTTCACCCTCGGGGTGTTCGCGGTCAACCTTCTGGGCGGTGCCTTGCTTGTGTTCGGCCCGGGAGAGGTGCTTCTGGCACTTGTCCCACGTCCTGGGCACACGGTGCGATACATAGCCGAGCTTGTGGCCGGAGTTGTGATGCTGATCGCTGCCGGGTTTCTGTGGCTCCGCCGCGAGAAGCTCTCCCGGCGTGAGCTTCCCGCTCCGCGGTCAGAAGGTAAGTCGAGCGCCGTATTGGGCGTCACGATCACGGCCGTGGAGCTGCCTACAGCCTTCCCGTACTTCGCGGTGGTCGCTGCGATTGTGGCATCTGGGCTCGACCCCGTACGTCGACTGATCGTGTTGCTTCTCTACAACGCTTGCTTCGTGATGCCGCTGGTCCTGATCATCGGGACGATCACGATCGCCGGGGACGAAGCTGGACGCGTTCTCGGCGCCGCAAGGGATTTCCTTCAGCGTCGTTGGCCGGTGCTGTTGGGCGGTCTCGCGCTGTTCGCCGGCGCATTTGTGACGCTGCTCGGGGCAACGGGACTGGCGAGCGGGGGTCACGGGACCGCGGCCCGATTCTCGAGGCGCCTCCGCCACATCGTTTCGCATCACTGACCTGCAAGAGACCCGGGCCATGGCCGCACTGACTTGTAGGGGTCGCCTGGGGGCGTAGGTACGCGAAAGCGGGCAAACACAAGGAAGTTAGTTGACTTACTGTAGTATTTCCAGATGCGTGTCGACCTCCATCAGCACGTCTGGACTGCGCCGCTGCTGGACTGTCTCGCCGAGCGCGATCAGTGGCCATTCGTGCGGCGAGAGAACGGGGTGACCGTCGTGCATTGCGCGGCCGAGCAGCCGTACGTAATAGATGAGCTGGCGGAGTCGGCCGAGCGACGGAATGAGCTGCTGCGGGCAGATGGGATTGATCTCGCGGTGGTGGGGGTCTCGAGCCCGATTGGGATCGAGGCGCTCCCGCGGGCGGAGGCAGTAAGCCTGCTGTCCGCGCACCTCGATGGTGTCGAGGCGCTCGGGCCGCGGTTTGCCGCGTGGGGGCCCGTGGCGCTCGACGAGCCGGATCCCGACGACGTCGACCGACTCCTGGCGCGCGGCAGCATCGGGATCTCGATACCGGCTGGCGCGCTCGCCGGGGCAGAGCGGCTCGCGTCGATCGGTCCGCTCCTGCAGCGGGTTGGCGCGCACGCTGCCCCACTGTTCGTGCACCCGGGACGCGCGCCGGGAGATCAGGGCGCGGTCCCTGGCCATGCGGAGCCGGTGTGGTGGCGGGCGCTCACCGACTACGTCTCGCAGATGCAGGCGGCGTGGTTCACGTTTATGGCACTCGGGCGCCGCGAGCATCCAGAGTTGATGGTGGTGTTCGCGATGCTCGCCGGCGGCGCGCCGCTGCAGAGCGAGCGGTTGAGTGCCCGCGGCGGGCCGATCGTCGACCTGCGCGATCCGCTCGTCTTCTACGAGACCTCGAGCTACGGCCCGGCGACGATCGAGCTGCTCGCCCGACTCGTCGGGGAGCGCCAGCTGCTCTACGGCTCCGACCGTCCGGTGATCGAGCCGGTGCGCACCGGCCGCGAGGTGCTCCTCGCCGTCAACGCCGCCGCTCTGCTCGCTCGGTCAGGTCGCTCGGCGGTCGCCGGATGAGCCTGTCCGCCAATGAACTCGACCGCTTTGTTGCCGGGCTGGCCGCGTCCCGAGACCGGTGGGAGGACCTGGTCGAGCTCTACGGCAGCGCCCGCGTGTACCACCAGATCTGGGACGACGAGGATGTCAACGCCTGGCTCATCTGCTGGAGCGAGGACCAGGACACCGGTTTTCATGATCACGACGAGTCCGCCGCCGCGATCGAGGTCATCGCGGGTCACATCCGGGAGGACCGCCCCTGGGGAGCGACGTCCGGTCGAACGGCGGACGGTTGGCTTCGTCTAGGGGCCTGCTAGTTCACTGATGGCGATTAGCCGTCAATCAGTTCGGTCAGCGTCAGACCGCTGCGGACTGATTCCGGGCGCTCGGCGACGACGTCGGACCCCGAGGCGGCGTACTCGTCCCGACGCTTGATCAAGAGCCACTGTGGCTTGCGGCCAGCAGTCGTCCGCTGCAGGGCAAAGCCGCCGCGAAGCTTCTCCCCGTGAAGGACGAACACGCCATGGCCACGCGCTAAAGCCTCCGGCCAGGCCACGCGGCCTCCTTGTTCGTAGATGCCGCGATCCCAAATGATCACGGCGCCGGTGCCCGTCCGCCCTTCGAAATCGTTGTGGGCCATGCTGTGGTCTTCAACCTCCACCGCCAGGCGCTTGATCGCGGGGTCAATCGATGGACCTTTGGGCACCGCCCAGGAACGCATCAACCCGTCAACCTCAAGCCGGACATCAAAGTGGTGAGCGGTCGCCTGATGCTCCTGGACAACGAACACGCCGGCCGGCACACCACGTATGGCGAACTGTTCGTGCACCTCGATCCGGGTGGGCGACGCTGTCACCGAGTCGACGCCAGGAATCGACCGCAGATAACGCGCCAGCTCTCGGATCGCAGTGCGCTCTCCCTCAGCATGCGCGCAGAGCGCGCCATCGTCCATCAATCGAACCCATCCGAGTAGTCCAAGCTGACGCGCTTGCAAACGCACATCATTGGGCAAGAGCTCCGAAATCTCGCCGACGACGCAGATCCGGCTGGCAGTGCGCTCGCTCACGTCTCAATTCTCTCGTGAGCTTCGTCACCTCGTACTCGGACGCGGCAAGCGACTCTCCCCGGACGGGATCGACCGGCTGAAGCTGAAGCTCGCTACAGCCGCGTCTATTTTTTGGGGCCCGTCAATCCGTCCCAGTTGGCGTGGGCGATCATGTCCTTCGCCGCTGAGTCGAGCGCGGCTTCCTCAAGAAACCTGCGTGCTCCGCCGTCGCCTGCGTAGCGGTACGGGTAGTCGGTCGAGTACATGACGCGCTCGGTGCCCACAACGTCAATCGTCCACTGCAGGTAGCGGTGACTGAGGATTCCGCTCCCGGTGTAGTAGACGTTCTCCCGGAAGTAGTGCTCCAGTGGGCGATCAAGATCGAAACCCACTCGGTCCAAGGAGCTGATTCGCTCCAGATAGAACAGGACGACCTCGCCCCAGTGGCCGACGATCACATGCAGGTCCGGATGCCGGTCAAAGGTGCCCGACAGTATGAGTCTCAGGAGTTGGATCCCGGTCTCGTAGTGCCAACCCAGCCCAAAGCCCGCCAGCAGCGCATCGAGCCCATCGCCGAACCCTGAATAGTAGGCCTGCCGTACCGGCATCACCGGCCGCCGGGGGTGAATGTAGATCGGAACCCCGAGCTCGGCTGCGGCCGCGTAGATTTCAGATAAATCAGGGTCGTCTATGTTGCGCTCGCCGGTGCGCCCGCACAGCATGGCGCCCTTGAGACCAAGTTGGTTCACGGTCCGCTGCAGTTCCTCAACCGCTGCAGACGGGTCCACCGTCGGCAGCGCCGCGAAACCCTCGAAGCGGTCCGGTCGTCCGGAAACGACAGCCGCAATCACATCGTTGGCTTCACGCGCAATCGCGCTCGCCTCAGGCGCCGCGAGGTTCTGCGCCGAGGGCTGGGTCAGCGACAGGACCTGAACGTCGACTCCCACATCGTCCATATCGCGCAGGCGGTTCTCGCCGACATCCAGAAGGCGCTGACCGATCAGGCCCGGTACGGGATCACTGGTCCCGTCCTCGGACGCGGTGGGCGCGGCGGCCCAAGCGGCCCAAGCGTTCGGAGTTACCAGATGCTCTTCTAGGGCGACGATCTTCATCTCCGGCATCCTAAGCTGCAAGACCAACGGGTCGCCGCCCCGACACGATTATGCTCGCGTCGATGGAGAGCCTGGAGGCATCCAAGCAGGGGGTTGGCAGTCCGGCGCTCTCCGCACACGGCCTGAGCAAGCGGTTCGGTGACCGGGTTGCGTTTGAAGACGTCTCGTTTGAGATCTCCTCTGGCGAGGTGTTTGGCTTTCTCGGGCCCAACGGCGCTGGGAAGACGACGACCGTGAGGACGCTTGGGACGCTGATCGCGCCGACCGCTGGGTCGGCGACGTTGGCCGGTATCCCGCTGGCGCCTGAGAACGGTCCCGAGATCCGACGGCGGATCGCGATCATGCCGGAGGCGCCGGGCCTCTACCAGCGTCTCAGCGTTGCCGAGAACCTCCAATGTTTCGCCGATCTGTACGAGGTCTCCGACCCCGCGACTCGGATCGAACGTGCGCTGCGAGCGGTGAATTTGAGCGAGCGGGCGGACGATCCCTGCGGCACCCTGTCAAAGGGTCTGCGCCAGCGGGTCGCGCTCGCGCGAGCGCTCTTGAGTGACCCCGAGGTGCTGTTCCTCGATGAGCCGACGGCCGGTCTCGACCCGGTGGCGAGCCGAGACGTCCATGAGCTGATCGCCGCGCTCGGGCGTAGCGGCGTGACGATCTTCCTGACGACACATCGCCTCGAGGAGGCCGAGCGTCTGTGTGACCGCGTCGCGATTCTGAACACGACATTGCGCACGATCGGCCGACCCGACGAGCTGCGCGACCGGCTGTTTGCCAAGGCACTCACCGTAAGGACGCTCGCTCCGCTGGCAAAGCCGGGGAGCGTGTTCGGCGGGCTGCCGGCCGTCGAGGGCTGGCGCCAGGCTGAGGACGGCGGGTACCTCGTGACCGTATCGGACGGCGATGTCGCCGCCCCGGCCATCACCCGTGCGCTCGTGGCTGCGGGTGCCGACGTCCTGACGATCTCGCAGTCATACCACTCGCTCGAGGACGTCTACCTCGAGCTGATCAACGAGGACGCGGAGGTGGGGCGGCGATGAGCCTCAGCCGCAGGCGCGTCCTCGCCATCGTGCGCAAGGAGCTGCGCGAGTACAGGCGCAACCGCTCGATCGTCGTCGGCATGTCGATTTTCCCACTGATCTTCGTGGTCCAGCCGTTGGTGACGGTGTTCGCCACCTCCACGGCCGCCTCGGGCCAGCTGCGCCATCACCACGAACTCGTCTACATGCTGGCTATCCCGGCACTGGTACCGGCCGCGCTGGCCGCCTTCGCCATCGTCGGCGAGCGCCAGCAGGGCACGCTCGAGCCCGTGCTCGGCACGCCGATTCGTCGCGAGGAACTGCTTCTGGGCAAAGCGCTAGCGGTGTTCGTGCCGTCGGTCGCGATCGCATATGCCGTCTTCGGAGTGTTCCTCGTCCTCGTCGCCCTGTTCGCCAAATCGGGGGTCTCGTCGGCGCTGATTCGGGGCCCGGACGTCCTCGCCCAGGTGATCTTCACGCCACTGCTGGCTGGGTGGTCGATCTGGCTTGGGATCGCAATCTCCACGCGAGCGAGCGAGGTGCGAGTCGCACAGCAGCTCAGCACCCTCGCCAGTCTGCCTACGATCGCGATCACTACGTTGATCGCGATCAACGTCATCCACGCAACCGCCGGGCTCGCGTTCGCCCTAGGGATTGCGCTGCTCATCGCCAACAGGCTGGGATGGCGGCTCGTGTCGACGCTGGTCGACCGCGAACGGCTCATCGCCGGCACGAAGGGTTGAGTCCCGGCGAGTAGCAGCCCCGGCGAATCCGCCTCGTCCCCGGGAGCCAAGCACGAGCACCCGGAGACCCGGTGTGAGCTCGGTGCCAAGGACTAGGGGGCCCCCGGAAGCGAGGGCCGCCACCCAAACCTACGCTGTCTCGAAATCGACCTGCCGTTTCGAAAAGGGGACCGCATGAGCACGACCGTTGACACAAGACCATTGAAAGAGGCTCACCGCAGGACTTGGGCTTCCGGTGACTATCCCCGTATCGCCGAGCTTGTCACCGACGTCGGCGAGCGCATCGTGGAGCGCGCCGGTGTCGAACCGGGCGTCGAGGTCCTCGACGTCGCCGCCGGAAGCGGGAACGCCGCGATCCCCGCAGCGCAGAGAGGCGCGCACGTGATCGCCTCCGATCTGACCCCCGAACTGTTCACCGCCGGCCGCCGCCGCGCTGCCGAAGCGGGTGTGGAGATCGAGTGGATAAGCGCTGACGCGGAGGAGCTGCCGTTCGAAGACGCGCGCTTTGACTATGTGCTCTCGAGCCTCGGCGTTCAGTTCGCGCCGCGTCATGAGGTCGTTGCCGGGGAGCTCGTCCGCGTCTGTCGGCCCGACGGCACTATCGCGCTCGGAAACTGGGCCGCCGACGGGTACATCGGGCGATTCTGGACAGCCATGGGCCCCTACATGCCGCCCCCACCCGCCTACGCATCGCCGCCCCCGGGTTGGGGTCGCATCGACCACGTCGAGCAGCTGTTCGCCGATCTGCCGGTCGAGATCACCTTCGAGCGCCAAGCGCTGCATTTCGAGGCCGAGACTCCAGCGGCGTTCATCGACATGATGGCCGAGCACTACGGCCCCCTGCTCGGAGCGCACAACGCGCTCCTCGCCGATGGCCGTTGGTCGGCATTGCGCGGCGAGCTCATCACCATCAGCGAAGAGGCCAACGTAGCCGCCAACGGGCGCTTCCGCGCACCGAGCGACTACCTGATCATCATCGCTCGGAAGCGGCCCTGAACCTCAACCACATCCGGCAGAGGCAGCTGGCATGCGCCTGGGCATCGGCTTCACTCCACTTGAAACGCGGACCGACGTGGTCGTGCGGCTTAGTGCTCAGGCGGAGCGTCTCGGTCTTGACCGGGTCTCGGTCGCTGAAGGGTGGACGCACGACTCGTTGATCCTGCTGGCGCAAATCGCCGCGCGGACGTCGAGCATCGGCCTCGCCACGGGGATCGTGTCGGTGTGGGGCCGGACGCCCGCGACCATCGCCCTGGCCGCGGCGGGCCTTCAGCGGACCTCGGCCGGCCGGTTCTCGCTCGGAATCGGCGCGGGCAGTCCGCCGCTGGCGGAGGGCCTCCATGGCGTACCGTGGGAGCGGCCCGTCGCTCGCCTGCGGGCGACGTTGACGGCCGTGCGCGGACTTCTGGCGGGTGATCGCCTCCCCGATCCCCCGCCCGGCGCCCGGGCCCTGCGGCTGGGCGTGAGCCCCGACTGGCCGGTGCCGATCGAGCTTGCCGCGCTCTCCCCGGCGTCGATCCGGCTTGCCGGGGAGCTCGCGGACGACTGGGTTCCCTTCCTGTGGGCCCGATCACGTGTCGAGGACGGCTGGGCGCTGCTGCAAGAAGGCGAGCTCCGTGCCGAGAAGCCCACGCCCACGCGTGTGTCGATCTGCGTCCCGCTCGCGCTCGGGCCCGACGAGGCAACCGCGCGGCGGCTCGCAGCGTGGTGGCTGTCGACCTACCTCACCCGCATGGGTCCGCTCTATCCCACCATGCTCGGACAACGCTTCGGCATGACCGCTGGGGTCGACGCGATTGTCAAGGCGACTGCCGACCGTAACCCCAACCTGCCCTCAGCGGCCGAGGGCCTTGCTCACGAGGTCACGCTGCTCGGTACCTACGACGAGGTGGCCACGGCGATCGGGGCGTGGTTCGCCTCGGGCGCTGACAGCCTCCACGTCGCGCTGCCGCCGGGCCACCCGGAGGAGGAACTCTCCGAACTGCTGGACGTTTTGGCGCGCGCTGTGCAGCCCGCGCCTCGCAACGGGCTAGCCGCCTCCCTGTCTCTGCAGTCAACGACTCCCTGACAACCTGCGCCGAAAGGCGACCACACCGCCTGCGGCCGCGACGGCTGCGATCGCGACGATCGCTATGGGGAACGCACTTGGGCTGCTGTTCCCCGCGCCCGAAGCATCGGAGAACCGTGGGATCGGATGCCCCGAAGCGCCGGCGAGGCTCCGCACCGCCGTGATCGCGGCCTGCGCCAGCTCGTTGCTCTGGGTTCCCGCTGGTTTGGGCATCGAGACCACAGCTGCGGTGGCGGTCGCCGGTAGTCCTCTGACGCCGTAGCCGTCGGGCATGACGACCAGCAGCGGCGGATGTGGGTTGCCCTGAAACCCGAGCTCCTGATCTAGGAAGTCGGCGTACGGCTGGGGCTTTTCGAACAGGCTGGGGATCGCGCCGAGGTCTTCCGCAGAGTCGATCAGCGCGACCTTGATCGGGAAGTGGGCGCGTGCGGCCGCTGTGGTTTCAGCGTTCAGCGCCTTCTGGCGGCCGTTAGAGACGGTTGGGTTGTAGGGATAGAAGACGCTTGCGCCGAGCAGGACGTCGCTGGCGGGGTCCGCATCGGCGAGCGCCAGCGGGCACAGAATGATCGCCGCAGCCAGAGCCACGACGGTGGCAGTCGTGATTCGAGACAAGGTCGCCGGAAGCGTAGAACGCGAGACAGCGCGTCAAGTCTTCTCCGTTGTCTTAGCTTCGCCAGGGCCCGGTTCAGGCACCATCTGCATCAGCCGCTCCCGCAGGCGGTCGGCCGTTCCGGCGTTGGCGGCTCGTCTGGCGCGCTCGTCCGAGAGCTCGAGTCCCCGTTCGGCGGCCAGGTCGAGCAAAGACTGACGCGCTTCGTCCTGGCGGGCGAAGCGGTAGAACAGCCAGCCCAGCAGCACCGTCGTGAGGAAGATCTGTTCGACCATCATCACCCCCCCGGCGAGGTTCTGGTCTGAGAGCGCGTTCAACCCGCGGGCGGCGTCGCTCGCCTTGTAGACGGGGTAGAAGACGGTCTGCGCCCAGATCAGCACGTTGGCCAGAATCGCTCCCAGCAAGCGCACCGCCACCACGTAACCCAGCGCGCCCCATCCCCCGAACCAGCTCGGCTTGGGCAGCGGTCCGATCAGCCCGAGCCACAGCAGCGTCCCGAACCACAACAGGCAAGCGTGCTCGAGCGCGTGCACGAGGTCATGGCGGATCGCCAGCTGGTAGAAGAGCGGCAGGTGCCATGCATAGAGGTCCACCGCCCACAGGACCACCGCGATCAGCGGGTTGGCGAGCGTGCGCAGCGGTCGGGTGGCGCGGATGTGTAACAGAGGCTGGAGGACAGGTCCCGTTAGCCCGAACACGATCAGCAGCGACGCGATGTCGCCGATCACGATGTGCTGCACCATGTGCGCGACCAGCACCGAGTCGGCCAGCGTGTCCATCGGGCCGATCTGGACGACCGCCACCAGCAGCACACCGCACACAAAGGAGACGATCCGCCACGTCTCCACCGGCCGCCTCTCCACACTCAGCGTCCTGACCCGCAGCGCGTAGAGGTACAGATAGATGATCGTCGCCATCAGGGGCGGTACGAATTCGCCGAGGTGAAGTGCGCTGAGCGCCGCTGGTGTGAGCCAGCTCACCACTGCTTAGCCCCCCAGCTCATAGCTCTCGATGTCGGCGTCGAGCGCGCCCTGAGACTCGTACTGGCCGGTGTGAACGTAGACGAGCTTGCCCTGGCGATTGAGGAAGATCGTGGTCGGCAGGCCGGCCAGGCCCTGGGGCACGAGCGGGTCAAGGTCGCCGGTGCTGGCCTGATAGCTCGGGTAGCTCACGGCATGCTGCGCCAGGAAGGACCGCGCATCTGAGGCGGAGTCCGCGGTGTCCGCCCCCAGGAAAGCGACCTGGCGCCCGTAGTGGGCCGAGGCGGTCGCGAACAGCCCGAACTCCTGTTGACACGGAGTGCACCACGACGCCCAGGCGTTGATCACCACCGGATAGCCGCGCAGGGCCCGCACTCTGGCCACGAGCGCAGCAGCAGGGCCGAGCAGCCAGCTGGCTTGCTGGTGCAGCGCCGCGAGCGGCTGCGGAGAGCCGGCGAGGTCTCGCTGGACGGCTGCGGCGCTCGTCGGCGCCTTCGGTGCCCGCGCCAGCGCCGCGCGTACGTGAGCGATCAGCGCGCTGCGGCTCAGCCAGCCCGAGGTCGAGACCTGCCAGGACCACAGGATCTGGCCGGATGGCGAGCTGAGCACGAACCACGGTTCTCCCTGGACCCCGTAGCCGTCGGCGACGCGCCCGCTTGAGTCGATCGCGACCGGGTAGGCGAGCGGGCGCGGGAGCGCAGCCAGGAAGCGCCGCAGCGCGAAAGAGGAAGGTTCGACGGTTGCCTCGTCGACCGCCGTCAGCGCGGGTAGTCGCGAGCTGGCGGGAGACGAGTGGTATCGGCCAAGTGCCTCGAGCTGGCCGGCAAGGCTCGTGACTTCCTGGTCCCAGGTGTCGAAGAACAGGTACAGGCGCGAGCGGCCGGGCCCGAGACGCACGCCACCGCCGCCGGCGCGAGGCAATGTGACCGTGGCAGCTGGGCTGATCCCGCTGATGTGGGCGTAGGCCAAGTCGGAGCCCACCGTTGGGTGATTCGGCAGAAGGCGCGAGGCTTCCCGCGCCAGCAACTGCCCCAGTTGGGGCACGGCTGCGTAGGACTGCTGGGTCATGTAGAGCCTCGCGAGCCTTCCTCGCGGGTCGATCACGAATAGCGCCGGGGTGTGGGCGATCTGACCCCCCTGGATCGCCGCCTGGACGCCATACGCCTTCCACACGGACTTCAGCTGGGTGAGGGAACCGGTGAGGAAGTGCCACGAGCTGAGCAGCCCGTGCAACTGGGAGTAGGAGAGCACGTCCTCAAGCGCGGTCGCCTTGGGATTGGCGTCGATGCCCAACAGCTGGAGGCGCGCCCCGGCCGGCCCCAGCATTGCCTTGGCCTCGAGCATCGCGGTGGTGGTCAGCGGACAGATCGTCGTGCACTCGGAATCGTTGAACGCCAGCAGCACGACCTTGCCGCGGAACGAGCGAAGCGACACCGGCTGGCCGAACTGGTCGGTGAGCGTGAAGCCAGGCGCAGGCCGGGAGAGCGGTGTGCCCGGATCGAGATTCGGGTTGCTGGCGAGCGCGTCGGTCTGCGTCGTGCTCGGGGGGCCGATCGAGGCGAGCGCGACGATCCCCGCCCCCGCCACGATGGCAACCGCGCTGGGTAAAGCGACCGCGGGACGTGGCTGGCGCAGGCGGTTGCGCAGCCGCCCGCCTCGAGGCCTCCGCCGCCTCAGCAGCTTGCGCGCGAGTAGCGCGAGCGCGGCGGCCGCCAGGAGCGCCACGGCGACGAACGCCACAACCTCGTCCGCGCTCGACACTGCTGGGGCGCTCGTGGTGTTCGCCGGGGCGGGTTGTGGGGCGTGTGCCGCGCCCGAGGACCGAGCGGGCAACGAGAGCTTGACCCCGTCGGCTGCCGCCAGCGACTTGACCGCGGCCTGGACCGCATCCGCCAGACCGCCGCCGCCCGTCGCGATCGAGATACGGCTGAGCGACAGGTAGGCCGTTGTCGCCGGGTGCCCCGGCCAGTTGAACCCGAACCCGTTCGGCATGAGCACCAGCAGCCGCCCGGTGTAGGCCAGCGACAGCTCGAGGCCGAGGAAGCGGGCGTAAGCGCGGGGCTTTCGCCATAGCGCGGTGACCGCACCGAGGTCGGTCTGCCTGGCGATGATTGCCACCCGGATGGGAAAGCCGCTGCGGCTAGCCGCCTGCAGCAGCTCGCTGAGCCTGACTTGCTCGTTGACCGAGACGCCCGCGTCGGCGGTCAGGAACAGGGGCTGGTAGACGAGCACGTCACTGCCGGGATCGCCGTCGGCACGGGCGGCCTGCGTGCCGGCGGCGAGGACCGCAATTGTCAGTAGCGCGGTGAGCAGGCAGCGGCGCACTGTCGTTGTCACGTTGTCAGTCGGACGCGGCTCGGCGTCCCCGAACCAGGGGGAAGGAGCGCTGGGCGCGTGGCGGCAGGATGTAGTTGGCCCGCTTGAGCACGAACATGAACTCGTTGATGCCGTTGTTCACGGTGTCGGTGATCGCCGGGTTCTGTAGCTGGGCGGAGCTGGCGTTCATCGCGGTGCGGGTCGTGACGAAGTCCTCGATCGTGCGCTGCACTGCAACGAAGTGCAGGCCGGCCTGACCGCCATCGACGGTGTTGAAGTCACGACGGATCATCCGCGGCCTGCCGTTGCGCCGGGCGCGCGCGGACGTCTGCGAGTGGCCGATCACGCCGTAGCGATTGATCGCCTGCCCGAGCAGGTTCGGGTCGCTCTCGGCGTCGGTCGTGAAGCGGTTCACCTGAGCGGGGGTGACCTGCGGCGCGTACATGCGCGCCACGCGCTCGCGCTCTGAGAGCTGCTGGTACCAGCTGTCCAGCCGCAGGCGCATGTAGCTGACGTGCATCGTCGTCCCGCCCGCGAACGCACCGCCCCGGATCGTCACGTCGTCCTCCGTGGCCTGGTTTTTTCGGAGGTTGGACTTGAACCCCATGAACAGGGGCGCACCAGCCGCCACCGGCTTTCCCGGCGGGATCCCGCCGACGCTCTGATGACTGGCTGGCAGCCCGGCGCCGACGAAGCCGGTGCGGGTCTCGCGCCAGCGCAGCGCGCTCGAGAGCTCGAGCGGCCCGTCGGCGCCAGCCAGCGACGCGCCGTGGATCAGCGCCGCCTCGACCGACGCCAGCCGCGCTTCGTCGTCGCAGGCGAGGTGCAGGCACAGGTCATAGTCGTCGATCGCCGGGAGCTCAAAGTCCGACAACGCCTTCGCCCGCGGGATTGGAGAGGCGACCCTGAGCCGGCGCTCGAAGTAGCCAGGCCCCCAGCCGGCGGTGAAGAGCAGTCCCGACGGCCCCCACCGGTAAGCACGCTCGAGCGTACGCAGCGCGGCCTCGAGGAGCCTGGCGTGAGCAGGCCCGGGACTGCCATTTACGTCGAAGAACAGCAGCCGGTCAAACCGCGGCGCGATCGGGTTGCGGTCCGCGTCGCTCGCGAGCGTCGCTGCCCAGGCGTGTTGGCGCTGGGGCAGGCCGGCGGGCTGGGCGCCGAGCAACACCAGCGGCACCGGCTTGGCATTGTCCTCGAGGGCGCGGTCCAGGCCGATCGCAACCGCGCCGCCACCGGCCGCGGCCGCCGTGGTACCAAGGATAAATCGCCGGCGCGTCAGCCGGCCCCGCGCGCGCTTCGGCTCCTGACTCATGTCACCGGCGTCCAGTGGAACGTGAGATTTACCCGGTGCGGCGTGAGCCACACGTTCTGATACTCGAGATGCCGCGCGGACACCGGCGGGCTGACCAACAGGCTGAGCTGGTACGCCCCGGCGCCGGGGACGCTGACGTCATTGCCGTAGTGGGGACCCATGAAGGCCGAGATCATCGGCCACTGGCGCTCGTCGTAGACGACCTTGCCGTCTTTGCTGATCGTCGCCCACACCGTGGCATAGGGAATCGGGACTCCAGTGTGCGCGTCGTTGAGCATCACCATCAGGTGAAAGCTGGTCTTCGGCCCCGGCTTCACCATCTGCTCGCTGGTGCCGTTGTAGATCACAAACGGTGCCGCGGTCATCGCCTGCGCGACAATCCTCAACCCCTGCCAGGTCGTCGACGCCAACATCTGTGTCGGCACCGGCTTGATCCCATTGACCGAGGAGACGCTGCCGGTGGCCCCGCTCGAGCCCATGTTCATCCCAGCCATGCCGCCGGAGCTGGCCGAGCTGCTGGAGCTGCCGGAGGACGTGGTGGTTGACGCGGTCTTGTTCGCGGCAGCACACCCGGCGAGCAACATGACGGCTAAACACGCGAGGGTCGAGCGGCTCACCCCTAAACGGATTCGATTGGCTGCAAACATCAGTTGCCTCCTGCTGGTGAATATGGACGTGAATTGAGGTCGAGGCGGAATTCAAGGAGTCCCGCCTCGACCGCACGACCGGTTCAACCGGTGGCCGCCACCTCCCGTCCTGTCGCATCCCGCCTCGTGGGGCTTGCCACGCGTTGCTCGAACGGCGTTAGCGAATACAGCGCGTACGCGAGCAGAACGAACAGCAATCCCGCGTTCGGATCGGTCGCGCCGCCCTGGGGGATGCCGCCGAAGCCCTGACCGACCACCCAGTAGATCAAATTCAAGCCGACCGCCAGCACGAGAAACGGCTTCGGACGCCAGTTGGCGGCGACTGCAACGCCGATCGCAGCCGACACCACGGCGAGCACGATCGCGATCACTACGCCGTCGCCCTTGGCGGCGTTCGCGAACCAATCCTGCACGCTGCTCAGCCAGCTCATCCCCGATGGCGCCGCGTTGATCGCGTTCGTTATCCCGTTCGCCCCACCCGCCATAACCAGCCACAGCCAGGCGTTCACTAGCCACAGGCCCGCCCACACGGCTCGCGCGCCGCGCACACCAAACAAGCCTCCCGGGCGTCCATTCGGCCATACCATCCCCCCGATCAGCGCGTAGAGCAGCACCGCCCCGGGCGCGCCCGTCAACGCACTGGCCATCGGGGCGCCCCCCATGGGGGTCGTCGCCATGAACATCATCCCGAACGCCTCCCCGAACCACCACACGACCAGAACCCATCCGAACGATGCCGCCAGCGCCGGCTTGACCGTAGGCCGATACAGCAGTCCGACTCCGATCGCTAGCTGAACCAACGCAAACGCGGTGTTGAACACGCTCTGATGACTGTGGAGCGTGGTCGCTCCCCAACTCACGCTGCTCGCGACCCAATGCGGCTGACCCGTCGTCAGATTCGTGAGGAATTGGATGAACCCCTTCCCGTACATGAACGCCTGGAACTGAAGCGCCCCGTCCAGCACCCAGATCAACCCCAACACGGTTTGGATCGTGCGGCGAGCGTCCGAGAAGAAATACGCGCGTACGCGTTCGATGACCGACTCCTCACCAACGCTGGCGGGAACGGCCCTCGTCCCGGCAATGTTGCTCATCTGTCACTCCTAGCGTTCGTCGAGCGAGAGAACCCATAAGCGGGCGATCTCAATCAAGTTGGTGGCTGATGCCCACGAGCACCTGACGCAAGCGCTCGCGGTAAGACCGGCCACAGGCGAGCGGCAAAGCCGGCCAACGCCTCGATCTGGCTTCAAGCGCGCCATTGCCGCAACGGGGTTGCTGCAACAGCGCGCCAGCTCTAGCCGGGCGGGCCGCGGCCCGACCAGCCACCCGCCAGCGGCGTCAACCGAGGGATCAGCGCATCGCGCGGGGGGTGTGCCGCCGCGGGTACTCTCGGCACAAGAGTGGCGCTACGGCGGCGCCGGTCAGCGACCTCCCGCAGCACCCATCGGGCGCCGTGGAACACCGCGGCGAGCACGAGCCCGACCGCGAGCGCCGCCGGGATCGACCACCAACCGCCGTAGCCGAAAATTCCAGCTAGGCCGCCCGGATGCCCGGTCGCGAACAGTCCCTCAAGGAACTCCTGCGACATATAGATGGCCACCAGGCAGGCCGCGCACATCAACCACAGGCCGGCGAATGAGACCGTGTAGCGCGAGAGCGAGCAGCATCCGCCGAAGGCGCGGCCCAGAGCCCTCAGGAACACGCCGACCCAGATCGCGATCAGCAACACGATCCACGGCACCACCGAGTGCAGATACGAATGGCCCTGTGCCGCAAGCACCGCGCCCGCCCGGCCGCCGAATGCCAGCCAGTAGCGCAGCTGATGCACCGCAAAAGCGCCAGCGGGCATCAGCGCCAGCGGCGCAACACGCCTGATCAGGACGCCGCGCGCAGCACGAACGTGCATCGCGCTAGAAGATACCGCGCTACCGGCGCAACGGCGTCGGGCGCCGCCGCCTTCCGGAGTGAACAACTCCCGCTGTGTCCCGCTTATGTCCCTGTCGGAAACGTGTATGAGGAGTGCGGCGGCACGTACGGGCCAACCTCGGCCACGATCTCCGCATGCCTGACCAGCGGGACGCTGCCCGGCAGGCCTCGCCAACGCCGCCCGTCGACGAAGACTGCGATCTGGCTGCCCTTGGGGGCAGTAAAGGAGGCCAGCTGTCGCGAGGACAGTGGCTCACCCCAGCTGCGAAACAAATTCGACAGGGTCAGCCGCGAGCCCGGACGCACAAGAACCAGGCCCGTCGGCTCCAGCGTCGCCAGGCTGCCGAAGCACCCCGCAGCCGAGATCCGGCCAGCCGAAATGCGACGCGGCGGCAGGGTCCCCACCCCCGCCGGCACGATCACCACTTGATTAGCGCCGAACACCTCCACGTGCACGCCGTACCGGCGGCCCAGCTGCCGCTGGCACCGGCCGACGACTGGCCCGCTGGCCGGGGGATGAAAGCGCGGCCCCCTGCCGATCGGACGAGCCTCCGCCAAAAGCTGGCGGGGGATCGCGGACGTCGGAGCCGTCGGGGTGCCCATCGAAGCGCAACCCGCCACCAGCACGATCGCGCAGATAGAGACAGCGGCAGAAGCCCAACGCCCGCGGCTCCGAGCGGCCGGCTGCCTCCTGGCGGACGGCTGCCTCCGAGCGGCCGGCTTCCCGGTCAGGCCAGCTCCCAGGCGCTGTCGTCCTCGCCTTCGGGCTCCTCCACCGACGAACGCCTTTCCGCCGGCGATTCCTCGTGCTGATCGAAGCGCCGGAACACCAACAGCAGCAACCCGACTCCCGTTGCCACGGCCACCACCGACGCTGCCCGGGCTACGAACGCCGGCACCGCGATCAGCACGAAGCCGTTCAGAAGGGTGGGGATCAGCTCCAGGCCTTCCCAGAGCGCCACGATCGCGATCAGGAAGTACGCAAAGAATCTGGTGCGCCGCCAAAGCACGCGGACCAAACCCCACAGCACGAACGCCAAGATGACCCCGAGCTCAACCAGCTGAATGACCGGCACCGTCGGGCGCCCGTGAAGCTCCCGACCGATCCCGGCCGCCGCGATCGCTCCCAACGCGGCCAGCGCGAGCAAACGGGCACTCCATTCGTCCAGCGTGGGGTTCCTGACCCGCCACGCCGCCAGCACGCACAGCAGCAGCACCGCAATCGGCCAAAACCACACGATCGAGGGCGCACGGGCATGCCACAGCCCACCGGATATCGCGCTCAGGTGGCCGTCCACAACGATCGGCACCCTCCACGTTCCCACGAACGACACTCCCGGAGAAAGCGCCACGGTGGCCAGCGCGTGAAGTCGGCCGTCGTGCCAGCCGTACTCATGTCCCCCCGTGACCTGCTGCCACCTGGGCGGTGTCTTTCGTCCCAGGCTGGCTGGCGGAGTCGCGGCGAATGGGGTCTGATTCAGGTAGTACATAGCCGAGTTCCGGTTGACCTCGACCCCCGAGCGCAAGAACCGCAGGTACGGCGCGCCCCGATAGTCCAAAACCACGACTGTGTGGCGTGACGGAACCTGCAGCCACATCCGCTGGTCTCCGTCTACAACCTTGGCGTCGAGGCCCTGCGGGAGGCGGGTCACACGGGCGAGGTAATTCAGCGCGATCGGCGCGATCGGGCCATGCGCCCCGGCCGAGCTGGCAAACGCTCCCGTCGCCGCCAGCACCCCCGCGAGAGTTAACACGACGATCCACGAGCGTCGGCGAGCCGTAGACTTCGAGGCTGCCGCGATCGCGGCTAGCGACCCGGTTTCCCGTGTCTGAGGGCTCATCGCAGGTGGCCGACTCCAATCACGCTCGCGAACGTCGCCCGTGGCTGCGGCTGGCTTTTCGGGCGATCGCACTGCTCGCCATGTTGGCACTGGCCAGCGGATGGTCGGCGACCCCAGCGGCAGCCGACGGCGATCCGGCATCAGACGTCCTCGCCACCCAACAGCTGTTCCTCCCTCAAGACACCGCCGCGACCGACACGCAACAGACGCAACTTGTGGCGCTGCTCAAAAAGGCCGCTGGCGACCGATATCCCATTCGCACGGCCCTGATCGCCTCCCCCAGCGATCTCGGGTCGATCACAGAGCTGTGGGGTCAACCACAGAGCTACGCGCAGTTCCTCGGCCAGGAGCTGTCGCTCATCTACCGCGGGGCGCTGCTCGTGGTCATGCCTGACGGATTCGGCTTTTACCACTTCAGTCAACCGGCCGCAGCGGAGCAGTCCACGCTTGCTGGCGTCCGCCGCTCGGTGGCCAACACCGGCTTGGCAGCCGCCGCCCTCACCGCGATCCAACGCCTGGCCGCTGCCTCGGGGCATCCCTTAGCGCTGCCAAGCGCACCGACGACGAGCAGCCAGGGCGGAGGTGACGCCGCGCCATGGATCGTCTTCATCCTGGGAGGCATCGTCATCGTCTTGGCGTGGACCGCGAGCCTCCGTGCCCGGCCGCTCGGCCAGCACTGACGCACTTGACGACGGCCAGGTTCCCGGCGCACATACCGAGGTGTCCCAAAAACGGCGCGGCCGCCGAGGCGCGCTGCGCCGGCGGCCGCGCGTTATATGCGGGTGCCCTCAAGTGAGGAGCCGCACGATCGCCACGATGCCCACCACTACGATCACCGCCCGCAGTGCGGCGTCAGGCAAGCGGCGGCCGCCTACGGCGCCCAGCACGCCGCCGATGATCGAGCCCACCGCGATCAGCAGAGCCGGCAGCCACGCGACATGGGCGGCGAACACGAACACCACGCCGGCGACGAGGTTGACCAGTCCGGCCAGCACGACCTTGAGCGCGTTCAGCCGTTGCAGGTCGTCGTCGATCGCCAGCCCGAGAATCGCCAGCAGCAAAATTCCCTGTGCCGCCCCGAAGTAGCCGCCGTACACGCCGCTTGCCAGCACGCCCAGCGTCGCCGCCGGCCCGGCTCGCTCGTGGGCCGGCGGGCGGCGCGTCGCCAGCACCCGGGCGATTCGCTTCTGGAACACGATCAGCAGCAGGGCGATGACGATGAAAGCGGGCACGATCGCCTTGAATGCCGAGGCAGGCAGCGTCAACAGCAGCGTCGCTCCGGCCAGCGCTCCGATGAGCGAGGCCACCAGCAGTGGCAGCGAGCGGCGGCTCTGCCCCACCAGCTCGCGCCGGTAGCCGAACGCGCCCGACGCTGACCCCGGCACCAGCCCCACGGTGTTCGAGACGTTGGCTGTCACCGGGGCGTAGCCGAACGCCAATAACACAGGGAAAGTGAACAGCGTTCCGCTGCCCACGACCGTGTTGATGGTTCCGGCGACGACGCCTGCAGCGAGGATCGCGACGGCGTGAAAAGCGCTCACTCTCGCCGCCCCAGAGAACTAAGGTCCATCCAGCCTGTTCTAAGCGATACCGCTCTTTTGATGCTCGTCGCGGTCATATCCGATACCCATCTTCCCCGCGGCAAGCGCTCGCTACCGCCGAGCTGCATCGAGCGCCTGTGCGATGCCGATCTGATCATCCATGCGGGAGATCTGACCGCCCTCGAGGTGCTTGATCAGCTGCGCGGTTATGGCGAGGTGCTGGCGGTACGGGGAAACGCCGACGCCGAGGAGGCCCGAGCCAGGCTGCCCGAAGAACTGGAGCTCGACCTGAACGGCTCGCGCGTTGCCGTGGTTCATGACAGCGGGCGCCGGACGGGGCGCCGGGAGCGACTTCGGCGCAGATTCCCGACTGCCGACGCCGTGATCTTCGGCCACTCCCACCTGCCCCTGCACGAGGTCGGCGAAGACGGTTTTCAGATCTTCAATCCCGGCAGCCCCACCGACAAGCGCCGCGCCCCACACCCCACGATGGGGCTCGCCACGGCTAGCGAGCGCGGACTGCGGTTCGAGCTGCTGGGCCTGAACTGACCCGCTCGCGGAGCTCAATGCTCAGTTTGCCTCGACGCGCTCGCGGTCGGCCCACTCCAGGAGTGGCTCCAGCGAGAAGGCCTCCTCGTCGATCCCGGCGTGAAGGTCGCCGCGTCGCCTGAAGCGGCCCGGAACGCTGGCGAGCGTGCAGTCCCCCGGCTCGACATCGTCGATCTCATGCCAGGTGACCGGCGTCGAGACCGTCGCCTGCTTGACGCCGCGGACCGAGTAGGCGCTCGCGATGGTGTGGTCGCGGGCGTTCTGGTTGTAGTCGACGAAGACCTTGCGCGGATCGCGGTCTTTGCGCCACCAGGTGGTGGTGGCGTGCTTCGGGACGCGCCGTTCCACCTCGCGCGCGAACGCCAGCGCGGCCCGCCTTACCTCGGCGAACCCCCACCGCGGCTCGATCCGGACATAGACATGCAGCCCGGAGCCTCCAGAGGTCTTGGGCCATCCCACGATCTGGAGCTCGTCGAGCACCTCATGCGCGACCGCGGCGACACGGCGGACGGTGGCAAGAGAGCACGAGGGCATCGGGTCGAGATCGATGCGCCACTCGTCGGGACGTTCGGTATCGGCGCGGCGAGAATTCCAGGGATGGAACTCCACGGTCGACATCTGAACGGCCCAGACGACGCTCGCCAGGTCGGTCACGCACAGCTCGTCGGCGTGGCGGCCGGAGGGAAACTCAACCCGCACGGTCTTTACCCACTGCGGTGCGCCGCTGGGAAGACGCTTCTGATGGACCTTCTGGCCATCCACGCCGCGGGGGAACCGGTGCAGCATGCACGGTCGCTCGCGCAGGGCGCGGACGATGCCTTCCCCCACGCTGATGTAGTAGCGCGCCAGGTCAAGCTTGGTCTCCCCGCGGGCGGAGAAGTAGACGCGGTCGGGGTTTGAGATACGGATCGTCCGCTCACCCACCCCCAGCTCCAGTGCCTCGCCGCCCGACAACCTTCACCTCCGCAAGTGCGGTGGAAGCCGCTCGGGCTCGAACGCCGGCGGGGGCTCGGGCCATACGAGCAACACCCGGCAGGGAGCGTGATCGAGCACGAACCGCGCGCGCCGCCCGATGCTCTTGGGAGAAGCCCGCAGCTCGCCGTCACGCGCCAGCAACAGTAGGTCGGCACCAGCGCAAGCCTCGAGCAGCTCGCGCTCGACTTGACCCCTCCTGGACTCGATACGTGCCGGACGCCCGAGCCGATCCCTCGCAGCCGCCAACAGAGCCTGCGCCTCCTCCTCGGCGATCGCCCTGAGCGGCGGCCCCGGGTCGGGCCGCGCGGACCGGCCGAGCAGCCCGCGACCGCTCGCCAGCTCCTCGACGTCGGAGGGTGCCACGTGCACCAGCGTGACTTCGGCGTCGGCCGGCAGCAGCCTAGCTGCGTCCTGTACGCAGGCCTCCCATGTGTCCTCGGTGATCCAGACGACGGACTTGATCATGTAACGCGCAGAGCCAACCACATAAGGACGGTCGAAGCGAGCAGCACCGGTGGCACGGTCATTGCCCCCAGGCGCGTGAACTCGAGCACGTCGGTGGCCTGCTCATGGGCATGCATCACCCGACGCCAGAGCAGCGTGGCAAGCGAGCCCGTGTAGGTGAGGTTGGGCCCGACGTTGACGCCTACGAGCATCGCCAGCACGGCGCCTGGCCCGCTGGCCGCCGCCACGGGCAGCACGATCAGCGTCGCCGGCAGGTTGTTGACGAGGTTTGCCAGCACGGCGCTGATCGCCGTCACGGCAAGCAGCGCCAAAAGACCCGTCCCGTGTGGTAGCAGCGAGTCGACAGCCGAGGACAGGCCATGCACGCTGGCGGCACTGACGACGACGCCCAGGGCGAGCACGAACAGCAGAAACGTCGGAGACGCCGAGCGGAGTAGCTGCATGGGATTGGAGCGATTCCGGAGCGCCAGCGCGGCCGCACCAGCCGCCGCGATCCAGGCCGGCGCGACCCCGATCAGCGAGCTGAGAGTAAAACCGGCGAGGGTCAGCGCCAACACGGCGAGCGGAAACACCGGCAGGTCTGGGGCGGCGCGCGTGCTGCCCTCTCGCGTGACGATTGGCCGCTCCAGCTCGGCGCGGAAGGAACGACTTAGGACCAACCACTCGATGGCCAACGCGGCCAACCAGGGAACCACCATCAGCTCCGCAAAGCGGGCGAACGGTAGACCACTTGCCTGGAACGCAAGCAGGTTGGTCAGGTTCGACACCGGAAGCAGCAGCGAGGCGCTGTTGGCCAGATGCGAGCAGGCATAGACGTGCGGTCTGGCATTCGTCGGTAACCGGGCCGCCGTGGCGAACACGATCGGCGTCAGCAGCACGACGGTGGCGTCGAGGCTGAGGACCGCAGTCGTGGCCGCCGCCACGACGAACACCATCGCCAGTAGGCGCCGCGCGCTGGCGCGCGCACCGAATGCCATCGCGGCGCCCAGCGCCTCGAACAAGCCGGCTTGCCCACACTGGCCGGCGAGCACCAGCAGCGCGGCCAGGAAGCCGACGGTCGGTCCCAGGCTGGCCAGCGCATGACGTACCTCATGGGCGCTCAGCACTCCGGTGGCCAGGAGCAACAACGCCGCCGCCATCGTGACCGCCCAATCGGGCGCCCACCGTGGTCGGGTCACCGCCGCCCCTAGGCTGATCGCCAGGGCCAGGAGCGCCGCGGCCTCGCTCACGCTCTCACCCCGCTCGGCTCCTGATGATCAGCCCAGCTGGGAGAAGAAGGTGTAGATGACCATCGCGCTGACGATGAGCACAAACGCGCGCAGCCCCCATAGCGCAGCATTCGGCCCTCGGCCCAGCGCAGCGCGGGGAACGGGGAGGGACTTGTCGTTTACCAGCTGATCTCGTTCCAGAAACATGACCAGTTCCTCGTAAGCGCTGTCATTCGCCGGCGGAACGATCCGCTCCTCGTAGAACAGATCGCCGTTGGAGCTCACGACAGGGCTCGGGGAGTTCGCGTCGCCCGGCACTAGCCCCCTCCGATCACATGGATGGCCCGAAGGAACGAGTCGACGGCGTAGGCGGTACCGCAGACCGAGACGAACGCCACGATCGTAATCGCCACGCGGTTGGTCCAGCGCTTGTTGACCCACCTGCCCATCAGCTGGCGGTCGTTGGCGAGCATGATCAGAAACACCAGCGTGACCGGCAGCAGCACGGTGGCGAGCACGTTTGCGTTCAGCGCGATCGACAGCAACGGCGCCCCGGGAATCAGGATGACGGCCGCCGCGATCGCCGCCACCGAGATATTTGACGCATAGAACAGCACCGCGCTACGCGGTGAGCTGTTGAAGCTGCTGGCCTTGCCGATGCATTCTCCAGCGGCGTAGCCGGTGCTGGCGGAGATCGTCAGCACCGCCACTGCGCCGGCCTCGATCAGACCCAGCGCGAACAGCGTTCCCACGGGGTTTCCGGCTACGGCGCGCAGCGCTGCGGGAAAGCCCGCGCCGGCCAGCCCCTGGATGCTCGCGCCATTGTGGTTCGCGAGTAGTGCTCCGGCGATGAACGCGCCGCACCCGAATAACGCCGCCAGCAGGCCGCCGATCACGGTGTCCATCCGCCCCAGCGTGATATCTCTAGGTGTGAGCCCCTTGTCGCTGGAGGCACTCTGCTGAAAGAACACCATCCAAGGCGTGACCGTGGCACCGATCGTAGACGCGACCAGCAGCAGCAGTGTATTGAAGCTGCCGCCGGGGAACGGTGAGAACGTGACCACGGTGCGGCCCACCGTGCTCCAGTCTGGTCCGGCCACGATCGCCGCGACGAGGAACAGGCCGTTGAAGATCGCGAGGCCGAGCGCGATCCGCTCCCAGCGCCAGTAACGACCACCGCTCAGCGTGAACACGACCAGCACGAGTCCCAGCGCCGCGGCGACGCCAGAGCCCAGATGGAAGTACGCCAGCCCGACGCGCATCGCGACAAATTCGGCGATCAGCGTCACGAGGTTGGTGAGCAGCAAATCGCCGGCGGCGAACCAACCCCAAAGGGTCCCGAAGCGCTGGAGCACGAGCTGGCCGTAACCGCGGTGCGTGACCGCCCCCACGCGCATGCACATCTCCTGACAGACGATGGCCATCACGAACGTCACGAGGATGAACGGCAAGAAGAAGCCGTATCCGTAGGTGGCGCCGCTCGTGGCATAGGAGATCATGCTCGGGCCGTCGTTCTCCCCGAGCATCGCCAGGATCCCGGGGCCGATGAGCAGCCACAGCAGGTACCACCGGCGA
Source organism: uncultured Actinomycetes bacterium (assembly GCA_963830405.1). Lineage (GTDB taxonomy): Bacteria > Actinomycetota > Thermoleophilia > Solirubrobacterales > Solirubrobacteraceae > Palsa-465. The sequence goes on from CAWHMB010000001.1 coordinate 692,276, forward strand.
CCCTGCAACCGAGCGCTGTGCACCCGCGAGCGGTCCCTGGAGCGAGCCAGATCCTCGGCGGTGAACGGGGGCAGCGGTATGTCGACGCCGCGCGGCGCGGCGTGGGACTCAGCGGGCGGCGGAGCCACGGATTCCCTCCTCCACTTCAATCCGCATCGCCTTCGCCAGATCGCCGCCCAGAGCGTGCTGGTGTGAGCCGAAGCGAGCGAACACGGGGCCGCCGAATGGCTGGCGCCCGGTGATCTCGATGCGATCGCCGAGCGAAATGCCCTGCTCGACGAGGTAGCGCAGCATCTCAGGCCGGGCATCGGAGACGCGCACGAATCTGCCCGCCGCACCCGCCGGAAGCTCGTCGAGACTGAGCGTCTTGCCCTCGTCGATTTCGAACTCCGGCGTCGGGATCGGATCGCCGTGGGGGTCGACCGTTGGGTTGCCGAGCCGCGTGGAGATCAGACGCTCCAGGTCCTCGGAGAGCACGTGCTCGAGCACTTCGGCTTCGTCGTGCACTCGGTCCCAGGGCATTCCCAGCTCCTCGGCGAGAAACAGTTCGAGCAGCCGATGATGGCGCAGGACCTCTAGCGCGACGCGGCGACCGCGCCGTGTCAACCGCACGCCGTGATAGCGCTCGTGCTCGACGACGCCCAGCTCGGCGAGCTTGCGGACCATCGCCGAGACCGAGCCTGCCGTCACTCCCAGACGCTCGGCAAGGTCGTTGGTGGCGACCGCTGCCCCGGCGCGGGCCTCGAGCGAGTACACCGCCTTGGCGTAATCCTGAACGGACGCAGATAGAGAATCAGGGACAGCCATGACCTCAGTTTGGCATGCCAAAATCCCTTTATCAAGCGATAGCAACCCTGCGGCGTCGGCACGTGATAATCGCGCTTACGAGCCAGGCCGGAGAGGCTGTGCGGCGGGCGCTAACATCGCGCGGTGCCCGAGCCGAGCGCTTTCCGCGCGCAGTTCCCGGTGTTTGAGCGGCTGTCCTACCTGAACGCCGGCACCGAGGGACCGGTTCCCACCCAAGCCGCCGAGGCGGCTCGTGCCCGGATCGAGTACGAGGCGCGCGCCGGGCGCTGCGGCAGGCCCTACTTCGAAGACGTGATCAAGCTCGCGGCATCCCTGCGCGCGGCCTACTCGCGCGTGCTGGGGTGCGCCGCCGAGGAGGTGGCGTTGACCGGCTCCACGACCGACGGGGTAAACACCGTGCTCGCCGGCCTCGATCTGCGTCCCGGCCAGGAGATCCTCACGACCGACGAGGAGCACCCAGGGCTCTTGGCGCCGCTGGGTCTGGCTCGCCGGCGCCACGGCGTGCGCGTCAGGGCGGTCCCCTTCGATCGTGTGGCCGCCGAGGTCTCTGGGCAGACACGGCTCGTCGCTTGCTCGCACGTCTCCTGGGTTTCTGGCCGCGTGGTCGACGTCGAAGCGCTATCCGAATCACCGGCGCCGGTGTTGCTCGACGCTGCTCAGGCGCTGGGCGCGATTCCCGTCGAGGTCTCCTCGTTAGGTTGCGATTTCTACGCCGCCTCCGGCCAGAAATGGCTATGCGGGCCAGAGGGGTCGGGTTGTCTGTTCGTGGCCCCACGACGGCTCGAGGAGTTGGCGATCCCCTGGCCGGGTTACGGTTCGCTGGCCGACCCCGAGCACGCGCTCGAGCTCGAGCCGGCCGCCGGAGCCGCACGCTTCGATCACGGCTTTCCCTCCGGGCTTCGCAGCACGTGGGCTCTGGCGTCGATGCAAGTACTCGAGGAGGCAGGCTGGGACTGGGTACACGCGCGCGCGGCGGCGCTCGCCGAGCGCCTGAGCGAGCTGCTGCGCGCACGAGGGCTTGAGGTGCTCGAGCGCAGCCGCTCGACCCTGGTCACCTGGAAGGCGGCCACTGCCCGAGACCCGACCGACGAGGTCCAGCGATTGGCCGCCGCCGGGCTGGTGGTCCGCAGCATTCCGCTGTTCGGAGGGCTGCTGCGCGCGTCGATCGGCGCATGGTCGGATGAGCCGGAGCTCGAGCGCCTGGCGGCTGTCGCGGCGGAGTAGCCGCTGGTCGCAGTAGCGGTTTAGACGACCCGCTCGGGATGCGTGTAGACGTTGACGCTGTGGCCGCGCGCGAATCCGCACAGGGTCATGCCGCGGTCCTCGGCGAGTGAGACCGCCAGCGAGCTGGGGGCGCTGACGCCGACCAGGATCGGCGCTCCGGCCACGGCCGCCTTCTGTACGAGCTCAAACGACTGCCGGCCGCTGACGCAGAGGATCTTGTCGCTCAGCGGGATCAGCCCGTCGAGCAGCGCACGCCCCACGATCTTGTCCATAGCATTGTGGCGACCCACGTCCTCCCGGCTGAACAGCAGCGTCCCCGTGGAATCAAATAACCCAGCCGCGTGCAATCCACCGGTCTTCTCGAACGTCGGCTGCACGAGCCGGTCCGGCAGTGCGGCAACCGTGGCCCGGGCCACCTGCGGGCCGGCGCTCAGCCGCCCGGAATGGACCGCCACCTGCTCGAGCGCACCCTTGCCACACACCCCGCACGAGGAGCTCGTATAGAAGCGCCGCTCGCCCGGATCGTGGCTGAGTGGCCCCTCGACTTCGACGATGTTGGCCGCGAAGTCGTGCGTCGGCCCGGCCCCCCGGGGCCCGTCTATCAGGCCCTCGCCGTAAAGGAAGCCCAGCGCGAGCTCTTCGTCTTGACCTGGCGTTCGCATCGTCACCGACAGGGGCCGACCGTCGACGCGGATCTCGAGTGGCTCCTCGACCGCCACCGCATCGCCACGGCCGTCGTGCTCGACGCGGACGAACGACATCTAAGAGAACTCAGGCAGCTCGCCGCGCAGTGGATCCACCTCCGGCCCGGCCGATCGCCCTGTCCATGGCAGGCCCCGGCGCCGGCGTGGGAGGGCCGTGGCCGACGACCAGCAAGCCTGGTTCGAGCGCACGCAGCTTCTCCGCCGACTCCAGGACCTTCGCCTTGTCCCACGTGACCATTGGGCCCAGCGGAAAGCGCAGGAAAAAGTGGTTCAGGACCTCCACGCCTCCAAAGGAGGTGTAGGTGTCGCCGACGATCACCGTGCGGTCGCGCGTGTCCAGGAAGGCCACATGGCCGGGCGTGTGGCCGGGGGTGAAGACGACTTCGAGGCTCCCGATGCGCTCGCCGCCGGTGAGCCGCACGTCGGGAGCCGTGGCCAGTTTGGGCCAGGAGCCGGGTGGCTTCTTGTCGGTCACCTTCTCGCCGGCGTGGATGCGGGCATCGAGCTCGGGCATTGCCACCTCGACACCACCTAGCTGTCTGTGCAGCTCGTCGAGCGAGCCCACGTGGTCCCCATGCCCGTGTGTGAGCGCGATTCGCCGGATCGCGCCTCCTGCCGCCCGGGCGGCTTCGATCAGCTGTTCTGCGCCGCCGCCGACGGTCGTGTCGACGAGCGTGAAGCCGTCGTCCTCGCGGACCAGGAAAGCGTTTACGAACCGCAGACGGGTCACCTGGATCAGGTTGTCGGTTACTTGTGTTGTAGTCATTGGCCCTGTCTACCACGAACCCCGGGGCATAGGCGTCCGTATGGTTCGCGGGTCCCAGGCGTTTATACGGTTCGCCGAGGCCCGGGCGTCCGTATGGTTCGCCTCTCAGACGCCATGCATGCGCAATGTCTAACCGAGCTGGTCCCACCGCCCCGGCGCGGGCGGGTGTTCGCCGGAACGGCACGTCCGGGACTGGCCGACTGTGCTCCGTCGGGCAGGGCACGGCTCGACGCGCTGGCGCGCTGGCTGCAGGACGTGGCGTACGCCGACGTCGAGGACGCCGGCGTCGCCGAGGCCGCGGTCTGGGTTGTCCGTCGCACCCGCATCGCGGTCGCGCGCTTCCCCCGCTTTGGCGAGCGCTTCGAGCTCAAGACCTTCTGCAGTGGATTTGGGCGCGCGTGGGCCGAGCGGCGCACGACGATCGTCGCTGGCCCCGACGGCGCCGGCCCGGACAGGGGCGCAGATCTCGGTATGGCAAGGCGGGACGTGGCCGCGGTCGAGGCGGTATCGCTATGGGTACATCTCGACCGCGCATCGAGACGGCCCGCGCCTCTGACGCCTGAAGAGCTCGGGATATATGGCGACGCCGCCGCCGGGCGGCGCGTCCTTGCTCGCCTGCGTCACCCGGCGCCGCCGGCCGCGGCACGGCGGCGGCGGTGGACGTTTCGTGCCACCGAGTGCGACCTGGCGGGTCACGTCAACAACACGGCCTACTGGCAGCCGCTGGAGGAGGAGCTGCTGGACGGCGGTGACCCCGAATGGATGGACGTCGAAATGGAGTTCCGAAATCCGGCCCAGCCGGGGGAGAAACTCGTCCTGAGCGACGGCGATCGTCGTTGGATCGTCGGCTCGGATGGCGACACGCATGCCTCGGTCCTGCTCAGTCAGCCCGGCGTGAGCTCAGCGGTGAGCTCCGCTTCGTAAGCTCGCTCAGCCCACCCCCACTTACGCGCGCTTGAAGGTGCGCCCGGCAGAATTTCCCGTCGTGAGTCCACACTTGATGAAAGGGGAGCTCCGATAGCCCTCGCTCCGCCCCAGCACGCTCCTCCGGCGCTCGCTCGCTCCTGGCGACGTCCGGCGGCCCGCGAATCGGGCCGCCGCACGCGATTCGACTGGTTCGAGCTGCTCCTGCTGCTGCTGTTCGCGGGCGTCTCGGCCTGGGTGCTGGCGCTCGACCTGGCCAGGGTCGCCTCCCACGGCACCGCGTGGAACGGAACGACGAGCCCGTATCCGATTGACCAGCTCCAGTACCTGTCGTGGATCAGAGATGCCTCGACCCATCTGCTGGCGTCGAACCTGTTCGTGCTTGGAGCCACGCCACACGACTACCTGGAGCCGATGGTGGCGGCGTCCGCCGGCCTGGTTGCGCTGGGCGTGGCCCCTGCCATCGCACTGCTGGTCTGGCAGCCGGTGGCGATCGTGGCCGTATTCGCGGCTGTTCGCTCGTTGGTTCGCTGGCAGCTGGGCAGCCGGCTGGCAGTCCGAATCGCGCTCTGCCTGGCTCTGTTCGCCGGGCTGCCCTCGATGCAGGTCGATCTGTGGCTCCCGTTCTGGAGCTGGGGCTATCAGGTGGCGCTGGTCGCGCTGGCCTGCTCGCTCGGCTCGCTGCTGGCTTACGATCGCGCTCGCCATGGTGGCCGGGGCGCATGGGTCGCCGCGCCGCTGGGGGCGGTGGCGGGCTGGCTGCACCCCTGGCAGGGCGAGGTGCTCGTCGTCCTGATCGCCGGGGGCGAGTTGGCGATGTGGTTTCAGGGCCAGCGACCACGGATCCTACGAGTGGTCCCGGTGATCGCCGTGAGCGTCCTGCCGCTCTTGTACTACGCCGTGCTAGGGCGGATCGATCCGTCCTGGCGGCTCGGCCAGCTCGAGGCCACTGGCCCGCTCGCGCTGCGTTCCTTGTTGCTGCCGCTTGCGCCGTTGGCCTTGCCGGCGCTGCTCGCCTACCGGCTGCGGCCGCTGACGTTCCTGCAGGCGGCAACCCGTGTGTGGCCATTCGCCGCGTTCGCGGTCTTCCTCCTGGCGAAGGCGGGGCTCGGCTCGAGCCCTCCGCACGCCTTCCTCGGGATCAGCATCCCGCTTGCGATCCTCGGCGTCGAGGGCGTTTTCTCGCTTCGCCCCCTCATGCGTCTTCGCCCCCGGGCGTCCATCGCCGCCGTCGCGGTGGGCGCGCTGGTGGTGCTGGCGCTGACACTGCCGGTGGCCGTGAGCAAGCTGTCGCTCGCCCAGCGCGTGGTCAGGAACATCAAGGCGCCGCGCCGCGATGAGCTGCTGGCGCTGCGCTATCTGGATCGGGACCCACAGGCCGGAGGCGTGCTGACAGGGATCCACCTCGGCGCGATGGTGCCAATGGATACCGGCAGGCACACCTACATTGGTGACTGCTACTGGTCTTTGCCGGACTGCCAGGGGCGCAACACGAACGCCTGGTTGCTGCTGAACTGGGCAAGGCTTCGTCCTGCTGTAGCCGACGCGTTCGTGTTCTCGACGGGGGCCCGCTTCCTGCTGAAGGACTGCCGCGCCAAAGCCCGGGTGTGGCACGAGGTGCGCAGCATCGTGGTGGCGAGGCACCGCTTCGGGTGCGCGACGGTCTATGAGATTGTCAATCCCTGGGTCACGGTGCCTCAGTGACTTGGGTGGATCACGCCGGCGGCGCTTCCGCCGCGACGGGTCGCCTCGCCTGCCGCCAGCAGTCTGCCTTTGCCCAGGAATTCGAGCCCGGTGGCGACGCCGATCGTGGGAGAAATCTGGATCGACGGATCGAGCGGGGAGGTATTGTCGACCACGAAGGATTGCCCAAGGGCCTCGAGCCCGGCGGTGGTCGGCTGCGCGAGGAACGCGGGCTCGGCCTGGGTCGTGGCGCTGTTGCGCTGCGAGGCTCGCGGCGCGAGGATCGCCGTCGGCAGGCTCATGTGGAGCGCGAGGCGGTCGACGAGGATGCCGAGCACCGTGGTGATGATCGTCGCGCCGCCCGCGGCCCCGACCGCGAGCACCGGCTTGCCGTGACGCAAGACGATCGTCGGGGCCATGCTCGAGCGTGGGCGCTTGCCGCCGGCGGGCAGGTTGGGGTCAGGGACGCCGGTCGTAGCGGGCACGAAGTCAAAGTCCGTGAGCTCGTTGTTGAGCAGAAAGCCCCGACCCGGGAGGACGATGCCGCTGCCTCCCAGCTCCTCGATCGTGTTCGTGTAGGAGACGACGTCGCCGTACTGATCGGCGACGACGAAGTGATTGGTGCTCGCGCCGTCATTCGGGGCGGCCGTCGAGGGGGAAGACGGAGCACAGGTCGCGGCGCCGGCATACGGGTTCCCGGGCGCGACCGGGCTCGTCAATGCGTGCGCCGGATTGATCAGGCAAGCGCGCTGGCGGGCGAAGCCCTCGGAGAGCAGCTGGGCCTGGGGTACGTGCACGAAACGCGAGTCGCCGATGTAGCGGTTCCGATCCGCGAACGAGAGACGGCTGGCCTCGAGGTAATGGTGTAGTTGCTCCACGCGTGACTCGCGTCCCAGGTTGAAGTTGGAGAGGATGTTGAGCGCTTCTCCCACGGTGATCCCACCGCTCGATGACGGCGGCATCGAGTAGACGTCAAACCCGTGGAACTTGACGTGCGTCGGTACGCGGACGGGAACCGTGTATCGCCGCAGGTCGCCGATCGACATCGAGCCCGGTCTTGGGACCAGCGTCGCGCCCGGCGCCAGCGGCAGGTTGCGCGCGGTGTGGACGAGCTCGGCGCCAAGCCGGCCGCCGTACAGGAAGCCGATCCCCCGCTTGGCGATCTGGCGGTAGGTCCGCGCCAGGTCGGTGTCCTTGAGCACGTAGCCCACTGGCGGCAGGTTCCCGTGCGGGAGGAAGAGCGCCTTGGTGGAGCTGAACTGGGTGAAGCGGAACGCGTTCTCGCGGATTTGCTCCCGTAGCGTGGCACCGACCGGGAAGCCCTTGCTGGCGATGCGCTCGGCGGGCTGTAGGTCTTGGCCCAGTGAGAAGCGGCCGAACCGATCGAGCGCCCGCTGCCAGGTCATCAGGGTGCCGGGAACACCGATCGAGAGGCCGCTGGTCACGGCGGTGGGAAAAGAAAGCTTTTGGCCGGTCGCGGGATCGATGAACAGGTTCTGAGTCGCCGCGGCCGGCGCGGTCTCACGTCCGTCCAGCGCGTACACGCGATGCGCGCGCGCGTCGTAGTAGATGAAGTACCCACCGCCCCCGACTCCCGCCACCATGGGATCCGTCACACCGAGCGTCGAGGCCACCGCGACGGCGGCGTCGGCCGCCGTACCACCTCGACGTAGGACTTCGAGCCCCGCGTTGGTCGCGGCGGCTGTATCCGAGACAACCGCGCCGCCGGTCCCGACGGCGACGTGCCGCTTGGCCGGGATCCGGGCGGCTTGCCCCGAGGCGGCCGGTATGGCCGCGGCCAGCACCGCCGTGGCGAGCAGTAGCACCAAGCGTGTCCCACGCATCGGCTGAACCGTGGAGATCTTCATTGCGACATTGAACGCATCAATGCGGTTGGAGCGCGCTCCGATCGCCGAGCAACTCGAGCACCGCCTCCAGCGCGGCATGGTTGCTCGTGACCACGGGAAGCTCCAGCTCCTCCTCGATCCGCTCACGCGCCTCTAGGGCGCGGAAGTTCGTGCACGAGGCGAAGAGCAGGTCGGTCCCGGCGCGTTTGAATTTCTCAGCGGCGAAGCGCACGATCCCGTCTGGCTCGACGGCTCCGATCTCGACATTCGCCGTGATCCCCATGCCTTCGATTCCCACGACCTCTAGCCCGTCTTCCTCCAGGCTCGAGCGAATCTTTTCGTTGACTGCGGCGACATACGGGGTGAGCACGCCGACGCGCTGGGCTCCGCGCGCGGCGATCGCCTTACGCACGGCCGCCGCGACGCTGATGGCCTGAGCCTCGGTGAGCGCGGCGATGCGCGCCACCAGCTCGTCCTCCCAGGCGTTACCGCGGAGCGTGCCCGCGCTCGTGCACGCGAACACCACTACGTCTGGACCTACGGTGGCGAGGTCGCGCAACGCGCCGGGCAGATGTTCATCGAGCATCACAGCCTCGCGCTCGGTCGTGACGTCGTCGAGGAACATCCTCGCGGTGTGGAGGGTCGCGGCCGGCGGCAGGTTGCGGTAGAAGTCCGGCTCGGCCACCGTGTTCGATGAGGGCACGATCAGCCCGACGCGGGCGTTCATCTCGAGCACCGAGCTCTCACCTCGCCGCTGCGGGCTCGCGAGCGCCCCGCTCGGTCTCGGCCTCGGAGCGGCGGGAGGGCGCCACCTCGGCGCCAAGCCCGGTGGTGCTGCGCACACTGACCTCATCGAAGTTATCGGTCTCCGGCCGCCGGAGACTCCCGAGCCAGGTCCCGATCAGACATCCCAGGAATCCGACCGGCACCGAAACGATGGCCGGGTTGCCGAGCGGGAAAGGAGCTGCCGTCTTGGGCGACCACACGAGCGGCGAGAGGATGATCAGGACGATCGACGTGACGAGCCCCAGTGCGATCCCGGTCACCGCGCCCAAAGAGTTGAAGCGGCGCCAGGTGAGCGCCAGCAGGAGCACGGGGAAATTGGCGGACGCCGCAACCGCAAACGTCAGGCCCACGAGAATCTGGACGTTGAACTTCTCGCCGGCGATGATCGCGATGATCGCCCCAACGGCTCCGATGATCGCCACCGCCGCTCGGCCGGCGATGATCTCCTCGCGGTCGGTCGCCTCGCCTTTGCGCCAGACGGTCCCGTAGACGTCGTGCGCGGCGGCTCCGGAGCCCGCCATCATCACTCCGGCCACCACGGCCAGAATGGTGGTGAAAGCCACGGCGCTGATCAGGGCGAAGAAGATGTCGCCGCCGGCGCTACCCGGGCCGCCGCCGAGGTTCTGGGCCAGGTAGGGAGCGATCAAGTTCCCACTCGGGCCGCCCAGCTTCATCCCAGCCGGACCGAGGATCGCTCGGCCGCCGAGTCCGATGATCGCCACGCCGACGTAGAAGATGCCGATCAGCCCCACTGCCCAGCCGACGGAACGCCGCGCCGCCCGGCCATCGGGAACGGTCATGAAGCGCATCAGGATGTGGGGCAGCCCCAGCGTGCCAAGCATGAAGGCCAGGCCGGTAGAGATCTCATCGACACGGTTGGGAAACACCAGCCCGGGGCCGCCGTAGGCGGCGGGGTGACCCGAGCGCGCTGCGGCGCGGTTGAGCAGCCTGATGGGATCGAAGCCGAACTTGGCCAGCACCCAGATGGCCATCGTCGCCACCCCCACCATCAACAGCGTGGCCTTGATGATCTGGACCCAGGTGGCCGAGACCATCCCGCCCAGGACCACGTAGGTCAGGATCGCCGCGACGGTGATCAGCACCCCGACCCAGTACGGAACCCCCACCAGCGCCGCGATCAGCGCTCCCGCCGCGACCGACTGGGCGACCACGTAGAAGGCGGCGATGCACATCGTCGAGATGCCCGAGGCGACCAGAACGCGCCCGATAGGCATCCGCAGCGCCAGCACGTCGGCCATCGTGTAACGGCCGGCATGGCGCATCCGGTCGGCCAGCAGCACGAGTAGGGGAACGAACGAAAGGAGCGCTGCGATGCCGGTCAGGTAGCCGTCGAAGCCGGAGAGGAACATCAGCCCGACGACGCCCAGGAAGGCCGCCGCGGACAGGAACTCACCGGTGGTCGCGATTCCGTTCTGGGCGCTCGTGACGCTCCGTCCGGCCGACCAGAAGTCGGTCGCCGAGCGTATGCGGCGAGCTGCCCAGAAGGTGATGCCCAGCGCGAGGGCCAGAACGGCGATGAAAACGCCGATCGTCAGTCCACGAGCCGGCGTGGTGGCGGCAAGCGGGATCATCGAGTGGCTCATCGCACCTCCTCCTCCCCGTAGTCCCGGCGCCTGATGATGTCGTGCCCCATCTCCTCGAGGCGCTCGCCTACGCGCAGATAGGCCCATACGAGCACCCAGGCGAGCACGGTGAGGCCGAGGATCCACACGTAGGCGACCGTCAGGCCGCCGTCGACCGACTTGCGCATGAACGGACGGGCGTAGCCGCTCAGCACCAGGAAGGTGCCGGAGAAAACCCCAAAAACTCCGAGCGTGATGAACATCGCGCGCCGCCGGAGCGCCACAAGTCGCCGGAACTCAGCGGATTCGGCGAGCTCGCTCCAGGGGACCCGAGCACGAGTCCCATCGCCACCGGTAGTGTCACCTATCGCCGGCATCTTGCCTCCTCTCCTCGAAATCCTCGGGAGCAGTCTTACCCCACCACGGATCAAGCAAACTTCTCGGGGAGGGCAGCCAGTCCGGAGAGAAATGCGCCGTCAGGGATTCACTGCCCGCATCCGTGACGACCAACAGATCCTGAAATGCCTAGGCAAGCCGGGCGTCCTCGAGCGCAGTGGTTAGCACCGCGCCCGCCCGTCGGACTCCAAGTACAGGAAGGGATCCCCAATGACCAGAGGGACCTCACGACGCAGCGTCGGCGAGCGCTCGGTGTCACCGTAGATCAGCACGTTCAGTCACGGAGCGTCCACAACCCGACAGGAGGAATATGTCCACCAGCCCAGAGGTGATCGCCGGACCCCAGGTTCCGCCCACCATCGGTCCTTACTCGCCTGCGGTGCGCGCCGGGGATCTGTTGTTCGTTTCGGGACAGCCCGGTATCGATCCTGCGACGGGGAAGCTCGCCGGCGACACCTTCGGCCAGCAGGCACGCCAAGTGTTCATGAATATCGACGCGGTGCTCCGCGCCGGCGGCAGCAAGCCCAGCCTCGTCGTAAACACGACGGTGCTGGTTGCGGATGATCACACGATCTTGCCGGGGTTCAGATGCCGCCCAGGATCTGTCCCATTGAACAGCGCCTTCACCATCGCCACCCCGGGAGCCGAGATGTCCTGTTCGAGCCACCGCGCGTGCTCCGTACCGACGGCGTGGTGGTGTGAGAGCGTCGCGCCGTTGTCGACGAAAGCCTGTTGGATCGCGCCCTTGATCACGTCGTACTCCGCCAGCACGTCGCCACCTTGCGTCGGCTGGAACGCGAACGTGAAGTAAAGGCAGGCGCCGGCGTGATAGCTGTGCGACAGGTGGCACATCAGGTATCCCTTGGCGCCGACCTGCTCGAACGCGCCGCCGGCGGCGACGGTGACAGCGTCGTAGACGGGCATCAGCTGACTCCACGGCATCGCAGTCTCGGACACGTCGCCGATGGCCCCCCGGTCGAGCAGGAAGTCGCGGATGTGCGGCGTATCGAACTTCTTCTGGTCGTAGAGCGCACCGGGGCCGGTGCCGATGCAGAGGCCACCGTGACGGCTGCACGATCTTCGCCACCGCGCGCCGCTGGCGGGCCACAAAGCGCTCGCTGCCCTCGTAGCCGATGAAGGACAGCGCCATCCGCTGAAGGTCGTAACCGCGACGGCGCTCGAGGTAGAGCCGTAACGCCCGGGATTGCAGCTTGTCGACGGGCGTCGGGCGGACCCGCATCGCGAACGAGAACTGGGTCTCGTTGGCATCCGACACCCGCGTCACCGACACCGGGGACTCGCCGGCGGTGATCTCCCGGATGGCCTCAACGCCGTGTACGAACGTCGGGAACAGGTAGCCGAGGATCAGGCGACGCTCCGGAATCGGCCGCACGTGGACGGTCGCCTCCGTGATGATTCCCAGGCGGCCCTCGCTACCGAGCACCATTGCGCGGACGCTTGGCCCGGTGGACATCGCTGGAATCGCCCGCGTTACCAACATCCCGGCCGGCGTCACGACCCGGAGACCCTTCGTCATATCGGCGATGTCGCCGTAGCGGTCTGACTGCATGCCCGATGAGCGGGTGGCGATCCAGCCACCGAGCGTGGAGTGCATGAATGAATCGGGAAAGTGACCGAACGTGTAGCCCTGAAGCGCCAGTTGCTCCTCCAGGTGCGGGCCGAACACTCCGGCCTGCACGCGTGCCAACCGGGAGCTGTGATCGATCGCCAAGACTTTGTCGAGCCGCACGAGGTCGACGGATACCACCGGCCGCGTCTCGCCCGCGCCCGCCTCGAGTGACCCGGAGATCGACGAACCGCCGCCAAACGGAATCACCACCGCATCCGCGTCGATCGCCAGCCGCAACACGGCAGCCACGTCATCCTCGCTGCCCGGACACACGACGACGTCCGGCACCCGCGTCAGCTCGCCTCGACGCTGGAGGATCAGCTCGCGCAGCGACTTCCCGCGCGCGTGCACGACGCGGTCAAGGGCCTCGACCGAGACCCACTCGGCCCCCAGCGCCTGCTCGAGCGACGCGAGCAGTCCTTGCGGCAGCTTCGGATCGGGAATCCGCACGCTCTCAAAGCGCGAGTGTGGCGCTGTCACTTCGCCGACCTTCAGACCGATCGCGTACGCGATGAACGGCGCCAGGTCGGGCTTATCGGCGTCTGTGAACTCGACGTCCTCCGGCCCCCAACCCCACCACTTCATCGGCGCCATCTTGTGCCCTTCATCTCTAATTGCCACTCCCGGCGCCCGTCTTTTCTGACTACTATCAGAGAATGCTCGCGGATGCGGGAATCATGCAGGTCCGGCGGTTCAACCGGTTCGTCACGCAGCGAGTGGGCGCGCTCAGCGATCATTATCTCTCCCGTTCGCGGGCGCTTGGCGCCTCCCGCCTGTTGTGGGAAATCGGGGTCGAAGGCTGTGCGGTGCGCGCGCTCCGGGCGCGGTTGGGCATGGACTCGGGCCAACTCAGCCGGCTGCTGCGTTCCTTGGAGGCCGACAAGCTGATCGAGCTCGCCCCAAGTCCCGCTGACGCGCGGGTCCGCATCGCCCGCCTAACGGCCGCAGGGATCACGGAACGCGAGCTGCTCGACAAGCGCAGCGACGATCTCGCGCGCTCGATCCTCGAGCCGCTCAGCGGCCGGCAGCGGGAGCAGCTGCTGACGGCGATGCGGAGTATCGAGCGGTTGATCACGACGTCAATAGTCGAGATCCGCTCCGTGGAGCCGGCGCTCGCCGACGCCAAACGCTGCCTGGGCGCCTACTTCGCCGAGCTGCGCCGGCGCTCCGACGCGCCGTTGGACCCCCGCCGCGGCTCATCCGCCGAGCCGCACGAGCTGCGCCCGCCGGCGGGCGCTTTCCTGATCGCCTATCTGGACGGGGACCCGGTTGGCTGCGGCGCCGTCAAACACCGCCCCGGTGGCGCGTCGGACATCAAGCGAATGTGGGTGGCGGAGTCAGCCCGAGGTCTCGGGATCGGCCGGCGCCTGCTAACTGAGCTCGAGCGGTTGGCGCGGGAGAGCGGCGCGCCCGTGGCGCAGCTTGAGACCAACCGCGCCCTAGTCGAGGCGATCGGGCTGTACCGCTCCTCTGGCTATGTCGAGGTCCGGCCGTTCAACGACGAGCCGTTCGCCCACCACTGGTTCGCCAAGCCACTGGCGTAACAAATCGCGCGTGATCCTTGCGCAGCAGCCGTAGCGCTCGCAGAAGGCCTGGAGGAACGCGTGGTCCTGCTTGTTCCAGAGCGGCTCTAGCGTTCCGAGGTGGCGCGGATGCTGTCCGGGATCCGAACGTGCGTGGAAGAGCTCGGAGTTCGGAGGTGGCGGATCACTTCACCGTCGCGGTGAAACACGGTCAGCATTCCAGCCAGCAGCCGATCCCGCACCGCCCGATACTTCGGTGGCTCCGACTGGAACGCGACGCTCATTGGTCTCCCGCCGTCATGTCAGATGCTCATGCCGCCGTCGACGGCGAGGGTCGCGCCGGTCATGAACGTGCTGTCGTCGCTGGCGAGGAAGAGGACCGCGCGTGCGATCTCGCTGGCAGCTGCGTGGCGGCTCAACGGGATCATTGACTCGAAGACCGTCGCAGCCTGATCCTCCGGCGCGCCTGTGGCCGTCACCTCGATCGTGTGTTGAAAGACGTTGTCGACCGGTCCGGGATGGATCGTGTTGACGCGGATCCCGCGCGCAGCGGCCTCGTGCGCAGCCGTCCGCATCAGCCCGACGAGCGCATGCTTGGCGGTCGCATAGCCGCAGATGCCGGCATCCGACGTCAAGCCGACGACGCTTGAGTTGATGATCAGGCTGCCGCCGTCCGCAAGCGACTGGAGCGCGTACTTCGAGACGAGGAAGTTGCCGCGGATGTTGACTGCCATCACCTGATCGAAGACGTCCTCGGGATATTCCGCAATGGGTGCAAAGGCGCCGAAGACGCCGGCGTTGCTGAACACGACTTGCAGGCGGCCGAACCGCTCGGTCGCGGCGGCGATCGCCGCCTGGACGTGTGCCGCGTTCGTCACGTCTGTGACGGCGTAGGCGGCCGAGCCGTCGTCGAGCTCGGCCGATCGCTCCCGGAGCGCGCTCTCATCGAGATCGGCGAGCACGACCTTCGCTCCTTCCTCCACGAATAGCTTCGCCGTCGTGAAGCCGATGTTGCCCGCACCGCCGGTGATGAGCGCGACCTTGTCCCGCAAACGATCCATCTCGCGGAGCTCCTCTCGTCTCGATTCCCGTTCTTGGTAGTCGGGCGAGAACCTTGACACACCCAGGGACCGGCCCCGCGAGAGCGAGTGTGTGGGGCTTCCCGGGCTGCGGTTAGCTCGTGTGGCTCGGCTTGGTGTGGGGCCGACGTCTGATAAAGACCTCAGCCGCGGCCTGATCGTGGGAGTTTCACGCCGCGCACCCGGCGGCAGGATGCCTTAGCTGATCGTGAGGAACCCCCGCGTCGCGAGCAGGGTGCCGATTGCGGACAGTCCGACCATGGTGAGCTGGCGGCCGTGGCAGGCAAACCAGGCTTTGAGCTGCACGATCGCGCCCTGCGCGCGGTCGACGGCGAATATCGAGGCGAGCAGCGCGCCCTCGAGCAGGATCTGCTGCATCACGCAGAAGTACACGACCAGCAGCAGGATTGACACCGTTGGGGGGTTGAGCTGGGCGATGTGATCTAGCGCGTTGACGTAGCTGACACCGGGAAAGCTCATCGCGGCACCGACCGCAAAGGTGAGGCCCGCGGAGCCCTTCTCGAGGATGCGCGTCTGCCAGGGGTCCTTCGCTGGTTTGTTTGCCGAGTGAGCCTTCTTACGGCGCTCGCGCCAAGTTTGGAATCTGCCGTCGCGTCCGGTTGCCAATACGAACGCGATTGATAATGCGGCTGCGCCGACGGCGATCTCCTCGGCTGGACTCAGTACGTGCGTCGATGTCCTGACCGCGCTCGACCCGTGCAGCGCGAACACGATTATCAGGCCTGCAGCGATGCTCGATGTGTAGGCACCGAGCAGGTATCCGAGCATTAGTCGCTTCGGGCGCGGGAGGAGCAGCATCACGGTCACGGCGACGAGAAGCGACGGGTTCAACGTGGCGACGACGGCGGACGAGAGCACGATCACGACGTCTCTGTTCATGCGGCGACCTTGGTCGTGCTCAGGGCCAGGGCCGTATGGGCTTCGACCTGCTTGCCTGCCAGGAGGCGGATCACCGAGATTCCCGCCCAGCACCGGGGGCGGCCAGGGGCTGTCTGGTTCACCGGCGCGCTCGCCGTAGCTCGCCAGCGCATCGCGACGAGGTCGTCCTCGGCGATCTGATCTTGGATCTTGATGTGCAGGTCTGGGTAGGCTCGGCGCCGGCTCGCAACGAGCCGGCGTACTCCGTCCGGTCCGACAACTGGTGTTTTGAGGCCGGGCACCTGTCCCAGGTGGTCGGCCGCCACGAGTTCGTCGATCAGCTCCAGGCGTCCGTCGTTCCATACGGCCTCGACGAATAGCTTGACCTTGCGCTTGTTGAGCTCGCTCACGCTTGTCATCGAGGGGGATGATCTGCACCCACGGCGGCGGCTTACAAGGGAGGATCCCCGAGGGTTTCCCCGAGGGTTTTGATCCTGCGTCCCTTGCTGTGCTGTATCGTCGGAACGTGGCATCCGCTGCTGGGGCAGTTCTGCTCGAGCGCGAGCTCGAGCTCGAAACGGTGGATGAAGGATTGGCTCGCGCGCGCGGAGGGGAAGGGGCGCTGCTTGTGATCGAGGGCCCCGCCGGCGTCGGTAAGACCGAGCTTGCGCGCGAGGCGCGGGCAGCGGCTGAGCGAGCAGGGATGATCGCCCTGGAGGCGAGGGGTTCCGAGCTCGAGCAGTCGTTTGTATTCGGTGTCGTCCGGCAGCTGCTGGAGCTGGTGGTCAATGATTTGCGTAGCGCCGGCGACATCTTCGCCGGGCCGGCGCGTCCCGCGGCACGGCTGTTTGGGTCCGACCAGGACCCCACGCCGAGCAGCGAGGTAGGGTTCGAAGCTCTCCACAGCCTGTACTGGTTGGTGGTGAACCTCGCCGACGAGGCGCCGCTGTCGGTTTTCGTCGATGATTGCCAGTGGGCGGACCGGGACTCGCTGCGCTTTTTGAGTTACCTGGCGCAGCGGATCGAGGGCCTCCCGATCGCGATGTTCGTCACGGGGCGTCCACCGGAGACCGGGGAGTCCGAGACGGCAGCTCTGTGGTCGCAGTTGGCCTCTCGTCCCTCTGCGGTCGCACTGTACCCGCGGCCGCTGAGCCAGTCCGCCGCTGCGGCCCTGGCCCGGGAACGCCTCGGGCCCGACGTAGACGAGGAGTTCTGCCGCGCGTGCCACACGGCGACGGGTGGCAACCCGCTCTTCCTACGGGAGCTGCTGCGAGGTCTCGGCGCTGCCGGGGTGGTGCCGTCGGCTTCCGCCGCGAGCGAGATCCAGTCGGTCGGACCGGCCACAGTGAGCCGGTTCGTGCTGCATCGGCTCGCCGCGCTGGGTCCGGCCGCCACGGAGCTTGCCCGGAGCGTCGCGGTGCTCGGAGACGAGAGCGAGCTGCCGCTCGCGGCCCGCGTCTCTGGCCTTGGCGAGGAAGTGGCCCGCGACGCCGCCGACGATCTCGTCCGGGCCGATATCTTCGGTCAGGGAGAGCGCCTCGGTTTCGTTCACCCGATCGTGCGTGCGGCGTTGTACGAAGATCTCGTGCCCGGCGAGCTGCAGGCGCGACACGCCGCCGTGGCCGAAGCATTGGCGGCAGCGGGCGCTGCGCCTGAGCGGGTCACCGCACACCTGCTGCTGACCGCGCCGACGGGCGATCAAGGTCGGGTGCAGACGCTGCGGTCGGCCGCGGTAGGCGCCGCGCATCGCGGTGCCCCGGGGGCCGCCGCGGCGCGGTTGCGGCGGGCGCTCGCCGAGTCTCCTGCGGAGCAGGAGCGGGCAGAGATCTTGAGCGAGCTCGGCCGCTACGAGGTGGCGGCTACGGAGTTTGATGCAGCCGAACAGCACCTCCGGGCTTGTTTGACCTCGGGTGGCCGGCTCACGACCCGAGCTGACGCGGCGTCAACGCTGGCCCGGTGCGCGGTCGTGTCGGGCGGACGCTCGGCGCAGGACGCCGTCGATGCATTGGCGTCGCTTGCCCAGGAGCTCGCGCCGCTTGACCGTGAGCGCTCGCTGGAGTTGAGCTCTCAGTTGTTGATGGTCGCTACAGCCGTCCCGCAGTTGCGGCCCGCGCTCGCCGGGCACCTACGGCGGTTTCGGGATCAGGCAAGGGGACACCCCGGTTTCGAGGCGGTAGCGAGGATTCATACCGCCCAGGAGAAGTTCTTTCAGGGCGGGTCGGCCGAGGCGGCCGCGGATGAAGTGCAGTCGGCGCTCGCGGTCGGCCTTCCACCATCCGCTGCGACGAACGCCGGTTTCCTGGCGGTGCAGACGCTGCGGTTGGCCGAGCGCTATGACTTGGCCCTTCGACTGCTCGATCTCGCATACGAGGGCGCGCGCCGTGAAGGCCACACGGCGAGGCAGGGCCTGATCCACGGACAACGGGCGGCGATCGCCTTGGCCCACGGGTCGCTTGCTGACGCGCAAGTCGAAGCCGAGACGGGACTACGGTTGATCGAACCACCGCATTTCGTCGTACCGCAGCTCGCCGCGGTGGCGATCGTGGTCCACGTCGAACGCGGAGCTCTCGCGGCGGCGGACGAGCTGGCACGGGCGGGTGAGGCGATCGGGCATCTCGGTGATCGCGCCTACGGCGGGGACTTCTTGATCGCCCGCGCGCGCCTGCGGATCGCCCAGGGCCAGGTGCGCGAGGGCATCACCGACCTACGGTGGTGCGGCGAGCGACGCGAGCAGCTGAGGGTGCTGTGGCCAACCGATTGGGCGGCGGTCTTAGCTCCAGCGCTAGCGTCGATAGGTGAGAAGCAGACGGCTGCGAAGCTTGCCCACGAGCACCTGGCCATAGCTCGGCAAGTCGGCGCCCCAGGGGCGCTGGGAATGTCGCTGCGAGCAGCCGCACTTTCGAGTGGCGAAGACGAGCGGCTCGTCTTGCTCGAGCAAGCAGTCTCGGTCCTTGAACGTAGCCGCTCGCGGCTGGAGTTGGCTCGCACGTTCGTGGATCTCGGTAGCGAGCTGAGCCGCGCTGGACGGCGACGGGAGGGTCGCGACGCCCAGCGCAAAGCGATCGAGCTCGCCGACGAATGTGGTGCGATCGTGCTGGCTGAACGCGCGCGAGTGGAGCTGCAGGCCGGACCGGGGCGGCGCCCGCGCACTGAGCTGACCGGGCGTGGCGCGCTGACCGCGGCGGAGTTGCGGGTTTGTCGCCAGGCGGCGGACGGTCGCAGCAATCGAGAAATCGCACAAGCGCTGTTCGTGACCGAGAAGACCGTCGAGCGCCACCTCAGCGGCGCCTACCAGAAGCTCGAGATCCGCTCTCGCTTCCAGTTAACGGCGGCGATCAGCGAGTAACTGTCCGGCCCGCTCCGAACCGGGGACCTCCCGGAAAAGCGTAGGGATAAGACGCGGGGTTCCCCTCTTGTAGGCCGCCGGGGTCAAGCAGACGATGCCGCAATCCAACGCAAACGGCGGCCAAGCCGCTGACGGAGAGGAAGGGTCAGTCATGACAAGTGTGCTCTATGCGGTAGCACGGTTCTGCACGCGGCAGCGCTACTTGGTGCTCGCGGTGTGGCTGCTGGTGGGGGTTGGACTCCTCGCCGTCTCACACCGCGTCGGCGACAACACCAATGACAATCTGTCGCTGCCGGGCACCGGCAGCCAGCGCGCCACCGACACGCTTAGCAAGTCGTTTCCCAATCAGGCAAACGGGTCAAGCCCGATCGTGCTGCATGTCGCGAGCGGAAAGTTGACCGACTCCAAGTATTCGGGCGCAGTCAACGAGGCGGCGACCGACGTAGCCAAGGCACCCTATGTGGCCTCCGTGGTCAATCCGCTGACACCGCAGGGGGCATCGGCGCTAAGCAAGGACCAGTCGACCGGTTACCTGTCGGTGACGTTGTCGATGAGTCCCGGGGCGCTGTCGGTAGGCGATGCCCAGACGATCATCAATGCTGCGGCGAAACCCGCCCAGGCGGCCGGGATCCAAGTGGAGACTGGTGCGCAGCTCGGGCAGAAGGTGTCCAAGCCGTCCACCGAATCCAGTGAGCTGATCGGGATTATCGCCGCCATGGTGATCCTTACATTCACGTTTGGAACCGTGGTGTCGATGCTGCTGCCGATTCTGGGTGCGATCGTGGGATTGGCGGTGACGCTTTCGATCATTCGGATCCTGAGTCACTCGATGACGGTTTCGACCGTGGCACCGACGCTTGCCACCATGATCGGCCTGGGCGTGGGGATCGACTACGCCCTGTTCATCGTCACACGTCACTTCCGCGGTCTGGATCAGGGGTTAGACCTGCGTGAGGCGATCGCCCGAGCGGCCGCCACCTCCGGTGGCGCAGTGGTGTTTGCGGGCAGCACCGTCACGATCGCGCTTGTCTCGCTTGCGGTCGCCGACATCCCGCTGGTGACGACGATGGGCCTGATGGCAGCGATCGCGGTTGTCGTCGCGGTCCTAGCGGCGGTGACCCTGTTGCCGGCGATGCTGGCCATCGTCGGCTCGCACATCAACTCGCTGCGTGTCCGTGGCCGCAGCCGCCAGGCCCAACCCAAACCTGGCTTATGGTCGAGGTGGGCCAACGGCGTGGCCCGCCACCCGGTGATCGCGGGGCTGGCTGCGGTTGCGATCCTGGTTCCGCTTGCGGTTCCGCTACTGTCGCTCAACCTGGGCCAGAAGGACGTCGCGGCGCTGTCGACGTCGACCACCGCCCGCCGAGCGTACGACCTAATCTCGAAGAACTTCGGTCCGGGCGTGAACGGGCCGCTGATCATCGCAGTGTCGCTCGGCTCGCCCGCGACGGGGCCCAGCGACTCGCGCCTGACGACTCTCGAGCAGGACGTCTCCCATACCGCGGGAGTTGCCGGAACCACGCCAATTCAGATCGACAAAGCCGGGACCACTGCCTACCTCAACGCAATCGCAAAGACCGGCCCCGCGGATCAGGCGACGGCTGATCTCGTGGGCACCCTCCGCTCGAGCGCGATCCCCAGCGCGGAAAAGGGCACCAACATAAAAGCGTACGTCGGTGGCACGACCGCCAACAACGTCGATCTCGCCTCGAACATCTCGAGCAAGCTCCCGCTCCAGATCCTGGTTGTCATCGCGCTCAGCTTCGTGCTACTGGTCCTCGCCTTCCGTACGGTCGTGATCCCCATACAGGCGGCAGTCATGAACGTGCTGTCGATCGGCGCCTCCTACGGCGTGCTGACCGCGATCTTCCAGTTTGGATGGCTACACAGCCTGATCGGGCTTGAAGGGCCGGTGCCAATCGTCTCCTATGTGCCGCTGTTCATGTTCGCCATCCTGTTCGGTCTCTCGATGGACTACGAGGTGTTTTTGGTCAGCCAGATAGAAGAGCACGTCCACGCCGGCGAGGACAACAAGGGCAGCGTGGTCAAAGGTCTCATCACCAGCGCGCGTGTGATCACCGCCGCCGCGACGATCATGGTCTTCGTGTTCGGCGGGTTCGTGCTGAACGGCGACCCAACCGTCAAGCAGTTCGGCATCGGGCTCGCAATCGCGGTGATCCTCGACGCCACGATCGTGCGCTGCATGCTCGTTCCGGCGCTGATGGTCAAGATGGGCAAGATCAACTGGTACATGCCCCGATGGCTTGACCGGCTCGTCCCTCACATCAGCATCGAGGGCGCCGAGTTCTTCAAGAAGCGCGAGCGGCGCACCCCCGACAAGCTCGAGCCAGTGCCCCAACCAGCCCTGCGCTCGTAGCTTCCTACCCTCGACCCCGCGACTACAACGATCCTCACTTAGGTCGCATTGGCGTCACCCCTAGCAAGGCTACGGTCATCTACTACGCGTTTCACGCAGGAAGTGATCAATGACACACGAGTTCATCCGGGCCTCCCTCGAGGATTGACAGCCGCGAGAGAGGACCCGGGTGAATCCGCGACCGGGCCGCGACGCGTCTCGACTCGCGGCGCACGGGCCTCTATGCCTGCCGGGTCTGTCGGTGCCCAACCGGCACCTCCATCGTCGTGTGCCACAGATCGAGCTGGCACTAGACCGTCCGCTGGAACCGCGGCGGTAATCCGCAACGGCGTCTCGGGCCACGCTCGCAGACCTTGTTCCCGAAGCACCACGGCGTGGCGTTTGAAGTGGGTTAGGATCGCTGGGATGGTCTCGTTCCCGACCGTTCGCGTCGCGGGCATCCAGGCGACGTCTGTGATCCTCGACGCGGAGGCGTGCGTCGAGAAGGCCGCCAGTCTGCTCGGCGAGGCCGCCGATCAGGGTGTGCAGCTGGCAGTACTGCCTGAGTGCTTCATCCCGCTCTACCCGTCGAACATCTGGGCCAGGAGTGCGGCCAGTTTCGGCGGATGGGACGATCTCTGGGAGCGGCTGTGGACGAACGCGGTCGACGTTCCGGGGCCTCTTCTCGATCGTCTATGCACGGTGTGTCGCGAGCGGCAGATCTATTGCGCGATCGGCATAAATGAGCGCGAGTCTGAGCGGCCGGGGACGCTCTACAACACGCTCGTGTACCTGGGGCCAACCGGGCTGCTGGGACACCATCGGAAGCTGATGCCGACCCACCACGAGCGCCTCTTCCACGGTCTTGGCGCCGGCGACGATCTCACGGTGGTCGAGGCGGCGGACGCACGCGTCGGCGGGCTGATTTGTTGGGAGAATCGGATGCCGCTCGCTCGGTACGCGGTGTACAAGGGCGGACCCCAGATATGGGTGGCGCCGACCGCTGATGACAGCGATGGGTGGTTGGCGTCGATGCGCCACATCGCGATCGAGTCGGGCGCTTTCGTCGTGTCGGTTCCACAGTTCATTCCGGCCGCCGCGTTTCCCGCTGACTTTCCGGTCGCGTTGCCGGAGGGCAAGGAGATCTTCGGCAGGGGAGGAGCCGCGGTGATCGAGCCGTCTTCGGGCGAGCTGATAGCCGGTCCGCTCTACGGCCACGAGGGCATCGTTCTCGCCGACTGCGATCTCCGGCGCGGGCTGGACGCAAAGCGGTGGTTCGACGCGGTCGGACACTACAGCCGTGAGGAGGTGCTAGGCAGCGACGCGCCCGGCCGCGACGTGCCCGGCCGCATCGCCCCCGCCCGCATCGCCCCCGCCCCCGCCCCCGTGGCGCTTGTCGACAGAGCGCAGGCCTCGGATCCGATTCGTGGGGACTGACGAGCTACCGCTCTCGGCGCGGTTTGCGGCAAGTCGAACGCTCCGCACCGTCAGGCGGCG
The DNA here is from genome assembly GCA_963830405.1 of uncultured Actinomycetes bacterium. GTDB lineage: Bacteria > Actinomycetota > Thermoleophilia > Solirubrobacterales > Solirubrobacteraceae > Palsa-465. Next base: position 715,306 of record CAWHMB010000001.1, read on the forward strand.
CGCGACCGCTTCGCGAAAAGCATCGCACCGGTTCGCGCCGATCAGGGCCGGAACGCACGATGCTTCGTGAGCCCTAGGCGAGACCCGAGATTGGCGACGAGGCACCTGGGATGTCCTGGGGTGAGCCTCGAAGCTACACTGGGAGCCAAGGTCGGGCAATCCGCTCGGCGAAAGTAGTGCCAGCGTTCGTAGTTGTTGCTCTGAGCACCTCCCGCGTTTCGCAGCACGCAACCTCCCGGGAGGGAACTGATGGCAACCGGAACCGTGAAGTGGTTCAGCGACGAGAAGGGCTTTGGCTTCATCACACCCGATGACCAGGGCAAGGACCTGTTCGTTCATCACTCGTCGATCGCCGGCAACGGCTTTAGGTCGCTCGCTGAGGGCGCGAAGGTGTCCTACGACGCCGAGCAGGGCCCTAAGGGCCCCGCCGCCGCGAACGTTCAGACGATCTGACCAAACGAGTCGCGACTCTTGACGGCCCGCCTTCGCGCGGGCCGTCTTGCGTTTCGCCCAGTCGGACCTGCCTTGCCCGAACCTCGCGCATCCGAGCGCAGCCGCGTCCACCCCGCGAAGCGCTGCTGTCGAGGCGCTGTCGTGGATGTCCATCCGGCGGAGGGCGCCCGCGAGCTCTTTCGGACTACTGTCGCCGCCGTGCGACCGCTAGGCGTCTCGGACGCGCTCGTAGGTGAGGAGGGCGACGCCGTTGTCGATGGTCCGGCTGTCGACGAGGCGCATGGGCTTCTTGTCGCTGGTCTCGCGGAACAGCCGCTCGCCGGCCCCGAGCACGACCGGGAAGACCTTCAGCCGCAGCTCGTCGACGAGGTCGTGCTCCATCAGCCTGTGCACGATCTGGAAGCTGGCAAGGACGACGATGTCCCCGTCTAGATCCTGCTTCAGCTTCGAGACCTCGATCACCGCATCGCCCTTCAGGACTGTCGAGTTGTTCCAGTCGGGATCTTCGAGGGTCGAGGACACCACGTACTTGGGCAGGCTGTTCAACCTGTCCGCCAACTCGCCACTCCGAGATGGCCACCGCGCGGAGAAGAACTCATAGCTCCGCCGGCCCAGTAACAGGGCCTTGGCGCCCAGCGCCTCATCGAGTGCGAGCTTGCCCACCTCTGGGTGGTCCTTGATCTGGCCGAACCACCCGCCGTGCCTGAAGCCCTCCTCGCCGGTCGGGTCCTGGACGACTCCGTCGAGCGAGACGTTCTCGCTGATCACGATCTTTCCCATCTCGGTTCTCCTTTTCGGACTGTTGCTCGCTGCGTTTGTTGAGGCGTCAGCCGGCACGAAAACCGAGCGGCGAATTTCGCGGCGCCCCGACGTCATTACGCGTGATGGCGGCGAAAGGACGAGTCAGTGAGAGGTTGCGGGCGTGAGCGAGCAGACCCTGCCCCGTGCGCGTGCGGGCGACGAGGACGCGTTCCGCGAGCTCACCGACCCGTACCGGCGTGAGCTCCAGCTGCACGTCTATCGGATCGTCGGCTCGGCGCAGGACGCCGAGGACCTGCTCCAAGAGACGCTGCTCGCCGCGTGGCGCGGCCTTGAGCAGTTCGAGGGGCGGGCGTCGATCCGTGCCTGGCTGTATCGGATCGCCACCAACCGCGCGCTGGATGCCCTCCGTGCGAGCCGGCGCCGCCCGGAAGAGCTACAGCGGATGACCGAGGTGCCCGAGCCGACGCGCCGGGCCGAGCCGGCGCCGTCAGAGGCGCCGGGACAGCGACAGCGCGACGCGTCCGGCGGCCGCGATCGCCACACCGACCGCTGCGACGCCGGCCGTGATGCCCAGGGCTGACGCGGTGAGCGGTTGGACGCCCAGCGCGGCCCCGGCCTGGGTGAGCGACAGCATGAACGCGGCGACGAGCGCGGCGAGCGCCCACACCGCGAACGCGGCGTTGCGCCGCAACGGCAGACCTGGTCGGGCGCGCAGGCTCCACGCGATGGCCACGTTCGCGATGAGCCACCCGGCCACGGCGGCCGCGATCGCCATGTCGGCGCCCGAGCGGGCGTGGACAATGAGAAACGCGGGGAGCACCGCAACGGTGAGCGCCGCGGCGGTGAGCGCGATCGCGGATAGCTGCGTGCCGTCGAGGAACCGGCTGGCGGGATCGCGCGGGAGGCGATCCATCGTCGCCGGCGCCGTGGGCTCGGAGACGAAGGCCACCGACGCGCCGACATCCATGAACAGCTCCAGCACGACGATGTGCACCGGGTGAAACGGGGCGGGCAGCCCAAGCGCCAGTGGCACGGCGATGACCACGACCAGCGCGATCTTCGCGCCCAGGTAGAAGGCGACCGCGCGCCGCAGCTGGGAGGCCAGCCCGCGACCGCCCTCGACCGCGCCGACGATCGTCGGGTACGCGTCATCGACGAGCACCAGGTCGGACGCCTCGCGGGCGAGATCGGTTCCACGCGCGCCCATCGCGATCCCGACGTTCGCCGCGGCGAGGGCCGGCGCGTCGTTGACGCCGTCGCCGGTGACGGCGACCGCCTCGCCGCGATTCTGGAGGATCCGGACCAGGCGCAGCTTGTCCTCGGGCGTGGCGCGGGCGATGACGGCCTCGCCGCGCAGCCGCGCGGCGAGCTCGTCGTCGTCGAGGGCGTCGAGCGGCGCGCCGCCGTGCAGGACCTCGGGAACGCGGACGCCGGCCTCGCGCGCGGCCGCGGCGACCGTCTCGGGGTGATCGCCGCTGACGACGATCGTCCGCACGCCGGCGTGGGCGAGCTCGGCCACGGCGTCGCCGACACCGGCGCGCAATGGATCGCGGAAGGCGGCCAGCCCGACGAGGTCGAGCTCGGCCTCGGCGTCGGCGGCGTCGCGGGGGGCACAGGCGACACGACGCTCGGCGACCGCGATGATCCGCAGCCCGTCGTCCGCGAGCCGCGCGACACGCTCGAGCACCGACGTTCGCTCCGTCTCGGAGATCGCGCACGCGTCGAGGACGGCCTCCGGCGCTCCCTTCACGGCCAGCCACGCGCCGCCGGGGTCGCGCCACACCGCGCTCTCGCGCCGGCGCACTGGGTCGAACGGGTAGCGGGCGAGGCGCTCGCTCGACGCGGGCTGACCGGCGGCCTCGACCAGCGTGCGATCGACCGGGTCCTGCGCGGCCGCTGCTCCGTGGGCGGCCGCCGCAGCAGCGAGCACGCGTTCGTGGTCGCCGTCGATGCGTTCGATCAGCAGCCGGTTCTCGGTCAGCGTCCCGGTCTTGTCGGCGAGCAGCACGGTCATCGCGCCGACGGCCTCGGCGGCCCGCAGCCGCCGCAGCAGGACGCCGTGCTGCGCCAGGCGCAGACCGCCGAGCGCGACGAGCACCGTCACGAGGATCGGCAGCTCCTCGGGGATCGTGGCAAACGCGAGTGTTAGCCCGTCGAGCAGCATCTCGCGCGGGGGCTGGCCTCGAAGGACCCCGAGGAGCGGCACGAGCACGCACGCCGTCACGGCAACGATCAGCGCTGCACGCGCCAGCTCGGCCATCGCGGCCTGAAGAGGGGTGGGCGGCTCCTTGGCCTGTGCGACGAGCCGGCCCAGGCGCCCGATCTCGGTCTCGTCGCCCACGGCGACGACGACGCCCTCGCCCGCGCCGGCCACTACGGCGGTGCCCGCATACAACACCGAGGACCGCTCCGCGAGCGGCGCGTCGGCGTCCACCGGCTCGGGTCCCTTGGCGGCCGCCCCGGGCTCGCCCGTCAGCCTGGACTCGTCGGTGGCTAGGCCGTCGGTCTCCACGACGCGGGCGTCGGCCGCGACGACGCTGCCGGGCTCGACGAGCAGCACGTCGCCGACGACGAGCGCGCCGGCCGGGACCGCCACGGCGACGCCAGCGCGCCGGACCAGCGCGCTGGGGGAGCTGAGGGCGCGAAGCGCCCGCAGCGCGCCTTTCGCACGGACCTCGGAGATCGCCTCGACCGCGCTGACGAGCACGATGACCGAGAAGATCGCGATCGCGTCGCGAAGCTCGCCGAAGATCGCCGAGAGCACACCGACCACGACCAGCAGCAGCTGAAGCGGCTCCACCACCGACTCGACGATCTCGCCCAACACGGCCGAGGTGTTGCCGCGATCGGTCCGGACCGCCGCCGTGCGCCGCTGCGCGACCTCCTCGAGCCTCAGCCCGCCCGGGCGGCTGCCGGTGCGCTCCCACACCACCGCCGCCGATTCTGCGTGGACCGCGCCCGCCAGCGCGCGGTCGGCGCATGACGACGCGCGCGTTGCGCTCGGCATGAAACGCATGATACGTCGATGGGAACAGGTGTGAGTTGTCTGGGATCATGGTCGTCGCGTGGCTCGCGACTGGTTGCTGATCGCCGTCTCCACCCCGCCGGGCGGGAGCTCGACACTCCGCGTCTACGCGTGGCGCAATCTGCGCGGCCTGGGGGCTCACTATCTGCAGCAGTCGGTGTGCCTGCTTCCGGCTACGCCGAAGACCACGCGCGCCGCGGCGCGGCTCGTGACCCGACTGCGCGCGGAGGGCGGCCACGGCGAGATGCTTCGCATCCGCCTGACGGACTCCAAGCAGGAGGCCACCGTCATCGACGCGATCCAGCGCGAGCGGACCGACGAGTACCGCGAGGTGGTCGAGAGCACGCGGCAGTTCCACGAGGAGCTCCAGCTCGAGCGCCGCCGCGGCCGGACCACCTACACCGAGCTCGAGGAGTCCGACGCCGACCTCGCCCACTATCAGAAGTGGCTCGCCGCCATCCATGCGCGCGACTACTTCGATGCGCCCGGCGGTCAGGAAGCCGCCGCGGCCGTGGCCTCGTGCGAGGAGGCACTCGCCCGGTTCGAAAGCGAAGCGCTGTCGGCGGAGCTCGACGAGTCCACGCCCGACAGCCGGCCCGGACTGCGCGCCGTCGAGCAGGGCAACGACTGACGTCACCGGACATCGGCCGCGACTCCGCATGGTCGCCGAGATCGTCCGCGACACGGCCGCCGGCTGCGGTGATTCGGATCGGTTTCTTAGGGCGTCGGTGCGAGCCTGGCCGTGGCCGGGATCATCGGGATCGCCCGTTCGTTCTGGAAAACGCGCCATCGTGCGTTGGTCGCCTCGATGTGCCCAGCTGACCAACCACACGTCCGTCGCCGATGCGCTCGCCCGGAGGCCGGGAGGGCAGGGGGACGGACGCGATCGCGCCGCGTCGGGGCGGCCCGACGCTTGACGCCGGGTGCATGGGAGTCCTGAGACGCGCCGGATGCTCGTTGCCGGGTTGCAGAAAGCGGAGCCGGTTCGGGGCGCGTTTGATGATCGTGATCACATCTTCGATTTGCCGTCGACCGATGAGTCGGACGGCCTGCGACGGTCTAAGTCACTATGACTGATACGACCCCCCTCATCACCGGCGTGGACTTCGTCTGCATCCCGGCGCATGACTTTGATGCGATGACCGCCTTCTACGGCGAGACACTCGGCCTGCCGTTCGTCAAGCGCTACGGGAGCCGGCCGGGAGCCGAGTACCAGGCCGGCAACCTCACGCTGGCCATCATGCGCACCGAGGACTTCGGCGGGACGTTCTCGCGCAACGCGATGCCGATCGCTCTGCAGGTCAGTGACGTGGCAGTCGTGCGGGAGCGACTTGAGGCAAAGGGCGTGCGCTTCGTCAGCGACACGTTTGACTCTGGCGTCTGCTGGCAGGCGATCTGCCTGGATCCCGACGGCAACCCGCTGTCACTGCACCACCGCTACGCGCCGAAGGACGAGCGCCCCTCCGCGCCGTAGCCGAGCGAGTCGTTTGACCTTGATGGACAGCCGTCGCCCCGGCGTTGCCAACTTCGTCCACGTCGGTCTTGTCGTCGAGGACCTCGACGAGACAGTCCGGTTTCTTGTGCTGCTGGGCTTCGATTGCGGCGATCCCGGGGTGTTCAGCGGCGAGTGGATCGATCGGATCATTGGCCTCGAGGACGTGACGGTCGAAGTCGTGATGGCTCGCGCACCCGACGGCAGCGACATGTTCGAAGTCGTGCGCTTCCACTCGCCTTCCGCCCGCGCTCAAGAGCCCGCGCCGGCCGCGAACCATCCCGGGCTCCGGCACATCGCCTTCACCGTCGACGACCTGCGTGGCGTCGTCGACCGCGTCCGAGAGGCCGGCTGGGAAACGGTCGGGGAGATCGTCGACTACGAGAACACGTTCCTCCTCTGCTACGTCCGCGGACCCGAAGGCCTGATCGTCGAACTCGCCGAGCGGCTCGACGGCGCGCCGGGCTGAACGGCCAATGACCCGCCCCGGGTTTGAGGGAGGCGGCGGTTAGTGGCTGGGCACGGCCGACCGCATCTCTGCATCGAGAACCACTCGGCGCCCCGGTCGCTAGCACCGGGCGTCGTCTCGGCGAGCCACCAATCCTCTGGGCGCAACGCAGCAGCCGCAATCGCTTCGCACACGCTGATGCTTTCCATGCTTTCCGGCACTCTCCCGGCGACAACCTGAGCAATGGACCGGACCGCGCCGTGGCACCGCAAGCAGCCGAGATTCGGCACCGGTGATCGGCGCGAGTGATCGCTTTCGTCTTCCGGGCCTTTCAGACCGCCCGATCGCCTCAGAGACAAAGGAGCGCTCCGATTTGGCCGGCCGGCGCCGGAAGCGCACGATCGCGTTCGCCCAGGAGGCGCAATGCGCCGCCGATCCGCCGCCGATGCTTTGCCAGGGGATTGCGAGCGCGTAGCTCATCGGCGTCGGCGCTGTCCCCTACGACGAATCGGGATAGCCCGCCTTGCAAGCCGCTGAGCTTCTGAGTTCCTGCATCGCGACAGGCTTATGGCCGCGCGAGCAAGCCGCCAACTCTTGCGTGTACGACGCCGGACAGGAGAAGCGCGCCCATTCCGACCGGCGTTTGGTACCGCATTTGGTACCCGTGCCAACCCAGCAGCATCTCAAATTGGAGAAGATGCCGTTTTGCAGCATCTTCTCTAGCGGGAGCGACGGGACTCGAACCCGCGACCTCCGGCGTGACAGGCCGGCGCTCTAACCAACTGAGCTACGCCCCCGGGAGGGGCCCTTCAGTATGGCAAGAGCCGCAGCTGCGATCCGGCGCACCGGCTGGTTGAACCGCGACCGGCCCGCAACAGGGACCGTCGCGAGCTGAAACCCGGCGAACGCGACCGAGGGGCCCGGCGGGCGAGGTGCCGCGAGAAACGGCTGCGCCCGGTGGGAGCCGAGGCGCAGCCATTAATCAAGTTGCGCAACTTTTGCCTGCCCCGCGAGTTAGACAGCTTGGAATCGATCTCCCGGGATCATCTGCCCAACCCGGCCGTGGGCGAGCTCCGGAGGGATCAAGGCGATGGGGATCCAGGAAGCGGGTCCCCTTCGTCGTTAAGGGCCAGCAGATCTGGGCCCCTGGCGGCGCCTGCGGCCCCTGCCGTCGATCAGCTTTTGGAGCACCTCCTCGCTCCAAGTATGAGTGCGCAGCAGGCGGTAGCGCTCCGCTGCGATGCGCATATAGGCGTCGGTTTGGGTCCCACTCCCAATCAGTTGTGCCTCGCGCAGCATCTCGACCACCGGCCTGTACTCGGTCTCGAGCCACTGCTCCGCGGTCTGCCGGCGGTCGAGCAGTTCACCTCTGTCCTGCGAGGTGCGAAACCCCCATGCCTCGACCGCCTCAGCCAGCTCGGCGAAGTCCCAGGGATCCGAGAGCCGGATCTCCAGCCGGGCATCCTCTGGAAGCGGCACCCGTTCGAAAAACAGCCGCTCATGGCTCTTTAGCGGGAGGTCGGCGACCGTGATCGTGCGCTCGGCGCCTACCCGGGTCGCCACTTCGGTTACGTAGGCATCGATGTCTTCGTGTCCGAGCGCATAGGCCACAGAGACGCGATGATGGCCGTCGCGGACGAAGTACAGCTCGCCGATCCGGTAGAGCTCGATCGGCGGCAGCCCTTCCCCGCGACGCATCGCCGTGGCGATCCGCTCCCACCGGCCCCGCACGCGACCCGACGTGGGTCGAAAGTGACGGTCGAAGTCACGCTCGCGATCGACGGTGCCGACGATCGCGGCGATCGGCACTACCCGCAATCCGACCTGGCGCTCCGAGAGGAATCCGAGCGCCTCGATCACTTCCTGGTACGGGAGAACTATGCCGACGTCGCTGGGCTCGAGCCGCAGTCTGGCGGCCAGCCTGGCGGCCGTCGCCCGGCGTCTTGCGCGCAGAAAGTCATGCTGGGCGTCGAGGCCGGGCAGCCCAGTCGAGCGGCGGGGCTGCACGCCCGGTCCAGCTGTCAGCTTGCGGGCCGGGCTGGTGCCGGCGCCTGACCGCCGCCGGCCGCGCCATCGGCCAGCAGGCTGCGCCCACTCTCGGCGTCGAACAGCTGCAGGTGCTGGGCGTTAAACCAAAGCTCAGCCTCCTCGCCCTGCTTGATCCTGCTCGCGGCGTCGATCCGCGCGACCACCTGGCTGCCCTCGCCCGAGTGGGGAAGGTCAGCGGCGCCGGCGTCCTGGGCCAGTTCCTCGAGCTCCCTCGCGGACACTCGCTCGGAGGCGACGTCGAAGTAGGCGTAGTACTCGGAGCCCATCGACTCGAGCACGCCGATCTTGGTCCTGAACGACGTGCCCCGCGAGCGGTCTGAGACCAGCGCTGCGTCCTCGAAGTGCTCCGGGCGGAGCCCAGCGATCACGGTCCGGCGGCCGCCGCCGGGGCCGGCCTGTAGCCGCCGGCGGAGCTCGTCCGGGATCTGTACGTCCCCGATCGGCAGCTTGACATTGTCGCCCTCAATCTCGCCGGGCAGGAAGTTCATCGACGGCGAGCCGATGAAGCCGGCGACGAACAGGTTGAGCGGGTGGCCGTACAGCTCGCTGGGGGCCCCTACCTGTTGAAGCTCGCCGGCGCGCATGACCGCGATCCGGTCGCCGAGCGTCATGGCCTCCGTCTGGTCGTGTGTGACGTAGATCGTCGTCGTGTGGAGGTCCTGCTGGATGCGGGCGATCTCGGTGCGCATCTGGACGCGCAGCTTGGCATCGAGGTTGGACAAGGGCTCATCCATCAGGAACGCACTCGGGTCACGGACGATCGCGCGCCCCATCGCCACGCGTTGGCGCTGGCCGCCCGACAGATTGGCGGGCTTGCGATCAAGGTGCTGCTCGAGGTCCAGGATCCGCGCTGCCTCCTGCACCTTGCTGTTGATCTCCTGCTGCGGCACCTTGGCCAGCTTCAGGGCGAAGCCCATGTTCTCGCGCACGGTCATGTGCGGATAGAGGGCGTAGTTCTGGAACACCATCGCGATGTCCCGATCCTTGGGCGCTCGGTCGTTGACCACTTGGCCGCCGATCTTGAGCTGGCCGGCCGAGATGTCCTCGAGGCCCGCGACCATTCGTAGCGCAGTCGACTTGCCGCACCCCGACGGGCCGACGAGGATCATCAGCTCGCCGTCGTTGATGCCGAGGTTCATGTGCTTGACCGCCTCATACCCGTCGTCGTAGCGCTTGGTGATGTCGTCGAACTCGATCTGGGCCATTTCTCCGAAGTCTCCTTATCCCTTGACTGCGCCGGCCGTCAGCCCGGCCACGATGCGGCGCTGGAACAGCAGCACCAGGAGCATCATCGGCACGGTCACTACGACCGCCGCCGCGCAGACGTCGCCGATCGGCAGCGTGAACTGCGACACGCCTGGGAACTGCGATATCGCGGCCGGCACGGTTTCGGCCGCCGTCGTGGATGTCAGCGAGGTGGCGAACACGAAGTCGTTCCAGCAGATGATGAACACGATGATGAAGGTGGTGACGATGCCCGGCATCGCCAGGGGCGCGATCACGCGCATGAAGGCCTGAAACGGGGTTGCGCCGTCGACCTCCGCCGCCTGCTCGAGCTCCCACGGAATCTCCCTGAAGAACGCGGACAGGATGAAGATCGAGAGCGGCAACGCGAACGTCATGTAGGGGATGATCAGTCCGGGCCAGGTGTCGTAGAGGCCGATCTGGCGCCAGAGGTTGTAAAGCGGGCCGACGAACGAGATCTGCGGGAAGATCGCGATCCCCAGCGCCAGCACCGGGATCACCCGCCTGCCGGGGAACTCCAGGCGTGCGATCGCGTAGGCCGCCGACGAGGCCAGGATCACGGCCAGTGCGGTGGCGATCAGGCCGATGCCGATCGAGTTGCGAAGCGCGCTGGTAAAGATCCCGGCCTTGAAGATGTCGCTGTAGTTGGAGAGTGTCCATTGGTGGGGGATCAGGCTGCCGTCGGTCACTGTGGCCCCGGTCTTGAGCGAGAGCATCACGATCCAGAAGACCGGGAACAGGGAGCAGATCACGATTAGGACCAGTGCCGCTGACCAGCCACTCGTCTGTTTTGCGCGCAGGCTCATGCGTTCTCTCCTGTGGGTGACGCGGCGGCGCCGAAGACCGCGATGAACAGGAACGCGAGTATCCCCACGAATAGGAACAGCATCACCGAGACCGCGGAGCCCAGTCCCAGGTTCAGCCGATCGAGCAGCGTCGAATAGTTGAGCATCGAGAGCGACTCGGTCCCCTGCTGACCCTGGTTGAAGATGAAGATCACGTCGAAGATCCGGAACTCATCGAGCGTGCGAAACAGCAACGCGACGAGGATCGCCGGCTTCATCAAGGGCAACGTGATACGCACGAAACGCTGCCAGGTGCTGGCGCCGTCGACGCGCGCGGCCTCCTGCAGCTCATCCGGCACCAGCGCCAGCCCGGCGAGCAGCAACAGGGCCATGAACGGCGTGTTCTTCCAGACTTCGGTGATGATGATCGCCACGTAGCTGCCGAACGTGTGGCTGAGCGGATCGCTGCTGAGCCCGAGCAGCTTCGGGATCCAACCGCTTTGCAGCGAGAACGCGTACTGCCATGAGTAGGCGGCGACGACTGCGACTATCGCGTAGGGAACGAGCCCCACCGACCGCAGCAAGCCGCGCACGACAGTCGTCCGGTGCATGGCGATCGCCAGCAGCATTCCCAGCACGAACTGGAGCGTGACCGCGACCACGGTGATGATCGAGGTGTGCAGAACGTCCGCCCACCAGACGCTCGAGCCCAGGACGTGGCCGTAGTTGTCCAGGCCGATGAACTTGTTCTGCGCCGGGAACCGCAGATCGGCGCGCTGCAAGGAAAGGACGATCGTGGCGATTACCGGGTAGGCGGTTACCGCGATCATCACGATCGCCGCCGGCGCCACGAGCATCGCTGCTAGGCGGCGCTCGGCTCGCGTGCGGTCGCTCAGCCGTTTTCGCTGCGGTTTCGGCGCGGTGACGGGAGCAGGCGCGGAAACGGCTTCGGTGCTCATTTCGTGCCTCCGTTCATAGCAGGGCGCTCGAGGATAGGGCCGCCTTGAGCTCGCCGCGAAGTGTCTTCACGATCGTCGTGGGGTCGATGTTGGACGTTGGCGAGAGTGCCTTCTGGATGGCGATCGTCACGTCCTCATATGCCGGGGTCTGAGGACGGATCCCGTAGTTGATGAGCTGTTGCTCGATCAGGTTGGCAAACGGATACGCCTTTATGAACGAGGGGATCCTGTAGACCGCTCCGCGGACCGGCGCAAGGCCGCCCTTGACCGCGTAGGTGATCTCCGGCGCCTCCTGTGTCAAGCAGCGGATGGCGCTGAAGGCCAGAGCGGGGTGCTTGGAGTAGGCGGAGACGGCGAGGTTGTAGCCGCCGATCGAGACCTTCGGCTTGGTGCCCGGGACCACCGTGGGGAACAGGGCGTAGCCCATCTTGCCCTGGATGCCGGCCTTGGCTGCCGCCGGCCAGACGAACGGGTAGTTGATCTCGAACGCGGCGGCGCCCTTCTCGAAGCCGACGCGTGCCTGATCCTCCTTGTTGACGTTGAGCGACGGGTCGGCTGCGGGCGAGGTCGCCATGCGATGCATGATCGAAGCGGCGAGCCGCGCCGAGGGGCCGATCACCACCTGGTTTGAGGTGGTGATGATCTGGCCGCCCGCGGAGTTGACCAGCGAGTTGAACCACACGGTCAACCCCTCGTACTGCGCGCCCTGCTCCTCGATGTAGTGGGGCTTGCCCTGTTTTGCCAGCGCGATCGCCTCGGCGATCATCTGACTCCAAGTCTTGGGCGGCGTCGGGATGATGTCCTTGCGGTACCACAAGAGCTGCGTGTTGGAGTTGATCGGGACCGTCCAGATCCTCCCTTTCCAGGTCGCTGTCCGGACCGGCCCGGGCAGGTCAACGCTACGGATCTGTGCGGTGAGGGCAGCCGGAACGGGACGAATCCACTTGGCCGTCGCGAACTCGGCGGTCCAGTCGACGTCCATGGCCACAATGTCGAGCGCCGAGTCCTTGGCGGCCAGACGGCGCACCAGCGATACCCGCTGCTGCGTCGAGTCGGTGGAGAGGAAGTTGATCTTGATGTTGTACTGGCCGGCCGAGCCCTTGCTGCACGAGGTCGCGGCGGCGGCGAACGACCCCGACGGCTCGGGGAAGACATACCAGTTGAGTGTCACTGGCCCGCTGCCCGACGACGACCCGCAGCCCGCGATCGCGGCAGCCGCCAGCGCCGCCCCCAGAATTGCTCCGCTACGAACTAGGCGGATACGAGGAGTTCTCAACAACCGTTCTTCCTCCCTCCGACTGGTCGCCGAAACCTTATACCCGCCGTCGGGGGGCGCGCAAGGCCGGAATCAACCCCCGGCGCAGAATGCGCATCGAGCCCAGTCGAATGGCGCGGTGATGTCCCTCAGTCGCCGGTCGTTCTCGTGCCACTCGCGGTTGAGATGCCGCCCGATGACCACCGCTGCGACCCGGTCCGCGCCGGCAGCTCGAAGCGCCGCCGCCGCGCTCTGTGCGCTGGCTCCCGTCGTCCACGTGTCGTCGATCAACAGCACGGCCTCATTACGCAGGGGGCGGACGGCCTCGAATTTGCCCACGTTGAACGTCCTTGGCGCCAGGCCCAGCGTCGATCTTCGCAGCAGCCGCTCGTGGCGCTCGCGCGTCGGACCGACGAGCTCCCCGACGATCCGGCGCAAAGGGTGCTGGTCATCCCGGTCGCGATTCCCCGAGGCCACCGTCGTGACGAGCTCGAACGACTCGACCCCCGCGGCCCGCGCGAGGCATTGCTCGTGACCAGCAAGATGACGCCAGAGGACTGCCGCAAGCTCCACCGTCAGCCGACGCGCGATCTCGCCGCGCAGACGCTTGTAACCCAGCACCGCGCGGTGCAGCTGCTCCAGCGCGACGCTGTAGGAGATCGGCCCGACCACGGCGAGCCAATCCTCGTTGTGGGCGCAGGCATAACAGCGCCTGTATCCGCGCGTCAGGTTGAAGCACAGCTCGCAGACGCCTGGGCCACGCCTGGGGGAGATCATGAAGTTGGCGTAGGGGTCGCTCAGCTCCCTGACGCTTGGCACGTCAGCCGACCAGAGCGCCGGGTGACGTGAGCCGGTCGATCGTCTGGGTGATCTGCTCGGGTTCGTCGACGACATGGACGCCAGGTCGCGACGCCAGGTCACGGGCCCATTGCTGGGCGAGCAGCCGCCGCCAGACGAACACGGGGCGGCCTTGGGACAAAGCAAGCCGAGCCTGGATCCTGGCCCCGCTGGTCTGCGAAGCCTCGGCGATGACGGTGCCAAGGGTCATGCCCGACATCACGGCGTTGCGCATCGGGAAGCTCCGCCGGGTTGGCGGGGCATCGGGCCAGAATTGCGAGACGACCGCGCAATCGGCGGCGATCCTTCTCTGCAGCGCGGCGTTCTCGGGCGGGTAGGCGTGGCTGAGTCCGGTGCCGATCACCGCCACCGTCCGCCGCTCCTGCGCAAGCGCGGCGCAGTGAGCGGCGGTATCGATGCCCGCCGCGAGGCCAGAGACGACGGTGTTGCCGTTGCGCCCGAGATGAGCGGCGATCGTCTGCGCAGTCTCGATGCCGTCGGCGCTTGCGCGCCGTGAGCCGATCACGGCGATCGAGCGAGCGTCGCGGGACTCGAGCGTCCCGGCCACGAACACGAACGGAGGCCGATCGTGGACGGCGCGGAGGTTCTCCGGGTAACGCCCGTCGAGCACGGTGACTAGCTCCATGCCGCGCTTCCGCCAGCGCGCGATCTCGGCCGCCGCCGCGTCGAGGCTCGACTCGAGGCCCGGCTCGAACAACTCCTCCTGGATCCCTTCACGCTCGAGCACAGCTACCGCGCTGCCCGCCTCCTCGACCAGCTCGGCATAGAGCTGCCAGGAGCGGCGCCCACGGCGGAGGAGCGTGATCAGCGCAGCGTCCTCGCGCGGTTGAGCCATGACTGGCGAGCCTACCGCCGGCGCGAGATGGGCTGGCTTCAGCTCGGCGGCGTCCTAACAGTCCCTTAGGCAACACCATGATCTACCGCCGGTAAGGTGGCCGGCGCCCGCTAGATCATGTTGGCACGCGCCATCGGACGCCTGCCGGGAGGAAAAGGAGATCGATTCATGCTGCGCCGTACTGCAGTTCTGATGCTCGTGCTGGGGTGCATTGCGGCCGTCGGGGTCGCCGGCTGCGGTAGCAGCAAGAAGAGCAACTCTTCGACGCCGGCAGCAACCACGCCCGCCACCACCGGTACGACGAGTTTCGCCAAGACCAAGTTCGCGCTCCACGCCGCGTTTGGCTTCGGCGCGTTCCATCATTTCATTTACAAGCCAGCGAAGGCGGGCGACTTCGCGCACCCGCTCTCGCACAAGTTGACGGTCGTCAAGGCGGGGGCTGCGGCGCTGTTCACATATCACGAGCTAAAGCTCGCGGCCGAGGACGTCAAAAGCAGCGCCTTGCTAAGCAAGCTGTTCGCGCCGCTCACGATCGCCGCCGCGAAGATCAAGGGCCTGGGCAGCACGATCAAGGGTGGGAACGTCTCGACGTCAGACGTCGACGGAATCAATTCCAGTCTGGCCTCGATCAAGTCCACGGCTTCATCCAACGGCCAGGGGTTCAGCGACCAGGTTCCGAGCGCGTCGCAGCTCGCGGCGGGCGTCGCCCAGTAGACCCCGGCCCCATTGGCGGTCCGTGCCGCGGGCGGGCGGTGGGCGACGCGGGCGGGCGGTCCACGCCGTTCTCGCGCGGTCCGCGCCGCGATCGGGCGGTCCGCGCCGTGCTCGTGGCATGGACTGCGAACGATCGGTCCCTATTGTCCGCGGTCGATGAGTGAGTCGTCAGCCATCGAGGCCGTCGTGTTCGACATCGGTGGCGTGCTTCTTCGGTGGGACCCACGGAACCTGTACCGAAAACTGTTCGACGACGAGGATGCGATGGAGCGCTTCCTGGCCGAGGTCTGCACGCCGGAGTGGCATGACGCGCACGATCGCGGCACGCCGCTCAATGTCTCCTGCGCCGAGCTGTCCGCCGCCCACCCGGCGGAAGCCGCTTTGATCTGGGCCTGGGCGAACCGAAGCGAGGAGATGATCGCCGGCCCGATCGAGGGATCGGTAGAGATTCTGGGTGAGCTGAAGGCCGCGGGCGTGCCCTGCTACGCGCTGACGAACATGGAACTCGAGACGTATCCCAAGCGGCTCGAGCGCTATCCGTTCCTGCAGTGGTTCGACGGCACGGTCGTCTCCAGCTTCGAGGGCGTGGCCAAGCCGGATGCCGAGATTTTCAGGCGACTGTTGAGTCGCTTCGGACTAGAGGCAGAATCGACGCTCATGATCGACGACTCGCCCCCCAACGTGCGGGCGGCCGCCGCCCTGGACATGCAGACACTTGAGTTTCGCTCGCCGGATGAGCTCCGCGGCGTCCTAGAGCAGTCGGGACTCCTCGCCCCCGCCACCCAGGCGCGCAGCACGCCCGCACCCGGTTCGGAGGGCTAACGCCAGCCTGCGTCTAGCCCGAGCGCTCGCCCGGCTCGCTGCCAGCCGCGCTGCTCACGGGCTGTGGCTCGCTCACCGGCTGCGGCTCGTCCTCGGGCTGTGGCTCGTCCACCCGCTGCGGCTCGTCCATGGGCTGCGCTGTCGCGACCGGGTGCGGCTGTGCCGCAGGCTGCGGCTGTGTCGCGGGCGCTGGCTCCGCGCCGGCCTGCGGCTGATGGAGGCTCTCGCGCGCAGGCTCGTGGTCATCGCCACTCAGCGCCGAACGGAAGTCTCGGAGTCCGCGCCCGAGCGACCTGCCGACCTCGGGCAGCCGCTTCGGCCCGAGGACGATCAACGCAACGGCGAGGATCAGGAGCAGATGTGTTGGCTGAAGGATGTCGCCGATCACGGTGAGGGCAGCTTAGCTGGTTCGAAAGCGCGGCTGGACTGGTGCTGCGACCTTTTTACGTATCCCGTCCAAGCTTGGATCAGTAGCTGGTCAGGATCAGGGCCGCTACTCGCGATCGGCGCGGCGTGAATCCGTATTGGTTCCCCTCCGTCTACGGCCTGATGATCAGCGTGGCGTGCCCGCTGTACGCAGCCTCCCAGGGATAGCCGCCCTGCCGAGGGATGTAGACCCTGATGGTGTAGCTGCCGGGGCCACCTGTGATCTTGTATTGGGCTCGCCAGACTCCCCGCCTGTCGGTCGTCACGGTTGCGATCGTTCGCCAGATGCCGCGATCGAGCGCTTGCACGGCCACTGTGGCGCCTCTCGCCGGAACGAATCCCCCGAGCAGGCGGCCCTCGAACCTCGAGTAGACGCCGAACGCACTGATGTGGATGACTCGATGTACAAGCGACAGCGTGCTGAGCGCCGGCACGAGCACTCGGGCACTCGGGGACTGCGCCGGCTCGGTCGTCGGACCGCCCGCATACTGGGCCGCGATCAGGCGGGAAGGGCCTGCAGGAAGCGTGGCGCGCCAGCTGCCATCGCCGGAGGTCGTCACCGTCTTCGTCGTTCGCCAGGCGTACGAGCCACCGTCCGGAACTGTGATGATTCGCACCGGAACGTGGCTCAGCGGAATGCCGTCCGTCGTGGCTAACCAGCCATTGACCGTCACGCGCCGGCCGCGGGCGACGCGGGCGACGCGCGTGGCGGGCCCTGCACTGTGCAGCTGTTGATCCACCTGTGGCGCTTCCTCTCGGCACGGTGGACACGCACACTCTTATGGTCCCGGCGCACTGTCACCCACCGCGCCGGGATTGTCACCGGCTCACGCACGCGGCGGCAGTGACGGCTCACTTTCGCGAAGCTGATGCCGCTCGCGACGGGCTCGCCGATCTTGATCGACCAGGACGCAATGGGGCTGGCGGCGGGCATGCCGCTTGCGTCAAACGCCCGGTTAGTCGAGTAACACTTCACCTGGTGCTCCCCAACACCGGACACTGGAACCGCCGCGGTGGCCGTCTCGCTACCGCGCGCGGCCAGCCGCTGCTTCACCCAGGGTGACCCATCTACTGAGCAAGCGATAGCACCGACGCCGCTGGGGCCGGCTGTAGCGGTGGCGGCCAGGTACTGCGTGCCGGATTCACTGGAAGCCGCCGTCGGCCCATTCAGCGCGAGGCTAACCGGAGTGTTGTCGATATTGAGGTATTCCGCGTCGGTGGTCCAGTCTGGTGACCCGGTGGACGGGTTGTACGAGGCGTTGTGGGCCTGCAGTGCGAGCTGGACGCCCGTCGCACTCTCAGGCGCGACCGTGGCGGTGTCGATCGTCGCACCAGTGAAGAAGTCTTGCTGGCCGTTCGGGACGTGCCCCGGGTCGCACTGATCCCAATACCCGTTGTCCGTTGAGCGCTCGCCCGTGTCTTGGACCGGCTGGCCGTCCCACCAAACGGCCACACGGCAGACGCCGCTCGGATCGTTCGCTTCGACATCGATCGGGAAGGAGCCTCGAACCCACTCCCCGGCGTGGTACCAGAGGTTCGCCCCCCGCTCACCGGTCCGGCAGTGATGCTGGGTGTCTGATACTCGAGCGCTTCCAGCTGCAGGTCGAAGACGTCGAAGTAAGCCTGCTGACCGCACTCGGTGGACGCATTGCAGGCGATCTGCCAGCCGAAATACGAGGACGGAGCAAAGCTCTGCCAGCCCGACGCCGATGGCCACGAGCTCGGATTACCGTTGGTGTTGGTCAGCCAGCCCGAGTCGCCGCCCGCCCAGTAGAAGTACTCGCCGTAGTAGTAGCTCGGGTTGTAGATCTCCATCTCGGGAACGTGGGCCATCACGATGCCGATGTTCGACGGGGCGTCCACCTCCCAATGGGCGACGTCGCCGTCGCCTGCGTTGCCGTTGCCAGTGATCCACATCCTCAGATACTGATTACCTGTGCTGGGCCGCGGTATTCGCCTCCCCCGCTGCTAGTGGGGCACTCGATACCCGCGGTAAAGCCTGACTCCCACCAGGCGTTCAACATGCTCGTCTGGCTGTTCGAGCACTGTTGGTACCAGAGAACGTCCTGGACTGCCCTTGCAGGGACCGGCGACAGCGGGCCGAGGCCCGCTGGTGCGCTCGCGCCGAGCACAACGACAAGCACGACAGTCCGCAGTAGGCGGTTCAGCCGGATGTCAGCAGAGAACCGCAACGCTGATGGACTGCGGGAAGCGGCCATCCGATGTATTTACAGAACACCTTGCCTGCACCCTCGTACACCACCTCAAGCGGTGGCTCGCCGCCAAGACCCGCCGGCGTTGCAATCGCGGCGCACGCATCACGGGAGCCGGGAAACTTCCCTGGCCATCGGACACGGACGCCCCCGTTCGCGGGTGGGTGCGCCAATACCTTCGCCCCTCCGCTCGACGCCAGCACCTGGTAGCTGGGGTTGACGGTCGCCCACGCCCTGACGTATCCGCGGCCGAGTAGTCCGTGGCAGCGCCGTGCTGAGGTCCGACCGAACCCTTCGGCAGGCTCGTCGCCGCCCAACCCGTCCCGCCAAGGGCGACAAACAAGGCTAAGTAGGCAACGATATTCGAACGAAGGTGTCTGAGGATCCGTGTCATCGTGACGGGACTGCCTTTCGCTAGATGGACGGTTTCACTATCGTGGGCCGCCTAGGGTGAACGCTCCGCCGCTCTGTGCTTCGCTGCTGGACGTGACGTGGGAGGCGCTGGCCGCGGGCGTCGAGACTGGCTGATGCGAGGGAATGGACCGCCGGAGAGCGCTGCGCGGTATAGATCGGCGTGTTGGCCGCGACGACTGGCAAACCCGAGGCCGAACTCGGCGCGGGGGGAGCGGCGGTGGCCGTGATCGCAGCTGACCGACTGCCGTGGTTCTGCGCGTTCCGTTCCGGCTGTGTACTTCTCGGCGCCGCGACGCGCCGATGGGTGGCCTGGCCGTTCCGCTGGATGACACGCGGCCAGGTGATCGTTGGAACCGCTACCCGCAACGCGCCCAACGACGCCGATGCCACGAACCCGTGCCCGCGCGAGCCGAGCAGCGCTCCGGCACCGAACACCGAGCCGACCGCGAGTAGCGCCATCGCGCCGGCCACCACCGCCAAGGCCGCGGCACGGCTGGAGGGAAATCGCGGAGCGCGTCTGACGCGGGCGACATCAGGATTCTCGGCCTGCTTGTCGTCGTCGCCGTCCCCGCCCTCCCCGATGCCCGGAGCCTCGACGGCGAACTGCACGTCCGCAGAGTCCTCTCCCCAGAAATCAGCTCGGACGACGTCCCCTGACGCCGATCCGTCATCCGGTCCGCCGCCGGCGCCAGGCCCAAGGGGAACGAGCTCCTCGAGCGGTCCCACCCACTCACGCGGAAACCTGACGACATTTCCACCGTCGGCATCCTCCCCGGGGGGAGTGTTGCCAGTTTCGCGATCTTCCGGTTCCAAATGCAGGCTCCTCCTGGACCGGCGACGCCCCACCTGGGGCGATCGAGCGGTGACGTCCTCCGGCGGCGCTAGTATACCTTCCGAATTGGTTCCAGTTTGTCTCAATTGGAGATGATCGGCCTTGGATCGAACGGAGCTTGAAGAGTCGTTCTTGACCGTCGCCGAGGTGGCGCAGACGCTCAAGCTCAATCAGCAGACGGTTCGCAACTGGATTGACCAAGGCTCGCTGCCCGCGCTGCGCGTCGGCAGGCGCGTACGGATAAAGCGCTCGGACTTCGAGCGGCTCCTGGAGCAGGGCTATACCGCTGGCGGAGAGTCCCAGGCGCAGCAGGCCGGGCCTAGCGCCGATGAGTTCTGGGGCGGCGAGCCCGTGGGCACGGCCGAACCCGCGTCCGCTGTCGGCATCCCCGATGCCGCGTCGGCAACAACCCGAACCGAGCCCGTCCAAGCGAGTCAGCGGTGAGCATCACCGACGACATGGGCCCGCAGCGTGCGCAGATCATGCGAGCGGTCAGAGAGGCCAGCAATGCCTGGGCGCAAGCCATGCGCGCTCACAAGCTGGCGCCGCCCGACGCCGGCTTTTCGGCGCGCCTGCTTTCGCTGGCCGAGGCCGCCGAGTCGGAGCAGGTCACTTGGCGACAGGCACACGAGGCGGGACTTCTGTGGCGCCCGGTTCCCGGGGCTGAGCACGCCGAGCCGCCCTACGAGCTCCGGCCCGGGACGGGTCGACGCGGCCCCGAGGAGCTGTGGCAGCGCTTCGACGCCGCCGTCGCCGGCTTGAATCGGGCCATCGCCGGAACGAGCGCTGCGGCCGTTGCCCAAGCATTCGGAGAAATCGCGGCGGCTGCTGGTTCGCTCGCGGACGTCGTCGCGCGCGAAGACGAAGAAGCCGACATCCGGCTACGCCAACGCAGCCGGGGAGTGGCGTGACGCTGTGCCGACGATGCTTCCGGACCCTCCCTGGGGTCGAGTTCGGTCCCGCAGAGCTCGCACGGGGCATGGACTGGCCTGCCTGAGCTATCCCGCCTTACAAAGCTCCCAGCTGGACCCTCGGACAGCGCTGACCGCGCGTCCAGGGCTGCGACGAAGCGCGGTTCGTCATGTCCGGTATGCGGACACGGTGGACAGTGGGTTGCGGTAAGCCGTCGGGGGGTCCGTGGTGTCCGGTGGATCGACCGGGATCAGACCATCCGCGTCATGCCAGCGGACGCGTCGTCAAGGCCCCGGGCGCGTCTGCGGGCACGGCGCCGGTCCGGGGCGCCAGTCCGCCGCACCGCCCCCACCGCCGCCGCACCGCCCCCACGTCCGCCGGACCGCGCCCCGACCCCCCGAACCCCCGAACCCCCGAACCCCCCAACCCTCAGCCCAAGACCTCGCGCAGCGCCGCGATGTCGCCGTCGCTCGGCGTCCATGACGCTGCGGCGGCGTTGCTCTGAACCTGTTCAGGCTTGGTGGCGCCGGCGATCACCGAGCACACGGCGGGTTGTGCCAGCAGCGCGCCGATGGCCACGGTGCTCAGCGGCAGCGCGCGCTCGCGGGCGAACCCCTCGAGACCCTCCAGCACATCGAACTGCTCGTCGGTGGCGATCTGGTCGCGCCCCGAGAGGCGGGCGCCGGCGGGGCCCGCCTCTCCGCGGCGGTACTTGCCGGTCAGAAGCCCCCGGGCGAGCGGGAAGAACGGCACGAATCCCAGCCCCAGCCGCTCGCACAGCGGCAGCACGTCGCGCTCGGCCTCCCGCAACAGCAGGCTGTACTCGTTCTGGATCGCCTCGAAGCGCGTCAGCCCACCCTCGCGCGAGGCGTCATCGGCTTCCTCGATCTGGCGGGCGCTGAAGTTCGAGGCACCGATCGTTCGCACGATGCCCGCCCGCACCAGCTGATCGAGCGCGCTGAGCGTCTCGGCGATCGGCGTCTCACCATCTGGCTGGTGATACCAGTAGACGTCGATGACATCGGTCTGCAGCCGGCGCAGCGAGCCCTCGATCGCCTGCCGGACGTAAGCAGGAGAGCCTCGCGGTCCTTTGCCGTCGCCCATGTCCATCCCGAACTTCGTGGCCAATAGCACTCGGTCACGGCGCCCCTTGAGCACCTGGCCCAAGAACTCCTCGCTCTTGCCCGTTCCGCCGTAGATGTCGGCGGTGTCGAGGAATGTCACGCCCTCCTCAAGCGCGGCGTCGACGACGGCCCGCGTCCCCTCGAGATCGACGCGACGTCCGAAGTTGTTGCATCCGAGGCCGACCGCCGACACCTCGAGCCCGGAGTCGCCGAACGGGCGGGCCGCGACGGCGGACATCGGGCTCGTGGAGGAAGCTAGTGGATTGCCGTCAGGCGATCAGGCGGTCGACTTGGCGCGCGTGCGGGCGGCCTTCTTGGCGGCCGCGCTCCGGCGCTCGGCGTTCTGCTTGCGAGTCCTGGCGGCCTTGTTCGCCGCCGACTTGCGCTTGGCGGGCTCGCCCGAAACCCGATCCTCCGCCTCGCTCACCACCTTGCGCAGCTCCTCGATCGTGCTCTGCACCTGCTTGGGGGGCTTACGGCGGCCATCGGTCCCGCCGGCGATCAGCTTCGCCGAGCGCTTGCGGATCCCGCCGGCGTGAAGACGGTCGACCAAATCCTTCTCGTTCTTGTTCTTGGCCATCGTCGTCTCTCCTTTCCACTGTTGGCTGGTCTAGTAGGCAGCTACCCGCTTAGCGGCTGATGAGACCATATCCTCCCGCAGCATGGTGTGGCCTGTTCGTAGCCTCGCGGCCGGCGTCGCCGGCACTGCCACGCTGACCGGCGCCTACGCACTAGACCACCTGCTGACCGGGGCCACGAGATCACTCGACTATGACGACAGCCGCGTCCCGGGCCAGATCGTTGTCAGCGTCCTCGATCTGCGTCACGTCACCGGCCGGGACAAAGACGAGCTCGCGCTGGCCGTCCGCTGCAGCTACGGTCCGGCGTTCGCTCTTTGGCACGGCGCGCTGCGCCGAAAAATGGCCGAGCCATGGGCCAGCGCCGCGTTCTTCACCAGCCTCATGTCAGTGACGCTGACGATGTTCCCGCTGCTGGGGCGAACGCCGCCCCCCTGGCGCTGGCCGCGCGGCTACCTGGCCACAAGCCTCGCCACGCACGCCGCCTACGTCGCCGCCGTGGCGCTTGTGGACGACGGCTTGCGCTGACCCGTGGCGCTTGTGGACGACGGCTTGCGCTGACCGACGTCTACCCCCGAGCCTCCGCGAGGGTCGTGACGACCGCCTCGTAGACGCCGGCGCCGTACGGCGCGGACGCGAACCGCACGCCGGCAAGCCGGCCGGCCTCGGCCTCGAGCGTCGGGTCGCGCTCGAGCGCGTTGGCGACCAGCCAAAACGCGCCCACGACGGCGCGCGTGTCCATGTCCTCGCGCGAGTCGCCGACGGCGATGCATTCATCGGGCCGGTAGCCACGGGCCTGCATGTGCCGGCTCACGGCGCGCGCCTTTGACGCTCCGGCGGGGACCAGGTGGTACGCGCGGACGATGTCGAGCCCGGGCATCCGCTCGACTTGCTCGTGGACCACGCCGTTGTCAACGAGCCGCAGCCAGCCGAAGCCGCCCTTGGCCAGGACGGCGTTCGCCTCCTCCAAGTCGACCAGGCCCCGAAACAGGTGCGAGACCTCGCGCCCGATCGACCACGGCGTGTGGTACTCGAGCCGCCCGGCGTATCGCTCGAGCAGCAGCGTCGGCGCACCTGAGCGCGCGACTTGCTCGTTGATCGTGCCCTCCTGCGGCGAGGGCTCGATGCCGTCGGTCAGCCACTCGAGCTCACCGTCTACCACCAGGCCGCAGCCGAGCTCGAACGCGTAACTCGGGGAGCTGATCAGCCGGGCGTCCTCCCGCACGGTGTGCTGGCGGCGGCCCGAATACAGCACCACCTCGACTCCGGCGCGGTCGCACGCCTGGAGCGCCCGCACGGCGTCGAGCGCGAAGCGCCCGTCGGCGCCGCGCAGCAGCGCCGCGCCGGGGCCGAGCAGCGTCCCGTCCAGATCGACGTACAGGCACCGCATCGCGGGCGCGACCATACTGGCCTGACGGTGTCGACCACCCATCAGACGGAGCCCTGGACGGCGCTGCTCGACGACGAGCGGGTCGTTCATCAGGATTTTTATGGGGCGCGCTCCGCGCGCCTCGTTTCGGCTCCGGTCGAGATCGGTCCGACGGTACGGGCCGCGTTGCAAAACGCCGGGATCGACCAAATCTATTTACATCAGGCCGAGGCCCTGGAGGCGGCCTTTCGGGGCCCCGTGGTGATCGCCACGGGCACCGCTTCCGGGAAATCGTTGTGCTTTCAGCTCCCGACGCTCGAGGTGCTGAGCGCCGATCCGCGCGCCCGCGCGCTTTACATCTATCCCACCAAGGCGCTGGCCCAGGACCAGGCGCGGGCGCTTCACGCCTTCGGACTGGTGAGGCCCGCGATCTACGACGGCGATACGCCGCGGGCCGAGCGCTCGGCGATCCGCAGGCGCGCCGGCGTCGTGCTCACCAACCCCGACATGCTGCACGTAGGAATCCTGCCCCACCATCACGCCTGGGGCGAGCTGCTCTCGAACCTGGCGTTCGTCGTGCTCGACGAGGCCCACGTCTATCGCGGCGTGTTCGGATCCCACGTGGCCAACGTGCTGCGGCGCCTGCGCCGCGCGGCGGCGATCCATGGATCGAATCCCCGCTTCCTGCTGGCCAGCGCGACGATCGCCAACCCGGCGGAGCTTGCGGAGGGCTTGACCGGGCTCGATGGCTTTCAGCTGATCGATCGCGACGGCGCGCCGCGTGCAGCGCGCCGGACCGCGATCTGGGATCCACCGCTGCTCGACGAGAACCTTGGGTTGCGTGCATCGGCGCTCTACGAGGCCGCCGAGCTCTTATCGGAGCTCGTCTCGCAGGGCGCGCGGACGATCTGCTTCATCAAATCGCGCAAGGGGGTGGAGCTCATCCTGCGCCACGCGCTCGCGCGCCTCGAGCCGGGGCTGGGCGAGCGCATCGCCCCCTACCGCGCCGGCTACACGCCCGCGCAGCGCCAGGACATTCAGCGCCGGCTGACGAGCGGCGAGCTGCTTGGTGTCGTGGCCACGGACGCGCTCGAGCTCGGGATCGACATCGGCTCGCTCGATGCCGCGATCTGCGTCACGTTCCCGGGAACGGTCGCCAGCCTCAGGCAGATGTGGGGCCGCGCCGGCCGGCGTGGTCGCGGACTGGCGGTCTACATCGCCGGCGAGGACGCGCTCGACCAGTTCTTCTGCCGCCACCCCGAGGAGTTCCTACGCCGTGCGGTCGAGGCCGCGATCATCGACCCCCACTCGCCCGAGATCTACGCCGAGCACCTCTTGTGCGCCGCACACGAGGCACCGCTCACCCCCGATGACGCGCCGTTTCTCGGTGAGTCCTGGCAGGAAATCGCGGAGACGCTCGCCGCAGCCGGATACTTGCGCCGGCGGGCGA
Source organism: uncultured Actinomycetes bacterium (assembly GCA_963830405.1). Taxonomy (GTDB): domain Bacteria; phylum Actinomycetota; class Thermoleophilia; order Solirubrobacterales; family Solirubrobacteraceae; genus Palsa-465. The sequence continues at coordinate 740,326 of CAWHMB010000001.1, forward strand.
CGGCCTTCGTGCCCCGCCGCGCCGACGACTACCCTGCCGCGCGCGTGGCGCTTCGCTCGGCGTCGGCCGAGACGGTCGTGCTGGCCGATTCCAGCTCGGGCGAGGTGGTGGGGACGATCGAGCTGGCGCGGGCCTACTCGACCGTTCACGAGGGTGCCGTGTACCTCCACCTTGGGCGCTCCTACTTCGTTCGCGAGCTCGACCTCGGCGCCCGCCGCGCACTGCTCGAGCCGTTCGCCGGCGACTACTACACGCAGGCCAAGCGCGAGAGCATCACCTACATCGAGCGGCTGCATGAGCGCCGGGAGACGCTCGGCGTGACGCTCTCGTTCGGCTCGGTGGTGGTGCAGGAGACGGTCCTCGGATACCAGCGAAAGCGACTGCAGGACCAGGAGATGATCGATTTCAACGCTCTATTGCTGCCGCCGGTCGAATTCACGACCAGGGCGCTGTGGTACGAGCTCGAGGGCCTGGTTTCAGGCGAGCCGTTCCCCGCCGAGCACCTGCTCGGCGCGCTGCACGCGCTCGAGCACGGCCAGATCGCCGTGTTGCCGCTGATCGCGATGTGCGACCGCTGGGACATCGGGGGCCTGTCCACGAACGCCCATCCCCAGACCGGCGGCCCGACGATCTTCATCTACGACGGCCATCCGGGCGGGGTAGGTCTGACCCGCCGGGGGTTCGACCAGTTCGAGCGGCTCGCGAGCGATGCCCGGCGGCTGATCGGCGAGTGCCCGTGTCGCGACGGCTGCCCTTCCTGCATCCAGTCGCCGAAGTGCGGCAATCTCAACGAACCGCTGTCCAAGCGCGGGGCGCTCGAGCTGCTGCGGCGGATGGACGCTCCTCAGTAGAGATCCTTGGGCCGCATCAGTGCCGTCAACGTCGCACCACCGGGGGCCAGCTCGCTCCAGCTGCCCTCAAACGTCAGCGTCGCCAGCGCCCCGGTCGGATACTTGCGTTGCACGGCGTCGAGCAGCCCCTCCTCCGAGGCGTTGCCGCCCGCCAGCCGCAGCACCAGCGTCTGCATCGTGGGGTTGTGGCCGATGACCATCACCGACTCGAGGTCGTCGGGCACGCGCCCCAGTCGCTCGATCACCGACGTCGCGGACGCCGAGTAGAGCTCCGGCTCGATCAGCGTCTCACCGTCAAGGGCCAGGCCTTCGAACGTCTCACGCGTGCGCCGCGCAGGCGAGCAGAGAACCTGCGCAGGCCGGATGCCGACCTCGCGGATGTGCTCGGCCAGCACCTTGACCGCCCTGTGTCCACGCGGGGCGAGAGGCCGCTCGCGGTCCTCCAGGCCGGCGTCCTCCCAGCTCGACTTGGCGTGGCGCAGGACGAACAGCTTGCGGGTAGCCATGCGGGGGATTATCTAGCGTGCCGGGCGTCGCGGCGCTGTCCTGGCCGCTAGCATCGGCGCGCCGCGGCGAGATAGCTCAGTTGGTAGAGCACACGACTGAAAATCGTGGTGTCCCCGGTTCGATTCCGGGTCTCGCCATCTCGTGAATTCCCGAGCGGGTGGCGGATGTGGACAGTTGGCGGACCGAATCCGATGACAGATTTCACTGAGCTTCCCGCCGACCTGCCGGTGCCCGAGGACGACGGCGCCGCCGATCACCTTGCGGGACATGCGGCGCCCGATCTGACGCTGCCCAGCACGGGGGGCGAGAGCGTCACGCTCGACCAGCTCGGTGCCGGACGCACAATCATCTACATCTATCCCTTGACTGGCCGCCCCGGTGCCGACTTGCCCGCCGGGTGGGACAACATTCCCGGGGCGCGCGGATGCACCACCGAGGCGTGCGACTTTCGCGACCACCACCGCGAGCTGCTTGACGCGGGCGCGTCGCGAGTGTTCGGGCTCTCAAGCCAGAATCGCGATTATCAGCGTGAGGTCACAGAGCGCCTTGGGTTGCCGTTCGAAATGCTCTCGGATACCGAGCTAGCCCTGGCTCAAGCGCTCTCGCTGCCGACCTTCCAGGCCGGGGGGATGACGCTCTTCAAGCGGCTGACGCTCGTCATCCGTGACGGTCGGATCGAGCACGCGTTCTACCCGATCTTTCCGCCCAACGAGCACGCCCAGCAGGTCCTCTCGTGGCTGCTCAGCACCGACTGACCGGATCGGCCGTCGGGCGATGAGTGGCGTCTCAGCCTATGCCGCCAGCTCCGAGGGCTGCAGTGAGAGCCCACGCTCGAGCAGCGCCCGGGGGTTCGATGCCGCGAAGCGGGTGGGGTCGCGGACGCCGGTCGCGGCGAGCGCGTCCAGCGCCAGCGACAGCGCCGGCATCCGCTCCGGGCCGTGGGCGTCCGATGCGATCGCCACGAGCGAGGCCGCCTGGAGCACGCGGAACGAGTTGAGCTGGATACGGTCGCCGTACAGGCCGGCGAGGGACCAGGCATTGATTTGCATCGCGCTGCCGGCGCCGAGCTCGTGCTCCAGCGCGCGCCAGCCGGCGTGGTAGTCGGCGAGCGCCCGCTCGGGATGCGCAACCACGATCGCAAAGCGTCGGTCGCGCAGCTCGTCAGCGGCGGCGGTGAAATCGTCGCTCAGGCCCTGAAGCGGGGCTTCGAGCAGCAGCCAGCGGCGGCCGGGCGGGCCGTGCGAGATCGTCTCGAGCTCGGCGCCAGACAGCCGCGGGACCATCTGGTGGCCGAGCTCTGCTCCGCAGCGCACTTCGATCGGGATCCGCTCGCGGCGGAGCCGTTCGGCGACAGCTCGCGTCCGGTCTGGGAGTTCGCCTACCTCGTTGGGGCAGGTTGGGTTGACGTGGGGGGTGGCGACGATCATTCGCGTTCCCTCCGCTGCGGCGGCCCGCGCCAGCTCGAGGCTCGCCTCCATCGAAGGCGGGCCGTCGTCGATTCCCGGCAGCAAGTGGAAATGGAGTTCCGCGTAACTCATTGCGCCAATGATTGGCACCCCCTCACCGAATGTAGTGATGATTCGGTGAAGGCTCAAGCGCCGAGGGCCAACGCTTATCGCCGCGTGCCCGGCGACGGCGTCGCGCATGGGAGCGGGGGCTGTGGGACAGTGCCCGGATGGGAAAGGAGCCGGACATCAAGACGGGCTCCGGCGGGGACAAGCAGCCGGCCGCCGAGACGGATTCGGCTGTTCAGCAGCCACCGCCGCTGCCCGAGGGGTTCGCCGTGGGTCACTGGACGCGCGAGGACGGAGCCACCGGCTGTACCGTCATCCTGCCGCCGGCAGGGACCCGCGGCGGAGTCGACATCCGCGGGGGAGGGACGGGAACCCGCGAGCTGGAGGGCCTGACCCCGCTCGGCAACGCCGAGGGTCCGACTGCCGTGCTGCTGACGGGCGGGAGCGCGTTCGGTCTGGCGGCGGCCGACGGCGTGATCCGCTGGCTGGAGGAGCGCGAGCGGGGACGCGAGACGCTCGTCGGCGTCGTGCCGCTGGTGCCAACAGCCGTGATCTTCGACCTCCAGGCGATGGGCCAGCGGCCCGGACCGGAAGAAGGCTTCGCAGCCTGCGAAGTGGCGGTCGGCGGTGTGCCACGGCGCGGTCCGGTGGGGGCTGGGGCGGGGGCCGCGGTTGGCAAGGTGTTCGGTCGCGAGCGCTCCACACGCGGGGGAATCGGCTACGCCGCGAGTCGCGTGCCAGCTGGGTGGACGATCGCGGCGTTGGCGGTCGCCAACTCGGTCGGGGATGTGATCGGTGCCGACGGCCAGGTGCTCGGCGGCCCGCTTGGAGAGCACGGGGAGCTGCTGCGCAGCGCCAGGCTGATCGCCGAGATGCGCGAGCTCTCAACGTGGCCCGTCAGGCCTTCTCAGAGCACGACGCTGGCCTGCGTCTGCACGGACGCGCCACTCGACAAGCGCGACTGTGGCATCGTCGCGCGCATGGCCACGGGCGGGGTGGCCCGCGCCGTCGATCCCGTCTTCAGCCCGATGGACGGCGACGTCGTCTTCTGTCTGGGCTCAGGCCTCGAGCCGGCTCCGGCGCCGGGCCAGGCGAAGTCGCTGCTGCTCTCGGCGCTCGGCACGGTGGCCGCCACGATCACCGCCGAGGCGATCCGCGACGCGGTCACGAGCTCCGCGATGTCGTGAGCCGCTCTTGGCCCTAGATGCCGGGCACGCTGAGCTACGCCGGCGCCGGGGCGGCGCTTGGCGGGCGCCCGCTCGGCGCCTCCTCTACCGTCAGCGGCTTGGCGATGTTCTCGAGCGCCTGGCCTTCGGCCTTGATGCCGAACGCCAGCTCGGCGATCCCGCCGATGATCATCATCGCTGCCCCCAGCATGAAGCCGAGCTCGGCGTGGGACGTCTTGCCCGACTTGATCAGCTCCGAGAACACCAGCGGCCCGGTGATCCCGCCCACGCCGGTGCCCACCGCGTAGAAGACCGAGATGCACAGCGCCCGGGTCTCCATCGGGAAGATCTCGGAAACCGTCAGGTAAGCAGCGCTCACTCCGGCGGAGGCGAAGAAGAAGACGACGGTCAGCGCCACGGTCAGGCTGGCGGCGGTCAAGCTGCCGGCGTTGAAGAGGATTGCCGTCAGCACCAGCAGTGAACCCGACAGCAGGTAGGTTCCGGCGATCATCGGCTTGCGCCCGACGGTGTCGAACAACCGCGCCATGAGCAGCGGCCCGGCCAGGTTGCCGGCGGCGAACACCGCGATGTAGTAAGGAACGTCGCTGCTCGAGACCTTGAAGTAGATCCCCAGCAGATCGCCGAGGCCGAACAGGATCGAGTTGTAGAGGAACGCCTGGCCAATGAACAGCGCGAGCCCCAGCACGGTGCGGCGCGGATAGAGCGTGGTCACCGAGCGCACGATCAGCGACAGGGGAATCACCCGCCGCTGGCGCACGGTCATTTCCTGATCGTCGTCCACGTCCGGAAGCTCGCCGTCGGTCTCCTCGCGCACCTCGCTCTCGATCTCCCCGACAACCTGTTCGGCTTCCTCGTCGCGGCCATGAATGAACAGCCAGCGGGGGCTCTCGGGAACGCTGCGGCGCAGCACCAGCACGCCTAGACCAAGCAGCGCTCCCAGCCCGAAGCACAGCCGCCAGCCGACGTTGATGGCGAAGATGTTCTCATTGAGCGCCACCACGGCCAGGAGGGCACCGCCGGCCGCGCCGGCCCAGTAGCTGCCGTTGATCGCCACGTCGACGCGCCCGCGAGAGTGGGCGGGAATCAGCTCGTCGATCGCCGAGTTGATCGCGCTGTATTCGCCGCCGATGCCGAATCCGGTGAAGAACCGACATACGTAGAACCACAGCGGCGCGAACGAGAACGCCGTCAGCACGGTCGCCACCAGATAGACCGACAGCGTGATCATGAACAGCTTCTTGCGGCCGAAACGGTCAGTCAGCTGTCCGAACACCAGTGCTCCGGCGCAGGCCCCGGCGACGTACAGGGAGGCGGCGAGACCGGAGACGTTGGCGGCCGAGATGCCCACGCCGGCCCCTTTCTCGCCGATGCGCCCTGAGATGCTCGACACGATCGTGACCTCGAGACCGTCGAGGATCCAGACCGTTCCCAGACCGGCGATCACCTTCCAGTGAAAGCGAGACCACGGCAGCCGGTCCAGGCGCGCCGGGATCTTCGTGCGAATCGTGCCGGTCTGAACGTCGCTGCTCATCCTTCTCCCTCCTGCGGCGCCTAGGCGGGGCTCCCGCGCGCCAGGGCGGGGCTGCCCGAACCGCCAGAGCACAAAACATCCGGCGGCGGGGGAGACTCGCGGAGCCGGGGGGCAGACCGCGCCCCCTGATTATGATTCGGTCGATGGTGAGCGCTATCCCCAAGCGCCTGCGCACGGTCACCCCCCGGCTGGTCGTCAGCGACGGCGCCGGCGCAATCGAGTTCTATCGGGCGGCCTTCGGCGCACAGGAGCTGGGCGAGAGGTTCACCGGTCCCGGCGGCGAGGTCATCCACGCAGAGGTGGGGATCGGCGACTCGGTCGTGATGATCACCGAGGACCTGGGCGGCGACGGCACACCGGCGAAGTCGCCGCAGGCTCTCGGCGGCGCTGTCAGCGCCATCATGGCCACCTACTGGGAGGATGTCGACGAAGCCTGGGAGCGGGCCCGCGCCGCCGGCGCGGAAGTGGTCTTCCCGCTCGCCGACCAGTTCTACGGCGAACGCGGCGGACGCCTGCGCGATCCGTTCGGCCACCAATGGATGATGAGCCAGCAGATCGAGGAGCTGACGCGCGAGGAGCTCGAGCGGCGCGCCGCGGCGTTCTTCGCGAACTAGATACACAACCGGGCGCACGGCGCGGTACCGCGGCTGGCGTGGCCGACTAGCTCGACAGTCCGAGCAGCGTCGGCACTTCGTCGAGCGAGTGAACGATCTCGGCGCCGGCGGCTCTCAGGGCCTGCTCGTCGCTGTCGCCGCTGTATCCGAGCACGCGCATCCCGGCCGCGACTCCAGCCGTGACCCCCGAGGGCGTGTCCTCGACCACGGCGCACGCCGCCGGCTGCGCTCCCATCGTTGCCGCCGCGTGCAGGAACAGGTCGGGGAACGGCTTGCCGCGCGCGACCGAGTATGCCGAGAACACCGCGTCGCTTCGGAACAGCTTGTCGAGGCCGGTCAGGGCCAGCGTCATCCGGGTCTTCTCGAGCTTGCCCTGTGAGGCGACACACACCAGCAAGCCTGCTGCCTCAACGCGCCTGACGATCTCCGCCGCCCCCGGCACGGGCCTCAACTCCCGCCTGAACTCCTCGGCGCGCTCGGCCTGAAAGCGATCAAGGAAATCGTCGGGCAGCGCCCGACCAAGCGCCCGCTCCGTGCGGGTCGTGATCTCGTCGAGCAGCAGCCCTTGATACTCACGCCGCGTCTGCGCCAGCGTACGCGGAAGGCCGACGTCGGTCAGCAGCCGCGCTAGCACACGGTTCGAAATCACCTCACTGTCGACCAGTACACCGTCGCAGTCGAAGATCACAAGCTGCAGGTCGGCCATCGCGGAGATGTTCGCGTAGGCGACCGGGGAGGGCGGCGCGCCGGGCGTTCGGCGGCTAGGGCCAGCCGGCGCGGGGCGCGGGCGCCTCTGTGACGAGGATCTGCCCGGTGCGCGCGGCCACGACCTCGTCCACGTGCTCGATGCCGCGCCACTCGTTTGCGAGCAGGAACAGCGTCGTGCCGTCCGGGCCGCCGAGCATCGTGGCGAAGATCGCGCGGTCGTGCTCGATCCGCTCCAGTACCTCGCCGCCCTCGCGGATCCGGACCACCGCCCCGTGCGGCGTATCCTGGGTCTGCGCCCAGACGGCGCCTTCGGCATCCATGCAAATGCCGTCCGGGCCGAGCCCCTCGGCCCACACCCGCCGGTTCGACAGGCTTCCGTCGGCGGCGATATCGAAGGCGGTGAGCCGCCCCGCGAAGGACTCGGAGATGATCAGAGTGGAGTCGTCCGGCGTCACCACCATGCCGTTCGGGAACTCCAGGTCCCCCGCGACCTGACGGGCCGTGCCGTCTGGGGTGACCAGCGCGATGATTCCGGATTTGGGGGGCTTGCCGGCGAGAAATTCGAAGCGGATGGAGTTGACGTAGATGTTGCCGCGGCCGTCCACCACGATCTCGTTCCAGCCGTGCTCGCCGACCCCGCTGAGATCGGCATGCCGGACGATAGACCCGTCGGGCTCCATGCGCACAAGCTCTTTGCCCGTGATGAGCAGGCGGCCATCTGGCAACCAGTCGATCGACCAGCCGAGGCCGTGGCCCGGCGCCGCGGCGTTGACCTTGGGCGGTCCGTGACCGGCTACCTCGCTGTTGCCGTCGAGATCGACGGCGACGATCTCGCCGGTGCCCCAGTGGGCGAACCACAGCCGGCTGTCGTGCCAGCGGGGCGATTCGACATAGGCGAGCCCGTCCAAGACGACTCTGGGTTCGGGCATGGATGACGTGTTTGACATGAGCGCCTCCTGTGGTCAGGCGGTTCCGCTGGTGGCCTGTTCGTGATCCGTCTCGCCAATCGCGTTGTTGGGTGTGGTACTCATCGCCGGCTGGTAGGTGAGGGCCAGCACTCCGGCGCTCAGAGCCCGCGAGTCAATGAGCTTGAGCGGCAGCTGTTCAGTGAGCCCGTCGAACAGGCGCGCGCCCGACCCGACCACGAGGGGGACGACGCCGAGACTGAGCTCATCGAGCAGCCCAGCGCGCAGCAGTGATCGCACCAAGCTGGGGCTCCCTGGGATCTGAATGTTCCTGCCCGGCTGCCGTTTGAGCTGTGATAGCTCCTCGACGAGGTCGCCGCGCACGAGGCTCGCGGGCCCCCAGTCCAGCGTCTCGAGCGTGCTCGACACGACGTACTTGGAAGTGTCGTTCAAGAACGCGCCCATCGGAGTCGAGCGGCCCTGCCTCGGCCATAGCTCCGCGAACTCAAGGTAGGTGCGGCGGCCCAGCAAGATCGCGTCGGCTCGTGGTAGCCCGGCGCCGATCCACTCGGCCAACTCGTCGTTGAAGTACGGGCCCACCCAGCTCGACGGCGACTCGACTACGCCGTCCAGCGACATGAACAGCCCGCTCACCAGCTTACGCATCGAAGATGCCTCCTCGGTTTCTAGAACCAGATTCTCGGTTTTTAGAACTAGATTCTCGGGGGCTAGAACTAGACGGTATAGTACCATAACTAGAACTGAACTGTCTAGTACTATCTGCCAGTGAGCTGAATGGCTGACTCCGTCATCGCTACCGAGGAGCCCGAACAGCGACGTTCCACGCGCAAGCACCGGGCGATCGTTGAGGCCGCCACGCAGCTCTTTCTCCGCCAGGGCTATCTGGGCACGAGCATGGACGAGATCGCTTCGATGGCGGCGGTTTCGAAGCAGACCGTCTACAAGCACTTCGCCGACAAACAGACGCTGTTTCGAGCCATCGTCACGAGCGTCGTGGACGCGATCAGTGATCCGAACTACCAAGCCGTTGTGGGACTGAAGGAGAGCCGCGACCTGGAGTCAGACCTTCTCGATTTCGCCCGAGGCCAACTTCGCAGAGTGATGCAACCGCAGGTCCTTCAGCTCCGCAGGCTCGTGATCGGCGAGGCGGGGCGGTTCCCGGAACTGGGTCGTGCCTTCTACGAGCGCGGCCCGGGACGCACGATTGCCGCCCTCGCCCAGGCGTTTGCGCACCTGGCCGAACGGGGCAAGCTCCAGATAGACGATGAACCACTCATCGCCGCCGAGCACTTCAACTGGCTGGTGATGTCGACGCCGCTGAACAGGGCGATGCTGGGAGGCGACGCGCTGACGCCGGTGTCGTCCGAGCTCGATCGCTACGCCGAGGCGGGGGCCCGCGCGTTCCTGGCCGCGTACGCGCCGGCCGGCTAGCGCGCGGCAGTCAGGGCCCACTTCGCGCCAGGCGACCGGGCGCCGCTCCCGAGGGCGCCGGCACCCGGCCCGGGGCGCGGCACTGATGATGCCGCGCCCCGATAACTAATCCCCTAGGACAGGTGGTTGGCCTTGAGGAACGCCTGTGCGACGCTCGCCGGCGACTGCTGGTCAAGCGCGACGGCGGCGTTCATCTTCTGGATCGCGGGGATCGTCAGCAGCGCGCTCACCTGGTTGAGGGTCTGCTCAAACGCTGGCCCTTCCATGCCCACCAAGCTTTGCTTGACGACCGGCGCCACATTCTGGAACCCGAACACTTTCTTCGGGTCACTGAGCAGTGTGTACTTGCCGGTCACCAGCTGCGGGTCGGTCGTGAAGACGTCCGAGACTTGGACCTGTCCGCTGTCGAGCGCCTTGTAAGTGAGGCCGATGGCCAGCGGCGTGAACGACGGATTCAGGCCGTAGGCCTGCTTGAGGCCGACCAGCCCGGCGTAGCGCGTGGCGAACTCGGGCGCGCCGCCCAGCTTCACCGAATGACCGAGCTTCTTTAGATCGGAGACCGTCGTCAGATGGTTCTTCAGCGCGAAGGTCTTCAAGGTCGCGAGCGCATCGGAGTCGTAGAACGGCGTCTGGTTGAGCATCACGAAGCCGTGCTTCTTGACATACGCCAGCGCCAGGTCGTAGGTCTGCTGGGCGCTGGTCGGCGGCTTTGTGTCGCCGGCGATCGCCGACAGCAGCGTGCCCGTGTACTCGGGGTACATGTCGATCTGCCCCGACGTCAGCGCCTTCCAGGTGATCTCCGAGGAGCCGATGTTGCCCTTGAGCGTCACCTTGTAGCCCTTGGCCTCGAGCGCCTGCTGATAGAGCGCCCCAAGCACGTACTCCTCCGTGAAGTTCTTGTCCCCGATCACGATCGCTGGCTTGCCAGCGCCCGGCCCGCTCGACGCGGAAGTGCTGCTGCTGCTGGAAGAGCTCGTGCTGGTGCTCGTGCTCTTGCTTGAGCTGCCGCACGCGGCGAGGAGCACCGCTCCCAGCACCGCGAGCACTAAGGGTCTTGCGTATCTCATGGGGTTCCTCCTGGTTTCGTTTGAGGTCGGTGCGCCTAATGGGTCAGGCGGTTTCGCTGACCAGTGGTGCAAATGCGAGCCCCGGATCCTCGCGCGCGGTCAGCTTCAGTCCCCTCGGAGTCAGAGCGCGCTGCACCAGCGCAAGGACCAGCTCCACCGCCAGCGCGAGTGCCGCGATGCAGATCGCGGCCCCGAGCACGCCCGGGAGGTGGTAGCTCGTCTCGTTGTTGATGATGTCCCCCAGGCTGCCGCTGTAGCCCGTCAGCGCCGCGATCGTCGTAGTGGAGACGACGAACAGCGCCGCCGTGCGGATACCGGCGAAGATCAGCGGGATTCCCAGCGGCAGCTCCACCTTGCGCAGGATCTCCCAGTCGCTGAGGCCCATCCCGCGGGCGGCGTCGACCACGTCGCGATCGACACCGTCGACCGCCACGTAGGCATTCGTTATCACCGGCGGAACCGCCAGCACCACCAGCGCCAGCTCGACGTTGCCCAGGCCGATCCCCAGGAACGCCACGCCGATCGCCAGCACGGCCAGGCTGGGCAGGGAGCGCCAGACGTTGCCCAGGTTGATGGCGATGAACGAGCCACGGTGGATATGGCCGAGCCACAAGCCGATCGGCAGCGCGATAACCAGCGCGATCGCGATTCCCAGGCCGGCGATTCCCAGCGTCCCGAGCGTCAGGTGAACGAGCGAGGGCAGATGAGGAGCTCCCGGGACCTGACCGTTGCGACCGATGAACTGGAAGGCGTCGATGAAGTTGTGCATCAGCTCTTCCTTGTCCACGGAGTCAGCACGCGCTGGGTCATCACCAGCAGCCCATCGGCGGCCAGCGCCAGCGCGACCGCCATCCCGCCCGCGACGATCAGCTCCGTCTTGAACACTTCGTTGGAGATCGCCGCCAGGATCGGCGCGCCGAGCCCCTCGTCATCGATCAGCGAAGCCACGGTGGCCAGCGAGATCACGGTTACCGTCGCGATCCGCAGTCCGGCGATAATCGCCGGCAGCGCCAGTGGCAACTCAACGCGCAGCAGCAACTGAAAGGGGCCCATGCCCATCCCCGCCGCCGCGTCGCGGACCTCGGCTGGTACCTCCTGCAAACCGGTGAGGGTGTTGCGGAACATGATCAGCAGCGTGTAGGAGACGAGCGCGACCTCCGCCGTGGTCCTCGTGAGCCCCAGCCCCGGGACTGGCTCCAGGAGCTCGAACAGCGCCAGCGAGGGGATCGTGTAGAGGATCGAGGTCACGATCAGCACGGGGCGCTCGAGCCACCGCCGCCGGTACGCAACGAGCGCCAACGACGTCGAGATCACGAATCCGATCGAGATCGCGATCAGCGTGAGCACGATGTGCTGGCGCAAGGCCGGCCACAGAACTGTGCTCCAGTTGTGAGATACCCAGTCGGGACAGAACAGGCGGTTGGCGCGTTCGCAGGCGAACGACGACGCCCCGCCGCCGAAGCTGGGGATCACGGGATGTGCTGCGGCCAGCGTGATGAGGCTCACGCCGGCTCCCGCTCGGCGAGTTCCCCGTTATGCAGCACGTGGCCGAGTAGCTCGAGCGTCACGACCCCGGCCACCTGGTCACGATCGTCTATCACGCGCAGCGGTGAGCCGCCGGACGCCAGTACAGCCGACAGCGCGTCGCGCACCGTGGTCGTGAGCTTCAGCCGCTCATCTCCCATCTTGAAGCCATCGGGGGACGCCAGCTCGACGTCCGCCAGCGTCGCCAGACCCAGGCGTTTGAGCGCCCGGTCTGCCCCGACGAACTCGGCCACGAACTGATCGGCGGGATGGGTGAGGATCTCCTCCGGGGCGTCGTACTGGGCCAGCGTGCCGCCCTGCCGCAGGATCGCGATCCGATCACCCATCTTGATCGCCTCGTCGATGTCGTGGGTGACGAACACGACCGTCTTGCGGACCCGCTTCTGGAGCCCCAGAAACTCATCCTGAAGCCGCGTGCGGTTGATGGGGTCGATGGCTCCGAATGGCTCGTCCATCAGCATGAGCGGCGGATCCGCTGCGAGCGCGCGCGCCACGCCGACGCGCTGGCGCTGGCCGCCGGAGAGCTGTGCGGGGTAACGGCTGCTGATCTCCTCCTCCATGCCGATCAGCTCGATCAGTTCGCGAATCCGGGCCTGCACGCGCGACTTGTCCCAGCCCAAGAGCCGCGGGACCGTGGCGATGTTGTCGGCCACGGTGAGGTGCGGGAACAGGCCGATCTGCTGAATCACATATCCGATCTCTTTCCGTAGGTCGTTGGGCTCTCGCTCCAGGACGCTGTGGTCGCCGAGCAGGATCTCGCCCTCCGTCAGCGGGATCATCCGGTTGATGAGCCGCATCGCGGTGGTCTTTCCAGACCCAGACGGGCCGACCAGCACGCACACCTCTCCGGCCGGAACCTTCAGGCTCAGATCGGAGATTGCGGCTTCGCGCTGGCCGGGGTAACGCTTAGTGACGCCACGCAGCTCTAGCGTCGCTGCTTGCGGGTACGCGGAATGCCCCTCTTCTTGGGCGGAGTTGGCGTTTGGCAAGGGAAGACCGACGGACGGTTCGCGCTTAGCCTACCGCGTAGCGTCGGCGCATGGGCGAAAGCACAGCGGCGCCGACGGGCATACGATTGCCGCCGTGAGCGCCGACGCCGGTATGAAGCTGGAGTTTTCCCCTCGCGCCCAGGAGCTTCGCGGCCGCCTGCTCCAGTTCATGGATGAGCACGTGCTGCCCGCCGAGCCCGTGTGGCTCGAGCAGATAAGCGAGGCGGCGGCGGCGGGACGACCTCACTGTCACCCGCCGGTGCTCGAGGAGCTCAAGGCCAAGGCCCGGGAGCGGGGCCTGTGGAACCTGTTCTTGCCCGACGAGGAGCACGGCGCGGGCCTGACCAACGTCGAGTATGCGCCGCTGGCGGAGATCATGGGTCGCAGCCGGATCGCGTCTCAAGCGTGTAACTGCTCGGCGCCTGACACCGGCAACATGGAGGTGCTCCATCAATTCGGCTCCGAGCAACAGAAAGCGCGCTGGCTCGAGCCGCTGCTGGCCGGCGAGATCCGCTCGTCGTTTGCCATGACCGAGCCGGACGTCGCCTCCTCGGACGCGACAAACATCTCGATGCGGATCAAGCGTGAGGGCCAGGAGTACGTGCTGCACGGGCGCAAGTGGTGGACGACCGGCGCGCTTCATCCCAACTGCCGGATCCTGATCGTGATGGGCAAGACGGATCCGGAGGCGCCGGCCTACCAGCAGCAGTCAATGGTGTTGGTACCGATCGACACGCCGGGCGTGTCCGTGATACGGGGTCTGCCGGTGTTCGGCTACCAGGATCCGGAGGGCCACGGAGAGCTCGTGTTCGAGGACGCGCGTGTCCCGGCCGAGAACCTGATCGCCGGCGAGGGAAAGGGCTTCATGATCGCCCAGGCACGCCTCGGGCCGGGGCGCATCCACCACTGCATGCGGACCATCGGCGCCGCCGAGCGGGCGCTTGAGCTGCTCTGCGAGCGGGCCGATCAACGCGAGACGTTCGGCAAGCCGGTCTCACACAACGCCAACATCCGCGACTGGATCGCCGAGAGCCGGATCGAGCTGGAGATGGCCCGCCTGCTCGTGCTGAAGACGGCGTGGTTGATGGATACCGTTGGCAATCAACGCGCGAGAATCGAGATCGCGGCGATCAAGGTTGCGGTGCCGAAGATCGCGCTGAAGGTCGTCGACCGCGCGATCCAGGTCCACGGCGGCGCGGGCGTATCGAACGACACACCGTTGGCGTACATGTACGCCTCGTTACGCACCCTCCGACTGTTGGACGGCCCCGACGAGGTGCACAAGCTGTCGGTCGCCCGCCAGGAGCTCCGGCGCCAGCGAGAGCGTCGTGAGAGCTAGGTTGGCCCCGGGGCCCGCCCGCGAGGGGCCCGGACCGCGGGGGGCCCGGACCACGTGCGGCCTGGCTACAGCTCCACTCCAACGAGGGTCGGCTCCGGCCGCAGCTCGATCCCGAACCGCCCCCTGACGCCGTCGCGCAGCTCGCGCGCCAGCGTTACCAGCTCGGCCGTGCTTGCCCCGCCGCGGTTGACGAGCGCCAGCGTGTGCTTGTGCGACACCCCCACCCGGCCGTTGCCATAGCCCCGGTGAAAGCCGGCCCGTTCGATCAGCCAGGCCGCCGAGGTCTTGATTCGGCCGCCGCCCTCGGGCCAGCCCGGCGGCCGGACCTCGGGCCCCAGACGATCGGCGACCGTCTGCTCGAGCGTGGAGAAGCCCTCCGTCGACAGGACCGGGTTGACGAAGAACGAGCCAGCGCTGACCGACTCGGGGTCGTGGGGATCGATCACCATTCCCTTGCTGCGGCGCAGGGCGAGCACCGCCTGGCGGACGTCGCCAAGCGGCGGACGCTCGCCCGCTTGCACCGCCAGTGCCCGTGCAAGCTCGGCATACCTCACCGGCGCGGCCGCCGACGAATGGCGGAGCGTGAACCTCACGGTCAGGACCACATACCGGTGCGAGCGCTTGAACGCGCTCGAGCGGTAGGCAAATCCGCACTCGGCGGGCGCCAGGTCGACCACCTCGTCCAGCCGGCGATCGTACGCACGCACGGAGGCGATCGTGCCGGCGACCTCCTGACCGTAGGCGCCGACGTTCTGGATCGGCGTCGCGCCGGTCGACCCCGGGATTCCCGCAAGGCACTCAACTCCCGCCAGGCTCTCCTCGACGCAGCGCGCGGCGAGCTCATCCCACGGCTCGCCGGCCGCCACCTGAAGCTCGACGCGCTCACCGCTCCCCGCCGTCGAGACGCCACGGCTGGCCACGCGGATGACCGTTCCATCGAAGCCCTCGTCGGCGATCACGAGATTCGAACCACCGGCTATCACGAGCGTCTCCCCCTCGTCGCGGCGGGTCGAGCGGAGCGCTTCGACCAGCTCGCTTTCGCTCCCGGCGTCGACCAGTCGGCGCGCCGGGCCGCCGAGCCGCAGTGTTGTGAGCTCGGAGAAGGGGACGTTTTCACGTTCGCGCACAATGCGCGACGATGCCACACGCGGGGCGCTCAGCGGCCGACGGGCCCCCGTGTCAAACGCGTGGGCGCTCAGCGGCCGACAGGTGCGGAGGTGCCCAGAACCTGGCCCGAGGAACCGAGCGCCTGGACCGCGAAGTAAGGCTGCGTGCTCGAGGTGGGGACGGCGGTCTCGAAACCCTCGAAGCCGGCCCGCGCGACCGGCGTCAGGGAGGTGGGACTCGGCCCTGCGAGTACTTGCCAGGCAGCCACGTCGGTTGCGCCGTCCCAGCTGGCGTAGAGCGTCGTGCCCGAGCTCGTGGCGGCTGCGGCGGCGTAAGGCGTTCCGGACGGCTGCCCGTACCACTGCGCACGGTAGTCGCGATAGGAGCCGATTGGGGCGTAGAAGTGAGCGCTGAACCGCTGGTGACCGCTGCGATCGAATTCGCTCAGGTACTGGGCCGACCCCCAGCCGACCAGCGTGTTTCCGTCGGGCATGACCTGGACGTTCCCCTGGCTGGTGGCCAGCACCGATGGGCTGCTGGTGTAAGCACGGACCAACGTCGCGCGGTGCGTTCTCGTGTTCACGCGAATCCGCAATCCGCGGGATTGCTTCTGGCTGGTGACGCCGCTTCCGGCGCCATCGTCGAACACCGTGACGATGTTGCCGGCGTGCAGGCGCGCATCGTGTTGCCACCAGAATTTGGTCCCCGACCCCATCTTGAAGCTCGAGTGCTTGCCGCCCAGGATCCACATGATCCGGCCGGTGGCCCGATCGATCTCGTAGACGGCGGACGTGCTGCGCGCCGAGACGAGGAAGTTCCCGTCCGCCAGCTGCTGGATCGAGTTGACGTGGAAGAAGTCGTACGGCGTGCTGCCCGGCTTGCCTTCGTAGGACTCGGAGATGTGCACGTGGCCGTATGCGTGCCATTCCCATAACAGTTGGCCGGTGGCGATGTTGATCTCCTGGACGATCGAATCGAGCAGCGTGCCGTTCCGCGAGCCTCCGACCGACGAAAGGTTGGCTCGCACCGGCGCGAAGGACGTGATCAGCGCGTTGCCCTGCGACGTGATCTGGAACTCGTGCAAGTCGGCTTGGTAGCCGTCGGCCGCTTGCACCGTGGCGATCGTCTGGTAGCTGTGGTTCAGCACCTGGTCGGCACCGATGCCGTAGCCGGGCGGGACTACGTATCCCTGCCAGTAGGTGAGCACCGACTGACCCAGGTACTGCTGGACCTCGACGTTGAACGCGGCGGCGTGTTGCAAGGGCTGAAACCAGACCAGGCGCCCGGAAGAGTCGAAGATCAGCGGCCCGGCCTGGATCGAGTTCTCGGCATCGGCCAGGAAGTCACCCTGTCCCGGGTCGGGCAGCTTGCCGGACTGCAACAGGATCGGCGGATGGAGCCAGGGCTCCGAGTAAAAGCTCTGGGTCTTTCCCACCGGGCTCGGGGCGGCGTGCGTGAGCGGCGCCAGGCGCTCGGCGGCCTTCGCCGCCCGGCTCCGGGACGCGGCGACCGGCGCGGCGATCACAAAGCCGAAGCTGATGCGCCGGCTGATGGCCGAGTGGCCGCTCGGGACTCTGATCTTGGCCAGGACCGATACGTGCTCGCCGGCGGCGAACGGCCGACGGACCACGAACGCCGACCCGGTGCCTCCGCGCATCGTGTCCAAGCGACCGGCGTGTGTCCCGCTGGTGGAGCCGCGGACGCTCAGCGCCTGCACCTGCAAGGGCGCGACCGCGGCGAGGACGATCTGAGTCTGTGGCGAGGCGTCGGGGGTGCCGGGGAACGGCATCACGTCGGTCACTGGTGCGCCAGCGACCGGAGGATGCTGAACGGGTGCGCCGTTCCCCCGGGCCGTCCCTGTAAGGGCGACGAGGTATACGGCGAGTAACGACAGGGTGCCGACTAGGCCTAGTTTGCGTGCCGGGCCGGGTCCGTGCATATGCTCCACGATCTCTCCGTATCCCCGCCAGGGCCGAAACACCGGCGCTCGCCAAAAGTAGCGAGGGCCACACGGCAGAGCGCCGAAGGTAACGCAGGCCGCTCTCATTCCCGCGCCAGCGAGCGGGCGGCGAGTACCAGCAGCTCGACGCACACGTCGAGATCGATGGCCGTCGAGTCGAGCACGATGTCGTATAGCGCGTGGTCGCTGATATCGGCGCCGTAGAAGCGGCGCGTGTAGTGGGCGTGGGCGCGGTCGAGGCGCTCGCGGGCGCGCTCGGCCTCCTGGATTGGGATTCCTCCCAGACGCGCGGCCTGCACGGCCCGGCGCTCGGGCGGCCCGTCAAGGCGGACGCGCAGCACGTCGGGCCGGTCGCGCAGCACGAGCGCCGCGGCCCGGCCCAGGATCACGCCGGCGCCGGTCGCCGCCTGGGCGAGCAGCACCTCCTCCGTGGCGCGGCGGAAGTCATCGTCGACCGTCAGCTCGGGAGCGATCGGAATCGGTGCGCCGACGTCCTGGCCGATGAAGCCGCGGAGAATCCGCTCAATCCCCCCGTGCCCAAGGCGTTCGTCGTACCGCTCAACCGTCTCGACGTCGACCTCCAGGCGCTCGGACACGGCAAACGGAATCGCTCGGTCCAAAAACGGGATCGCGAGCTTGTCAGCGAGCGCCGGCCCGACCTTGGACCCGCCGGCGCCGTAGGAGGCAGACAGCGCGATGATCGTCACGCTCAGATTGGATCAAGTCCGCGGCGATGACGCGCCCTGCAGATTGGATCAAGTCAGCGGCGATGACGCGCCCTGCAGATTGGATCAAGTCCGCGGCGATGACGCGCCCTGCAGATTTGGACAAGCCCGGGGGATGACGCGCCCTCCACAACTTTGGGGCCGTTCGTGAGTTAGGTTCACCATGCATCTGCGAGGGGCGCCGAGGCGGCGTTTTGTGTTGCTCGTGACCGTCGCGGTGGTGGCGACGGCCGCCGCCCAGGCCGCAAGCGCGCAGGCCGCCAGCGTGACCGTGCTGAGCCCGGACGGTCAGCTCAGCGCTCGCCAGGACCCGTTCGTGCCAGTGCAGCCGGCTCCAGTTCCATCCCACTTCGGCCGGGCCAGGACCTTTGCCCCGCGCTCCAGGCGGATCGTCACCGCAGTGCTCGCCAGGCTGCGCCGGACGCACGCGATCAGCGCCGCGTCCTACCACGTCTACCGCTCGATCTATGGAAGCGCGCTGGGCGCCGAGGCCGGTTTCCATGGGACGCGGGCGGTGGAGCTCGGCGCGGTACTGGCCAACGTGCGCTACATCGCCGCCGCCGGGGAGCTGACAGCGCGGAGGCTTCCCGCTCTGTTCGAAACGCTCCAGCGCAACGTCCAGTGGTGGAACACTGGCGCCATCCCCGCTGCCGACCAGCTGATCGAGTTCACCGGCTCGCAGCTCGTGTGGGAGTACTACCCGGGTCAGGGCATCGAGCTCCAGGTGCTGGCCACGTTCGGTAAGGCCGACGGTCTCTACACGGCCGGGCCGTCCTACTACGCGCAGATGGGCGCACTGCTTGGCGAGATGATTCCGCTTGCCACGCGAAGGGGCGGCGGGCTCACCTGGGAGTACTACTTCTGGTTCGAACGCGGCGCCCCTCCGTGGACCAGCGCGATGTCCCAGGGCACGGGCATCGAGGCCCTGACGCGCGCCTATGAGGCTTCCGGACAGCGTTACTACCTACAGCTCGCGCACCAGGCGCTGGGGATCTTCACGCTCGCCCCTCCGCTCGGCGTGGCGGTGCCCAGCTCACGCGGCACGCGTTACGTCCAGTATTCCTTCGGACCGGGGGAGGCCATCCTCAACGCGTTTCTCCAGTCGCTGATCGGGCTCTACGACTACGCCGGCGTGAGTGGAGACCAGCTGGCCCAGCGGCTGTTCGCCGCCGGCGACGCCGAGGCCCGGTGGGAGGTTCCGCACTACGACACCGGTACCTGGTCGCTGTATGAGCCCGGCGTCGCAGACTCGCTCTCCTACCACGAGCTCGTCACCGGCTTTCTGCAGGAGCTATGCAGCCGGACCGGAGCGCCGGTCTACTGCGCCACCGCGCAACGCTTTCAGTCCGAAGTGCACGCGCGGCGGCAGGGCTAGCCGCTGAGACAAGCCGGCGCCACTCGGCGGGGCCGTGGGATGAGCTGCAGAATATTTTGAACAAACGTCCCAACAGCGGTCGCCATCGGTGCACGGGCGGCCGAAGCGACGCCTAGACCTCGGTGCCCCGGTCGCCGGCCAGGCGGATCAGCACCGTTGCCCACGTGCGGAACGGGCGCCAGCGCTCGGCGAGCTCGTTGAAGCGCTCGAGCGTCGCGCGCTCGCCGAGACCGTAGAAGCGGGCGGCGTGGGAGAGCACCTTCGGCTCCGGCGCGCCGAGCACGGCGTCGGCAAAGCCGCTGCCCCGTAGCACGATCAGGCCCGCGTAGAAGGGTCCGATCCCCTTCAGCCGCTGGACCTCCTCCCGGGCGCGCTCGGGACCTAGCTCGTGCAGGTGGCCAACCTCGAGCTCCCCGGCTAGTGCCGCCCGCGCGATCGCCAGCAGGCGCGCGGCCTTGTCCCCGCCCAGCCCGCTCGTCGGCTCATCGCTCAGCTCCAGCACCCGCTGGGGCTGGGGGAAGGCCGCCAGCCTCTGGCCGGCGAGCTCGAACGTCGTGCCGAGACGCTCCGAGAGGCCTGCCCGTACGCGGGCCGCCTGCCGGGCGGGACGCCGCGCGGAGATGATCGACCACGCTGCCGCCTCGTACGGGGAGTGGAACAGGACGGGGCGCTGGCCGTGATGCGCGCGCTGGAGCACGCCGATCACGCGGTCGCGCCGGCCAACCTCGAGAAACGCCTCTCCGTCGTGATCAAGCGAGATGATGCGGGCGATCTGGGCCAATGCGGCCACCGGATCGCCTCCGTCCCTAAGCTCGAGCTCGACCACCACCGGACCGTCCGCGCGCTCCTGTCGCAGGACGGCGCCGGCGTAGCCACGCCCGCCGTCGACCGGGAAGGCGAGCCGCATCGCGCCGTCGAACTGCGGAGCTCGGCCCTCGGTGGGGCCAAAGCCGAAGCCAGCGGCGGCGCGCAGCGAAAACGGTCCGCGGGGATCGAGCTGTTCCCGTTCAGTCATGTGCACGTCCCGCCGCGCGCACGCGCGCGGCGGGCGGCCGGAATATGTTCGGGCCGGAGGGTGCGCTCATGCGCGCACCCGGGAGTCAACGTGCATATACCGCGAAGAAATCGCGGTCGTCGGGCGTCAAGTACCTCGTTGCGGGCCGGTCCATGCCGGGCAGGAGCTTGGCCGGCTGCTGGGCGCCGAACGCGCCGAAGAAGTTGAAACTCGTCCACTCGTAGTTGATGTCGAGCTCCATCGCCCGCACGGCGCCGGCGCGCTGGAGAATCCGGGCGAGGCTCGAGGCGGTCTGCGCGTCAGCCGCAGCGTAGAGGAGGTTGCCGTGGGCGTCGACGCCGACGCCCGAGCGCCACACGCGGACGGCGTTGCCGAGCGTCGCCCCCCAAAGCGAGTCGTCGCCGAGCGCTGGGTTGAGCTGCCCGCCCGAGACGATCAGGGGCAGGTTCTGGCGCGCGAATACGACGCCCGGGCCCGGGTCCGGACCGGCGATCCAGGCGCGCACGTCGACGGTCCCGTCGCCGTACGCGATCAGGGTGGCCTGTCCGTCCTTGAGCGGCGCATACACCCGCCCTGAGTCGACGAAACCGCTCTGCGAGTCCTCGAGCTTGAAGCCGCTGTTGAACGTCGCCAGCAGCCTGGAGCGCAACTGCGGCGGGACCTCGGCCGGGGCGCCGCCGGAGCTCGGCGGTTCATAGCGGCCGGGATAGAGCGCAAGCGACGCGCGCGAGGTGTCGATCCACGCCACGCCGGCGACCAGGCGCGGGTAGTTGGGGTCGGGGCGGAACGTGGTGACCAGCACAGGCGCGGCGCCGTTCACGAGCGGACCGGTTGAGCGCCATCTGCCCTCATCGGGCAGCGCGGGCGTGACCGACGGGGCGATCGGCGACGGGGCATCCGTGGCGGCCTGGGCCCCAGCCGCCCTGCCCACGCTCGGCAGCCGCTTGAGCGACGGTCCGCCGGTGGACGGGGCGTTGAACGAGTAGTAGATGCTCTCGAACTCGGAGACCAGCCCGGCGGCGCCGTTGTCGCGCAGCCACTCGACAACGCGCACGCCGAAGCCGACGTTCGATGGCTGCGTCAACGCCAGCGCGAACGAGCATGCGCCGATCAGCAGCAAGATGAGCGCGGTCAGCAGCGCCAGCCGGCGAGCCCGAACCCGAATGGGAATTCGTGGCGCGTGCCGGCGGGCTGGGCGCGGACCGGCGCTAGCTGCTCGCGGCGCCCGGGAAGCACCGCGCTCGTAGGCCAAGATCCGAGCCTCGTAGCGTTCGATCGCCTCCCGCGTGGGGGCCGGATTACGACCAGTTGACATCTGCTTAGTGTTCGAGCTGAGAAACGCGGCGCCTGCTGCGCCAGCGGCAGCGTCCCAAGCTCAGCGGACGTAGACCGCGAAGAAGTCGCGGTCGTCGGGCGTCAGGTAGCGCTGGGGGGACCGGTCCATGTCCGGCAGCAGGTTGGCCGCGCCGCGCGCCCCCGGCAGCCTGTAGGAGATGAAGCTCGTCCAATAGGTGTTGATGTCTAGCTCCATCGCCCGGACCGCGCCGGCGCGGACCATGATCCCCGCCAGCGAGCCGACGGTCTGGTCGTTGGCCGCCGCGTAGATCAGGTTGCCGCGGCGGTCGACGCCGACCGCCGAGCGCCAGACCAGGACCGCGTTGCCCAGCGTAAAGCCCCACTCCGGGCCGTTCGAGAGATTCGGATTGGGGCGCCCGCCGGAGACAATCAGTGGCAGGTTCTGGCGCGCGTAGACGACGTTGGACGGGGCGTCGGCGCCACCGTCCCACGAGGTGACGTCGGCCCGGCCGTCGGTGTAGCGGACGAAGGTGGCGATTCCCCGCTCCATCGGTGCGTAGGTATGAGAGCCGTAGACAAAGCCGCCGCCGAAGTCGGCGATCTTGAAGGCGCTGTTGAAGGTGGCCACCAACCGCGAGCGCAGCTGCAGCGGCACCTCGGTCGGTCCCCGCGACGGAAGCGAGACGGCCGGCTCCTGCAAACCGGGGTACAGCTGCACGCTCGTGTTGGTGTGGTCGATCCAGGCCACGCCGGCGACCAGCTGGGGGTAATCGGGCTCGGGGCGGAAGCTGGTGATCAGCACGGGCGGGTGCAGCTTGTCGGGGGCATAGGTCGCGTGCCAGACGCCCTCGCCCGGCAGGGCCGGCGAGATCACAGGCTTGATGCTCGGCGGGCGGTAGTAGTGCGGCAGGTGAATCGGCACCACCGCCTGCGCGCCTCGCTGCTGGGGCAGCGCCTTGAGCGCCGGTCCGCCCTTCGAGGGCGCGGTCAGCGAGTAGTAGAAGTTCTCGACGTCGTTGACCAGGCCGCGGGCGCCGTTGCTGCGCATCCATTCGACCGTGCGGATGCCGAGGCTCGAATCCGAGCGCTGGGTCAGCATCCGGACGTAGGAAAACAGCGCCGCCAGCAAGCAAAGGAGGGCGGCGAACAACGCGATCCGCCGCAGGCGCACGGAAAATCGCGGCGGCCGAGAGGCGCGGCGTCCGCTCAGCGGACGGGGCCGGGTGTCAAATCGGACGGGAGCTCTAGTATCGACGGGCATTTCGCTGAGCGTGGAGGATTCTCGGCACGGAGCCTAAATACTGTGTGAGATCGGGGCTTTCGTTGGTGAGAGAGCACTCATCATTTGCACTAGCCTGTCTTGAACGAGCATCCCTAGGTTGCCCCTCGATGTCCCCGCCTAACACCGCGGCCATAGCGCTCGACAGCGGCTCGCGACGGGGCCCGATGCACGCAGCCCTGGCCACAATCCGTCCGCGGCAGTGGCTGAAGAACCTGTTGGTGATCGCCGCGCCGGTGGCGGCCGGCGCGCTGGGCCACGACGACGTCCCGGGGCACATCATCATCGCATTCGTCGCCTTCTGCCTGCTGGCCTCCGGCATCTATGCCATAAACGACGTCCGGGACGCGACCGAGGACCGTCTGCATCCCCGCAAGCGGCACCGGCCCGTCGCGGCCGGCGAGCTCGATCCCCGGGCGGCGGTGGTACTGGGCGGTCTGCTGATGGCCGCGGGGCTGGGGCTGTGCTTCGCCGTGGCGCCCCTGCTGGGAGCCGTCGGGGCCGGCTACGTGGCGGTCACGCTCACCTATAGCTTCGTGTGGCGACACGTGGCGGTGCTCGACCTCTTGGCGATCGCGGGCGGCTTTGTGCTGCGCGCCGTGGCGGGCGGCGTGGCGGCACCGGTCACGCTGTCGCGGTGGTTTTTGCTGGTGATCGCGGGTGCCGCTGTGTCGGTAGCTGCTGCTAAGCGATATTCCGAGCTGCGACGAAGCGACATACCGCGCGAGCTGCGGCGCAAGGTGCTCCGAGCCTACACGCCGCTCGCGCTTGCACTGATCCTGGCGGCGGGAGCGCTGATCACGCTGATCGCCTATTGCGTGTGGGCGTTGCAGGTGCCGTCCGTGGCGGGCGTCCCGTGGCGGCCGTTGACGATCCTGCCGTTCCTGGTCTGCATGCTCCGTTACGCCGTCCTGGTGCGGCGCGGCTTGGCGGAAGCGCCGGAGGATGTTCTGCTGACCGACCGCCAGCTGCAGCTCGCGGCGGCCGTGTGGCTGTCGCTGTTCGCGCTCGGCGTCCATGCCGCAGCCTGACGTGCTGAGCGCGCCCGTCCAGTTGCGCCCCGCGCCGGCGCTCGTCAGCGGCTGGGGCGGCGGCGCGGGCGCCAGGGTATCGCTCGCCCGGCCGCGGGACCTCGCCGGGCTGCGGGCCGCGCTGGAGCTCGCCGAGCGCGGCGCGATCGCGCGGGGCATGGGGCGCAGTTACGGCGATGCCGCGCAGCTCTCGCGCGGCCTGGTGCTCGACACCACGGCGCTGAAGGGAATCGCGTTGGACGCCAGCCGCGGCGTGGTCAGTGCCGGAGCCGGAGTAACGATCGGCGAGCTGCTCGACGCGCTCGTGCCGGCGGGATGGATGGTGCCCGTCGTCCCAGGCACCCAGCACGTGAGCGTCGGCGGGGCGATCGCCAGCGACATCCACGGCAAGAATCACGGTGAGGCTGGGACGTTCGGCAGCCACGTCGAGGAGATCACGCTAATGAGCGCGGCGGGCGAGCTGCTGGAACTCGCCCCGGGGGCGCCGGACGGCCGGTTCGAGGCTACGCTCGGTGGGATGGGCCTGACCGGCGTGATCGTCGCGGCGCGGATCAGGCTGCGGAGGGTGAAGGGCCCGCTCCTGTCGGTGGACACCGACAAGGTCGCCTCGCTCGAGGGCGCGCTGGCGGCCCTGTCTGCGGGCGGCGGGCCCTACCGCGTGGCATGGCTCGATCTGCTCGGCGCCCCTGCCGCGAGGGGTGTCGTGACCCGCGCCGAGCATCTGAAGGAGCCCGGCGCCGCCGGCGCTGCGACCGTGCGTGCGCGCGGGACGGTCCCCGCCGGCTGGCCGCCCGCGGCTCTCCGTCCGAGCACCGTGCGGGCCTTCAACGCGTTTCGCTATGCCACGGTGCCGCGCCGCTCGCGGGCTCGCCCCGAGAGCCTCGGCAGACACATGTTTCCGCTCGACGCGCTCGAGAACTGGCCGCGACTGTATGGGCCAAAGGGGCTGATTCAGTACCAATTGGCGGTTCCCACCGGATCCGAGCGGGTCCTCGAGGTGGTGATCGAGAAGTTGCGCCGCACCAGGGTTCCGTGCTACCTGGCGGTGCTGAAGGACTTCGGTCCGGCCAACGCCGCGCCGCTGTCGTTTCCGATCAAGGGCTGGACGCTGGCGCTCGATATTCCCCGGGCCGCTGCCGGCCTCGCTCCGCTGCTCGACGCGATCGACGAGCTTGTGGCACACGCCGGCGGCCGGGTCTACCTGAGCAAGGACGCCCGGCTCAGGCCAGGAGCACTCGAAGCGATGTACCCACGACTCTCTGAGTGGCGAGCGGCCCGGGAGCGCCTCGACCCCGAACGGCTGTGGTGCTCGGATTTGGCGAGGCGTTGCGGGCTGCTGTGAGCGTCGACGCGCGCAGCGTGCTGCTGGTGGGCGGCACCTCGGAGATCGGGCTAGCGATCGTGCGTCGGCTGGCGGGCGACGGGCCGCTGCGGGCATATCTGCTGGGCCGGGACCGCGCGCGACTCGAGCGGGCTGCCGGCGCGCTTCGCCGGGACGGAGTGACCGAGGTCGCCTACGAGCCGCTCGACGCGGACGATTGCGGCGCTCACGGCGCGCTCGTCGGCGGGGCGTTCGCCCGCTACGGGGGCTTCGACATCGTGGTTCTGGCGGTCGGCGTGCTCGGTGCGCAGGCTGGACTGGACGCAGACCCGCACGAGGCGCTAGAGGTGATGCGGGTCAACTTCGTGGGGAGCGGCTCGCTGCTGCTGGAATGCCTGCGTCAGCTGAGAAGGCTCGGGCGCGGGTCGCTGATCGTGCTCTCGAGCGTCGCGGCGGAGCGGCCCCGGGCGGCGAATGCGATCTATGGAGCCGCGAAGGCGGGACTCGACGCGCTCGCGCAGGGACTGGCTGACGCAACGGCTCCCAGCGGGGTCCGGGTGCTAGTCGTACGCCCGGGATTCGTCACAACGCGGATGACCGCCGGCCTATCGCCGGCGCCGTTTGCCACCACGCCCCAGGCGGTCGCTCAGGCCACAGTGGCGGCGCTCGACACGGACGCTCACACCATCTGGGTTCCCCGCGCGCTCCGCACGGTGTTCGCGGCGGTCCGTCATTTGCCCAGACCGATCTTCCGCAGGCTTCCGCTATGACCCACGAGCTCGGGCCACTCTCGTCATGAGCCGGGGAGCGCTGCTGGCGGACCTGGCGATCGCTGTCCTCGCGGCGGCGCTGGTGGTGACCGTGACGCCCGGCGTGGCCGTGGCGGCGCTCATCGCCATCCTGGTGCTAGTGGTGTGCTTCGTCAGCTTCCTGCTCGGCTCGCGGCGCGGGAGGGTAACGTCTAGGCGTGGCGACAGACCCCCTCCAAGACGCCGTCGATGAGCTGACGCACCGCGCCCAGGATCGCGAGGTGCGGTGCGTCGATCTGTCCGAGATCAGCGAGGTGCTCCAGGAGCTGGAGCTCTCGGATGAGGATGGCCAGGCACTGCACGACGAGCTGGAGCAGCGTGGCCTCGAGGTCACGGATGACTGCGGCCGGGAGCGGATAGAGGACACGCGCTACATCAACGATCAGATGGCGGAACGCACGACGGACGCCATGTCGCTGTTCCTGCAGGAGGTTGGGCGCCACCCGCTGTTGACGCGCGAGGACGAGGTCGAGCTGGCAAAGCGGATCGAGCGTGGTGACCTAGAAGCCAAGGAGCGGCTTGTCAACTCGAATCTGCGGCTGGTCATCGCCAACGCGCGCAAGTACCAAGGCCTCGACCTGCCGCTCCTGGATCTGATCCAGGAGGGCATCCTGGGTCTCATCCGCGCAGCCGAAAAGTTCGACTACCGCAAGGGGTACAAGTTCTCGACCTACGCCACGTTCTGGATCCGCGAAGCGATCCAGCGCGCGATCGCCAACCGCGCGCGCACGATCAGGATCCCGGTGCACATCGGCCAGCGAGAGCGCAAGATCGACCGCGCGCAGCGAGAGCTCCAGGCGCGGCTGGGCCGCGAGGCCAGCGACGCGGAGATCGCCGCCGAGGCCGAGCTGTCCGAGCGCGAGGTACGCGAGGCGCGAGACGCAGCTCGCGTTGTCACGAGCCTCGATCGTCCGGTGGGCGAGGAGGAGGACACCTCGCTGGGGGCGCTGATGGAAAGCGGCGAGCGCTCGCCCGAAGAAGAGGTGGAGATCGCGCTGCGCCAGGACGCGGTCCGCGATGCGCTCGCGCGGCTGCCCGAGCCCGAGCGCGAGGTGGTCAGGCTGCGCTACGGGATAGACGGCGATGACCCAACACCGCTGCGCGAGGCCGGGCGGCGGCTGGGAATCTCCTCCGAGGAGGTCCGCCGGCTCGAGCGCCGTGCGCTGGCGGAGCTTGCGACGAGTCGCGAGCTCGAGGCGCTACGCCCCGCGGCGTAGGAGATCCAGCTTGTCGGGCCCTGATCAGCTTCTCGCAGAGCTGGTGCGGCTCTCGCCCGAGTTGGCTGGGCGCATCCGTGCGGTCGTGTATGGGCCTCTGGAGCACCGGGAGCCTGAGCTGGCTCGTACGCTCGATGTATTGATCGAGCACGGCTTTCAGCGCGCCGCAACAGCGGCCGCGATCCCGGTGCACCGCAACACGCTGCGTGACCGCCTGGCCCGGATCACGGCGCTGACCGGCGTCGATCTCTCGAGCTCGGAGGGCTGCGCGCTGGCGCTGCTCGCGTGGCTCGTGCGGCGAGTTGGGGTTTGATTAGGGCCGCGCTGTTCTCTGGCATCGTGACCAGGTTGTGAACTACATTTCCCGGCGTCGCGAAACGACTCGGAGGAGGAGTAGTGCACAAATACGCAAGGTCCGTCTTCAGCGCCGTCGTAGCGGTCGGGACAGTGGTCGCGCTCGCAGCCTGTGGCTCGTCCAGCTCGTCCAGCTCGTCCGGCTCGTCCGCGAGCGCAAAGCAGGGCGGCACGATCACGATCGCCTCGGGCACGCCGCCGCTTTCGGCCGACCAGGGACTCGATTTCACGACCCAGGGCCTAGAGCTCTACTCGGTGATCAACACGCCGCTGCTGACGTTCGTACGCGACGCTCAGGGAGTCGCCGGGACCAAGATCATCCCTGCGCTGGCCAAGAGCATGCCGACGATCTCCAACGGCGGCAAGACATACACATTCTTCCTGCGGCCGGGGCTGAAGTACTCCAACGGGCAGCCGATCAAGGCCAGCGACTTCCTGGTCGCATGGGAGCGCAACCTCAAGATCCCCTGGCAGGCCGCATCGTTCATCAGCGCCTATATCCAAGGCGGGATGGCTTACGCCAACGGCAAGGCGAAGACGATCTCCGGCGTCACGACGGACGACGCGAAGGGCATGGTCAAGGTCAACCTCGTGGCCCCGTTCGAGCCGATGGTCGACATCTTCGCGCTCGCCAATATGGCGCCGGTGCCGGCCTCGACCCCGGCCAAGAACCTGGCGGCAACGGGCACGATCGGCGACGGGCCCTACATGTGGTCATCGATCACGCCGGGGCACCAGTACACGGTGGTCAAGAACCCCAAGTTCGACGTTCCGGGCATCCCCAAGGGATACGCGGACAAGGTCGTCTACAACGTCAACTCCAATGTGACGGCGAATGCCGAGGCGGTTCTGAACAACTCGGCCGACGTGTTCGACCCGGGCGACACGATCCCGGCCTCGATCCTCCCGCAGATCAAGTCCCAGGCGTCCGATCGCTACACGGCGATGCCGCTCAACTCGAGCTGGTACTTCTGGTTCGCCACCGACAAGAAGCCGTTCAACAACATCTACGCCCGCCAAGCGGTGCTGGCGGCGATGGACGACCGGGCCCTCTCCAGGCTCGACTCGGGCTTCCAGACGCCTGACTGCCACCTGATCCCGTTCGGGATCGTGGGGCACTCGAGCCCGTCCTCGTGCACGGCCGTGATTGGGCACGACCCGGCAGGGCCGCCGAACCTGACGCTGGCCAAGCAGCTGATGGCCAAGTCGGGCATGACGGGCCAGCCCGTGACCGTGTACGGCGAGGAGCGCCCTCCGCGCCGGCAGTATCTTGACTACATCACCTCGGTCCTGAACTCGCTGGGGTTCAAGGCCACGGAGAAGGTCGTCAACTCTGGCGTCTACTTCACCACGATCGGCGCACCAACGCTCCATCCGCAGTTCGGCTTCGGCGACTGGAACCAGGATTTCCCGAACCCGTGGGACTTCATGGAGCTGTTCACGTCAACGGCCGGATCGACGCTGAACTACGGATATGTGAGCGATCCGTACTTCGACGCGCAAGTGAACAAGCTCGACCAAAAGGATCCGAACACGGTCGCCAGCCAGTGGGCGGCGCTGGACCAGTACGCAGTCCAGAAGGCCTATTACGCAAACTTCGGCCACGAGCAAAAGCCGAAGTTCTATTCGAACCGGCTGGACTTCAACACCGGCGTACTGTCGGTCGAATACCTGACCGTCCTGACCAGCCTGGCGCTCAAGAAGTAGGAGTAACGGCGCTCGCCGGGGGCCACTTGAGGGCCCCCGGCGACGCTTATGCTCTTCGGCGGTAAGCTCGCCACGAACGCGATGACTTCAGACGCCTCTCCCGGCTCCCCCCGGACGCTGAGTCTCCGGCTCGGCGGCGCTCGCGCCACGGAGTCGCGCTGATGGCCGTCGCGGAGGGAGTCCCGGCCGGTGCCGCGCCAGCGGTGGTCGCCGAGGCGGCAACGGTTGGCGTTGGGCCATACCGCCTAGCGCTACGCCGTCTGCGCCGCAACAAGGTGGCGATGGGGTTCGCCGGGCTGTTCGTGGTGCTTGTGGTGATCTGTCTGCTGGCGCCCGTTTACTCGCACAACATCGCGCATATCGGGCCCAACGCCGAAAACATCACGGGCACCGTGGGCGGCAAGGACATCGTCTCCCCCAGCGGGGTGCCGATCGGGCCCACTTGGACGAGCCGTTACTTCTTCGGCGCCGACGAGAACGGTCGCGATCTGGCGGTGCGGCTCCTGTATGGCGGGCGCACGTCGCTTTTGATCGGCGCGGTGGCGACCGCGATCATCCTCTTCTTCGGCACGCTGGTGGGACTGCTGGCGGGCTACTTCCGGGGCATCGTGGACGCCATACTCAGGCCGCTGATGGAGCTGGTCTGGTCGTTCCCGCCGGTGATCCTCGGCGTGGCGGTCGGTACTGCCCTGGCGTTCGGGGGGATCGGGCCGATCAAGGGCAACTCGTTGTTCATCCCCGCGCTCATCATCGGGGTGATCTATGTTCCCTATCTCGGCAAGCCGATCCGCGGTGAGGCCATCCGCCTGCGCGAGCAGGACTTCATCGATGCCGCTCGGGTTCAGGGAATGGCTCCCTGGCGGATCATGATCTCCGAGATCCTGCCCAACGCGGCCTCGACGATCATCGTGTTCGCGCCGCTGATGCTGGCCAACGCGATCCTGCTCGAGGCCTATCTGTCATTCCTTGGGGCCGGCGTGCAGGCGCCGAACGCGTCCTGGGGGACGCTGATCTCCGACGGGATTCAGTACATCCAGACCACGCCCACCTTCTGCCTGATCCCGGGCGCGATGCTGGTGCTGACCGTGCTCAGCATCAATGTGCTGGGCGACGGCGTGCGCGACGCACTTGACCCCCGCGCCCAGGTGCGGATCAAGACCTGATGGCCCGCTTCGTCGTACGCCGCACGCTGTCCGCGATCGCGCTGCTGTTCGCCGTCTCGGTGGTGGTGTTCGGGATCTTCGAGATCATCCCCAGCTACAACCCCGCGCGGGCGATCGCGGGGCGCAACGCCAACCAGACGACAGTCAACGAGGTCAGCCGGAAGTTCGGCTTCGACAAGCCGTTCTACCAGCAGTACGCGAACACGATGAAGCTGATCTTCAGCGGCCAGGTGATCGACTATCAGGATGATCTGAACGTCGTCGACCAGTTCCGTACCAAGTTTCCGGTGACGCTGTCGCTGGTGGTACCGGCCGGAATCCTGTGGCTCGTGTCGGCGATCATCCTGGGCTCGGTGAGCGCGCTGACGGCCGGGCGCTTTTGGGATCGCGCGCTGATGGTGGGGGCGATCGTCGGCGTCTCGATTCCGGTGTTCCTGCTGGCGGCGCTGCTGCTGTACCTGTTCACCTTCAAGCTGACCATCTTCCCCAACACCGGATACAGCGGCCTCAGCGACCCGGCGCAGTGGGCCTACCACCTGATCCTGCCCTGGATCGCGATCGCTGCGCTGAACATCGGGTTCTACTCCAGGGTGCTGCGCTCCAATGTGCTAGATGTCGTCAACCAGGACTTCGTGCGGACGGCGCGGGCCAAGGGCCTCTCGCAGCGACGCGTGTTCACTCGCCACGTGCTGCGTAACTCGTTGATGCCGATCGTGACCATGTTCGGGCTGGACTTCGCCTCACTGCTCGGAGGCGCCGCACTGGTCACCGAGACAATCTTCAATCTCCCGGGAATCGGTCAGTACGAGGCCGAGGCGATCAGGAACCTCGATGTCCCGCCGATCCTGGTGGGCGCGATGTTCACCGCCTTCTTCGTCGTGATGTTCGGAGCACTGATCGACATGCTGTACGCCGTCCTCGACCCCCGGATCCGGCTGAGCGGGTGATGGCCGAGCGCCTGCTCACAGTCGATGAGCTGCAGGTCTCCTTCCAGACCGAGGACGGCCTCGTGAGGGCGGTGGACGGCGTGTCGTTCACACTTGACCGTGGCGAGGTGGTGGCGATCGTCGGCGAGTCGGGCTCTGGCAAGTCGGTGAGCGTGATGACGCTGATGGGGCTCACGCGCTCACCCAACTCGCGCTTCGGCGGCTCCGCGAAGCTCGGCGATCAGGAGCTGGTGGACGCACCCGAGGAGCGGCTCGAGCGGATCCGCGGCGCGGAGATCGCGATGATCTTCCAGGATCCGATCTCGTCGCTCAGCCCGGTGTACAGGGTCGGCGACCAGATCATCGAGCAGATCCGCGCCCACGAGGACATCCCCAAGGCGGCCGCGCTGGACCGGGCGGTGGAGCTGATGGAGCGGGTCGGGATCCCGCATGCGCGCGACCGGGTGCGCGCCTTCCCGCACGAGTTCTCTGGTGGTATGCGACAGCGGGTGATGATCGCCATGGCGCTGTCGCTGTCTCCCAGCGTGCTGATCGCCGACGAGCCGACGACGGCGCTGGACGTCACCGTACAGGCGCAGATCCTGCGCGAGATAAAACAGCTCTCTCAAGACAGCGACAGCGGCATCATCTTCGTCACCCACGACCTCGGCGTGGTCGCCGACATCGCCGACCGGGTGCTGGTCATGTACGGCGGCCGCGTCGTCGAGCAGGGAACGCTCGATGAGGTCTTCTACGACCCCCAGCACCCCTACACCTGGGGGCTGCTGGGCTCCATCACGCGCATGGATCGCGAGCCGCCGAAGCGCCTGCCAGCGATCCCCGGGGCGCCTCCGTCGCTGGTCAACCCGCCGCAGGGCTGCCACTTCCGGCCCCGCTGCCCGCACGCGTTCGATCGCTGCACCGAGGTGCCCGCGCTGGAGGCCCGGCAGAGCGAGTCGCCAGACCACCTGGACCGCTGCTGGCTGGAGCCTTCCGAGAAGCGAGCGCGGCGGGAGGTGGCCGGCCGCATCGGCCTGAGCCAGGGGACGGTGGCGGCGTGAGCGCAGAACCGGCCCGAGATGAGCTGCATGAAGCCGAGAAGTCGCTCACCGGCGCCGATCGGCCGCTCGTGGAGGCCGAGCACCTTGAGCTCTACTTCCCGGTCAAGAAGGGAATCCTCGTGGATCGCACGATCGGCGAGGTGCACGCCGTCGACGATGTCTCGCTCGCGCTCCTTCAGGGGGAGACGCTCGGCGTCGTGGGCGAGTCCGGCTGTGGCAAGAGCACATTGGCCCGCTGCGTCGTGCGGCTGCTCGAGCCGACCGCCGGGACGCTCCGGTTCCAAGACCAGGACATCACCCACCTCTCTCGCCGCGCGCTGAACCCGGTCCACCGGCAGGTCCAGCTCGTCTTTCAGGACCCGGTCTCGTCGCTGAACCCGCGCAAGCGCGTCGGTCAGATCGTGGGGACGCCGATGCGGCTGCACGGGATGGATGGAGTGGAGAAGCGCGTGTCGGAGCTGCTCGAGCGGGTCGGGCTGAACCCGGAGCACATCAACCGCTTCCCGCACGAGTTCTCTGGCGGGCAGCGGCAGCGGATCGGTGTGGCCAGAGCGCTCGCCGTCAACCCCCGGCTGATCGTGCTGGATGAGCCGGTCTCCGCCCTGGACGTCTCGATCCAGGCACAGGTCGTCAACCTGCTCGACGATCTGCAGGACGACTTCGGCCTGTCCTACATGTTCATCGCCCACGATCTGGCGGTCGTGCGCCACGTCTCAGACCGGATCGCGGTCATGTACCTGGGCAAGCTGGTGGAGGTCTCGCCCACCAAAGAGCTCTACTCGAAGCCCATCCATCCTTACACCGAAGCGTTGCTGTCGGCGATCCCGATCCCCGACCCGGAGCAGAACCGCGCCCGGGAACGGATGGTCGTCGGTGGAGAGCCGCCGAACCCGATCGCGCCGCCGCCGGGTTGCCGTTTCCACACCCGCTGCCCCCACGCCACGGACATCTGCCGCGAGGTCGAGCCGCCGCTTGCCGAATATCCAGGAGGCCACCTGGCTGCCTGCCACCATCCGTTGAACGTCGATTCGGGCGACCTAGAAGCCGTGAAGCGCTCGCCGTTGAGCCCCCTCACCTCCGGAGGGCTGTTGCCCAACGGCAAGGAGGTGCCGGTCGAGTCCGCCGGAGCGGGCGCGCGCCCGGCGGACGGCGGGCGGCCTCGTCGCCGGCTGCCCTGGCAACGGCAGCCGGCTTAGCCCCATGGCGCTGCTGCGGTCGGCGGCGCTGGCGCTCTGCGCTGCGAGCGTCATCGCGGGTTGTGGCAGCGGCTCGGGCGCCCGGCACGCTGCCGGCCGAGGTCAGCCGGTCGCCTCGCTGGTCTGCGCTGGCGCCGGCCGGGCCGCGAGCGGAGCGCTGGCGCTCTCGCCGCACGTTCGCGTCGCCGACGCCGATCCGGCCAACATCGAGTGCCTCATATCCGGCCGCGGGGTCACGGCCGACGTGGTCGCGCAGGCGTCGGCGGTGGCGTGGACCGAGTACGACACCACCTATGTCCATCTGGCACAGGCCTTCGGCAACAGCATCCACAACCCGGCGCAGTTGCCGCACCCAGTTCCCAACATGACTGGAAACGCAACCTGGGTGCCGGCGCAGGGCGAGCTGATCGCCACCAACGGCACTCAGTCCAGCGGCGGCAGCTACGTGACGGTCACGGTGAGCGGGTCTCGCCTCCTCCCGCGCGCCTCGAGCGCCGTAGAACTCGCGTCAGCAGTTGCTAAGGCGACGCTGGCCACGGCGCCGCGCGGCGGCAGCCCGGGGCCGCCGCCTAGCTGAGTCAGACGCCGGCGCATGCGCCCCGACGCTGACTCGGCCGCCGGCGCATGGGCTGGAACGCTGACTTGGCCGCCGGCGCTCGGGCGCTAGCGTGATGGGCGATGCGTGCACCGATCCGCGAACCTGCTGGCGAGCCACTCGGCCTGCTGCTGCTCCCCTGCCTGCTCGAGGAGTTCGAGTATGAGGCCCATGCTCGGCAACTGCTGGCGATCCCCCGTGTCGCGGCCATCGAGCCCTCACGATTCCGCACGCCTAGGTTGCTCCGCGACTCGGTGCATATGCGCCAGGCCAAGCGGCTGCGTTTCCCCGGTGAACCGCGCCTCCTTGTCCTCTATGACCCCCGGCAGTATCCGCTGGCCCGCGCCCTGTGCGGCCGCTACGAACGCGCGGAGCTCTGGTACGCGCGCTCGGAGTCAGCCGACCGCGAGATCCCGCACGGCGAGGACCGAGACGACGTGAGCAACCTGGACGAGCTGGCGCGCGATCGGGCGAGCCAAGTGGAGATCCTCGATGAGGAATCAAAGGGGGGCCCGGTGGGCGAGGCGCTGCACGCGCGCCTCATCGAGTTCGGCATCATCAGCCATCGGGCGTTCGTTCCAGACGCGCGGATCGACGTCCGCTAAGGGCCAAGGCCGCCACAACGGCCTAAGGGCCAAGCCGCATCAGGTAAGGCCCCGAGCCCCCGAGGTCGCTCCTTTTTCCCGATGTGCCCCGCGATGTCGCAGTTCAGCCTGGCACTAAGCAGCAAAAGCGATCAGAGGAGCACACAATGCACCCCACCATCACAGCGATAATCGCCGAGGAACGCAGTGAAGAGCTTGTGCGGCGCTCAAGTCGCGCACAGTCGTCACGCGCGCCCGGCGGTTCGAGCCGCTCGCCGCGTCGGCGGGCGATCAGGCGCTACTTCCGGCGCCTCAGCCTGGCGCATTAGCGCCGGGTAGGTGATCAGAACGGCATCGTCAGGCCTTTGGCGTGAATCCGAGGAGCAGCCAGGCGATACTTCTCATATGCGCGCAAGCCTCACGAGCAGCCGCTTCATCGGACGGATCGGTGAGCTGGCGGAGCTCGAGCTGGCGCTGCGCGAGGCCGCCGCTTCAAACCCGGTAGTGGTAATCGTCGGCGGCGAGTCCGGCGTCGGTAAAACGCGCCTCATCGGAGAGCTCGAACGTAGGCTGGCCGCATCAGAGCAGCCCGCGCTCGTGCTGCGAGGAGAGAGCGTTGAGGAGCGCGACGGCGAGCTTCCCTACGCGCCGCTGCTTGGAGCGCTCAGACCGCTGGTCCGGGAGCGCCACCCGGCGCTCGAGCGCTTGAGTCCAGCCAGTCGATCGGACCTGACGACGCTATTGCCGGCGCTGGGCGGCGCCGAAAGCGTGGGGCGGCGCGATGGCGATGATCCCAGCGGGCAGGTGCGCCTGTTCGAGGCACTGCTCGAGCTCCTGGATCTGCTCAGCGAGTCCCGTTCGGTGGCGCTGGTGCTCGAAGATGTTCATTGGGCCGACCGCTCGACGCGGGCGTTCGCCTCATTTCTATCGCGCGGGCTGCGGGAAGAGCGTCTCGCACTAATCCTCACCTACAGAACGGACGAGCTGCACAGACGCCATCCGCTGCTGCCCCTGTTGGCGGAGCTCGAGCGACTCGAGCGCACGCGGCGGATCGTAATCGCGCCATTCGACCGGCGCGAACTGGCAGAGGCGCTCGAGGACATCCTCGGCGACGCGCCGAGCGAGCAGCTCTTGGAGCGTATGTTCGCGCGAAGCGAGGGCAATCCCTTGTACACCGAAGAGCTACTGGCGGCCGGACTCGACGGCCGCGGCGCGGCCCCAGAGAACCTGCGTCACGCGTTCATGCTCCGCATCGAGCGGATGTCGGAAGACGCTCAGCGCCTCGCGCGCGTGGTGGCGGTCGGGACGCGGCTCGACGACATAACGATCGCCGAGGTCAGCGGACTTGAATCCGAGCGCCTGCGCGTCGCTCTGCGCGAAGCGGTCTCCGAGCAGGTTCTCGTCACCGGTGAGGATGACCGCTTCACCTTCCGCCACGCGCTACTGCGCGAGGCGCTCTACGACGATCTATTGCCGGGCGAGCGTTCCGAGCTTCACCTCGCGCTGGCGCGCGCCTTCGAGCGAGCGTGCGAGCAGCGGGATGATCGCGAGCTTGAGCGCACAGCGGCGGTCGCCAGCCACTTCGCCGCCGCCGGGGAGCAGCGAGACGCGCTCAGGGCCACCGTTCGGGCGGCGCGGGCCGCCGAACGAGTGCATGCGTTCGGGGAGGCAGCCGACCTCGCCGAGCGAGCGCTCGAGCTGTGGCCGAGGGTCCAGGACGCCGAGGCAATGGCGGACATGGACCATGTCGCGCTGCTGGTGCTGGCGGCAGCCGCGCACGGCCAGGACGGCCACCATTCGCGCTCGGAAGTGCTGACGCGCGAGGCGTTGCGAGAGCTCGAGCCGGCCGACGACGCCCGGCGCTACTCCACGCTCCTGGGACGGCTGGCCCGGACGCAGTGGGCGCTCAACCGTGGCCAGGAGGCGCTGCGGACGGCCGAGCAGGCGCTCGCCCTCCTACCGGCGGACGATCGGAGCCTCGAGCGGGCGCGCCTTCTGTCCTGGCTGGCCAGGACGCGCTTCTTGCGCGGACGCTTCCGGGAGGCGGTGTGCGACGCCGAACAGGCCCTGGAGCTCGCCGTCGCGGTGGGTCATGCGGCGACCGAGGCAGAGACGCTCAATACGTGGGGCATGGCGATGATCGCCCTCGGTCAGGTCGATGAAGGCGTGGCACGGATGCAGAGGACGATCGAGATCGCTCGTGAAACGGACGACAAGGGCACGATGACGTACGGCTACGCCAATCTCGCGGACATGCTTTATCTGGCCGGGCGGATCAGCGAGGCGCTGGGGATCGCGCACGAGGGCGCGGCGGCCATCCCGCAGCGGCTGCGCGAAGACCACGACTGGCTTGCACTGCTGGTGTCTGAGCTTGCCTTCGAATCGGGCGATTGGGAAACGGCTCGAGACCATCTGACGCCTGCCCCGCCGTGGCTGTTGGGACGGGCACTGATCTTCCGTCAGCTACGTCAGGCTGACCAGGCCTTGGGGGAGGGAGACGGTGATGCGGCCGCCGCGGCGTTGGAATCGGCTGCGCCGCTGGTGGCAGCCTCGTCTGAGCCACAGTGGATCGGGTTGTATGGGGCGCTTCAGGGAGAGCTGCTCCGTCGCCGGCGGGATCTGCTGGGGGCCCGTGCCGCCGTCGAAGGGTCGCTTGACCGGATCGAGCTGTGCACCGACGACGTGATGAGGATCGCGCGCGTAACCGCCGTGGGAATGGCGATCGAGGCCGACCTCGCCCAGCGCGCCTGCGACCTGCGGGAGAAGGCCGAGCAGCGCGATGCGCTGGCGCGGGCACGGATCCACATCCAGCGCCTGCGCGCCGCCGCCGAAGCCGGCGGTCCGGTCGAGCGGGCGTGGTTGGCGTTCGGAAACGCCGAGCTCGGACGCGCACGGGGCCGGAGCGATGGGCGCAAGTGGCTCGCGGCGGCGAGCCAGTGGGACGATCTGAGTCGGCCCTACCGAGCGGTGATCGCCCGCTGGCGGGCGTCCGAGGCGTTCGTCGAGGCCGGGGAGCGTGAGCCAGCGGCCGATGCCCTGGGCTCGGCGCTCGAGACGGCGCGCAGACTCGATTCTCGCTGGCTGATCGAGGAGCTGACGACGCTCGCCAGCCGGGCCAGGCTAGACAAGGCTACGGTGGCTGAGGCGAGCAACGGCGCGGGTGCAAAGGCCGCCGACGGAGCCGGGCCGGACTCGGGCATCGAGGATCCGTTCGGCCTCACGGCGCGTGAACGCCAGGTGCTGGCGCTGATCGCCGAGGGGGCCACCAACCGCCAAATCGGACAGGCGCTGTACATGGCGGAGAAGACCGCAAGCGTTCACGTATCGCGGATCCTCTCCAAGCTTGGGGTCACCAGCCGAACGCAGGCAGCAGCCGTCGCCCATCGCCAGCATCTGGACTGAGGAGGGTTAGGACCTCGCGCGCTGGCCGGTCGAGATCGTCGAGGGCGCCCGTGAGCTCAAGCCCCGCGAGCTCCTCGAGCTTTGCGCTCAGGGCGCGCGCGTCCATCGGGCGCTCGGGCGAGCCCAGCGCCGCCCTGACTCGGAACTCCTCACCGCCGATCTGCAACACCGCCTCTGACTCCGCAAGCTCGGGGTCCGGGGTCACTTTGACCCCTTCAGCCATTGTTGCCACATGGGCGTCGATGTGCTCGAAGCTCTCGACGCGCGGCGGGTCGTGCGCCAGCGTGTAGGCGGCGAGGTACGGAATCGAGAACTTCGCCTCCAGACCGTCCGCCGGCCGAGGCCCGTAGGACGCGGCCCGCAACGAGACCGGATGTACGGCAATCTCGATCGGCTGCTGCGCTGCGGCCCCACAGGCGCGGGCGCGCTCGGCGGCCTCGATCGTGCTGTGGGTCTGCAGGCAGCAGGGCCAAGCCTTGATCCAGTTCCGCTCGATGGCGGTTTCAGCGTCCGGCGAGTGCTCGGCGAAGCGGCCGCCAAAGGTTTTCTCGAAGCCGGCCGGTCCGCGAGTAACCGTCCGCAGCGGGACCGAGGCGCCATGCGCCGCCAGCCGCGCCGCTGTCACGCCACTCGAGGCAGCCATCCCGACCTGGAGCGCCTTGCCGTCAGAGCCAAACGCTGCCTGCATCCCGCCCGTGGGCAACAGCGAGATCGCCACGGCCGTGTGGCGGTCTGCTCCGAGCAGGCGCGCCGCCGAGACCGCCGCGCCCAGGGCTCCGCACACGGCGGTCGGGTGCCAGCCGCCGTCGTACAGCGCGGGGTGCGAGGCGCGGGCGAGCGCGCCCATCGCTTCGAAGCCGTCCGCGTACGCGTGCAACATCTCGCCGCTGGTTGCGCCGAGCTCGGCCGCCACGACGAGCGCGGCGGGTGCCGTGGGGGCGCTGAGGTGCGCCAGCCCCGGCGCATAGGTGTCGTCGTAGTCGAGCACGTGCCCCGCGGTCCCCAGCGTCAGTACTTGATCCCGGATGGCACTGGTCGCGAGCGCCGCTGGCTGGCGGCGTCCTGCCGCGGCGCAGCCCAGCCAGTCGAGGAACGCGGTGGCGTATGCGTCGAGACCACGCGCCGTGGGCATGCGGCCAGTGTGTCACCGTCGTCGAGGCGAGCTACGTTCGCTCCCGCGTCGCCGCCGCCACCAGCGGGCCTGTGCGCGGCGGCACCTGACGGGAGAGCACGATGTAGCTCGTGCAGCGCTGGATGGCAGGCGTCGAGAGGAGCTGGTTGACCAGTTCCTGGAGATGCTCCGTGTCCCGGGCGACCACGCGGCAGATCAAGTCCTGCGGACCCGAGACTCCATCCGCCTCGAGCACCTCGGGCATCGCCTCCATCACCGACACCGCCTCGGCCAGCCGTCCCTGCGCGAGTTCGATCAGCACAAACGCGCTGATCGAATAGCCCAGCGCTTGGGAGTCGATCTCCGGTCCGTGACCGGTGATGATCCCGCTCGACTCGAGCTTGGCGAGCCGGGCCTGCACCGTTCCCCGAGCCACCTTCAGCTGACGGGCCACCTCCAGCAGCCCGACCCGGGGGTTCTCCCGCAGCAAGGCAATCAAGCGGGCATCGAGCGGATCAAATTTGGTCAATATGTCCATCAGATTAGCGTCAGTGGGCGAGGAAGGGACCAATCTGACCGATCACGCTGGTCAGACTTGCAAGTAGATGGCGCTAGTGCTAAACGGTCTGTCCAGGGAGATGTACGAAGAGGGACAGCTCTACTCGCCGGTCACGACCGATGACGACGGCGGCGTCACGGTTCATCTGGCCCACGACCATCCCGGCGCGAACGACCCCGTCTATCGCGCGCGGCGCAACGAGATCGCCGCGGCGGCACTCGCTTGGCAGCCAGGTCGGCCCGCGCCGGCGATTTCCTATACCGAAGACGAGCAGGCGGTATGGCGGACGGTCTGCAGAGAGCTGCAGGGCAAGCACGAGCGCTATGCGGTCGCCGAGTACCGCGATGCCAAGGCGCTCGTAGGGCTGCCGACCGAGGCGATTCCCACCTTGGACGAGGTCTCCGAGCTGCTCGAGCCGGTCTCCGGCTGGCGCTACGTCCCGGCGGCGGGACTCGTGCCGCTGGCGCAGTTCTACCGCTCGCTCGCGGAGCGCCGCTTCTACTCGACCCAGTACGTTCGCCACCCGGCCGTGCCGCTGTACACCCCAGAGCCGGACATCGTCCACGAGGTGATCGGGCACGGCCATCTGCTGGCCACGCCCACCTTCGGCGAGCTTCACCGCCTCGCCGGGCAGGCCGCCAGGCGTCTGCAGGACGAAGAGAGCCTCAAGTTCCTCTCGCGCGTCTTCTGGTTCTCGCTGGAGTTCGGCACCGTCATCGAGGACGGCGAGCTCCGGGCCTACGGCGCCGGAATCCTCTCGAGCTACGGGGAAATCGAGGAGTTTCGGGGGATGGATCATCGCTCGCTCGACCTCGTCGAGATGGGCACCGCCGACTACGACATCACCGCCTATCAGCCCGTGCTGTACCGGGCGGGCTCGATCGACGAGGTGGTTGAGGTCCTCGGCAGCTTTTTCAGTGCTTGCACCGACGACTCGATCGCCACCATGCGCTCGGGCGTCAAGGCGGGCGTCCGATGACTGCGCTTGCATCCGAACAGGTGCTGGCCGGCGAATTTGAGGAGGTCCGTGCGTGGCGCGGTAGGCGTTCCGGTCTCGAGATGGCCATCGCCGTGCATCGCACGGTCGATGGCCGTTCGCTGGGGGGCGTGCGGATCGAGCCGTACGTCGGAATCGAGGACGCCCTGGCTGACGTCAAGCGCCTCGCGCGCTCGATGACCTTCAAGGCGGCGGCCGCCGGGCTGCATCTCGGAGGCGGCAAGGGAGTGATCGCGCTCCCGCCCGGTGCCCCGCCGGAGCAAGGGCTGCGCCAGCGCGCGCTGCACGACTTCGCCGAGCTGGTCGAGTCGTTCGGTGGACGCTACATCACGGCACAGGATGCGGGCACATCGATCGACGACATCTCGTACGTTGGCAGGTTCACCGAGCGCATCGCCGGTCGCCCTGTATCGGAGGGCGGCGCTGGCGACCCGAGCCCCTATACGGCTCACGGCGTCGAGGTCGCGATCCACGCGTCGCTTCGCGGCACGCTCGCCGACCGACACGCCGTGATCCTGGGGTTGGGCCACGTCGGCTCCAAGCTCGCCCTGCGGCTGCACGCCGCAGGGGCGCGGCTGACGCTCAGCGACATCGACCCCGCCAAGCGAGTCCTGGCCGAGCGGCTGGGCGCGGCGTGGTCCACTCCGGAGCAGGCACTGGTTATCGAGGCGGACGTCTTTGCGCCCTGCGCGCTGGGCGGCGTGCTGCATCCCCAGACGATCGCCGGCTTGCGAGTCCCTGTCGTCGCCGGCGCGGCCAACAATCAGCTGGCGAGCGACGATGCTGCCGATCTCTTGGGCCAGCGGGGGATCGTCTGGGCACCCGACTTCATCGTCAACGCCGGCGGCCTGATCGCGGTGGCCGACGAGCTGCATGGATTCGACCGCCGGCGCGTCGAGCGCTCGATCGAGGGCATCGGCGACACGCTTCAAGAGATCTACGCCCGCGCGGGGAGCGCTGGCATCAACACACTGATCGCCGCCCAGGACCTGGCGGCGGAACGCTCAGGAGGACTAGATGACAACGATGTCTGAGGCGGTGCGCTCACCGCTTGAGAGAGACTTCATGCCGCTGCACGGCATCGACCACATCGAGTTGTGGGTCGGCAACGCGGCACAGGCCAGTTACTTCTTCCGCCACGCCTTCGGCTTCAGCGAGGTCGCCTACAGCGGACTGGAGACCGGCCTGCGGGATCGCACTTCCCGGGTCCTGCGCCAGGGCGACGTCACGCTCGTGTTGACCGGCACGCTGCGCTCGGGGACCGACATCGCCCGCCACCACGCGCTGCACGGCGACGGCGTCAAGCTGATCGCCCTGTCCGTTCCGGATGTGGAGCGCGCTTACCTCGAGGCGACCAAGCGCGGCGCAAAGGGCCTCAGCGAGCCGCGCACCGTAAACGACAAGCACGGCACCATCCACCTGGCGGACGTAGCCACCTACGGCGAGACGGTCCACCGGTTCGTCGACCGCTCGGCTTACGGTGGCGCCTTTCTTCCGGGCTTCGAACACGTCCCCCAGAACGGCTCGAGCACGGCCCTGGTGCGCGACATCGACCACGTGGTGGGAAATGTCGAGCTCGGCGCGATGAACCAGTGGGTGTCCTACTACGAGGACGTGTTCGGGATGACGGAGATGATCCACTTCACCGACGAGGCCATCTCGACCGAATACTCTGCGCTTATGTCGAAGGTCGTCACCGGCGGCGACGGGCGCGTCAAGTTTCCGATCAATGAACCCGCCGAGGGCAAGCGCAAGTCACAGATCGACGAGTACCTCGAGTACTACGAGGGTCCAGGCGCGCAGCACATCGCGCTGACCACCGAGAACATCGTGGAGACAGTCGCCGAGCTGCGCGAGCGGGGGATCCGCTTCCTGCAGACCCCGGAGAGCTATTACGAGGAGGTGCCCGGGCGAGTTGGAGACATATCAGAGTCCCTCGAGGATCTGCGCAAGCTGGGGATCCTCGTTGACCGCGACGACGAGGGCTATCTGCTGCAGATCTTCACCGCTCCGCTCGGCGACCGCCCGACGATTTTCTTCGAGCTGATTGAGCGTCATGGCGCCCGTGGCTTCGGCGAGGGCAACTTCAAGGCGCTGTTCGAAGCGATCGAGCGCGAACAGGCCAAACGCGGCAACCTCTAGGCGATGCGCTACGCAGCCGTCGGCCAGCTTCCAGCGAAGCGCCACGCGCAGTTTCGCGACGACGGTCGCCTGCTGGTCGAGGAGGTGATGGGTTACGAGGGCTTTTCGGGCAACGAATCGATTCTCTATCACCTCCAGTCTCCGTGCCGGATCGCCCAGGCTGGCGAGCAGCGGCCGCTCGAGCGCCAGGAATGGTTACCCGACGCGCACGTGCACCGCCTGACCGACCTTCGCCCTCTGCAGCCCGGCGGCGACCCCCTGTCAGGGAGGCAGGTCCTGATGTTCAACGGCGATATCGAGGTCTCGGTCTGCAAGCCGACCGAGCCGCTTGCGGGCTTCTACCGCAACGGCGAGGGCGACGAGGTCATTTACGTACACCGCGGGGCAGGCGTGCTACGGACGGTGTTCGGCCGCGTGCCGTTCCGCGCGCGCGACTACCTTGTGATCCCTCGGGGGACGACGGTGACCTGGGAGTTGCCGGACGACGGCGAGCAGTTCTGGCTCTGTTTCCACACGCCGGGCGAGATCGAGACGCCGGCCCGGTACCGGAACCGCTACGGCCAGCTGCTCGAGCATGCGCCGTTCTCGCAGCGGGACTTTCGCCCCCCGACCGAGCTCGAGACGGTCACCGAGCCCGGTGAGCATCGGCTGACGCTGCGCGTCCGGGGCGGCCTTCAGGACTACGTGCTGGATCGCCACCCCTTCGACGTCGTTGGCTGGGACGGCTACGTGTGGCCGTACGCCTTCAACGCCGATGACTTCGAGCCCCGCGCCGGTCGCTTCCATCTGCCCCCGCCCACCCATCAGACCTTCCAGGGAGCTGGGTTTGTGATCTGCACGTTCGCCCCGCGCCTGCTCGATTGGGATCCGGAGGCGGTGCCGCTGCCCTACCACCACTCGAACATCCAGTCCGAGGAGGTCATGTT
The DNA here is from genome assembly GCA_963830405.1 of uncultured Actinomycetes bacterium. Taxonomy (GTDB): domain Bacteria; phylum Actinomycetota; class Thermoleophilia; order Solirubrobacterales; family Solirubrobacteraceae; genus Palsa-465. The sequence continues at coordinate 784,393 of CAWHMB010000001.1, forward strand.
CTACGCCGACGGCGATTACCGGGCGCGCAAGGGAGTCGACGTTGGCTGCGTGACGCTGCACCCCTCGGGCCTGCCGCACGGTCCTCAGCCGGGCGCTGTGGAGAAGGCGCTGGGGGCGAAGCGCACCGACGAGCTGGCCGTGATGTGGGACACGTTCCGTCCCCTGAAGCTGACGCAGCTGTGGCAGGCGCACGACAAGCCGGAATACGCGTACTCGTGGAACCCGGATCGGGCCTCAGCGGGGGTTCCCTCGGCCGACCGGGCCGGCGGGAGCTCGGTGGTTACCGGGCCGTCGGCCTAGCTCGCTCCACGGCCAGCAGAGCCAGCATCTCGTAGGCGATCGCGGCGGCGTGCAGCGCCGTGAGCTGCGCCGGACCGTCGTACGCCGGCGATACCTCGACGACATCGAAGCCGCAGAACCGCATCCCCGCCAGCGCCCGGAGATAGGCCAGGGCCTCGCGGGGCTGCAGTCCGGCGACCTCGGGCGTGCCGGTGCCGGGCGCGAACGCGGGATCGAGCACGTCGATGTCGAATGACAGGTGCGCCGGTCCCTCGCCCACCCGCGCCCGCACACGAGCGGCGTAGTCCGCGGCCGACAGTCGCTCGAGCTCGTCACCAGCGATCACCTCGAAGCCGAGCCCGCGCGGCGCATCGAGGTCATGCCGCGAATAAAGCGACCCTCGCATGCCTGCCAGCAGCGAACGCGAGGGGTCGACCACTCCCTCCTCGACTGCGCGGCGAAATGGCGTTCCGTGAAAATACTTTTCGCCGTAGTACTGATCCCAGACGTCGGCGTGTGCGTCCAGCAGAACGACGGCGACCGGCCGGCCGAGGGCGGCCTGGGCGCGCAGCTCGCCGAGCACGATCGAGTGATCACCGCCCAGCAGCAGCGGCACGACGCCGGCCTTCACCAGCGGCCGCAGTCCGGCGTCGATCTGTTCGGTCGTGCGGCGCGCGTTGCCCGGGGTCACGTCCAGGTCGCCGGCGTCGACGACGGCCAGCGTTTCGAATACATCGACGTCGAGCGCGGGGTGGTATGGCCTGAGCAACGCGGACGCCGAGCGGATCGCCTCCGGGCCAAACCGCGCTCCGGGGCGAAAGCTGGTGGCGGTGTCGAACGGCGCCCCGAGCACAGCGACGTCGAGGCGCTCATCGGCGATCGCCTGCGCGAGCGCGAGGTGTCGGAGCCTGCCGAAGGTCCGTACCCCGGCATAGCGCGGCGCGGCGCTCGCGTCGGCGGGACGGTAATCGCTCACGCCGGAACTCTAGGTGTGGCCGCTTGATTCAGGTGCTTGGCGATCGACGCCGCTGGCCACGGGGAGGGCGTAGAAGATCGCGATCGCGGCGCAGATCACCAGCGTGATGTAGGGCGACACCGGGGCCAGAGCGGTGGCGATCACGTACGGCGCGAGCCCCGTCAGGCTCCTCCCAAGGATCCGCCGCCGCTCCGCGAGCGGCAGCTCCGTGGCCAGCCGATCCGACTTGCGCAGCAGGATATGCCGATTCAGAGTGGCGAACGCTATCGACATCAGCAGAAACGAGCCGGCGTACACGCCGGCGGCCAGGTGCTCGCCGCTGCCCCGCTTCAGGTACGTCGCCAGCAAGTCGGTGCTGAACGGCAGCACGCCGATCGTCAGCAGCAACAACAGGTTCAGCATCAGGATCGCGTGGTCGGCTCGCCGCAGCCGTCCGATCATCACGTGGTGGTTGATCCAGATGATCCCGATCGTGATGAACGAGGTGACATACGCCGCGTAGACCTGCCACTGCTGGAGCAGCGCATGGGCCAGGCTGTGGTGGGCGAGGCGGTCGGGGTCGGGCACGGTGATGCTGAGCACGAGCAGCGTGACCGCCACCGCGATGACCCCGTCGGAGAAGGCCTCCAGCCGATTGGTGCTCACGGCAAATGGTTCGCTGGCGGCGAGCGATCGCCTGCGGACGAGTGCCGACGGCGTTCATAAGCTTCTCTTCGCCTCTTCCTAGGCCGCTCTTCGTTGGCTCGCACGATCCGCTAATGGCCCGGGACCAGACTCGTCCACATGAAGTCGCGAGCCCTCTCAGCAGCGCTGACCGGTATGGCCGCCACGGTTGCGGCCGCCACGGTGTTCGTCGCCCTCCCGGCCGCTGCTGGTGCGGCCGTCTCGAGCGAGCAGGCGGCGAGCGAGAACTGGTCCGGCTACGTGGCCGGCGACACGGCCGGCGGCAAGCAGTTCTCGCGCGTGTCGGGAAGCTGGGTCGAGCCGACCGTGAGCTGCAACTCGGGAACGGGCTACGACGCGTTCTGGGTCGGCCTCGGTGGGACTTCGCAGCAATCACAGTCGCTGGAGCAGATCGGCACGCAAGCGGCGTGTGCCGGCGGGAGCTCGACATCTGGACAGGCCCAGCACTTTGCGTGGTATGAGCTCGTTCCCGCCGGGCCGGTGCAGTTGAACCTGGCGATCAGACCGGGTGACCACATCTCCGCCAGCGTCGCGGTAAGCGGCACGAACGTCACTGTCTCGCTTGCCGACGCCACGACCGGCCAAGCGACCACCAAGACCCTTCAGATGAGCGATCCGGACACCTCCACCGCGGAGTGGATCGCGGAAGCACCGTCCGCGTGCGACCAGTCCGGCGACTGCCAGACGCTGCCGCTGGCCGATTTCGGCTCCGTCAAGTTCACGAGCGCGACCGCAACCGCCGGCGGACACACCGGCCCGATCTCGGACTCGCAGTGGACCGCGCAGCCGGTACAGATGAGCTCCGGGTCAGGCTTCGTGTCCGCTGGCGGAGACTCGCAGGCTGCCGCGGCGCCATCGGGGCTCTCCTCGGACGGCTCAGCGTTTTCGGTTGCCTGGCAGGATGGAAGCGGCGGCGGTGGCGGCGGCGGCCAGGGACCCTACGGCGACAGCGGCGGCCAGGGCCCCTACGGAGACAGCGGCGGCCAGGGACCCTACGGCGACGGGGGCGGGGGCCAGGGACCCTACGGCGACGGCGGCGGCCAGGGCACCGTACGCGACGGCGGCGGCCAGGGACCGTACGGAGACGGCGGCAGCCAGGGCACCTACTGAGACGGCAGTGGCCAGGACCCCTACGGAGACGGCGGCGGCCAGGGCACCTACGGCTATGAGGGCGCCGGCCCGTACACCTACGGCGCCCGTCAAAGGCTCGGCGAATGAGCGAACCATATGGACGCTCATTCGCCGAGGCTTCGGTGATCACGCGATCGCGACCGTGACGGCCGCCCAGCGCCCGGTGCTGGGCCTATGGCAGCTCGAGGGGGTTGGTCCACCGTGCCCACTCTCGGTGGGACCGTACCGGCGAGAACCACTAAAGGTTCACGCCGAAATCGTACTGAGGCCCTAAGGGCCCGCCGTAGTAATTGATCGTCTGGAACCGCGTCAGCGGTCGAGCAATGAGCGGGCCCGCGCTCGGAGCGCCGGTCCTAACTGCGGGTCGGACAGCGCGAACTCTATGAACGCGGCGCAGTAGCCCTCCGGCGTCCCGATGTCGTGGCGTCGCTGGTCCACCGACAGAGGCACGGCGATGATCCGGCCGCCGTCGGCGAGCACCCGCCGTAGCGCGTCGGTGAGCTGGACCTCGCCCGAGGCGTCGGGCCCGAGCCCCCGAAGCGCGTCAAATACCGCCGGCCCGAGGACGTAGCGCCCCATCATCGCGGTCCGGCTGGCGATCTCGTCGGGCGCCGGCTTTTCCAACAAATCCATCACCTGGCCCCGCTCGACGACCACCATTCCCCGCCGCGGGACTTCCTCGTCGCTAACCGGAGCCACCGCCAGCGCCGCATCCTGCCGCCGGGACTGGAAGGCCTCGATCAGGCGGGGGACGATTCCGGGCGGGTCGACCACGCCGTCGCCGAGCGCTACCACCACGCCCTGGTTCGCAAACCCGTCGGCACAGCGAACCGCGTCGCCAAGGCCGGCGGGGCTCGCCTGGCGGGTGTAGAGGATCTTGACGCGCGGCTCGGGTTGGTCGAAGTGATCCTCGATCGCGCGCTTGCCGGCTCCGGTGACGAACAGGATGCGAGTGATGCCGGCCTCCGCCAGCTCCTCGACCACGTATTGAACGACGGGCTTGGCGACCAGCGGCAACATCTCCTTGGGCTGCGAACGGGTGGCAGGCAGCATGCGTGTCCCGAGGCCGGCTACCGGGACGATCGCATCGGTGATCACTGGGCGATCGTAATCGCCCCTCGGTATCGCTGAGCTAATGCCCCGAGCCAGAGATTGGCACTGGAGCGCGTCTGACTCGCGACGCTAGGCGACGAGTCGCGCCGTCTCGGGCGCGCGCTCACCGAGGGCCATCCTGTAGCCGTCGGCGAGCCGCTCGAGTGCGGCCTCCCAAGTGCGCTCAAGCACCGCGGCTAGCGCCGTCCGGCTGAGCTGCGTGCGCAGCGGCGGGCGGTGGGCGAGTGTGAGCAGCGCGTCGGCGAGCGACGGCAACAGGCCACTGGAGGCGACGCTGTGGGGCGCCCCTCGTCTGGGCCGCACGGCGGTGCGCCTGGCGGACGGGGCAACGATCGCGTGGCGAGACGGAGAGTGGTCCGTCTCCGACGAGCGCGAGGTGCGCTACAGCGTCAAGCCTTAGTGGGAAGGACCGCGCTCCGAGGTCGGTTCCTTCCGTGGCGCCGGCCAGAGTCGCCCGAGGTGATCCGCTCGGCGCCCCCATACGTAAGACCCTCGTAGGGGACACGCGCGGAGGCGCCATTGGCTTGGTTCTCTCCCGGGCCGCCGCGCCCCAGGCCGGTCTGATCGAATGTCTGCTCTCCGAGTGTCCATATTCCGAACCAACCGTCCCGACCTCCGTGGTCAGGCCGACGAGGACTTGATGGAGCTGGTGCGTGAAGGTGACGCACGGGCGTTTGAGGTGGTGTTCGATCGGCACGCAGGCGTTGCGTTCTCCCTCGCCTACCGGATGTGCGGCTCCCGGGCGCGTGCAGAGGACGTCGTGCAGGAGGCGTTCCTATCCCTGTGGCGCAGCGGCACGCGCTATGACCGGGCGCGGGGAAGCGTCCGCTCGTGGCTCTTGAGCGTCGTGCACAACCGAGCGATCGACGCGCTCCGGCGCGATCTGCTCCACGACACGCGCGATGTCCCGGACGACCGGCTGGCCGAGCGCATACAGGCGCCCGAGCTGACCGACACCGAGGCGGAGCGCAGAGACGATGCCCGGCGCGTGCGCTCGGCGCTGCACGAGCTGCCGCCCGATCAGCGGCGGGTGATCGAGCTCGCGTACTTCGGCGGCTTCAGCCACAGCCAGATCTCGGAGATGCTCGAGCTGCCGACGGGAACCGTCAAGGGCCGTATGCGGCTGGGGCTGGCCAAGCTCCGCCTGTCGCTGGGTGAAGCAAGTGGAGTCCTACGATGAGGGGCGGAGAGAACATGCCCGGGACCCATGATTGCGGTGGCGACGCCGCCGCCTACGTGCTGGGTGCGCTCGAGCCCGCCGAGGCGGAAGCCTTCCGCCGGCACCTCGAGAACTGCGCGGTATGCCGCGACGAGGTAACGGCGCTTGAGCAGGTTGCAAACGCGCTGCCGATGGCGGCTCCGCAACATCCGGTTCCCCCGCGGCTGCGTCGGCGCATCCTGCGCGCCGTGCACTCTGAGCGCAGACGCGGGGCGAAGTTCCTCAAGCTGCCGACCGCACGTCTCACCCCGTCCCGAGCGATCGCGGCCGCTGTGGTCGTGGCGCTGGTCGTAGCCTTGGCGGTAGCCGGCGTGAGCCTCATCGGCGGCCGCGGTACGCGGGTGATTCAGGCCCAGGTGGCGGGCATCGCCGGCAGCGCACAGCTTCGGCTGACCGGTGACCGCGGCGAGCTGGTCGTTCATCACCTATCGCCGCCACCGACGGGGCGAATCTATGAAGTGTGGCTGAAGCGCCCCGGCCGGCCGCCTGCTCCCGCCAACGTCCTGTTCGGGGTAAGTTCGGCCGCCTCCTCGGACATCGGCCTGCCCGGGAGCCTGCATGGGGTCAACAGCGTGATGGTCACCCCCGAGCCGGCCGGCGGCAGCCGGGTGCCGACCCACAGCGCCGTCATCGTCGCCGGGCTGAGCTAAGTGGCATCGAGACGATGAAGATCGCAATCGTAGGCTCGGGCGTATCCGGTTTGGCGGCCGCACATTTGTTGCATCGAAAGCATCAGATCGTGATCTTCGAGGCGGCCGATTACCTCGGCGGCCACGCCAACACCGTCCGCGTGGACACCCCCAACGAGACGCACCTCATCGACACCGGCTTCGTGGTCTTCAACGACCGCAACTATCCGCACTTTGAGCGCCTGTTAGAGCGACTACGGGTGCGGTGGCAACCATCGAACATGAGCTTCAGCGTCAGCGACGCGGCCGGCCGTTTCGAATACGCGAGCACGTCCCCCAACGGCCTCTATGCCACGCGAGGTAACCTGCTGGCGCCTTCGTTTCACCTGATGGTGGCCGAGGTACGTCGCTTTCAGCGCGCTGCGGGCGAGCTGCTGCGCGCCAATGATGAGGGTCCCTCGCTGCGGCTGTGGCTCGAGCGGCAGCGGTTCTCGCGGGCATTCGTCGAGCGGCTGCTGGTGCCACAGGCGGCCGCTGTGTGGTCCGCCGACCCCGGACAGCTGTGGAGCTTCCCCGCGCGCTTTCTGGTGCAGTTCTTTCACAACCACGGCATGCTGTCGCTGCGCGACAGGCCTCGGTGGCGAACGATCACCGGCGGCTCAGTGCGCTACGTAGAGGCCCTGGCTCGCGCTTTTGGAGATGTCATTCGGCTGGGGTCGCGCGTGACGGCGATCTCACGGGCCGACGACCACGTGCTCGTATCCGCCGAGCGGGCCGAGCCAGAGCGGTTCGACCGCGTGGTCCTGGCGACGCACTCGGACCAAGCGCTGTCGCTGCTGCGAGAACCCTCGCACCGCGAGCGAGAGATTCTGGGAGCGATTCGCTACCAGAGCAACGAGGCGGTTTTGCACACCGACGTACGGATGCTTCCCCGGCGTCGCCGAGCCTGGGCGAGCTGGAACTATCACCTGGTCAATGAACCCGCCGGGCGTGCCACGATCACCTATCACATGAACCGGCTCCAGTCCCTGCGGGCCGAGTGCGACTTCTGCGTCACGCTGAATCAGACGGAGCGGATCGACCCCTCGCGGGTAATCAAGCGGATCCCGTACGCACACCCCGTCTACACGCCCTGCGGTGTGCGGGCGCAGGCGCGCGTCGGCGAGATATCGGGACTGGGCAGGGTGCATTTCTGCGGCGCCTACTGGGGCTGGGGATTTCACGAAGACGGCGTCGTCAGCGCCCGGCGCGTCGCCGCGGAGCTCGGGGTAGGAGTGTGAATACCGCGAGCTGCATCTACGAGGGGACCATCAGCCACCGGCGCAGAGAGCCGCGTCACGAGTTCCGCCACCGGCTGGCGCTGGCGTACGTGGATCTGGACGAGCTTCCCGGGCTGCTGGGCGGGCACCTGGTTTCCGCGCGCCCGGGCGCTGCGCGTTTCCGCCGCTCTGACTACTTCGGCGAGCCGCGAGTCCCGCTGGCGGACGCGGTGCGTGACGAGGTGGAGCGGCAGTGTGGCCCGCGGCCGCTGGGTCCTGTGCGATTACTGACCCAGCTGCGCTCATTTGGCCACTGCTTCAACCCGGTCAGCTTCTATTACTGCATCGACCCGCGGGAGGAGAAGATCGAGGCTCTGCTGGCAGAGGTGACAAACACGCCCTGGCGCGAGCGCCACGCGTACGTCGTCCCCAAAGGAAGCGGAGCATTCGCCAAGGCGCTTCATGTCTCACCTTTCATGGCCATGGACCATGCCTACTTCTGCCGCGCGAGCACGCCGTCGGCGACGCTGGGCGTGGCAATTGAGAGCCGGCGTGGGGGCAGGCCGGTGTTCGACGCCACCTTGTCGCTGCGCCGGCGAGAGCTGACGAGTGCGTCGCTGCAGCGCACCGCCATGCGCTATCCCTTCCAGACGATGCGAGTCCTGTCCCTGATCTACTGGCACGCCCTGAGGCTTAAACTGGCTGGAGCGCAGGTGTTCGCCCACCCGCGGGAGGCCGCCGGATGATCGAGCGGGAGGCCGCCGGATGATCGAGCGGGAGGCCGCCGGATGATCGATCGCCTGTGCAGGGCGCTGGTGGAGGCCGTGCTCAGACGGATCCGCGCCGGCACGCTGGTGGTGTTGCAGGCACACCGGCGGCGCAGCTTCGGTTCCGGAGCTCCGGTAGCGATCGCAAACGTGCGCTCATCGCGGGCGTGGCGCCAGGTTCTGCGGGGGAGTGTGGGTCTCGCCGATGCCTACGCCGAGGGCTTGTGGGCGTCGCCGGACCTGGTCGCGCTGATACGCCTCGCGGCCCGCAACGCCGCGGCGATGGACCGGGCCCGCGGCCGCCTGGCGGCGGTGCGCAAGCCCCTTCAGCTGGCACGGGAGCTCGCCGGTCCGGTAAGCCGGCGGCGCAGCCGCCGAGACATCGCCGCGCACTACGACCTGGGCAACGAGTTGTTCGGGCGAATGCTCGACCCGACGATGACGTACTCGTGTGCGCTGTTCGAGCGACCGGGCATGTCGCTCGCCGACGCCCAGGTGGCAAAGCTCGAGCTGGCGTGTCAGAAGCTTGAGCTCTCGCCGAGCGACCACGTGCTCGAGATCGGAACGGGGTGGGGTTCATTCGCGCTCCACGCCGCCGGCACCCGGGGGTGCCGCGTTACGACGACCACAATCTCCGCCGAGCAGCACGCCTACGCGCTCGAGCAGGTCAGGTGCGCCGGCCTTGAAGATCGCGTGACCGTGCTGCTCAGCGACTACCGCGACCTCCGTGGCCGGTACGACAAGCTCGTATCGATCGAGATGATCGAAGCGGTCGGCTGGCGCCATACCGGCGCCTTCCTGGGCGCCTGCTCAAAACTGCTCGAGCCGGACGGGGCGATGCTCCTTCAGACCATCACGATTGACGACCGCGCCTACGAGGTCGAGAAGGCATCGCGGTCGTTCATGACGCGCATCTTTCCCGGCGGTTCGCTGCCCTCGCTGGAGGCGATCACCCGCGACCTTGCCCGCCGCACCGACATGCAGGTGATTCACCTCCAGGACATCACCCCGCATTACGTGCCGACGCTAGAGGAGTGGCACAAGCGGTTTTCCGCTGCCGAGGCGGAGCTGGCGGAGCGCGGCTACGACCAGCGCTTCCAGCGGCTCTGGACGCTGTATCTGTGCTACTGCCAGGCGGGGTTCGCGGAACGGCGGATTTGCGACCTGCAGATGCTGCTGGCCAAGCCTGGCTGCCGCCTGGCGAGGATCAGGGGGCAGTGGGCTCCCGCGAGCCGCCGAATGGCGACGGGACAGGACGACTTGACGCCGGCCGTTTCCCGGGACCTGCAGGGATCCAGTGCCTAGCCTGGGGGACCCGCCTCTTACGATGAGCCCCCTCGGGCAGCTGATCGACACCGTACTTGACCGCACGATCGCCCTCGGGTACGGGACCGTCGGGCTGGACGTGCGTCGCCGCTTGCCCGGCTGGCCCGCCGATTCTCCGCGAATGGACGGCAAGGTGGTGCTGGTCACGGGCGCCGCCTCCGGTCTGGGGCTGGCGGCCTGCAAGGGGTTCGCGAGCCTCGGGGCCGGCGTGCGCGCGCTCGGCCGCGACGGGTGCCGCGCCGATGAGGCGGTGGCCCAGATCCAAAGGGCTGTCCCTGGTGCCGACGTGCGCCCCGTGGCGTGCGACATCTCGAGCCTGCGAGCGCTGAAGGCGTTCACCGACCGGTTCAGGGCCGAGGAGCAGCGCCTGGACGTGCTCGTCAACAACGCTGGTGTGATGCCCGATCAGCGACAGCGTTCGGTCGACGGCCACGAGCTCACGTTCGCGACCCACGTGTTGGCGCCGTTCGCGCTCACCGAGTGGTTGAGCGACCTTCTGCAGCGCAGTGCTCCCGCCCGCGTGATCAACGTCAGCTCCGGCGGCCTGTACGGCCAATCGCTGCCCGGTGAGGACCTGCAATCCGATCGGGCGTCGTACTCGCCGAAGAAGTTCTACGCCCGCACCAAACGCCAAGAGGTGGTGATTACGGAGCAGTGGGCCGAGCGCCTCAAGGACGGAGGGGTGGTCGTGCACGCCATGCACCCCGGATGGGCCGATACCGAAGGCGTGCGCTCGTGGCTGCCAGCGTTCCGGAGGATCACCGCTCCCATTATCCGCTCGCCCGAGGAGGGCGCTGACACGATCGTGTGGCTTGGGGGGGCACCCGAACCGCTTCGGAGCACCGGTCGGTTCTGGCACGATCGCCGCCAACGCCCGACGCACTACCTGATCGGCGCCGGCGAGGAGAGCCCAGACGATCGGCGCCGGCTCTGGGACTACTGCCAGTCGCTTGTCAGTGAACTGGGTGTGGCCGCCAAAACGCAGTGAGCCGGATCGTCGTCACCGGAGCCACCGGGACCATCGGCCGAGCGCTCGTCGAACTGCTGCGGACGCGCGGCGATGAGGTGATCGCTCTATCCCGTCATCCCGACCGTGCTCGGCGCCAGCTCGCTGCCGGCGTCAAGGCCGAATCCTGGCCCGACCCCACGGGTTCGGGTCCACCGCGCACGGCGTTGAGCGGCGCCGACGCGATCGTCCACCTGCTGGGCGAGCCCATCGCTCAGCGCTGGAGCGAAACCGCGAAGCGCGCCATCAGGGAATCGCGCGTCCTTTCGACCAGGAACCTTGTCACGGCCGTGAGGGAGCTGCCGGCCGCCGAGCGGCCAGCGGTGCTCGTCTCCCAATCGGCCACGGGCTACTACGGCTCGCGGGGGGAGCAGGAGATCAACGAGCGAGCTCCGGCAGGATCGGACTTCCTGGCCCAGGTCGTGGTCGCCTGGGAGCGAGAGGCGCTGGGCGCGGAGTCGTTGATGCGCGTCGTGCTCACCCGGACTGGGGTGGTTTTGACGCGCCAGGGCGGCGCCCTCGCTCAGATGCTTCCGTTCTTCCGGCTGGGTCTCGGCGGTCCCGTCGCCGGCGGCAGGCAGTACGTGCCGTGGGTGCACCTCGCCGATGTGACAGAGGCGCTCAGCTTCTGCGTCACCCGAGCGCAGGCGGCCGGGCCGGTTAACCTGAGCGCTCCGCGCCCGGTCACCAATCTCGAGTTCTCGCGCGCGCTGGGCCGCGTGTTGGGGCGGCCCGCGGTCCTGCCGGTGCCGGGCTTGGCCCTCCGGCTGCTCTACGGCGAGATGGCGGAGGTGGTAACCGTGGGCGCGAGGGTTGTGCCCGAGCGGTTGCTGGAGATGGGATTCGAATTCGCGCATCCCGCCGTCGAGGAGGCGCTGGCCGCCGTGCTGGGCGGCGGATGATCGTTCACGGCGTCGAGCGCGAGCAACTTGTCGCGGGCTCGCCTCAGCAGGTGTTCGAGTTCTTTGCCCGGGCCGCAAACCTCGAGCGGATTACGCCGCCCTGGCTCAGATTTGGCCTGCTCACCGACGGGTCGATCGGGCTGCGCCCCGGTGCGCTGATCGAGTACCGGTTGCGGCTGCACGGAATACCGCTGCGCTGGGTGTCGGTGATCGAGCAGTGGGAACCCGGCCGCCTGTTCGTCGATCGTCAACTCGAGGGGCCCTATCGTCTCTGGCACCACCGCCACGAGTTCTCGCACGCCGATGGCGGGACCCTGGTTCGCGACCGCGTGCGCTATGCGCTTCCGCTGGGCCCGCTCGGGGAGCTGGCAAACGTCTTGTTCGTCCGCCGAGACCTGGAGCGCATCTTCAGCTACCGGCGCGAGGCAGTGTCGAGGCTGCTCGGATGACCGCCGTGCTCTGGCTGCGGCGCGACTTGCGCCTCCACGATCATCCGGCCCTAAGCGCGGCGCTCGAGGACGCGGAGCACCTCGTCCCGGTGTTCTGCTTCGACCAGCGGCTACTGGCGGGCCGGCATGCGTCCGGTCCGCGCACGCAGTTCCTGCTCGAGTGCCTGGCTGACCTCGAGCGCTCGCTGCGCGACCGCGGCAGCCGCCTTGTGATCCGTCACGGCGCGCCGGAGCGTGAGCTGGTCTCGCTAGCTAAGGAGCTTGGGGCTCGAAGAGTCCACTACACCGCCGACGTCGGGCCGTTCGCACGCAAGCGTGATCAGCGGGTGCGACGCGCGCTAAAGGATGCCCAGGTCGACGCCAGCGGCCACCCCGGGCTGTTCGTGCCCGAGGACGTGAGTTCGATTCGAAGCGGCGCCGGCCAGCCGTACACCGTCTTCACTCCGTTTTACCGCCGGTGGGTCTCGTGCCCGCGCCGGCGGCCGCTAGAGCCTCCGAGCTCGTTGCCAGGGCTGCCTCGAGGATTTGCCAGCGGCAAGCTGCCGCGGCTTTCCGCTCTGAAGCTGGAGCAGGAGGTCGAGCATCCGCTGCTGGGCGGCGAGCGCGCGGCTCGGGAGCGCGCCGAAGCGTTCCTGCGTGAAGGGGTGAGCGGCTATGAGAGGGGTCGTGAGATGGTGGCCGAGGACGGCGTCTCCCGCCTCTCGCCGTACCTTCACTTCGGCTGTATCTCCCCGCGAGAGCTCGAGGCGCGCTTGCCTTCGGGCAAGGGGGCGGCTGCGTTTGGCCGGCAGCTGTGCTGGCGTGATTTCTATGCCCAGGTGCTACTGCATTTTCCTGGCAATGCGCGCTTCGAGCACCAGCGGCGCTACCGAGGAAGCATTCGCTGGAGCCACGCCGAGCAGAGGTTCGAGGCATGGCGTGACGGGCGGACCGGCTACCCAATGGTCGACGCCGGGATGCGCCAGCTGCGCCACGAGGGGTGGATGCACAACCGAGCCAGGCTGCTCGTCGGATCATTTCTGACCAAGCATCTCGGCATCGACTGGCGGTGGGGAGAGCGCTGGTTCATGAGGCTGCTGATCGACGGCGACGAAGCGAGCAACAACGGCAACTGGCAGTGGATCGCCTCGGTGGGCGTCGATCCCCAACCCCCGTTTCGTCGCATCTACAACCCGGCTCGCCAGCAGGTCCGCTTCGACCCCGACGGCCGCTACGTGCGCCGGTATGTGCCAGAGCTGGCGCGCGTAGGAACGCAATACCTCTCACAGCCCTGGAACATGCCTGCCGATATCCAGCGAAAGGCCGGGTGCGTAATCGGCCGCGACTACCCGGAGCCGATCGTGGACCACGCCCAGGCGCGTCGCGAGGCGCTGACCCGTTACGCCGAAGCGGGGAGCGACTGAGGGCTCGGACGGCGACGGAGGGCTCTACTGCTCAAATTTGAGTAGGCCTCTATCCCTAGTGATCCAAACGCGGGGGCCCCTCGTACAGGCTTGATACGGAGCAAGGTGTCCGTAGCGATGGTTGGCCGGACCATCGACCTAACTGCCTATAGGTATCACTTTCCGAAAGGAGCTGGTCTTTGATGGAGCACATCAATCTCGAGGCCGTCGATGTAGACGGTGCTGTCCGAGAGGCGGCACAAGAAGTGGGAGGAGACACCCGGCTCGGGTTCCTGCGTAAAGGTGCGATCGCCGGCGGTGCCGCAGTGAGCGGAGGCGCGATCCTGAGCGCGCTGGTCCCGGATGTCGCTCTCGCGGGCGGAAGGCCCCCGGCGAAGTTCGGCGCGGGCGACATCGGCATCTTGAACTTCGCTCTGACGCTGGAGTATCTCGAGAGCTCGTTCTACAACGAGGCGACGGCCGGCGGCAAGATCACCGATCCGCCGCTCGCGGGACTGCTGAGGACCGTGACCGTGGATGAGAACGCCCACGTCAAGCTGCTGAAGTCGGTGCTCAAGAGCAAGGCGATCAAGAAGCCGAAGTTCAACTTCCAGGGGATCCCGAGCGATCAGTCGAAGTTCGCGGCCACCACATATGTGCTCGAGAACACCGGCGTGCACGCGTACTTGGGGCAGGCTCCGAACATTCAGGCGAAGAAGGTCCTGTTCACGGCCGCCTCGATCGTGACCATCGAGGCTCGCCATTCCGGGGCGATTGGCCTGTATCTCGGCAAGTCGATCGCGCCCAACGGGCCGCTTGACAACGGCTGGAGCGCGGCCAAGATCCTGGCCGCCGTGAAGTCCACCGGCTTCATCGTCGGCTAGTTGCAGGGCGTGCTGGGCCGGAGTCGCCTTCCGGTCCTGCCCGGGTTCGCGCCGACTGGCGCGGCCCGGGCTTTTTTTTAGTTATCTGTACCCACAAAGGGGGGCGACTGTATCGCCACAAAGGGGGGCGACTGTACCGCCACAAAGGGGGGCGACCGATCGTGCCTTCGAAGGGTCAACCGATGCTGGCCTACGACCGCTCTGGCCGCGGGGAACCACTCGTGCTTCTGCATCCGCTCGGCGCCGATCGCACAGTTTGGGAGCCGGTCGTGCCGCTGCTGCGCCCGCGCCGAGAAGTCATCTGCGTCGACCTGCCCGGGTTTGGGGAGTCCCCACCGCTGAACGGCGGATCGGCGCCTGTGCCCCGCCGCCTCTCCAGCGCGGTGATTGGGCTGTTGCGTGGGCTCGGAATTCGGCCCGGCGAGGCGCACCTGGCCGGTAACTCGCTGGGAGGCTGGGTGGCGCTCGAGGTCGCGACGGCCGGCTACGCCGCCACGGTGACCGCGATTGCGCCGGCCGGATTGTGGCCCAAGCCGCTCGCTCCCAAGCCGCAAGTCGGGCGCCGGCTGGCACGTCTGGCTTCACCCGCCCTCGGCCCGTTGATGCGCTCACGACGGGCCAGGCGGCTCGTGTTGGCGGGATCCGTCGCCCACCCCGAGCGCGTGCCCCCGGAGCAGGCCGCCGCGCTCGTGCGTAGCTATGCGCGCGCGTCCGGGTTCAGCGCCGTCAACCGTGCGATGCGGGCCGGAACGTTCACCCTGCTGGCGGAGATCACCGTTCCGGTCACGCTGGGCTGGCCGGAGCACGACCGGCTCGTTGCCCGGCCCCCCAGCTTGCCCCCGGGCATCCGCGAGGTAACGCTGCCGGACTGCGGCCACATCCCGATGTGGGACGACCCCTGGGCTGTGGCATCCGTACTGGTCCAGGGAAGCACACGCGTCTCCTAGACGACGCGTGATCAGCAGTGGCGGTGGCTATGCTCGCGCGGTGCATCTGGCCCAGCTGACGCCGCCCGAGCAGCGGGTCCTGGGTTGCCTGATCGAGAAGCGCTGGACGACGCCCGACCAGTACCCGCTTTCGCTGAACGCGCTGCGGCTGGCCTGCAATCAGACGACGAATCGCGATCCGGTCACCGCCTATGACGAGCAGACGGTGCGCGAGGCGGCGCAGCGCCTCTCACGCTACGGCCTCGCCCGGCTGGCCAGCGGGCATGGCAGCCGTGCCATCAAGTACCGCCACCTGGCCGAGGAGACGCTGGGCTTGGGGCGCGAGGAGCTGGCGGTGCTGGCGGTGCTCCTGCTCCGCGGCCCGCAGACGCCGGGCGAGCTCAAGAGCCGCTCCGAGCGGATGGCGAGCTTTCCCACGCTGGGGGACGTCGAACGGGGGCTGCAGGCGCTGATCGACCGCGACTATGTCCGGCGCCTCGGGCGGCGCCCCGGCCAGAAGGAGGAGCGCTTCACGCACGAGCTTGGGGACGCTGGAGGAGACGCTGCCGTAAATACCGGCGCGCTCGCCCCGGAGGGGCGGCGCGCCTTTTTATCCTCCACCCCGTCACGGCCGCCGCCCGCCTCGGAAGGCCCCCCGCCGAGCGCGGACGGTGATCTCGCCAACCGTGTCGCGGCGCTCGAGGCCGCCGTTGCTTCGTTGCGCGCCGAGCTCGACGAACTACGAGGGTAAGCTGGGCGCCGACTCACGAGGCTCGGCGGTTTAGCGGACCAGGAGTTCGCTCATTTGCCGAGCCTGACGGCGGCTAGAGCCTGACGGCGGCTAGAGGATGCTGATCTCCGAGTTGTCGCCGACCATGAAGCGATAGGCCCGCGGCTGGCGGTGGTCGCGCCCGATCGTCACGTTGCGGCCGAGCAGCGAGGATTCCATCCGCCCGGCCAGATCGCGGACGGCGGCTCCCTCCAACAGGATCGAGTGCTCGACCTCCGCGTTCTCGATCGTGCAACCGCGCCCGACCGCGGTATACGGTCCCACGTAGCAGTCGATCAGCGACGCGTCCTGGCCGATGATCGCCGGTCCGCGCACCGCGCAGCGCTCGAGCCGCGCCCCGGGTTCGACCACCACGCGTCCGTCGACCTGCGAGTCGACCAGGTGGCCCTCGACGCTGCCCTCGATCGTGTCAAGTACGAGCCGGTTCGCCGCCAGCATGTCCTCCAGGCGGCCGGTGTCCTTCCACCAACCTTCCACAATATGCGGCTCCACGCGCAGGCCTCGGTCGACAAGATGCTGGATGGCATCGGTGATCTCGAGTTCGCCGCGCCCGGAAGGAGCGATCGCCCGCGAGGCGTCGTGGACCGCCGGCGTGAACATGTACACCCCCACCAACGCCAGGTCGGTCTGCGGCTCGGCCGGCTTCTCCACCAGCCGCACCACCCTCCCCTCGCGCAGCTCGGCGACGCCATAGTGCTCAGGATCCTCCACCGGCGTGAGTAGGATCAGCGCGTCGGGCGCAGAGGAGCGAAACGCGGCCACCAGGTCCGCGATACCGCCCTGAACCAGGTTGTCGCCCAGATACATGACGAACGGCGATTCGTCGAGGAACGGCTCCGCGGTCAATACGGCGTGTGCGAGCCCCAGCGGCTCATCCTGGAGCAGGTAGCTGAGCTTCACGCCGAACCGTGACCCGTCGCCAGCGGCGGCCTTGACCTCCTCGCCCGTCTCCGGGGCGACGATGATCCCCACCTCGTCGATCCCCGCCTGGGCCATGGCTTCGATTCCGTAGAAGAGCACCGGTTTGTTGGCGACCGGCACTAGCTGCTTAGCGCTGGTGTGCGTGATCGGGCGCAGCCGCGTGCCCTTGCCCCCCGAGAGGATCAGGCCCTTGAGGTCTCGCACGCGAGCAGCGTACTGTGCTCCCCGCCGCAAGTTGGGAGCCCTCAGTACACGCCGGCCAGTTTGCGGTGATCCCAGCTAGCCGTGCGTTGGGCGCGGAACTGAAGCGCGACGCGCTTTGCCGCCTGAGCGCGAACCACATCCATGAACTCCTCGCCGAGGGCGCCTGACCCGTAGCGCGTGAAGATCTCGGCCCCGACTCCGGCCACCCGCTCGCGGCCGCGATGAATCGTGGTGTGGGCGTCGATCATCACGCCGCGGAGATCGCGGTACTTATCGCCGGCCTCGAGCTGGAGCGTGGCACGCGGGTCGCGTTCGAGGTTCCTCGCCTTCTGCGACTTCGCGTAGGTCCAGGCCCAGATGTCCTCGCCGCGAAGGACGTACCAGAGCGGGATCACGTGCGGCCATCCGCGCGGGCCGTTGGTGGCGCAGACCACTACGCGCTGCTCGGCGAGGAACGCCGCGCGCTCCGGCGGGCTCATCTGTATTTGCTCGCGGCGGCTCACACTCGCACGGCGACGCCGAGCACCGCCGTCGCGCTGCGGACCGCGTCTCGCGCGTCCGGAGGCTCGAGGACGGCCGCGTCGCCGGCTTCCTTCAGCACCTCGCGAACCAGCCAATCGACGCCGGCAAACGCCAGCTCGACGATCACCGCGCCATCCTGGAGTTCCTCCACCACGTTGCGCTCCTCGCGCGCCCAGCGCGCGCGCTCGGACGAGATCCACACCCGGGCTCGGCGCGACGCAGGTACTTCTCCCGTGCGCGGCCAGCCGTCGACGTCCGCCACGGGATCGACCTCCGGTCGGGGCTCGAACTTCTGAGAAGTGGGCGAGGCCGACTTGATGCGGTCGAGGCGGAAGTGGCGCACGCTGCCGCGGTCTCGGTCGTAGCTGGTGACATACCAGCCCTCGCGGCCGTTGATCAGCGCGTATGGCTCGATCAGGCGCGTCGCGAACTCGTCCTCGTTCTGCTTGTAGTACTCGATCGAGAGCAACTCTCGTCCGGCGATGGCGCGCGAGACGACGCGTGCGATCGCCGCGTCGTCGCCGGCCGGCGAGGCCATCTGCAGACCCTCGTGCGAGGGATCCTCGCCGAGCGCCGCAACCACCTTCTCGCGTACGGTGGCTAATGAACCGGCGGGGATGTGCTCGCCAATCAGGTCGATTGCCGCGATCAGCGCCTTGGCCTCGACCGGCAGCAGCCGCGCCGGACGGGCGAAGGAGTCTCCGTAGGGCTCCGGATCCACCTCAACCATCCCGTCGTCGGCTATCTCCGCATACAGGACATACGTGCCGGCGCCGAAGTTGACGACGTTCAGCACCGAGATGTCCTCCCTTAGCTCCTGCTCGGAGACCTTCAGCGACCTGCACAGTTCGGCTACCTCGAGCCTCCGTCCCGCCCGCCCGGCGTCGATGAGGATGCTGGCCAACGTCACCAGCCGCGCGAAGCGCTCGGGCCGGATGGCCGCGTCGGGCTGGTGTCCGTTGGCATCTTCATCAGCGTCTCCTTGCTCGCGGCGATCAGGTCGGCGCTCGCCGCTGCCGCTGGCAACCGGAGCGATCTCGGGCTCGCCGGTGTGCCGCTCGACCAGCAACCGGACGCGCTCCTGCAGCTCTGCCTCGAGCTCGGGCGGCCCGAGCAGCCGCGCGTTCTCGCCGAGGCCCAGGACCCAGGCGATCAGCTGCCGGGCGCTCGCATACGGCGTGTGGAACCGGATCGCTCCGTCCTCGCCGGCATCCTCCGTCTCTCCATAGCGTCCGAAATGCCGCTCGATCTGCCAGGCGATGCGTCGCGAGATCCAGACCTCGGCGGTGCCGACCGGATCTCCGAACTGCCATTGGATGCGGTTGGCATAGGGGCGGGGGTCGAAGTCAACCGGCCGCTGAAAGTCGTGTTCGGCCTTGGTCGCGTACCCGACCTTGCCGCGGACGCGAGAGAGGCGGAAGACGCGAATCGCGCCCCGCTCGTGGGAGCGGCCGACCAGGTAGAACTGGCCACCCTGGTAGAGCAGCTGGTAGGGGTCGACCCGGCGCCCCCCGAGCTCGTCGCGTTCCATCGTGTAGTAGTCGAAGACGATCGTCTTGCGGCGGAAGATCGCGGTCTCGACCTTCTGAAGGCGCTGGGAGAGCTCGTGGCCCCCGGCCGAGCCCGTGATGCCGAGCGCCACAGTGTGCTGCTCCGGCGCGCCCAGCGGGCTCGGCCGCCCCCACGCGATCTGCTGCAGCGCCAGGCGCAGCGGCTCGGCGTAGGCGAACTCACCGTCGAGCAGCTGGAGTGCGGTCCGCAGGGCGGCGAGCTCCTCGTCGCTGAACTCGATCGGAGGCAAATGGAAGTTCTCGGGGGGCAGCGAGTAGTTCTCCTGCTCGACCTGCCCATCGACGGGCTTCTCGATCGTGAGCACGATCCCCAGTGCCTCGAGCTCCGAGCGGTCGGCGTAGAAGCGGCGCGCGAACGCGTCCTCGTTCATCACGCTGTAGCCCTCGACGTCTCGCCGGATCTCGGGCGCGGTGACCGGCCGACGCTCGGCCATCAGGTAGGAGATGAGCGATAGCTGACGGATCAGCTTTTCGGTGTCTTTGGCCACGGCGCAACTCTAGTCGTAGGCCACGGAATGGTTGCGGCGGCGCCTGCGGCCGGCGGCGGTATTTGCGCAAATTGTCAAAGGGCGTGACGAAGCCGCCACGCCCCGGCCGGTCGGCTCTACAGTCGGGGCTCTAGCTTCTACGCGGCTTCGCGCTCGGGCTCGACCCCCCGGGCAAAGTACGCGCCGGCCCCCAGCGCCCGGTCGTACGATGACCACTGCTCGCCCGCCGGCAGCTGCTTCTCGAGCCGGTCGAAGCTGCCGAGGCGTCCGCCAAGGTTGTCGATCATGTGAACCAGCGTCGCCTCTCGGGTGCAGGGCACAACCGGGCTGCCGTGCTCCAGCGCCCCGTGGTGGCTGAGGATGATGTGGAGGATCGTTTGCTCGAGATCTGGCGGGAAACCGTCGAGACGTTCGATCGCGCGGCGCACGCGGTAGTAGCCAAGCGGGATCTCGCCGTGCAGGCGACCTTGGTCGGACATCGCGATCGCGCCGCCCTGGAGGTCGTAGGTCTCAAGCTTGCCGATGTCGTGCAGCAGCGCTCCGGTAACGGCCACGTCCCGATCGATTGCCGGGAAGATGGCGGACAGCGCGCTGACGGCCTGCGCCACCGTCAGGCAGTGCTCGAGCAGTCCGTGACGGTAGGCCTGGTGATAGTGCTTGGCGGCGGGAGCGTCCCGGTAACGACCCCAGACCGGCGAGCCTACCCCGAACACGAGGCCCAGCAGCCGGCGCAGGTGGGGGTTCTGAATCGTTCGCAGCAACTCGCGCAGGTCGGCCTCCATCTGATCGGGCTCCCGCGCCGGGCCGTCCTGCAGCTCGCCGGGCCGGTACTCGCCCTCGCGCGCGCGTCGCAGTGCCTGAATCGCAAGCTGCGGGCCATAGCGGGGATGGACGCAATAACGGCCGCCGACGTGTAGCACCTCGCCGGGAACGCAGACCTCGCGCGCGGTGGCCACTTCATCCCAAATGACGGCCGGCACGCTTCCCGTGCGGTCGCCGAGCAGCAGCTTGAGGTACTCGCCACCGTCACGGCGCTGGCGCAACTCGACGTCTCGCACAAGCAGCGGCTGGGATACCTCGCAACCGTCCGCAAATTGCCGAACTTCCATCGTGGACGAAGATAAAGTGGCCTGCGGACGGCAACGATGGAGTCAACGGCGATCGTCACGGGCGGAACGGGTGGCCTCGGGTCGGCCGTCGTCGAGCGCTTGGTGACAGATGGTTGGCGTGTCGTGGTGCCGTGGATCGCCGAACGGGAGCTGGACCGACTGGCGCCGCACGAGAGCATCGAGCTCGTCAAGGCGGATCTGTTTGACCCCGCGTCGGCCCGCGCCGTGGTCGATGCCGCCACGGTGCAGGCCTCCTCACCGCTAGCCGGCGTCGTCAATCTCGTCGGCGGCTTTGCGGCGGGGGGACGCGTTCACGAGACGCCGGTCGAGGAGTTCGAGGCGCAATTCCGGCTCAACCTGCGGCCCACTTACCTGGTCACGCAAGCTGCGCTACCGCACCTGCTCGCGACCGGCGGCGGCTCGATCGTGTGCGTGGGCTCGCGGGCGGCGCTACAGCCGTTCAGCGGCGCGGCGGGGTACATCGCTTCCAAGGCCGCAGTGATCGCGTTCGCCAAAGCGGTCGCGGTGGAGTACCTAAACGACGGGGTGCGTTGCAACGCGATTCTGCCCAGCGTGATCGACACGCCCGCCAACCGGGCCTCGATGCCAGGTGCCGACCACGAGCGCTGGGTCAAGCCGGCCGAGATCGCCGACGTCGTGGCCCACCTGCTCTCGTCCGACTCGGCGCCGATCAGCGGCGCCGAGGTGCCGGTCTACGGCCGCGCCTAGCAATCATCCACGGCCATCCAATTTCTCACTTGGGGCACTAGCCTCACCGCTCATGCACCGCAAGTGGTGGACGCTGATCGTCGTCTGCGTGGCGATCTTCATGCTGTTGCTCGACATCACGATCGTGAACGTGGCGCTGCCGAAGATCGCCCACGGGCTAAGGGCCAGCTTCACTGATATCCAATGGGTGGTCGATGCCTACGCGCTGACTCTGGCCGCGCTGCTGCTGACGACCGGTGCGCTCGCGGACCTGCTGGGACGGCGGCTGGTGTTCGCGATCGGGCTGGCATTGTTCGCGATCACCTCGCTTCTCTGCGCGCTGTCCCCGAGCGCTCTGTTCTTGATCCTGGCGCGAGGGGGGCAGGGGATCGGCGGCGCGATCATGTTCTCGACGTCGCTGGCGCTGCTAGCGCAAGAGTTCCACGGACGCGAGCGGGGCACCGCGTTCGGTATCTGGGGAGCGACCACGGGGGCTGCGGTGGCGGTTGGCCCGCTGCTCGGAGGGGTGCTGACCGAGGCGTTCGGCTGGCAGTCGATCTTCTTCATCAACGTCCCGATCGGTTTCGCCGCTGCCGCGTTGACGCTTGCTCGCGTTGGAGAATCTCGCGATCCCGAGGCCAGAGCGATCGACTGGGCGGGCGCGGTGACCTTCACCGCGGCCCTGTTTGCGCTGGTCCTGGCGCTGATCCTGGGCGACGACCACGGTTGGGGCAGCACCGAGATCGTGTCGCTTCTAGCCGGAGCCGTGGTGCTGCTGGCGCTGTTCGTGGTCTCTCAGTTCGTGCAGAAGAATCCGATGTTAGACCTCACGCTGTTTCGCAAGCCGACCTTCGGCGGGGCGGGGCTGGTGGCGTTCGGGATCTCGGCGTCGATGTTCGCGATGTTCCTGTACCTGACGCTGTACCTGCAGACGATCCTCAATCTCTCGCCGCTCCAGACCGGGCTGCGCTTCCTGCCGATAACGCTGCTCAGCTTCGTCGTGGCGGCCGTGTCGGGCAACCTTTCGGCCCGCGTGCCGGTGCGCCTGTTGTTGAGCCTTGGACTCGCGCTGGTCGCTGTCGGCATGCTGCTGATGCGCGGCCTGAGCGCCGACTCGCAATGGACGGCGCTGCTGGCGGGGTTCATCTTCGCTGGGGCAGGAGTGGGGTTGGTCAACCCGCCGCTTGCCTCCACGGCCATCGGCGTCGTGCCGCCGCAGCGCAGCGGAATGGCATCAGGGATCAACGCCACGTTCCGCCAGGTGGGCCTCGCCACCGGCATTGCCGCCCTCGGGGCAATCTTTCAGAGCTCGCTCGCCACGCGACTGGCGCCCAAGCTGGCAGGAACCCCCGTCGCCGGACACGTCACCCAGATCGCACATGCGGTCGCCGCCGGCGGCGCACAGGGAGTTATCGGGGCCATCCCCGCGGCGCGGCGGGGACAGGCCGAGCTCGCCATCCATGGCGCGTTCGCCGGGGCGATGAACGAGATCTTGCTGGTCGGCGGCGTGACGGCCGTGGCCACCGCGTTGTTGGCACTGATGCTGGTCAGGGGCCGGGACTTCGCCGTCTACGGCGCGCCTGAACCGGCCCACGCCGCCGCTTGAGCGACGCCGTGGGCAGGCGTGACTGGGCGGGGTCAGTTAAGGCGCCGGTTTGCCGTTAGCGGCTGCGTCAGAAGCGGGCGGCTCCGACCACATGCGTCGCTAACACGCACATCTCCTGCCGCCTCACTTTGCGTACCCTTGGCGAGCGATGCGCGTGCTCGTCACAGGGGCGGCCGGCATGCTCGGAACGGACACGTGCCGAGCCGCTGCGGACGTCGGGTTCGAGGTGCTGGGATACGAACGCGCGCGGCTCGACGTCTGCGACCGCCAGGCGGTCGACGCGGTCGTGCGGCGCGCGCGGCCCGACGTGGTGGTCAATTGTGCGGCGTGGACCGACGTTGACGGAGCCGAGTCCTCGCCGGAGGCCGCGCTCGCCGTCAACCGCGACGGGGCCGGCAACATCGCGCGCGCGGCGGCGCGGTGCGACGCCAGGATCGTCCACATCTCCAGCGACTACGTGTTCGACGGCTCCAAGGCGACGCCGTACTTGGAATCAGATCCGGTCACGCCGATATCGGCTTACGGTCGCTCGAAGCTCGAAGGCGAGCTGACGGTCGCACGGGAGGCGCCGGAGCGGCACACGATCGTGCGGACGTCGTGGCTGTTCGGCATCGCCGGCCACTGCTTTCCGAAGACGATCCTGCGCCTGGCCGCCGAACGCGAGCAGCTGTCCGTGGTCTCAGACCAAGTGGGGTGTCCGACGTTCACAGGACACCTCGCGCAGGCGCTCGTCCACCTCGCCGGGCGCGATGAGCTGGAGGGCGTCGTGCACGTCGCCGCCTCCGGACAGTGCTCCTGGTTCGACCTGGCGCGAGAAGTGGTGGACAGCGCGGAGATCGACTGCGAAATAACGCCCGCGAGCACGGACGAATTCGCCCGGCCCGCGCCTCGGCCCGCCTACAGCGTCCTGCGCTCCGAGCATGCCTGCACGCCTGTGCTTGCGGACTGGCGCCAGGGCCTCAGCGAATTCATGTCTTTGCAGGTGGCAGTCCGATGAGGCTGCTGGTGTGCGGCGGTGCCGGCTTCATTGGCTCCACCTTCGTCCGCCTGCGGGTGCGAGAGCACGGCGACACGGTGACCGTGCTCGACAAGCTGACTTACGCCGGTCGGCGCGAGAACCTGCACGACGTCCTCGAAGAGGTCCGCTTCCTCCGCGGGGCGATCGAGGACCCGATCGCTGTCGCCAACGCGGTTGACGGGTGTGAGGCGATCGTCAACTTCGCGGCTGAGACCCACGTCGATAGATCGATCAGCGGCTCGGAGGCGTTCACCATCACCAACATGCAGGGGACGCATGTGTTGCTCGAGGCGGCTCGCGAGTGGGGCCTGCGCTACGTCCAGGTTTCAACGGATGAGGTCTACGGTTCGATCGAGGAGGGGTCGTTTACAGAATCGTCGCCGCTGTGTCCCTCCTCGCCGTACAGCGCAACGAAGGCTGGGGCCGACCTCCTCGTGGCGAGCTACTTCCAGACCTATGGACTGCCGGCGTCGATCTGCCGGGGCTCTAACAATTACGGCCCCTACCAGTACCCGGAGAAGCTGATTCCGCTGATGATCCTCAATGCGCTGGCGGGCGACCCTCTGCCCGTCTATGGCGACGGCCGCAACGTCCGCAACTGGCTGTTCGTCGAGGACTTCGCCCGCGGCATCGGCCAGGTGCTCGCCGTGGGCGCTCCGGGGGAGGCTTACAACTGCGGCGGACCGGACGAGTGCCAGAACCTCGAGACCGTCAGACGGATCGTCGAGCTGGCGGGCGCGCCCGAGTCGCTGATCGAGTTCGTCGCCGACCGGCCTGGGCACGATCGCCGCTACTCATTGTCCTCCCAGAAGCTGGAGGCGCTCGGCTGGGATCCACGCGTGGAATTCCAGGAAGGCTTGGAGCGCACCGTTGACTGGTACCGCGACAACGCTTGGTGGTGGGAGCCGATCCGCTCCGGCGCGTATCGCGACTATTACGAGCGCCACTACGGACGGGCGCTCAAGGCCTAAGGACCCAAGCACCGTGGCGAGCGCCTGCCGCTCGGCCGACCTCGCGGCGTTGGGGCGGGAGGTGGTGAATTGTCGCCGTTGCCCTCGTCTGGTCGCCTGGCGCGAGGAGACCGCACGGATCAAGCGCGCGGCGTTCGCCGACCAGGAGTACTGGGGAAGGCCACTGCCCGGCTTCGGCGATCCGTCCGCGCGAGTGCTCGTGCTCGGGTTGGCGCCCGCCGCCCATGGCGGCAACCGCACGGGCCGCATCTTCACCGGCGATCGCTCCGGCGACTGGTTATTCGCCGCTTTGTGGAGGACGGGCTTCGCCAACCAGCCACACTCCATCGCCCGTGACGACGGCCTCCGGCTCTCGGACTGTTACATAACAGCTGCCGTCCGCTGCGCGCCGCCGGCCAACCGACCGTTGCCGGCCGAGCGCGACAACTGCCTGCCCTATCTGGTCCGCGAGCTCGAACTGATCGAGTGCGTGCGGGTCATCGTGTGCCTGGGCGGCTTCGCCTGGGACGCAGCGCTGCGCGCGCTCTCCACGCGCGGTGTGGGGCTGCCGCGGCCGCGGCCGAAGTTCGCTCACGGCGCCGTCGCCTCGGGCGGCGGCGTGGCACTGCTCGGCTGTTATCACCCCAGTCAGCAGAACACGTTCACCGGCCGGCTCACCGAAGCGATGATCGACGGCATATTCACTCGCGCGCAGGAGCTGGCGGACTGAGTGAGCTGGCGGACTGAGTGAGCTGGCGGACTGAGGGAGCTGGCGGACTGAGGGAGCTGGCGGACTGAGGGAGCTGGCGGACTGAGGCCCGCACGCTGCGCCCCGTAAGGGCCCGCGACGTGCCCGCTACGCTCGCCCTGCGGTGCTGCAGTCTCACCCCGACCCTCTCGAAGCCTTCAGTCCCCGCACGCGCGAGTGGTTCCGGGGGGCGTTCGCGGGGCCCACCGCCGCGCAGCAGCAAGCGTGGCCGGCGATCGCCTCGGGCGAGCACGTACTGATCTCAGCTCCCACGGGCTCGGGCAAGACGCTGGCCGCGTTCCTATGGGCGATCGACCGCCTGTCGAGGAACGAGCGCACCGGGGGCCAACGCGCCACGGGTCTCGTTTACGTCTCGCCGCTCAAGGCCCTCTCCTACGACATCGAGCGCAACCTGCGCGCGCCGCTGCGGGGCATCGCTCCCGAGCTGCGGGTGGCCGTACGCACCGGCGACACACCGCAGCGTGAACGCCAGGCGATGTTGCGCACGCCGCCCGACATTCTGATCACCACGCCCGAGTCGCTGTATCTGATGCTGACCGGCCGCGCGCGCCAGCTGTTCGCGGGGACGCGCTGGTGCATCATCGACGAAATCCACGCGGTCGCCGCCAGCAAGCGCGGGGCCCACCTGGCGCTGACGCTCGAGCGGCTGGTGAGCGCGGCGGGCCAAGATCCGCAGCGGATTGGCCTGTCGGCGACCCAGCGGCCGCTGGAAGAGGTCGGGCGCTTCATGGTGGGGCCGAAGCGCCGCTGTCGAGTCGTCGACACCGGTGTCCGCAAGCCCCTTGACCTGCAGATTCAGGTCCCCGTGGAGTCGATGCTCGAGCCGGACGCCACCCCCGCCCCGGAGGTCGACCCGCTCGCCGGTGGCGAGGCCACGCGGCGCTCGATCTGGCCGGCGATCTACCCCGAGCTGTTGAAACTGATCCGGACACACCGCTCCACGATCCTGTTCGTGAACGCCCGCCGCAGCGCGGAGCGGCTCGCGCTGCGGCTCAACGATCTCGCTGGCGCCGAGGATGAGCAGGCAGGCCGCCCCCCGATGGAGATCGCGCGCGCCCACCACGGCTCGCTGGCGCGCGAAGAGCGGACGGTGGTGGAGGAGCTGCTGAAAGCCGGGAAGCTTCCGTGCCTGGTGGCCACCTCGTCGCTCGAGCTGGGAATCGACATGGGGGCGGTCGATCTGGTGATCCAGGTCGAGTCGCCGAAGTCGGTGGCCCGGGGGCTCCAGCGGATCGGCCGCGCCGGACACTCGGTCGACGAGGTCAGCCGGGGGCGGATCTTCCCCAAGTTCCGCGCCGACTTGCTCGAGTGCGCCGTGCTCGCCCGGCGGATGCGCGACGGGGAGATCGAGACCACGGTCGTGCCCCGCAACCCCCTCGATGTCCTGGCTCAGCAGATCGTGGCCATCGCCGCTGCCGCCGACCAGGAGCCCGTTGCCGTCGATGATCTGTATGGGCTTATCACCACCACGCACACCTACGCCGATCTCCCCCGCACCCAGCTCGAGAACGTGCTCGACATGCTGGACGGGCGCTATCCGTCCTCGGAGTTCGCCGAGCTCCGGCCCAGGATCGTCTGGGACCGTGTCAAGGGCACGATCCGCGCCCGCCTGGGGGCCCGCCAGCTGGCGGTGACCAACGCGGGGACGATTCCCGACCGCGGGCTGTACGCGGTCACGTTGCCCGACGGGCGCCGGGTCGGCGAGCTCGACGAGGAGATGGTCTACGAGGCCCGCCCAGGCCAGACCTTCCTGCTCGGCGCCAGCACCTGGCGGATCGAAGAGATCACGCGCGACCGCGTGATCGTCACCCCCGCTCCGGGGCTGCCCGGAGCCGTTCCGTTCTGGAAGGGCGACGGCGTCGGCCGTCCCCTGGAGCTCGGCGAGGCGATCGGTGCGTTCGCGCGCTGGGCCGTGGAGCAACCGGCCGCGAGGCTCGAGCGCGATTACGATCTTGACCGCCGCGCCGCGGGTAACCTGCTGGACTTCCTGCGCGAGCAGCAGGAGGCCACGCGCGTGGTCCCGTCGGATCGCGCGATCGTCGTCGAGCGCTTCCGAGACGAGATCGGCGATTGGCGGCTGTGCGTGCTCTCGCCGTTCGGCGGGCGCGTCCACTCAGCTTGGGCCCTGGCGCTCAGCGCCCGCCTCCGAGACGAGCTCGGTCTCGAGTCCGACGCGATCTACTCGGATGACGGGATCATCGTCCACCTTCCCGACGCCGAGCAGCCGCCGGACGCCGAGCTGGTGCTTCTGGAGCCCGACGAGGTGGAGGATCGTGTCGTGCAGGAGCTCTCCTCAACAGCCCTGTTCGGAGCGCGCTTTCGCGAGAACGCCGGCCGGGCGCTGCTGATCCCGCGGGCCCGGCCCGGCAAGCGCACCCCGCTCTGGCAGCAACGGCTGAAGTCACAGTCGCTGCTCGAGGTGGCCAAGAAGTTTGGCGACTTTCCGATCGTGCTCGAGACCTACCGCGAGTGCCTGCGCGACGTCCTCGACGTCCCAGGGCTGGTGGAGCTGCTGAGCCGCATTCGCCGACGGGAGGTCTCACTCGTCGAGATCGAGACGCCCACGGCGTCGCCGTTCGCCTCCAGCCTGTTGTTCGACTACGTCGCTACCTACATGTACGAGGGCGACACGCCCAACGCCGAGCGCCGCGCGGCGGCGCTGTCGCTGGACCGCGAGCTGCTGCGCGAGCTGCTCGGTCAGGAGGAGCTGCGGGACCTCATCGACGCCGGAGCCCTGGCGGCGCTGGAGGCCGAGCTCCAGCATCTGTCAGGTCCGGGACGGGCCGCTAACCGCGACGGCCTGCACGACATCCTGCGACGGGTGGGTGATCTGACCGCGGCCGAGGCCGCCGCGCGTGTCCTCGATGGACCTGACACCGAGCGGATGCTCGGCGACCTGACGGCCGAGCGGCGGGCTGCCCGCGTTCGCGTCGCGGGCGAGGAGCGCTTCATCGACGCGGCCGACGCCGGCCTGTATCGGGACGCGTTGGGCGCGGCGCCGCCCGGCGGCCTGCCGGCCGCGTTCCTGGCCGACGTTCCGGGTGCCCTCCCGCGGCTGATGCGCCGATACGCGGCGACCCACGGGCCATTCACCACGGCCGAGGTCCGCGAGCGCTACGGGGTCGACGCCTCGTCCGCGTTGCGGGAGCTCGAGCGCGACGGGTCGTTGGTCCGCGGAGAGCTCCGCCCCGGGGGCAGCGAGCGCGAGTGGTGTGATTCCGAGGTGCTGCGGCGCCTGCGCCGAGCCTCGCTGGCCGTGCTGCGCAAGGAGATCGAGCCAGCCGACCAGCGTTCCCTGGCTCTGTTCCTGCCGGCGTGGCAGGGCGTCGACCGCCACCCCGCGAGCGGTGCCGGCGTCGATCGCCTGCGGGAAGTGCTGGTGCCGCTGCAGGGGCTGGCGCTCCCGGCGGAGGTCTGGGAGCGGGAGGTCCTTCCCCGGCGGACGGGCGCCTACTCCCCCTCCTGGATGGACCAGCTGTGCGCGAGTGGCGAGCTCGTCTGGATCGGCGCCGGCGCGCTTGGGCGTCACTCTGGCAGGGTCGCGCTCTACTTCCGCGAGGACGCCTCGGTGCTCGGGCTGCCGAGCGCTTCCCGCGCCGCGGCAGGGGAGGATGACACGCCGCAGCGGGAAGCCGTTCGCGGCCGGCTCGCGGCGGGGGCGTGCTTCTTCACCGATCTGCTCGTGGACGTCGATCTCACGCCAGAGGAACTGCAAGAGGCGCTGTGGGAGCTCGTTTGGGGCGGGGAAGTGACAAACGACGCCTTCGCGCCGCTGCGCGCCCCCCGTCTGACGCTGGCCCGAGGGCAGCGCTCGCTGGCGTCGCGCCCCAGCTCCTCCCGGCGCGCGGGACGCTTCTCAAGCCGTCGCCGCGCCGCCGCCGCCGCCCAGATACAGGGTCGGTGGTCGCTGACCGAGCCGCTCTTCAGCCTCACCACCGTCGACCCCTCCGCCCGCCGGCGCGCGCTCGCGGAGCTGCTGCTCGAGCGCTACGGCGTGCTGACGCGCGAACAGGTTGTAGCCGAGGGCGTCGCCGGCGGGTTCTCGGCGATCTACCCCGAGCTCTCACAGCTCGAGACGCTCGGTTCCGCGCGCCGTGGATACTTCGTGGAAGGCCTGGGAGGGGCGCAGTTCGCGCTTGCCGGCGCGGTCGAGCGGCTTCGCGCCACGAGGCCTGCAGAGGCCCCGCCGCTCGTGCTCTCGGCGGTCGATCCGGCGCAGCCCTACGGAGCGGCGCTGCCCTGGCCCAGCGCGGCGCGTAGCGGTTCGCGACGGCCAACACGCGGCGCGGGCGCGTACGTGGTGCTGATGGCAGGGGAGCCGATCCTGTATCTGGAACGCGGCGGACGGGGCCTGCAGACGCTGGTGGAGGCCGGCGACGAGCGGCTCGAGCCGGCGCTAGAGGCCCTCGTGGCACACGTCCGCAGCGGTCGGGCCAGACGGGTGGGCCTGGAGAAGGTGGACGGTGAGCCCGCGCTCTCCAGCCCGCTGGCACCGGCGCTGCTATCGCTCGGCTTCCAAGAGGGACCGAGAAGGCTCACGCTGAGCGCCTGAGGAACCCTGTGCCCGAGGGCGACACGATCGCGTACGCCGCCGCCAGAATCCGGCCGGTGCTGGCGGATCGGGTTCCCGATCTGCTCGAGACCCCACAGCCTCGGCACCTGCTCGACCGCTGGCCGCAGCGCCTCGCCGGCCGCGCCGTCACGGAGGTCGACACGCACGGCAAGCACCTGTTCATCCGCTTCGAGGGCGGGCTCGTGCTGCACTCGCATTTGGGTATGACCGGTGTCTGGGGCGTCTACGCCCCCGGTCGACGGTGGGGGCGTTCTCGCCGGCGCGCATGGCTCGTGATCCACGCGGGCGGGCGCGAGGTCGTCGAGTTCGACGGTCCGCTGCTCGAGTTGATGACCTCGGGCCGCGTCTCCTTTGACCAGCGGCTCGCGGCGTTGGGGCCCGATGTCCTGGCCGGCGAGTTCGACGAGCGCGAGTTCCTGCGTCGCCTGCGCGGCGATGATCCCTGGCGGCCGATCGGGGACGCCCTGCTGGACCAGACAACCGTCGCCGGGATCGGCAACATCTGGAAGGCCGAGGGATGCTGGGAGGCGGCGGTCGACCCATGGCGGCCGCTGCGCCACCTCTCGGACGCAGAGGCACTCCAGATCATCGCCGGCCTGCGGCCGCGGATGCTGCTCTCAGCGCGTCAGGGGCCCCGCGCGATCAAACCGCGCGTGTACCGCCGGACGGGGCAGCCCTGTCCGCGCTGCGCGACCGCCGTCATGGCACGAGGTCAGGGCGACGCAAACCGGACGACGTATTGGTGCCCTCAGTGCCAGGAACGCGATGAGCTTCCAGGGGCACGGAGCCCGCGATAAGCGCCTTCGGCGTGGGGCCCAAGCGGGAATAACATCTCCCCATGCCGACGAGTGGGGAGACGATCGAGCTGCTGCATCGCGTGCCTGTTTTCTCCGCCCTCGCGGAGGACGAGCTGACGCGCGTCGCGGAGGTGGCGGTCCCCCGCCGCTTCGATGCCGGCGAGGTCGTCTTTCGCGAAGGCGACGAGAGCAGCACGTGCTACGTCGTACGCGCAGGCCACGCCCGCGCGATCCGCGAGCACACAGACGGCCGCTCGATCACGCTGGCCAACTTTGGCCCGGGGGACATCTTCGGGGAGCTGGCGATGTTCGACAACGAGCGCCGGTCGGCAACCGTCGAGACGATCGAGCCGACGGAGGCGATCGCGATCCTCGCCGGCGACATGCGGCGCCTTCTGCGCGAGCATCCCGACATCGCGATCAAGCTCCTGGGCTCGCTCGTGCGGCGACTGCGGGACACCAACGAACGCCTGACGCGCCAGTCGTTTCAGACGGTGCAGAGCCGGGTGGCGGCCGTGCTGTCGCAGCTGGTGGAAGCCGCCCGCGCGGAGGGAGCATCTGCAAACGACGTCCTGATCACCTCGACCCAGGCGGAACTCGCCCAGTTGGCCGGTTCCTCGCGCGAGTCCGCCAGCCGCTTTATGGCCGTGCTCGAGCGGGCGCGCATCATCACGCAGGGACGAGGCAAGCTGGTGGTGCATGACCCCGGGGCCTTACAGCGCTACGTGTACTGAGCGCCGGGCTACCGTCTCAACGGTTCTCGCGGTCCGGGCGCTATCGAAAAGTCCCTCGAAACGGTAGGCTGGCGCCGGTGCGAGTCCTGAACTTCTACTCGTCGGTTTTCGCCGACCAGCTGCGCCGCGGCCGCAAGACGGCCACCATCCGCCTGGGCGACAAATCCCACAAGTACCGCCGCAACGAGTGCGTGCTGATCACGATCGGCTACCAGCATTCGCCCCGGGAGAAAATCTTCCACGCCGTGATCGACCAGGTCGAGGTCAAGCCCGTGCGAGACCTCTCGCCGCGGGATATCGAGCACGACAATCCGGAGTTCCGGCGCATCGACGAGATGGTCCACTTCCTCGAGCAGATCTACGGTCGCACGGTCTCAATGGACGACACCGTGACCGTCGTGCGTTTCTCGCAGATCATCGAGAACCCACCCGAGCTCCGTGACCGGATTCACGGTCTGGGCGGGGCCCGGAACTGAAGCTGGCTTGCAGGGCATAGCTTGGCACTCTCTACAGCGGAGTGCCAGAAAACCCTTGAAAGCAGCCGCCGGCGAGCTATAGTTTCACGCGGCTGGCACTCTAGCCCTAGGAGTGCCAAACCTGCGCAGACATTTCCAATCCGAGTCGGAGGTTCGACCAAATGAAGCTAAAGCCCCTCGGCGATCGGTTGATCGTGCGAGCGATCGAGGAGGAGGAGACCACAGCCAGTGGCATCGTCCTGCCCGACACCGCCAAGGAGAAGCCCCAGAAGGGCAAGGTCCTCGCCGTCGGTGACGGCAAGGTCAACGAGGACACGGGCAAGCGCACGCCGCTCGACGTCTCCGAAGGAGACGAAGTCCTGTACAGCAAGTACGGCGGCACCGAGATCAAGGTGGACGGCGAGGAACTGCTCGTCCTCCGCGAGTCCGACGTGCTGGCCAAGGTTCAGTAGCAGCCGAGCAAACCCAGGAGAACTAGACAGATATGGCACATAAGGAACTCAAGTACGAGGCGGAGGCCCGTAAGGCGCTCGAGCAGGGCGTCGACGCGGTGGCCAACGCCGTAAAGGTCACTCTCGGCCCCAAGGGCCGCTACGTGGTCCTCGACAAGAAGTTCGGGGCGCCGACGATCACCAACGACGGTGTGACGATCGCCCGTGAGATCGAGGTCGAGGACGTATTCCAGAACCAGGGTGCGCAGCTCGTGCGCGAGGTGGCGACCGCCACCAACGACGTCGCGGGCGACGGCACCACCACCGCTACGGTGCTCGCGCAGTCGATTGTCCGCGAGGGCCTGAAGAACGTCGCGGCCGGCGCCAACCCGCTGGCGCTCAAGCGCGGCATTGAGGTGGCCGTAGAGCAGGTCGTCTCTCAGATCGAGTCGCAGTCCACGGAGATCTCCGGCAAGGACCAGATCGCCCGCGTGGCGACGATCTCCGCCGGCGATGACGAGATCGGCGACGTGATCGCCGACGCCATCGACAAGGTCGGCAAGGACGGCGTCGTCAACGTCGAGGAGGGGCAGACGTTCGGCATGGACCTCGAGTTCACCGAGGGCATGCAGTTCGACAAGGGCTACATCTCGCCCTACATGGTCACCGACCAGGACCGCATGGAGGCGACGCTGGAGGACCCCTACATCCTGATCGCCAACCAGAAGATCGGTTCGGTCCGCGACCTGCTGCCGGTGCTCGAGCAGGTGATCCAGTCCGGCAAGCCGCTTTTGATCATCGCCGAGGATGTCGAGGGCGAGTCGCTCGCGACGCTGGTGGTCAACAAGCTCCGCGGCACCTTCACGGGCGTCGCGGTCAAGGCTCCCGGCTTCGGCGATCGTCGCAAGCGGATGCTCGAGGACATCGCCGTCCTCACCGGCGGTGAGGTGATCACCGAGGAGATGGGCCTCAAGCTGGAGAACACCCAGCTCTCGCAGCTCGGTCGCGCCCGCCGCGTGGTCGTGGCCAAGGACACGACCACGGTCGTCGACGGCAACGGCGAGTCCGAGGCGATCAAGGGCCGCATCAACCAGATCAAGACCGAGATCGATAACACCGACTCGGACTTCGACCGCGAGAAGCTGCAGGAGCGGCTGGCGAAGCTCTCCGGCGGCGTCGCGGTGGTCAAGGTTGGTGCGGCCACCGAAACCGAGATGAAGGAGAAGAAGCACCGCGTCGAGGACGCGCTGCAGGCCACCCGCGCGGCCCTCGAGGAGGGCATCGTGCCGGGCGGCGGCATCGCCCTGCTGGCGACGCAGGGTGCGATCAAGGTCGAGGCGTTCGAGGATCCCGATGAGGCCACCGGCGCCAAGATCGTCCGCCGTGCGCTCGAGGAGCCGCTGCGCCAGATCGCGGAGAACTCGGGCCTCGAGGGCTCGGTCGTCGTCAACGACGTGCGCAAGGCAAAGAAGGGCCACGGCCTCGATGCGGCGACCAACGAGATCGTCGATCTCGTCGGCGCTGGTGTGATCGATCCGGCGATGGTCACGCGCTCGGCGCTGCAGAACGCGGCCTCGATCGCCAAGAACATCCTCACCACCGAGGCTATCGTCGCCGAGATTCCGGAGAAGGAGACCGCCGGCGCCGGCGGCGGCATGCCCGATATGGGCGGAATGATGTAGGACCTCGCCTTGGCCGGTCGTGGTGTAATCACGGCCAACAGGCGAGTTGTCTTTAGGGGGCCCGGCATGCGTGCCGGGCCCTCGTTTCTTAGGGAGGGCCCGGCCGATCAGGCCGGCCCTCTTTTTGAGGGTCGATCAGCCCCCGTCGCGCAGCGAGCGTACGACGCGGCTGTGCTCGCGCATCGTTTCCATGCCGTCGCGCCCCGGCTGGCGGCCAAAGCCGCAGTACATGGCCACGCCGAAGTCGTGGATGTACCTCGAGGCGGTGTCATGCCTTCGCCTCAGCCCCGAGGCGCCGTCGATCGGCAGAACGATGCCCAAAAACACACGAGCACTCCTGGGCTCGAGGTCGATCAGCGGCCGAAAAAAGCTCCTGTCCTCGCTACGCAGGTAGCGCGGACCCGCGAGGTGCAGCCAGTCGACCCGGCGCCCTGAGTGGGCGACCGCAAAGTTCGCCATTCGCACCAGCGTGCTCATATCCCGCGTCTCGTACATCGGCCACTCGGGAAACGTGCCGTAGCAGAGGTGGTAGCCCACCAGGACCTCGTCAGGGATCAGGCGAGTGAGACGTGTCACCGGTCCGGCGAACCGCTCCCATCCACCCTCGGTGGTCCAGGCCAGCACGCCCTCGATGTCCTGGGTCTCATAGGCGCAGTCCCACTGGATCGCCAGCTCCTGGGGTGGGACGCCGGCCATCAATCGCTCCAACTCGCGCGCCACGAGATCCTCGAATGCCCGCTCGGCGATCGGATAGTCGTGACCGAAGTCCGCCTTGAACCCGTTCATCGCGCTGGCCGGGAACGGCAGTCCCACCTGAAAGCGCAAGCCGGTGGGGATCACACCCTCCTGGCGGAGCCCGCGGAACAGGTCGTAGGAGGCGATCGCGTCGTCGATACGCGGCCACGATTCGAAGCGCAGCTCCGAGACGTCCTCGCCGAGCGCAAAGACTGGCGTCTCGTAGGCGTGCCTGGGGATCCCGCTCGGGGACTCGGTCTCCTGAACGACGATGATGGCGGGATTGGGCCGCACAAGCCGCTCGCGCTCATAACCCACCCACGCCCCGCGCTGGCCGGTTTCCCCGTCGGGGAGCGCGAACACGAGGTCGCCGAACAGCTCGGCCCCCGCGCGCAACGCGGCCTCCGTGGATTCGGCCGGGAGGCTGCCGACCAGCAGCAGGTTGCTCCTGACCCGTGTTTCAGTCGCCGGCATTGACCCACCTCACCTCCTGCGGTCGTACGTGGCTCGCACGATAAACGAGCCCCCGCGCGCCGCTTTGATATCCCCGGTCGCATATCCTCAGGAGTGATGGCAACGAACGTCTCGGAGCGGGAATCCAGGCAGGTCGCGGAGGAGGCGCGCGAGCGCGAATGGCGTCTGCCCAGCTTCGCCAAGGAGCTGTTTCTGGGCAATCTGCGCCTCGACTTGATCCACCCACAGCCGCCGCTCGACCCGGACGCGGTCGAGAAGGGCGAGCGCTTTCTCAAGCGGCTGCGCGCGTTCGTGGATGAGCAGGTGGATCCGCTTGAAATCGAGCGCGAGGCACGCATCCCTGAGCGCGTCGTCGAGGGCCTCAAGCAGCTCGGCGCGCTGGGGATGAAGATCCCCGAGCACTACGGCGGCCTCGGGCTCTCGCAGGTCTACTACAACCAGGCGCTGGCATTGGCTGGCTCCTCCCACGCGTCGCTCTCGACGCTGCTCTCGGCCCACCAGTCGATCGGCGTCTCCGAGCCGCTGCTGCTGTTCGGCTCCGAGGAGCAGAAGCAGAAGTGGCTCCCGCTCGTGGCCAGCGAGAGCATTTCCGCTTTCCTTCTAACCGAGCCTGACGTCGGCTCGGATCCTGCGCGCCTGGCATGCAAGGCCGTCCCCACCGAGGACGGCTCGGGCTACGTGCTGAGCGGCCGCAAGCTGTGGGCCACAAACGGCGCGATCGCCGACGTGGTGGTGGTGATGGCCAAGGTGCCGAAGAGCGAGCGACACCGCGGCGGCATCACGGCGTTCATCCTGCCCTACGACAGCGACGGCGTGAGCGTCGAGCACCGCAACAGCTTCATGGGCCTGCGGGGGATCGAGAACTCGGTCACGCTCCTCGAGGAGGTCTTTGTCCCGGCCGAGAACGTGATCGGCGACGAGGGGCAGGGACTGAAGATCGCGCTCTCGACGCTCAACACGGGGCGCCTGGCATTGCCAGCGATCTGTGTCGGCGTCGCCAAGTGGGGGACGAAGGTGGCCCGCGAGTGGTCGAACGAGCGCGTCCAGTGGGGAGCACCGATCGGAAAGCACGACGCGATCGCCCAGAAGGTGGCGTTCATCGCAGCGACGGCGTTCGGATTGGAGGCGATGCTCGACGTCGCGAGCCGCCTGGCCGACAACAAGAAGGCCGACGTCCGGATAGAGGCCGCGATCGCCAAGCTCTACTGCTCGGAGATGGGCTGGCAGGTGGTCGACGAGCTGATGCAGGTCCGCGGCGGCCGGGGCTACGAGACGGCCGAGTCGCTGAAGAACCGCGGCGAGAAGCCGGTGCCGGTCGAGCAGGCGATGCGCGACATGCGCATCAACCGCATCTTCGAGGGAGCCACGGAGATCATGCACCTCTTGATCGCTCGCGAGGCGGTAGACACCCATTTGCAGGTCGCGGGCGACGTGCTCGAGGCGGAGGCCAAGCCAGGCGATCGGGCGCGGGCCGCCGTCCAGGCCGGCCGGTTCTACGCCCGGTGGCTGCCCGAGCTGGTGGTCGGCGAGGGCCAACGTCCCCGCTCCTACGCCGAGTTCGGCCCGCTGGCAAAGCATGCTCGCTTCGCCGAGCGAGCCTCCCGCAAGCTGGCCCGCTCAATTTTCTACGGCATGACCCGCTGGCAGGCGGGCCTCGAGAAACGTCAGGCGTTCCTCGGACGGACCGTCGATATCGGCGCCGAGCTGTTCGCCATCTCGGCGGCCTGCGTCTACGCCCAGACCCAGGGCCGCGAGCGGCCGGAGTGCGGGGAGCAGGCCGTGGAGCTGGCCGACGTGTTCTGCCGCCAGGCGCGTCGCCGCGTGGAGCAGCTGTTCACGGCGCTGTGGGCGAACAACGACGACGCCAACTACAAGCTGGCCCAAGGCGTGCTGGACGGCCGCTACGGCTGGCTGGAGGAGGGAGTCGTCGATCCCTCGGGCGAGGGCCCGATGATCGCTCCTCAGCCCGAGGACGTGGCGGAGCCGGCGCGCTGACCTTCAGCGCCCAACCCGCTCGAACACGCCCACGCCGCTCTCCCCCAGCAGTCGGGCGAGCGGCTCGCGATCGGAAAACGAGCGCTCGTCGCCGCGGATGATGTCGCGCCAGCGCCCGCCGGGCGCGCCGCGGAGCTCGCCGTCCCAGCGCTCGCGGACTGCGGCCAGCACCATCGCGTTGCCGCCGCGGACGAAGGCGCAGGCATGGCCGCCGGCGTCGAGCGGCTCATATGAGCCGCCGGCAAACAGCTCCGGGCGCCGGACCCGAAGCCCCAGCAGCCTCATGGTCATAAACAGCTTGCGGGTCTCGCGCGTCGGTGGTGAGCCGCCCAGCAGGCGCCGCAGCATCGCCTGGTGCCAGCCCCAATCCACCGGCCGGCGGTTGTCGGGATCGACCAGGGCGCGGAACGGGAGCTCGTCTCCCTGATAGATGTCCGGAACCCCCGGGACCATCAGCTTCAGCGCCAGCTGCGCCAAGGCCGCGCGCTCGCCGGCCGGCGCCAAGCGCGCGACGAACGGCTCTAGCTCGCCCCGGAACTCCTCGCTCTCGTACAGTCGGCGGCAGAAGAGCTTGACCGCCTGCTCCCATTCGGTGTTCTGCTCCACCCAATTCGTGTTGCGCTTGGCCTCCCGCAGCGCCTTCTCCATGTAGGCCTCGATGCGCTCGCAGGAGATGGGCCAGGCCCCGACCAGCGTCTGGAAGATGAAGTAGCGCTCCACATCGTCGGGAGGCTCCCCCTCCCGCAGCGAGTCCGACGCTGCCATCAGGCGCTCGACGGCCGCTCCCCATTCCTCGGGCACCCACGTGAGCGCTGCCATCCGCATCCGCACGTCGGCCGAGCGCTTGGAGTCGTGGGTCTGCGTTGTCAACAGCCCCAGCGGAAACCGCTCGGCACGTTCCAGGCAACCGGTGTGGAAGCGCTCGACGGCGATGCCGAAACGTGACGGATCGCCGCCAACGTCGTTGAGCGCCAGCAGCCGGCCATAGCGATAGAAGGCGGTGTCCTCGACCCCTTTGGCCATGACCGCCGGCGTCGTCTGCTGAAAGCGGGTCACGAATTCGGGAGGAGCGTCGGCCTCCAGCAGCAGCGGCGCCCGGAGCTCGGCCGGCAGCGCGGCGATCACCTCACGGTCCTGCGCCGAGACGCGGGCGGAAGCCGGTTCGACGTAGGTCCGGTAGACCGGCAAGGAGGCCAGCCCAGTGCGCAGGCTCTCGACGTCGAGCCCCGGCATCAGCCGGGCCAGCCGTTCAACCTCCGGCGCGAACGTTCCCCGTACCTGCTCGAGCTTGGCCTCGAACGCCACATCGCCGAATGACCGCTCGTCGCCCGAGACCTGCTGCCACAGGCGCGTCAGCGCGGGCTCGGCCGCCGGCTCAACGAACAGCGCACACGCGTCGTTGAGGAACTCGTAGCCCACGGTGCCGCATACCGGCCAGTCGCGCAGGCGCTCGTCGGGATCGAGGATCTTCTCGATCCACACGCGCTCCGCGCCTCGGGCGCGAAGCCGCTCCAGGTAACCGGCCGGATCGGCCAGGCCGTCGGGATGGTCGATCCGCAGCCCGTCGAGTAGTCCGTCTGCCAGAAGCGAGAGCACCAGGCGATGCGTCTCTTCGAAGACCTCCGGATCCTCTTGGCGCACCCCTCCCAGATCGTCGATGTCGAAGAAGCGCCGGTGGCGGCCGCTGACCGGATCGAGGTCGAAGAACCGCTGGCGCAGCCGCTCGTCTGACCAGTAGCGGTTCTCGGGCGCGGCGGCCATGTGGTTGGGCACGACGTCGAGCACGATCCCCAAGTCGGCGCTGCGGGCCTCGGCGGCCAGCCGCTCAAACTGCTCGTGCCCACCGAGCGCGTCGGAGAGGCGAGTGGGGTCCGTCAGGTCGTAGCCGTGCGTGGACTCCGGACGGGCCTGCAGCGAGGGCGAGAGATAGAGGTGAGAGACGCCGAGATCCCGCAGATAGGGGACCAGCGAGCGGGCCTCGGCGAAGCCGAAGCCCGCGGTCAGCTGGAGGCGATAGGTCGCCCGCAGCGGGGCGGTCGGATCGGGGCTCACGCCGTCCGCTTGAGCACGACGATTGAGTGCGCCGGAAGGTCAACCTCGGTCCGCGCTCCGTGGCGGCTCGAGCCGGCCTCGGCCTGCGGTTCGGCGGTGGAGAGCTCGAGCGCCCACTGCGCCCCGAAGCGCCGGCGCGGAAGCATGACCCTGCGGTCCTCGACGAGCGCGTTGTAGAGCACGATGAACGAGTCATCCTCGACCCTCTCGCCCCGGGAGCCGCGATTGACGATCTCCCTGCCGTTGAGGAACATGCCCAGCACGCACTCGCCCTGCTGCCAGTCCCGGCGGGTCATTTTCAGCCCGTCGGCGCGGAACCACCAGACATCGGGGAGGCCCGAGCCCAGCTCCTCGGTGCCGCGCAAGAACGATTCGCGCCTGAACACCGGGTGCTTGTGCCGCAGCGATATCAAGCGGCGCGTGAACTCCGCCAGCTCCTCGTCCTGCGAGCTCCAGTCGAACCACGAGAGCTCGTTGTCCTGACACCATGCGTTGTTGTTGCCGTGCTGCGTGCGTCCCAGCTCGTCCCCGCCCAGCAGCATCGGCGTCCCCTGGGAGAGCATCAGCGTGGTCAGGAAGTTGCGTCGCTGGCGTTCTCTGAGCGCCAGCACCTGCGGATCGTCGGTCTGGCCCTCGGCGCCGCAGTTCCACGAGCGGTTGTCGTCGGTGCCGTCGTTGTTGTCTTCGAAGTTGGCCTCGTTGTGCTTGCCCTCGTAGGAGACGAGGTCGGCCAGCGTGAAGCCGTCGTGGGCGGTCGCGAAGTTGATCGACGCGAACGGCTCCCGGCCGTCGGACTGGTACAGGTCCGAGGAGCCCGATAAACGCGAAGCAAACTCGCCGCAGTTCGCGTGGCCCCGCCAGAAGTCGCGGACGGTGTCGCGGTAGACGCCGT
The DNA here is from genome assembly GCA_963830405.1 of uncultured Actinomycetes bacterium. Classification (GTDB taxonomy): domain Bacteria; phylum Actinomycetota; class Thermoleophilia; order Solirubrobacterales; family Solirubrobacteraceae; genus Palsa-465. The sequence goes on from CAWHMB010000001.1 coordinate 824,823, forward strand.
TCCACTCCGACCACAGGACCGGGAAGTTTCCGACCTGATAGCCGCCCGGCCCCACGTCCCAGGGCTCGGCGATCAGCTTGACCTGCGAGAGCACTGGGTCCTGATGGATCACGTCAAAGAACGCAGACAGCCGGTCGACATCGAAGAACTCGCGCGCCAGGGTCGCGGCGAGGTCGAACCGGAAGCCGTCCACGTGACACTGGGTCACCCAGTAGCGCAGCGAGTCCATGATCAGCCGCAGGACGCTCGGGTGAACGGGGTTGAGCGAATTTCCCGTGCCCGTGAAGTCCATGTAGTGGCGTGGGTCCTCGGGGACCAGCCGGTAGTAGGAAGAGTTATCGGCGCCCTTGAACGAGAGCATTGGCCCCAGGTGGTTGCCCTCGGCGGTGTGGTTGTAGACGACGTCGAGGATCACCTCGATGCCCGCGTGGTGAAGGGCCTTGACCATCCCTTTGAACTCGCGCACCTGCTCGCCGTTCCGTCCCGTGGCGGCGTACTCCGAATGGGGGGCGAAGTAGCCGATCGTGCTGTAGCCCCAGTAGTTGTGCAGGCCGCGTTCGATCAGGAATGACTCATCGGAAATGTGGTGGATGGGCAAGAGCTCAACGGCGGTGACGCCCAGGTGGCGCATGTAGGCGATCGCCGGCTCCGAAGCAAGGCCGGCGTAAGTGCCGCGCAGGTCCTGGCGCACATCCGGATGGCGCATCGTGAATCCCTTCACGTGCGCTTCGTAGATGATCGTGTCGGCGAACGGCGTTCGAGGCGGTCGATCGCCGTCCCAGGCGAACCCGTCGTCGATCACCACCGATTTGGGCGTGGCCGGCGCGTCGTCTTCGTCGTCCGGCTCGAGATCGGCGTCGTCGGTGTCGGTGGGCACGTAGGGCAGCACGTTGGCGTCGTGGGCCCAGTCGACGACGCCGTCGATGGCCTTGGCGTAGGGGTCGATCAGCAGCTTCGCCGGGTTGAAGCGGAGACCCTCCGACGGCCGATAGGGCCCGTGCACCCGGTAGCCGTAGCGCTGGCCGGGCCCGACGCCCGGCAGGTAGCAGTGCCAGTTGAGCGCTCGCCGCTCGGTCAGCTTGATCCGCTGCTCGGCTCCGTCCGGCCCGAATAGGCACAGCTCGACGGCCTCGGCGTGCTCCGAGAACAGCGAGAAGTTCGTGCCGCCCCCATCCCAGGTGGCGCCGAGCGGGAACGGGCGGCCGGGCCAACCATCGGTCACCTCGTCACCGCGCCGGACCGCGGGGCGAGCTCGAGCTGGCCGGCATGCAGGCTGGTCTCATCGTCGGTGGCAATAACGACTGAATCGTGCGCGGAGGGCAGGCGCACCGGATCGGCGCTGAAGTTGCAGTGAAGCTCGTGATCCCCGCGCTTCACACGCAGCCAGCGTGCCTGCTCATCGAACGCGATCGTATCCGCATCGCCCTGCGGGAGCTCGGCCCGTAGCCGCAAGAGCCGGGCATAGAAGCGCTCGAGCGCAGCGTCGCGCCGGCGGGTGAGCTTCGAGATCCGGAAGGTCTCGGGATCCTGCGGGTCGGGTATCTCCTCGCCGAACTGGGCGAACGACGCGAACTCCGCCCGCCGCCCCTCGCGGGTGGCGTTGGCGATCTCCTCGTCGATGTGGTCCGAGAAGAACCGAAACGGCGCCTCCTCGCCGTACTCCTCGCCCATGAACAGGAGCGGCACGAACGGGGAGAGCAGCGTGCACATCGCGGCCAGCGCCTGAGCCTCGGCGGGCAGGCGGTCGCCGTAGGCGCGGTTTCCGACCTGATCGTGGTTCTGGCTGAAGACCACGAACCGCCGCGGCGGGACGTCGTCGGCGGGGGCGCCGAAGCGACGGCGGCGGAAGCTCGAATAGCAGCCATCGTGGACGTGGGGTCGGTGGAAGGCCTTGGCCAGCTGCGAGACGCGTCCGAACTCCTCGTAGTAGCCGTCGCGCTCGTCTCTCAGCAGCGTGCGCAGCGAGTGGTGAAAGTCGTCGGCCCACGCCGCGTCGCACTGATACCCGCCCCGCTCGCCGGAGCGCATGACGCGCGGGTCGTTCAGACCGGACTCCGCGATCACCAGTGCCCGGGGGTCGGCGTCGTGGACCCGGCGGGCGATCGCGGCGACGATGTGCTCGGCGCTCGAGTCAAAGATCGCGTGGATCGCATCGAGCCGCAGGCCATCGATGCCGAAGTCGCGCACCCACCCCGCGGCACTCTGCAGCACCCATTCGCGCACCGGATCACAGTCGGCGTCGTCGTAGTTCAGCGCCTTTCCCCAGAAGGTCTCGTACTTGCCGGTGAAGTAGGGGCCGAAGGCTTCGAGCGCCGGCGTCCCTGAGGCGCCAACGTGGTTGTAGACCACGTCCAGGATCACGGCCAGTCCGACCCGGTGCGCGGCCTCCACCAGCCGGGTGAGCGCCGCGGGCCCGCCGTAGGAGGACTGCGCGGCGGAGAGATAGACGCCGTCGTAGCCCCAGCCGTGGTGTCCGGGAAACTCGGCCACCGGCATGATCTCGATCGCGCTCACCCCCAGCGAGGCCAACCCGTCGAGATAGGGGAGCGCCCCATCGAACGTCCCCTCCCCGCTGAATGTCCCGACGTGCAGCTCATAGACGACGAGCTGTTCGAGCGCCGGGGTCCGAAAGCGCTCCGGATGGGCAGCAGCGACGACGCGCGAGGGGCCGCGCAGGCCTTCCGGCTGCCACCGCGAGGCCGGATCGGGCAGCGGGCGGCCGTCTAGCAAAAACAGGTAGTCATCCCCGGCGCGAGCCGGGGCGACTACCTCATAGACGCCCATCCCCGCGTGCTCCAACGCCACCTCGCTCGAGTCGGCGCCGAACCGCACCGAGACCGACTCGGCCCGCGGCGCCCAAACGCGAAACTCCGTGCGTTGATCGTCAAGCGGGCGGGCGCCGAGCGACCGCTCCCACGGGAGGGGCTTCACGAGCCCTCAGGCACCAGCCATAGCGCCCCCAGCGGCGGCAGCGTCACCTCCGCCGAGAACGGCTGCCCGTGCCACGGAACCGGCTCGGGCTCGACTCCGCCCAGGTTGCCGACATCGCTGCCGCCGTAAAACGCCGAATCCGTGTTGAGCGCCTCGCGCCAGCGGCTCGAGCGCGGGAGGCCGAGACGGTACCCGGGGCGGGAAACCGGGGAAAAGTTGGCGACGAACACGACGAGTCGTGGATCGTCGCTGGAGCCGCCGCGCGACGCGCGCGCGAAAGCGATCACGTTGGCGTCGGCATCGTTTGGCTCGAGCCACCAGAAGCCCTCCGGCTCGGCGTCGAGCTCCCACAGCGCGGGCTCGGCGCGGTAGGCGCGGTTGAGGTCGCGCACCAGGGACTGGACGCCGGCATTCTCGGCCCGCTCGAGCAGCTGCCAGTCGAGCGAGCGCTCGTGGCTCCACTCGGCCTCCTGCGCCAGCTCTGAGCCCATGAACAGGAGCTTCTTGCCGGGATGGGCCCACATGTAGGCATACAGCGCGCGCAGGTTGGCCAGCTTCTGCCAGCGGTCGCCCGACATCTTGTTGTACAGCGAGCCCTTGCCGTGGACCACCTCGTCGTGGGAGAGCGGCAGCACGAAGTTCTCGCTGAAGGCGTACATAAGGCTGAAGGTCAGCTCGTGGTGGTGATAGCGGCGATAGATCGGGTCCTGCTGGAAGTAGCCGAGCGTGTCGTGCATCCAGCCCATGTTCCACTTGAAGCCGAAGCCCAGGCCGCCGAGGTACGTGGGACGCGAGACCCCCGGCCAGGCCGTCGACTCCTCGGCCACGGTGACGATGCCCGGCTCCCGGCCATAGAGCACCGTGTTCAGCTCCTTGAGGAAAGAGACCGCGTCGAGGTCCTCGCGGCCGCCGAACTCGTTGGGCACCCACTCGCCCTCGCGCCGCGAGTAGTCGAGGTAGAGCATCGAGGCCACGGCGTCGACGCGGATCCCGTCGACGTGATACTCGCGCAGCCAGAACAGGCCGTTGGAGATCAGGAAGTTGCGCACCTCGTGGCGGCCGTAGTTGAACACCAGCGTGCCCCAGTCGGGATGCGAGCCGCGGCGCGGGTCGGCGTGCTCGTAGAGCGCCGTGCCATCGAAGCGCGCGAGCGCGAACTCGTCGCGGGGGAAGTGGGCGGGGACCCAATCGAGGATCACCCCGATCCCCGCGGAATGCAGCCGGTCGACGAACGCGCGCAGCTCATCCGGCGCCCCGTAGCTCGCCGCCGGCGCGAAATAGCCAGTGACCTGATAGCCCCACGAGCCGGCGAACGGATGGGCCATCACCGGCAGCAGCTCGACGTGCGTGAAGCCCATGTCGCGGACGTAGGCGGTCAGCTCGTCGGCGAGCTCGAGATAGGAGAGCGGCCGGTCGCCGTCGGCCTGGTTGAGGCGCCAGGAGCCCAGGTGAACCTCGTAGATCGACACCGGTGCCCGTAACGACTCGGTCCGGGCGCGCTCCGCCAGCCAGCCAGTGTCGCCCTCGCTCCACGTGTGGTGCCCCTCGAACACGATCGACGCCGTCTGGGGCGGCGTCTCGGCCTGGAACGCGTACGGATCGGCCTTCAGCGCCAGCTGCCCATCGGCGGTCAGCAGCTCGTACTTGTAACGGGCGCCTGCTCCGACCCCGGGCAGGAACAGCTCCCAGATGCCGCTGCCCCCCAGCGCGCGCATCGCGTGCAGGCGCCCGTCCCAGGAGTTGAAATCCCCGACGACGCTGACGGCCCGCGCCGCCGGGGCCCAGACGGCGAAGGCAGTTCCGTGGACTCCCTCGTGCTCGCGCACGTGGGCGCCCAGGCGCTCGTAGAGCTCCTGGTGGCGGCCCTCGCCGATCAGATGCAGGTCCAGCTCTCCGAGCGTCGGCGAGAACGAGTACGGGTCCTCGAGCTCGAAGCGCCCCCCGGGACCGTAGTCGACTTCGAGCGCGTAGCGCAGCGGCAGCGAGGCGCCGGGGATGACGCCCTCGAAGACCCCACCGGGGTGGATCTGCTCAAGCGTCACCGATTCCCCGTTGGCGCGCGCCACGACCTCGACGGCCGCCGGCCGCAACGCGCGGACCACAACGCCGCCGTTCGCGGGATGCGCGCCGAGCACGCTGTGGGGATTTGAGTGCTCGCGCCGCACGAGCGCTTCGAGCTCCTTGCCGGCCGCGGTCTGCGCGCTTTGCTTGCCGTCGCTCATTCGGCCTCCAGCAGCCGCCTGATGCCAGCCACCGGGATCGGCGTCCAGTCCGGGCGGTTGTCGAGCTCGTAGCGCAGCTCGTAGATAGCCTTCTCGAGCTCGAAAATCGAGAGCAGGTTCGCCACCTGGGCTCCGCCCGCCGGCAGCAGCGTGGAGTCGACTGCGCCCAGGTAGTGCTCGAGAAACTGCTCGCGCGCCCGGTGCTCGAAATCGGAGGGCGCTGCGGCACCCCGCTGAATCTCAACCGCCGAGCTCACGTAGGCGAAGGAGCGCAGCATGCTGGCGATGTCGCGCAGCGGCGAGCGCTTCAGGCGGCGCTCTGGGAGTGGACGCGCGGGCTCGCCCTCGAAGTCGATGATCACCCAGCCTTCAGGCGTGTACAGGGTCTGCCCCAGGTGGTAATCGCCGTGGGTGCGAATCACACGTCCCCCAGCGCCGGCCTGGGCGCGCGCCGCCAGCCGCTCGCGCACATCCTGTCCCCGCCCCGCGATCGGCTCCAGCCGCGGATCGTCGGGCAGGCGGACGAAGATGCGCTCGATGTCCTCGTCGATCGTCGCGGTCAGCAGCGACAACGCCTCCTGGCTCGGCTCCTCGGGGGCGAAGGCCGGGTCGGAGGCGTCCGAGGCCAGCACCGTGTGCATCGCGGCGGTCACGGTCCCGAGGCTCCCCAGCTTCTGGAGGAACGAATCGGGGTCGGAGACGATCTGCTCGAGCGCCAGCTCCCAGCCCCCGACGGCCTGAGGCAGGAAGCGCTGCGCCACGCCAAGGGTGGTCGCCAGGGCCTGCCCGTCGTACTGGTACCAGCCGAGTAGCGGGGCGATGTTGGGGAACCGGCGGGCGGTCAGGAACCGCAGCAGCTCGAGCTCCGGATTGACGCCAGGCTCGAGCTTGCGAAACACCTTCAGCACGACCCGGTCGCCGAACACGAGCGACGAATTCGACTGCTCGACACCCATCGGGCGGGCAGCGATCTCCTGCTCCGACCCTCCGGTGCCGGCCGACAGGCCGGCGAGCGCCGGTCCGTCTGCACCTTCGGCCACCCGCCAGCAGAAACGACCGTCCGCGGTCTCGATCTCCACCTGGGGGTCGATCCGCGTGAGCAGCTCGAGCGCCTGCTCGGGATCGCGCAGTGCGTCGAACGTCTCGGGCCCGAGCAGCAGCTGGTAGAGCTCGTGCGTGCCCGTCGCGAAGCGTGTCTGCACGAGCGTCAGATCGAGCTGCTGGGGCTCCTCGCGCAGCGCCACGCGCTCCACGACCTCGATCGCCGCCACCGAGCGCGACTTCGAGGCATACCAGCGCTGCTCCTGGATCCACTCGCGCAGCTGTTCAGTATCGATCCCCACGGCGAGCTCCGAGTGCTCACTCATCTCGCTGCGCCGCTTCGCTCATCCTGCTCCTCGTCCTCGACGAGCTGGAACCAGAAGAAGCCGCGCGGTCCGAGTGTCAACAGATACGGGAGCTCGCCGATCCGCGGGAACCGCGAGCGGCCGAACAGCTCGATTGGGTAGCGGCCCTTGTGGGCGCTCAAGTCGAGCTCGACCGCCTGCGCCGAGCGGGCCACGTTGTGGACGCACAGAACTAGATCATCCTCGAAGCGCCGCAGGTGGGCGAAGATGCGGGGGTTCGAGGGCTCGATTGGCTCGTAAGTGCCAAAACCGAGCACGGGATGCTCCTTGCGCAATGAGATGAAGCGATGCATCCAGCGCAGAAGCGAGGTCGCGGTGCGTAGCTGGGCCTCGACGTTGACGGCCTGATAGCCGTACACCGGGTCCATCAGCGGCGGCGCGTAGAGCTGCGCGAAGTCCGCGCGGGAGAAGCCGCCGTTGCGGTCGCTGGTCCACTGCATCGGCGTACGCACGCCGTCGCGGTCGCCGAGGAAGACGTTGTCGCCCATGGCGATCTCGTCGCCGTAGTAGAGCACCGGTGATCCCGGCAGCGAGAACAGAATCGCCGTCATCAGCTGCATGTCGTCACGGCCGTTGTCGAGCAGCGGTGCCAGTCGCCGGCGGATGCCGAGATTGAGCTTCATCCGCGGGTCTTTGGCGTACTCGGCGTACATGTAGTCGCGTTCATCGTCGGTGACCATCTCGAGCGTCAGCTCGTCGTGGTTGCGCAGGAACAGTCCCCACTGGCAGGTGTCCGGAATGTGCGGCGTCTGCTCGAGGATCTCGTAGATCGGAACCGCTTGCTCGCGGCGCACGGCCATGAACATGCGCGGCATCACCGGGAAGTGGAAGGCCATGTGGCACTGGTCGCCCTGGCCGAAGTACTGCACGACGTCCGCCGGCCACTGGTTGGCCTCGGCCAGGAGCACGCGATCGGGATAGTTCTCGTCCACCTCGCGGCGAATGCGCTTGAGGTACTCGTGCGTCTCGGGCAGGTTCTCGCAGTTGGTTCCCTCGCGTTCGTAGAGGTAGGGAACCGCGTCGAGCCGGAAGCCGTCGAGCCCGAGGTCGAGCCAGAAGCGCAGCACGCCGATCATGGCCTCCTGGACCTCTGGGTTCGAGTAGTTGAGGTCCGGCTGGTGGGAAAAGAAGCGGTGCCAGTAGTAGGCTCCGGCGACGGGGTCCCAGGTCCAGTTCGAGGACTCGGTGTCGACGAAAATGACGCGCGCGTCGCAGTAGCGCTCATCGGTGTCCGACCACACGTACCAATCGCGCTTCGGCGAGTCGCGGCTTTTTCGCGACTCCTGAAACCAGGGGTGGGCGGTCGAGGTGTGGTTCATCACCAGGTCGGCGATCACGCGAATCCGGCGGGCGTGCGCGGCGTCGATCAGGTCGTGAACGTCCTCGACCGTGCCGTAGTCCGGATGGACGTTGGTGAAGTCGGAGATGTCGTAGCCGCCGTCCCGCATCGGCGAGCCGTAGAACGGCAGCAGCCAGATGCAATCGATTCCCAGCCACTGCAGATAGTCGAGCTTCTCCGTCAGCCCGCGGAAATCGCCCGAGCCGTCGCCGTTGGCGTCGTAGAAGCCGCGTACGTGGATCTCGTAGAACACGGACCGCTTGAACCACAACGGTTCTGCCTCGAACCACTGTCGCGTCTGCGCCTGGGACTGCGCCGGCGGCTCGGCGGCAGGGCTCGGCGGCCGCTCGGCGGCGATCAGATGCGTGAGCGTCGGAGGTCCGATGCTCACGCCCGGCCTCCGCGTCCCTGGCGTCGCGCGGCTGCGCTCACGGCTGGCCTCCGTGTCCCTGGCGTCGCGCGGCCGCGCTCACGGCTCTACCCGCGCCCTCACAGCTCGACCCGCGCGAGGTGCGCCTGCCCCGGACCGAGGCGGACGTAGTTGTGACCGATCCGCCACTGGAACCGGCCGTCGCCGTCGGCGAGCAGGTCGTGGGCGGTGAAGCTCGGCGGTAGGCTCAGGCTGGCTGGGATCACGGCCAGCCCCTCCTGGGTCTGGTGGGGGTCGATGTTGACGACGGTGATCACCGTGTTCGGTTTGGCCTCCGAGCGCGAGCGGGCGCCGGTCCTGGGGCGCGAGTGCTTGGCATAGGCGATCAATGCCTCGTTGGCGGTGTCTAGAAACGTTATGTTCGAGAGCTCCTGCAGCGCTGGGTTCTCGCGCCGCGCCAGGTTGACGCGCTGAATCAGCGGCATCAGCGGGCCGTCGAGCGAGCGGTTCTTGATCTCGTACTTCTCGGAATGCAGGTATTCCTCGGAGCCGTCGCTGACGGGCAGGTTCTCGTGCAGCTCATAGCCGGAATAGATGCCGTAGGTGGGGCTGAGCGTTCCGGCCAGCACGAGCCGGGCCTCGAACGCCGGCCGGCCGCCGTGCTGCAGGTAGGCGTGCAGGATGTCCGGGGTGTTGGCGAAGAAGTTGGGCCGCAAGTACTCCTGCTCGCCCGAATAGGCCAGCTCGGAGACGTACTCGGTCAACTCGTGACGCGAGTTCTTCCACGTGAAGTACGTGTAGGACTGGCTGAAGCCAAGCTTCGCCAGCTGGCGCATCACCGCCCGTCTTGTGAAGGCCTCGGCCAGGAACACGATGTCGCGGTCGCGGGCGTGCACCTGCTCGATCAGCCAAGCCCAAAAGGCGAATGGCTTCGTGTGTGGGTTATCAACGCGGAAGGCCTTCACTCCGCAGTCGACCCAGCCAAGGATCACCTCGAGCAGCGCCTCCCACAACCCGCGCCAGTCGGGTGAGTCCCAGTTGACGTTGTAGATGTCCTGGTAGCGCTTCGGGGGGTTCTCGGCGTACTTGAGGGTGCCGTCGGGTCGGCGGTGAAACCACTCCGGATGCTCGCTCAGCCAGGGATGGTCGGCCGAGGTCTGGATCGCGAAATCGAGCGCGACGTCGATCCCGTGCTCGCGCGCGGTCTTTGTCAGCCGCTTGAGGTCTTGCTTCGTGCCCAGGTCGGAGTGCACGGCGTCGTGCCCGCCGGTTTCGTCACCGATCGCCCAAGGCGAGCCCGGGTCCTCCGGAGCCGCGACGAGCGCGTTGTCCCGGCCCTTGCGGTTCGTGTGGCCGATGGGATGAATCGGCGGCAGGTAGATCACGTCGAAGCCCAGCTCGGCCAGGCGCGGCAGCTGCTGCTCCACGCCTTTAAATCCACCCCAGGAGCGCGGGAAGAGCTCATACCAGGAGCCAAAGCGGGCCCGCAGGCGGTCGACGTCGATACTGAGCGGCTCCTCGAGCGACACGCTTTCGTGGCGGGCCTCGGCGCGCTCCACCGCCTCGAACAGCTCTGGGCCCAGCGCGACGTCGTGCTTGGCGCTCTCCGGCGTGCCCTCGTCCTCGAGCTCGCGGAGCGCGTGCTCGACCAGGGCCCGGTCGCCCGTGTCGCTGGCGCTCTCCGCCGCCCGGCGCAGTAGCACGACCCCTTCTGACATCTCGCCGGCCAGGTCATGCTGGCCGGCCGCCACCTTGCGCTCGAGCTCGTCGCGCCAAGTGCCGAACACGTCGGTCCAGGCCTCGAGCGCGTACTCCCAACGGCCCACGCGGTCGACGTCGAAGCTGCCCGCCCAGCGCACCCCGCCAAGATGCGCGTCGATCCGCCGCATCTCGGCCTCGCGCCAGCGGCTGCGATTCCCCGGGCCCCGGTAGCGGACCACGGCGCGCAGGAGGTCATGGCCATCGCGAAAGATTTCGGCCTCGACCCTGACCGTGTCGCCGACACAGCGCTTGGCCTTGAAGCGTCCTTCGTCGACCGACGGGGACGGATACTGGATCACGATGCGCTTGGGCGGGGCCTGGGGCATGGTTTCAAAGGGTTCGCGCGGGGATGATCGATCGGATCGGGGCGGTCGGGGGGCGAGTACCCGGACGACGCGGGGGCGGCCCATTTAAGCGAGGCTGGAGGCCGAGCGGCCGCGAGCCCGAGGGTCCGAGCGGTTGGCGTGGCGCAGCAGCGCCGCGAGCCGGACGATCGTGCAGTCATCCGCGAAGTCGTCCCGGCCGCACCCGGACGATCAATTGTTCCGGGGCGGGCCCAACGTAGCTGGACTGCTTTGGCTGGGTAGACCATCGGCTCATGGACCAACTTTCTCAGCGCCCGCACGGATGGCCCCGCCCATAAGTTCGCGCTCGAGCGGCGTTCAACTCCACATCACCTCGTTACCCGGCGGGCGCCTCGGCCGCGCAGCCTACGCGTTTGTCGATTGGCTCCACGCTGCGGGTCAGAGCTGGTGGCAGCTGCTGCCCCTGGGGCCACCCGACCGCCGCCGCTCGCCATACAAGGCCCATTCGGCGTTCGCGGCCTGGCCGGGCCTACTCGGCTCTCCGCGGGCACGGGTCTCGCGCGCCGAGATCGCGGACTTCCGCGAGCGTCAGCGCTACTGGATCTCCGGCTGGGAGCGATACGCCGGCGACGGCGCGGTCGAGGACCAGGTCCGCTTCGATCGCGAATGGGCCGCGGTGCGGGCCTACGCCGACGAGCGCGACATCAGGCTGCTGGGCGACGTGGCGATTTACGTCGCCCCCTCGAGCGCCGACCACCTCCTTTACCCGGACCTGTTCCAGCGCGGCGTGGTCGCGGGCGTGCCGCCCGATTCGTTCTCGGCCACAGGCCAGCTGTGGGGCAACCCGCTGTACGACTGGTCGGCGCTCAGGCGGCGGCGCTATGACTGGTGGGTGCAGCGGCTGCGCCGCACGCTTGAGTTATTCGACGTCGCGCGGCTCGATCACTTCCGCGGCTTCGTCTCCTATTGGGCGGTGCCCGAGGACTCACGGACGGCGCTGCCCGGACGCTGGCGCCGCGGGCCGGGCAGTGCCCTGTTCGAGGCCGTGACCCGTGAGCTCGGGGCCCTGCCGTTCGTGGCCGAGGACCTGGGGGTGATCACGCCGCCCGTGCGGCGGCTGCGTGATTCGCTTTCCCTGCCGGGAATGCTCGTGCTCCAGCTCGGCTTCGCGCCCCGGGACCGCTCCAGCCCGCACCGTCCCGAAAATCATCAGCAGCATCGGTTCGTCTACACGGGCACGCACGATCACGACACGGCCCGCGGCTGGTACGAGTCGCTCGATAAGCAACAGACGCGGGCGGTGCAAGCGGCTCTCTCCGAGCATGGGATCGCGGTCTCATCGGAGCCGTGGTGGGCACTCATCCGCCTGGCGCTCTCCTCGCCGGCGCGCGTGGCGATGGTGCAGGCTCAGGACGTGCTGGGGCTCGGCTCCGACGCGCGCATGAACGACCCGGGCCGGCCTCGCCGGCCTAACTGGCGCTGGCAGCTACCGGCTGGCGCTCTGACGCGGAAGCTGGCCGCCCGTCTGCGCGAGGCCACCGAGGAAGCGGGCCGACTGGGGTAGGACCTTGAATCACAAGATGAACGGGATCAGCATCTTGGTCTTGGCTTGGTAGCTCGGGTACGTGCCCGGGAACGAAGTAGTCATGAGCCTCTCCTCGACCCGCGCGCTATAGACGAAATAGACGCCGCCGACACCGAACGCGATCAACCAGTAGATGTTTGTGGCAACCGCCGTACCGAGCAGGGCGAGCAGGATGCCGGAATAGATCGGGTGGCGCACGAGCCGGTACGGGCCTGAGGTGACGAGCTCGGGCTCGTCCTTTTCGGTCATCGGCATCCCCCAGTTCCGCCCTAGGTGGACTCTGGCCCACACGGCCACCGCGAGCCCCGACACGAACAAGATCGTTCCCAGCACCTGCAAGATCAGGCTGTGAATCGCCAGGCTGTGAGGCGAAAAGAGGCGAAGTAGCACAAACGCCCCTAGGACTACGAGGCCCGGGGGCCTCACTCGTCGGCCGCGAGAGCCCGGCTTCACGCCGACGGCAGAGACGAGCCAGTAGATCCAAAAGGCGGCCCACACGGCCAAGATCACGACCCTCAGCGTGGTCATGTGGCCAACGTACGCCCCGGCGAGCGAACTGTCATCGGTCCGCGGGCTGATCTGGCGCTCCACCCACTGGTGGACCGCGGCGAGGGCTGTTCATGCCGCGCCGGCGGCCGCTTCGGGGCCGCCGGATGGTGCCTTGGGGCGCCGCCGGGGTAGTGCTTCGCGGGCCGGCCCTCGGGCTCGTGCTTCGGGGCCGCCGCGGCTGCGCGCTTCGGGGGCCGCGCCGGCTGCCGCTTCGGGGCCGGCCCCCAGATCGTGCTTCAGGGGCAGCCGCGGGCTCGTGCTTCGGGGCCGCCGCCGGGATAGTGCTTCAGGGCCAGCCGCGGGCTCGTGCTTCGGGGCCGCCGCGGCTGCCGCTTCGGGGGCCGCGCGGACCGCCGCTTCTGGGGCCGCAAAAAGTGACAAAGCCGGGGCGGTCGCTGGACTTTGGGCAAAACTGCGTCCAGGAGATGCTGTTCTGGCCATTCTCGCCCCACGGCGGCCGCTTTGGTCAGTTATGCGTCGTCTGAGCCTCCTTCGACGGGGGTCCCCGGCCCAGAGGCTGGCCCGAGACCCGCGCCGGCGTCAACGAGCCTGCGTCAAGTCGTATGCGGTCTGGCCGCCGATCGTCACGCTCTTGAAGTGAGCCTTGACCCAGGCCGTGATGGCGCTGCTGCTGGAGCTGCCGCCCACGCCTCCCGCGGGCGCGCCGGTGGAGCCGCCCGCACGGCCGAGCCGTGCCCTCATGGCGCCGGAGGGCACTCCGCCGCGTTGCCCGGCAGGACCCGGACCGCCCGCAGAGGCACCCGCACCGCCGCCCACCGAGGCACTCGGATGGCTGGCCGCGCCGGCCGCGCCGCCCGCCGAGGCACCCGCACCGCCGCCCGCGCTCCCCGGGCCGCCGGCCGAGACGATGTAGTAGTGGATGTCACCCTGTCTGACGTAGCGTTCGAACTGGGCCAGGTTGATATTGCCGCCCTGGCTGTTGAAGCCGCCGATCGCCATCACCGCCTGGCCGCCGGTCGCCAGCTCGAGCGAAGCGGCGCTCTGCGAACCGGAGGTTGCCGCAACCCATCGGTAACGGGCGGCGTGGTTCTCTAGCGCTCGAGCCAGCGAGCTGCTCGTCACACTGCCGCCAGACCCCCCGCCGCGAGCGGCTCCGCCTCCGCTCGCAACGCTGCCACCGCCTGGAGTCCCAAGGCCACCGCCCCCGGCTGTGGCCGGGCCGGCGGAGGGAATCGACCCGGTGTGAGCCGTGGCCAACGTCTGGACGGAGTAGGCGAGCGGGCCAGCCAAGCAGGCGATCAGGGCGAGCACGGCGCCCGCCTGCACCACCCGTCGGCTCGTTCTGGCCTGCGGGGCGAGAAGCGCGAAAGTGGCGAGGACCGCGGCTGCCACCACCAGTGGACGCAGCCAGGGCTCCCAGGATGATGTGCGCTCCAACAGCGCGATCGCCCAGACGGAGGTCGTTAACACTCCTAGCGCGATCACCGCACGGGCCCGCAGTCGTCGGCGCCCGCGCCACAGCGCGCCTACCCCGATCGCAACGAGCGCCGCGATCGCAGGCGCCAGGGCAACCGTGTAGTAGGTGTGGATGACGCCGCGGCTGAGGCTGAACACCGCGCCGCTGACCACGAGCCAACTGCCCCAGAGCAGAAGGGCTGCCCGCGTGCGGTCACTTCGCCCGGCACGGCGGGTGTGCCACAGGCCTCCTACGAGGACGAGCAGTGCGGCCGGTAGGAGCCATGATGCTTGCCCTCCCATCGCCTCGTTGAACAGGCGGAAGATGCCAGTCGCGCCGCTGAAGTTCGTGCCTCCACCGCCGCCCCCAGGCCCGGAGCCCCCGAAGATCCGTCCCAGCCCGTTGTAGCCCATGATCAGGTTGAAGATGCTGTTGTCCGGCGAGCCGTCGATCATCGGTCGTGAGCCGACGGGCCACAGGGCAACCAGCGCCACCCACCAACCGGCGCTCACAACGATCGCCAGGCCACCCGTCAGCAACTGTGTGGCCCGTCGGCGAAAGCTCCCGGGAGCGGCGAGAAGATAGACGGCTGCGAAACCCGGGAGTACCAGGAACGCCTGCATCATCTTCGACAAGAACGCAAACCCGAGCAGGGTCCCGACGGCGACCAGCCACCGAGTGGAGCCTCGTTCGAGCGCTCTGATCAGGCAATACGCGGCAGCGACGAGCAGGCACACAAGCAGTGCATCCGGGTTGTTGAAGCGGAACATCAGCGCGGCCACGGGCGTAAGTGCGAGAAGTGCGCCGGCCAGCAAACCAGCGCCCGCGCCGAACCACCGCTTCACGGCGGTGCTGAGCAGGCCTACCGCGAGCACCCCCTCGAGGACCTGCGGCACCAGCATGCTGGCGCTGCTGAAGCCAAAGATCCGGCCCGAGAGGGCCATCACCCACAGAGAGGCGGGGGGCTTGTCGACGGTGATGAAGTTCGAGGAGTCGAGCGAGCCGAACAGGAGCGCCTTCCAGCTCTTCGTCCCGGCCTGCACGGCCGCGGCGTAAAAGCTGTTGGCGTCCCCCGAGCTCGTCAGGTTCCAGAGGTACGCCGCCCCGGTGGCGGCGAGGAGAACTACTAGGCCGACGCGCGCCCATGATTTCTCCCCGGTCCATCCAAGCGCGAGTGCACGGACGCGACGCGAGGGCCGTCTGCGGCCGAATGGCCGTGGAAACGTTGTGATGCTCATCAGGCGCCTTTCGTCAGCGGTGAGGACTTAGCGGGGAAGAAGTCGGCGGGGAATGGGAGGGAGTGCACGCCGCGTCCCCGGGTCGCCCGACGAGAGCTCTTCCCCGCGCGCCGGAAACACCCATGAGGCCAGCGCCACATAGCGGGTCAGAGTCGCGCCGAGCGTCGCCGTGACCAGCACCGCCATTTGCAGCACCTTCGGAGCGCCGGCGTCGACGGCGCGTAGCAGCGCCAGCGCGCCGGTGGTGAGGGCCAGCGCGACCGCGAAGACGACCAGTCCGGCTGCCTGCTGGCGAACCAGCCTATCCCGGCCGCGGATCCCGAACGTGAGCCTTCGGTTCGCCCCCGTATTGCCAACGGCGGTGATGGCCAGAGCGACGGCGCTGGCCGTTGCCGCGGGCAACGCGCCGGCCAGAGCCAGGAAGAGCAGGGCGTAGGCCAATGTCGAGACGACGCCCACGAGCAGGAAGCGAGCGATCGGCGTGGCAAGCGCCAGTCGCCCGACCCCCCGGAGGTCGGCGAATGCGGTGGCGAGGATGTCGACCCGGGAATCGGGATCCTCCACCCAATCCACCGGCACCACGTGGATACGCATGCCGCGACGCTGGGCGAGCATCAACAGCTCGCTGTCGAAGAACCACCCGTCATCACGCACGTCCGCCACAAGCTCCCGAGCCACGTCGGCGCGCATCGCCTTGAACCCGCACTGAGCGTCGTTGAAGCGCGCTCGTAGCGCTGCGCGGAGCAGCCGGTTGTAGGAGCGGGAGATCAGCTCCCGCTTGGCGCTTCGCCTGACGCGTGCTCCGCGGGCTAAGCGCGAGCCGATGGCGATCTCGCTGTGACCCGATATCAGTGGCGCGACCAGCGGGAGCAGCGCCTTAAGATCGGTAGAGAGGTCGACGTCCATGTAACAGACCACTCGGGCAAGGCTTGCCGACCACGCTGCCCGCAACGCTCGACCTCGCCCTTTCTGCTCGAGGCGCATGACGCTCACTTCGGGCAGCTCGGCGGCCAGCGCTCGGGCGATCTCGGGCGTCAGGTCGCTGCTGGCGTTGTCCGCGATCGTGATCCGCCAGGAGAACGGCAGCTCTTCGGAGAGGAAGTGGTGCAGCCGGTAGATCGAGTAGGCGAGGACACGCTCCTCGTTGTAGACGGGAACAACGATCTCGACGTCGGGGTAGGCGTCCGAGCGCCGCCCTGGACGCCGGGCGCCGTTCACCTCGCAGTCGTCATCAGCGGCGCCGCGCTTTGGAGCGGCGCCGCGCTTTGGAGCGGCGCCGCGGTTTGGAGCGGCGTCGCGGCTCTCAGCGGCGCCGCGGCTTGAGCTTGGAATCAGGGTCTTCATCAGAACTCTCTGGAGTCGAACAAACGGACCCCTCGAGTTCTAGGGCCGGTCCGTCGGAGCACCGTCGGGAAGCTCTAAGAGTTGTTGAAGGGCGGCAGACGTCGGGGTGCCGGCCTGATCGCGCGCACCCCGCGTCGCACCCCGCGTCGCACCCGCGTCGCACCCCGCGCCGCCCCCCGCGCCGCCCCCCAGCGCGCCCGCCGGCATCAACCCGCCGCCTCCGCCCCGGGCCCCTACGGCCCCCGAACCCCGCTCACCAGACCCCGCCAGACCTCCTTCAGATACCGCCGTGTGTAGGTCAGATCTCCCCGTAGCCTCCCCGACCAGGTGGTCTCGAACGCGATCAGCGAGCGGGGCTGCACACGCGTCGCCATGCCGTCCCGCGCCAGGACCGCCAGAGCACGCTGCGCGATCGCGATTTGTCCGAACGCCGTGGGGTGGACACGGTCCGCCATGACCAGATTGCGCGCTCCGAAGTCGCGCAGGTCCAGCACCAGCGCCCCGGCCTCGCCGGCGCCCCGCTCGATCGCGCCGTTCACGTCGGCCAAGGCCTTCGCGTCCGTCCGGGGGACGCCCAACCGATGCGGGATGGTGACCGCCAGCACGCGGTCGCACCGCGAGGCCAGGAAATCGAGCGCCGTGCGGAAGTCCCGCTCAAAGTCGCCTGGGGAGAAGTCCGCCGTCCGAACGTCATTGACGCCGATGTAAAGGCAGCCCAGGTCACGGCGCGCGTCGGGGCGCGCGGCGGTGCGCTCAAATAACGGCAGTTGCCCGCCGACCAGATCGGCCGCGCGGGCGCCGTCGACGGCGTAGCCCGAGTACGGCAGGCCCAGTCCGCGCGCGACCCACTGCGCCCACGACTGGAGCGCCACGCCCCACTGGAGCTCGCCGCCTCCGTTTGTGATCGAGTCGCCGAACGCCAGCACACCGAGCCTCAACTGTTCGCCGGATGACATCAGCAGCAATAATCGCGCTCTTGCCCCCCGACCAACCCTCCGCCGCCGAGCCCGCCTTGCCAGCCGACCAACCCACATCCGCCGCCGAGCCCGCCTTGCCCGCCGACCAACCCACATCCGCCGCCGAGCCCGACGGTCCCCCCAAACTGCCGAGCGACGGGCGCGCCGACCTTGCCGGTGCGGCAGCGGACCTCGGGGAGCGGCTTCCGCAGGCGCTCGCGCCGCTGGCCCGGCTGGCATACAACTACCGCTGGTCGTGGCTCCCGGGCGGTGCCGAGCTCTTCCGGCGCATCGACCCGGAGCGCTTCGAGCGCAGTCTCCAGAATCCCGTGCGGCTGCTCCAGGAAACGTCGGCGGCGGCGCTCCGCCGCGCGGCCGCCGACGAAGATCTCCGACAGCGGGCACAGTCCGCCGAGCGGCAGATCAATGCCGAGCTGCGACGTCCCCCGGACACCGACGGCCTGGACCCAGACCACCCGGTCGCATTCCTCTGCGCGGAGTACGGCGTCCACGTGTCGCTGCCGGTCTACTCGGGAGGCCTCGGCGTTCTGGCGGGCGATCTGCTCAAGGAGGCCTCGGACCGTGCCGTGCCGCTCGTGGCGGTGGGGCTCATGTACCGGAAGGGCTACTTCCGCCAGCGGATCGATGCCGGAGGCTGGCAGCACGAGTACTGGCTGGACACCGATCCCGAGCGGCTCCCCGCCGCGCTCGTCACCGGTGAGGATCACGAGCCTCTGAGGATCGAGGTGCCCGTCTACGAGCGCACGATCGCTGCACAGATCTGGCGCGTTGACGTTGGCCGGGTGCCGCTTTTCCTGCTCGATGCCGAGCTGCCCGAGAACGGGCCGCTCGAGCGCTGGGTCACGGCGCGGCTCTATGACTCCGACGAGCGCACGCGGCTGGCTCAGTACGTGCTGCTCGGGGCCGGCGGGATCCGCGCGCTACGCGCGCTGCACATCGAGCCCGCGGTGCTTCATCTGAATGAGGGCCACGCCGCCCTGGCCCCGCTCGAGCTGGCCCGATCCGCCATAACAAGCGGAGGGTCGCTTGAAACGGCCCTCGAGGCCTCACGCCGGCGCACCGTGTTCACCACCCATACGCCTGTGGCGGCGGGTAACGACTCCTATCCGCCCGCCCAGGCGGAGCAAGCGCTCGGCCGCCTGGCGCACGAGTTGGGCATGCAAGACGGCGCGATTTTGGGACTCGGCCGCACCGCGCCCGAAAATCCCGACGAGCCTTTCGGCGTCACCCAGGCGGCGCTGCGGATGAGTCGCGGCGCCAACGCCGTGAGCCTGCGCCACGAGCAGGTGGCGCGCGAGATGTGGAAGGCGCTGTGGCCCGGTCGCGACGCGGCGGATGTCCCCATCGGCCACGTCACCAACGGCGTTCACTTCCCCACATGGATCGGGGGCCCGATGCGTGCGCTGCTCGACCGCCACCTAGGCGAGGACTGGCCCCGTCGAGCCGCCGATCCCGACGCCTGGTCGGCTGTCGATCAGATCCCCGACGGCGAGCTGTGGGACGCACGCCAGGCCCAGCGCGCTGCGCTTGTGTCCTTTATCCGCCAACGCAGCGTCGCCGACAGACTGGCCCGTGGCGACGTGCGGGAGTACGTGGAGGCCGCGGCGGCCGCTTTTGACCCCGAGGTGCTGACACTCGGTTTCGCCCGTCGGGTGGCGACCTATAAGCGCCTCGAGCTGCTGACCCGCAACCCCGACTTGACCCTGGCGCTGCTCGGCGCCGAGCGGCCGATCCAGGTTGTCCTGGCCGGCAAGGCCCACCCCCGCGATGACGAGGCCAAGGGCGTCATTCAACGGCTGTTCGGCCTCAAGGCGGCTCAGATCGTCGGCGAGCGCGTGGTGTATCTCGACGACTACGACCTGGCGACCGCCGCGCAGTTGGTCCAGGGCTGCGACCTGTGGGTCAACTTGCCGCGACCACCGCTCGAGGCCAGCGGGACAAGCGGGATGAAGGCCGCGATCAACGCCGCGCTTCAGCTGAGCGTGCTCGACGGTTGGTGGGCGGAGGCCTACGCACCCGACCTGGGCTGGGCGCTTGCAGGCGAGACCGACCTCGACCACGAGGCCCAGGACGCGCGCGACGCCCACACGCTGCTGGCACTCCTGCGCGACGAGGTGGTGCCGTCGTTCTACGAGCGCCAGCAGCAAGGTCTCCCGGGGCCATGGCTGGCCCGGATCCGCGCCTCGCTGAAGGCGCTGGGGCCCAGGTTCTGCGCCACGCGCATGTTGCGGGAATACCTCGACGGGCCCTACAGGTCCTGAGGGTCCCGCGGCCGACGGGCCCTACAGGTCCTGAGGGTCCCGCGACCGACGGGCCCTCCAGGTCCTGAGCCCCGCGGCCGGCGACGGGGGATGCCCCACTGCATGCAGATCCCCGGGGCCGGCGGCTCTACAGCTCAGGAGGCCGCGGGGCGGCGGCCAGCCCAGGGCTGTGCCTGCTCGAGCTGCGCCCCCAGCGACAGAAGCAGCTCATCGCGCGCCGGCGGACCGATCAGCTGGATCGCCATCGGCAACCCGTCGTCGCCCTGGTAGAGGGGCAGCACGATTGCGGGCTGCCCCGTGATGTTGGAGATGCCGGTGTAAGGGGTGAAGTATCCAGAGCGGCGGTAATTGGCCCAGGGATCGGGTCCCTGACCGTTGATCTCGCCGATCCTCAGCGGCCTGCGTGCCAGCGCGGGGGTGAGGATTGCGTCGTAGGGTTGTAGATAGGAGACGACTGTTCTTCCCGCACGCTCCAGGTGCCCCTGCGCTCGCAGGTAGTCGATGACGTTCTGGGCTCGGGCGCGTTTGAAGACCTCCCAGGTCAGTGGCTCGACGTCTGTCTGGAGCGGCTCGCGGCCCGCGAGCTGGGCGCCGGCCAGCGTCGTCATCGATGCCTGCGGGCAGAAGACCTTTGTGAACGAGGGCAGGACGTCGAGCTCCGCCCAGGGCGGCTCGATCTGCTCGACGTAATGCCCCAGCGACTCGAGCAGCGCCGCTGCCTGCCGCGCCGCGGCCTCGCAGGCGGGGTCGAGCGCCGCGTCCTGGAGCGAGGGGTTCACCGCCAGGCCAATTCGCAGGCGGTGCGGTCCTCGGGCAGCCAGCTCGGCGTAGCTGCGGGTCGGCGGGGGCGCCCAGGTGGCGTCGCCGGGTTCGTAGCCGGCCAAGATGTCGAGCAGCTGTGCCGTCTCGCTCACCGTGTGGGTCAGAACACCGTCAACACCCAGGAAGCTCTGGCCGCCGTCGGGTCCGCTCGACACACGCCCTCGCGCCGGCTTCAGCCCCACCAAGCCGCAGCAGGCGCCCGGGATCCGGAGCGACCCGCCCCCGTCGTTTCCGTGGGCCAAGGGCAGCATGCCGGAGGCCACGGCCGCTGCGGCGCCGCCGCTCGAGCCGCCGGGCGTACGCTCGAGGTCCCACGGGTTACGGGTCGGACCGAAGCGACGCGACTCGGTCGTGGGCAGGATGCTCATCTCCGGCAGCGCCGTCTTGCCCACGATCACGAAACCCGCCGCGCGGAGCCGCGAGACCAGAAACGCGTCATGACCGGGCGTGAAATCGCCCCATAGGTCGCTGCCCATCGTCAGCGGCATGCCCGCGACCGGGCGGTTGTCCTTGATCGCGATCGGCACACCGGCAAACGGTCGCGGGTCACCCGCCCGGATTGGATCCGCCTCTGCGAGCGCCGACTCGTGCGCCACGTACGTGAAGGCGCCGATCTGCGGCTCAAGCTCGTCGATCCGCGCAAGCGACGCCCCAACCAGCTCCCGTGCAGACAGCTGGGCGCCGCGAACCATCGCCGCCAGTTCGCCGGCCGGACGGAACATGAGGTTGTCCACTTGGTCAACCCTACGCGCAGCTACCCTTGCCCGTCATGACCGCGGCCGCCGAAGTTACGCCGGCCCCCGGGCCGCGCCCGCTCTCAGAGCTCCGCGACTGAGCCGGCACCGCCTCCGGCGCTCGACTAGCCGACGCCGCGCGACCAGCCGACGCCGCGCGACCAGCCGACGCCGCGCGACTAGCCGACGCCGAGCACGGCCTGCATCGATTTGGGCGCCTGAGCAGCGGCAGGCCGATCGCCCCCGTCGCGCCCGTCAGCAGCAGCACCATCCCCAGCCTAGCTCAGGGCACAGACCCTAGAATGCCTGCTCCGGCCGACCCGGCCGTTCGCTTGAGAAAACAAGACAAGAGGAATCAATGGCCTACGTGATCGCCGAGCCCTGCATCGGTACCAAGGACAACTCCTGCGTAGAGGTCTGCCCGGTTGACTGCATTCACCCGACCCCCGACGAGCCCGACTACGACAGCGTCGAGATGCTCTACATCGACCCCGAGGAGTGCATCGACTGCGACGCGTGTGTCGAGGCCTGCCCGGTCGATGCCTGCTTCGCCGAGGATCAGCTGCCCGACGAATGGCAGCAGTACACCAAGCTGAACGCCGACTATTACGCAAAGTGACGATCACCAGGATCGACTTCGTCGCCGTCCCCTCGGAAGACGCTGAGCGATCGCGGCGCTTCTACGGCGAGACCCTGGGGCTCAGGCCCGACGCGCGCGCCGAGAATGAGTTCTGGGCCGGCGAGACGTGTCTCGGCATCTGGGAGCCGGCACAGTTCGGCATGGACTTCGCGCCCCAGAAGAACGGCCATCTGGCGCTGCACGTGGACGACGTCAAGGCGGCGCGCAACGAGCTCGAGGGCAAGGGCGTGACGTTCTTCGGCGACACGCTGGACACCGGGGTGTGCCACATGGCGTTCTTCAACGACCCGGACGGCAACGACCTGATGCTCCACGGCCGCTACGCGCCGTATTCGTAAGGGTTTACGTTAGGAGGACGTTGCGGTCGGCCCGCTGCGCTTGCGGGCCGTCCAACCGATGGCATACGATCGAATCATGCAACGTTCTACTAAATTTCTGACCGGCTGTGTCGTGGCGCTCGCCGCGGCGCTCATCCCGGCCGCTGCGCTGGCCGCCAGTCTTCCGAAGCTGGCCGTTGGGGACTCGAGCCGCTTCTCGGTGAGGCCGCACTACATCGAGCTCAGCGCGGATGGATCGCTGTTCGTCGGGGGATCGAAGAGCAGCTCGAACAAGATCGGCGCCATCGGCTGGAGCAGCTGGGGCTCGGCGCGGGCGCGCGCGGGGGGCTACCTGTGGGTCAACAACTGCAAGCCGAACTGCGCCGCGGGCAAGTTCAGTGGCCACAAGGTGAGCATCGCGGCATCGAACGTGTCGGGCGGTGACTTCCGCACCGTCAGGCTCAGCTGCACGGTGGGCCGCAAGTCCAAGACGGACACCCTCAGGTTGAGCAAGGCGACCGGCTCCCCCCTCTGGTTCTGGAACTACAAGACGCTGGCCTGCGAGAAGGCCTAGCACTCAATTGAAGGGTCGTTCGGGCCGGCTCATGAGCCGGCCCGCCGGCCGGAACATGTTCCGGCCGGGGGCGTGGCGCATGCGCCACGCCCATCTATATCGATCTAAGCCATCGGCAGCGACATGCCCGTCGGCTTCGGCGCGGCGGCCGGAGCAGGCGCCTGCATCACCGGTAGCTCTAATGGCGACAGGGCGATCAGGCCTCGCGCTCCCTGACGAAGCGCCTGCGCGGCCGGATCGTCGGGGTTAGAGAACACGATTGGCAGGCCGGCGTCAGACTGCTCGCGCAGGCCTAGCGTCAGCGGCACCTTGGCCAGCAGCGGCACCTCTAGCTCTTCGGCCAGCAGCTGTCCGCCGCCCTCGCCGAAGATCTGGAAGCGCTCGCCCGAGGGCGTGACGAAGGCGGACATGTTCTCGATCACGCCGGCGATCTCGAGTTTCAGCTTGTCGGCCATCTGCGCCGAGCGGCGGGCCACCTTCTGGGCCACCGGCTGCGGCGTGGTGACGATTAAAAACTTCGACTGTGGCAGTAGCTGGGCCAGCGTCATCGAGACGTCGCCGGTCCCCGGCGGGAGGTCGATGAGCAGGTAGTCGAGTGCCCCCCACTCGACGTCCTCCAGGAACTGCTGAAGGGCCTTGTGAAGCATCGGGCCGCGCCACACGACGGCGGCGTCCTGCTCGACGAAGAAGCCGATCGACATCACGCTGATGCCGTCCTGAGCCTTCAGCGGCACCAGCTTGCGCTCGGCGTTGACCCTCGGCCGCTCGGCGCCCAGGCCAAGCATGCGGGGCTGCGAGTAGCCCCACACGTCGGCGTCGAGCACGCCGACCTGCTTGCCCTCGGCGGCCAGCGCCGCAGCCAGGTTGGCAGTGACGCTCGACTTGCCGACGCCGCCTTTGCCGGAGCCGATGCAGATCACGTTGGAGACCTGGGCCAGCGCGCCCTCGGGCAGCGCCCCGCGGCCCAGCTTGCGCCCCAGCGCGCTCTTCTCGTTGTCCGAGAGCACGTCAAACGAGACGTTGACGCCGATGACGCCGTCGAGCCCGCGTACCGACTGGGCCACGGCGGTCTCGAAATGGGTCCGGATCGGGCATCCGGGTGTCGTCAGCGACACCATCACGTCCACGACCCCGTTGGGGTGGATGTCGATCGAGCGGACCATCTCGAGCTCGACGATGTCCCGCCGGAGCTCTGGATCGATGACGCTGCGCAGGGCATCCAGAATCTGCTCACGAGTAGCCATAGACCTCATTCAAGCAGACGACTTCAGGCGCGCCGGGGCAACCGTTAAAGACCGCTGGGGCGCCACTCTCGTGACGCCCCGGCGGTTGAGGGAGGAGAGGGTGCTGCATTCGCCGGCGAGGTTATGAGGCCGGCGAACCCTTCCCGCTTGGCGCTCTCCTCGGGCGCGGCGGGGGAAGTTTCAGTTTTAGGGGACGCTCAGGCGCCCCTGCGCGTCAGAAACCAACTTCTCGACTCGCGCGGTCAGACTCCCCGACTGCTTCTCGAGGTCCTTGCTTACCGAGCGTACCTCACGCTCCAACCGGCGACGGTTCGTTTTCAACGTCTGCTCGACCCCGCGCCGACGCTCTCGCAGTTCACGCTCCACGCGAGTACGCGTCTTGCGGACCTGGCGCTCGATGCGGTTTCGGGCGGTCGCGCCGCGGCGCTCGTAGCGCTTGAGCTCGCGTTCGAGCCCGGTCCGCGTGCGATACCTGGTGGTGAAATCTCTGACCGTGGCGACCAAGTTGTCCCGCGCCAGAAGGCCCGCTCCGACCGGCACGAGCACGGCGCGCTCCGCCAACCCCTGAGCCTCCTGGACCGGCGTCTGGGGCTGAGTCGAGGTCGTCGTCGCGGCCCGGGGTCTACGCCCCGTGGCGGTCTTGCGTCGCGTGGCGGGCTCGCGCCCACCGGTGTTGCTCGTTCTGGCCATATCGTTTTCTCCACTCCCGACTGTGGCTAAAGATTCTACTTCGGCGGCTCGCGGTCGTCCTGAGCACCCGAACACATGTTTGTAAACCACTCGCGGAAAGTGGTTACAGGCTTGTCAACCAACAGCGGCTAAAGGCGCCCAGCGCCGGTGCGCTCGAGCCAGCGTGCGGGGTCGCCGAGCTCCCGGAGCGTCGGCAGCGCCTCGGGGGCTGAGAACACGTGCCTCAGAGCGCGGGAGCCGCCCTTTTCCACCACCGCGTCGCAGAACTGCTTGCCCTGCTCGTACTGGCGCAACTTGAGGTCCAGGCCCAGCAGCCTGGCCACGAGCCGGGATAGACCGGATTGCGAGCGGCGTCGGCGGTCGAGCGCCGCACGCAGGCGCGGAAGCGAGGGCAAGAGATCCGGCGCGACGGCGTCCATCACGTGCTCGGCGTGACCCTCGATCACCGCCATCACGGCCTGCACTCGGTCGAGCGTGTCGCGTTCCGCCGGGCTTGCGACGATCGACACCAGATCGCCGCGGCGCAGGGCCGAGATCGTCTCGCGGATCTCATCCACACTCGGCAGCCGCAGCTTCCGCGGGTTGTCGATCCGCACTTCTGCGGTCTTCAGTAGCTCGCGCACCAGTCCGGCCAGGTAGCCCTGGAGCCAAGAGACGCCGGCGAACTGGACGGCGTGCGTCACCTCGTGCAGCGTCACCCAGGTCATGAACTCGCGCTCCTCGGCCTCGAACGCGTGCACCGCCTGACCCAGGTTCGGCAGCACGAACAGAAGCCGCGGCGGGCGGTCGTCGACCTCCTCGAGCAGGACGAGCTCGTACTGGCCGAGCACGCGCTGGGCCAGGTAGCCGATGACGACCCCGACCTCCGTCGAGAGCACCAATCCGACCGCGATCTGCATCGCGGGCTTCAGCGGGCCGAGCCCCTCGCCGGCGCGCTCGAGCACTGGGTCGAGCAGGGCGCGCATCGCGTCGATGTTGCTCTGCACCCACTCTGGGCGGTCGATGCCCTCCGGCGGGGGCAGCGCTCGCGCCGGCTCGAGGCCGGTGTAGGCCGTGACGCGCCGCTCGGACTCGTCCGCCAGCGTCGCCAGATCGGCCGTCGGGAGGCGACCGTCGCCGCTCCCCGCGACGTAGCGGGCGATGCGCTCCGCGAGCACCCAGTCGATCACGGCAGCCATCAGACCCGCGGGATTCCCTCGAGCTCGTGCAGCGTCTCCGGCGATCGCGCCGCGACGACGGGCGCGCGGGGCACGGCGTCGAGCGCCGCGCTGAGCGGTCCGTCCAAGCCCGGGAAGCTGACCAGCCCTCCGGCCTCCCGCACGATCAGCTGCCCCGCAGCGGCGTCGACTCCCCGGCAGCGGCGCAGCGAGACCATGCCGTCGAAACGGGCGGCGGCCACCTGACAAAGCGCCGAGGCAATCGTGCCGATCGCGCGCAGCCGGTAGGCGGAGTCAACGAGCGGCTCGATCGACGCCGCCACCCAGCGGGGGTCGGCCGACTCGATGCCCAGCACCTCGAGTCTGCCATCCCGTCCGCGCCGCTCGCCCAGCTCGGGGTCTAGCCGCTCGCCATCCAGCCGGGCGCCGTCGCCGCGCTGCGCCCACCACTCCTCGGCGGGCCCAAAGTCGTACACGTAGCCGAACTGGACGTCGGCCATCGTCTCGCCGCTGGCCACGGCCACCGACAGGGCATGGTGGGAGATCCCGCGCTTGGCGTTGAGCGACCCGTCGATGGGGTCGATTATCACCCTGGTGCTCGGGTCGCCGTAGTCGAGCTCGCCGCGCTCCTCGGACAGCGCGGCGAAGCGGTAGCCCTCGTCGCGGAGCGCCTGAAGCTCGTCCAACACGAGGCTCTCGGCCGAGCTGTCGATCACCAGCGTCAGGTCTCCACCCGAGCCACGGGTACCGGTCTCCCGCGCCCGCTCCTGGGTGCTGGTGGCCTCGGCCAGCATCAGCTTCAGGTTCGCCACGGCCCGCCTGCAGACCGAGAGCCAGTCCGCATCTAGAGCTGAACGGGTCGTGCTCATCCTGAACCTATGCTGTCAGAGTGGACTCTCAGTGGCATGAGGCCATCGCTCACGGCGGCGGACGACTGGTCGTGCTTGGCCCCGCGGGGAGCGGCAAGACGCGCCTGATCGCGGAGCGATTCGGCGCGCTGGTTCAGAGCGGCGTAGCGGTTGAGCGGATCGCGGTCGCGGCGCCGTCCGCCGCACGCGCGGCTTCCCTCCGGACACTTCTCGAGAGCTCGCTGACGCAGGGCTACGAGCAGCTGTTCGTCGGCTCGCCCGTCGAGCTGGCGGTGCTGATCCTCGGCGGCGAGAGCGAGCCGACGCTGCTGGGCGCGGGCGAGCGCCTGGCGATGCTGCTCGAGCGGATCGATGAGCTCTCGCTTCAGCACCACGACTTCGGGGGCAGCGCCAGCGCGCTGCTCGGTCGCTTCGTCCGCCGGATCGACAGGCTGAAGTCGGAGTCGATCGGCGCGGCGGAGTTCGAGGATTGGGCGTCTGGGCTAGAGCACGGCCCCGAGGCGGCCGCCGAGCAGGAGTTCGCGGCGGTCTACAGCGCCCACGAGCAGCTGCTGATCCGCGCCGGGGCGCGCGACGAAGGAGACCTGGTGCGGGACGCGCTCAGGTTCGCGCGCAGCCTGCCCGGCCGCTTCGACCACGCGCTGGTGGACGACGCGCAGGAGCTCGGCTTTACCGGCGCCTGTCTTCTCGAGGCGCTGGGCACGAGCGGCTTGACGGTAGCCGGCGACCCTCATGCCGCGCTGTTGCGCCTGCGGGCCGCGGGCGCCGAGCGGATGCGGGGCTTTGCCGCATCCGAGAAGGCCCGCGTCGTCCGGCTCTGTGAGAGCCGCCGCTGTCCTGATCGTGTGTTCGGCGCCGCGCGCGTCGCGCTCGGCGAGCGTGAGGCGCAGGGGGACGCCGGCGTGCTCACGTTCTGGCGTTGCGCGAACCGCCGCGCGCAGGCTCAGGGGGTCGCCTCGGACATCGAGCGGCTGATAGCGCGCCATGACGTCCAGCCGGGGGCGATCGCGGTGCTCGTGCCGGGCGTCGTCGACGAAGGCCAGGCGGTGGCGGTTGCGCTCGAGGAGCGCGCAGTTGCCCACCGCCTGGTGGGCGAGGCGGCGTTCTTTCAGCGGGCGGAGATCCGGGATGTGCTGGCGTGGCTGCGGCTGCTGGCTGACCCTACCGACGCCGCCGCCGTGGTCCGGGCGCTGGCGCGTCCACCGATCGACCTGCGCTCGGTGGACATCGCGCGCTGCACCCAGATCTCCCGGCGGCGCAGGCTGGATATGGTCGCCGCGCTCGCGGCGGCCACCGAGTCCCCGCAGGTGCCGCCCGAGGCTCGCGAGCGTATCCGGCTGTTTCTGAAGCTCTACCGCTCGGGGGTGACGGCGATCGACACGGCGCGTCCGGACCTCTACGTGCACCGCCTGATCGAGCGGATCGGGCTCCGCCGCCAGCAGCTGTTCGCCGCCCAGGCGGACGTGGTCGAGCGCCTACGCGCGCTGGCGCGGTTTGGCGAGCTGGCCTCCGCCTACGTGCGGCGTGCGCCGCAGGCCACGGCGCGCGAGTTCGCGCGTTCGATCGCCGCCGTAGCCGAGTTCGGCCTGCGCGAGCAGGACGAGCCCGAGGTGGGGGGGTCCGGCGTGGTGCAGATCGTGCCGCTGAGCGCGGCCGGCGGGCTTGAGGCGGCGCACGTGTTCGTCCTCGGTCTGGACTCCCGGCTCGCGGCGCCCGAGCCGGAGCCTGTTCCCGGCGCACTGCTGTCGGAGCCGCTTCCCGCGGACGACGCCGAGCAGCGTGCCCGCGCCTTGCGCCAGATGCTCTACGTGGCCTTGAGCAGGGCTCGCGAGCGGGTCGTGCTGGCCTTTTCCGGGAGCTCTCCGTGCCCCGTGGTGGAGGAAGTGCGCCTGGCGCTCAAGGGTCAATGGGAGGAAAAGGAGGAGGAGCTGTTCGGTCCCGCCGAGACCCTGCACTCCACTTACCGGCTGCTGCGCGACGAGTTGCTCGACACCACGATGCGAGCGGGCGGCCGGCTCGGGGAACTTCGTTTGGACACCGATCTCGACGTCTCGCACGCCGTGGTGCGGTATTTGGAGCTGCTCAAGGTGGCGGCCCTGATCGCCAGGCCGGAGGGCCAGGGCGTGGCCGAGGCTCTACGGGACGTCAACGCGCGCATCCTCCAGGCGGTGACGGCCGAGCAGAAGGAGATCATCACGTCCTCGGCGCTCGACGAGTACCTGCTCGACACCGAGCGCGACGCCCGCCGGCGCGCCCAGGTGATCGCCGCGCGCGACGAGCCGTCTCTGGAGCAGTTCTTGCCCAAGCGCGGCGAGGGCGTGATGCTGTCGGCCTCCGACATCGACACCTACAGGACCTGTCCGCTCAAGTACAAGTTCGCCCGCGTCTTCCGGATTCCGCAGGAGCCGACCGTCCATCAGCGCTTCGGGATCGTGCTGCATCAGGTGCTTGAGCGCTTCCATGCCCGCGAGGGGATCCCGGGGACGCTCGCCGAGCTGCTCGGCCTGCTCGATGCGGGCTGGCGCCGCGCGGGCTTCGGCGACACCGACGAGGAGCGCCAGCTGCGGGGCAAGGCGGCGGCGGCCCTAGAGCGCTACCACGCCCGCTTCGAGCACGAGGAGGCACAGCCGGTGTGGTTCGAACGGCCGTTCACCTTCAAGCTCGGCCCTCACCTGCTGCGCGGCCGGGTGGACCGGATCGACCGCCTCCCCGGCGGCGAATACGAGCTGATCGACTACAAGACGGGCCGGCCCAAGACTCAGGGCCAGCTGGCCGACGACGTGCAGCTGTCTCTGTACGCCGTCGGCGCGCGCGAGGCGTGGCAGCTCGACGCCTCGCGACAGGCCTATTACTACCTGCTCGATGACCGGAAGGTCGAGCTACTGGGCGGTGGCGAGGAGCGCTCGGAGTGGGTGCGTGAGCTCGCCACCGAGGTCGCGGAGGGGATCCTCTCGCAGGGCTTCGAGCCGACGCCGTCGTTCGCTGCCTGCTCGGTGTGTGACTACCGGCTGGTGTGCCCGGCGGCGGAGCGCTAGGGGACGCCGAGCCGGATGCTCGGCGGTGGTAACTGTCGCGCGAGCGGAGCGGTCTCCTGGTAACGAGGAGCGGAGCGAAGCGCGGCCCGAAGCTGGATGCGGTTACGCACGCGCCTGAGCGCCACTAGTCCTCGCTTCCCTCCCCCTCGCTTCGCTGGCGCAGAAAGCGCTGCAGGTCGCGGGCGATCGTCTCGCCGGACGGCAGCGCCCCGGGATCGTCGTCGACGCCGCTGTCGGAGGAGGCCTGCTCGAGCCGCTCGACGAACGCCTGCACGTCTGGGTCGCTCTGCACGGCCAGGTTGACCTGGCGCTCGTACTCGGCCGCCGCGGTCTCGAGCGCGGAGGCCTCGACCGCCACTCCGACGAGCCCCTCGAGCTTGCGGACCAGCGCCAACGCCGCCTTTGGGTTCGGCGTGGCCGCGATGTAGTGCGGCACGGCGGCCCACAGGCTGGCGGACGGCAGCCCGGCCTGCTGGCAGGCGGCGTGCACGATGCCGACGATCCCGGTCGGACCTTCGTAGCTCGATGGGGCCAGGCCCAGCCTCGAGACGAGCGCGCGGTCCGAGGTCAGCCCCGTCACCGACACCGGCCGGGTGTGGGGCACGTCAGCGAGCAGGGCCCCGAGCGTGACGACGAGCTGGGTGCCGATCGCCTCGGCCAGCTCGATGATCACGTTCGTGAACGCGCGCCAGCGAAACGAGGGCTCACTCCCGGTGAGCAGGATCAGGTCGCGGGGTGCCCGCGGGACGCGCGCCTCGAACAGCTCGACCGCGGGCCAGACGATCTCGCGCGTTTCGCCGTCGGAGAGCTTGACCCGCGGCCGGGTGGCCTGAAAGTCGTAGAACTCCTCGGGGTCGATGGTCGCGAACCGACGGGCGCCCAATGCCCCTCCGACCGAGGTGATCGCGGTCGAGGCGGCGTCGGCGGCGTCGTTCCAGCCCTTGAAGGCACAGATCAGGGCCGGGGCGCGCAATCCGTCCGGTCGGTAGTCCCAACGCAATGGCTGCATCCGATCCACCGTACATCATGGGTGGATGGCCCCAAGTCCTTTGCCCGCCGCCGAGCGTCCCCTTCGGGCTTCGTCGATTTCCATGCTGCGCGCCGGGGACGAGGTCGATGGGGTGTTCGCCTGCACGCGCAAGGACCGGCTGCTGACGAAGTCCGGCGGTACGTATCTGGCGCTCGAGCTGCGGGACCGAACGGGCTCGCTGCCGGCGCGCGCTTTTCGCGACGCCGACGCTCTGGCGGGACTCTTCGAGCGGGGTCAGCTGGTGCGTGCATCTGGGCGTGTCGAGCGCTTCCGTGATCAGCTCGTGCTCGAGGTGCTGAAGATCTCGGGCCTGAATCAGGCCGACGATGTGGACCCGGCCCAGTTCCTGCCGAGCGCCTATCGGGACCTCGACGAGCTGGACGGCTTCCTGGAGCACCTGGCGCGCGAGGTCTATGACCCCCGCTACCGGGCGCTGCTGGAGGAGCTGCTGGCGGATGTCGACTTGCGATCGGCGCTTCGCCGCGCGCCCTGCACGCGCGCGGGACACCATGCCTACCTCGGTGGGCTGCTGGAGCACACGGTGGCGGTGGCGACGTTGGCGCAGGAGCTCTGCCAGCTGCACCCGCGGCTGAACTCGGACCTACTGCTGACCGCCGCTCTCCTCCATGATGTGGGGCGCAGTCAGGAGTTCACCTACGGTGCCGAGTTCGGGCTGACCGACCAGGGCCGGCTGCTCGGTCACGTGACGCTCGGTGTGCAGATGCTCGCGGCGCGCTCGGACCCGTTGGATGAGCCTCGAAGGCTCGCGCTGCTGCACTGCGTGCTCTGCCACCACGGATCATCGGCGGCCCCGGGCGGACGCTTCCGCAGCCCCGAGGCGCTCGCGCTCTACCGCCTGAACGCCCTCGACGCCGGCGTCAAGGACGCGCTGGAGCACGGCGTCGGGCCCTAGCATCGCCTACTGGCGCGGCACGGGCCTGGTGGCCCATCCGGTCTTCAAAACCGGCAGGGCGGGGCAGCCCCCCGCTTGGAAGGTTCGATTCCTTCGCCGCGTCGTGGCTGGAAATGGGCACTTTTTGGGGTTGGCAATACTTGTGCCGTATTTGCAAATTCTGAAAGCGTGTCCCGAATGCTCACGGCGACGCCTGCGCCAAGCAGCAGTAAGTGCAGGCGACGCCCGGCCACTGGTATCGCCCAATCTCGAGCCTCCGGCTGCTTGCGTCCGCATGATCGGTTCATCCTTCCTTTGCCTCGCGTGGCGCGATCGCCATCGACGATCGGGGCGCCGGGATCCGGGCCTGAGCGGAGCCCGACGGGGGTCGTCCTCGCGGCCACGGCGAGCGTGCCCGCGCACTCCTGAGATTGGCGAGATCCAGGTCAAGGACGACGCCGGCGCGAGAGCTCCTTCCATGCTCAAGGCGTCCGGCCTCGACGTCTTCATTCGATCCCGATGGCGCGGAACGGTCCCCACGCGGTGCACAAACGAACCGTCCGTTGTCGGAGGGGATGCGATCGGCTAGGTCCGCGCCTCGAAGTCCTCGTGGAAGGTGATCAGGCCGTAAAGAACCCACAGGCAGATCACGAAGATCCCGAGCGCCCACCAGGGGTGGTTGCCGCCGATTTCGAACAACGACTCGATCGCGCCCAGGGTCGCCGCGAAGATCCCGATGAAGCGGCCGTACGCCCCGCCGCCAAACAGCGAGAGCCCGCCCGTGAGTTGGATGATCCCGACGACGATCCCGACCCAGCCCCATGTGTGGAGAGTCGAGAACGCGTACTGCGTGCCGTTGAAGAAATGAGCGTTGCTCTCCGCTGCAATTCCATAGATGATGTTGAGCGTCCCCGCCATCAGCAGCAGAATCGCCACGAAGACCACCCGACCGAGACCTCTCATAGCGCTTCCTTTCTCCAGGTAAATGACTTCCGGGATCGCCCGGGCTAAGGTTTCAACGCCTTTCCGCCGAATCCTCTGCGACGGCGGCTCGCGAGGCATCGCCCGCTGCATGTGCGTGTGCCCGCGAGTCGCAGCCGATCTGGCGCCAGCCGCCGGCAGGTTCGAGTCGAGCTCATGCTGCGCGGCCCACCGGAGGGCTCACCCCGGACCCATGCAGGTGCGCGGATGGCACCCTTGGCCCGGGATCACGCCGGAGGTCCGGGAAGGCTTAGGAGTTGCACTATTGATATGACAAGGAGCACGGCGGCGACAGCAACCAGCCCATAGCGCGCCGCGCGGACCGGGAAGCGGCTGCCGATGCCGACAAGGAAAAGGACGGCGGCCAGGAAGACCGTGAGACGCACGTACTTGTCCGCCGTTCCCGCGGCGGACTGCCCGTCGTTGAAAAACGCGTCGGCCCGCGCGCTGAGCGCCACACCCTCGGCCTGTTGGGGGATTCGGTATTGCGGCATGTATGAGGGGTCAGGCGGTGCTTTGGGATTCTTCAGCGGGTGCAGCGCGAGCCATGCCTCGACCGCCGGGCGGTAGCCCGGGCGTAGCCGCTTGATGTCCAGCTGGAAGAGCTTCGTGTTGTTCGTGGCGTAGGCGGTTTCCGCGGCGTTGAACGACACCGAATCCAGCGTGCGGATCTGGTTGGCCCGGATCAGGGCGAGGCTGGCTTTGGTCCGCGTCGAGGAGGCCTGCGCAAGCGAAAGCGACGATTCGGTGCCCCACTTGGCGGCCGAGTAACCCGACCATGCGCCGAGCAGCGCCACGACGGACAGCAGTACTGCCTCAAAGATCGCAATCCAGCGGTCACGCTGAGCGTGCTCGGCCGGCGCGTGCTCCGCTGCCTCATGGTCGGCATGCTCGGCGATCTCCTTGCCAACCTCACTCGCTGACAGGCCTTCAGGCACCGAGCTGCTCCATTTCTGTCGATCACGGGTTGACGTGCGGGCTTGCCCAGCCGAGACCGAGCGACTTATCCACACGGCGGAGAATCTCAGCGGACCCGCCTAGTCGCATCATCCCAAGGGGATGACGAGGCTCAGGCCCGCGGCCACCTCGCGGGAACCAATACAGGACGGCGGGGACTCGACCACGTTAGGTCCCGGACGAAATCCACCACCTCTAGGACGAGCTCCACTGCTTCTGGGAGCCATTGTTCGAAGCGCTCCGCCTTGCGGGCGGACGACACCGATCGCCGGCTGATCAGGGCTTCGGCGAGGAGGGCGTAGGCGACGCCGAGCACGATCGCGATGGCGAAGAACACCGCGAGCGCGACGAACTTGGCGGAGGGCGGACTCGAACACGCTCTCGATTCCGACATTGAGCGCGTGATCGATCGGCGCCATCACCCATTTCGGGGGATGCGTAGCCGATCAGGCGAGCTAGCTTCGGACACTGCCTGGGCCGTTCTGCCGCCGGGTCGGGAGCGGGAATCGCGTGGCGAGAACGGTCAGCGGCCTCAGGAAAGCGTGGCCACATCAGCCACTTGAGCAGCGGAAAGGGAGAGGTAATGCAACGGCAAACAGAGCTAAGCGGGGCTGGCACTTCTGACGGCGAGAGTCCGGAGGTACTTGAGGCTCGCTATGGCAATCGCTTTCTGCTCGAGGAGGCACCAGCCGAGAAGCTTCCGGACGTCGGGATGCCGGCGCTCGATGCGTTCCGTCTGGTCGCGGGGGAGCTGGTCATCGACGGCTCTCCGATGCGAAACCTCGCGACCTTCGTCACGACGTGGATGGAGCCGGAGGCTCAGCGACTGATCGCTGAGAACCTCCACCGAAACTTCATCGACCACGCGGAATATCCGCGGACGGCTGAGCTCGAGCAGCGCTGCATTCGGATGCTGGCGGATCTGTTCCACGCGCCAGGTGAGACGACGGGAGCGCGCACGCAGGGATCTTCGGAGGCGATCATGCTAGGCGCCCTATCGTTGAAGTGGAAGTGGCGTGAGCGCCGCGAAGCCGCCGGCAAGCCCACCGACCGTCCGAATCTGGTGTTCGGCGGCGATGTGCATGTCGTATGGGAGAAGTTCTGCCGCTACTTCGACGTGGAACCCCGAATCGTGCCGCTGAAGCCGAACAAGTACACGATCGGACCGGAGGACGTCGAACCGCACGTGGACGAGAACACGATCGGCGTGGCCGCCGTGCTTGGCACGACGTTCACCGGACACGCCGACGACATCGTCGGGATCAACGATTACCTCGTCGAGCTAAACCACGAGCGTGGGCTCGACGTGCCGCTACACGTCGACGGGGCGAGCGGAGGCTTTGTCTGGCCGTTCCTCTACCCCCACTCGGAGTGGGATTTCCGGCTCGAGCAGGTCCGCTCGATCAACGCCTCCGGCCACAAATACGGACTGGTGTACCCCGGAATCGGCTGGCTCATCTTCCGTGAGCGCTCCGACCTCGCCGAGGACCTCGTCTTCTACGAGAACTACCTCGGCAAACGTGACGCGACGTTCACGTTGAACTTCTCGACAGGCTCGGCGATGGTCGTCGCCCAGTACTACAACTTCGTCCGGTTCGGCCGCGACGGCTACAGCTACATCATGCACACCATGCAGGCGAATGCCCGCAAGCTCGCCGAGGACATCGCGGCGATCGGAGACTTCGCGATCATCGGTGGAGACGCCGAGCAGCTGCCGTTAGTGGCGTTCCAGCTCGCGCACGAGCAGGGCTTCGACGAGTTCGACATCGCGGCCCAGCTCGCCTCCGAGCGCGCCTGGATGGTTCCCGCCTACACCCTCCCGCCCAACGCCGATCACATCAAGATCATGCGCGCGCTGGTCAAGGAAACGCTCGGGCGCTCCCTCACCACCGCACTCGCCCAGGACATCGCGCAGGCGTGCGAGACGCTCAAGCAGAAGGGCCAAGTCCATCACACCGAGCGAGCCCGGGTGCACACCAACACCGGTTTCTGACCGACAGCCCACGGCTCGGATTCGCATGACCTGCGCTGCCGGTCCACCTACCAAGCAAGCCTCACGACCGCGGACTCGTCCACAACTGGACGATATGCCCGAGGAACTCGTTGGCCGATGTCTCCTCTCATGCGCCGCGGGCGTCGGGCTTGGGTTGCCGTCGCGCGAGCGCGATGAGCAGACCCGAGCCCGAGACGGCGAGGTAGGCAGTGATGACGGCGACGGCGACCGGTACTAACTGCAGCGTGCCGATCTGTGTGGTCAGCGCGCCCAGCAGGATCAGCGAGAACGGGGCGGCAACGAGCGCCCCCGGAAGGGCGGCCAACATCGTCGTGAACGCCAGCGCCTCCGGCAAGCCCGGGATCAGTACGTGCGCGGCGATCCCAGCGGTCCCGCCTGTGAAGAGCATCACGAGGAAGGGCCCACCGATAAAGCCAGTGGCCTCGCATAGCGCGAACACGAAGATCTTGGCGAACACGACCGCGATCAGCACGCCCGCGCCGAGGGTCGCCCCGTCGTGGATAACCGTTGTGAGCTGACCGGTTCCGGTGAACAGGGTCAGCGGCAGCGCCACGCCGACCAGCCCAAAGACGACTCCCCCCATGGTGGAGCGAACGATCGTCCGCTTGGCGAGCGGAGCGGTCAAACGCGCGAGGATCCCGGTCGCGACGGCGGTGGTCAGGGCCAGCGCTCCGGCGACGAGGCCGAGGGGCACCGCGGCGAGCAACTGCCAGTCCTCGAACTTGAACGACGGCAGTGTGTAGATCCCAACGAACGTCGACCCCGCGATCGGAAAGTACACCGCAAACGCGACCGAGGACGACAAGAGCGCCCCGACCAGCGTTTCCGAGAACCGGGCGGCCCTCGGACGAGCCAGCTCGAGTACCAGGATCGTCGCCAGAACCGGAGCCGACAACAGACCGCCATACGCACCCGACATCCCGGTCAGGCTGTTGGTCGCTCGCACGTCGTCGCTGAACTTCTTCCGTTCCGAGACCCACGTTCCCAGCCCGCCCCCCAATTTTCCCAGCGCGTCCTCCGGCCCGAGGCTCGCGCCGCCGGTCAACGAAACCAACGAGACGCCAACTGCCTTCAGGACCGTGGACGGCTCGACCCGCTGATCCTCCAACTCCTCGACCGTGCCGGGCAGCTTGGCTGGAAGCCGAAACACGCGTCGCAGCACACCGACGAGCACCCCGGCCCCGGCGGTCACCGCCACCCACCACAGGCTCCCGTCCAACCACCCCGGGGTTTTCGGGAGCGTGAACCAGAGGTTGGTCCCACCCTTGACCAACCCCAAGAACGCCAACGCCGCAAAAGCGAGCACGACCCCAAACAACGCCGCGTACCGCATCACCAGCCAGAACCCGGGCGACCGCGTCAGCGCCACGCCCTCAGAGCCCGACCGCCCCCCCTCGCCGGAGTCCGGATGGGACCCCGCGCCGGGGCTGGGCTGCGACTCCTCGCTCACGACCGATCCATCATCGTGTGGCGGCCGGGGCGGCGAAGCCGCCAACTAGAGCGACCCCGCAGGAGAGACGACGTTGTGACGGTCTGCGGCATCAGCGAAGTCCCCATGTCAGAACGGTTTGCTCTCGATTCGTTGTTCGAACTGGTGCTCCGCGTAGGGCGGTATTTGACGCCGAAGTCGAAGCCCTCGAGCAGGAAGTAGCCGCTCCAGAGAATGGCGATCATACGGAACCAGACGGTTCCGAGACTCATGTCCCGCGGCTCCGTAGCCCGCGGTGCGGGCTGTTCTGTCGCCACTGCCCCCGGTCCGGGCGCCTGTGGCGGATCGACCCGGGCGTAGCGGCGCATCAGGACGAAGTCGACCACCCTCTGGTGCCACCCACCGAGACTTTCCGGTAAGGCTGACCCCTCCCCGGCCGCGAGGTAGCGTCACAGCAGGTTCACGATGCCTCTGGTGAGCAGCCAGATTCCGATCACAGCGGCGCCGATGACTGCGGCGCTGCGACCGCTGCGAGTCATCCAGGCTTTGAAGCGGTTGACCCTGTCTTGGGTGCCGTTCGGCGCGAACAGGTAGCCCAGCAGCGGAACCTCAAGGAACAGCTGTTGCATCACGCAGAAGAAAACGATCAGCCCGACGGTCGCGACCGTCCCAGGGTTCAGCCTATGGACGTGATCCAGCGCATCGAGGTAGGAGACGCCGGGGAAGCTCAGAATGGCTCCGACGACGAACGTCAGTTTCGGGTCACCTCTGCCGAGCAGCCTCATCGGCAGCGACTCGGTCGGCTTGCCGGCCTCCTCCTTAGCTCTCCGCTTTGCTTCCTTCTTCTCGCGTCGGTGTTCCCTTAACGGTTGGTCGCGCCCGGTGCGCAGAACCCACGCGATCGCCAGAACGAGCAGGCCCACGACGATGTCCTCCACGGGGCTGACCTTGTGCTTGGAGGTGCTCTCGGTGCCGGAGCCGTGCAGCGAGAACACGATCACCAGGCCGAGCGTGATGCTGATCGTGTACGCGCCGAGCAGGTAGCCGAGCATCAGCCGCTTCGGATTTGGCATGAGCAGCATCACCGTTACCGCCGCGAGCAGCGTCGGATTGAGCACCGCGACAAGGGACAGCAGAAAGACGGAGACGAGATCGTTACTCACGCTGCGGCCTCCAGCGAGAGGGAGCATCACGCCCAGCACCCGAACTGGAAGAGTGATCGAACCAACTCCCGGTCCCGTGGTCATCACCCCAAACAGGTGAGTGCTGGCCGCCTCAACTGCTTCGCCTCAGCTGCCTGAGCGCGGCGGCCCGATCGCGCCCCAGAACCTCTCGCCACGAGCTTGATCGAGCCCTTTCGCGGCTGCTCCTTTCGCATCGTCCGATTCGGGTGAAGATCGAGTACGGCCGACCGTGTATCACCACGCTGTGCTCCAGCTGCGCGTGTTCGGTGTCTCGCAGGTGATCGCCGGCGTCGCCAGCGAGCTGGAGATGATTCCCGGCTCGCGACACGTGGTTCTGACTGGAGACGGCGCCTCGGGTAAGGCGCTAGTCACCGCCGACATCGGTGATGAGGCGATCGACCAGGCCATGGAGCGGCTCAGGCGGCTCGGATTGCCACCCGACGATGTCGTGTTGGTGCGGCTCGAGACGATTGGTCAAGCCGCGGCTCGGCGTCCGCTGGCGAGCGTCGTGTGGGCCGACTTGCTCAGCCAGGCCGGCGCGAACTCCCGCCCGCTCGCGCGCTATCTGGTGTTCATGGCCTCCGCTGGGATCATCGCCGCCTTCGGCGTCATCTATGCCAACACGACGCTCGTTGTCGGCGCAATGGCGATTAGCCCCGACCTGCTCCCGGTCTGTGCCGCCGCGACCGCTCTGGTGCTCCGCCGCTGGGGCCTCGCCGGGCGTGCAGTGGCGACCCTCCTCATTGGTTTGGGTTGCGCCTGCCTAGTCGGGGGAGTGATGACCTTCGTGCTCCACCAATTACACCTGGGGCCAGCGAAACTCCTGCCCGGCCAGACAGAGTTTCTCGCCGGACTGTCGACGGTCAACATCTCGACGCCCCTCGTAGCGTTCACTGCTGGGGTGGCGGGAATGCTCGCGCTCGAAACCAGGGCGAGCTCGGCGATTGGCGTCGCGATCTCCGTCACGACGATCCCCGCGTCCGCGTATCTAGGCGTCGCCGCCGGGGTCGGCGACGGGTCAAAGGCGCTCGGCGCGCTGGCGGTCCTGGGCGTCAACATCGCCTTGCTGCTGATCGGAGCTTTACTGACGCTCATCGCGCAGCGTGCGCTCGCGCGGTGGGAGGCGAGAACGGCTGGAGCCTGAGCCGAACTCCCGCGTCTGGCGCCGAAGAGCTCGGACGATGCGCGGCCCGTCTCGGGGACGGCATCCGTCATCACGTGCTGTGGACGATTCCACCGGGCCGCCAGCGGTTTGGTTACAGGATGGTCACAACCGGCGTGCGCGTGCGAGTCCGGTCATTCGAAACGGGTGATGCCGCGCCGGGACCGGGCTGGGACGATCACGCCGTCAGTCACGAAAGGACAACCTATGACCACAGCAGTCACGTCTCAGCCCGGAACGACAGATGTCGAGGGGGTCGACGGGCCCCCTCAGGTAGCCGATGTGTTCGTGATCTTCGGGATCACGGGCGACCTCGCGAAGGTGATGACGTTCCATTCGCTCTATCGGCTCGAGCGGCGCGGGCTACTCGACTGCCCGATCGTGGGAGTGGCGGTCAGCGACTGGTCTGACGACGATCTCCGCAGCCATGCCCGGTCGGCGATTGAGGGGTGCGGCGAGAAGATCGACGACGCCGTATTCGATCGCTTCGCGCAACGGTTGTCGTACGTGAGCGGCGATTTCGATGACGCCGCCACCTACGAGCAGGTCGGCCACGCGATCGGCGGCGCGCGCACACCGGCCTTCTACCTCGAGATCCCGCCGTTCCTGTTCGGGCGCGTGATCAAAGGTTTGACCGAGGCCGGCCTGACCAAGAGCGGCCGTGTGGTCGTGGAGAAGCCGTTCGGCCACGATCGCGAATCGGCCCGGGCACTCGCGGCCGAGATCCACCAGTACATCGACGAGTCGCAGCTCTACCGAATCGATCACTTCCTAGGGAAGATGGGCCTGGGGGAGATCCTCTACCTGCGGTTTGCGAACGCGATGTTCGAGCCGATCTGGAACCGCCATTACGTATCCAACGTGCAGATAACCATGGCGGAAAGCTTTGGGGTCGAGGACCGTGGTCACTTCTACGACCCGGTGGGGGCGCTGCGAGACGTGGTGGTCAACCACCTCATGCAGGTCGTGGCAGCCGCGGCGATGGAGCCGCCGTCCTCGGGTGAACCAGACGTGCTGAAGGACGCGCTGGTTTCGGTGTACCGCGCCATCCCGGAGGCCGACCCGGCCCATTACGTGCGCGGGCAGTACGAGGGATATGCGGCGATCGAAGGCGTCGCGCCGGACTCGACGACAGAGACCTACGCGGCGCTCCGGCTCGAGATCGACAACTGGCGCTGGGCGGGTGTGCCGTGGTTCATCCGGACCGGGAAGCGCCTGCCGACCACCCAGACCGAGCTGCGGGTGGTGTTCCGGCGGCCGCCAAAGTTGGGCTTCGCTCAGTGGACGCGCCTCCCCGAGCCGAGTCAGATGGTTGTCAAGCTAGACCCCAGTACCGGCGTGCGGATGCAGGTGGATGCTCAGCGCCACGAAACCCTCGAGCCAGAGCAGATCACTATGGACATGGAGTTCGCAGCCGAGGGCGGCGAGGGCCCAACCCCTTATGAGGTGCTGTTGCACGCAGCGTTGGTCGGCGACAGCAAGCGCTTCACGCGCCAGGACGGCGTTGAGGAGTGCTGGCGGGTGATGCAGCCATTGCTCGATCACCCACCGCCAGTACACAGCTACGCCAAAGGATCATGGGGTCCGGAAGCCGCCGAGGACGTCCTCGCAGGCTACGGACCGTGGCATCAACCGTGGGTGAGGTCATGAGCCCAACCGCTGGCGAGAGCATCTCCAGGAAGGCTGGGGACGGCGAAGCCCCGGCGTCAAGCGCCAAGCGTCGGCCGGCGAAGGAGCCGCAGAGCGCCGCGGCTCCCTCGCCGTTCACCCCGATCGCGGAGTATGGGTTCCTCTCGGATTGTCATACCGGTGCATTGGTGGCTCCGGACGGGACGATCGACTGGTTGTGCGTTCCTTCCTTTGACTCGCCCAGCGTGTTCGGATCGCTGCTGGATCGCGGGGCCGGCGCATTTCGTCTCGCCCCGTTTGGAATGAACGTGCCTGCCGGGCACGCATATGAGCCCGGCACGAATACGCTGCTGACGTCGTGGAAGGCGCCCATGGGCTGGGCGACGGTCCGCGAGGCGCTGATCATGGGACCGCGCCGCGGCGAAGACGAGATCACGCCTCATACCCGGCCTCCGGCGGACGAGGACGCCGAGCACATGCTGGTACGCACGGTCTTCTGCCCGGAAGGAAGCGTGGAGATCGAGCTCGTCTGCGAACCGGTCTTCGACTATGGGCGGGTGCCCGCCGAGTGGTCGGTGTCGGACGATAGACATCGTGCGCAGG
Organism: uncultured Actinomycetes bacterium; assembly: GCA_963830405.1. Taxonomy (GTDB): domain Bacteria; phylum Actinomycetota; class Thermoleophilia; order Solirubrobacterales; family Solirubrobacteraceae; genus Palsa-465. Next base: position 866,491 of record CAWHMB010000001.1, read on the forward strand.
CCAGCGGCGCCGGGCAGACGATTGTGCTTCAGACCGACATGCTGCTCGGGATCGAGGCGGGCCAGGCTCGCGCCAGGCACGTGCTCCACGAGGGCGAGGTGCTTTATTGCGCGCTGTCCTGGGACGAGGAGGTACCAGTGCCGACCAACTTCGAGGAAGCCAGCGCGCGGCTCAACGCCACTACCCGCTTCTGGCGGCACTGGTTCGCTCGAGCTCGGATTCCCGACCATGAGCTCCGGCCGCTGATTCAGCGCTCCGCGCTCGCGATCAAGGGCCTCACCTATATGCCCACCGGCGCAACGGTGGCGGCGCTGACCACCTCGCTGCCCGAGACTCCGGGAGGGGAGCGCAACTGGGATTACCGCTTCACCTGGATCCGCGACTCGACGTTCACGCTCCAGGCGCTCCACTACCTGGATCTCGACTGGGAGGCCAACGAGTTCATGCAGTTCATCGCCGACCTCGAGCTGAACGAGGACGGCGCGCTCCAGATCATGTACGGGATTGACGGCCGCCGCGATCTCACGGAAGCGCTGCGCGAGGACCTGAGCGGCTACGCCGGCGCCAGGCCGGTACGGGTCGGCAACGGCGCGTTCGACCAGCGCCAGAACGATGTGTTCGGCGCGGCGCTCGATTCGATCCTGCTCCACACCCGGCGCAGCCAGCGGCTATCAGGCGGCTGTGGCCGCTCGTGAAATCGCAGGCCGAGTGTGCGAAGGAGGTGTGGCGCAATCCCGATCAGGGGATCTGGGAGGCTCGCGGCAAGCCGCAGCAATATGTCTCTTCGAAGCTCATGTGCTGGGTGGCGATGGACCGTGCCGCGAAGCTGGCCGAGATCCGGGGCGACCGAGAGCTCGCCGCTAGCTGGGGGGAGACGGCGGCGAGATCAAGGCCGACATGCTCGAGCACGGCGTCGACAAGCGCGGCGTGCTCTGCCAGCACTACGCGACTGAGTCGCTCGACGCCTCGACGCTACTGGCCGCGATCTTTGGCTTCCTGCCGGGTAACGACAAGGTCCTGCGGGCGAGCGTCCTCGCCATCGCGGACGAGCTGACCGAGAACGGGTTCGTGCTGCGGTACCGAACCGGCGAGACCGATGACGGCCTCTCGGGCAAGGAGGGCACGTTCATCATCTGCTCGTTCTGGCTGGTGTCAGCGCTGGCCATCATCGGCGAGATGCAGCAGGCGCGAAACATGATGGAGCGCCTGGTCAGGATCGCCTCGCCGTTGGGGCTGTACGCGGAGGAGTTCGACGTCGAGACCGGACGCCACCTCGGCAACTTCCCCCAAGCCTTCTCACACCTCGCGGCGGTTGAGGCCGCCTCACGAATCGTCCTCGCGGACCGACTGGCGGAGATCACCTGATGAGCACCTCATACGACGCAATCGTCATTGGCAGCGGCGCGGGCGGCGGCACGCTCGTGCATCGCCTGGCACCCTCGGGCAAGCGAATCCTGCTGCTGGAACGTGGCGGCTGGCTGCCGCGCGAGCCGCAGAACTGGCTGGCGCAAAACGTGTTTGTCGAGAACCGGTACGTCTCGCCCGACACGTGGTACTACTCGGACGGCTCGTCGTTTGGGCCCGAGGTGCACTATTGGGTTGGCGGCGCGACCAAGCGCTACGGCGCGGCCCTGTACCGGCTGCGCGACGGGGATTTCGGCGAGCTACACCATCACGGAGGGATCTCGCCGGCTTGGCCGATCTCCTACGAGCAGATGGAGCCGTATTACACGCAGGCCGAGCAGCTCTACCAGGTGCACGGCGCCCGCGGCGAGGACCCGACCGAGCCCCCCGCGAGCGCGCCCTACCCGTTCCCGGCCGTGAGCCACGAGCCGCGGATCCAGCAGCTATCGGACGACCTCGCCAAGGCCGGCTTGCATCCGTTCCACGCGCCCTGCGGGATCTTGCTCGATGAGTCCAACATGCCCTACAGCAAGTGCGTTCGGTGCGATGACTGCGACGGCTTTCCCTGTCTCGTGCACGCAAAGTCGGACGCTGAGGTCATCGCCGTCAGGCCGGCGATCGAGCACCCAAACGTGACGCTCCTGATCGACGCGGAGGCGGTCCGGCTCGAGACAAACGAAGCCGGCACGGCGGTCACGGGCGTGGTCGTCAACCACGATGGCCAAGAGGAGACGTTCGAGAGCGACGTGGTGGTGGTCTCCTGCGGCGCCGCGAATAGCGCCAAGCTGCTACTGGCGTCCGCGACCGAGAAGCACCCGCGTGGGCTCGCGAACGGCTCCGACCAGGTTGGGCGCAACTTCATGTTCCACAACAGCCAGGCCGTGCTCGCGCTCTCAAAGGAAGAGAACCCAACCATCTTCCAGAAGACGCTCGGGGTCAACGACTTCTATTTCACGGGTGGCAAGGACTTCGAGTTCCCGCTGGGGAACATCCAGATGGTCGGCAAGTCCCAGGCGGCTATGTTCCGGGGCGAGAAGCCCGGGGAGACGAAGTTCGCGCCGAGCTGGACGCTGCGGGATGTCGCTCGGCACGCGGTCGACTTCTGGCTCTCGACTGAGGACCTGCCGCTGCCCGAGAACCGCGTCACGTTGACCAGAGACGGGGACATCCAGATCAGCTATCAGGCCAGCAACGAGGAGCCCAAGGAGCGTCTGTACGAGCAGTTGAAGGAGATGCTCAAGGGCCTCGGGATGCACCACGGGCACCTGCTGCCGCACCACGCATATCTCAAGAATGAGATTCCTGTCGCCGGCTGTGCTCACCAGGCCGGCACCGTCAGGTTCGGAAACGACGCGAGCAGCTCCGTGCTCGACGCCGACTGCAAGGCTCACGAGCTCGACAACCTGTACGTCGTCGACACGAGCTTCTTCCCCAGCATCGGCGCCGTCAACCCGGCACTAACTGCGATGGCGAACGCCCTGCGAGTCGGCGACCACCTGCTGGAGCGCATGGGAGCCCGAGCCGCCGCCGTCCCGGCGTCGGGGGTGGCGTCATGAGCTCGCCAGATGAAAGGCGTCATGTCTTGATCGTCGGTGGCGGCTTTGCCGGTCTTGGCTGTGCACAGCGGTTGGCCGACCACGACAACGTCAGGGTCACCCTGCTCGACCGCAACAACTACCACCAGTTCCAGCCGCTGCTCTACCAGGTGGCGACCTCGCTGCTCGCGCCCAGCGACATCGCGCACTCGTTGCGAGAGGTGTTCGCGGACCAACGAAACGTGGACGTGAAGCTCGCCGAGATCTCCGCGGTCGACACGGCGACGAAGACAGTGCGCTCGACGGACGGAGAGGAGTGGACCGCGGACGCCCTGGTATTGGCGGCCGGCTCGCAACCGAACTTCTTCCACACTCCCGGCGCCGCCGAGAATTCGTTTCCGCTCTACTCGCTTGACAACGCCACCAACCTGCGGTCACGGATCCTCGGCCTGTTCGAGCAGGTCGACCGGAATCCGAAGCTAATCGAGCAAGGCGCCCTGAACTTCGTGGTGGTCGGCGGCGGCCCGACAGGCGTGGAGGTCGCGGGCGCGATCGCCGACATGATCAACGAGACCGTGCCTGCCGAGTACCGCGACGTCGATGTCGGCGCCGCCCACATCTACCTGGTGGACCTCGGCGACGCGCTGCTCAAGCCGTTTTCTGAGAAGGCTCATGGCTACGTCGCAAAGGTACTGACGGATCGTAAGGTCGAGCTACGGCTCGGCACCGGGGTCAAGGAGGTCGATACCGGCCACGCCGTGCTTTCTGACGGCGCCGTCATAGCGACCCGGTGCGTCATTTGGGGCGGCGGCATCAAGGCTGCACCCGTGGCGGCGAACTGCGGACTCGCCGAGGGTCGGGGCGGCCGAGTCGACGTCCAGCCCGACTTGACGCTCGCCGGCCACCCCGGCGTGTACGCGGTCGGAGACGTCGCCAACATCGCCGGCGCGGGCGGCGAGCCTCTTCCGCAACTCGGGTCGGTCGCCCTTCAGAGCGGCCAGACCGCGGCAAACAACATCCTCGCCGACTTCGAAGGCAAGCCACGAGCACCATTCGCCTACCGCGATAAGGGGATCATGGCGATGATCGGACGCGGCGCGGCGATCGCGGAGGTCGGTAAGAACCATCACGAGGTACACGGGCAGCTCGCGCACATGGCCTGGCTCGGCGTCCACGCCAGCCTGATGACCGGCACGCGTGACAAGATCGAGGCGATCATCGACTGGGGCTGGGACCGTTTCAGCAAAACCGGTGGCCCACACGTCCTCGATCGCGGGGACGCCGCCGAGATCGACTGGGAGGACGACCCCGGGGCGGCGTCGTCTGCAACGACCGCGACGCGGCCGGATGGAACGCAGGCAGCCCACACCGTCCCATGATTGCGGCTGCGTCCACCGCGGTCGACATCTCCCGCTTTCAGTTCGCAACTACTTCGATCTACCACTTCCTGTTCGTGCCACTCACGCTCGGCCTCGCGCCGCTGGTGGCGATCATGCAGACGCTGTGGCACCGGAAGCACGACGATGCCTGGCTGCGCTTGACGCGCTTCTTCGGGACGCTGCTTTTGATCAATTTCGCGATCGGGGTGGCGACCGGGCTGGTGCAGGAGTTCCAATTCGGGATGAACTGGTCGGTGTACTCGAACTTCGTCGGCGGGGTGTTCGGTGCGCCGCTCGTGTTCGAAGGCCTGGCGGCATTCATGATCGAGGCCACTTTCCTGGGACTGTGGATCTTCGGCTGGAACCACATGTCCGCCCGGCTGCATCTGGCGACGATCTGGATCGCGGCCCTGGCCACGTGGCTCTCGGCATACCTCATCCTCGTGGCCAACTCGTGGATGCAGCACCCGGTCGGCTACAAGATCGTCAACGGCAAGGCCCAACTCACCAGCGTGGGAGCGCTGCTGTCCAATCACTTCGCCCTGTTTGCGTGGGTGCATGTGATCCTGGCCGGTCTGATCTTCGGCTCGATCATGATGCTCGGCGTCTCGTGCTGGCACTTCCTGCGTGGGCGTAACGTCGAGCTGTTTCGCCGGGCGGCGAAGCTGGCGCTGATCGTCGCGGTGCCGATGACCCTGATCCAGCTGTCGGTCGGCAACCGCTTCGGGGCGGCGGTCACCAGCGCGCAGGGAATGAAGATCGCCGCTTCGGAGGCAGATTGGAACACCTGCCAACCGTGCGGCTTCTCGCTCTTCCAGATCGGGGGGTTCTCGGCGCAGCATCCGAATCCGAGCTTCTCGATCACGATCCCCAAGGTGCTGTCCTGGATGGCGACCGGTTCCTTCAACGGGAAGGTGCAGGGCCTCAACCAGCTCCAGGCCCAGGAACAGAAGCAGTACGGCCCAGGCAACTACATGCCGGACATCGAGTTGATGTACTGGTCGATGCGCGTGATGGCGATCCTGGGCGTGGTGATGTTCCTGGTCGCGGCCGTCGGGGCGTGGCTTTACCGCAAGCAGAAGCTCCATAGAGCGCGGTGGTTCCTGCGGCCCGCGATCGCCGCGATTGCCTTCCCCTACATCGCCGCGATCGCCGGCTGGATCCTCACCGAGATGGGCCGCCAGCCGTGGATCGTGCAGAATCTGCTCAAGACCTCGCAGGCCGTCTCGCCCACCCTAAGCAGGGCGACGGTGGCGACAAGCCTGGGCGTGTTCGTCCTCTTGTACCTCACGCTCGGAGTGGTCGACTTCCTCCTGATGCGGCGCTATGCCCGCGTTGACCCGCCGGAGGTCGGCGAGGGAGGCGGAGTCGGCGCCGCTGCGGGCGTGGCGGGGTCGGAACCGGCACCCAGCTATTGAGGAGTGTGACATGGCTCTCCAGGTCTTCTGGTTCGTCCTGATCGCCGTCCTCTGGGGGGGCTACTTCCTGCTCGAGGGGTTCGACTTCGGCGTCGGGATGCTGCTCCCCGTCCTCCCCCGCGATGAGCGCGAACGCGGCGTCATGTTTGACTCGATCGGGCCGGTCTGGGACGGCAACGAGGTGTGGCTGGTCCTCGCCGCGACTGCTACGTTCGCCGCGTTCCCGGCCTGGTACGCGTCGCTGTTCTCCGGCTTCTACATTGCGCTGCTGCTGATTCTGGTGCTCCTGATCGTCCGAGTGGTCTCTTTTGAATGGCGCGAGAAGCGCGAGGGGGCGCGGTGGCGAACTACCTGGCTGTGGGCCAACACGATCGGGAGCATCGGCGCCACTTTCCTGTGGGGATTGGCGCTCGCGAACCTCGTTCACGGTGTGCCGCTCAGCAGCTCGCACGGATTCTCGGGCGACTTCTTCGACCTGTTCAGCGGATACACGGTCCTCGCCGGGCTCGCGGTCGTGGCCCTGTTTGCGGCCCACGGCGCCACCTACTTGACGTTACGAACGCTAGGCGACTTCCGCGAGCGAGCGGCCGCCATGGCCCGGAAACTGTCCATTCCCGCCGTGGTACTCGGGATCGGGATTGTCGCCTGGACCGTCGCTGTCGCCCACAATCGCAACGGTCGGGGCGTCCTCCCGACATCGCTCCCCGCCGCGCTCACCGCGGTCGCCCTGGTCCTCGCCCTGGGGCTCACACGCACGGGTCGAAACGGCTGGGCGTTCACCGCGACCGCGCTGGGCGCCATCGGCTTCGTGGCGACGATCTTCACCGGCCTCTACCCGCGGGTGCTCGTCTCGCACCCGACGTTCGCCAACAGCCTCACAATCTCCAGTGCCGCGTCCGGGCACTACTCGCTCAAGATCATGACGATCGTCGCCGCGATCTTCGTTCCGCTGCTGCTTGTCTACCAAAGCTGGACCTACTACGTTTTCCGCAAGCGGCTAGGCGGAGAGCAAGTCGCCGCCCCGGTCGGGTTTCTGCGCGGCGGTAGCGGTGGTCCCCCCGGTTAGCTCCCGTGCGCGCCCTGGGCCTGCGCCTACGCCGCGGCGACCCTCGCGCGAATGAACACGGATCGGTTCGCGCTGTGCAGCAGCACCGCGGACGTCAACATCGACGTGGGAAACGACCGCGCGCCGACCTGCGAACACGTCTTCGAGGCAGGTCGCGGGTTCAAGCTGTGTGATGTGACCCGCGCCCGTTCGATCGGCATCGACGATGGTGCGAAGAGAATCCGGACACGGCGAGCAGCTATCGAGAGGCCATGCACTCAATCCGGAACACGGCGCTGCGCGATCGCCCCGCGGGCACCCACTGCATCGCCTCGTCCGCGCCGTTGAGCGCGTTGGCCGGCGCAGTCATTGGCTCGATGCACACATAGTCCTCGCCCGGTGGCGCAAAGATCTGCGCTACCGGATATCCGTCGCCGTACTCGACCGCGATCGCCCGCCCACCGCCCCGAACTTCGAACCGGCCGGGCTGGCCGATCCGGTCAAACGCATCGTCCCAGGTCCGATCGCCGATTGCGCCCCCAAGTGGCGCGGCCGCTTCGGTCTCCCCGGTCGGGATCAGGTCATCATTGAGCAAAAGGCGGCGCCGAACCGGGAAAGAGACCTCCCATTCCGAGCGCGCAGATCCCGGGATCTGTAGGTAGGGGTGAAAGCCAAACGCGATCGGTACTGCGTCGTCGGCAACCGCGCTGAGAATCGTTCGCACCTCCAGCACGCCCTCCGCCAGTTCGATCTCCATGTCGATCCGGTGACGGAACGGGAAGGCCGCGAGCAGCTCGGGACGGTCGAAGTCGAACGAGGCGAGCAAACGCGCGCCTCCGGCTTCGGCGGCGAGCTCCTGTAGTGACCAGTCACGGCTCGCGGTCAACACGCCGTGGATCGGCAGGCCGCCGGAATCCAGCAGCAACAATGGCGAGGAGCGCTCGAGCGTGACCTGATGGCCCCCGGCCCGATAGCCGAAACCGCCGAGCCGATTAGCCCACGGGTGCAGAAACGGGATTCCCATGAACTTGCGCTCCCGCGCATATCCGGCCGGGCCCGCGCCCTGCCACAACAACTCCCGATCACGGTGGATGAGAGATGCCCCGAGCATCCCTCCGCCGACGAGCCAGCCAGCGTGCAGGTCCGCGGTTTCGTCGTGGAGCATGCAAGCCTGCAGGCCTGCCAGCTCGATCATCTCGGTTCGATACCGGTGCCCCATCAGAACACAGCCACGGGGTTGATCGGTGACCCCGTGCCTCCAGTAATCCGAAGCGGCACGGCGACGAAGAAGAACTCCCAGCGCCGCTTGCGCTCACACGCCACCCGGAGATCCTCGAGCAGGAGGTAGTCGAGCAGGTGGATCCCCATGGCCGTGATCGCGAGCACATGAATCGGGAAGCCGACACCCTCGGTGGTGCTCGGGGCAGTGTCGCTGTTCCCGTCCGAGCCAAGGGCCGAGACTCCGCGTTTGGCGAGGAACCGCATCGCTGTCGGATGCAGCCCGGCCTTGGCCTCGGGCGTGCTCCACGGACCCAGCTCCGTCAGCCGACGTGCGTGGCCCGTGCGCACCAGCAGGACGTCCCCCTCGCGCACTACGGCGCCCTGTCTGCGCTCGGCGGCCTCGAGGTCCTCCCGAAAAACGTGTTCTCCGGGCTCGAGCCAACGAACGTCGCGGGCGCGGGGAATGTCGAGCAGGATGCCGCGCCCGATGAGCCCGTTGTTGAGCACCTCGACGGTGTTTTTCTGAGCGCCGTGGGGGGTGATGGCGTCCTCGGGCCGGCCGTTGTAGAGCGAGCCTTCGTAGCCGACGTGGCATAGCGCGTCGAGATGCGTGTGGCCGTCGTTATGGTAATCGAGGCCCACGTAGTCCTTGATGAAATGCACTGGTTCGCCGCTCGCGGCACTACGGCCGAGCAACGTCATGTGGTGATCGGCAGGAACAGGGTTATCGCTCGCCGCGTGAGTGTTCAGCGGCAGACTCAGGCTTACGCCCACGCCCTCGCGGACGAGCCGTGCGCCCGCAGTGACCCGCGCTGGCGTCAAGAAATGCAGCGTTCCGCACTCGTCGTCTGGGCCCCAGCGGTCCCAGTTGGAGAGCTCATCGAACAGCGACTTGAACTCCGCCGCGGTCACGTTCGAATCGCGCAGGGTTATATCCCTGCCGCCGGCGGCTCTCGCCCGTCGATGACGGCGATGACATTTTCTGCGACAACGACGACGTGAATCTTTGTCATCGACGAGCAGCCTAGCTCCGAGCACACACCACGCATTCACCCAAAAAGGATGATCAGAGGAGAGACGACGGCGCCCGGCGAGTCCAGCTTCCGTCGGCCGGGAGGCGAAGAGCCGGTTTCGTCCAGGGGAGGGTCGACGCCATCACGCGAAAAGGGTGAAGCCGCCCGTTTCACCCACATCGGGTGATGCCGCTTGGAGCTCCCGCCAGGAGCATCGCCATCAGCTGAAGGTCACGACCTCAAGAGAGGCGTCTATGAGCACCGTAGTTGGGACCCGTCCGCGTACGGTGGCCGAGGCTGATGGGGGTGGGCCGGCAGGGAGTGACCGTTCCGCAGCCGACGCAGATCTTCGGGATGATCGCCGTGATCTTCGCCGCCGGGCGTGCGAGCACGAACTACACCGAGTGGGCCGCGTGCGTGGGCAATCCACAGGAAGCAGCGCGACCGCTGCCACCGGTAGGTAGCCATGCGAGCCCTCGACCCGCGCCTGTTGCGTCGTACGAGCTCTGCCCGTCCGCTCCTGGCAATCGACGTGGTGCTCGGCGTCGGGGCCGGGTTGGCCGTCTTACTCCAGGCCACCCTCCTGGCACGGATCGTCGCGCGGGCATTCGAGGGCACCCCGGTTGGCGCTCTGAGGCTTGATTTCGCGCTGCTCGTCGCGGCGTTCGTCGCGCGCGCCGTGTGCGCGTGGGGGATGGAGGTGTCAGGCCGCCGGGCGGCGTGGAGCGTTCTATCCGAGCTCCGGATGTCCCTGGCCGAGAAGCGCTTGCGCTCACAGCCCACGGCGCTGGACGGCGCCGAGTCCGCCGAGATCGCGACCGTCGCCGTCCAGGGAGTCGAAGCGCTCGAGGCTTACTTCGCCCGGTACCTGCCTCAGGCCGTGCTGGCCTCCGTGGTCCCACTACTGGTCATCGCCTGGGTCGCGGTCTTTGACGTCGAGGCCGCCGTGCTCATGGCGCTGACGCTGCCGCTAGTGCCGGTGTTCATGTGGTTGATTGGCCGCTACACCGAGCATCGGACGAGGGAGCGGTGGGAGGCGCTGCGACAGCTCTCCACGCATTTCTTGGATGTCGTTCGCGGCCTGCCCACGCTGCGGGCGTTCGGGCGAGGTCGTCAGGCGCTGAGCAACATTTCAGAGGTTGGCGAGCGTTATCGGTCCACAACAATGGGGACTCTTCGCGTCAGCTTTCTGTCGGGATCCGTGCTCGAGCTAGCGGCGACGTTGGGGGTCGCCCTCGTCGCCGTCGCGACGGGTCTGCGGTTGGTGGCCGGCAGCCTGGGGCTGCAGGCCGGCTTGACGGTGCTGGTGCTGGCGCCGGAGCTGTATCTGCCTTTTCGGCGGCTGGGCGCCGAGTACCACGCGAGCGCCGACGGGCTAGCCGTAGCGGACCGGATGCTCGCGCTGCTTGACGCTCCGGTGACCGAATACGCGGGAAGGCTCCGCACCCCACCCAACCCCTCCCAGGCGCCAGTTCGTCTCGAGGGTGTTTGCTTTTCCTATCCCAACCGTGACGGTCGGGTACTCGATCGACTGAACATGCAGCTCCTCCCCGGCGAGACGCTCGCGCTGGTCGGGGAAAGCGGCAGCGGCAAGAGCACCGTCGGCAGCCTGCTGCTCGGTTTTAACGAGCCCACCGCCGGTCGGATATCGATCGGCGGCGTGGATCTCGCCGAGTGCAACCGGCAGGCATGGCGAGAGCTCATCGCCTGGGTGCCTCAGCACCCGACCCTGTTCCGCGGGACGGTGGAGCAGAACATCCGCTTGGGCGACCCGAATGCGTCTGAGCAGCGAGTGCTCGACGCTGCTGCCCTGGCTGGTGCGGACGGCTTTATCCGTGCGCTGCCGGGCGGCTATAGAAACCAGATCGGAGACGGGGGACGCTCGCTGTCGCCAGGGGAACGGAGACGAATCTGCCTGGCCCGCGCCTTTTTGAGAGACACGCCGCTGGTGCTGCTGGACGAGCCGACCGCTGACCTCGATGCGGACAGCGTCGAGATCGTCTCTCGAGCGGTGAACCGCCTACAGGCCGGACGCACGATGCTCGTGATTGCCCATCGCCCGGAGCTCGTAAGGCGAGCCGACCGCCTGGTTCGGCTCGAGCGCGGAGCAGCCGTACCAGCGGAGAGATCCAGGAAGGCTGCATGAACGTCACGCTGCCTGCGCTCCTGCGACTGGCAAGGGTGTCGCGTCCGCGGTTGGCACTCGCCGCGGTCCTCGGTGCCTTGACCGTCCTATGCGGCGTGGGACTGATGGCGACCGCTGGCTATCTGATCTCACGTGCGGCTGAGCGGCCGGCTGTTCTCTCATTGATGGTGGCGGTCGTCGCGGTGCGGTTTTTCGGGCTCGCCAGGCCCGTTATGAGGTATCTGGAGCGGCTCTCCTCTCACGATCTCGCCCTACACACGTTGGGTCGGGTCCGGACGCGTTTTTATGAGCGCATTGAGCCCCTCGCGCCTGGTCAACTTGCCTCCTACAGAAACGGAGACCTGCTCTCACGGATGGTCGCGGACGTCGATGCGCTGCAGAACATCTACCTTCGAGGCCTCGGGCCCGCGGCGGTGGCGCTCCTTGCGGGCGCCGTGTCGGTGGGAGCCGCCGCCGCCTTCCTTCCCGCCGCGGCCCTTGTCCTGGGACCCGGCCTCCTGGTAGGTGGCCTCCTGGTTCCGGCGTTCGGCGGCTTCGTCGCTCGCCGGGCCGGCCGCCGGCAGGCCGCGGCACGAGGTGAGCTCTCAGCAGAGTTCGTGGAGTTGGTCGGCGGCGCGCCGGACATCGTCGCGTTCGGCGCTGAGAGCGGCGCGTTGGCCCGCATCGGCGCTGCCGACAGGGCGCTCGTCTCCCTGGCTCGACGCGACGCGCTCGCTACGGGAGCCGCCGAGGGACTTGGGCTGGTTGTGACTGGTCTGACCACTGCGGGCGTCCTGGCGGTCGCGGTCGGCGCGTTGCACGAGGGGCGACTTGACCGCGTGCTGGTGGCGCTGCTAGGGCTGCTCGCGCTGGCGTCTTTTGAGGCCGTCACACCGTTGGCCGCGGCCGCTCGCGAGCTCTCATCCACTGTCGCGGCGGGCCGTCGGATCCTCGAACTGACCGACGATGGTGCCGCTTTACCTGATCGGCCAATGCCGATTCCGGCTCCTACCTGGCCATTCGCGGTGGCGCTTGAAGGAGTCTCCGCCCGCTACACGGGCGAGCCGCGCCGCGCTGTTGACGGCGTCAGCTTGACGCTTGAGGCCGGCGAGCGCGTGGCGTTGGTTGGGCCGAGCGGGGTTGGCAAGACCACAATCGCCAACCTACTGCTCCGCTTCCTCGATCCCGAGGAGGGGAGAGTGGCCCTCGCGGGACAGGACCTTCGCGACTACAGCCAGGAGGACGTGAGACGTGCGATAGCGGTTGCCGGTCAGGACTCGCATCTGTTCACCGCGAGCATCGGTGCCAACGTACGTCTGGCTCGTCCAAGCGCCAGCGAGCGGGAGATCGAGCAAGCGTTGCGGCGCGCTTGCATCTGGGAGTGGACCTCGCGGCTTCCCCAGGGGCTCGACACGCTGGTCGGCGAACAAGGGCGCGAGCTGTCCGGCGGTCAGCGGCAACGCATCGTCCTGGCGCGAGCGTTGCTTAAAGACGCCCCGGTGCTGGTGCTGGACGAGCCGACCGCGCATCTGGATCCGAGCACTGCCAGCGATCTGATGCGTGACGTGTTCTCCGCCGTGCGCGATCAGACCGTCCTCCTGATAACGCATCGGACCGAAGGACTCGACCTCGTAGACAGGGTGCTGGCGCTGGAGCAGCCTGACAGGGCCTCGACGAGCTCGATCCATGACGTGAGCAAGCAGTGACCGCCGTCGGGGCTGCGCCAGGGACGACCTCCGAACGCCGACAGGCGCAGCACCGCTACGCCGCGGTGTTCGTGCTCGTGCTCGCTCTGCTGTTGTTCGAGGTGATCGCGCCCGCCGGCTCAGGGACCCGCGCCGTCGACGTCGCGCTGTCAGGGGCGGCACTCACCGTGGCGGTCGCGACCTCTCGGGGCCGGGGCAGCGTACGACGTACCCGTGCGCGAGTTGTCGCGGCCCTTGCGCTGCTCTTTGTGATCGGTATCGGGAGCGGCCTGTTCGGCCGGCCGATCACGTTCCTGGTCGTGACGGCGCTCGTGGCGTGCATCCCCGTCGCGCTGGTCGGCGGGCTGCTGCGCCTCGTCCGCCAGGCCGGGGTGACATTCCAGGTAGTGGCCGGTGCGCTCACGATCTACCTCGTCGTAGGGCTCGTGTTCGCGTCGACCATCGCGTTCACCGCCGTCGTCGAGAGCGGCCCGTACTTCAAGCAGGGGCTCGTGTCAACTGGCGAGGTGGTCTACTACTCGTTCACTGTTCTGACGACGACCGGGTTCGGTGACTACACCGCCGCGCAGCCGTTCGGCCACGCGCTGTCGGTGCTGGAGATGCTGACCGGGCAGCTGTACCTGGTCACGGTAATCGGAATCGTCGTCGGGAACTTCGCGAGGCGGCGGACGGGTCGCGACATGCGTTCACAACCAGACCTGGAGGAAACATGAGGCGCTTGACGATCCCCTGGCCGATCCGCGGTGTCCTCGGGGGCACCGCCGGAACCGCGACGATGACGCTCGCCTACGAGACCGAGCGGCGGCTCCGGCACAACCATCGCGGCCAGCTCGACTACGACGACTCGTTGGTCCCCGGCAAGATCGTCGCGTCGATCATGCACCTGGGTCGCGTGAGCGACCGCGAGGACGAAGAACTCGGCCTCGCTCTGCGCTGGGGCTACGGGTCGGTCTTCGGCATCTGGCACGGATTGCTGCACCGCCGGCTCCGCGAGCCGTGGGCCAGCGCCATCTTTGGCGGCACCCTGATGAGCGCGACACTGTCCTTGTTCCCGCTGCTGGGACGAACCCCGCCGCCCTGGCGTTGGCCGGCCGACGTTATGGCCACCGCAATCGCCACCCATGTCGCGTACGTCGTCGCGGTCGCGACGGTGGATGACGCGCTAAGTCACTAGGACCCAGGGCCGTGCTGCAGCTGCATGTGTTCGGATCTTCAACCGAAGTGGGCGAGATCGCCGCGCGGATCCGGGAGACTCACGGCTCCCGGCAGGCGACCCGGAGCGGCGACGGGAGCGTTGGGCATGCACTGCTGACCGCCGACCTCGTCGACGACCCTGTCGACACCGCGCTGGAGCAGGTGCGGCAAATGGGAGTGCCCTCCGAGGATCTCATCCTGGGGCGACTCGATGCGATCGGGAGGTCGGTCGTTCGGCTCCCCATTTCCACTGTCGTCCAGGCTGACCGCCCGAGCCAGGCGAACCTCAACACGCGCTCGGACACGCTCCCAATCACCGCGGCGGCCACCGCCCTCGTCCTCATGCGGTGGCGTCTCTCCGGCCCCGCCGTCGTGGCATCGCTGGCCGGACTTGGAACCGCGCTGCCTCGTCGGGGGATCGATGACCTGCATTGTCAACCAGGCAGCGGGAATCCGTAAATACCGATGTTGAAGGGAATGAGATATTGCTCGACTTCGTATTCCGGCCGCTTCGCTCCGCCCTCGATGTGGGGGAGCGCGTGATCTCAAAGCCGCTGGAGCAACCAGAACACGACCTGACCGTGACCGTCGGCGCAATCCATCGGGTCGCCGACTCGATCGAGCGCCACGTCGAGGTGATCGAGGGCCTGGCGACCTCCGTTGAGCCGCTGAAGGAGTCCGTGAACAACCTCAACGCGACCATGGTCGATCTCGTTTCGCTGATGGCCCCGATGGCCTCGGCGGAACAAGGCGTCGAGCATGTCGAGCACGGGGTGAAGGACGTCGAACACGGGATGCACCGCGTCGAGCGCTGGGTCGGATTTCGCCGGCGCGCACGGACCACCGAGCCGGAAACGATTCCGGCGACGCAGCCCGAGCCGGAGCAGCCCACGCGCGACGACGCGGTGGAGCAGCCAGATGACCCCGCGTAGGCGGCCTAGCCTCGATCACCCGAAACCCGTGATGGTCGGGTACAGAAGCAGCGGGAGCATCGCCGCGTGAGCATCCAGGCCGATGAGCAGGTTTATCAGCCCGTTACCGTGCTGGCGGTTGACGATCTGGATTCCTTTCGGTCTGTGCTGCGGGACCTCCTCGATGCCACCGACGGATTCGAGTTGGTGGGCGCCAAAACCGGCAGGGCGGGGCAGCCCCCCGCTTGGAAGGTTCGATTCCTTCGCCGCGTCGTAGGTGGAAATTGGCGACGCCCGTCGCAGTGAGCTAATACTGTGTTCAGAGCAGAACAGGTGTCTCGAAGTCGCTTTTGCCGCGCCTTCCTCCTCGCCATCTCGGGTCTGCCCCTCCTACCGCAGGTGCTGGACCGACCGCGAGGGAGAACGGCCGGGGAGGAAGCGTGCAAAGCCATCGATCCCGCCCGTAATCACAGCTGTCACGTTGCGAAGTAGCCTGACGCTGGATTAGGTGATGTTTGCGACAGGAGGGTCGGCCGTGCATAAGCCGGTGTTGTTCTGCTATGACGGATCGGACGGCTCAAAGACGGCGTTGGCTGCCGCGGCCCAATTGATCAAGCCCGCCGATGCCGTGGTGTTGGTCGTATGGATGGCGGCAGCGGTGCAGCTGGCCCGAGCGGGCTCCTTCATCGTCGCAGTGTCGGACGAGGGCGAGATCGACGAGCACGAAGCCGCCGCCGCGCAACAGCTCGCCGAAGAGGGCGCCGCGGGCGCCCGTAGGCGCGGCTACAACGCCTCCGCGCGAATCGCGCAAGCCGACGAAGCAGTCGCCAAGACGATCGATGAGGTCGCCGATGAGATCGACGCCGGGCTGATCGTCTGCGGCCAACGCGGAAGGGGCGCCATCGGCAGCGCCGTCCTCGGCAGCGTCTCGCACGCACTCGCTGCGCACACCAAGCGGCCGGTGCTGATCGCCCCACAGCACCCGTCGTAGCGCTCAACCGGTGCTGGGCGCCTCCCCGGCCTCGGCGTGGTGGCAGTTCCCGATCGCCAGGCGGGCAAGAGCCGCTCGGACCGTGGCGGTGCGATGCCGGCCGCGGCCGGGCAGTATCAGCATGGCCAGGAGGAAGCCGAGGCCAAAGATTCCAACCGCCCACCAGAATGCCGTCGTGTCGCCGTGAACTGCTGCGGCGTCAGCCAGGCCTCCGGTGTGCAGGTGGCTGGCGGCGTAGCTGGCGAGGGCACTGGCGAAGATCGTGCTCAGCAGGGAGGTGCCCACGGAGCCGCCGACCTGCTGGGAGGTGTTGACCATGGCCGAGGCGACCCCGGCTTCGCTTCCGTCCACACCAAGTGTCGCGGTCGAGAACGCCGGCGCGAAGATGCACCCCATCCCGACGCCGAGGATGATCAGGCTCGGGAGAATGTGGCTGGCGTAGCTAGAGCTCGGGGTGAGGCGGGTGAGCAGGAGCATCGCGATCGCCCCGAGCGCCGTGCCAGTGAGCACCAGCGGCTTGACGCCGGTGTGCTGGATCACCCGGGTTTGCACGGTGGTCGAGGTGACCACGAGAACCCCGGTGAGGGGCAGGAACGCCAGTCCGGTCGTGAGCGGCGAGAGGCCGAGCTGCTGCTGCAGGAAGTAGGTGAGAAACAGAAAGACGGCAAAGATGCCGGCGCCGGCCAGCGCGATCGTCGTGTACGCGCCGCCGCGAGCGCGGTCCAAGATGATGTGCAGGGGCAGCAGCGGGTGCTTGGCCCGGCGCTCGATCAGTACGAAGGCGGTCAGGAGCACCGGGCTGGCGACGAGCGCCACGATCGTCGCCGTGGCCGTCCAGGAGTGGGTCTCGGCGTTCGAGAACCCGTAGACCAGCGCGAACAGGCCCAGCGCTGAGGTGAGAACGCCCGGTATGTCGATCGGATCCCGCTCCGGAGCGCGGTGGTTGACCAGCAGACCCAGCGCCACGATTGTCGTGGGCACGGCGATCACGAGGTTGACGTACAAGCACCAGCGCCACGACAGCGCCTGCGTCAGCGCTCCCCCCAGAATCAGCCCAAGCGACGCGCCGCCGCCGGCGATCGCGCCAAAGATCCCGAAGGCCGTCGGTCGATCAGGAGATCCCGCGAAGGTCACCGTCAGCAGCGACAGCGCCGACGGCGCCAGCACCGCGCCGAACACCCCCTGGAGCGTCCGCGCGGCCACGAGCACGATGAACGACTGCGCCAGTCCGCCGATCGCCGAGGCGAGCGAGAAGCCAACGAGTCCGCCGATCAGGGTCCACTTGCGCCCGAACAGATCTCCGAGCTTGCCGCCCAACAGCAGCAGGCTGCCGAACGCCAGCGCGTACGCCGTCACGATCCACTGTCGGCTATCGGTGGAGAAATGCAGCGCCTTCTGAGCCGAGGGAATCGCGATCGTCACGATCGTCGCGTCGAGGACCACCATCAGCTGCGCGACGCCGAGCAACGCCAGAACCGCCCATCGATTGGGCTCACGATCCGTCGGGATCGCGGACATCAGATTCCGATCGGTGCCAAGGGCCATCGACGTGAGCCGTCCTCCGACGGTAATACCACAGAGTCGGCGGCTAACAAGGACTTGATCCGACCGTGCCAAGCCCAATCCGCTGGTCTGCCAGTGCCCGATGCTCGACCTCGACTGGATGAGCTATCGCGCTGTCGATCACGCGGCTCGCGACGCGGGCGATACCCGGCGATCGTGCGTGAGCTGTTGGCGGACGTCTCGCGGGGGGTCGATGTGCGCGTGATGTTGTGGGCAGGAGCGCCGGTGCCGGTGATCCGTCCGGACCGCCGCGACGTTCGCCGGGACCGTCACGAGCTCACCGCGGGCTCGGGGGTCAAGGTGGCCCTTGACGCTCGTGAGCATCTAATTCATTGCCACCACGAGAAGCTGGTCATCGTCGACGACAAGCTCGCATTCGTCGGCGGCCTGGACCTTACGGACCGCGACGGCGACCGCTACGACCTGCGCTCTCATCCCGACCGCGGGCGTCTGGGCTGGCACGACCTGGCGTTCCGCATTCGCGGGCCGCTGGTCGGGGACGTGGCCCGGCATTTCGCGGCGCGGTGGGGCGCGGTGACGGGTGAGCACCTGCCGCCACCGCCGATCCCGAACCAAACAGGCGAGGTCGAGGCGCAGTTCGTACGTACCCTCCCCGAGCGCCTGTACCCGTTTGCTCCCCGCGGCGACTTCAGGATCCTTGAGTCGTATCTGCGAGCTATTCGCTCGGCGCAGAAGCTCGTATACATCGAGAATCAATTTCTCTGGGCCCCGGAGATCGTCGCGGTGCTAGCGGCCAAGCTCAGCCTCCCGCCAGGCGATGATTTTCGCGTCCTGGTCGTCCTTCCCTCACGCGCAAATCAGGGACGAGACGACACCTACGGGCAGCTCCAAGTGCTGGCGGACGCTGACGGTGGGGCCGGTCGTTTCACCGCGAGCACGATCTCGGCCGTCAACGCTGGACGGGCGGAGCGGGTCTACATCCACGCTAAGACTGCGATCGTCGACGACCGCTGGCTGACGATCGGCTCTGCGAACCTCAACGCCCGCGGCCTGTACAACGACACTGAGGCCAACGTCGTGACCCACGAACGCCAACTGGCGCGGCGAACGCGCCTGCGACTGTGGGCGGAGCATCTCGAGTGCCCGATCACCGAGGTCGACCGCGACCCGGCGGAAGTGATCGACCGAATGTGGCGGCCGCGAGCCCGCGAGGAGCGCCAGCGCAGCGAGCGTGGCGAGCCCCGCACACACCGCGTGATCGAGCTGCCGCCCCGCTCGTTTCGCGCCAAACGCCTCCTCGGCGCGCTCGACGGCATGGTCGTAGACAGTTAGGCGCTGCCGAGGGGCGCGAGACCGACAGCCGCGGAGCGCTCCCGTCAAACCCACCGAGCGCTATCGCCCGCCGCGGTTCCGACGAGGGTGTCGCTGATCACCGGCGCCGCACGGGCCCTGGCGGGTGAGGCGGCGGCGAGATACATTCGCGCCGGTGTTCGCCCAATTCACGATCCGCTCCGGTAACCGAGAGGGCTCGGAGCACTTCGACCGGACCGTGCTCGGCGCTTTGAGCATCGAACCGACACACAACACGGCAGAGGAAGTCCGATCCTACGGGGACATGGTCCAGAGCGAGAGCGACCAGAACACGGAGCTGCTTGACCTATCGAGGCAAACGCTAGCCCTTACGAAGGAGCTGCGGTCGCGTTCCGCTGGCGCCGGCGCCGCCAACTCCGACGCAGTCGGCGAGGGGTGAGGTCGATGGCGCGTCGTAGAGCGCCGCGAAGAACGCAGTCCCTGACAGTCTCGCGCGTCGGACCGCGTGGTTCGCCTGATCGCTTTGATCCTTCCATCGCCTCGCGCTGCGCGATCGCGTTGGCGACAGGCTGTCGGAAATTGATCCGCGCGTGGGACCACGCCCGCGGTATCGCGCCATTCGGCGTATTGCGCCGCTCATCCCACAGAAGAACCCTCTGAGCGAAGCATCTCTCCTACGCTTTAGGTTCGCGAGCGATATTCCGACAGCCTCGCGACGATGCGATCGACTTAGTCTGGTAGATCTTCGGGCCGCTTCTTGGCGAGTCTGCCTTCGAGCAGGCCGGTGGACTGCCCGACTTCGATCAGGTAGCCGTCGGGGTCGCGCAAGTAGCAGCGAATCTCAGCACCGCGATCGATCGGCGGCGTCACAAACTCGGCCCCTTTTGAACTCCACTCCTCATAGCACGCCTGGATGTCGGCTACGCGCAGGTTCATGAAGGCGGAGATCGCATTGTTAAACGTGTAATCAACGACCGAGATGTCCGGCTTGTCCGGGGTGGGGCCACCGCCCGGGTTCATGATCACCCACGAGTTGGAGAGCTTGACCATGCACGGGTTCTCTTCCAACACAACCTGGCCGCCGAGAACCTCGGAATAGAACGCGCGGGATCGAGCAACGCTCCGTACGGTGAGGAACAGCGTGACGAGGAAGCCCTCGCTCGGGGCCGGCAGGTTCTCGAAGTCAATGTATGGCGTGTGCTCGGTCACGGCTCTGCGCTCCTCGTTCGCGTTCTAGGACTGTGCCTAGGGTCGCATCGGAGGCTAACTCCACGGCGACGAAGGCACCCGATCTGACCCTCTGTTGCGGACGATCGCGTCCACCCTTGAGAAGCCGCGGACCGTCCAATCGCATCGGCGACGCCAGCGATCGTCGTGGTCCGCGAGGAAGGCATCGCGCTCGGATATCGCTTTCCTCCACTCGACGCTCGCATTCATCGATTCGGCGGACGACTCCTATCAAAACGGGAAGCAGGCGCCACCTGGTCGGCAAGCGACCAGCGCCTTCGCCGATGAGAGCTGGCCTTGAGCCCCGCCTCCGACGACTGCTTTGCTGGTCGCGAGGTCGTGGACCTGATGACTGTTCGCGACGATGGGATGGTCGAAATCCGGCCGCTGCACGAGCCCGGTTCTCCCTTCCGCCGTCAGAACCACGACGCCGATCGTTGTGACGGGGAAAACGTGTCCCGAGGCGTGTCCCGAAGTCAAGCGATTCTGAGCTGCTCTAACTGCACTCAGATGCGCCGAAATGCGCGTATCTAACGCAAATGCCCTGCAAATGACGCACTTCAAAACCGGCAGGGCGGGGCAGCCCCCCGCTTGGAAGGTTCGATTCCTTCGCCGCGTCGTGGGTGGAAACTGGCTGTTTTCTGCGGTCTGCGGCCACAAGTCGACGGCGCTCTTGCCGACGTGAGGACCGACCCGTTAGTTTGGGTTTCGTGACCGATGGACGAACATTGGCCGGCCCGTTGGGCCTCGTCGGCGCGGGCTACATCGGTTATCTGTTTGCACAGCAGTTCGCTCTTGCCGGCTACGAGGTGCGGGCTTGGTCGCCGGGCGGGTCCTCGGGCACGTTGAATGACCGGCTACGCCAGAGCGTGTCAACCCTGGCTGACATCGGCGCCGTGGATCCCTCAACCGTCGACGGGGTTGTGGCCCGGGTCTCTGCACACGACGACCTCGCGACGGCGCTGAGACCATGCGCCGCGGTGATGGAGGCGATTGTCGAGGACGTCGAGGTCAAGTCGGCCTGCTACCGGGACATCGAGGCGGTGATCGACGCCGACGTGCTGCTGTGGAGCTCGACATCCAACTTTCCGATGACGCGGCTCGCCGCGGGCATGGTGCACCCCGAACGGGCCATCGTCGTGCATCCAGTGCAGACGGCGGTGATCATCTTCGTCGAGGTCGTTGCCGGGGAACAGACAAACGAGGAGACGGTCGCGAACACGATGCGCTTCTGTGGCAATGTTGGCCTTCGAGCGGTTCGTGTACGCAAGGAGATCCCCGGCTTCTTATGGAACCGGGTGTGGTTCGCCTTGCTGCGCGAGATGCTGCACCTCGTGGACATCGGTGCTGCCGATCCGCTTGAGCTCGACTCGATGGTCCAGACCACCCTGCGTGCCTTCATCCCGGTGTTCGGGCCGCTTCAGATGACCGATCTCATCGGCCACGACACGTTGCGAGACATCTCCAACGCGCTCTATCCCGAGCTCGCCGACGGGCGAACCGCGTCAACGACCATCGAGCAGCACGTCGACGACGGTCGCCTCGGTGTCAAGAGCGGTCGGGGCTTCTACGACGACAACGACCAGCGAGTCGCTGAACTCTCGAGCCGGCTCTATCGAATCGCACGTCAGCTCGACGATGAGTCAGCTTGACCTGCCGCGTCAGCTGGCGTACGCCGGACGAACCCGGGCTCAGCCCACAATCCCATTCACGACCCGATCGACCGGGCGGCCTTGCTCCATCTCCCACTGCACGCCCCAGGGATCGATCCGGTAGAAGAACCAGTAGGGAAACGGGGAGATCTCCTCAGGAACGTGGTCCTGGCCCAGGATCTCGATGTGGAGACCTTGTCTCCCGTACACCTGCTGTTGCTGGCGAATGAACTCGTAGGTCGCCACCGCGTCCGCCACTTCGAGCGCCACGTGGCGAATCCCGCCCAGATCGTTCGTCTTCCGGCGATGGACTGTTTGGTCGCCCTCGGGCTGCCGGTACCTAACAGCTCCAAATAGAGACCCACCTCAGCGTGATCTAGAAAACGAACGTCGAGGCTCACCGGCGCGTCGCCAAATCCGGCATTGCGGGCGAACGAGGCGAGATCGACATCTGGGTAATCCATCGGCCCGTCGGCGTTGGTTGCCAGCTCAAAGCCGAGCACGGTGCCATAGAACTCGGTGGCAATCTCGATGTCGTCCACGACGACGTTGACGTGGGAGATGGCTTGGATATCTCGTTGCGGGATAAAGTCGGTCACCGTTTCCTCACTAGAGATCTTCGTCTGGGTTGAAACCTAAACGACTATCTCGGCGGGGTGGGTCGGCCCCCCGCTTGGGAGATTCGATTCGCCCCATCGTTCTGCGACTGGACCAGTCCGCCCATCGCGCGCGGTGAGCGCGCCGACAAACACCGACAGGGGCACGATCAGCAGCGCGCTCGAGTGCTTGGGACCGAGCGGGACCGCACCTGCGATCAGTCGGCCGGCCCATCCGACCGTCCGGCGATCGCGCTCCCCCAACGTCCGATGTGCACCGTGAGCACAGGCCCCATGAGCTCCGGCCGAGTAGCATCGCGGCACGCTCCGCCGATAAGACGCGCGACTGCAGCACCAGCGGGCGGCCAGCACGAGGAAAGAGAACCCGAACATGAGCGCCGGTGAGCATGCCATCGCGGCCACATACCTGTCACAGGAGGATCTGCTGGAGGCGGGCTGCCTGGACTTCCGCTTGGCCATCGACGCCGCCGAGGCTGCCATGCTCGCCAACCGCGACGGTGACGTGCTGTTCCCGGAGAAGATCGTTCAGATCTTCGACGAGGAGACGCAGGAACGGATCAACTGCCTGCCCGCGACGCTGCACAAGGACGGGGTATGCGGCGTCAAGTGGGTGTCGGTGTTCCCAGCGAACGTGACCGAGTTCGGGCTACAGAACCTCTCCGCGCTGTTCGTCCTGTCCGAGATCGAGAAGGGCTTCCCGTTCGCCGTGATGGAGGGGACGCTGGCCTCCAACGTGCGCGTCGGGGCGATGGCCGCCCTCGCCGCCCGGCACCTGGCGCCTGAGGACGCCAGGGTGATCGGTTTCATCGGGAGCGGCGAGCAGGCCAAGATGAACCTGTTGGCGATGAAGACAGTCCGCCCGTCGCTTACCGAGTGCCGGGTGTCAGCCAAGACAGCCGACGAGGAGCGCCAGTTCGTCCGCGAGCTCGCGCCCCTGCTGTCCGATATGGAACTCAAGCCCGCTGACACCGACGGTGCCTGGGCGATGAGCGAGGCGGACATCCTGGTCACTGCCACCAGCGCCCAGGCGCCGCTCCTCAAGGCCGACTGGATGAAGCCCGGGTCGTTCTACAGCCACATCGGTGGTTGGGAGGACGAGTACGAGGTCGCCAAGCAGTGCGACAAGATCGTCTGCGACGACTGGGAGGCGGTCAAGCATCGCACCCAGACACTCAGCCTGATGTACAAAGACGGCGACCTTAACGACGACGATGTCTCTGCAGACCTGGTGGACATCGTGGCCGGCGAGAAGCCGGGCCGGGAGAGCGCGGACGAGCGCATCTACTTCGACGCCGTCGGACTGGCCTACGTCGACATCGCGATCGCGCTGGCGATGTACCGCCGCGCCGTCGAGGCCGGCAGGGGACACGAGCTCTCGTTGCAGGAGCGGATGATCTTCGAGCACCCCGACCTGGCTGACCACGTTCGGCTGTGAGCATCCTGCGCGGCGGCTGACACAAACCCGAGCACGTCATCCAACAACTCCGCGATCTCGCGGCGCCAAGCCGTTACTGTTCATCAAAGCGGTCCAGATCCATGGCGTTCACCGGCCCCAATTGGCGGGTCCTACAACGCACCGCCAACGACCAAACAGCGGACGCTTGTGCTGCGGGGAAATCTTGATCTCCCCGTGCGGCCGAAGAACGATCGCATCCTCGTACGCCGCATCCCGCACGCCCACGGGAGAGTCCCTTACCGCTGAGCATCCAGCTCGTGCCTCAACTTTTCGGCCAAGCCCTCGAACAGTGGGTATACCCCTGGCCCGTGCGCGTGGTGAATCGCGGGTCTCCACATCTCCCACCGCTCAATTAGCGTGCGGCCCAGCAACAGCTTGATCAGCTCTAGGTCGAAGGCCCCCCAGCGCTCAAGCGCGGCCAGCTGCTCGAAGTAGTCCAGCTCGCGGTAGAGCACAAACGCTTCGGGGGCATCCGCGGCGACGTACGCACCGAACGCGTCCCGCAGGTCGTCGGCGGACTTGAACCGTGCTACCAGCCGACGCGTCTCCACGAGCGCGTCCTCGTTCCAACGGCGGAAGAACTCGGCCGCCATCTGCGCTTCGCGGCTTCTGCGAGTCTCCCGCGCCTGCTGCGCTGCAAACACGGCGGCGGCGAAGCCGCCGAGCAGGCCAATGGCCAGGATGGACGTGGCGATCGCTGTGACTGCGCCCCAGTTCGCCGCCGTGATCAGCACGGCTCACCTCGCATCTGTTGCCCGTGATCTAGATACGCCATAGGGCGAGCACGATACGAGGTCGGAATGTGCCCGGCGAGCGGACGACCCACGGCTTCCAAATCCACTCCCTGCTCATCGGCGAGCGGACCGGCGAGTTCGCCGATGCGACCGCCAGCGACCGGTGGAACCGCTGCGACATGAACTCACTCCTACAGATTCAGACCGCAAAGAGACTCGTGGAGAATCGACTGCGAGACGCTGGCGCTTTTCGCGGGGTGCGAGACGCCGAGCGCGTCGCCGGGTGCGAGACACCGAGCGCCTTTCAGGGTGCGAGACGCCGAGCGCGTCCCTCAGTGCGAGAGCATCCCCGCCGTCCTCGACGTGGCGATCTCGACGGGCCTGGAATAATCAATCCGCGGGCGATTGCGCCCGGTGGTGGGCAGGCTTCAAGCTTACGAAGGAGGAACGGCATGACGGACGCGCTCGCTGCTCTCGAAGGTGCGTCAGCGCCTGGCGCCGGCGGGAGCAAGGTATTTCGGACTGAGCTGAGCCCGGTTGATTTTCTCCGCAGGGCTGCCTACGTGTACCCCGACGAGACCGCGGTGGTGGACGGCCAGCGCCGCTACTCATACTGTCAGTTCGCGGAGCGCTCATGGCGGTTGGCTAATGCGTTGAGGTCGGCGGGGCTGAGGAAAGGCGATCGCGTGGCCGCGCTGCTGTTCAACTCGGCGCCGATGCTGGAGGCCCATTTCGGCGTGCCCGCGGCGGGCGGCATCCTCGTGGCGATCAACCATCGGCTGACGGGTCCCGAGGTTGGGTACATCCTCCAACACAGCGGTGCTCGCTTCCTGCTGCTCGATGGCGAGTTCGAGTCGCTGGTGGCGCCGCTGGGGCTGTCCGGCGTCACGGTGATCCGGTACGGGGGCGGCGATGAGCCAGAAGATCCGTACGAGCGGTTCCTGAGCGCCGCGTCCGCCGTAATGCCTCAGAGCTGGCTGGAGGACGAGGAGGAGACGATCTCGATCAATTACACGTCGGGCACCACCGGGCAGCCGAAGGGGGTGCAGTTCACCTACCGTGGCGCCTACCTGAATGCGCTCAACGAGGTGATCGTGGCTGGGCTGACGACCGAATCGGTGTATTTGTGGACACTGCCCATGTTTCACTGCAATGGCTGGTGCTTCCCGTGGGCGGTTGCCGCGGTCGGAGCCCGACACGTGGCGTTGCGCGCGGTAGAGCCAGAAGTGGTCTGGCAGCTGATCGATGACGAGGGGGTGACGCACTACAACGGCGCGCCTACGGTGCACTTGATGATCATCAACCATCCTGAAGCACACCGCCTGGACCGGCCGGTGACGGCAATGGTTGCCGCGGCGCCACCCTCGCCGACCCTGCTCGCCCGCATGGCCGAATTGAACCTTCACATCGTGCACGTCTATGGACTTACCGAAACTTACGGCCCGATTACTGTGTGTCCAGCTCAGCAGAGGTGGCAGCAGCTCACGCTTGAGCAGCGGGCGAAAATGCTCGCGCGCCAGGGTCAGGCCTATCCCTCGGCGGATCTCGTCCGGGTTGTCGACGAGCACCTGAACGACGTCCCCCAAGACGCCGAGACGATGGGCGAGGTGATCATGCGCGGCAACAACGTCATGAGCGGCTACTTTGCAGACGAGATGGCTACCGAGAAGGCGTTTAGCGGCGGCTGGTTCCATTCGGGTGATCTAGCCGTATGGCATCCGGACGGCAACATCGAGCTGCGCGATCGGGGCAAGGACATCATCATTTCCGGCGGCGAGAACATCTCGAGCATCGAGGTCGAGCAGACGATCTGCGCTCATCCAGCCGTGCTCGAGTGCGCCGTGATCGGAGTCCCACACGAGCTCTGGGGGGAGCGACCTAAGGCTTTCGTCACGCTCATCGGCGGAGCGAGCGCAAGTGCCGGCGAGATCATCGCGTTCTGCCGGCAGCGGCTCGCTCACTATAAGTGCCCCGACGCAATCGAATTCAGGCCGCTGCCAAAGACCTCCACTGGAAAGGTCCAGAAATTCGTTCTGCGAGAGCAGGAGTGGAGTGGACGCGACACTCGAGTGGGCACGACCTAGCTCCCTAGTTGGACGAGCGGCGCAAGCACAGCCTCCGCGTCACGCGCCCACTGCTCGGTCGTGCGCGCGCTAGTCATCTCCGACACGCACTTCGGCGCCTGGACGGGAGAGGATCTGCTTCGCGAGCAGGACAACCTCGATCTACTGGAGCCGCATCTCGACGTGGACGAAGTGATCGTCCTGGGTGACCTGTTCGACTTCCTGTTCGCCTCGCTTGCAGACGCCTTCGCCGCCGCCGACGGACTGCTCCGCCTGCTCCGCGCGAAGCTCCAGGGCAAGCGGCTCGTTTTCCTCGCCGGCAACCACGATCACCATCTCGTAACGAGTGAAGCCGAGGCGATGCTCGAATTGCAGCTGGCAACCGGCGAGCCCGCTGAAGGCGTCGCACATACGCTTCGCCAGACCGATCCTTTTTGGCGCCTACTAGAGCAGCGTCTTGACGGAGTTGAGATCGACCTCCGCTACCCGGCGTACACGTTCGGGGAGGTTCTCTGCACACACGGCCACTACCTCGACGTCCATGCCCGCCGCCTCGGCTCGCGCCAGGACCGACTGCTGGCTCGCACGATCTGGTCGATCTCCGTCGGAGCGAAGCGCACGCCGAGCGTGGAGGACTACGAGGCCACGACCGCGCTGCTGACAGGGCTGCTGTTCACGATTGCGCAGCTTCCCAACGGAACGCACGCCGAGAGACGCGTGTACAAGGCCTTCCAGGCGCTGGAGCATGCCGTCCGCTTAGGCGCCGCCCCGGCGAGAGCGCTCGAACGGGTCGCGCGCTGGCGGGAGACTGGGCTAATCACGAGCGCAGGTGTCGCCAAGCCAGGCTCGATGGAGCACGCGGAAAGCAGCTATCAGGGCGCTCGATCGCACGAGCAGGAACGCAGACGCCGCACCGGGGCACCCGCCGGAGGCGAGGCGGCAAGCTACACACTCGCGCGCACTTTCCGGCCGAGTGATCCGGCGCAGCGGCCGGTTGAGGCCTTCGAGGAGGTGGTGGCCAATCTTGGGTGGGCGCGAGACACGGACAAGGTCGTTTTCGCCCACACCCACCAGCCGCTCGACGGCGTTCTTGGTCCAAGCGGCCTCCACCGCTACTGGAACACCGGCTCCTGGATCTACGAACCGGACCTCAGCTCACGGCGTGCATACACCGCTTACCTGCGCCGGGCCTGGCCCGGAACCGCCGTCCTGATCGACACTGAGGAGCCACAGCCCCGGCTGTTGCGCCTTCGCGAGCATCTCAACCCTCTCACCAGAACGGCTCGCGGGACGGCGACGTGAACGACCCCTAACGCAGGCCTCACGCCCCTGGAGGGCCGTCCGCCGGGCCGGACCCGGCTCACGCCCCTGGAGGGCCGTCCGCCGGGCCGGGCCCGACTCTGACCCCGTCCCGGCCGATGTAACCCCCCTTGCCCCCGGAGACGACGACCACCGCGTCGCCGTCGCCGGCGTTTCGCATTCCGCGATGCGTCTGCGCGTCGACCCGCACGATCCCGCCGGGACCGAGCAGATGCGTGGAGCCGTCTCCGAAGCGGAACTCGACCCGGCCGCGGTGGACGAAGTAGGTCTCCTGCTGCTGCTCGTGGTAGTGGACGCCAGTGCTATAGCCCGGCGGCAGCACTACCGCGTTGATCCCGAAGGCCGTCACGCCAAGTCCCTCACGAATCTTGCGAAAGCCATAGCCCTCACCGAGCTCGTCGAGGTTCGAGACGGCGTAGCCAGCGTCTTGCTCAGCCATCGCCGCAATCGTATCCGAGCCTCAGCGAGCGCTGAAAGGGTTCTGGCGAAGGCCCTGACGACGCATCGAGAAGGCATACTAGGTGTGTGCCGGCAGCCCTCTCCGAAGACGCATTGGCACCGCTCCGCGCCGATCCCGCGCAAAGCGCAATTCTGCTTGACATCGACGGGACTCTGGCCCCGATCGTCGAGCTGGCAGCAGACGCTCGTGTCCCGGAACGCACTCGCCAGCTGCTCGTTCACGTGGCTCGGCAGTACGGCGTCGTGGCATGCGTAAGCGGCCGCCGTGCGTCGGAGGCACGGGCGATGGTGTCGGTGGGGACGATCTCCTACCTCGGCTCGCACGGGGCGGAGCTCCTCCGCGCGGGCTGGACTGAACCGGCGCTGGACCCGAGCCTCGAGGACTGGGCCCGGCGCGTGCAGGAGTTCGGGCGTGATCTCGACACGCCGGACCTGCGGCGCCGGCGGGTGCGCATCGAGGACAAGGGTACGATCGTCGCGTTTCACTGGCGCGGCGCGCCCGACGAGGAGGCCGCCCGAGCGGCGATCGATTCGATCGCCGCTCGCGCCGAGTCTTCAGGGCTGCGCACGCACTGGGGTCGTAAGGTGCTCGAGGTCCGACCCCCCGTGAGGATCGACAAGGGCGCCGGCATCTCCGCCTTCCTCGCCGACACGGATGTCGACATCGCGCTGTACGCGGGCGACGACCGGACCGATCTCGACGCTTTTCGCGCGCTCTCCGATTTAGCCGCCGAGGGCAAGCTGAAGCACGTCGTGCGGGTCGGTGTGCGCTCGGAGGAGGGTCCCGAGGAGGTCGTCGGCGAGGCGGATTTCGTCGTCGACGGGACCACCGGGGTGCGCCAACTCCTCGAGATGTTGATCGCCTAGATGCGCTTCACGGATTTCCTGCGCATGACGGTGCTGATCAGCGCGGGAGCCGCAAGCGCCCTGGCCGCGGTGACTGTCGCCGGGGCTACAGGCGCGGGCGACGCGCTGACAGTCCCAATCGCAGCCGCCTGGTGGGCGATCGCCGCTCTGTTCGGTATCTGGCTTGGACGCCGGGCCGACGCTACGCCGCCAATCGCGTCGCTCTTGGCGAACGCCCGCATGGCGACCTCGTTGCCCGAGGTGAGTCCGGGGCGAACGGTCCTGAACCGCCTGTGGCCGCTGGTGCTCTCGACGCTCGGCGCCGGGGCGCTCTCGTTCGTGCTGCCGCAGGTCCCGGCTGTGGCCACTGGCTTCGCGATCATCTGGGCGCTCGCGTGGCGTCGTCAAGCCGGAGCGGTGGCCGCGATCGAGGAGCGCGACGGAGTCCGCTTCTACGTTCAGCGAACGTCTCCGCTTAGACCGATCCAATTGGTGCGGACGCCCGGCTTCCGCTCGAACCTCTTCCAGCTGAACGGCACCTCTTCGCGCGCGCCTCGTGCCCGGCCTCGGGCTTGACAGCTGGCAAGATGCTCCTTCGGTGATACCCGCCTACATCCCGAGCCCGTCTACGAACGGGATCCACGTCGGGCCATTCTTCCTGCACGCCTACGGGCTGATGTATGTCCTGGCGGTGGCGGCAGCGATCGTCATCTCGCGCCGTCGCTGGGCGAAGGCCGGAGGCGACCCGGATCTGGTCTATGAAACAGCGCTATGGGCGTTCCCCGCCGGGTTGATCGGGGGGCGCATCTACTTCGACATCACAACCCCCAGTCAGATTCCCGACCATTGGTGGGGCGTCTTCGCCATTTGGCAAGGAGGACTGGGGATCTGGGGCGGAATCGCTGCCGGCGCCGCCGTTGGCGTCTGGTACGCGCGTCGGCGACTGCCCAGGGGTCAGATGCCGCGATTCGCCGACGCCGTCGCTCCCTCGCTGCTCGTCGCCCAGTCGTTTGGCCGCGTGGGCAACTACTTCAACCAGGAGCTCTTCGGCGCCCCATCGAAGCTTCCTTGGGCGCTGGAGATCTCTCCCGCCCACCGGCCCACGGGCTACGGGCAGTACGGCACGTTTGAGCCCACCTTTCTCTACGAGATCATCTGGAACCTGTCGTTTGCGGCGTTCCTGGTGTGGCTTGGACACCACCGCAAGATCCGGGCGCCCGGGCTATTCGCCCTGTACGTCGCCGGCTACTCGGCCTTTCGCCTGTTCGAGGAAACGCAGCGCATCGACTACTCCAACTACTTCCTCGGAATGCGAGTCAACTTCTGGATCGCGCTCGCGCTTTGCCTCGCTGGGCTCGCGTGGTTTGTGGCGGTGCAGCGGGGCGTGACGTTCGCGGGCATGCGCGCCAGATGGCATGGGCGGGAGCTGCCCCCCGAGCAGCGGCGCGAGGCCCGCCGCGGCGGAAGCCAGGTCTCCGACCGGGCGCCCGCCGACTCCAGGGCCGCCCGAAAGTCGCTTCAGGCTCGCCGAGTACCGGCGCCTGGCAAGCCCGCGGCCCGGCGACCGAGAAGTCGCGACTGACCGGGTTTGCTCACGCCTTCGCGACGCGCTTGCGCAGCGCGTCCAGTTCGGCCCACGGCCGGGTATTGGCGACGTTTGCCGCGGTCAACCAGGCCCGGCGGGCGGTGGCGACTCCAAACCGCGGCACGCGCCTGAAGGTGGACGGTCGGTGGGCGTCGGTATCGATGACCAGCGGCACGCCGGCCGATGCCGCCGCTCGCGCCTGAACGTCGTTCAGGTCGCGGCGGTCAGGGTTGGCGTTGATCTCGAGCATCGTCCCCGTGCGTGCCGCGGCTTCGATCACCGTCTCGAGGTCGTAGTCATAGGGCGGACGGTGCTCGATCTTGCGTCCCGAGGGGTGGCCGATTGCGTCCACCAGCGGGTGCTCGATGGCCGACACCATCCGCGCCGTCATGGCTTCAGAGGGCATCCGGAACGAGGTGTGGACGCTGGCTATCACCCAATCGAGTTGTGCCAGCAGATCGTCCTCATAGTCAAGCGAGCCGTCGGGCAGGATGTTGACCTCCGAGCCGGCCAACACCTCGATCCCCTCGATCTCCGTGCAGCGGATCAGCTCGATCTGACGACGTAGCTGGTCGGCAGAGACCTCCGATCCGAAGCCCATCGTCGCCGAATGGTCGGTTATCGCCAGGTACTCGTAGCCCGCGTCGCGTGCCGCCTCGGCCATCTCCTCGATCGACGCCGTGCCGTCGGAGGCGGTGGTGTGGGAGTGCAGATCACCCTTCAGATCTGAGGGCGTGAGCAGCTCGGGCAGCTCCCCGTTGACCGCCGCCTCGAGCTCGCCGCGGTTCTCGCGCAGCTCCGGCTCGATGTACCGCATGCCAAGCAGGTCGTAGACCTCCATCTCAGTGGCACAGTGGTGCGTCTGGCCAGTGCGGTCGTCGAGCACGCCGTACTCCGATACGTGCAGTCCCGTGCGGACCGCTGCGTCGCGAAGCGCCATGTTGTGTTGCTTGGAGCCCGTGAGGTGCTGGAGCAGGTTCCCGAACTGGTCGGGAGCGACGATTCGCAGGTCGACCCGAAGCCCAGTGTGGGTTCGCAGCCTGACTCCAGCCTCGGTCGGCTTCTGTGCCGACTCGATGAGCTCTAGCTCCGTCGCGGCGCGGGCCAGTGCCAGCGGCTCTTTGGCCGTCGCGATCACGTCGATGTCTTTGACGCTGTCGGTCATCCGCCGCGCCGACCCGGCCAGCTCCACGCGTTCTGAGGCAGCGTGTGACCGCAGGGCCTCGATCAGCTGCTCGCCGACCTCGAGCGCACGGTCGAGCACCACCCGCTGTTCCCGCTTGCCGGCATCGGCCGCGTCAAGGGCGGCCAGGATCCCGTCTTCGGCTTTCGCTCCGAATCCCTTTAGCGTGCGGAGCCGCTGTTGCTGGGCGGCCTCACGGAGGGACTCGAGCGAATCGATCCCCAGCTCTTCGAACAGACGCCGCGCCCGTTTCGGCCCTAGACCCGGCACGCGCGTAACCTCGATCAAACCCGCCGGGAACTTGGCCCTGAGCTTGACCGCCGCCGGAATTACGCCTTCGTCGGCCAGCGCAAGCACCTTCTCCTGGATCGTCGCGCCGATGCCCGCCAGCTCTGTGGCGCGTCGCTGGCGGGCCATCGCGGTGACCGAGACCGGTGCCTCGCGGACTGCCTTCGCCGCGTTCCGGTATGCGACAACGCGGTGGATGATGGCGCCGTCCAGCTCGTACAAGTCACCGAGCTCGTCGAGTGCTGCGGCGATTTCGGTGTTCGTGGGGTCGGGCATCCGTCTGCCGTCGTAGGCTAGAGGGCGCGCGTATTGGCTCCCGGTGATCGCGCTCTCCACCCGCTATACTTTTTGAAGCAACCCTCTGAGCAAGGAGCACCGATGGCAGGCACCGTCACCGAAGTCACCGACAACAACTTTCAGGCCGAAGTTCTGGAGTCCGAGACGCCCGTGCTCGTGGATTTCTGGGCGCCGTGGTGCGGCCCGTGTCGGATGGTCGCTCCGGTCGTCGAGGAGATCGCACAGGAGCGCGCCGGCGACCTGAAGGTCGTCAAGCTGAACATCGACGAGAACCAGCAGACCGCGATCAACTACGACGTAATGTCGATCCCGACGCTGATCGTGTTCAACCACGGTCAGGTGGCCAAGAAGGTGATCGGCGCATACCCCAAGCGTAAGCTCGAAGCCGAGCTCGAGCCAGCGCTGACCTAGGCCCGTGACCGCGGGCCTAGCGTCTCGCGGCGCGCGCGACGCCTAGCAAGAGCTCGCGTCCGTCGATCTGCACGGAGCTCGTGGCTCCGTCCACGGCGTAGCGAACTTCTACCGCCAGTGTCTCGGCTGCCAGGAAGCGCTCGTGCGCTCGCGCGGCGTCCAGCAGAGCCGCGTCGCCGTTGAGCGTCAGCACGATCCGGTCCGAGACGTCGAAGCCCGCATCGCGGCGCGCCGCCTGCACGGCGTGCACGATCTCGCGTGCCCAGCCTTCGAACCTCAGCTCGTCATCGACGTATAGCTCGAGCGCCACCGCGTGCGAGCCCTCGCGTTCGACCTGGTATCCCTCGAGCGGCTTCATCGCGACCAGTAGGTCGTCCGCGCTGAGCTCATGGTCGTGTCCGTTCAGGCTGATCGCGACCGGCCGCCCTTCACGCAGTGCCGTGGTGACGCCCACGGGGTTGAGCCCGGCGATCGCCGCCGCGACCGTCGGCATCAGCTTGCCGAACCGCGGCCCGAGCGATCGGTAATTGGGCTTTACCTCAACCTCGCCGAGCTCGTCGGCCTCGGACACGAACCGCAGCTCGCGGACGTTCAGTTCCTGGCGCACGATGGCCGACAGCCGCTCGATCGCCTCACGCTCGCGTCCGGTCGCGACGACTACCGCCGCGTGTAGGGGCTGGCGGACCTTCAGTCTTGACTGAGCGCGCGCTGCCAGCCCGAGCCGGACCGTCCCGCGCGCGGTCGTCATCGCGTCCTCGAGTGATTGGTCGCGCCCCAGCGGCTCGGGGAAGTCAGTCAGGTGCACGCTCGGCTCCGAGCCGTCGAGGTTGTCGTAGATTTCATCGGCCACGAACGGGCAGAAGGGGGCGAGCAGCTTGACGAGCGTCGTCAGGCAGGTGCGCAGAACTTGGAATGCGACCTCGTCGCCGTCCCAGAATCGCCGGCGCGAGCGGCGCACGTACCAGTTGGACAGCTCATCCAGGTACGACGCAATTTCGCGACCGGCCGCGGTGACATCGTAGGTGTCGAGGCGCTCGATGACGGTCTCGACCGTCGCTTGCAGGCGGGAGAGCACCCAGCGATCGAGGTCATTTTCGGTCGGCTGGCGGTCGTGCGCGGGTTCGATTGCGTTCGCGTTCGCATACAGGACGTAGAAGGCATACGTGTTCCACAGCGGCAGCAGGAACTGCCTGACCGACTCCTCGATCGCCTGCAGCGAGAAGCGGTAGCCATCCCACGGCTGCTTGGACGTGAAGAAGTACCACCGAAAGGCGTCGGCGCCGAAGCGATCGAGCACCTCCCAGGGCTCGACCGTGTTGCCCAGAGACTTCGACATCTTGCGCCCTTCCTCGTCGAGGATCAGTCCCAGGCAGACGACGTTGCGGTACGACGAGCGGTCGAACAGCAGCGTGGAGACAGCCAGCAGCGAGTAGAACCAGCCGCGCGTCTGGTCGAGCGCCTCGCAGATGAAATCGGCCGGGAAGTGTCGCTCGAACTGCTCTGTGTTCTCATGCGGCGCGTGAAACTGCGCGAACGGCATCGAGCCTGAGTCGAACCACACGTCGATGACCTCGGGCACACGCCTCGCGCTCTCCCCGCACTCCGCGCAGGGGAACGAAACCTCGTCGACGAACGGCCGGTGCGGATCCTCGAGCCTTACGCCCGAGAGCTCCGCGAGCTCGGTCAGCGAGCCGATGGCCCGCACGTGCTCGTTCGGGCAGCGCCATATTGGCAGCGGCGTGCCCCAATATCGCTCGCGAGACAACGCCCAGTCGACGTTGCCCTCGAGCCAGTTGCCGAAGCGGCCGTGCTTGACGTGCTCGGGGTACCAGTTGATCGTCTCGTTCGCGGCCAACAGGCGGTCCTTCAGCTGGCTGGTCGCGATGTACCACGAGGGCTTGGCGTAGTAGAGCAAAGGCGTGCCGCAGCGCCAGCAGTGCGGGTAGGAGTGCTCGTACTCCTCCGCTCGCAGTAGCCGCCCGCGTGCTTCGAGGTCCTTGACCAGATCGGGATCGGCGTCCTTGACCCAGCGTCCGGCGTACGGCCCGATGCGTTCGTCGTAGGTGCCGTCGAGCCGGACCGGGTTGATCACCTTCAGGCCCTGCTGCTCGCCGAGGCGGAAGTCGTCCTCGCCGAACGCGATCGCGGTGTGGACCAGACCGGTGCCGTCCTGCGCGGTGACGAAGTCGCCTGGCAGCACGGTGTGCCCCTTCGGGCCGTACTCGCTCCCGGCGATGAACTCAAACGGCGGCTCGTATCGAACGCCCTCGAGCGCCCTCCCGGGGAACCGCTCGAGCACCTCCGCGTGGGTTCCCAGCACCCGCTCGGTCAGTGCCTCGGCGACGATCTGGACCCGGCCGTCCGGGGTCCTTGACCGTACGTAGCTCAGGTCCGGATCGACCGCCACGGCCGCGTTGGAGACCAGCGTCCACGGCGTGGTCGTCCACACGATCAACTCATCGCCGATTTGTGCGGCCCCATGTCCTTCGGTCACCGGCAGCCGTACATAGACCGACGGGTCGATCACGTCGCGGTAGACGTCCGGCTGGCCGAGTTCATGGCTCGACAGGGTCACCTGATCGCGCGGGCAGTACGGGACCACCTTCAGCTTTTCGTACAGCAGTCCCCGGTCATGAATGGTCTTCAGCGCCCACCACACCGACTCCACGTACGGCGGATCGAGCGTCCGGTAGGCGTTCTCCAGGTCGATCCAGAATCCGATCCGCTCGGTCAGCCGGTTCCAGTCCTCGACGTGGCTGAGCACCTTCTCACGGCAGCGGGCATTGAACTCCGCGATCCCGTAGCGCTCGATGTCGTCCTTGGAGGCGAAATGGAGCTCCTCCTCGACGGCCAGCTCTACCGGGAGCCCGTGGCAGTCCCAGCCGCCCTTGCGCTCGACGTAGAAGCCGCGCATCGTCTTGTAGCGCGGAAAGATGTCCTTGAACACGCGCGAGAGCACGTGGTGGGAGCCGGGCGGTCCGTTGGCGGTCGGCGGCCCTTCGTAGAAGCCCCACTGGGGCGCGCCACGCCGGCGTTCTAGCGAGGCGGCGAACACGTCCCGCTCGCGCCAGCGGGCGATCACCTCCTGCTCGAGTTGCGGAAACGACGCGTGCGGGCTTACGGGGCGATGTGGTTGAGCCATCAGCTGGCCGATTGTGGCAGGGCCCCGCGGCTCCACCCGACGGCTACGGCCGCATGTGCGCCGCCGCCAAGTCCGCCCGTAACCGTAGTTTGGCGGGTCTATGCCGAATGCAGCGAGCGCCGGATCGCGGCCTCGGCGACGCGGGCGGCGGAGCGGTGCTCGGCGGCCGTGCGCGCTTCGTCCAGATGGGATACCAGCGCATCGCGGGCGGCGATCGGGGTCTCGCCGAGACGCCGGACGGTGCTGGCCCCGGTATCCGGAACCGCGCTGCGGTAGTCGAACACGACGGCTCCCGGCACGACGCCGCGCACCGAATAGACCAATCGACCGATCTGGTCCAAGCTCGCGCGCCGCCCGGTTAGGACGACCGCCGCCGGATCCAGCGCACGGATCGCGTGGGACAGCCGGGTCGACTCGACCGCGAGTGTCATCAGCAGCGTGCGCAAGCCCGCCCGGCGGAGAAGGAGCTCGAGCGCCTGCGCGTGGAGAGCATCGAGATCGTGCAAGGCGGAGGCGTCAAAGACCAGCACGCCCTCGGGCCGCGATGAGGGCGGCGAGAGGCGCTTGAGCGCTGACAGCCAGCCGGTCGCGTGACGCCATCCGAACTCGTAGGCGGCCGTCATGCGCTCAGGTTCGGCGTGGGCGTCGATGGCCGCCAGCAGCAACTCCTCGGCTGTGCGCTCGACCGAGCGCAGCGCCAAGCTCTCCTCGAGCAGGCGGTTGGCCCGTTCCTCGTCGAACGAGGCGAACGCGGCGGCCAGCCGCGACGAGCTCGAGGGCCCCTCGCCGCGCTCCCGGGCCAGCGAAATGGCCGAGGAGACATTGTGCGTCTCGGACAGAGTCAGGCGTAGCGCCTCGATCTCCGCGAGCGAGTACTGCCGGTGCCCGCCGGGGGAGCGATGGGGGCGGGGGAAGCCGTAGCGTCGCTCCCAGCTGCGCAATGTATTAGGGCTGACGTCGAGCATCACGGCAGCCGCGTTGGTGCGGATTCCACTCATGAGGCCGGGTTTATGCAGGTATTTCGCGCGCTCCGCAAGCTTCGCAAGGAAGCATGCAGATTTGGGGCCTGATCGCGCGAGGCCTCGCCGCAGATTGGGTCCTCGCCGGGATCGCGCCCGGTCAGCCCCGGAGCCTCACCCGGGACCGCGCGGGCGTCGCCCGGGATCGCGGCCGGTCAGCCCGGCGCAGTGCGAAGCCTGCGGCGCTCGGCTCGCTTCGGAGTAGGGCTTAGGCGCCCGGCTCGTCAAACAGGATCAGCGCTGCGAGGGGCGGGCCGCAGCTCGCGATTCGCGCGTTGAGCCTTACGCCAAACACATTTGTCGGCCGCAAGTTAACCCGGCGCTCGGCGCTGTCCCCCCGCGCGGCCCAGGTAATCCCCACAGCCAGGTTGGCCGGTCCCTGCGCCTCGGCGTCCGCCGGAACCACCAGCTCAGTTACGTGCCGGTTTACGGCCTCGGGCTCGCTCGTCGCCAGCACGCGCTCGGCTTCGTTGGAGACCGCACAGATCGACAGCGAACTATCGACCACCAGGAATGCCCCGCCTTCCTTCGGCGCCGCGTCGGCGCTGCTCTCGAGCAGCAGCCCAAAGCCACAGCTCTCGCAGACGCGCGAGCTGTGCCCCGTCTCCAGGAGTTCCTGCACGCCGTCGTCGGGGCGAGCGCCGCAGTGACTGCAGAAACGGATCCGGGGCGCGAGCTCCCGGTCCGTGTCCCTGCCTACTTCTACTTGGGGTACCAGCGCGAGGTGCGCCCGCCCGCCTTCGCCCTTCACTCCGTCCGACCTCCTGGATTGCTAACTGCTTTTCAGTCTATTACGCGTCGACGGCCTGTTGGTTACAGGCTGACTGTCCGTGCGGTCAGCTGCGCGCTGGAAGCGCGGGACCCCTCGGCCGTGGCTGCCCGCTTCTCTGCCTGGTCTGCCTCAACCAGCTCGAGCAGGCGCCTCTGCGCCTCGCCCGCTCCGGACGGCAGCACGCTGGTGCCGGTCGTGCGCATCCGTACGCGCTGATCGCCTCGGCGATAGACCGCGACTGGCAACGCCCCTGCCGCCAGACGGACCGCGTACGCCCACCTGGCGACCGTGTCGTCGTCCAGGTAGCCGCCGGCGATCACCACCAGGTTCGGGCCGTGCACGGCTACCGCGTCGCCGATGCCGGCCACCCCACGTGCGGAGAGGCTCAACAGGTTGATCCCCGCCCGCACGCAGAAAAGCTCGAATGCCCGGATGTGCGGAGCGTCTGGGTCCAGATCGTCTCGCGAGGCGTCGCCGAGCAGGACCGACAGCGGTCGCACCGGCGGCGGCGCTAGTCGCGTCGCCCGGCGCAGCCAGCTGGCCGCCCAACGAGCCGAGAAGGCCCAAGCGGCCGACTCCACCGTGTTTCGCCGCACGACCTCGTCGAGCGACGGCAGGAGCACCTCCTCCACCGAGCGATCCAGGGAGCGCAGCGACAGCGCCGCTTCGAGAGCGGCGTCGGCCCGCTGCCGCTCGTAGGAGACGAGCGCGCCGACGAGCGAGTTGCTGTCCGCCGAAAGTCCCTCGCGCGCGCGTGAAACGGCTGAGGAGATCGACAGGCCCTCCTGCAACGCGTCTCGCAGCGCGGCGACCTCACCATGGGTGAACAGCCGGTGCTTTCCGGGCGACCGCTGCGGCTTCGGAAAGCCGAAGCGCCGCTCCCAGGCCCTCAGCGTGTTCGGGCTGACATTCAACAGCGTGGCGGCTTCGCTCGTTTTCAAGTAGCGCATGCATAGGAACGGTGGGCGCAGACCGTGCTAAAAGCGCCACTTGCTCGGAAATTGCACAACTTTCTGCTATAAACCTATGCGAAACCTCCACGAAATGGAGGCTGGAGTGCGGGTTTTCCCCGCACTACTGGGCGCTATCGGAAGGCGCGATCCCCGGCCCGACTCCAAAAAGAGGTTTCTTATGTCTTACCGCGGTTGGTAGATCCCCCTGCATTAGAGAAGCAGGGCGCACGTTTTGGACCACGCGTCCCGAAACTGCACGATTAGCGGTACCTTTAGAGGCATGGATGGGCGTGCCCCAGCCATGCGCGAGCGTCCGTGGTTCCACTCGACGGCGCTGAGTGTCTTGACGGTATGCTTCGCGATCGCAGTTGGGGTAGCCGTCTGGCAGGCCCCCACAGATCACGCTGGCCGGAACACGCTAACGATCGTCCTCGCGATCGCCGCCGTTGCGGCGGGAGGATTGGTCATGCCGGCAATCGGGGGTATGGCGATCTCTCCGTCATGGCTCGTGATTCTGCTTGCCGCCGCGTTTCTCGGGCCGGCCTCGGCGTGTGCCGCAGGGGTGCTGAGCGAAGCAGGCGCCCAAGCGAGAAGGTGGGTGCCCCGATGGGTGCTCCCGAATCTTGTGGCGGTGATGGTGCCAGCACTCGTCGCTGCAAACCTGATTCGCGCGCTCGCCCCTTCCAGCAGGAACAGCGTGCTCTTTTACCTCGTGGTCGCCGGTGCTGGCTTCGTATATCTCGTGATCAACATCGTGATAGCGGCCGGCAATTGGTACGTGATGCGCGGCGTGACCCTCCGCCCTGCGCAGCTGTTGACCGAGCCCGCGCCGTCATTCGTCATCAACGTCGCGCTCGCGCTAGCGGGCGCGGCGATCTACGTGGAGATCGGGACCGCGGGCATCGCCTTCGCGCTGGCGGCATTGTTCGCGTTCGCCTACCAGGCGGAGCTGCTGGACCGCTCCCGCCAGCGCACCGAGCAGTACGTGTCGCTCTCCTGGGGCGTGCTCGCCGGACTGATGCGCTCGATGAACGTCCGCGACGGCCGCGCCGCGCGGCATGCGGCGGCGGTGGCCCGGTTCGCGCGCGACATGGCGTCGACGCTTGGTATGAGCGAGCGGGAACAGGAGCTGGCGCACACCGCCGGGCTGCTTCATGACATCGGCCACTTTGCCCTGTCCGACCGCGTCGCCGAGCGAGGGCGCCCGCTTCAGGACGAGGACTGGGTGGCGATCCAGCGTCACCCCGAGCTCGGCGCGGACATGCTGCGCGACCTCGGCATGTACGGACCCGTCTCGGAAATCGTGTTAGCCCATCATGAGCGGATCGACGGTCGCGGCTATCCGAAGGGGCTCCCCGCCGACCAGATCCCCGAGCTGGCGAAGATGATCGCCGTCGCCGAGGTCTACGACACGCTCACCGCCAGCGACACCTACCGCACGCCGATGAGCTCGTTCGAGGCGCTCCGCGAGCTGCG
Source organism: uncultured Actinomycetes bacterium (assembly GCA_963830405.1). Lineage (GTDB taxonomy): Bacteria > Actinomycetota > Thermoleophilia > Solirubrobacterales > Solirubrobacteraceae > Palsa-465. The sequence continues at coordinate 906,768 of CAWHMB010000001.1, forward strand.
CCGCGTCGCGGGCTCGCAGTTGGACGCCCATTACGTCGAGGTGCTGGCCGGCCTGCTCTCCGGCGAGGGGACCGGATACCGCCACGCCGACGCAGCGGACTTCGACGTCGAGCTGGCTATGGAGCGCCGGATCAAAGAGGCCCGGGCGTAGGCGTCGTAGGACGGCCGGCCCACGCAGGCTGGCGTCACGTCGCCCCCAGGCCCCACGCAGCGCGCGGTTAGCCTTGGCCGACGACCCGCTGGGGCGCGGCGCTGGTGTCCTGAAGCGACTTCAGGAACTGCTCGATCTGCTCACGGCTGAAGCGACGCTGGCCGCCGGGGGTCCGGTAGGACTCGAGGTAGCCCATGTCAGACCAACGGCGGATTGTGCCCAGCGAAACGCCCAGGACGTGAGCCGCCTGGGAGGTGGAGAGACCGAGCGGACTTGTAGAGGTTGACTCCATGAAGCCAATTGCAGCCCACTTTCGGCAGGGTTGGCGAGCCTCGTCCACCAATTGCACAACCTTCCAGGCGGAAAACGCCCATCGCGTGGAGGAGTGCGACGATGACCCGCATGCGACTGCGCCTCTACCACCATCGGGACGGCGCACGGGTCGCATACCGGGAGGCCGGAACAGGCCCCGGGATCGTCTTGCTGCACTCGCTGGGCCTCTCGCACCGCGAATGGGAACCGATCGTTGCGCCGCTGTCCGGGCGCTTTCGTGTCGTGCTGCCGGACCTGCCGCTGCACGGCGACTCGGAGGACCGCCCGCGACACCCCTACACGCTCGAATGGATGACGGAGGTCATCGCCGGCTTCTGCCACGAGGCACTCGGCCCGCGACCGCTGATCGCCGGCCATGACCTGGGCGCCGAGCTGGCGTTGCAGGCGACGACGCGGGGGTTGATCGCGCCGGCGCGCCTCGTGCTGATGCCCACGCGCCTTCACCGCCACGAGGAGGACCGCGGCAAGCGCGCTGCCTGGCGGCTCGCGTGCCGGGCCGCCGCGGTGCCCGGACTGGATCGAGTGCTGGCGCGGGGGGCGACGCTCGTCTTCCGCCCGTCCTTCGGCGAGCGCCTCTCAGCGCAGCGAAACCCTGCCAGTCGCGACCTGCTGCGCCACGCGTTCGCCGACGTGGGCGGCAACGGTAACCGCGCTCGTGCGTGGGCCAAGTTCGCCAGCCGTTGGCCGATGGGCCCTCAGCGACAGCTGCTCGACGCCTATGCCCAGATCGGCGCTCCGGTGCTGCTGCTGTGGGCCGAGGAGGACCATTTCCACCCGCTCGAGGGCGCCCGTGAGGCACTCGACCTCCTGCCCGACGCTCAGTTGCGCACGCTTCCCGCCACCGGCTTTCTGATCGCCTACGACGACCCCGTGGGCGTAGCCCGAGAGCTGATCGCCTTCTGCGGCTGACCGCCGCGCGACCGGAGTAGCGTTCACTCCGGACAAACGAGACAAAGAAAGGGCGGCCATGGGCGTAACCGAGCACGAGCAGCTGTGGGGAGGCGAGACCCAAAAGGCGGTGAACAATTTCTTGATCTCGGGCGAACCGGTGCCGGTTCCCGTCGTCCGCTGGCTGGGCCGGATCAAGGCCGCGGCGGCCCGCGTGAACGCCGAGCTGGGCAAGCTTGACGCTGACGTCGCCGAGCGCATTGCCCGCGCCGCCGACAGGGTCGCCGATGGCGAGTTCGACGACCAGTTCCCGATCGACGTCTTCCAGACCGGCTCTGGCACCTCGACGAACATGAACGCCAACGAGGTCATCGCCCACCTGGCCGGCGGCGACGCCCACGCCAACGACCACGTCAACATGGGCCAGTCGTCAAACGACGTGTTTCCCTCGGCGGTCCACCTCGCCGCCCTGGCTGAGGCGCACGACGACCTCCTGCCGGCGCTCGAGCAACTCGAAGCCTCGTTCCAGGCCAAGGCGGACGAGTTCCGCGACGTCGTAAAAGCTGGGCGCACACACCTGATGGACGCCGTGCCCGTGACGCTCGGGCAGGAGTTCTCGGGCTACGCGGCGCAGGTCCGGCTGGGCGCCCGCCGAGTGCGAGGCGCATTGCCGCAGGTTTCTCAGATTCCGCTCGGTGGCACCGCGACGGGCACCGGCCTCAACACGCATCCCGAGTTCGCCCAGCGCGTGCGTGCGCTGCTGGCGGAAGCAACGGGCTTCGAGATCAACCCCGCCGAGGACCCGTTCGAGGCGCAAGGCAACCGCGACGCGCTCGTCGAGCTCTCCGGGGCGCTGAAGGTAATCGCGGTCTCCCTGACCAAGATCGCAAATGACCTGGCGCTGATGGGCTCCGGCCCGCGGGCGGGTATCGGCGAGCTGCTGCTTCCCGAGCTCCAGAAGGGATCCTCGATCATGCCCGGCAAGGTGAACCCCGTGATCCCCGAGGTCGTGCTCCAGGTCTCGGCGCAGGTCATCGGCAACGACGCGGCGATCACGATCGCCGGACTGGAGGGCAACTTCGAGCTCAACGTGCGCGTGCCGCTGATTGCCCGCAACCTGCTCGAGTCGATCCGCCTGCTGGCCGCGACCGCTCGGGCCTTCGCCGAGAAGTGCGTCGACGGCATCGAGGCCAACGAGGAGGGCTGCAAGCACTCGGCGGAGTCGACGCTCGCGGCCGCCACGGCGCTCAACCCGGCGATTGGCTACGACAAGGCGACTGAGATCGTCAAGGAGGCGGCCAACTCGGGGCGGATGCTCCGGGATGTGGCGCTCGAGCAGGGCGTCGACGAGGAGACCTACGACAAGGTGATGGACCTGCGCAAGATGGCCCGGGGAAACCTGTAGCCGCAGCGGCCGCCCTACCGAGCAATCGGTGATCGGTCCTCTCCGTAACGGGGAAGAGTCCCAACAACGACCGAGGGAAGGGATCCATGAGCGAGATCATTGACGCCGACGACATCCGACAGGCCCACCGGAGCGAGCTCAACCCGGTGAGCTTTTTGGAGCGCAGCGCGTTCGTCTATCCGGACAAGGTTGCAGTGGTGCACGAGGACCGGCGCTACACCTACCGCGAGATGCACGAGCGCGTGTGCCGGCTTGGCTCCGCGCTGCTGGACGCGGGGCTGGAGAAAGGCGACCGCGTGGCCTTCATCGCCCCGAACATTCCTGCGCTGCTCGAGGCCCACTACGGCGTTCCAGCAGCCGGTGGGGTGCTGGTGGCAATCAACTATCGCCTGAACTCCAAGGAGGTCGGATACATCCTCGAGCACTCGGGGGCGCGATTCGTGTTCGTCGACCGGGAGTTCGAGGAGCTGATCGAAGGCTGCGACGTCGAGCGGACGGTACGGATCGATGACACCGGGGAACAAGACGATCCGTACGAGGAATTCCTCGCCCAGGGCTCGGCCGATCCCCTTCCGGCCGTGCTCGATGACGAGACCGAGCCGATCTCGATCAACTACACCTCGGGCACGACCGGCCGGCCCAAAGGCGCCGTGTACCACTACCGCGGCGCCTATTTGAACGCGCTCGGCGAGGTGATCGAGACGCAGCTGACGCCCGAGAGCGTCTATCTGTGGACGCTTCCGATGTTCCACTGCAACGGCTGGTGTTTCACCTGGGCCGTGACGGCGGTGGGCGCTCGCCACGTCTGCCTACGCAAGGTCGACCCCGGACGCGTCTGGGAGCTGTTCGACGCAGAGGGCGTCACCCATTACAACGGTGCGCCCACTGTCCAAGCGTCGCTGCTGGACCACGACCAGGCGCACGAACTCGATCGAGAAGTCATCACGACCGTGTCCGGTTCGCCTCCCACGGCGGAGCTGTTTGCCCGGCTCACCGAGATCGGCATTCGGCCGATCCACGTCTACGGCGCGACCGAACTCTACGGGCCCTACATGGTGTGTGAACGGCAGGAGGGATGGGACGAGTTGCCGGTGGAGGAACAGGCGCGGCTCCTGGGGCGTCAGGGCGTGCACTACGCCGTGGCTGAGCCGGTGCGCGTGGTCGACGACCAGGGCAACGAGGTTCCTGACGACGGCAAGACGCTCGGTGAGGTCCTGATGCGTGGCAACATCGTCATGACTGGCTACTTCGACGATCCCGATCAGACCGAGGAGGCGCTGGCCGAGGGCTGGTATCACTCCGGCGACCTGGCGGTCCGCCACTCCGACGGCTACATCGAGCTCCGCGACCGCAAGAAGGACATCATCGTCTCCGGAGGCGAGAACGTACCGACGATTGAAGTCGAACAAGCGGTCTCGGAGCATCCTGCGGTGGCCGCCGTCGCGGTCGTCTCCACGCCAGACGAGAAGTGGGGCGAGCGGCCGAAGGCATTCGTTGAGCTGACCAAGGGCGAGGATGCCTCCGAGGAGCAGATCCTCGACTTCGCCAAGGAGCGCCTACCCGGCTACATGCGGCCGGCGTCCGTCGAGATCACCGAGCTGCCCAGGACGTCCACCGGCAAGATCCAGAAGAAGGAGCTGCGCGAGCGCGAGTGGGAGGGACGGGAGCGCCAGATCGGCTAGTGCTGCACTACTGCGGCCGGCCGAGTGGCTTGACCTGAAACTGGCGGCCCCTAGGTCGAGACGATCTCGGCCCCAAGCTCCTCGGACAGCGCCACGTCGAGTGCCGAGTAGTCGATCGGAACGACGATCAATGATGGACGGTCGAGGGCCAGCGCCTGGCGCAGGCGCAGGCCTAGCTCCTCGGCGCTCTGCAGGCGCCACGCCGCGGCGCCGAACGCCTCCGCCAGCTTGACGAAGTCCGGGTTGCCGAACTCGACGCCGAAATGGCGGCCGAACTTCTTGTCCTGCTTCCAGGCGATCGAGCCGAACTCGCCGTTCTCCCAGAGCACGTTGACCACCGGCGTGCGCAGGCGCACCGCGGTCTCGAGCTCCTGGCAGTTCATGAGAAAGCCGCCGTCGCCATGAACCGCCACCACGTTGCGCTCCGGATGCACCAGCTTGGCTCCGATCGCCGTCGGCAGCGCGAACCCCATACCCGCCAGCCCGTTGGCGATCAGCACGGTGCCGGGCTCGTGGGCCGGGAACATGCGCCCGATCCACAGCTTGTGCAGCCCTACGTCTGAGACCAGAATGTCCTCGCGGCCCAGAACCTCCCGGATGTCCCACAAGGCGCGTGGCGGGATGACGGGGAAACGGTCGTCGGTCGAGCCCTCGCGCAGCGCCCCCTGGACCACCTCGCGCAGGCGGCTCGAGCCGCCCGGTGTCGGGTCCTGGCGGCAGGCGCTCGTCAGCCGCGAGAGCACGTGTGGGATCTCGCCCACCAGCTCCACCGCGGGCAGGTAGAACTCGTCGATCTCAGCCGCGACGGTGTCGATCACCACGATCTCCTTGTCCCCGTGCGGGTTCCACTGCTGCGGCGCGTGCTCGACCAGGTCGTAGCCGATCGTCACCACCACGTCTGCGTCCTCGAAGCCAGCCAGCTCGTAGTCGCGTGCCTGTAGCCCGACCGTGCCCAGGGCATGGGGTTCCTCGTCGTCGAGCAGCCCCTTGGCCATAAACGTCTCGGCGACCGGGATCTCGGTCTCGGCCGCAAACCTGCGGAGCGCCTCGCCGGCGCGCGTCCGCACCGCGCCGGCCCCGGCCAGCGCCACGGCCCGGTTGGCGGAGCAGATCACGTCCGCGGCTCGTTGCAGCTCGCGGGCCCCAGGCTGGGGCTGAACGGGCGTGTGGCGAGGAAGCGGTGAGGCGTCGAACTCGCGCGCCATGACGTCCTCGGGCAGCTCCAGGTGTGTGGCGCCCGGCTTCTCCGACTCTGCGACCGCGAACGCCTTGCGGACCACCTCCGGTACGATCTCGGGACTCGAGACCCGTGCGTTCCACTTGACGACCGGGCGCAGGATGCCGATCAGGTCGATGTACTGATGGGACTCCTTGTGCATCCGCTCGAGATCGGATTGGCCGGTCAGGGCAACGAGCGGGGATCGATCGAGAAAAGCGTCGGCGACGGCCGTGACGAGGTTCGTCGCCCCGGGGCCCAGCGTCCCCAGGCAGACGCCGGCCCGGCCTGTGAGCCGGCCGAAGGCGTCCGCCATGTAGGCGCCGCCCTGCTCGTGGCGCACCGTGACGAACTCAATCGACGAATTGGCAAGCGACTCGTTCAGATCAAGCGTCTCCTCGCCTGGGATCCCGAACACGTAGCGAACGCCCTCCGCTTCTAGGCACTGGACGAACACATCGGAAGCCTTGCGCTCAGCCATCTCACCGCTCAATCTATTACCTCGCCGCTCGAGAGTGCTGGCACTCGCGCTCGCGGCGCCGCTCGCGCTTGCCGGCTCAGCCTCCGCCGCCAGCTTTCTGGACATCCGCGGCGCCGGCTACGGCCACGGGGTCGGGATGAGCCAGTACGGCGCCTACGGCTACGCCCTGCACGGCGCCGGCTACCGCTCGATCCTCGCCCACTACTACCAGGGAACGACGCTCGGAAACACCAACCCCATGCACAGCGTGCGCGTGCTGCTGAACACCGGCTCAGCCGCCTTCAGCGGTGCCACGCACGCCGGGCGCAAGCGGCTCTACGCGCGCAAAACCTACACCGTCGAGCCGCTGGCGAACGGCGAGCTTGAGCTGATCAACCCCAACGGCAAGCGGATCGGGACGTTCGCCGCGCCGCTCACGGTCAGCGGCCCCGGCCCGCTGAGCGTCGCCGGCCTCGGCTCCTACCGCGGTTCGCTTCAGTTCCGCCCTGACGGTCCGGGCGGGGTGGAGACGATCGACGCCGTGGGCCTCGATGACTACGTGCGCGGGGTGGTCTCGGCCGAGATGCCCGCCAGCTGGTCGCCGCAGGCGCTTGAGGCCCAGGCCGTCGCGGCGCGCACCTTCGCCATCACCAGCGACGTGGCCGGCGCGGCCTACGGCCTGTACTCCGACACCCGTTCGCAGGAGTACCGCGGAGTGGCCGCCGAAACGGCCGCCACCGACGCCGCGGTGGCCGCGACCCGCGGGCAGATCGTCACCTACGCCGGCGCGCCGGCGATCACCTATTTCTTCGCCTCTTCGGGCGGCTACACCGAGAACGTGGAGAACGCGTTTCCCGGGGCGTCGCCCGAGCCATGGCTGCGCGGCCTGCCCGATCCCTACGACGGCGCTGGCGGCCGCGACCCCTACCACCGATGGAGTCGCCGGATGACCGTGGCCGCCGCCCAAGCCAAGCTCGGCGGTCTGGTCAAGGGCTCCCTGGTCGGGATCCAGGTGGTCCGCCACGGCGTCTCGCCGCGGATCGTGACTGCCACGGTGATCGGCACCGCCGGCCGCACCACCGTGCCGGGCATCGAGCTCCAGCAGCGCTTCGGGCTGCTCTCCACCTGGGCCGGCTTCACAACGGTCACGAGCTCTGCCGCGAGCGTCGCCAACACGTTGAGTGCCGGCGAACGGCGCGACGAGAACCCGTTCGCCCCGGCGGTGGCGGAGGTCTCCTCGCTGCTCCATCAAGCGGGGCACTAGTCTTCAGCCGCGTGCCAGCGCCGCTCGTGGCCGTCGACGGGCCGTTCCTGCTCTACCGCTCGTTCTTCGCGCTGCCCGATTCGATCCACGGCACCGAGAGCCGTCCGATCAACGCGCTGCTGGGCGCTGTCAACGTCTTGCTGAGGCTGGCGGCAGACCAGCTTCCGCGGGCGATCGTGATCTGCTTCGGGGCCGAAGCGGCCGAGTACCGCGTGGCTCTCTACCCGCCGTATCACGCCGCGCGCCCGGCGGTGCCCGACACGCTTCAGTGGCAGTTTGAGCGGGCCGCTGAGCTGTTTGAGGCTTTCGGCTGGAGCACGCAGACGACGGCGAAGCTCGAGGCCGACGACCTGCTGGGGTCGCTGGCCGCCGTCGAGTCCGTTGCAGAGGGGCGCACGCTGATCCTGACCGGCGACCGAGACATGTACCAGTGCGTCGCTGAGCGCGTCAGCGTCATGTATCTCAAGCAGGGCACAAGCGGCTTCGAGGAGGTCGACCCCCACGAGGTCGAGCGTCGCTACGGGGTTTCACCGCAGCTGGTGCCTGACTTCATCGCCCTGCGCGGCGACCCCTCGGATGGCCTGCCGGGGGCCCCGGGCATCGGGCCCAAGACCGCGTCCGAGTTGCTCAGGCGCCACGGCTCGCTCGACGAGGCGATCGCCCATGCCCATGAGCAGTCTCCCCGGATCCGCGCGGCGCTGATCGACAACGCCGGTGAGCTGGTCCACTTCCGGGAGATCGCCAAGCTCAGGCCGATCGAGCTCGAGCGACCACCCGACCGGGCTACCGACCTCAAGGGCGGCGCGGAGGCGGCGCGGCGCTACGGGATGAACCGGCTCGCCGAGCGCCTGGAGAAGGCCGAGAGGCTGTCTGATTTATAGGCCCGCCCGGCGCATGCGCCGGGCGGCCGGTCCGATCATGATCGGACCGGGGGCTCGGCACATGTGCCGAGCCCCGGGGTCGCGCATTGCGCGACCCCGTTCAGAAGATGCTGTTGATTAAGTCGTCGCCCAGTCCGAAGCCGGCGCCCATCGCCATGGCCCGGCCGAAGCCGCCCCCCAGCAGCCCGCCCAGCATTCCACCGCGGCCGCCGCCCATGCCCATCTGGGGCATCTGCTGATACTGCGGGAGCTGCTGCTGCAGTTGCTCGTGGGATTCCGAGACGTACTGGTGGATGGCCTGAAGCAGCGCGTTGGCTTGCATCTGCTCGTCCTTGATGTCGAGCGCGATCTGCTTTAGGTCGAGGAGCCATTCTCTGGCGTTGGTGTCGCCGGCCTGAGCGGCCGACTGGAGCTTCTCGGCCAGCGTCTGCACCGACTTCGTCACATCCTGGAAGTCGGTCTGAAGCTGCCCGTATGCCTGGTCGACTGTTGCTGTGTCCATGCCCCGATTATCTTCCTTTCCACTGCGGCTGGCGCTTCTCGGCGAATGCCTGAGCGCCCTCGCGGGCGTCGTCGGAGGCCATCACAGGGGCGGCGATCTCCCCCTGGCGGGCAAAGAACTCCGAGTCGGGCCAGTCGGCCGACTCGGTGAAGATGCGCTTCGTCGCCGCCAGCGCCAGCGGGCCGTTGGCGGCGATGACCGCCGCCAGCTCGAGCGACGTCTCCACCGCCTGGCCGGGCTCCGCCAGGCGGTTCACAAGCCCCAGTTCGTAGCCCCGCTCGGCGTCGATCGGCTCGCCGGTCAGTGCCAGCTCCATGGCCACGTTGCGCGGCAGCATCCGCGGCAGGCGCAGCAGTCCACCGGCTGCCGCAATCAGCGATCGCTTGACCTCGGGGATGCCGAGCCTCGCGCCCCGGGCGGCGACGATCAGATCGCAGGAGATCGCCACCTCGAGGCCGCCGGCCACCGCAAAGCCCTCGATCGCTGCGATCAGTGGCTTGGCCGACGAGCGCTGGGTGATGCCGGCGAAGCCCCGGTCGTCGACAGCTGGGACCTCACCGGCGACAAACGCCTTGAGGTCCATCCCCGCCGAGAAGCCCTTGCCCGCGCCGGTCAAAACGCCCAGCGAGAGACCGGCCTCTGCATCGAGTTCGTCGAGCGCGGCGGCTATGCCCTGAGCCACGGCGGCGTTGACGGCGTTTCGCTGCTCGGGGCGGTTGATCGTGATGAGGAGGATGCGCTCGCGGCGCTCCGTGAGGACGGCGGTTTGGTCGTTCATGCCGCAAACAGTTTCAGTTCGGGCGCCCGCTCGCCGCGCAGCACGCCGAGATCGACCTCCACGCACTCGATCTCCCGCGCTCTGGCGAGCGCCCGGGCCTGCGGCTTTACGACCTGCGCTGCCACGACGCCGCGGCAGGACCGAAGCGCCGGATCGCCACGGATCCGCTCGAGGTAGCGCGTCAGCTGCTCGACGGCCTCGATTCCGGCCACGCGCTTGATTTCGATCGCCACCCACTCCTCACCGATGTCCCGGCACATCAGATCGACCGGGCCTATGTCTGTCGGCCACTCTCGGCGCACGAGTCGCAACCCATCGCCGCAGAAGTGCGGCTGCTCGGCCAGCAGCTCCTGCAGATCCGCCTCGACGCCGTCCTTGCTGAGCCCGGCGTCCTCGCCAAGCTCGTGGGTGGCATCGGAGAGCAGCTCGAGCAGCTCGATTTCCAGGCGGTCGCCATCCCGCTGGCCGCGCCGCCTGACCACCAGGCGTCCGGGCTGCTCCTCGACCGTAGTCGGCGGCGTCATCCAGTTCAGCGGCTTGTAGCCGCCTGCGTCGGCGTGGATCAGCACCGAGCCGTCGGCCTTGATCACGATCAGCCGCGTCGCTTCGGGTAACACGGCGTTCAGCCGCCCCGAGTAACGGACGGCGCAGCGGGCGATGATCAGGCGCACGAGGCCGAGAACGGTACGGCGAGCGCCGGATTGATTGTTCGCTCGTGCCTGGCTCCGGCTTACGGCCCTAAGCGGAAGCGAGCGACTGACCTGGTTCTGGTGGTGTCGAGGTACTTGAGCTCTTAACTTAAACGCCTGCCTTGGCAGTCCCGGGGCAGACGTAGCCTCGGTGTCCGGCACTTTTTGATCGAAAACCGACCCGAAGGCTCCCGCTGGCCTCGCCGCGATTTACTAGGTCCCAGGATTCGCTGCGAACCGATGCGGGCGGCAATGGGTGGACGAGATCGTGGCTTGGAGTAAGCGGTTCTGCGTGCTGTGGGCCGATCCACGACAACATGCGTGGGTCCGCCGTGTTTCGATCTATTGCTGTCACCTTGTTGGTGGCCAGCTCGCTTCTCGGGGCGATCACAGCGGTGTCCTTCGGCGCGCCGCGGCACCCTCAGCGACGTCAGGCTCCGTGCCGGGTCATCGCAAGCCATGGCCGGCTGACCCGCAACGCTCGCCGCACGTGCCCTGGTGTTCGTAGTGCCGCGTGCCGGCGACGCCCACCGCGCCGGAGCCGGAGGCATTCAGCCTCGCATAAGCCGGCTGGACCGTCGCACACGCCACGACCGAAGTGTCCGGTGCAGCAGCCCGGTCGCCCGTCGTCGCCTCCCGCGTCGTCGCCTCTCGCGTCGTCGCCTCCCGCCTGGTCGTCTCCAGCGTGGTCGTCTCCCGCCTCGTCGCCTCCCGTAACTAGCCCCTCTCCGCCCGCCTCGCTGAGTCTCTTCAGTCCGACGAGCGTGTGGAACCAGGCGGTGCCTCCCGACGCGCCATTGGACCCCAACTCAGCCGGCATCGTGGGCCGTCTGAACGACTTCATCAACACCAGCGAAGCCGACAGGACCGGCCCCTGGATCAACACCACCGATTACAGCACCCCGATCTACACCGTGCCGGCAGGCCAGCCCACCGTGCCTGTCTACATGGACAGCGACGACGCGTCGCTCGTGTCTGCCCTCTCGGCCGTCCCGATTCCGAGCGACGCACAGCCGGCGGCCGGAAGCGACGCCCAGATGACGGTCTACCAGCCTTCCAGCGACACCCTCTGGGAGATGTTCGAAATGCGCCAGCGCCTGAACCCCCCTCCCTCGCTCTCTGCCGTAGTCGGCACGGGATCGGCCCTGCCCGCTGGCAGCTACGCGTACGCCGTCACCGCGCTGACCGCGCAAGGCGAAACGACGCCCAGTCCGATCAACACCTACAACGTGCCCGCCGGTGGAAGAGTCTCGCTTCAGTGGAGCGGACCGATTGGCGCGACCGGCTACAACGTCTACCGGGGGACCGACGCCGAGCACCTGCAGCTGATCCAGACGATCTCTCACCAGACAAGCCAGTTCGATGACCCAGCGAACACCTGGACGGATGACGGCAGCCTGACACCGTTGGGAATCTCGCCACCGACGAGCAACACAGCGGCCACGCCGGGGCAGTGGCACGCAGGGTGGGGGGGCCGGATACTTCACGTGTCCTCAGATCCTGGCTATTACCGCAATGTTCCCGATCCCCAGGGCGGCTTCGACGAACAGGCCGGCTGGGGTGCAACCGCCTCGAGCTTGCCAATAGCCGCAGGTTTGATAACGCTGTCCGACCTGGCATCAGGACAGATCGACCACGCAGTGGCAATGATGGTTCCCAAGGCCAAGGCCAAGGCGTTCTACTGCCCGGCTCAGCGCACCGACGGCGACGACAGCTCGCCGGACGCGATACCCGAGGGAGCCCATTTTCGGCTCGATCCGGCGCTCGACCTCTCGACGCTGCAGATGCCGCCGATCACGCGGATGATCGCTGAGGCGGCCCAGAAGTATGGTCTGATCGTCAACGATCAGACCAACGCGACCGTTGGCTTTCGCGCCGAGGATCCCACACCGCTGATGCGCCAGGGCTTGCCGAACCCATACCTGACGTACTTCACCGACCCCGAGACGGGCAGTTACGAACCCCCCAACGAACTCCTCGCCGCGTTCCCCTGGTCCCATCTACAGTTGCTCGCGCCACCCTCGAACTGCTCTTAGCCGGCTGAAGGTAGAAGTTCTTTAACACCGTCAGCTGGCGATCGAGGGTGTTTTGTTGCGATACGACACCGCAGCTGCTTGGCGAGAGGCGGATGAGCGATGACGTCGACCGCGCGACGTGCGCGGTACCTGCGGTCGGGATCACGCGCGTGGTGAGCATCCCAGCGGTGGTCGTCTTCATCGAGGTTTTCGGAGACGGGGTGACGTCGGTGCCGAGAGCCTTCTGAATCGCGCGCACGGAGATCGAATGCTCCAGCTAGTCTCTGTTCGTGGAGATTCAAGCGGCCCGGCGGCGGGGCGCGTTTTTGCGTCTTCCGCCTATCGGCGTCCTCTGGCTGGTCGCGGCCGTACTGGTGGCACTCTACGCTGCCCACCAGGGCCTTGGGCTGGGAGGCCGGGGCGTCGATGGCCTCTTTGATGGCTGGGTCAACGACGGGCTGCTGTGGTGCGCCGCGGTCGTCTGCCTCGGGGGGGCGGTGCGCGAGCGCCGGAGCCGCGTGGCGTGGTTGCTGGTCGTGGTCGCGCTCGCGAGCTGGGCTATCGGCGACACGATCTGGAGCATTCGCTTCGGGGGGGCGGCGACACCACCGCCGACGAGTATCTCCGACGTCTTCTGGCTAGCTTGGTATCCGCTGATCGTCGCGGCGCTTGCCCTGCTGGTACGAGAACGGGTCCCCGGCTTCGAGCTTCACCGCTGGATCGACGGTGTCGCGGTGATGCTGCTCGTTGCGACGCTCTGGTTAGTTCTGTTCCTGCAGCCGGTCGCGGAGCATTCGAGCGCGTCGGGGCTGGCCGTTGTGGTCGATTTTGCGTATCCGCTGGGCGACGCGGTCCTCGTCGGGGCGGTCCTCGGAGTGTTTGCTCTGATGGGCTGGCGCCCGGGTCGGATGTGGCTGGCGCTGGGGGTCGCGCTAACGGTGATGGGCGTGGCCGACGCGATCTCTTCGGTGCAGGCTTTGGCGCATGCTCATGATCTGGGCATCGACGACGCCGCATGGGCGGGCTCCGCGATTCTCGTCGCCTACGCTGTCTGGCAACCGCACCCCGGTCGACTGGAGCGGCGAGAGGTGACCGGGTGGCGGGCGATCGCCCTGGCGATCTTGGCCCAAGCCCTTGCCGCGTCGATCCAGACCTACGCCATCTTCGACGAGATCCCACGGAGCGAGCGCATCCTCAGCGTGATCGTCCTGATGATCGCCACGATCCAGATCGTCGTCACTCGGCCCCGCCCCCGACCTGACTACCGGGCACAGCGCGACGCTCCAGGATCGTCTGCATCGATGACCCCTCCTGAGCGGCCGGGTACCTTGGAAGCGAACACCGCGGCGCCCGCAGCGAACCGGCTGCCCCCGGCACCGCGCCGACCCGCGGGAGGAAATGGTGGATGATCGATGCGTTCGTCTGCCCAACGCTCGCGTGCTAGTGAGCCGTAACCTCGCCGGAGAGGACTTGAACTCAGGAGGTGACCACGAAGGTCACAGATTGGGCTCGGCGTCTCCCACGCGGCGCACGCGACCGGCCGGGGGGATCCCTTGGCGGCGCATAGATGATCGGCGTGATGGTGGGATTACCCAATGTCCTTCCGCCCTCGTGGTGCGAAGATCGTTCTCTTGGCCGGCTTGAGGCTGAATGAGTGAGCTTGAATTCCTCGATGCGTTGCAGGTCGAACTGTTGCGCCACCGCGAGCTGCAGCGAGAGGTCCATCGGCACGAGCTCTTTCAGGCCTCTACGATCGAGGCTCTGCTGGGCGGCGCCTTCGACGGGGACGTGTCACTGTCCGAGATCCTCGAGCACGGTGATCTGGGGCTCGGGACGCTGAACGGGTTGGACGGCGAGTTGATCGTCGTCGACGGCCATGCGTGGAAGGCGAACTCGGACTGCACGCTCATCCGTCCGCCAGCTTTGTCGAGGACGCCGTATGCCGTGGTTGTGCCGTTCTCGCCGGGTGCGCCAGTTGCGCTGCTCGGGCCGTTGCAGTACGCCGATCTCGAGCGCGCGGTCGGGCATCGCCTGAAGGGCACGACTCGTCCGGTCGCCGTGCGCATTGACGGCCACTTTGAGCGCGTACGAGTCCGTTCAGTCCCGAAGCAGCGGCGCCCATACCCACAGCTGGCCGAGGCGCTCGCCCAGCAGCGCATCAGAGATCTGCTCGACGTCTGGGGAACGATGGTCGGGTTCGGCTTCCCGAACGGGCTTGAGGGCATAGAGATGATCGGCTGGCACGTGCACTTCGCCACCGACGACCGGACCCGCGGCGGACACGTGCTCGGGTTCGTGCTGCGACACGGCGTCGCTCATCTCGACGATGCGACCGAGCTCAAAGTCGAGTTACCCCCGGCCGTCAACGTCCACCACAAAGCGGTGCTCGATCAGGACGGGCTACGACGGCTCGAGACCGAGCGGTGATGCCCACGTAGGTTCGGCTCGGAGATCCACGCGACGCGCGGGAGATCCGGGCGGAGACGAGCACCGGTGCGCCCGACGGCCCGAACGCGAGCTCGTCGCCGTCCGATCCAAGCTCAAGCAGCGCCAGCGGATTGCCGCGAGTCACGGCGTACAGCCGCTCGGCAACCACTGACGCCGCCTCAGGCACCCGGGCGCCATGGCAGGCGCCCGGGAAGACCGTCAGGAGCAGAATCACCATAAGGGTTCACCCGCAGACGGCAGAGCCAGCCGGTCCGGACTTTCGGCGAACAGGCGCGATGAGCGTTCCCAAACCTCGATGCCGTGCTTCGCGCCGGTGGCAGCCAGCGCGAGCTTGTTGTCAATACGACGGTCCTCCTTGCGCACGCGAGGGCGTTCACCGAGCTCAAGCGGAGCCAAAGCACAATTGAGACGCGTCCCTGGTTTAGTGTGATGGCGGGCTCTGTAGGGACCGACCTGTTCGCACGCGCGCTTCATCTGGCGGAACGCCGGCGCGAGACATCGCGTCGTTGGCCGGTTTAGTCGAGGGGATTCATACGGCTCGCTTACAGCCGCGCGGGAGACTCGGACGATGCGGCGAACTCCCGGAAGCAAGCGTCGACTGATCCTGGCGGCTGGCTGCGCCATCGTGGTGGCTGGCGTGGCGGCGTTCGCAGTCGTGTACTTCGTCATCTTCCCCACCTCCTCGCCGAAACCGTTGAGCCTGGGCAGGAGTGCTGCCGTTGTCCCGGTCAGTTCAAGTGATCGGCTGGCGGGCCAGTTGACGATCGCCAGCGGCTCGGTGGCGGGTTATCGAGTGCGCGAGAAGCTGGGATTTCTCCCTGCTGAGGATGACGCAGTCGGGCGCACGTCGCAGATAACTGGCGATGCGGTGATGATGGAGCGAAACCGGGTGATCAGCATCGCGAGCGCGTCGTTCAAGGTCGCCGTCAACACGCTAAAGAGCGATCAAGCGATGCGCGACCAGCACATTCGCACGATCGGGTTGCAGAGCGACACGTACCCGACCGCCACGTTCAGGCTGACCAAGCCCGTCGTCCTTCCTGCCTCCGCGCTCGCGGGCAGCCTCGTTCGCGCATCGGTGACCGGCGTGTTCAACGTTCACGGCACGTCGAGAACCGAGACGCTCCCGGTGCAGACGCGGCTCTCGAGCTCGTCGCTCGAGGTCGCCGGCTCCCTCACATTCCCCTGGAGCGCGTTCAACATGACCGCGCCGAGTGTCGGTGGATTCGTGAGCGTTGAAAACAAAGCCACGATGGAATTCGACCTGCGTCTGAAGCGTGTCTGACGCTGCTCGGGTCGATCCGCTGCAACCCCTCGGAGGCAGGGCTGTAAGAGCACGCCTTCGCGTACGTGCTTTCGCCCGTCTGAGCCAGGGTGGCGACTCGGACACTCGCTTTTATGTCAAGCCACGATTCAGGAGCTAAGCCAGCATGGGCAGTGAACACCACATCACGCGACGTCAAGCCGTGACCGCCGCAGGCGCCGTTGGCGCTGCGTACCTCGCCGGCCCGTCTCTCTTTAGGGCGCTCAGCGAAACCGCGATCGCGGCCAGCGAATGCGCGAAGCTCACCCCCGAGCTCACCGAAGGTCCGTATTGGGTCAACACGATGCTCCACCGCTCGGACGTGCGCTCCAACTCGCGCGGCGGCGGGCACCAGGCCGGGGTGGCGCTGGCGCTCACTATCAACGTCGTTGATTCGAGCAACGGCTGCAAGCCGCTTGACGGCGTCGCGGTCGATATCTGGCACGCCAACGCACACGGCCTCTACTCCGATGAGTCCTCCCAGCAGGCCGGCGGCGGCACCACCGGCGGCGACACGAGCAAAGACAACTGGCTGCGCGGCTACCAGATCACCGGCAAGGACCGCGGCATCAAGACCAAGCCGGTCCGCGGCCAGGTGAGCTTCAAGACGATCTGGCCCGGCTGGTACACGAGCCGCGCGATCCACATTCACATGCGCGTGCGCAAGCTCACCCACACCGGCGCCACGATCGCCGGCTACACCACACAGATCTTCTTCTCCGACACCGACAACGACCACGTTCTCACCAACGCCGCGCCATACAACACCCGCTTGCCCCAGAAGGATCCGACCACCGACGAGAACGACACGGTCCTGACGAGCGCCAACTTCGCCACCAACATCGTGAACGTCAAGGGCAGCATCAAGCACGGGTACGCCGTGACGTTCAACGTCGCGCTCGACAACGCGGAGGTCGACGCCAAAGGCAGCCTCGGCAGGCCCAATACCGGCGGAGGTCCCAGCCCCGGAGGAGCGCCGCCTGGCAGCTAATCCCGTCCGTCACGCCGTTGCAGGCAGCGAGCCAGTGAGGAGTCGCGGCGGAGATCCCGCTGCTTTCAGATCGATCGACAAGCAGAAGCCCGACTCAGAGACGCCCAGGGTCGGCCAGGGGCGCAGTTGAGCGGCTTGTAGCCGCCTGCGTCGGCCTGGATCAGCACCGAGCCGTCGGCCTTGGCCCCGGCGGCGGCGTGGTCTCGCCGCGGTGGTCAGGTCCCGGCGGCCAGTTTCCACAGGCCGGCCATGACGGCGTCCTGCTCGAAGCGGGTGAGCACGGATAGCGTGAGCGCGTTGGCGGCGTCGGCGTCCGGCTGTACCTGACGCAACCCCCGCTCACCGTGGTCGGTGAGTCCGACCACCGTGAGACGCCGGTCCTGCGGGGTGGAGGTGACGGCCACCAGGTCGGCGGCGAGCAGCTGGCGCACTGTCCGGTGGATATTGGCCGGCGGCATCCCGACGCTGCGCCCGAGCTCGTTCTGAGTCATCTCGCCGCGCTGGACGAGGCGCCGCAGGGTCTGGAACTGCATCGGAGTGATGCCCGACTCGCCAATCGCGTCAGACAAGTTGGCGGTGGCTCGCTGGTATGCGAGCCGCAGCGCGAACCCGATGTGCTCATCGGTCTCGACGGCGTCACTGGTTCCCGTCGAACAGGTCAATCGACGTTCTCCTCAGACCGGTACATGACACGGTGGCGCTTGGTCCGGATCCACTCCTCGACCTCGTCATCGCTCATGTGGTGGGAGTGGTCATAGCGATCCCAGCTCATGATCTCTGACAGATTCTTCTTCCAGCGCTTGTAGATCGGCTTGGCCGGCGGCCCGAAGCACATGATGTCGAGGACTGAGATCTCGGCGGGAACGTCGAGCAGCGGCTTGATCGCGTCCTGCGCATCCTGCTGGCCGATCGCGGTCACCCACCAGACGTTGTACCCGAGCGCCGCCGCCGCCAGGTGCGCCGACATCGTCGCCGCGGCGACGCTCTGCAGCAGGATCCGCTCCGCGTTCTCGTAGTAGGGCCGGTTGACCTCCGAGTCCGGATCGTCCTCGCGCAGCACGGGGAACGCGCGAATGAACCGGAAGTCGGTCGCCACCACAACCAGCCCGGGAGCAGTAGCGATACCGTGATAGTTGGGCGTCGGGAATTTCATCCCCAGCCCGGCACGTCGAGCCTGCTCGGCGACGAAGTACTGCGAGATCTGAGTCTTGATCTCAGGGTCGGTGATCACGATGTAGTGCCACGGCTGGGCGTTGGCCCCCGACGGTCCATGTCGCGCGGCGTCCACGATCAGCTCGAAGTGCTCGCGCGGCACGACGTAATCGGGATCAAAGGCCCGAGTCGTGATCCGGTTTGTCACCACATCCATGAAGGCGTCGTAGCGCTCGCGGTCGCCGATGGCGGCGGGCGCAGAGGTTGCACCTGGGTCAGCCATGTTCCTTCTCCTCGGGTCGATCGTTATCAGAATAACGACCGACGAGCGAAAAGGCCAACGTCACGCACGCCGCCGCCGGCATAACCGCTGAGCGGCGCCGGCGCAACCGCTGAGCGCCGCCCGGCATAACCGCTGAGCGGCGCCGGCGCAACCGCTGAGCGCCGCCGGCGCAACCGACCCACCGCCGCCCGCAACCGCTGAGCGGCGCCTAATATCCGGGTATGCGCAACCAGCTTCGGCCCCTGTTCGACCGCGTGGTGATCAAGGAGCTCGACCCCGACCGGGTCAGGCGCTCCGGCCTGCTTGTGCCCCCTGGCTCGGACGAGCCGCCGCCGCAGCAGGGCATCGTCCTGGCCGTTGGCCCGGGACTCGACTGGTGGGACCACATCGGCGTCCAGATGCCTGTCAAGCGCGGCGACCACGTCGTCTTCCCGGCTCAGGCCGGAACCTGGGTGGAAGTCGATGAGGAGCGTCTGCTCGTCTGCCGGGTGGGGGAGCTGCTGGGGATTCTCGAGCAGGTCGAGGACTGCCCCGAGTGCGGCGGCCGCCCGCTCGCGGCCGGCGAGGCCTGCCCGGTCTGCGGGCGCGAGGGCTCGATCGCCCGATAGCCGGCCTGCGCCGCGGTCTCCGCCTCAGCCCGATCGACAAACCCCTTCGCCCGCCTCGGTTTCGCGGCCGTGGGTTTAGGTCAGCCTGGACCGAACCTCACGCGCACACGCCTCGGCGATGTGTGACGCGTGGGATTTCTTGACTGCTCGCGAGGCGGTCGCCGGCGTTACGCCGCGGTCTGCTGCGCCACCGCGACCCGAGGCGCCGAACCGTTCAGCTGGCGCGGGCTCCCGGCCCGCACGCGCGCCAGCAGCTGCTCGACCTCGGGGTCCTCGCCGAGCGCCAGCGCGCGACGGCATGCGCGCTCGCATTCGCCGATCCGATCGGTTCGGGCGAGCGCGTGCGCGTAGCGGGACCAAGCGGTGGCCGATCGGGAGTCGAGGCGCGTGGCGGCCTCCGAGGCGGACACTTCGCCGCCAATGTCGCCGGCCAGGTGATAGGCGAGCGCCAGGTCCAGCAGGCCCTCAGGCGACGGCCCCAGGTGGCGCGCCTGCTCCAGTGCGCCAATCGCCCGCGCGCGGTCCATCAACCGCAGGCGCAGGCGGCCGAGGCGCTCCCATGCGGAGGCGTCCGTCGGTGCCCGCTCGGTCGCGCGTTCGGCGGCATCGGCGGCCAGATCGATGGCCCCCATGTCCTCATAGATGCGCGCCGCGAAGCGCTCGGGCGTCGGACGGTCTGTGTCGGCCCGGGCCCAGTCGCGGACCGTGCGCGCGGCGGCCGGTAGGTTGCCTGCCTGCCAGAAGGCCGCCGTCAGCAAACGCAGCACGACGGGATTGGAGGGATCGGCGTCGCGGGCATAGACAAGCCGCTGGGCCGCCAGGCCGGCGTCACCCTCGGCGAGCGCATGCTGGGCGGCGGTCATGAACCGCTGCACCCTGTCGGCGCTATCGTCGGGCCGGGAGAAGTCGACGAACTGAAGCGAGCCCGCTGGCACCGTGCGCACGCCGACCTGGAAGGACATCCGCGCCCACTGCTGGACGTCCTCGTCCTCGCCCGAGAAGTAGATCCCGGTGACCGTGCCCACGCCCCATTCCGGGTAGGAGAGGCAGCGCGCGTAGCGGTGCACGACCGAGTGATCGGGGACGCGCGAGCCGAAGGGATCGTGCTTCGCACGCTCTTCCTCCGCGGCGCGGCGGCGCTGCTCGTCCTCATACGCGCGGCGACCGGCGTCGGCCCTGGCCTTGCGTGCCGCGGCGGCCGACACCTTGACTGCGCCCCGGGTGACGCGCCCGCCCCGCGACGAATCCGCCAGCTGCGAAAGCTGGTCGGCGGCTTCGTTGATCGCCTGTAGGTGGCGCTGGTGCTCATGCTGGCGGCCCGGCGGGGCGATGTCGGGGTGCCAGCGCTTCGCCATCCGGCGCCGCGCGAGCTGGACGGTGCGCTGGTCGAACGGGGCCTCGAGCTCCAGCAGCAGCATCGCCTGTTCGACGTCCAGAATGCGCGGCATGAGGCGGTTACGGTAGCAGCGAGGCTTTAGGCATGTAACAATCTAGCTTCAATTAGGCTCAGTTGGTCTCGGCGGCCGCTACTTTCCCGGTCGGTGAGCGGCGGCCGGACGTCGAGGAGCGGGACACTGGTGGCGGCGGCGCTGTTGGCGGGCCTGCTGGCGGCGGTCCTCGGGACTGCGCTGCTCGCACTTCTGATGAGCGTGTTCGGCCAGGGCAACCAGTGCTTGGTGGCGTCCGCAGGCTCGGTCACGCTCGGCCCGCCGGGCGCCGGTCAGCTCGTCGGAGCAACCGAGTACGGCGGCCCGGGCGACCCAGGCTCGGGGGTCCTCGGCTCCTCAGGCGCCAACCTGCTGGCCAACCCTGACAGCTACGCCGAGCTCGGCGGCACGAGCTTCCAGACCGCCACGGCGATGGGCGGTCTGCCGTACATGACGCCGCTGCGGATCACGTTCGGAGACCAATCTGCGATCGCCTACAAGCGGGATATCGGCCTCGGCGGCGGGCCAATCGACGGCTTGCCGCGGGTGCTCGACCTCTGGTGGCAGTTCGCCGGGCGGCTGGGGATCCCCTACGCGGATGGGCTGTGGTCGGGGTCCGTGCGGATCGAGCGCCCGCCCAACACCGGCGCGGCCAGTGTGCTGGGACAGACGCCCGGCGAGGCCGGCGGGCTAATCCCGGCGCCGCCGGCGGCCTCGGACGCCGCTGCCTGCGCTCCCGGGGCGCTCACCGGGGTGCCGGTGGTGCCCGGCTCGCGCGCGCGGCTGATGGCGAACGGGCTGGCGGCGGCCCCAGCCGACGCGCCGCCTGCTGTCAAGGCGATGATCGCCGCCGGCGACGAGATCGCGGGCAAGCCGTACCTTTACGGCGGCGGACACGGCGTGCCGCTCGACGAGGTGGCGCCGGCCTACGACTGCTCCTCGAGCGTCGAGCACCTGCTCTACGGCGCGGGGCTGTTACCCGCGACCTACTCGGGGCCATCCGCCGCACTCGAGTCGTTCGGGCTTCCGGGCCCCGGCGCCTGGGTCACGATCTATGCCGACGCCGACCACGTGTTCACGTACGTGGCCGGGCTGCGGTGGGACACCCACAACGCCGCCGGCCCGGCCGACGGGAGCTCGGGCATCGGCTGGCACCCGCTGATCCGCAACTCGGCGGGATTCATCCCGCGGCACCCCTCGGGGCTGTGAGAAGGTCCGCCGCGCTGATCGCCGCCTGCTGCCTGCTCAGCGGCTGCCTGGGCTCCGGCGAGGGAAAGCACCGGCATCGGCCGACGAAGCTTGCGGTGGCGCAGGCCACGCACGAGTACCCCTCGCCCAAGCCGCCCGCCCAGACGGCGATCGGCGGGTGGCCTTCGGGCGCGGCG
Source organism: uncultured Actinomycetes bacterium (assembly GCA_963830405.1). GTDB lineage: Bacteria > Actinomycetota > Thermoleophilia > Solirubrobacterales > Solirubrobacteraceae > Palsa-465. The sequence goes on from CAWHMB010000001.1 coordinate 928,629, forward strand.
GCCGTACGCTCGTTCGCGTTGGCCTACATCAATTGGACGGCTTCGACTGTCGCCGGCGACATGCGCTCGCTGGCGGCTCACAGCGTCGGTCAGGCACGATCGGCGATGGAGCTGGCCGCGGCTCAGACGGCCTCGGACTATGAGCTTCAGCAGGGCGGCATCGCCAACAGCGGCAACGTGGAGGCGGTCGCTCCACTTCGGGGCGCGGCGAACCAGTTCGTGGTCGTCACGCGTGAGTCGACGAGTGCCACCAACACCACCGCGTATCAGGGCCTTCAGCCAGCGTGGCACGTGGCGATCGCGACAGTAGAGCGGGGGGCGGGCGGCCCCTGGGTGCTTAGCGGCTGGCAGCCCGAGAGCTGAGGCGAGGCGCGTGGCCGCCGCGAGCGTGCGGGGGCCGCCCGAGGAGCCCCTAATCCACGGGTTGCCCGTTAGCCGTCAGCCTCACGTCCACGTTGCCCCGTGTCGCGTTCGAGTACGGACAGACCTGATGGGCTCCGGCGACCAGTCGCTTTGCGAGCTCGGTATCGTCGACGCTGGGAAGCCTGACGTCGAGCCCGACGGCTAGCTTGAAGCCGCGCTCCTCGGTCGGAATCAGACTGACGTGGCTGTCGATCGAGACGTCTCCCGCCTCCGCGTGCTCGCGGCGGGCCACGACCCCCAGGGCGCCCTCAAAGCAGGCGGCGAAGCCGACAGCGAACAGCTGCTCGGGGTTTGTTCCGTCACCGCCTCCGCCCATCGCCTCCGGCAGCCGAAGCTGCACCTCGAGGAGACCGTCGTCGGTGCGGCCGTGGCCTTCAGCGCGTCCCCCTGTGACCGTTGCCTCTGCTGTGTAGATCGGATCGCGGATGTCTGCCTCCCGGTTGGTGATCTCGCTTCAAGCCTAATGGCCTCAGCGGCTCGGGCGGAAGGGCACAGCAGCTCGGATGGAAGGGGCATATGGCGCGAGTGGGAGCACGCGCCGTGCGCGAGTGCTTACCGCTCCGAGTGGGCGCGTGCTTAACCGCCCATGCATGCGGACCGGATGCCGCTTTGGGCAGTAGCGCACGTATGGCGCGCTAAACAGCCCACCTGGCGCTCGCTTGCAATTGTTTGGGCACTTAAGCACGCTCGGCCGCCCCGGGCGACGCACTCGAGGCCTCGCCGGGCCTCGAGGCCTCCCCCGGGACCGGGGCCTCGCTCGGCCTCAAGGCCTTACCCGGGACCGAGGCCTCGCCCGGCCTCGGGCCTCCCCCGGACCGAGGCCTCGCCCGGCCTCGGGCTTTGCTGGGCGCATCCAGGCCGTCAAGGTCCGCGCCGCTGCACTAATGCGCCGCGGCGTTCAGCGCCACGGCCGCGACGAAGCAGACGAGCGCCAGAGCCCGCACCAGCCAACCGGTCCGGGCGCTCTGGCGCCCGGTGGCCATCCCCGCGATGGCGAGGATCATGCAGGCGATCGCCACCAGGGCAAACGCTACGGCCAGTGAGCGGAGCATGGTCAGGGGGTTCTACTCTCAGTGGCACATGTCCGCGCAGTACATCTTCACGACCTACAAGCTCTCGCGCCACTTCCCGCCCGATCGCCAGGTTTTGAGCGACATCTCGCTGTCGTTCCTGCCCGGGGCGAAGATCGGCGTGCTCGGCTACAACGGCGCCGGCAAGTCGACCTTGCTGCGGATCATGGCCGGGCTCGACACCGACTACGACGGCCACGCCCAGCTCGCCCCGGGGGCGACGGTCGGCCTGCTTGAGCAGGAGCCGCAACTCGATCCTGAAAAGGACGTCCGGGGGAACGTTGAGGACGGCGTGACCGAAACCAAGGCTTTGCTCGAGCGCTTCAACGACCTCTCGATGAACTACTCCGAGGAGACGGCCGACGAGTTCGCGCGCGTGCAAGAGCGAATCGATGCTGTGGATGGCTGGAATCTCGAAACGACGCTCGAGATCGCCATGGACGCCCTGCGCTGCCCTCCTCCCGACGCTGATGTGGAGACACTGTCCGGCGGGGAGCGCCGCCGGGTGGCGCTCTGCAGACTGCTGCTGCGCCAGCCGGACCTGTTGCTGCTCGACGAGCCGACCAACCACCTAGACGCGGAGTCGGTGGCCTGGCTCGAGCGCCACCTGCAGGACTACGGCGGGACCGTCGTCGCCATTACCCACGACCGCTACTTCCTGGACAACGTCGCCGGCTGGATCCTCGAGCTCGACCGCGGCCGCGGGATCCCCTATCAGGGCAATTACTCAGGCTGGCTCGAGCAGAAGCGCGCCCGGCTTCAGACGGAGGCCAGGCAGGAGACGGCCCGGCGGCGGACGATCGAGCAGGAGCTCGAGTGGGTGCGCCTGAATGCCAGCGCCAGGCGCAACAAGCCGAGGGCCCGCCTGAACGCCTACGAGGCGCTGCTGGCGCAGGACGCGGCCGCCGGCCCCCGCCTGGACCAGTTGCAGATTCACATCCCGGCTGGCGCTCGGCTCGGGCGCGTCGTCGTCGAGGCCGAGCGGCTGCGCAAGGCCTACGGCGACCGGGTGCTGATCGACGAGCTGTCATTCACGCTACCCCCCGGGGGGATCGTCGGCGTGATCGGCCCCAACGGCGCCGGCAAGACCACGCTGCTGAGGATGATCACCGGCGAGGAGCAGCCGGATGCGGGCTCGCTGCGCCTGGGAGACAGCGTAGAGCTCGCGTACGTCGATCAGTCACGGGACGCGCTCGATCCAGCTAAGTCGGTGTGGGAGGAGATCTCGGGCGGCACCGACCAGATCAAGCTGGGCGAGCGGACCGTCAACAGCCGGGCGTACGTCGCGGGTTTCAACTTCAAGGGCTCCGACCAGCAGAAGAAGGTGGCCAAGCTCTCGGGCGGCGAGCGCAATCGGCTGCACCTCGCGAAGCTGCTGCGCGGCGGCGGAAACCTGTTGCTGCTCGACGAGCCGACCAATGACCTCGACGTCGACACGCTGCGAGCGCTCGAGGAGGCGCTGCTGCAATTCGCCGGCTGCGCGGTGGTGGTCTCTCACGACCGCTGGTTCCTGGACCGGATCGCGACGCACGTGCTGGCGTTCGAGGGCGAGTCGCAGGTCCGATGGTTCGAGGGCAATTTCGAGGCCTACGAGAGCTTCCGCCGCTCGGAGCTGGGCGCCGAAGCCGAGCGCCCGAAGCGAATCACCTACAAGAAGCTGGTGCGGGGCTAGCGGCCAGGCCCTTAACGCGCGAACGACATCCCGGGCTCCAGCATTTGCGCGAAGGCCGCGATCAGCCGGGCCGCATTCTGGATGTCCTCGACGTTTGCCAGCTCCACCGGTGAGTGGATGTAGCGGCACGGGACGGATACCAAGCCAGTGGGGATCCCGGCGCGGCTGGCGTGGATCGCGTCGGCGTCGGTGGAGGTGCGCCGGCCGATCGACTCGACGGTGAACGGCAGCTGCTCGCGCTCGCCGGCGTCGTACAGGAGCTCGAACACCCGGGGGTGAAGCATCGTCCCCCGAGAGATCACCGGGCCCGAGCCCAGCGGATGCTTGGTCATCTCCCCAAGCTCGATTCCCGGCTGGTCGGTGGCGAACGTCACATCGACGGCGATCGCCACGTCCGGGTTCAGTGCGAACGCGCTTGTCTGCGAGCCGGCGAAGTTCGTCTCCTCCTGGACCACCGCCAGCGCGACCACGTCGCCGGGTGCCCCGCCGGCCTCGGCCACCAGCCGCGCCGCCTCGGCGGCGACATAGCAGCCGACGCGGTTGTCGAGCGCCCGGGCCGCGATTCTGTCGTTGGGCAGCTCCAGCGGGTCGGCATCGATCACCGCGACGTCGCCGATCCGGACCAGCTTGCGGGCTTCCTCGCCGTCGGCGGCGCCGATGTCGATGTGCAGCTGCTTGGTCTCGGGCGCCTTCTTGCGATCGTCGGCATTCATCAGGTGGACCGGCTTGCGACCGACCACCCCAGGAACTGAGCCCTCGCGAGTCTGCAGCCGCAGGCGCTGCCCGATCAGGACGGTTGCGTCCCAGCCGCCGACTTGGCCGAAGCGCAAGAAGCCCTCGTCGTCGATGTGGGTGACGTGGAGCCCGATCTCGTCGATGTGCCCGACGATCGCCAGCGTCGGGCCGCCCGCGGTCCCCGCGACCCGGGCGCGCGAGGATCCGAGGTGGTCTACGGCGACGTCGGTTGCGAACGCTTCACAGCCCTCGCGCCATGCGCGAGCCGCGGCGGTTTCATGTCCGGAGGGTCCGGCGGCGGCCAGCAGCTGGTTGAGGAGCTCCGGAGTGGGCATAGCCGCGGCGCTCAGCGCTCGAGCAGCGCCCTGAGGACGAACTGAAGGATGCCGCCATGGCGGAAGTACTGCTGCTCCTTGGGCGTGTCGATCCGCGCGATGACCTTGAACTCCTTGTCGTCCGCTTTGACTGTCAGCTGGCGCGGCACCGTCTGTGAGTCGGCTAGGCCGGCGATTGTGAACGTCTCGTTTCCGCTCAGCCCCAGCGATTGAAGTGAGTCGCCGTCAGCGAACTGGAGTGGAAGCACGCCCATCCCCACCAGGTTCGAGCGATGGATGCGCTCGAAGCTCTGTGCGATCACCGCCCGTACGCCGAGCAGTAGCGTGCCCTTGGCGGCCCAGTCGCGGCTCGATCCCGAGCCGTACTCCTTGCCGGCGAGCACGACTAGCGGCACCTCCTCCTGCATGTACTTCATCGCGGCGTCGTAGATCGGCACCTGCTCATGATCGTCCGGCCGACCTAGGTGCAGCGTCACGCCGCCCTCGGTTCCCGGCACGAGCTGATTGCGCAGGCGGATATTCGCGAATGTCCCCCGCATCATCACCTCGTGGTTGCCGCGCCGCGAGCCATAGGAATTGAAATCCTTGGCCTGCACGCCGTGATCGATCAGGTACTTGCCCGCCGGGCTGTCGCGCTTGATCGACCCCGCGGGGGAGATGTGGTCGGTGGTGACGCTGTCGCCGAGCACCGCCAGAACGCGTGCCCCTTGGATGTCGGTGATCGGCTTCGGCTTCGCCGGGAGATCGTGGAAGAAGGGCGGTCGCCGGACGTAAGTGGAATGCTCGTCCCAGGCAAAGCGCTCTCCGGTCGGCACCTTAAGCGAGCGCCAGCGCTCATCGCCGTCGAACACCTCGCCATAGCTCCTGCGGAACATGTCCGACTGGACGGCGTCCTCGATCGTCTGGTGGACCTCTGCCTCACCCGGCCAGATGTCCTTGAGGTAGACGGGATCCCCGTTGCGGTCCTCGCCCAGCGGCTGGTCATAGAGGTCGATGTCCATCGTTCCGGCGATCGCGTAGGCCACGCACAACGGCGGCGAGGCCAGGTAGTTCATCCTCACGTCTGGGTTGATCCGACCCTCGAAGTTGCGGTTTCCCGACAGCACCGAGACCACCGCCAGGTCCTCGGCATTCACAACATCTGAGATCTCCTCCGGCAGCGGACCTGAGTTGCCGATGCAGGTCGTGCAGCCATAGCCGACCAGGTTGAAACCGAGTTCATCCAGATACTCGGTCAGTCCAGCACGCCCCAGGTACTCGGTCACCACCTTCGAACCGGGGGCGAGGGAAGTCTTGACCCAGGGCTTTACCTTGAGGCCCCGCTGCACGGCGTTGCGGGCGAGGATGCCCGCGCCGAGCATCACGGAGGGGTTGGACGTGTTTGTGCAGCTGGTGATCGCCGCGATCACCACGTGGCCGTGATCGAGCTCGGTCAGTGTGCCGTCTGACAACGTGACCGGCGCGCACAGGTGCCGGCGGTCGGCGACCTGGGTCCCGCCGGTGCCGCCTTCCGGCTCATGCCCGATGCCGTTGCGGACGTGGGTGGAGACGGGATCGCTCGCCGGGAACGACTCTGCGATCGCCTCGTCTTCGTCGCCGTCATCGGGCACCAGGCCGTCGAGGGCCATCCGGAACGCCTGCTTTGACTCCGTCAGCGGAACCCGATCCTGGGGGCGCTTCGGCCCGGCGACGCTTGGCACCACATCGCTCAAATCCAGCCCCAGCTGGTCGCTGTAAGTGGGCTCCTCGGAACTCACGTCGTGCCACAGGCCCTGTTCCCGGGCGTACGCCTCGACGAGCTCGATCCGCTCCTTCGGTCGTCCCGAGAACTCGAGGTAGCGCAGCGTCTCGGCGTCGATCGGGAAGATCGCGCAGGTTGAGCCGAACTCCGGCGACATGTTGCCGATCGTGGCCCGGTCCGCGAGCGGGAGGTTGGACAGGCCCTCGCCGTAGAACTCGACGAACTTGCCAACCACCCCGAACTCGCGCAGCATCTCGGTGACCGTCAGGACCAGGTCGGTCGCGGTGGCACCCTCCCGGAGCTCGCCGGTCAGTCTAAAGCCGATCACCTGGGGGATGAGCATCGACATCGGCTGTCCGAGCATCGCCGCCTCGGCCTCGATCCCGCCCACGCCCCAGCCCAATACTCCCAGGCCATTGATCATCGTCGTATGCGAATCGGTCCCTACAAGCGTGTCGGGATACGCCAGGCCGCGCTGTTCGTCAACGAACACCACGCGGGCCAGATACTCGAGGTTGACCTGGTGGACGATTCCGGTATCGGGCGGGACGACGCTCAAGTTGTCGAACGCACGCTGGCCCCAACGCAGGAACGCGTAGCGCTCCGAGTTTCGCTCGAACTCGAGCTCCGCGTTGCGCTGAAAGGCGCCGCGCGTTCCAAACTCGTCGACCTGCACCGAATGGTCGATAACGAGCTCCGCCGGGACGAGGGGATTGATCTTGGCTGGGTCGCCGCCCATGTCTCGCATCGCGTCGCGCATCGCCGCCAGGTCGACGATCGCCGGGACGCCGGTGAAGTCCTGCATCACTACGCGGGCGGGCGTGAATGCGATCTCGTCGCTCGGCTCCTGCTTGGCGTTCCATCTGGCCAGCGCCTCGATGTCCCGCTTGCCGATCGCCTCGCCGTCCTCGTTGCGCAGCAGGTTCTCGAGCAGGACCTTGAGTGAGAACGGCAGACGGGCGACGTCGTACTTCGGCTGCAGGGCATCGAGGCGAAAGATCTCGTATGAGCGGCCGCCGACTTCGAGCGTGGCCTTCGAGTCAAAGCTGTTCGCGGGCATCGTCGGGTCTCCTGATCGCTTCCTGTCTCTCTACTTTATGCGTCGCGTGCGCGCCGGCGGCGTGGCGTGGGCGAGCGGGTGGCGTGGCGTGCGCGAGTGGGCGGCGTCGCGTGGGCCCCCGGTGGCCCCTCACGGCCGCGCCGTGTCGCCGCCCCAGACCCGTCTCCTACGCTGGTCTTATAGAGCTCTTCGCGGCGGCTTCACGTCGGCCTCCATGCTGCCCGCCATGACCCTCATGCTGCGAATCCTGACCGGCGCGGTGTGCGCCGCCCTCGGTGCGCTCGCCGCGGCCGGCGCGTACGCCGAAGTCAACCGAGTTCCAGACCAGCCCTGAGCACGCTAGCCGCCACCCTTCCGCGCCTCCGTGGACGGGAGCGACTGTCCGCGCTGGCCCTCCCCGAGCTCCTGCTGCTGCTCGGCGGCACCGCGCTGCTGAACCTTTGGAATCTCGGCGTCAACGGCTGGGCCAACACGTACTACAGCGCCGCGGTTCGCTCGATGAGCGCGAGCTGGCACGACTTCCTGTTTGCGTCGATGGACCGCAGCGGCCTGATGACCGTCGACAAGCCACCGCTGGCGCTCTGGGTACAGGCGCTGTCGGTCAGGGCGTTCGGGTTTCACCCGCTGAGCATCCTTCTTCCCCAGGCGCTGATGGGCGTGCTCGCCGCCGGCTTGGTCTACGACCTGGTGCGCCGTCGCTTCGGTCGCCTTGCCGCCTTCCTCGGGGGCGCCGCTTTCGTGCTGACGCCGATGACGTTGGCCATCGCACGTCACAACAACCCGGACGAGCTGCTGATTCTGTGCTGCGTGGCGGCGATCTGGAGCGCAATGCGGGCGCTAGACACCTCGCGCCTGCGTTGGCTCGTGATCAGCGGCGTGTGCGTGGGGCTCGGGTTCGAGGCCAAGATGGCGGTAGCACTCGTCGTAGTGCCGGGGATCGTCGCAGCGTGGACGCTGTTCGCTCGGGGCCGGCGACTGCGGGGTCTGGCCGGGTTCGGCGCGGTAAGCGTGATCGTCGGAGGGGCGTGGCCGCTATTGGTGACACTCACCCCGGCCGCCGACCGCCCGTGGATCTCAGGCACCTCCGACAACAGCGTCTGGTCGCTGATCTTCGGCTACAACGGCGTGGGGCGCGTGGCCGGCCAGTCGGGCGGGCCGCAAGCCTTCGGCGGTGGAGGCGGTGGAGGCGGTGGAGGCGGAGGCACGGCATTCGGGGGCGCAACCGGGGTGTTCAGGCTGCTGCACCTGGGCCTCGGCGACCAGGCGGGTTGGCTGCTGGGCTTCGCGCTGGTGGCCGCAATCGCTCTACTGCTCTTGACCCGGCTGAAGCGCCGGGACCCGCGCAGCGGCTGGTTGGTGATGGTGGGTGGGGCGTTCCTGGTGACGGCGGTCCTCTTCAGCTTTGCCAGCGGCATCTTCCATCCCTATTACCTCTCGCTGCTGGCGCCGTTCACGGCGGCCCTGCTGGGAGCGGGAGCCGGCCTCGCGCTGTCCTCGAGCCGGAGGACGAGGCTGATGATCGCTGTGGCGGTGATCGCCGGGGGCGTTACCGAGCTTGTGGTCCTGCATGAGCTGGGCAGCCAGCTCTCGTGGGCAACGCCGCTGGTCGGCGCGGTCGGACTGGCAGCGGCTGGGCTGCTGATCCTGCTGCGCTCGGCTCGTCACCTCGCGGCTGTGGTGACCGTCGCGCTCGCGGCCCTGTTGGCGGCGCCCGCGGTTTGGGCGACCGAAACGCTGGGACACGCGACTCAAGGGACCTTCCCGGCGGGCGGTCCGGCCAACGCCGAGATGGCCACTCCCGGCGGCTTTCCCGGCGCCGGCGCTCCGGGCGGCCTGCGCGCGGGCGCTGCAGGCGGCGGGCGGGGGCCTGGCGCTGCAGGCGGCGGTTTTGGCCGTGCGCGCGGGCTCTTCGGGCCGGGCGGTGGCTTGGGCGGTGGGGCCCGGCCTGGCGGCTTCCCGGGCGGAGGCGCCGGAGCGGCGGGCTTTGGTGGCGGCGCGGGCCCCGGCGGCTTCGCCGACGGTTCGGCCTCGCTGACGGCCGCGCTGCGCTATGCCGCGGCCCATGGCGGCGGCACGGTGGGCGTCTCCAGCCAGAGCACCGCCGCCGCAGCGATCGTGTCGTCGGACGCCAACGCCGCGGGGCTCGGCGGATTCTCGGGACGCGAGAGCTCGGTGACCGCGAGCTGGTTGGCGAAGGAAGTACGTGCCGGCCGGCTGAGGTGGGTGCTCGTAGGCGCCGACCGTGAATTCGGCCCGCCCGGTGACACGAGAACGGGTAGCCAGGCCGCCCTGCAGGCTGTGGCCCGGGCGTGCCGCGCGGTCAAGCTTCCGAGCACGGCCAGCGCCTTCGGCACCACGGCAACGACCCTCTACGACTGCACCGGTCGCGGAGCGGCGATCGCCGGCGACGCATAGCGCCGTGCCGCAGCGGTCGGGCGTGACGCGGCGGTCGTGCATGACGCCTAACCTTTTTGGCCTCCGTGCAGCTATCGCTACCAGGACGCGCCCTAATCGTCGTTGCCGTGACCGCCGCGATGACCGCGCTGGCGCCGGCCGCCGCCGCCGATAACAGCCTCAGCCAGAACTGGGCGGGCTACGCCGTCCACGGCGCGATCTTCCAGCGCGTGTCCGGCAGCTGGCATCAACCACGACCGATTTGTCACCCCGGACAGACACGCTATTCGGCGATGTGGCTCGGACTCGGTGGCTACAGCCTCACCTCAGGGGCGGTCGAGCAGATTGGGACGGAGCTCGACTGCATCCACGGGCACGCGGCGTCGAGCGCTTGGTATGAGCTCGTGCCTGGACCGTCGCGCACGCTGGCCCTGCCGATCGGACCCGGGGATCTGCTCGCGGCCAGCGTGACCGCGGTGAACGGAAAGGTAACGGTGGCCATCGACAACCTCACCCGCCACCGCTCCTTCCGGCAGACGCTCGTGCCCACCCTGCTCGATGTCTCCTCGGCGGAATGGATCCTTGAGGCACCGTCCTCATGCGTCGCGGGCACTACCTCATGCCGGACGCTCCCACTGGCAGACTTCAGGCATGCGACGTTCACGGGCGTCCGCGTGCAGCGGGCGGGAGGGATGATCGGAGCGATCGTGAGCTCGGCTTGGAAGCGCACGATGATCTCGCTCGGGCCGGAAGGCACCCGTTTCGTGACTGATCGTCGTGGCGGGACCCCGGTCGGCACGGCGAAGCCGACGCGGCTCACCCCTGGCGGATCATCGTTCACGATCACCTACCGGCAGCGGTACGTGCCCGCCGGCGTGCTGTACGAAGCACGCATGCGCGCCGGGCCGCAGTCGCTCGTGCATCGCGGACGGTCGTAGGCGCTTGCCGGCTGTCCTGGCCTCGATTGCGGCAATCGCCGCTGCGGCAATGGTGCCCACCGGCGCGATGAAGCAGCCTGGTACGCGCGCCGCATCCGGCGAGCGGGAAGCCCACTTCCTGCGCCAGCCGCCGGGCCTGAGCAAGAACTGGTCCGGCTACCTGGTTGCGGGACCGAGCTTTCGCCACGTCTCCGCGCGCTGGCGCGTTCCGCGCGTTAGCCGCTGTTCCGGAAGGCACGGTTATTCGGCCATGTGGATCGGTCTCGGTGGCTATAGCGGGGAGGGCCTCGAGCAGGTGGGAACCGAGGTCGACTGTCCGGGCGGCGGCCCACCGGTTACATTCGCGTGGTACGAGCTACTGCCGTCGCCGGTGCGGAAGGTGGGGCTGCGCGTGCGGCCAGGCGACCGGGTGTCGGGCAGCGTGACGGTCGCCGGGGCCTGGACCACGATCCGGCTCCAAGACCTCGACCGGGGCCGCTCCTTTCGCCGCGGCCTCTATACGCGTGAGGTGAACCTGTCCTCTGCTGAGTGGATCCTGGAGGCCCCGTCGGTGTGTGTCCCATTCACCAGCAGATGCCGGATCCGGCCGCTGCTGGCCTTTGGGCGGGCGGCGTTCGGCGCCGCTAGGGTGACCACCGCCGATGCCCTACGGGGAGCGATCGCAGACCGAGACTGGCGGCGAACGCGGATCGTGCTTCTTCAGCAGAGCCACCTTCCCGGGGGCCGGTACGTCCTCGGTGCCGCGAGGCCGTCAGGCCTCCGCGCCCGGGGCTCGTCGTTCGCTGTGACATACAAGCGCGAGACGCTCTGAGTGAATCGCTTCTTGCCGGGCCGCGGTCGCTTAGCGTCCAGGGCCGGGACGGTCTGTTTCTCAGAGCCCCGGCGGATGCCGCTCGACGAAGCCGGAGAACTCACCGCCGCCCTGCGACCAGCGGGTACCGCCCTCAGCCAGCGCCACCGTGTCGAACCGCCACCCCCCGACCTGCATCCACGCATGGGAGGCATTGGCATAGACCGTGATCCAGCGCCCGGGTCCTGGAAGGCCCCAGCTCTCGAACCCCGTCGAATCGAGCGGTGAGCTCAATAGCCCCGCGGCCGCGAGGGCGTAGCTAACCGAGCCAGAGCAGTCGTAGCCGCTGGCGTGAAACGAACCGTGTCCGCCACCCCAGACGTAGGGGAGACCGGCGATGGCGTTGCCGGCGGCGATCACCTGCGCCACGGCGGGCGGAGCGCCCGACGGCGGCTGCACCATGCCTCCGGTGGCCACGGCGATTCCACCCACCGCTGCGTTACCACTGGCCGCGGCGGCCGCCGCCTGGGCGGCTGCACGGGCCTCGAGTGAGCGCAGCTGGCGCTGAAGCGTCGCCAGCTTGGCCGTGTTGCGTTGCCGCTGGCCCACCTCGGCGATCCTTTGAGTGAGCAGGGCAGCGCGTAGCGCCACGACTTGGTTGCGCTGGGCGAGTACGGCTTCGGCCAGCGCGCGGTCATGGCTCTCGAGTGCGGCGAGCGCGTTCGCCTGCCGCGCCACGGCCGCCCGGGCGGCGCGTGTCGCGCCGACGACGTTTGCGTCGGCGCGAGCCACGCGTTCCAGGAACTCCACCTTTTCCAGCAGGTCATTGAATCCGTGGGACTCGAGGACGACGCTCACCAGGTCTGGCTGGCTGGTCTCGTAGCGGCTGATCAGGTTCGCCGCCAGCGCACGCGTGGCCTCCTGCAGCCGGTTCTCGAGCATGACCAGGTGGTCGCGCGCGGCGATCAGCGACGCCTGCACCCGTGCGAGCTCGGCGGTGCGCCGGGCCAGCTGCACCTGAAGCGCGACGAGCCGGCCTTCCGCTTGTTGGATGCCGTTGCTGGTCGTCTGGATCTTGGCCGTCTCGGCGGCGATCTGCGACTGCAACGCACCGGCCGCCGACTGGCTCGCGGCGATCTGTCCCTGAAGGTCGCCGGAGCTTGAGGCGGTCAGGGGGCCGCAGAGCAGCGCCGACGCTCCGACGGCGGCAACCAGTGCGCGCAGGGGCGGTCGATCTCGGGCGACAGAAGGCATGCAGAGCTCGAGATGACGCGGCTTGCATCACCTCTCAGGAAGCATCGTCGGCGGGGCAGCGGAACCCCCGTCGGCGAGGCGCGGAGCACCCTAACACGAGTCCTCGGTGACTCACACGTCACTCCTGCCCGTGCAATAAATCCTGCAAAACTGCGGTTAGCGGCCCGCTCGGCCGGGCTCTCAAAGCTCGAAAAAACTGCCCGCCGGTCCCGACTACGCGGGGTCGGGCCGCTCAAGCCGCTGGCGCTCGCTGTCGGGCGCCTCTGCGGACTCGATCCTGCTCTCTCCCGCGGCCAGGGCTCGAGCATCTCCGGCCCCCAGATCGCGAGAGTTGCCCCCCTGCCTGCCACCTTCAAGCGCGCGGGACTGATCCTGTTCGGTCGCTCCGTCCACCGCCCGGACGTCAGCCGTGCCCCGCACGGCATCTATCACCGGCTTGACCAGATCGATCGGCATCGGGAAGACGACCGTCGAGTTCTGCGAGCCGCCGATCTCCCGCAGCGTCTGTAGGTAACGGAGTTGAAGTGTGGTGGGATTGGCGCCGATCACGTCACCGGCCTCGGCCAGCTTGGCAGCCGCCTGGTACTCGCCCTCGGCGTTGATGATCTTCGCGCGGCGCTCGCGCTCGGCCTCCGCCTGACGGGCAATCGCATGTTGCATCCGCTCGGGGATCTCGACGTCCTTGATCTCAACCGTGGTCACCTTGACTCCCCAGGGCTCGGTCTGGGTGTCGATCACGCGTTGCAGCGCCTCGTTCAGGCGCTCGCGCTCGGATAGCAGGTGATCGAGCTCGACGCCGCCGACCACGGAGCGGAGCGTGGTCTGCGCGATCTGGACCGTCGCCGCATGGACGTTCTCCACCTCGGTCACGGCAAGCGTGGCATCGACCACGTGGTAGTACGCAACCGCCGTGACGCGGACCGGGATGTTGTCGCGGGTGATCGTCTCCTGCGGCGGAATCGTCAACGTCACGGTTCGTAGGCTGATGCGGACCATCCGGTCGATCGTCGGCATCAGCAGGATCAGACCAGGTCCCTTGATTGGCATCAGCCGGCCGAGGCGGAAGACGACGCCGCGCTCGTACTCGCGCAGCACCCGTACAGACGCGCCGGCCACGGTGGCGCCGAGCGCGAGCACAACGACCAAGACGATGATCACCGCGGTGAGGATCACGCCACCAGCTCCCACTCCTCCGCCCTGCGCACCGCGAGCGTCAGTCCACTGACGCGCTCCACCACGACCCGGTCGCCCTCGTGGATCTGCTCGCCATCGGGGTAGGAGGGCCGTGCGTTCCACAGCGCGCCGTCCACCAGCACCGTGCCCTCCGGATCGTTCCAGCGCCGGACGACCCCGAGGTGACCGATCACGCCGCTGCGTACGCGCTTGCGGCGAACGGCCGCTCCCTTGGACAGCGACAGGCCGACTACGCCCACTCCGGCGCCGGCGAGGATCACGGCCGCCACCAATCCAAGTACGAGGCCGCCGCCGAGTCCTCCGACGGCCAGCACCGCTCCAACCGCGATGGCGACTACGCCGGGCACGCCGAGCATCCCCAGCGACGGGACGTGGGCCTCGACCAGCACGACTGTCGCACCAATCAGGAGTAGAGCAACACCGAGCGTGGTCACCCGTCAAATGCTACGCCTGTGCTGAAGGATGCCTCAAGTGCGATGACAGATCCTCAACCGCGGGCTCCGATTGCGCCGATTGAGAACGACCAGGCTGGGGTATCGAGCCCCCATGCCTCAGCAACTCAACGTCGCCAATCTCAAGCTCTCGAGTCCCGCGTTCGGCGGCCATAAGTCGATTCCGCCCCGCCACGCCGCCGACGGCGAGGACATCTCCCCGGCGCTGGAGTGGTCGGGGGTCCCGGACGGCACCGAGGCGTTCGCCGTCGTCATGCACGATCCCGACGCGCCGCTAGTCGACGGCTTCACGCACTGGGTCGTCTACGGCATTCCCGCTGACGCCAGCGGCCTGCCGGAGGGCAGCGACGTCGGTATGACCGGAATCAACTCGCTCGGCCACGACCGCTATAACGGCCCCGCGCCGCCTCCGGGGCACGGCGTGCATCATTACTACTTCTGGGTCTACGCGCTCGACCAGCAGCTCGAGCTGCCACCCAGCATCGAGCGCCGTGCGCTGCTCGCACAGATCGAGGATCACGTGATCGAGCAGGCGCGGCTCATCGGGACCTACGTCAACGAGGGCTGAGCCGGCCGGTCCGCCGACCGCCCACGCCGAGCGGTTCGGCGATCATCCCGGCCATGTCCGCCGGGAGTTCGAGCGAGTGGAAGGCCGCGCCCGCGCGGCCCACGCTTGATTCTGGCTTTGTCGACGTGTGGCGAGCCTCACTCGAGGGGCGCGGGCGCTGGGGGAGGGAGCTGCTCTCAGACGCCGAGTTGGCACGCGCTGCGCGCCTAGCGGGAGAACAGGACCGCGAGCGCTGGGCGCTCTCGCGGGCCATCCTCCGCGCGCTTTTGGGCCGCTATCTGGAAATGGATGGCCGCGCCCTGGCATTCACGCTCGCCGAGGAGGGCAAGCCTGCCGTGGAGCCGGCTGGGGTGCGATTCAACCTTTCGCACTCAGACGACCTCGCCCTGTACGCGTTCTGTCGCGACGTCGAGGTGGGAGTCGATTTGGAGCACGAAAGCCGCGTCCGCAATCCGCTGGCGGTGGCGCGGCGCATCCTGGGCCCAGCGGAGGAGGAACGGCTTCGCTTGGTGGACCCGGGTGCGCGCAACCGCGAATTCCTCAGATCCTGGGTGCGCCACGAAGCGATTGCCAAGTGCCTGGGCACGGGTATCCCGGCCCGACCGGCTCGGGGCCAGCCGCTGACCGTCTTAGAGCTAGACGTCGCTCGCGACGCCGCGGGCGCGGTGGCGCTGGCCGGCCCGTCTTTAGAGCTGCGGCTATTCGACTGGAGCGGGTGACTCGAGCTCGGTCCGCTCGCTCAGCCCTTGATCACCCCGATCGGCTTCAGCCGCGCGACCTTGGCGGCCAGACCCACGGCGTGCACGACGTCGACCACGCGCTCGATGTCCTTGTAAGCCTCAGGGGCCTCCTCGGCAAGGCCGCGCGCCGAGGCCGCTCTGACGGTGATGCCCCGCGATTCGAGCAGCTTGCGCAGCGAGTCTGCGTCCACTCGCTTGCGGACCGCCGCCCGCGAAAGGCGCCGTCCGGCGCCGTGGCAGGTTGTTCCGAACGAGAGCTCGAGCGAGCGCTGGCGTCCGGCTAGGACGAACGAGCTGGTGCCCATGCTGCCGGGGATGAACACCGGTTGTCCGGCCTGGCGATACTGAGTCGGGAGCTCGGGGTGGGCAGGAGGGAAGGCACGCGTCGCGCCCTTGCGATGCACGCACAACAGCCGACCGTGATGGCGCTCGAGCTTGGCGATGTTGTGAGCCACGTCGTAGACCTGCTTCACACCGTCAGCGGCCGAGGCACCGAGTACCGCAGCGATTGCGTGGCGCACACGCTCGGCGATCGCCGCCCGGTTGGCCCACGCGAAGTTGGCGGCGGCGGCCATCGCGCCGAGGTAGTCCTGCCCCTCGGGGGACTCGACTGGCGCACAGGAGAGCTGGCGATCGGGGAGGCGAATCCCGTAGCGGTCCAGACAGGCGTCCATCCGCTTGACGAAGTCGGTGCACACTTGGTGGCCCAGCCCGCGTGAACCTGAGTGGATCAGGATCGTCACCTGGCCCTGCGTCAGGCCGAACGTGGCGGCCGCGTCCTGGTCATAGACGCGGTCGACGCGCTGAAGCTCGAGGAAGTGGTTGCCCGAGCCGAGCGTCCCGATCTGGCCCCTGCCGCGCTCCTTGGCCCGAGCCGAGACCATCCTCGGCTCTGCGCCGTCGAGGCATCCTCGAGATTCGGTGAGCTCGAGGTCACGCTCAGTACCCATGCCGAGGTCGGTGAGCAGTGCGTGCGGACCGCGTTCAAGCACTCGCTCCAGGCTTGGTACGCGCAGCCCTTCGCGGGCTCCCTTGCCGCCGAGACCCACCGGTATCTGGCCCGAGATCTCCTGGACCAGCCGCTCGCGCCGGGTGCCCAGCTCTTCGAAGTCGATCGGCAGAGCCAGGAGCCTTACGCCGCAGTTGATGTCGTAGCCGACGCCACCAGGCGATACAACTCCGTCTGGTGGCTCGGTCGCCGCGACGCCGCCCACCGGAAAGCCGTAGCCCTGATGGACGTCCGGCATCGCCAGCGCTGCGTCGACGATGCCCGGGAGGGTGGCCACGTTGACCAGCTGCTCGAGCGAATGATCGTGCTCGATCGCGGCCAAGAGCTCGCGATCGGCGAACACACGTGCCGGCACTCTCATGTCGGCGCGGGCGCTCGTCGGAATCTCCCAGAGCTGTTCGCAGACAGGCTCAATCGGAAGTTCAGACATCGAGTACCACGGTCGCCTTGAGACGATCATTGCTTCTCGAGAAGGACAGGCGGTGATAGGTCACCGCCTTGACCAGCGGTGGCGGCTCGCCGATTCTCCCGACGACGGTTGCCTGTAGGCGGTCGTTGTGGAGGTCGAGTCGCTCCAGCGCGACCGGCACAAAGCCCTCTGACTCGGCTAAGAACACCAGCTCTTCCAGCCAGGCGGCGAGTAGCGTGGGCCTGTCGAGGGCTCGGGCGCGGACGCGCCGGCTGGTCGTCGGCTGCGCGTCTGCGTCGGGGCTCAGTAGCTCGGCAAGCGCGCTCATCGCATCGGTGAACACCTCGCGCTCGGTCGCGGCGTCGATCGCCAGCTCAAGCTCGGCGGTGTGCTCTACCCAGTGGTGCACTTCGGAAGGGTCAAGTGGGTTCCGAGCTGGCCGGCGTGGGTAGTCCTGAACGAGAGTCCATATGAAATACGCGCCGCCGTCCGTGCGGCGGATGAAAGGAGCAGACATGGCAGACGAGCTGAACGGAAAGAGGATCGCAATTCTGGCCGCCGACGGCGTCGAGGAGGTCGAATACCAGAAGCCCAAGGAGGCGGTTGAGAAGGCAGGCGCGACGACCGAGCTGCTGTCGCTCGAGCGCCGCGAGATCCAGGCCATGAACCACGACATCGAGCCGGCGTCGAAGATCCCGGCCGACAAGGCCGTCGCTGACGCAAACCCTGACGATTACGACGGGCTGATCCTCCCCGGTGGAACCGTCAATCCCGACAAGCTCCGCCTGGACCAGGACGCGATCGCCTTCGTGCAGGAGTTCTTTAAGAGCGGCAAGCCGGTTGGCGCGATCTGCCACGGCCCCGTACTGCTGGTGGAGGCCGATCTGGTCCGTGACCGGACGCTGACCTCGTATCCCAGCATCCGCGGCGACATCAGGCGGGCCGGCGGCAACGTTGTCGACGAAGAGGTAGTCGTCGACGAGGGCCTCGTTACCTCGCGCAATCCGGACGACCTGCCAGCGTTCTGCGCCAAGATCATCGAGGAGTTCGCCGAAGGAAGGCACGAGGTCGCACAGGCTGGCGCCACCGCCTGAGCGCTTCGGGCGGTGCGGGCCTCAGTCCTGGCCCCTCGGGCGATCGGGGCGGTTGCTCCCCGGTCGCCCCCGCCCACCCGCGGGGATGCCGCATCTCCCTGGCCCAGTGCGTGATTCGCTCGGCGAGCGGCGCGTTCCAAGTAGCGCGCCCGCCGTGCGCGAAGCGCGGCGGCCAACGACGTTCCCAGACCCTCCTCGGGAAGCTCGATGTCGAGCTAGACGACGTCACCCTCATTCAGCTGCGAGAGATCTGAGCAATATCGACGTGATCCGATCGGGGCGGTCGCTCGTAGGAGAGATAGGTAACTCTCATCGATAGGAGACTCATGGCCGGACTCGATAATCCCATCCACCTCGTCATACTGCTTGTCATCCTGCTGCTGGTCTTCGGCGCCAGGCGTTTGCCCGAGATGGGCCGCTCGCTGGGGGCCGGGCTGCGGGGCTTCAAGGACTCGATCAGCGGCGAGACGCCAGCGGAGCATGCGGTGGAACTGAGCGCCACCAAAGTCGAGTCCGCTGACGGGGCGGCCCAGGAGCACGTCGAGTCTCGCCCCGCCGCCTAGAAACCTGATCTGCAAAGCCGATGCCGTTCCGAGCCGCCTCACGGCTGCGCCGCGCGGGCTACGACGAGCACATGAGCCTCGTCGCGCACCTCGACGAGCTGCGCACCAGGATCATCTTCTCCTTGCTGGTCGTCGGGGTCGCGTTCGGGTTTTGCTTCTGGCAGAACCATCACCTACTGGCTTTGATCAACCGTCCACTGGCCCACCAGACCCAGGCGCAGGTCCGCGCCGGGCACGGGCCGCTCGGGGCGACCTACACGGTCCAGCGCAGCGCACGCGACGTGGCGGTGCAGCTCGGGACGGTCGTCAGCGCGCTCCAGCGGGCGCCACACCCGGTGCTCGGCCCGGCCGAGCTCCAGCGCGTTGGCCGTAGTCTGGGAGCGGACATCAGGCGACTGTCTGCGCCGCCGCAGGGCAATCGGCCGGTGACGCTTGGGATCGGCGAGCCGTTCACGACGACGGTGACGGTGTCGCTGATCTTCGCCCTGATCCTCTCGCTGCCTCTGCTGCTGCTGCAGGCGTACGGCTTCCTGGCACCGGCGGTGGAGCCCGAGCTGCGCCGACGCGTGCGGCCATTGATTCCCGCCGTGCCGGGCCTGTTTGTCGCCGGCGTGGCGTTTGGCTACTTCGCGGTGCTGCCGGCGGCCGTGCGGTTCTTTCAGAACTTCAACTCGGCGCAGTTCAATGTGCTCGTGCAGGCAAGCCAGTACTACAAGTTCGCGGCCACCACGTTGTTGACGATGGGGCTTCTGTTCCAGTTGCCGGTAGTCATCCTGGCCGTCACCCGCGCTGGCCTGATCACCACGCGGAGGCTGCGGCGAAGCCGCCGCTACGCGCTGGCGGCGTGCGCCGTAGTCGCCGCTTTGTTGCCCGGAGACGCGATCACGATGCTGCTCGAGACGGTGCCGCTGTACTTGCTGTTCGAGGTCAGCGTGCTCGTAGCGGTGCTTGCCGAACGACGAGCTGCGCGGCTTGGTCGCTCGGTTGCTTTGGGGAGTGAGTCGCGAGCCTGAATCAAGAATCCTGGCCAAGCCAGCTCCCGGCCGGCGATTCACGAGTCAGACCTGCGATTTGCGAGCGAGCCGGTTAACGTTGTCGCGAGCCGATGCTCAAGCGACAGATTCACTCATGGCTGATGGATATGGATGGCGTGCTGGTGCGCGAGGAGCAGGCGATCCCTGGGGCGGATCAGTTCATAGCCCGCTTGCGAGGGCTGAGCATTCCATTTCTGGTCCTGACCAACAATTCGATCTACACCCGGCGCGATCTCACGGCGCGGCTGCAGCTCAGTGGTATCGAGGTGCCCGAAGAGGCGATCTGGACCTCAGCGCTTGCGACCGCGCGTTTTTTGGAGGACCAGCGACCGGGAGGCTCGGCGTACGTGATCGGCGAAGCGGGCCTGACCACTGCGCTACACGCGGCGGGATACACGCTGACCGACCGGGACCCGGACTACGTGGTGCTGGGCGAGACGCGCACGTACAGCTTCGAACGCATCACCCGCGCGATCCGACTGATCGACTCCGGCGCGCGCTTCATCGCCACAAACCCCGACGTGACGGGGCCGACTAACGAGGGTCCACTGCCTGCGACCGGGTCGGTTGCCGCGTTGATCAGCCGCGCCACGGGCATTGATCCTTACTTCATCGGCAAACCCAACCCGCTGATGATGCGCTCGGCCTTGAATGCCATCGAGGCACACTCCGAGAACTCGGCGATGATCGGCGACAGGATGGACACTGACATCGTCTCGGGCTTGGAGGCCGGAATGGAAACGATCCTGGTGCTCACCGGAATGACGACCCGCGAGCAAGTCGAACGGCACCCTTATCGTGCCTCGCGGGTCGTCGACTCCGTCGCCGATCTCGTCGACGAGCTCCAAGAGCATGTCGTCGGTCAAGCGCATAGCTGACGGTAGTGCACGCGCCGCCCGCGACGCGGTCGAGTTGCTCGTCGAAGTGCTGTCAGGCGGGGAGGTGGACCTCGATCGTCAGGCTTTCTATTCGCGGCTGGCCGAGGGGGTAGGTCGGGTTGCGGAGATGCGCCGGGTCGTCATCTTTCGCTTCGACGAAGTGACCCGGCGCGTGGACGCTGCCGGTTCGTATGGGCTCGGCCTGGAGCTGTTTGCGGATTTTCCGGTGAGCCTCGAGCTGGCGCCTGACGCGGCACGGGCACTGATGGAGGATCGGGTGATCGAGGTGCGACCTCCGTCGTCGCATGCGATTCCAGAGGAGTTCGCTGGCCTCGTCGGCGATCATCCCTTGGTTTACGTGCCGATCTCAGCGGGCGGACGCTGGCCCGGGGTGATCATCGCCGAACCGGTCGAGGGCTCACCGCCTCTGGATGATGCTCGGCGCGAATGGCTGTGGACGCTCGGCAAGACGCTGGCGCTTGCGTCGACTGCCCGTACCGCGACCTTCTACGGCGAGCGGGCGCGCGAGCTGCAGCAGCGGATCGATCTGGCGCGTGATTTGCACGAGCGCGTCGTTCAACGCCTGTTTGGGGTTTCGATGGCGCTCTCCCCTCCGGGCGCCCTCGAGGATGCCGAGCGCGAGCGATGCGCCGACGAGGTGGGGGTGGCGCTCAGCGATCTGCGGGCGGCGATCCAGCGACCGCTGGGGCCAGAACCGAAGCCGACGCGGACGACGCTGGCGGCCGAGATCGAGCGCTTGTCGGGGCAGCAGATGGGTTTCGAGCTGGAGCTCGACGGGCCGGTTCCAGAGATCCCTTCAAGGCTCGAGCCGTTGGCACAGTCGATATTTGCCGAGGCCGTTCGTAACGTCGGCAAGCACGCTCAGGCACGGAAGCTGATCGTGCGCGTCCGCCGCGCGGACGGGCTGCTCGCGCTGGAGGTCGAGAATGACGGCGTGGCCGGCCAAGAACCCCCGGGCCCACCGGGAGTCGGGCTGCGGATCGCCGCGCTCGAGGCCATGCAGGCTGGAGGGCTGCTTGAGTTCGGCCAACGCGATCCGGGACGCTGGCAAGTGCGTTTGGCCGTCCCCGAGAGCGGCGCATGAGCGTCGAGGCGACCCCTCAGCGGCAGTTCAGCGTGCTGGTCGTCGACGACCACGACGTGGTTCATTGGGGCCTGCGGATCATGCTCGAGCGGCTTTCGTGGGTGAAGGGGTCGTGGTCGGCGCGGAACGGGGAGGAAGCAGTACAAATCGCGGCTCGCCACGAGATCGATGTGGCGCTGATCGACCTGTTTGTGGGCACCGAGTCGGGGGCCGAGATCTGCGAGCGGCTGCACGCAGTGCGGCCTGGGCTGAAGGCGCTCCTGATCTCCGGCGCCGGGCAGATCTCTCCCAGGGCCGCTGCCAGCTGCGGAGCAAGTGGGTTCATCACCAAGAGCCAGCGCGGGTCTGATCTTGTGCGTGCGGTACGGGCGGTGGCGATGGGAGAGTCGGTGTTCGGGTCGGATGCGGACGTCGTGTTGCCGCGGCCCGCGCTCTCGGACAGGGAGCATGAGGTGCTGGCGCTCCTGGCGGCGGGGGCGACGAACAAGGAGATTGCTGGCCGGCTGCACCTTTCTCGTCATACGGTCAAGGAATACACGAGCGCCGTGTATCGCAAGCTCGATGTGCGAAACCGGACCCAGGCCGCCAGGCGCGCGGACCAGCTGGGGCTGATGGACTGAGCCGATGCGGCCTCCAGAGGCCGCCCCTCGGCGCCATCGCATCCTCATCGCCAGATCCCCCCAACCGGCGGGTTTCGCTGGAGTGCAAGTCGCGGACCGCTCACCGTTGGGAGGGATGACTGCGCTCCCGCTCACCGAGCGACCGCAGGACACGCTCACGGCGCTGGAGCGGCTCGAGGTTCTGTGTGACGCCGGGTCCCTCCATGTAATCCGCTCGGAGGTAACCTCGCGCCACATGGGCGCGAAGGTTCGCGCCGGTGACGGCGTCGTCGGCGGTGCGGGCATGGTTGAGGGCCGGCCGGTGTTCTGCTACGCCCAGGACTCTTCGTACGTGGGGGGGTCCCTCGGCGAGGCCCACGCGGACACAATCGTGCGCGTGATGCGGCTCGCACGCCGCGCGCAGGCGCCGATTGTGGGGTTCGTCTCATCGGGCGGCGCGCGGATGCAGGAGGGAGCGGCAGCGCTCAGTGGCTACGGCAGGATCTTCCGCGAGACCGTCCTGTTGTCGGGCAAGGTGCCACAGATCTCCGTGATTACAGGCCTTTCAGCGGGCGGCGGCGCGTATGCGCCAGCGCTGACCGATTGGGTGGTGATGACGCGTGATTCGAGCATGTTCCTCACCGGCCCGAACGTAGTCCGCGACGCGCTTGGCGAGCGGGTGAGCGCCGAGGAACTCGGCGGCAGCCGGGTCCACCAGCGAAACGGTGTCTGCCATCTGGTAGCCGACGGTGACGCGGAGGGCGGCCTTCTGGCCAGGAAGCTCCTCGGCTACCTGACGCCTGGCGGCGCTCGCGCGTCCGACGAGGCATACCCCTCTCCCGAGCGGGACCCGGCGGAGTGTGTGCCACTGGAGGCGCGCCGGGTCTACGACGTGCGCGAGGTGGCTCGCTGTCTGGTCGACCGCGGCGCGCTGCTCGAGGTCTCGGCCGGGTGGGCGCGGAATATCGTTACCGCGTTCGCGCGCATCGAGGGGCGGACGGTGGCGGTGATAGCGAACCAGCCGCGCTACCTGGGCGGGGTCCTGGATGCCGAGAGCTCTCAGAAAGGGGCGCGGTTCGTATCGAAGTGCAACCAGTTCGGCATCCCGCTGCTGGTTCTTGTCGATACCCCTGGCTTCATGCCCGGCACCCAGCAGGAGCGGGCCGGTGTGATCCGGTTTGGCGCGACGCTGGTGCATGCATTCGCAGAGGCGACGGTGCCACGGGTGACCGTAATCCTGCGCAAGGCGTTCGGTGGGGCGTTCATCACGATGAACTCCAAAGAGCTGGGCGCCGACTACGTGTTTGCGTGGCCGCAGGCGGAGATCGGCGTGATGGGGGCACAGCCGGCCGTCGGGATCATGCACCGCCGCGAGCTGGCGGCCGCCGACGACCCCGACGCCGCCCGCGAGCGGCTGGTCGCCGAATACGCGCAGAGCCATTTGCGACCGGAAGTAGCCGCGAATGAGGGCCATATCGATGAGCTCATCGACCCCAGCCAGACCCGCGAGAGATTGGCCGGGGCGCTGGCAACGCTTTGCGGTGGATTGCTCGAGGAGGGCGCGTGAGCGGCGAGCTGCTGATCACGGGGGCGACGGGGTTTGTCGGCATGGAGGTGCTTGGTCGCTATCTCGAGTCGGGAGATGAGCGAATCATTACCCCGGTGCGCGCAGCGGACGATCACGCGGCGGCAGAGCGGATGCGCGGCACGCTGCGCGATCTATTCGGCATTCGGGCGCGACGGTATGAGCGGCGCGTCGAGGCGATCGCCGCCGACGTGACCAAGCCAGGGCTCGGGCTGAGCCGGACACGCCGTGAGCAGATCGCCGGACGGATCGAGCAGGTCATCCATTCGGCGGCGTCGGTGTCGTTCACGCTGCCGCTCGAGGAGGCGCGCAGGATAAATCTTGAAGGAACGCGGCGTGTGCTCGAACTCGCCGAGCTCGCCCATTCCCGAGGCGGTCTCAAGCGTTTCGCCCACGTCTCGACGGCATACGTCGCCGGCACGTACTGCGGGCGCTTCCGTGAGCGCGATCACGATGTGGCCCAGGCGTTTCGGAACTCCTACGAGCAGTCGAAGTTCGAGGCCGAGCTGCTCGTACGGACCAAGCGCGAGTTACCGACGACCGTCCTCAGGCCGAGCATCGTCGTCGGTGATCGCCGAAGCGGCTGGACCGCGGCGTTCAACGTCCTCTATTGGCCTCTGCGCGCGTTCGCGCGTGGCCTCTACCCGGCGGTTCCCGCGATCCCGAGCGCACCGGTCGACGCGGTCTCGATCGACTACGTCGCCGACGCCATCTACTCACTGTGCCAGTCCGGCGAGGGCATCGGCAAGACCTACCACGTCACGGCAGGAAGACATGCGAGCACCGTCGCGGAACTGGTCGAAGCCGCGAGCCGCTATTTCAAACGCCCTCCTCCTCGGGTCCTCGCACCGGTGGAGTTCGCTGAATACTCAAAGTGTCTGACCGCGATGCAGCGATCCGCGCTCGGATACAGCGCCGAGTACTTCCCGTATTTCGCTTGCGGCACCGAGTTCGACAACTGCCGCGCCCGTGCCAGGCTGGAGCCCGCCGGGATCAGCGCCTCGCCGCTCGTTACATATCTCGAGCAACTGCTCGACTTCGCGACCCGCACGCGCTGGGGGAAACGGCCCGTCTCGAGGATCGAAGCACTGGCCACGTAAACGGGTGAAGGGCACGACCCGAGCCGCCCCTCGACTCGACCTGAGCTGCCTGCCCTCCCTACCAAGTGACGTCAGGCCGCGCGTTGACCCACGGTCGCTGAGGATCGGGATCGTGCATCTGGGGATCGGCGCATTCCACCGGGCACACCAAGCAGATTTCACCGAAGATGCCGTCGCGGCGACGGGCGAGGACTGGGGAATCTGTGGCGTGACGCAGCGGAGCGAGTCCGTCGTCCACCAGCTCGTGCCGCAGGACGGTCTCTACACGGTTGCCACCCGCGATGGTCACCACGAGGCGCTTCGAGTCCTCGGCGTCGTTCGGGAGGTGAAATGGGCGCTTGGCGACCTCCAGGCGGTGCTCGACCGGATGGCCGCCCCCTCGACCACAGTCATCACGGTCACGGTCACCGAAAAGGGCTATCGCCATGACCCGGCGACGAGGCGGTTTCGGCCACACGACCCCGAGGTCGCCGCCGACCTTCAGGGCCGTGGGCCCAGCACGGTGATCGGACAGCTCGTCGAGGCGCTCGCGCGCCGCTTCCGCGACAGCGGCGCGCCGCTTACGATCCTCTGCTGCGACAACCTTCCGGCCAACGGACATCTGCTCAGTGAGCTCGTGCGGGAGTTCGCCGCGCGTCGCTACGGTGGCGATCGTCTCCCGGCCTGGGTCGAGGAAAACGTCCGGTTTCCCTGCACTGTGGTCGACCGCATCGTTCCGGCTACGACGGCCGAGGACCGGACCGGTATCTCGGCCCGACTCGGCGTCCGCGACGAAGGCGCCGTGGTCACCGAGCCGTTTCGGCAGTGGGTGATCGAGAACGATTTTCGCGCCGCGCGGCCACGCTGGGAACTGGCCGGAGCGATGCTCACGGTCGATGTACGACCGTACGAGCAGATCAAGCTGCGGATGCTCAATGGCGGCCATTCCACGATCGCCTACCTCGGTGCCCTGGCCGGCTATGAATTCGTGGCGGATGCGGTGGGAGGGCCACTGCTAGCGGTGGTGCGCGGGCTGATGAGCGGGGAGGTTGCGCCGACGCTCGAGGTACCCGAGGGCTTCGACCTCGCCGCCTACCAGGAGGATCTTCTGCGCCGCTTCGCCAACCGCGCCCTGCGCCATCGGACATTGCAGATCGCCATGGATGGCAGCCAGAAACTGCCACAACGGCTCCTGGCCACAGTGCTCGACCGACGGTCAGCGGGTGCCGAGGCCACGCTGGCAACGCTCGGTGTCGCCGGGTGGATGCGGTTTGTCAGCGCCCGCCGCTCGGACGCTGGCCGGCGGCTGGTGATAGATGATCCGCTAGCCGACGCGATCGCCGAGCATTTGGCCCATCACCAGGATCCCGCTCACGTGGTTGACGCGCTGCTGTCGATGCAGGAGGTCTTCAGCGAGGAGCTGGCCACCGATAGGGTCTTCCGCGACACCCTCGTGGAGCAGCTGGAGATGCTTGCCCGTGACGGCGCAGAGAGGACAGCACGCCAAGTGGCGGCTGAAGCTTGAATTGGATTTGGCCTGCGGCGGAGCCCGTCGCC
Organism: uncultured Actinomycetes bacterium; assembly: GCA_963830405.1. Lineage (GTDB taxonomy): Bacteria > Actinomycetota > Thermoleophilia > Solirubrobacterales > Solirubrobacteraceae > Palsa-465. Next base: position 954,907 of record CAWHMB010000001.1, read on the forward strand.
TATCTCAACCGGGCACTCCGGCGGCGAACAGCAGGATGATTCGAGCACCGCGCGGGTTCCCGCGTACGGCGTTCAGCGTAAAGTGATACTGCGAACCGCCAAGCTGGAATGACGCCTTGCTAATGGAGTAAGCACCGCGTGATGTTGACGGGATAACCCTGACGGCGACACGCTTGAAATTGGTGTCAATGAGATTGACAGTCACCACGCGGTTGCTAGCGCCACCAGCGATGCTAACCGTCGCACCGCAGAAGTCGGCGGTGCCGACGCATCGGACCCCATTTCCAGCGGCGCCGGCAGGTGCCGCGAGCAGCGCCGCCGGGACGCAGGCGATTGCGATGGCAACAGGAAGTACGTAACGTCGGCGAAGGCGGTGGGCCATGAAATCTCCTCACAACGGACGACGGGGCCCGGATCGTACTGCACCAGGTGAGGCTCAGGCGGTAATTGTCCAGAGCATTTCAGGTTGGCTCCCGCTCGCCGAGGCAGACCCCCGCTTCGGCCCTCCCTCCCGCGCTGATCGGGTTACGCGCGGGGCGGCTCAAGACTGCTCGTGGACCGGAGGCTCCGATCCGGTCACGGAATCTTCGAGCGATGAGCTCGCGGTTTCGCGCGCTCCTGATTCGCCAAGGTGATTCCGAGCACCCGCCAGCTGCCGTATGGATCATCGGACGTGACGACGCCGAAGACGAGTACTCCGCGTTGTACGCGGACGACCGAGGCGTGTCCCGTATCTACAGGATGAGTTTTGCGGACGCGCAGTGGCAAATGTGGCGGGACACTCCGGAGTTCTGTCAACGGTCTTACGCGGAACTCGACCCCGATCGGCAAAGAATCAGCGGACGCTGGGAGAAGTCCGTCGATCAAGGCGCCAACTGGGAGCATGACTTCAATATCGACTACATCCGTGAAAGGCGGCCGAGCCCAAACTCGTGAGCGGGTGGCGCGCGCCACGCGCTGCACCTTACGGCGATGAGAGCTCCGGTCTCCGCGAGTCTTACCTTGCTATACGAATTTGCAGCCGCTGAAGAAGGAGTAAGGCGTGAGCATCAACTGGGCAGTCGTTTTCGCCAACTAGTACCAGATCCCGGATGGGCGCCGGGGATATGAGGGCGGATCCAGCTGGGTCCACATCCACCACTAGCCGGACTGCCACTAGAGACTCGACTTGCTTGTAGCCGCGGGTGATCATCGGCTACGTGTATCGCATGCTTCCGAATATCCCCTTCGAGGTGAAGGAGAGGCAGGAGGACTTGATCAGCGGGCATCAGCTCAGGGTGCGGTAGCGGATACCGGCCCACGCTCCAAGCGGGAGCGATAACTAGACGAAGAACTCCTTGAGAACGGGAATGAGCACGTCGTCGGCGACTCGGTGGCCTTGTCCCTCGAGCACCCGGGCGTGGCCCTTGGGCACGGCATCGGCGATTGCTCGCGCCCCTTGGTGCGCCCATGAGGGACTCTCTCCGCCGGCGAGCACGAGCGCGCCAGCAGACACTTGTGTCAGTCGGTCGGTGGGGACCACACCGTTGTTGCACAGGCGGATTTCATGGGAAAGCGTCGGAGCAAACGCCTCCATACGCAGCCAGGACGGCGCAGCCCTCATCTCCGCGACCACCGTTGGCGGTGTTCCCGAGAGTTCGAGAAACGCCGCTGCGCCCTCTGCCTGCTGGCCGTCCTCAACGAGCTTCTCCAAGTGCTCTGCGAATTCGGTAGTGGGGCCGTCGGTGAAAGGGGGCTCGTTGACGACCAGAGCCCGGATCGGCACGGCTCGGGCTGCCGCCTCGAGCGCGAGCGCCCCGCCAGAGGACTGGCCGAAGGTGAAGGCCGGCTCGCCGCCCGCTTCGATCACTGCGGCTAGATCCTCCACCTCCCTCTCGACCGCGTACGGCGGGGTGTTGCCGCTGTTTCCCCGCCCCCGCCTGTCGTATTCATAGACCGTGAACGCGTCTTGCAGACCCATTCCGAGCGTCTTCATCGAGGATCGATCCTGGAAGGCGCCACCGACGAGAACGAGCGGCGGACCCTCTCCTGAACGGTCGAAGGCGATCTCGGTGCCATCAGCTGAGTGGACTGTTTCCATGATTCTTCTCCGATCCAGGTCGGGCCTCGCATGGGCCGGCGCGTGCCAGGTCAGTGGCTGTCCCGTGCTCGACGCGACCTGCTGCTGTCGCTTGATCCTGAGCACATGATGCGCGTAAAGACGCGCGCCGCACATCGGGCGAAAGGAGCGAGTTCGGCAGACGCGGGCCTTACGCGGCGCGGGGCCCCTCCTTACGATTTCCGGCAATCTGTCACTTGACAGACCACCAGCGGGCAGAGCGGCAAAGAGAACGCGCCGACTGGTTTCGTGACAAGCGAAGGGAATCTAACGTGCGGCCGGCGGAGCGCCGGCTTGGCTCGAAACCGGCGTGGTGGCTGGGCCGCCGCGTAGCGGACGCCCGTCGACTGCCCGCTGTTCGTTGTCGCGCAGTCGTGGTTCGTAATGGGTGAAGAACACCTTGGCGACGAGCTCGCGCCGGCTGCGGACGCCGGTTTTCTCGAAGATGGTCTTGAGGTGCTGCTGGACGGTGTTCGGGGAGATGTGCAGCGCCCGGGCGATCTCGGCGGTTGCGGCGCCGCTCAGCACTAGGCGGGGTGACGTCCTGCTCGCGGTCTGAGAGTCCGTAGGCGGCCATCGGCAGCGGAGCGATGCGGGCGGGATGGGCTGGTTCGACGATCACCGCGATTCGCTGCCCGGTACCGGATTGCAGGACCGCTCCGTGGAGCACGATCCACCGTCCGGCGCGCGAGAGCACGCGCGCGAACGCGACCTCGCCGGGGATCTCCGCGGTGGCCGTGCGGAGGGCCTGCCCGGCGACGGACAGGACGGCGGTTGGCATCCCGTCGGGCGCTGCTCGGTCGCCGCCGGGCAGCTCGTGCAGCCAGCGCTCCACGCCGGGAGTGAGGGACTCGGTCTGGAAGGTTTCGGTGAGGATCACCAGGCCTGGTGCTTCGGCTGCTCGGGCTCGGTCGCCTCGCCGACGAGCAGGCCGCGGCGGGCGCCCTCGGCAAGGTGTGGAGCGAGCGCTAGCAGCAGCTCGCGCTCCTCTGGCGAGAACTCCGGTTGACCTGGGGCGCCGTACAGCGCGAGCACGCCCCATGGCTCGCCGGTGCGGGTTCGCAGCGCCAGCAGCAGCTCCTGGTCGCCGCCGTAGGGCGCGATGTAACGCTGCCAGCGCTGGCTGCTTGACGGATCGCCGCCGGTCGCCTCGTGCAGCGTCGAGAGCTCGTGCTTGGGGGCGGAAGCCGCTCAGCGGCTCGTGCGACGACCGCCACCCTTCCCGGCCGGAAGCTAGATGGCCGCTGTCCGGTTCGATTCAGCTACGTAGCGCTCGAGCTTGAGCTTGAGCTCGCACAGGTCCACGGACACCCGCGCTCCGGGTGTGTCTGCGGGGTTCATGGCGCCGAAGACCTCATCGCCCTTGCGCATGTCCTCGTCGGTCTGGAATAGCTGAAGGGCCAGCGCCGTTCCTTGGGACTCGTCGAACAGCAGTTGGATTCCGGTGCTGGGCACTCCGGGCGGAGGCCCGGCCGATTTCTCAACGCGCGCCATCAGTTGCTGCACTCGGTCGGCTGTCACATCGGTGAACCGGACGACACGTACATGCACGCCATCATCTCCTTTCGTACAGGCTGCAGGTTCAGCGCCGTGCCTCGAGGATCAGGTTCAGGGGTGTCTCGGCGGCGCGACGGAAGCGGCTGAACCCGGCCTCCTCGAACAGGGCGCGCAGGCGGGTCTCGCCGGCCTGGGCACCGAGTCCGAGCCCCACCTCCTGCGAGAGCGAGTTTGGGGTGCAGATCGCTGTCGAGGCGGTGTACAGGAGCGCCGCCATCGGATTACCGTCGAGATTCGCGGTACGCCCATCGAGCGCGAACGGCTCGACCAGCAGCACGGTCCCGTCCGGCTCGAGGTGCTGCAGGGCGTAGGCGGCGACCCCGACGGGGTCGCCCATGTCATGCAGACAGTCGAAGAAGCAGATCAGGTGGTACGTGCCCTGATACTCCTTCGCGCCCGCGACCTCGAACGCGGCGCGATCGGCGATGCCGGCCTCGTGCGCCCGCTCCTGTGCGGTCTCAATCGACGGGCCGTGGAAGTCGAATCCCGAGAAGCGGGAGTTGGGATAGGCCTCGGCCATGGCGACGACCGACGCGCCGTGGCCGCAGCCCACATCGGCAACCCGCGCACCCGCCGTGAGCTTGTCCTCGACACCGTCAAGCGCCGGGATCCACTCCGCGGGCAGGTGCGCGCGGTAGCCGGTGCGGAAGAACCACTCGGTGCCCTTGAACAGACACGGATGATGGTCTCTCCACGACAGCCCACCGTCTCCCTGAAACGCCCCCTTCAGCTTCCCCATGTCCATGAACATCGCCCCCAACGCGTTCATGGCGCGCGCGGTGAACACCGGCGAGTTCTCGTCCGCGAGCGCCATCGCCCCCTCGGCACTCAGCGCGTACCGGTCATCCTCCGGCTCGTAGTCGACCAGCCCGGCGGCCGTTTGGCCGTCGAGCCATTCCCGCACGAGGCGCGGGTGGCAGCTTGCGTCCTTCGCGACCTCCTTCGCGCTTCGTGCCCCGTCCTGGGCGAGCGCCCGGTACAACCCGAGCTCATCTCCCAGCCAGATCGAGAAGCAAGCGGCCGCGCCTGTCATGTGCCCGACCATCCGGCCCATGAACTCCTCGAGCTTCGCATCGTCAATCGCCCCTGTACTCATCGCCATCTCCCGGTCCGAACGTGCCCGCCCTTGAGCCGTCGGCCCTCGGACAACGTGTTAGGTAAGAACCCTACCAGTTATCCTAAAGCAGTGTTCAAATCGCAGCACGAGTCGGTCGGGGGGCCCGAGCACCGCCCTCGTGGGCGGCGAGAGGCGACGCTGACAGACGAGAGCACAGAGCCGTTCGGGCAGGCGCTACGGGCGCTGATGGAATCCCGCGGGTTGAGCTATCGCGGGCTTGCCGACGCCATCCGCAAGTTTGATGAGCAGGGCATCACCCACGCTCATCTCAACATGCTCGCCAACGGCCACGACAAGCCGTCGATGCGCGCGATGGAGCTGATCGCGCGCGCGTGCAGAGTGCCGCCGAAGTACTTTGCCGAGTACCGGCTCGCGGTCGCCATGCGCGAGCTCGATCCGGAGCTCGTTGGCCTCGAGCAGGCGCTCGAGAACCTCAGTGCCCGACTCGCTGCCCGCCGAACACGCGGTGCCAGAGCACGGCAAGCGCGAGCACGCCAAGCACAACCTCGTCCCACGAACTAGCGATCGGGTCGATCGGACTGAGCGCCACGCCGAACAGGACCGCCCAGCTGAGCCACGCCACTTGGACGCCCGGCCGCGTCACCTCGGGGTAGCGGGCTAGCATCGCCGCGAGGCGGCCCGAGAAGAATCCGAGCTCGTGCTGCTCACCAAGGACTTTCGCCGCGCCCGATAACGCCACCAACGCGACCACGAACAACAGGTACCCCACCGGGCGCAGAACGGTTCGCACCAACCGCATGATCGACCCAACCGTACCAGCCCTCCAGGCAAGGGTCACTTTCGACCGGCGTAGGTGGGTCAGTATTCAACCGGCGCCCACATGCGGATCGGATCGGCCCCTCGGCCGATCGTTGCGTTCGAGTCACGTGGAAGGAGCAGTCCCGCCCGCTGCGTCGGGACGCTCGCATCGTGACGTGAGCGCGTCGGAGCCGCTTGTCCCTCCCAGGTGTCTGCCGTCTCCTTATTGCCAGATGCCGGTGGTCTCTACAGTGTCGGCTATGGCCGAGGCGGTAGACGGTGTCCCAGTGATCGCTGTCTGGAGCGACTACATATGACCGTTTTGCTACGTCGGCCTCGAGCGGGCGGCGTGGCTTGAGCGCCGGTTCGGCGCGCAGATCGAGTGGAGACCGTTTGATCTGCATCCCGAGTATCCACCCGAGGGCATCCCGCGTGCCGAGCTTGAACGCCGCTACGGCTTGGAGTTTGCAGATCGCCTGGGAGTGATGTTCAACCAGGCAGGGCTGCCCCACGCACAGGGGCTCGACAAGGTGCCCAACTCCCGTCGCGCTCTGATGCTCGCCGAACTTGCGCGCGAGCGAGGCGAGTTCGACGCTCTCCACCCCCGGCTGTTTGACGCCTACTGGGCGAGGGGCCGCGACATCGGTGATGAGCGCGTACTGATCGAAGAGGGGACCGCAGTGGGGCTCGACGAGGGCGAGACCATCGAGGTTATCCGAGACGGACGCTACCTAGGGCGGATCGAGGCGCAGACCCGCGCCGCGATCGAGCTTGGCGCCGCCGGCGTCCCAGCCTGGGAGATCGATCAACAAGTGCTTGTGCCGGGCGCGCAGCCGCACGAGGTGTTCGGGCGCGTGCTCCAGCGCCTCGGGCACAGCCCCCTCAATGGCGACAAACCCGTGCAGTGACAGCGGCCTGGCACACGTGCAAGGACTCGCTGGCGCGTCCGCCATCGGACGCCTCTTAACGGAAAAGCACTCACGCGTCGCCCCTAGCAGCGGCCTATTGCCGTCGCTGCGACGCGAACCGTGCCTGGCAGCGGACCATCCTGATGCACCCTTACGTGCTTTCAGCCTTCGGCAACCTCCTCTGGTCGCCTCCTCAGAGGCCTCATTTGCAGGCGGTTTCAGCGAATGGAGCTAGCCGGGCTCGAACCGGCGACCTCCTGGGTGCGATCCAGGCGCTGGCGTTGTCGCGGGTCGCGCCGAATCTCGCAAAGCCCTGTAAACAGGGCCTTTCCGCGCATGGTCACGCGACCCGATTTGGCTGTTGCGTGAATCTGATGCACCCCTCATGCACCCCGGAGCGGCGCCTGCACCATCGATCGCTGGACGATTCGACGGACTGCTACGCTCTGTAGCAAATGGCGCCCCGGACGATTCCACAGCGCGAGCTGCGCAACAAGATTGGCGAGGTCCTGCGTGAGGCGGAGCGCGGGACGGAATTCACGATCACTGTGCGCGGTCGGCCGGTGGCCCGGCTTGGTCCTCCCGAAGAGCGTCGGGCGCGTCGGGTCGACGTGGACGTCCAGACGGTTCGAGCGCTGCTCGAGAACACGCCTATCGACGATCGGTTCGGATTCGATCTCGAACAGATCCGGGCGGGCGAGGAGCCGGTCGACGAGCCATGGCGCGACCGCTGACGCGGCTGCTGCTCGACACATCTGTGGTGATCGCCGGCTCGCGGGTGCTCGCCGTCCGGCCGGAGGATACGGCGGCGATTTCGGTCATCACGCTCGGCGAGCTGCGGGCAGGTATACGGCTTGCGGTTGATGCTGAGACGCAGGCCGTTCGTCAGGCGCGGCTGGCAGCCGTGCGCCAGACATTTGAGCCGATTCCGGTTGATGAGTCGGTGGCCGAGCAGTACGGCGAGATCCTCGCTGCGGCTCGGGCAAAGCGGCGCACCACTAAGGCGACTGATCTGCTGATCATCGCGACCGCGGCTGCGACCGGCCGGACGCTCCTGACCCTCGACGATACTCAGCGGAGGCTGGCCCGGGCAGTCGGCGTCTGGGCGCGACACTGACCTCCGGCTCGTCCGAGTCAGGGTGTGGACGTGGTCACGTTGACGTCGGCGAGTGCCGCCCGTGCTTCTGCGATCGCCGTTTGGGCTTCGATCCGGGGCGCGTCATCGAACTCGTCGATCACGTGCCCGTAGGTGCTGAGCGTCAGTCGAGCGTCGTGGCCGAGCTGTCGGGCTACGTAGACGACCGATCTGCCTTCGTGCAGGAGGAGCGAGGCGAATGAATGGCGCAGGTCGTACGGTCGCCCTTCCGAGATCCCGGCGGCGGCGAGCGCTCTCTGGAACGCCCTTCGGCGCCACGACTGGTATGCGGCCTGTGTCCAGGGCCCGCCCGCGCTCGACTGGAACACGAGCGCGCTGCCGCTCGGCCGTCCGGTCCGGAGCCGCCATTCCTTCAGATCGGCCGCGAGCGCCGGGAGCAGGCGAACCGTGCGGTGCGCTGCTGTCTTGGTGTCCTTCTCCCGGCCGAGTGAGATCGCTCGCTCGACAAGCAGCGTCTGGTTGCGGATGTCGCGCCACTGAAGTCCGAGCGCCTCACCTGGCCGAAGTCCGGCGTAGGCGAGCACGCTGATCAGGGTCGCATCGCGCGGCTTGCTTCTAGCGCACATCCGCTCGATCGTGATCGGCGGCAGCGGCCGCACCTCTCGGCGCCTTGGCCGCGGCGCCTTGCGCACCACGCGGGCCGGGTTGTTCTGCAACTGCCCATTCTCGAATGCCCGCTGCAGAATCGAGCTGAGCAGCTCGAACGCCTGCCGGATCGCGACTCGTCCGTTGCCGGGCGCTAGACGATCGGCTTGCCAGCGCGCGATCGCCTCGGGGGTGATGTCGCGCAGCTGCAACGGACCGAGCTCGGGCAGGATGTGCTTGTCGTACAGCTGGCCGTAGTGAAGCCGGGTCTTCCTCGCCAGGTGAGCGCTGTACGCGGGCGCCCAGGTTCCGCTCACATACTCGGCGAGGGTCTGGCGGCCGCCGTCTAGCGAGGCGAGCGTTCCGATCTGTTGACGGCGCCGGAGCTCGGCTGCAAACGTCACTGCGTCGCCCTTGCGATCGAAGGTCCTCACCCTGTAGCGGTTGCCCTGCCGCCAGCGGACTCGCCACCTGACAGCGCCATCGCTCAGCACTCGCTTCTGGATCTCCATGCCGCTTCCCGTCGAGCTTCGATCTGGTTCGACACAGGATCGCATCCCCAGAGGTTGGCCGCACCTCGACGCCGGTCTACCGTGCCCGCGTCACCGCCCGCCGCCGCGATCAGCTCCTGACCTGATGCCCGAGCCAGACTACCCGCACGTAACACGTGGAGGGCGGGTAGTCTGGCTCGGCAGAGGGCGAAAACCCCTTGTGTCGCGGGGCGGCGGGCGGGGTCGACTACAGAGTTTCGCTATGTAGTTCGCCGTGTAGCCCGCTCTGTAGCTTGCTTTGCGCGTCGCTAGCTGAGTGGACCGGCCAGACTTTCAATTGCACCCCACCCCAACGCCTCAAATCGTCGGGACGCGAGCGTGAGCCGCACGCCGATGACGGAACAAAAGCGAGCGCCGCACCCTCCGCCCGCTGTGGTTCTCGTCATAAGGTGTCGGTTGATGTTCTTCGCAGTTCGGCTCGAGCGGGGTGGTCCATGGGATTGGTCGCTCGACCTGCGCGAACAGGAGGGTTGGGATGAGCATGCGCGCTTCATGGACTCCCTCGTGGACGATGGCTTCATCGTCCCCGGGGGGCCGCTCGCGGGCGAGCGGGACATTCTGCGCGCGATATGTGCGCCGTCTGCGCAGGCTGTCCTAGAGCGGCTGGCGCAGGACAATTGGGCTCAGAACGGGATGCTCACGATCAAGTCGATCGAGGCCTGGACCATCCTGCTCGACGGCCGGACTAAGTAGCTCCGCTGCCGTCGCTGAGCAGGCGTCCGTTGGTCAGACGTCGGCCCGATGAAAGCGAGTGTTGCCTCGCTCATCGCTTCGGGGGTGCCCCGCCACCGGGCTTCCACTTCGACCCGTAGCCGACCCCCGGCCTTGGTTCTAGCGTTCTAAGAGGCGAGGGGCTACACGGTCGCCGAGCACGTCCTGTATCGGCGGCTCGGCGACCGGTAGTACGAGTTAGGCGGGGGCGGGGGCGGCTTCCGAGTTCGCCATTTCCAGGTGCGCACGGCTGTCACGCGTGCGGATCAGGATCAGTGCGGCGAGGAACCCGAGTGCCGCGATTACCGAGCCGCCGATGAAGGCGTGCTGGAAGCCGGCGGTCAGCGCATGCGGCAGGTTCGAACCGCCGCTCGCGAGCACGTGATTGGTCTGGGTGGTCGCGAGCGTGGAGAGCACGGCCAGGCCGAGGGCTCCGCCGATCTGCTGGGAGGCGTTGATGAGGCCGCTCGCAACTCCCTGCTCGCGTCCCTCGACCCCGGAGACAGCGGCGATGGTTGAGGTTACGAAGCTGAATCCGAGGCCGATCGCCGCCAGCAGCGAGGGGCCGAGGATGTCGGCCAGGAAGCTCCCTCCGGTGGCGATCCGGCTGAAGTACACGAGCCCTCCTGCGGTGAACAGCATTCCAGCCGCGAGGATCGGCTTGAAGCCGAACCGCGTGACCAGCTGGCCGCCGAAGCCGGCCGCGATGAAGATCGTCACGGCGAGCGGCAGGTAGGAGAGTCCGGCGTGGATCGGGCTGTAGTGGAGCACCTGCTGCATGTACAGCGAGATGAAGTAGAACATCGAGAACAGCGAGGCGCCGAGCAGGATCCCGACGACGTTCGCTCCGGTCAGCGTCCGGAGCCTGAAGATCCGGAACGGGACGAGCGGCGAGCGCGAGCGAAGCTCGATCGCGATGAACACCGCGATCAATGTCACCGCAGCCGCGAGCAGGCCGACGATCTTGGTGGAACCCCACCCCGCGCTGCTCGCGTCCAGCATCGCGTACGCGAGTAGCGACAGGCCGGCCGTGATGGTGACCGCGCCGGCAGCGTCGAAGTGCCGCGTCTCTGACTCCGAGCGGCTCTCGGGGATCAGACCGGGCGTCAGTGCGAGCGCGATCAGTGTCACGGGTACGTTGACCCACAGCACCCAGTTCCAGCTGAGCCCGCTCGTGAGGACGCCACCGAGGAGCACGCCCACTGCCCCGGCGGAACCGGCGACAGCACCCCAGGCGCCGAGGGCCTTGTTGCGCTCGGCTCCATCACGGAAGAGGTTGGTCACGATCGACAGGGCGGCCGGTGAGAGGATCGCAGCGCCCAAGCCCTGCGCGGCACGGGCAGCGATCAGCTCGCCTTGGCTGGTGGCGAACCCCGCGAGCAGCGAGGCGACCGCAACAACGATCAGCCCGCCCATGAAGACGCGTCGCCTGCCGAGCAGGTCGGCGGCGCGGCCTCCGAGCAGCAAGAAGCCGCCGAAGGCGATCAAGTATGCGTTGACCACCCAGGGGAGGTTTTGATTGGAGATGTGGAGAGCCTTGCCGATGCTCGGAAGGGCGACGTTGACGATGGATGCGTCGAGGACCACGACGAACTCCGCCACGCAAAGCAAGATCAGGGCGGTCCATCGGCGGTCGATGTAGTTCTTCGTGGTTGTCATGTCATGCTCCTCTTGGTGACGCCCGAATCGCTGGCGCCGTCGCGGTTGGTGGTTGCCCGGATATGGGTCGGTGTGCGCATCGCTTCCTCCTCGGGTTGATCTAGTGAGACCTTCACGTGCCGCTCAGCGTCGTCGGTGCCCGGATGAGCCCGCCTCGCATCGTTCAGATGATTCGGGCCCGTAACTCGGTGACCGTGTCCGCGTACTCGCTCGCTGCGGCCTGCTCCTGGTCAAGCGCGGGGAGGTACGCCGCGAACCGCGCGCGCTCTCATCCTTCGCGGCCTACATTGCGGCGCTCGACCAGGAGCAGACGGCGGCCGCGATGTACGCCGAATCGATCAGCGAGCTCGAGCGATGGCTGCCGGACTCGGACCCGGATCGAGGGTCTGAACCCTGCGCGACGTCCGACTGACGGCGACCCGGGTCAGCGCTTGAGCGAGGAGGGCGACAGCAGCCCGAGCTCGCGCGCTCGCTTCACCGCGTCTGCGCGGCTGTGCACTCCGAGCTTGGCGTACGCGTTGCGCAAGTGGGTCCTGATCGTGTTCAGCGACACGAACAGCTCGGCCGCGATTTCCGGCGCCGGGAGGTTGGTCGGCAGGTAGCGAAGCACGCGTAGCTCGCTCTCGGAGAGGGGTTCCCGGAGCGGTGCGGCGTCCTTGGCCCGGGCCGCGGGAGTGTGTCCGGAGAGCAGGTTCAGGATCTCGGCGATCAGCGAGGCGTGAGTGGTCCGAAGTCGCGCCTGGCGCTCCAGCAGCTCCGCGGTCGGGTAGAGCAGGAACGGAAGCAGCAGCCCGTCGGGCTCGGCGACGTCGAGCGCGCGCTCGAGCGCGCGCGACGCCGCTCCGGGATCGCCAAGCGCGTCGCGCGCGATCGCCTCCAGCAGCAACGCCTCGATTTCCCACACCGACGCCCCGACCGGGGTCGAGTCGTCGAGGAGGGGTGCGAGGACGTCCACGGCGGCCTCGGGATCGTCGCGGGCTAATCTCAGAGCCGCGAGTACGACCCGCATCTGGCTCGTTTCGCGAACCTCTTCGTCCATCTCCGCGAGGGCTCGCTCCACCTGTTCGGTCTCGCCCACGCGGACGAGCATCCGGAGCTTGAGCGCTTGCACGCGCGCCGTGAACATGTGCGGCATGACAAGCAGCCCCTCCATCCGCTCGGCATCCCGATAGGCTGCAGCCGCCTCCTCGTGCCGGCCACGCGCGCCCTCCAACAACGCCCGTGTCGCGTACAGCATCAGCGCCGGGGTCGGCTGGGTGTCGTGCTCGAGGACGCGTTCGCCCAGGTCCAGCCACGACTCTGCCTCTCGGAGCCGCCCGCGCCAGACCGTCGCGTGGACGAGCACGACGTAGGCGGTCGCGGCCGCTGGTGCGGTCTCCTCCCAACCGTGCTTGCGGGCCAGCTCGATCGCCTGCGTGGCGCGCTGCTCCGCCGTCGCCAGAGAGTGGTGAAAGGAGCTCAGGAGCGCCCAGTTTGCCAGCGCTTGGAGTTCGAGCATCGGTCTGGCGATCCGCCGGGCCTCTTCCAGCCCCTGCTCGAGGTGGCGCTCGGCGTCCTCCAGTCGGCCGGCCCACGTCTCGGCGATCCCGAGGTCGGTCAACACGCTTGTGCGCACCTCCTCGCCGAGGCCAAATTCCGTGGCCTCGGTTGAGGCGAGCAGTCGCTGCGCCTCCTCGGCAACGGCCCGAAGGTCGTTGCGGGCCCGAGCGAGCGCCAGTCGCTGGATCCCAAGCGCGATCGTAAAGCGCCCGCGACGGTCTTCGAGCACCGACGCCGCCATCCCCGTTGCGCGTTTCAGGTACCACTCAGACTCATGCAAGGACCCCGCCGCCCGCTTGTCGCCCCCGGCGAGCACTGCCAGCTCGGGATCCGCTGCGACCAAGTCGGCGGGAAACCCAGACAGAAGCTCGTGGCGGGTGGCGAGCCGCCCATCGAAGTACAACCCGAACCAGTTGTCCGCGAGCAGCCGCGTCGCCAAGCCCCAGTTCTCGGCCGCCTGGGCGTGGCGAATCGCCTCGACCGGATACCCGTGTTCGGCCCACCACTCGGCCGCGATCGTGTGCAGGCCGGGCACCTCCTGCGGGGCGGTCCGTCGCAGCTCGAGCGTGAGCAGGTCCCCAAACAGGTGGTGGTAGCGAAACCAGCTTCGCTCCGGATCCACAGCGACAACGAACGCGCCCGCGTCCTCTAGCCCGGCAAGAATCTGGTATGAGCCCGAGCTTCCCGTCAGCCGGTCAGCGAGCGGTCCGCTGACCCGCTCCAGCAGCGAGGTTCGCAACAGCAGCTGCCTCACTTCCGCCGACTGGCGCTCGAGCACCTCCGCCAGCAGGAAGTCGGCCACCGCGCGCTCACGGCCCGAGAAGCTGACCGCGTAGCGCTCGGGATCCGGGTGGCGGGCGAGCGACAACGCCACCAGTCGCAGCCCGGCCGCCCAGCCTTCGGTCGTCGCGACCAGCGACTCGAGCGCACCGTCGGACAGCCGCACCCCCGCCGCCTCCAGCAGCGCACGCGACTCCTCGAGCGTGAAGCGAAGGTCCTCGCCCCGGATCTCGGTCAGCTCCCCCTCCACACGCAACCGGTGCAGCCCGAGGCGCAGATCGCGGCGTGTCAACAGCACGAATCGCAGCTCAGGCGGCGCGGTCCCGAGCAGCAGCTCCATGTGGCGGCTGGCCTCGTCCGCCTGGAGCTCGTGCAGGTCGTCGATCACAAGCCACAGCGGCTCCTGGAGCGAGCTCAGATCTTCGAGCAACCGTCCGACGACGTTCGCGCCGTCCAGATGAGGGGCCGCCGTCAGCTCCCGCACCCGTTCAGATCCGGCACCGGTCTGGCGCAGCGAGTCAAGAACGGAGAGCCAGAACACTTGCGGATCGCGCTCCTGACGCCCCACCGACACCCACGCCGTGCGCTCGCTCAGACCCGCCGCGGCGATCCACGAGCGCAGTAGGAACGTCTTCCCGCTTCCCGCCGGCGCCGACACGTGCACCACCCGCTCCGCCGCGCCTAACAGCTCGAACAGGCCGGGCCGCGGGATCAACCAGGCCCTTACACCGGAGTCGGCGTGTTCGACCGCTGCTCCCGAGTCGGCCACGACGCACATGGTTGCACCCTGGCGCTGTTCAACCAGACCGTCGCAATCATCCGAACGATGCGATGCGCGCTCACCCCCCGCAGAGCGATTCTGAACGCATGTCAGCAAAGAAGAGAGCGACAGGCGGTCGCGAGCCGCGGCGCCACGAGATCCGCGTCCGCGGGCCGATCGGCCCGACGATGATGCAAGCGTTCCCGACGCTGGCCGCGACCGGCCGCGGACAGGACACGCTGCTCACCGGCTCGCTCTGCGACCAGTGCGCCCTGTACGGCGTCATCCACCAGCTCGAGGCGCTCGGGCTAGAGCTGCTGGAGATCCGCTGTCTGCCGACCAGCGCTAGAGCGGACATAACCAATAAAGAACCAACGACCTAAAGGAGCCCCTGTGAATACTGCCTCTCATACCCCTGCAAGCCGCCCTACCGTGAGTCGGCACATCGACTTTCGCCCAGGCCAGGACATGGTCTGGGAGATCGTGCGCAACGGCGCGGACACCGACGGCGAAGTCCTCGAGGCAAATAGCTGGCTCGGTCCCCACAGCCCCAGCCCCCCGGTGCACGTGCACGACAATGTTGAAGACAGTTTTGAGATCGTCGAGGGCCGGCTTGATGTGAAGCTCGACGGCACCTGGCGTACCTATGGTCCTGGCGAGCGCGCCGCGGCGGCTCCCGGTCACCGGCACACCCTGCGAAACAGCCACGATGAGCCGGTCAGGTTCATCAATCGCCACCGCCCCGCCGCCGACAACGAGGGGTTCTTTCGCGATATGGCGTCGCTGGCATCAACCGGGAGGATGGGCGCCGGAATACCTCACAGTCCGCGTCAAGCGATCTACGTGGCGATGCTGTTCAACGCGCACCCGACCGCGATCCGAACCTCGCGCCTGCAGCGGTTTGCATTCGCGTCGCTGTCGGGCTTGGGCCGGACGCTAGGGATGAGCCTACGATCGGGGGCCGGGGAAGCGTGATCATCGAGTGGGTCTGGTCGCGGCGCATCGCGTCGCCTCAGAATGTCTGAGGCGGGCAGGGCACCAACGCTGGCGCCTGCTTACCCGTGCGCGAGCGACCACATGTCGGCCGTGTCCTCGGACTTGCGTCCTCTCGCCGCAGCAGGGCGCGCCACACGGCGCCCCCCAAATTTCGAGAGCGGGTCTGCGCCCCATTTGCGGCACAGGACCTGGTTGCGCGGAAAGCGCGCCTACGCGCGCGATCGCCTTTGCCTTCAGACGGGTCCGACCGCTCACGATCGCAACGACCACGGCTCGCTCGTAATGATCTGGACGAGAACAGCGCTCCCGGGCTATCGCTTTGCTCGCTCGGACTCTCGCATTCATCGACCACGGGAGTTGCGCAACCAACGGAAAGGGCTCACGCGTCCGCCCGCCTCGCAGCGGCCTACGGCCGTCCCTACGGCGCAAGCCGCGCTAGCAACGAACGATCTTCATGCACCCCTCATGCACCCTTCACGGGCTTTCGGCCTTCGGCAACCTGCTCCGCCTGCAACCTCAGAAAGGCCCATTTGCAGGCAGTTTCAGCGAGTGGAGCTAGCCGGGCTCGAACCGGCGACCTCCTGGGTGCGATCCAGGCGCTCTCCCAACTGAGCTATAGCCCCGTGCGACGGCTTTTGCCACGCGGCTCCTGAGAAGTCTAGCCTCGCGCGCGACCTCGTCTACTGCCGTTCCAGATTGGGCATCCGGAGGACGTTCCAGTAGGTGCGCTGCGCGACTTGCAACCCGTCCGGCATTGAGTGGCGGAGCTGTCGGAATGTTGTTAATCGACCGATACGCTCAACATCGCCGGAAACGTCAGATGAGCTTCCGCACCCGCCTCACCAGCTTCTTTGTGCTGATCGTGGTCCTCCCGATGGTCGCGGTCGGCTTCCTCGTGTTTCGCCTGATCGCCGATAGCGCGCAGGGCAAGGCCGACGCCCGCGCGAACGGCCTGGCGAGCGCCGCGGTGAGCCTCTACGAGAGCGAAAGCAGCCACGCCCGGTCGGCCGCCGAAACCTTGGCGCGCCAAATTGCCGGCTCTGGGAGGTTGCGGTTACCACCCAGCACGAATGCCGCGGTTTCCAATGGTGTCCTCGCACGCGTAATGGTTCGCGTAGGGTCGCGGACAATCGCGGACGTGGGGCAACCCACTGCTGTGGCGCCCGGGACGGTGACGGTCGCCGTCGGGCGAACGCGGCTGATTAGCGTTACCGCGTCCGAGATCGCGGCAGCCGAATTCGCACGTGACCTCGCCGGCCCGGGGGTCGCAGTGGCGTTGCGCGAAGGCGCGCAGACACTGGCGGCTACAGCGTCGACGCCGGCCGCTCTCCCGCGCCAGGGCACCGTCAGAATTGGGAGTCACACCTATCGCGCAGTTACGCAGGCCTTTCCGGGCTTTGGTCCGAGCCCGGTATCAGTGACGGTCCTATCCAATGTCTCGGCGACGTCCTCCTCAGTGCAGACCAGCCGCATCTTGGCGGTGGGGTTCATCGTGGCGTTCCTGCTGCTGGCGTTCGCCTTCTCCGTGTTGGCGGCCCGCGAGATCCAGGGTCAGCTCGCCCGCTTCTTGCATGCGGCGCGCAGGCTAGGCGCTGGAGACTTCTCAACTCCCGTTCCGGTGGAGGGACGCGACGAATTTGCCGCGCTGGGCAATGAGTTCAACAAGATGTCGAGCCAGCTCGAGCGCCGCCTTGATGAGCTTCAGCGGGAGCGCGTGCGGCTGCGCGAATCGGTTCGCCGCATCGGCCAGACGTTCGCGTCTAACCTTGACCGGCCAGCGTTACTTGAGCTGGCGCTGCGCACGGCGGTCGACGCCGTAAATGCTGACACCGGACGCCTCAGCGTGCGCTCAATTCCGCGCGGTCCTCTGGAGCAAACGGGAGCGATCGGCTCGCTCGACGGTCAGGTACAGCACATGCTGGCGGCAGAAGCCGCCGCATTGCAGACCGGTGACCTTGGCCAGTCGAGCACAGATGGGGCTTTCTTTGCCTCCGTTGCTCTCGGGACTATCGAGCTGGACGGTCCCCTCCACGGGCTGATCACTGTCGGTCGCAAAGGGCGCCGGTTCACAGATGACGATCTCGACATTCTGCGCTCCCTTGCGGCGCAGGCGACGCTGGCGCTTGAGAACGTGGAGCTGCACTACCAGGTCAGCCGGCAGGCCGTAACGGACGAGCTTACGAGTCTTGCGAACCACGGGCGGTTCCAAGAGCTCCTTTACGCGGAGATGGAGCAGGTCCGCCGGTACCAGCAGCCAGCCGCTCTGATCATGCTTGACCTTGATGACTTCAAGTCCGTTAACGACACGTACGGACACCCGCAGGGCGACGTCGTGCTGAAGCACGTGGCGCGCGCGGTTAGAGACACCTCTCGCGAAGTCGATACCGCCGCGCGCTATGGCGGTGAGGAGATGGCGGTGATCCTGCCCCAGACCGACCTCGCCGGTGCCTATGCGATCGCCGAGCGCATTCGCCTGGCGATTCAGGCTCTTCGCATCCCCCGGCTCGACGGCGATGGCGAGCTGCAGATGACCGCCAGCCTTGGTGTCGCCGCCACAAGCGACGGGGACGAGAAGGAATTGATCCTCCGCGCCGACGCCGCGTTGTACGCGGCAAAGCGGCAAGGAAAGAATCGGGCTGTAAAGGGCCAGCCGGAGGCGGCGAATGTCGCGACCTCCGAGTAGGCTTGTGAGTGATGGGTCTGCTTGACGATGCCATCCGCGAGCACCTAGATCTGAAACGCCGCAGGGGCGGCGACCCAGCCGACCTCGAACGAGCCGAGCGGGAGGCCCTCGGGCCGGTGCGGCGTGAGCCTCTCGATGCCGGCGGCGACGAATTCGAACCGCCGGGGGGAGGCGCCACCTCCGACCAGGAAGAGCAGTTCTACGACGGTGAGCGTCACGAGGACGAGAGCCACGAGGAGCGCGACTGGGGCGATGCATTCGACGAGGAGCCAGACCTGCACTCCCCCGGAGCAGCGGGCAACGATGAAGCTGACTACACCACTCGAGTAATAGGGAGGGACAGGCTCGAAGAGCAGTTTGCGGAGCCAGCGGCTTCGCAGGAGGGTGCGGCAGCACCAACGTATTCAGTGGGGGCGATGGGTGATGAAACCGTCGAGTACCACATCGACGATGCGGTTGCCGCGGAGGAGGGCGAGTCTGGACCTGGTCTTACCGAGGAGGGCGATGCCGATCGTCGCGTGACCAGACCAGAGCGCGACGCCCCGGGCGAGCAAGGCGTTCCAGGCTCTGAGCCCAGACCTGCTCCTGAGGAGGGGGAGCTCGAGCCGCAGACAGGTCCTGAGAAAGAGCATGGAGACGACGTGCTGGAGGAGACGCCCGACTTCCTCCAGGACACGCCAGACCACGACAGGCTGTGGTTTGAGCAGCGTCCCCCGCGCGACTTCGATTTCGACGGCTGAGTTCGCCTACACACTGCTGGACGTTTTCACCGACGCCCCGCTGACCGGCAATCCGCTGGCGGTGGTGCACGACGCCGACCTGTTAGACGACAAGACGATGCTGGCGTTCGCCTGCGAAACCAGGCTCGCCGAGACGACTTTCGTCCAGTCCCCATCCGTCGACGGAGCCGACTACCGAAACCGGATCTTCTCGATGGCGGGTGAGCTGCCGTTTGCCGGGCATCCGTCACTCGGGACCGCGGTCGGCGTGGCCCGCGCTCGCGGCGCCACCGAGCAGGTGAGCTACGTTCAACAGACGCAGGCGGGGCTTCAGCGAGTCGATGTGAAGCCGGAAGGACGGCGGTTCACGGCCTCGATGCTTCAAGAGCCAGCCGCGTTCGGAGACGAGGTGGAGCCTAGGCCGCTGTTGTCGGCACTTGGGCTCGACGCTAGGGATGGGCACGCGCGCCTGCGGCCCCAGGTCGTGGCGACGGGCTTGCCACACGTGATGCTGCCACTGGCTTCGCGGGAGGCCCTCAAGCGGGCCGCGCCAGATGCGGCTGCCGTCGACGCGCTGCTTGAAGCGCATGAGGCGTACGGCATGTACGCGGCTTGGCCCGAGCCTGAACGTGGCACGGCCAGGGCCCGGATGTTCGGCCGCACCGCGCAGGTGATCGAGGACGCCGCCACGGGCTCGGCTGCGGGCCCGCTATGCGCATACGTTCACCGACAAACGGGCTGTGTGTCGCTCGATATCACCCAGGGCGCCGAGATCGGTCGCCCGAGCCGTCTGCTCACGGAGATCGCCGGCCAGACGGTACGTGTCACGGGCGGGGTGGTCGTGGTGATCGACGGCGTGCTGCGGCTGTAGCTACGCGGGCGGAGATGCACCGGGCCCGACCCGGAGGGCCTCGGCCGGCCACTACACTCGCTCGCAGCGGGGCCATAGCTCAGTTGGGAGAGCGCCTGCTTTGCAAGCAGGAGGTCGCCGGTTCGATCCCGGCTGGCTCCACTGGAGAAGGTCCTTCTAATCAGCCGGTTTGGGGAGTTGGGATCGGCATCGATCCGAGTGGCAAGGGTCGCTTGGTAGCGAATTGGTAGCTCCTCGGGCGATCTACGCGCTCGACGGATCGGGACGACGTAGCACCGAGGGACGCGTGCGCTACGTGGCTCAGAAGGCCGCAGGCGATCGGCGACCGCCAGGACTTCTTGAACGCGATCCACGCCATCGGCCGCAGCGGGCTCTTGGACAAGACCGGGGTGCGCCTCTACATCATGCGTCGAGCACGCGCGCTGAACGCCTCTGGGTTGATTCCGGCGAGCTGGCGGAGCGACGGCACATGTGCTCGCAATCGACGGACTCTGCGATCTGCTCGAGCTAGAACCCCCCGAAGCGCCCGCCGCACACCCGCGGGCCGGCGCCCCTGGCGGCACCGATAGCCAGCCGCCGTACACCACGCGCCCCGCAGACGGCCCAGGCTGTGAGTCCGGTGAGTGCAGGGCCGTAAGCGTGGCCGGGAGCGCCCGGCACCGGGCGGCGCCATAGGGCGATAGGGCGGCGGTCCTGGCTCTGTTGTCCGGGGGCTCCGCCCGATGGCGCTCAGAGGGCACAGCCGCATGCCCGCAGGCCCTCCAGCCGCACCGCTATGGCACGCTACCCGAACCCGACCGGCCCGTCTACACCAAGCAGCTGCGCCACGCACGGGCACTCGGTTGCAAGCCGGTCCCAGGCGGGTGGATCGTTCACGTCCCAGGTTGGGTTAGCGCTTTCGTGGTGCCGCCTTCGCCTGCCGCTTGCGGCGTTGTTCGGCCCGCAGGGCGCCGCTCGCGGGCGTGTAGATGGTCTCGTGGCCGTCGTCCCAGCGGATGCGATAGCGAGGCGACGAATCGCCGCGCAGAACTTCCTCAATCACACCCGAGCGCGGTCGGCGGTCCGTTGACTCGGACGCCGCCACGACCCGCCTGCCGACTTCAAAGCCCATATTCATCCCTCATCGTACGTGCTAGCCGAGCATAGCCGGCATCAGTCACCTGCCACAACCGGGCGCAGCCGATCCACCGCCCGGAAGTTGCTTGGCGCCGGATCGGAGCCTGGCCGTTCAGACACTGCGGTTGGGCCTCGGAAGGGGCCTTCCCGTGGCTCTGAGACGCGTGTTCGTGTTGGCCGACGGAGGGCTTCTTGCTGCCCCAGGTTCGCGGGAGTAGAGTCGCGTGTGGACGGTCGCTGACCAGGCTGTGAGCGGGCCTTTTTTCGTTGCCGACCTGATGGGCCTCCGCCTTACCTGTCCCCTTGCGGGGAATGTCCCGGACGTGTGCTTGAACCCTCAGGAGGTGTAGCGATGCTGATGCAGTTCGATCCGTTCCGCGAGATTGACCATTGGCTGAGCAGCTCGCGGCAGGTGCACGCACGCCGCGGCCGTTTCCGATGGACGCCTACCGACGCGGCGATGAAACCGTGGTTTCGTTTGACCTGCCGGGCATGGCCCCGGGCGCGATCGACCTCACCGTCGAGCAGAATGTGCTGACGATCAAGGCACAGCGGCGCTTTGAGCACCTCGAGGGCGATGAGGTGATCGCCGCCGAGCGCCCGCACGGCGCGTTTACCCGCCAGCTGTTCTTGGGCGACACGCTCGACGCCGAGCGCCTCGAGGCGAGCTATGAAAACGGTGTGCTGACGCTGCGCATCCCGGTGGCCGAGTCGGCGAAGCCCCGCAAGGTGCCGATCACCGAAGGCGCCGACGGCCGGACGATCGAGGCCCAGACCACCCCGGCCAACCCGTAGTCCAAATCACGGGAATGGCTAGACCGGCTCTGTCGCGGCCGACGGCGTGGCCGGACTCGACCACGACCCGAAGGGCACGACCCGACGCCCCGAGCGCCCCACGGCATCTACCCGGAGAACCTACGGCGTCCGTTGTCAGCGAGCGCACCTGCGCTCGCTGACGCGCCGGTTGCGACGGCGGGCTTCGAGAGGACGCCGCCCGCGCGACTCACCTACCCCCGCGGCTTTGAAATAGAGAGCCCTCGGCGCCTGCCGTTCGGTGCGTAGTCTGAATAGGAGACGATCTCTGGGCTGGCCCTGCGTGCAGAACTTCAGCCCTGGAGCTTGACGATCCACCGAAGCGCAATCGCGCAGAGGCACGGAGCTCGAGGCCGACGATCGAGACTCGCTGGGCCAGCCGATTTCGCCCGTTGGGTCTCTCTCCCTCTTCCTTCCGCGCGACCCCCACAGAGAGCGAGGAGGTCGTGAGCAATGACACCGCAGCGCACACCGGGCGAACGGCCGAGCGCACGCTCGGCACTGCCGCAGCCAGACATCGGTGTGGAGCGCCCGCTCGAGATCCTCGCGGCGCGCGTACAGCGTCTGGAGGCGGCACTCGAAGGACTTCAGGACGCCGTCCACCGCCAGGCCGTCCTGCACAACGCGCGCATCGACGAGTTGAACAGGCGAACCGAGGGCCACCAGATGGCTCGGGAACTCAGCCATAATGCACGAAGGCACGGAGTCTGATGACTTCTTCACAACGAATCGATGAGCTGCAGGTCGAAGCTCGCTATCACCGCGAGGGCTATGACCTGTACCGAGCAAAGGCCTACGGACCGCGCGCCACGAGCCCCGCTCGTCTCAGGGAGCTCGAGCGTGCCTGCCAGGCGGCCGAGGCGCGCCTGCACCACGCCCAGCAAGAGCAGGCGTCACCGAGTCGCAACTGAACGGCGCTCGGCGTCTGCTGAACCGATGCCGTTCGGAGCCGCGCGGTGCGGCAGACCAGACAGCATCTGCTCGCCCGCGGGCGGCGCGACCCGGTTTTTTCGCGCCGTCGAGGGTCGTCGCGCCGGCAGCGCTGACCGCACAACCGGCGGGCGGCGGCTTCTGATCGGGCCGCGCGTGCTTGCGCTGCCGTCTCGGCCCGGCCGTGCGACTCGGAGGGAGGATCGCGAGGTGTATCTTCAGATGTGACGGCTATGCCCTGGCTCACCGACTCCGACGTGAGCGCCGCGCGCCGTTCGTGCGGGCGATCACCGAGGTCTCTGTCGCGACCGATTTGCGCCGTCGGGCGCCGGCGGGGCTCGCCGAGCTCGTCCCCGTAGATGTGCTGACATGGGATCGCGTCGAGCTCGCCACGGGCGCTGTCCGGCACGAGGCGATCCCCGCCGACGCTGAGCCGCCGGGAGCGTTCGCCGCCATCGGGAACGACGCTGCGGGGCACCCGCTCCTGAGCGCGCACGCCGCCGTCCGGCGCGCCGCGCTGCGCCTTTCGGAGGCGGTCGAGCCGCGGCGCCTATCGCGCAGCGAGGTGCACGGCGACCTGCTCCGCCCGTCGGGCTTTGTGTACGGGATAGCGATCGGCATCCGCACCGGGCGCGGCGAGGTCATCGTCGCTGGGCTCGGCCGAAGCGAGCAACAGTTCTCAGAGCGCGACCGCGACGTGCTCGACCTCGTGCGCCCCGGCCTCGAGGACGCGTGGCGCGCCGCAGAGGCTCGCGAGCACCTCATCCGCGCGCTGGCCGCGAATCCGCCGTCGGGCACGGCCGTCGTGCTCCTTGACCGCTACGGGGAGATCGAGCATTCCAGTCTGGACGCAGAGCGGTGGCTCGCGGAGCACTTCGGGGTCGCCGCGCACCCCGGCTGGCTGCCCAGCCCGGTCGCTGAGTGGCTCGCGCTGCCGCCGCGTCCGCCCTGGTCAGCGTGCGCGAGGGCCGGCGGCTCACCGTCCACCTGCTGCCCGGTGATCCACACGCGCTGCTGCTCGAGGAGGATGTCGCAAGCTTCCGGCCCGAGGCGCTGCGTCGCCTCGGGCTCAGCTCGCGCGACACCGAAGTGCTGTGCGCGGCGGTCGCGATCAAGGACGAGCTGGAGATCGCCGCGGAGCTGTTCCTGAGCCTTCACGCCGTCCGCGAGCGGCTCGAGCGGATCGAGGCGAAGCTCCACGTACCCACCGCGCAAGCCGCAGTCGCTCAGGCACTCAGCCAGAGCGCGTGGAGACCCAACCGCCTTCACAACCGCGCACCGATGCCCCTCGAGGTCCTGCTAGTCGTGCCCAAATCGGCGAAAGCAGTCGCCGGCTAGACGCACGCTTTCCGCGGCAAGCAGAACCGCGGCGCTCCCTTTCACGCGATTCTGGCAGGGCGCCCACGCTGGCGACCAACGCGATACTGGCATCGCTTTGCCGCGATTCTGTCGCCGCCCCAGCCGTTGTAGGGGTCATACGTCGAGGTGGGAAGGTGTGCCCCCGAGCGCGCGTCCTCTGTAAGCGTAATGTTGTTTTCGAAGTCAACTGAAAGGGAGCCCCAGCCATGAGACGGTCCTTTCTGCTTGCCGCGATGCCTGTCGTCGCGGTCCTCGCCAGCGCCTGTGGTTCGAGCAACAAGTCGACGACGAGCGCGCCGGCCGCTACCACGCCGTCCACCACCACGGCCGCCCCAACGACGTCCGCCGGCACGAAGGTGTCCGTCGCCTCGGTCGACGGACTTGGGCCGGTGTTGGTCAACAGTCAGGGCAAGGTGCTCTACACCTTCGTCCCCGACAACACCAAGAAGGTGACCTGCGTCGGCGGATGCGCAGCGGTGTGGCCGCCCCTGAAGCTGTCAGGCTCGAAGGCCGCCGGCTCCGGGCCGGTAAAGGCCTCCCTGCTCGGGTCGGATCCCGATCCAAGTGGCGGAAACGTCGTCACCTACGCTGGCTGGCCGCTCTACACCTACGTTGCCGACACGGGCCCGGGTATGGCCAGCGGTCAGGCCAAGAACCTGAACGGCGGCCTGTGGTACGTGATCTCGCCGAGCGGGACGGAGATCAAGAAGCAGACGAGCTCGTCGTCGTCTCCGACCTACTGAGCGTCTCGGCAGCTGCCACGAACAACCGGGAGGCCTCGGCCCCCGGCATTCACCTGCATCGTCACCACTCCGCCTCACTGACCGGACGGATGGCGTGTCGCGAATGGTCAAAGGCGGCCCGACACTCACTGTCCAAAGCCTCCGTGGCCGGACAGGCACGGCGCTGGAGCGCGCTCGCTTCCGCGTGACAGCAGGACTCGGCGTCAGCATCGGCGGACGATCGCAATCCCCGATGCGCTCGCCAGCTCCGCCACCACGGGCGCGATCGCAATGGCGACGACGGAGTCGCTGGGAGATAGCGGGGCGCTCTGGCCAGCGGCCCCGTTACTGCTGGTTGTCGCCCGACGCGGCACTCGCAGACCGTCACTCAAGCGGGCGAGCGACTAGGTGCCGGTCACACGGAAGACCGGATGATCGGGTCCGATGCGGCGCAATTCCTCGTCTGAAGAGTCCGGCCCAACACCGGCGAAAAAGACGCCGACCTCGAACTTCCACTTCTTCAAGTAGGCCCGGAGCAGCGGTGGCTTATCGTCGTCGGCGAGCTCGACCGCGTGGAACGACTGAGCGCGCCTGCCGACACGCAGCCTCCCCTGACCGCTAGCGCGAAGGTTCTTGACCCATTGCGTGTGACCACGAGGCGAGACCAGATATTCGGCCCCCTCGTAGCGCAAGAGATTCACCGGGGTCCGTCGCCACTCGCCGGACCTGCGCCCCTTGACCTCTAGCACGCGCGACCTGTATACGCTCACGCCGAGTCGCGTAGCGCGGCGACGACCCGGTTGAAGACGTTGGTCGTGAACCAGCCCGGACGCTGGTAGTGCTCGGCCACGTGAGCCATTCTCCCAACCGGGACAGGGCCGTGCGCCCGGCACCGTGTCCCCGCTCGCTCTTGTTGCCCGGGGCAAGTGCTATCAACACCGCGGCTGGTGCCGACGGCGTGATCGCTTGGCGACAAGGGAGCCGTTCAACGGGACCCAGGCGGACGACGGCTACTGGGCGAGAGCGAATCGCGCCACCGCTTCAAGACCGACGCTCCCCGATGTCGCAACGCGAGAGTCGGGCCAATCGGATCGCCGGTGACGAAAGCAGAAGGTCGACGGTCGTCTCATGATCCTCGGGCCGCTTTCGATTTAGCGATGGCGCGAGCTCTCGGGAGGCGCGAGACTTCTGCCTGTGGCCATCGTCACCGCGATTCGCTGTGGTCGTTGTGGCAGTCCTCGCTCGGATTGGTGGGGCTAGGGTGGCGGTGAAGGCGTGCCTGAACGGTGGGCGCACGCGGGCGGAGCATCCAATGGTGCCGCTGACGCCCAGCGAGCTTGCCGCCGACGCGTTGGCTGTTCGGGATACTGGTGCGTTTGCGGTGCACGTGCATCCACGGGACGCTCGCGGGGCAGAGACGATGGAGGCGCGAGCGTGTGATGCAGCGGTCGCGGCGATCCGCGCCGCGGTTCCCCGCCTTCCCCTCGGGCTCTCCACCTCCGAGGCGATCGATCCAGACCCGTTCGCCCGGGCTGCTGCGCTGACGTCCTGGGCGCGGCGGCCTGACTTCGTCTCGGTGAACCTCTCGGAGCTTGGGTGGGCCGGAATCGTCCGCGCCGCTTTACACGCAGGCATCGCGGTGGAGGCCGGGCTTGCTACACCCGCCGATGCCGTGGAGTTCGCTCGCAGCCCGTTCACCCACCAAGTCGTTCGCGTGCTGGTGGAGGTTGACGGTGGCGTGGAGGAGGGCCCACGCGATCGCGCAACTGATCCCCGACGGTGTCCAGCAGCTGTGGCACCGTTACGGCGAGCGGACGTGGGAGGTGATCTGAGCCGGTGCCGCCGCCGGGTTTGACGTGCGTGTCGGCCTGGAAGACGTGCTGGTTTTGCCGGACGGTCGCGATGCTGCAACTAACGCAGAACTGGTCGCCGCCGCCGTGGAACTCATTGGCTCGCCTCGCGTAGGCTCGCCGGCTCCGATCGACCGATCGAGGGTGTCAGTAAGACCGCCCGCCGTGGGAAACCTGGCTGGGCGGCCGGCGCCCGCTGTAGGGCCTCGGCGGTCGCCTTAGTGGGCCGCCGCAGTCCGCACGATCGCTTCCACCCCGGCGCCGACTCCAAGCCTGCGATCGCTTCGGCGACGACGGGATGGCGAGATTGCGCTCGGATCGCGATCGATCTGGCTTCGCATCCTGAGTCTGCGTCACGCGGGGGTGCGTGCGTGGCGTGCCGCGGTGGACGTTACGTCTCAG
>CAWHMB010000002.1:0-783118 GCA_963830405.1 uncultured Actinomycetes bacterium
GCGTGGAGGTGACGATCGCGAGCCCGGCTGGCGGCAAGGTGCAGATGGACGCGCTGAGCGACCCGCGTGACGCGTCGAAATGGTCCTCCGAGGATTTGATCACGATGGGTTTCGTGAACACGCCCGACCTGATGGCGTTGCTCGAGGACACGCCCAAGCTCGCCGACCTCGACCTCGATCAGTTCGACGCGATCATGGTCGCCGGCGGCCTGGCGCCGATGTTCAGCTTCCGCGACAACGAGCAACTCCACGACGCGCTGCGTCGGTTCTACGAGGCAGAGCGGCCGACCTGCATCTACTGCCATGGGACCGCCGCTGCGGTGTCGTGGAACCGGCCCGCGTCACGGCGTCTCGCCATGAAGGGCTGCAGCTGATGACGCTGGGCTCGAGAACCGCGGGTCAGGAAATGCCGCTGCGTACGGCTTGGACGGCTGCCTGGATGCGGTTGTCGAGGTGGAGTTTCGCGAGGATGCTGGCGATGTGGTTGTGGACGGTGTTGGTGCTGAGCGAGAGCTCGTGCGCGATGTCGTGATTACTCTTGCCGCTGGCGAGCCGTTCGAAGATCTCTAGCTCGCGTTCGGTCAGGACGGCGCGGATCGCGCTCGCGGCGTTGTCGCTGGTGGCGGTGACGGGTATGTCGCGTTCGCGGATGCGCTGTAGGAGTTTCCCTGCGATCTGGGAAGAGATGACCGATTCTCCGGCGGCGGTTGCTCTGACTGCGGAGATGATCGCTTGCGGCGGTGCGGTCTTGAGGATGTACCCGCTGGCGCCAGCGACGATCGCCTCGACGACGCGGTTCTGTTCGGTGCGGGTGAGGATCAGGATGCGCGATGCGGGCGCGAGGAGGGCGAGCTGCTCGACGGCCTGCACGCCGGAGCTGTCGGGAAGCCTGAGGTCCATCAGCACAACGTCCGGGCGGACGTCGACGACTAGCCGGAGGGCGTCTTGCGCGCTTACGGCTTCGCCTACGAGGTCGAGTCCGCCGCCGGTCAGCGTCTGAGCCAGGGCGCCGCGGATCATCTGCTCGTCGTCAACCACGATGACCGTAATCGGCCGCGGGCGCTGCGTGGAGTTGTGTTGCGCGGGCATCTGTCCCGATCCCCGAGGTGCCTATTCGGAGGAATCTACACCGGCTCGTGTGCCGCTAACGCGAGTGGGCGAGGACGCGAGTGGATGTTCGGGTCCACGCCCAGGTTCGTTCTGACTCTCCTGGGGCCCGAATGGGCTCTCTAAACAGGCCCGAATAGGCCATATCCAGCGCGCTGCGCTGAGAGTAAGTTGCGTGAACGGACGTCGAGGCTCGGCTGTCGCCGACCGCCAGGTTGCTCGAGGACCATCGAAAGGAGCAGCCATGCTGGCGAGCGAGCAGAGAGCGGAGCACGCCGCGACGACCGAGTCGGGGGCGGCGGATCTGAACGGTGTGAGCGCAACAACGAGCGCTGCGGATTTGACGCCGACCGCGGCGTGGTCAAGGCGCGTGAGGTGGATCGGCGGCCTGATTCAGGCTGCCTTCGCCGGGTTCTGGCTGGTGCGCGGGAGCGTGGTGATCGGTGGGGGCGTGGCGGATGTGCTGATCGCGGTGTTTGGCGTGACCGTGATCGGCGTGTTTGTCTACGCGGTCACGGCGACGGCGGGCACCGCCCCCCGGCCCAAGAGCCCCGAGGGAAAGCGGATCGAGCGTGGCGTCACGATCGCGACCGTCCTCGAGTTCGCCGCGGCGATCGTGCTGCCGATCATCGTCAGCTCCGCCGGTCATTCCGACTGGGTGCTGCCGTCGATCGCGATCACGATCGGGCCGCTCTTGCTGTGGCTGGACCACACGGTCCACGTACCCCGCTACCGGCCGGTCGGATGGGCACTCACCGTCGGACCAGTGATCCTCGTTGCCACGTTGTCAGGCACGCCGCTGATCGCCACCACCGGCATCGCGGCCGGCTTGCTGCTACTCGGCACCGCCCTCGCCGGGTTCCACGACCTCGCCGGAGTCCGGCGCGCAGCGGAGCACACCAGGGCCGACAAAATTGCTTTCTCAGCGGGAGCGCAGCTATGAGTGAGGATCGGCTGCATGTGGTGTTCGGCTTCGGGCAGGTCGGTAGCGCCCTCACCGCCCGCCTGGCCGAGCTTGGCCTGCCGGTTCGGGTGGTATCGCGGAACCGGCCATCGGAGCTGCTCGACGGTGTCGACTGGCGGGCGGCCGACGCGACCGACGCCGAGGCGGCAGCGGATGCGTCCAAGGGCGCATCGGTTGTGTACCAGTGCCTGAACGCGCCGTACACCGATTGGCCGGAGCGCTTCCCGCCCATGCAGCGGGGTGTGCTGGCTGCGGCCGAGCGCACCGGTGCGTTGCTGGTGAGCCTGGAGAACATCTACGGCTACGGCCCGACCGGGGGCAAACCGATGACCGAGGATCTCCCGCTGGCCGCGACGACCGTCAAGGGCCGAACACGGGCATCGATGACCCAGGAGCTGCTGGACGCCGCAGATGCCGGCCGGGTCCGGATCGCGATCGGACGGGCGTCTGACTTTTTCGGTGCCGGCGTCACCGAGTCATCGCTCGGTGAACGCGTGTTCGCCAACGCGGTCGCCGGCAAACGCGCTGACTTCGTCGGCAACCCCAATTTGCCGCACACCTACAGCTATATCCCGGACATGGCGGCGGGTCTGGCGACGCTCGGGACCGACGAGCGCGCCGTGGGCGGTGTGTGGCACTTACCGGGGCCGGAGACCGTGACGACCCGAGAGCTCCTCGGGCTCGTCGCCGGGGACGTCGGACATCCGGTCGGCGTTCGCGTGCTGCCCAAGCTCGCGGTGCGCGCCCTCGGGCTGTTCAACCCGACGATCCGGGAGCTCATCGAGCTGTCCTACGAGTTCGAGCAGCCGTTCGTGCTCGACACCTCCAAGTACGAGTCGACGTTCGGCACCTCGGCCACCCCATTGAAGGTCGCTGTCAAAGCGACGGTCAACTGGTACCGCGACCGCAATGGAGGCGCGACGACGTCATGACGAGCACGGACACGGACCGATTTCGCGAGTTCTCAAACCCGGCAACGGGCGAGCGGATCCGGGTCACTGCAACCGGCCAAGATGGCGAGGAGGACTTCGTTCGCTTCAACTGGCGCAGCATGCCCGGCGGTGCGATCACCGAACACGTCCATCCGCACCAGGAGGAGCGATTCATCATCGCCGCCGGCGAGGCGCACTTCACTGTCGACGGCGAGCAACGCGTCGTCGGTTCGGGTGAGACGATCGTCGTTCCCATCGGTGTCCGCCACACGGAGTCAAACCCGGGAGCCGTAGCGATAGAGGGCGTAGTCGAGCTTCGTCCGGCGCTGCACACCAAAGAGATGTTCGAGGCGTTCGGAGGCTTGGGCTCCGAAGGCAAGACGACGCCCCGGGGGGCACCCAAGAATCCGCTTCAGCTCGGCGCGACGGTCTGGCACTTCCGCCACGAGAGCCGCGCCACCTCACCGCCGATTTGGATCCAGAACATCATCCTCCCACCGCTGGCGGCGCTCGCGAAGGTCTTTGGCGTACGCCCCTACTACGACCGTTGGGACAGCCGCAATACCCCAAGAACGGAGCCCACCGCATGAAGATCCATGCGCTTACAACCGGGGCGGTGCGTGTCAAGCACGGCTTCCTCTATCCCCGCCAAGGTCCGCGCCGCCAGCTGGACCTGTTCCTACCCGGCCCGTTCTCAGACCCGCTGCCGATCCACTGCTGGGCCATCGAGCACGACGGGGTCTTGCGGCTGGTGGACACCGGTGAGACCGCAGCGGCGCGGAACGTCCCGTTCGCCCGCATGGAAGTAACCCCTGAACACGAGCTTCCAGCGGCGATCGCCGCCGCCGGCTTGGAGCTCGATGACGTCTCGGAGGTCGTGCTCACCCACGCGCACGGAGACCACATGGACGGCCTCATCCACCTCCGCGGGCGAGTCCTAATCCACGAGAAAGAGCTCGAGTTCCTCGCATCTCCGACGGCGCGGGTGATGCGGCACGTCCTGCGCCAACCACTCCCCACCGGGTTCGACCCTGAGCCCTTCGGGCTCAACGGTGGCCCGTTCGGCGCGTTTGCGCGAAGCCGCCCGCTCAGCGATGACGGCCGGATCGTCGCCGTCGACACGCCCGGACACACCCCCGGCCACATCTCAGTGATCTGCGTCGATGACGCAGGACGGCACGTCATGCTCGCCGGCGACACCACCGACTCGCTCGAGCAGCTCTATGCGCTGCGCGCAGACGCGGTCGCACCGGATCCCAAGGTGCACATCGCCACGATGCGGACGATCCTCGCCCACTGCGCGGCGCACCCGACGATCTACCTGCCCTCACACGACCCCGACTCAGCGGCAAGGTTCGCAGATGCGACCACGTCAGCACAGACCCCGGTCGCGGTGGCTTGACCAAATAGAGAGGGACAGCATGCACGCAGTGGTCGTAACCGTCACCATCAGCGACAGAGAGGCCGCCGAACGCGAGCTGCGCGATCAACTCGTGCCCTGGGCCTCGCGCACGCCGGAGTTCGTAACGGGGTACTGGACGATCAAGGACACCAACGGACTGACAATGCCTCATGTACAAGACATAGGACGCTGCCAACCGGATGAGCGAGCAGGTCAGATCAGCCGTTCCAGGCGCGGTGACGCTAGACAACGTCGAGGTACGCGAGGTCGCGGCACACGCCTGACCCGCTTTGGGGAAGCCGCATGTCTCTCGGCGCCCCTGCTCGAAAGCCCCCCTTTGCGCGGAAACCGTGCACCTCACGGGCGAGTGCTCTCGTGCATTGCGCTCGTCCGGCACCGGTGATCGGCGTGATCCAGACGTCGCCAACACAGTCGTCAGCTGCGCGGCGTCGCACCGAGCAAAGCAATCGTCAGAGGGGCGCTTACGGGCCTTGACCCGCACCACCACGGAAAGCAGAGTCGCGCCTCATCTACTGCCGGCTTGCTCGGTTTGTTAGCCCACCTTGGTGAAGGCGTGTCCGGGGAGGATCAGCTTGCGCCCGACCTTGCAGCTGTCCTTAATGACGGTGAAGGTCAGCGCGTTTCCCGTGAGCTTGATCTTGTAGGTCCCGACCGACCGGCACTGTTTGCCGCCGGGAGTGGTGAGCGTCGATCCTTTGACTGATGGATGGTTCGGCGTCGGCTTCCCGTTGAGCGTGACAGTCACGGAGCCGTTGGGCTTGAAATCCAGCGTCCACGTGCCCTTCACTGATGCTGGTTTCGTGATCGTGGTGCGGTACTTGCCGGTGATCTTGGCGGATGCGGCAGCGGCGGTGGACAAAGCGAGTGCCGCGACCGCTGAGGCGACGATTGCGAGTGACTTCATGTGCGGGCTCTCCCCGTTATCGATTACGCGGCCGAGAACGTGCCCGCCCGCCATGTGCTCCGTAACTCTCGCACAGGGGCCCGTTCTGCTGCTTCCGCGCCAGACCGGCAGTTGCGGCGCCCGCGCACAGGCCGGCTGGGAGTGCCGCTCTGGAACGCCAGCAGCCACGCCGACCGATGCGCCCACGACTGCCCGTCCGCCCGGCCATGCAGCACTCCGGCGGGCGCCGGCGTGACCGCCGCCCTCCACCGTTAGCCACGAACTCCTGAGTAGCAAGCACAAGAGCAGCAGCCTTGCCGGCATCGCCCGGACTGCTGCTCCAGGCGTAATCCAGCAGCGCCCGGAGCTCGCAGGCGAGCGCTTTCGCGATCGGGCTGCTCTCAGACCGGACGACTCCTATGGCGAGAGGCTGTCGGAAAATGCGGAAAGAGCGAGATTCTTGGATCGCCCGGCGGTTCCGCGGAACCGCGCTGTGTCGGTTGCGGTTCTTCGCCTCTCAGGCGGTGTTGGCGATCCAATGGTTGTGGAGCTTGAGGATGTTGTGGGTTGCTGTCACTAGCCGCCACTCTGATTGAGCGGCGGCTCTGCCTCTTCGCATGAGCCGCAACCGCCGTTAGGGCAATAAGGAGAGGTAGTCGTCTGCGCATGACGCGGATTTGATCACAGACTCGCGCGGTTGGGTGAGCGGGTCTCACCCGCAGGAACCGCATAGGGGGGACCGCTTAGCTGGATGATTCGAAACGCCAAGCGCCTCGGCGTCGAGGCGGCCGGCAGTTCGTATGTGGCGAGACGTCGCGCCCCTTCTCACGGGAGTGTGCAAGGCTGCCCCCCGCTAGCGCCCGGGATCGAGCGATTCTGCGAGAACGTCGCGGACGAGGCCCTGCGCCCACTCCCGCCCTCGCGGGTTCAGTAACTGCTGTCAAGGCCGTTTGAATTCGCATCCCTTTTCGCCGGCCGAAAAAGCACCCCCCTTGGGAGACGATGGGAATCGAACCGGCGTTCGATTTCGGTCGTCGCTCTGAATGGATGCCCTGCAAACAAGTGGGTTCCGGAACGCGGCTGGTGCGCGAGCACCAGGGCGCCAATCACGTGGACGCTGATGATGTTCGAGCTCTTGCACCGACACTTCGTCGACGCCGCCGGATCGCTTTCGGTGGGATCCTTAATGCAGCAGTCGGCGCCCTGACTCCGTCGAGTGCCCGCGGGTGGCCCTGTGGGGGGTGGTTCCGCAGCACTCGCCGGCGGGGGAGGGGTTGACCTTGGCTGTCATGGACAGCCGCTCGCGCGGCCGGGCCCGTGGACGGCCCGCTGGCGCTCCGGGCGGCCGGGGAGGGGGGCTAGCGGCCGGCCCGCGCGCGAACCCAGTCGACGGCCTTCAGCGTCCGCCGCTGGGCGTCGATGAGCTCGTAGTCACCGGCCTGGTTGAACGTGTGCGTGGCCCGGTTTCCCCGCCGCCACCCCATCTCGAGGCGCCCGATCGGCTCCTCGGCATACGCTGTCTCGGTCAGCGTGGTGATTCGGTTGAACACGATCGCCCCGCCATAGCGCTGCGAGCAGTCCTGGCTCGGCCGGATGATCCCGCCGGGACCCTGGATGATTCGCCCGGCGGGGCGCGCGCGGCGGACGTCGGAGACGATCGGGTTGCTCGGATGGGGCGTCCACTCGCCGTGCAGGGAGTCGGCGCAGTACAGGCACAGCTCGTCCTGGATCGACGCCCTGGGTACGGCCACGTTGACGAACAGCCAGAACCGCCCGTCGTGCTCGAGCAGGGTCGGGTCGACCGCGTCGAGGTCGCTGAGCACCGTCCGCTCGAGCGCCCAGCGCCACGGGAACTCAGTGGCCCGGTAAAGCTCGACGGAGCGGTTGTCCCGGCTCTCCGGGAGCATGTACCACTCGCCATCCGCTCGGAACACGAATGGGTAGGAGAGGTGATAGGGGCGTTCGAGCACGGGCTCGGCCTGCACGCGGCCGCCGTCGAGCCGGGCGTAGGAGATGATTCCCTTCCCCGACGCGAGGTCGGCGTCCTCGAAGAACAGGTGGTGAGCCCCGGCGTGCTCGACCCCGAACGGATCGGCATACCACCGGTGGGTCGGGGAGCTGACCCGCCGAAAGCCGCGAGGCTTCTGTCCCGCCGCGAGCACCGCCGGCACCCCAGGACCGGTCACGCCAGCGTCGCTCACGTGCCGGTGGGCCACATACCAGCGCTCGTGGAAGAGCTGGCACTGGATCCGCCGCCACAGGATGCCGGCCAGCAACCGGGCCAGAAAACCCACCATCTGCTGGTTATTCGGCGTGCGGTAGATGCCCTTCTCGTACGGGGTGGGCAGGCGGTAATCGTCGGTGCCGGCGAGCTGCTCCCACCCCCACTCGTGCAGGTCGCGCAGACGGCGCAGCACGAACTGGGCGGTCTTCCAGTACGCCGGGTTCCGGCCGCGGTGATACGACGCCGGATCGGTGGCCGAGTAGGAGCGGTAG
Organism: uncultured Actinomycetes bacterium; assembly: GCA_963830405.1. Lineage (GTDB taxonomy): Bacteria > Actinomycetota > Thermoleophilia > Solirubrobacterales > Solirubrobacteraceae > Palsa-465. The sequence goes on from CAWHMB010000002.1 coordinate 7,806, forward strand.
AGCACCTTCCCGGCGTCGAGCTCGTCGGTGAGCACCTGGAGCAGGGTGCCGGACACGGGGTTGCCCTCGTACATCTCCCAGAAGAAGTCCGGGGTGCCCCGGTACTCGCGGTTGTCACCGTGGTGATATGACCACACGCCGAATCGCGCGCAGTCGAGGATCTGGCCGCGAATGATGTTAAAGCCGAAGCGCAGCAGCACGTCCAGATCGGCGGCGCGGAGCTGCGCGATGACGTCGGTCTCGAAGCGGTGCTCGAATGGCTTCGGGCGCAGCGGCCTGACCGCGAGCTGCGGCACGCCGACCAGATCGGCTTCGATGCTGACCGGCGCGAACGCGTCGGGCTCGGCTCGGAACAATCGCGCGTCCAGGCGGCGGTAGAGGTTGAACAACAGCCGCTGGCGTCGAGGCCCGCGCAGGCGGGCGAAGCGCGGCTCCGGCGCCGGCGGCTCGGCGTTGATCAGGACGAACGATAGTTCGGTGAATGGCGCGCCCGCGAGCTGGTCGATGATGTGGGCAATCCAGGCCGGGACGGTCAACCCGTCCAGCATGAGTCCCACCCGGAGCGGTGTTCTCGACACGTAGATTCTTTTCAGCTAGTGCCGGCGGTGCTGCCCCGCCATCTTAGTGTGGTCCGTCCATTCCTCGTCGGCTGACCGCTTCGGGCCTGCTCATCGTCAACGGCGACGACTGGGGCCTTGGCCGCGATGTCACCGACGCGATCCTCGAGGCGTTCCTGGCCGGTCGCGTCACGTCGACGAGGGCGAAGACGCACATGCTTGACTCCGCGCGGGCCGCCCTCGCGCGCGAGCACGCGATCCCGGCCGGTTTACACCCCAACCTCACCCTTTCCTACGGGTGACTCACTAGTCAGTGACACCGTGGGCGAGCGCGGCTGATTGCCACTTCGGACGGCCCTGGACGCGGTGGCTCTATGATCCGCGCCCCCGCCGGCTGCTTCGTGAACGCCTATGGCGGAGCGCCCACGCCCGTCGATGGCCACCATGGGATCCAGACCCGCCCAGCGGTCGCGTTCTCGGACGCGCTCGGCTCCATCCCGCGCGCCCGGCGATGTCCTCGCGCGAACCGGCGCTCGAGAGCATTCCCGTGCGCCTGCGCGTCGGACGCCCGGCGCCACGCTGCCGCTCGGGACGGTGCATACAGACCTCGGCGGCGACCCCGAGCGGCTCGCCCGCGCCGCTCGAGGTAATGGCCCACCCGTCCTATGGTGTCGAGCGCGCGGCGTTGCTGTCGCTGGCGTGGCGCAGAGGCTTGGCCGGCTACCGGCTCGGCAGCTGCGCCGAGCTGTGAGGGCCGCGTGTCAGCGTTCGACGGCCTCAGGCCACGGGTCTTCGGGCAACGCGACCACGGCAGCGAGCGGCCTAACGCCGGACTCGCTCGACCCCGGCCGGCGAAGATGACGTTTGGCCGCTTCAGGCGGCCAAACGTGGCGCTCGACCCGCGCTCCGGCACCGAACGTGGCGTTTGGCCGCATCCGGTGGCGGCGGGGCCGGGGCCCTGGGGGCGGCCACGCTCCCGAGCCGGCTCGCCGCGCCGGGAGTCGAACCCGGGCACGGCTTAAGCGCACACGGCGGTGCGCCGTGATTCAGATGCGAGTCATTGGCGCCCGGTCGGCCCCACGGGACCGCGGACGCCTACGTGTCCGGCTCGTCCGCGCCGGACCCGGGCGCCCGGTACTCCCACGGATTCAGCAGGCTCACGTGACAACCCTCGAAGTCAGGCCGGGTCGACCAGCTCACCGCCGCGCTGCGCCGCCTGGTTCGCTCTTCCCGAGGAGCGCCTGCGGCATGGGGCGCGCCGGCCGCGAGAAGATCGAGCGTGACTTCGACGTGCGGGTGTCCGCGCGCCGCATGGAGGCGGCGCTGGCGGGGGTTGAGCGCCAGTCACGCGCTCCGTGGGCGGCGCGGATCTGGCCGGCCACGAGAACGAGTTCGAAGGCGTGCACTGCCCGTCGGCCACGGCCCGTGAGGCGTTGCGGCTGCCGTGAGGCAGTCGAACCACGGCATGTTCCCTCGGTGTCCCCCGGGGAGCGGGCCGTTTCCTGTTCTAAAGGGGACAGAAGGGAGCGTCCAGACACGGGACGCATGTCGTTCACGCAGGAGCACGTGGGAGCTGACAGAGGCCAGCGAAGGCATGGATGCCGGCGGCTGCGCGCCCGGGCAAGGCGCAGCTAGGTCTGGAGGCTGAACGGCGGGTAGCGGTCGGTGATCAGCAGGAAAGCGTAAGGGGAGGACTGCCGCGTGGGAACCAGTTTCAGTAGCGGACGTCGAACGCCTTAGCGAGGTCCGCGGGCATCATCGCAAACGGTGGACGCTTCCAAATGAACCCTGCGCGGGTCAGGGCGTCGCAGACGAATCCGGAGCAGATCGCGGTGCCGGCGGTCTCAATACAAAAAGGTGCACCTGTCAGGCAATACAGCGCCAACCCAGCGATCGTGGGATAGCCGTAGCCGTTTTCCCGCGCCTCTAGAACGCTCTTAGCGAAGGCCAGCACCTGCGCTTGGTCAAGTTCGCTGACATGAGTGCGGACGATCCTGTAGTTGGGTTCGTCGTACTTTGAGATCGGCGACCGGTGGACGCCGTTCGACAGCGCTTCGGCGAGTGTGCCGTCTGGGTCGATTACGAGCGCCGCATGCGAGAACCGTCGATATGCCTTGTCGTAGCGGCGCAGCCACGCTCCAAGCTTGATGGCGCGCGAGAAGATGTTGGTCTGCTTGACGCCGGTCAGTAAGAAATCGCCGATTTGCAGGTCCGTGGCACGGTTTCCCGGCGGGTGTTCGGTCACGGAGACACCTTGTGTCTTTGGCAGATATGTGGCGATGGTCATGCCCCTCCGTCGAGGATAAGGCAGCACAGGCGGATGTGCTAACGGTGTAGGTGCGATGGATCTCGGCCGCTTCGGAGTCTGGACGTCCGCTCGGGCGATCGGTGAGGAGAACACCGCGGAGGCGGGGGCGCTTGCAGAGGAGCTGGGCTTTGGCGCGTTCTGGTTGGGCGGCTCCCCGCGGCTCCCGTCGGTGCGCCCGGTGCTGAGCGCCACCGAACGCGTCACTGTGGCGACCGGCATCGTCAACGTCTGGCAGAACGAGCCGGCGGAGCTGGCGGCAGAGTACGCGGAGCTGGCGTCGGAGTTCGACGATCGGCTGCTGGTCGGGATCGGCATCGGCCACCCGGAGGCGACGAGCGACTACAAGCATCCGCTCGGGACGATGCGTTCGTTTCTCCACGGGCTGGACGCCGCGCCGTCGCCGCTGCCGGTCGAACGTCGCTGTCTGGCTGCGCTGCGTCCGAGGATGCTGGAGCTGGCGGCGGGCCGTTCGCGAGGAGCCCACCCTTATTTCGTCCCGGTCGCGCACACCCGGTTTGCACGGGAGCGGCTCGGGCCTAACGTCTTGCTCGCGCCCGAGCTCGCGTGCGTCATCGATCCCGACCCGGTCTCCGCCCGGGAGTCCGCGCGTGGCTACGCGAAGCTGTATCTCGGACTGCGCAACTACACGGGAAATCTGCTCGAGTTGGGGTTCGCCGAGCATGACGTCATGGGTGGCGGCTCGGACCGGCTGATCGACGCGGTGATCCCCCACGGCACCGCCGAGCAGGTCGCGGTTGCCGCCCAGGAGCATCTGGCCGCCGGCGCCGACCATGTCTGCCTGCAGCCGGTTGGTCTCATCGGGATTCCGCGCAACGAGTGGACCGCGCTCGCCGGCGCGCTCGGCCTGTAGCCGGCATCAGCTGAGCACGCCGAGGGGCGTGCATCCCGCCGTGTCCGGGTTCGACTCCCGCCGCGGCAATTAGAGCTGCCGCAACGCGGCTCAACACGGCGCCCGTTCCCTCGGTGTCCCTCGGGAAGCGGGCCGTTCCTGTTTCAGGGGGACGGAAGGGAGCGTCCACACATGGGACGCACGTCGTTCAGCGACAAGCTCCGTATGCGGCTCAGGTCGGTTCTGATGACCGGAGTGAGCACGACCCGGTTGTCAGGCGGTGCCCGGGTGACCGTGGGCACTGGCACAATCCATCATGTGCAAGAGGTCACTCCGAACAACAACAACGATCCCGCGCAGCGCACCGCGGCCCCGATCGACGAGTCGAGGCTTGTGATGATGCGGCGCGAGAAGCGGATGACCGTCGAGGAGCGTGTGAACCTTTTCGAGCGGCTCTCGCGCGACGCTGCGTGGATCCGCTCAGCGGCTACGCGCGTTCGGTGACCGAACCATTGGTGGACCTGCGGGGCCTGCTCCGCGGTCTGCACGAGCACCAAGTGGAATACGTCGTGTTTGGGGCGCTGGCGATGACCTTCTACGGCTACGTTCGCAACTCGGAGGATCTCGACATCGTGGTCGCGCCGGACGAGGAGAACCTCACCCGCGTCGCTGAGTGGCTGATGTCGATCGACGCGGTACTGAAGCTGAACCCCGAGCGGCGCTTCGGTGTGCGCGAAGGGTGGGGGATGCAAAAGGGCTCGAATGCCACGGTGTTGACCTCGCTAGGACAGGTCGATGTGGTGCAGCGGCTCGAGGGGCTGCCCGAATGGCCCGAGCTGGTCGCCTCGGCCGAGGTGTACGAGGTCGAGGGGCAGACGGTCAGGGTGATGAACCGCTCCACGCTGATCGAGCTCAAACGGCGGCGGGGCTCACATCAGGACCTCGCCGACATCGAGGCCATCGAGCGCCTCGCCGAGCTGTAAGGGCTCGGCCGATGCACCCCAGTAGCTGACCTATCGGGCGCCACTTGTGCGGACGCGTGATACCGCGTCGAGCTGTCTGAGGCCATCGGCTGGCCCCGGTGACGCGACTGTCTCAGCGCGAGCGCCGGCCGACGTCGGCGAGGCGCACCGCGATGAGCTTTCTTACGAGCGCCTTGGGCAGAGGCCGGTTGATGGGGAAGTGCAGGGAGCTCTTTGTCGTCGTGTAGCCATCAAGCTCATCGGCAAGCTGTTCGAGGACCGAGCCGCTGAACGGCAGGTAGCTCAGATGTGTTTTGAAGGCGGCGAAGCCGGCGATGGTCGTGCCGCGCGCGCGGAAGGCGGGGACGCGGTAGGAGATCACCTGTTCGGCTTCTGGGACCACCTCGAGGATCGTGCGGCGCAGCGTCTGGAGCGTGCTGCGCTTCGGCTCCTCGACGTCACGCAAGTACTGGTCGATTTCCTCGGCCGACACCGCCGCGCAGTGTACGGGGGCCCGACGCGCGCAACGAGCTGTCATGCGCCGGGGGGACTCCGGACCTCGAGTCGTTGTGGGGTCAGGGCCAGTGACGTTGCGGTTCTTGCCGTAGCCGGGTTCGGCTCCCGGCGCGGCCACTGCGGCTGCCCCATAGGCAGCCACGACGGTCCGTTCCCCTAAGCCCCTCAGGGAGCGTGCGGTTTTCTGTTTCTGCGGGGGGCGGAAGGGAGCGTCCAGAGATGGGACGCGTGTCGTTCACGCAGGAGCTGCGCTCACCGAGCTAGCCCAGAGAGGACGTACCATGACTTCACCGATGGCGTTTCTGAGCCTTGCCGAACCGATCACCGTTCCCGCGTCGAAGCTGACTGCCGAGGCGATCGCCGGGGCAGGGCTCGAGGAAGAGGACTATGCCGTGATCGAGCCGTCCGGCAAAGGGGTGCGGGTCAGAGCCGCGAGCGTGGATGAGCAGCTCGCCTACGAGCGGTCACACGGTTTAGGGCACGTGACCTACTCGCTGGAGGAGTTCCTCGCCGAGCTCGATTCGGACGAGTAGCCCCGGGTGCCGACGTTTGATCGCCTCGCGCTGTTCAAGCGCGAGTATCGAAAGCTGACGCCCGAGCAGAAGGCCCGCTTCAGGGTCGCTGTGGCGAAGCTCGTCATCGCGCTCCAGCAGACCCCGCCAAACGCGCTGGCTGTGGCCGTTCGCGCTCGTGGGCATCGCGGCCGTCCGCGCCGACGAGCTGACCTCGCTGTGGTGCGTATAGGCAGCCCTCGTGAGCGTGCTGATCCTCGCCCACTTTCGTCGCCAGCGGGCGTCCAAGGGGCGGACGGTCGCAGTCGAACCCGCGAGGGCCAGACGACCCGCCCTGCCGGCCCCGCGCCGACAGCCGGCCTAGGGCGCCTGAAGCCGTCAGTCGCCCTCGCCATGCTCGTGCACAACGAGGACCGGACAGGGCGCGTGCTTTAAGACAACCCTGGACGTACTGCCTTCGAGCCTTGCGCTGAGCCCGGTCAGGCCGCGCGAGCCGACCACGATGGCCGCCGCGTCGTGCTCACGAGCCATGTCCAGGATCGTGTGGGCGGCGTCGCGAGTGCCGGGCATCGTCAGCGGGTCCGCGTCAACCCCGAGCGATCGGGCAAGGGCGGCGCCGTTCCGGGAGACACGCTCGGCATCCTCGTGCTGGGCGTGGTCGATATCGGCCGCGACCCAGGGGTCGACCGGTGGAGCCGTCCCTAGCGCATTCAGCTGGGTCGTCGGCATCGTCACGTAAGCGAGCCCCTCCTCCCACACGGTGACCACGAGGAACCGGCAGGAGCCCATGAGCCTGGCTGCCTGAGTGATCGCCTCGCGCGCTGCGGCTGAGCCGTCATAACCGATGATCACAGGCGAGCCAGCAGCGTTCATCCGCGACGAGCTTACTCAGTCTGTGGCGGCACATCTCTATGCGGGACTGACGGCGTGGTAGCGCCTGAGTCCCACATTCCTTGACGCGCTCGAGCTCCGCGGCGACTCCGCGGCGACCGAGTCGGCTGGCCGACCATCAGCGCTCAGCCGATGGACAGCGGGTCGCTGAATGAGCCTGGCCACAGGGTCAGTCCCCCGACCCCCGCAGCGGGGTCGCCGCTGCTGGGCCTGGCTCGGCCCCCGCATCAAATCGGACAGAAACTAGCCAAAGTAACCAAGAGAGATATAGGAAGAGGTATAATATCCGAAGGAACCGTGATCGAGATCCCGAGCCTCTCGTGCATTTGACCGGCGTGACCGTGCTCGATCCAAGCTTGCGCGTCGCCGACCTTTACGCGCGGCTGGCGGCCGACCGGGCGGTCGATGCGCGGATCGCTCTCCGCCACTCGTACGGGGCGCGGGAGCTGCTGGCCCAGAGCGCGCAGGCGCTCGAGGACGCCGCCGGCACGCTGACGCTGCTAGGCGACATGTATGCCGAAGACCGCGAGCAGTTCTCGCACCTGTTGCGCCAGCAGGCGACCGCCCTGGTGGTGCTGGCGGCTCAGTTCGAGCAGGCGGCGGACCTGGCTCGCCACGAACAAGAGGACGGCGCCCAGTGAGCGCTGTCAACTCGATCGGGAGAAGGAGATGAAATCCACGGCAGTTTCCGGCGCTCGCTTTCGAGCGCCCGACGGCGCTGATCACACGGTCACGGTGCGGGCGGTCGAGGAGGGCTGGCAGATCGTCGATCAGAACGGACGCGAACCCGACGTGATCGACACGCTCACCCATCCGGATGATGGGCGCGAGCAAGCCGAGGCCGTGGCTCGCGACTACGCCCAGTGGGCGCAGCTCCCGACGTGGGCGCGGCAATGAGCGGCGCGGCGACGCTGCGTCCACCGACGCAGAGCTCATCAGCGCAAGCCGGCGCCTTGAGGTGCCGGATCACGAGGCGGGACGGAAGCCGGTTCGCCGGCGAGCTGCCACCGGAGCGCCACCGGATGATCCAGCTGGCGATGCTCCACCGATACACCGAGGGGCTGGTGGAACTCACACCCGGGACTCGCGACGAGGACGGCCGCCTGCACGTCGACCGCCGCTCGCGGCCCGAGCACTACCTACCGGGCGGCGCCAGCGGCAACCCGAGATGGCTGCGCGCGCTGCTCGATCACGCGGGGCGAATCGCCACCGGCGAATATGCCCGGTCGACCCGAAGCGGCCCGCCGCGCGAAGAGGTATTCGTCGGGGTCGGCGCCCGTCGTGACCCGCGCGGATCCAAGCATGCGGTGTCGGAGACGCGGTTTCTGGGTCGACACCGATCGGCCCAAGCGCCTCGGGGCCCTGTAGGAGTTTTTGGCCGAGCGGCCCTGCCACCTGCTCGTGGAGTCCGCGGGAAGCGGTGGCGTTCACGCCTACTGGGCCCTGGATCGGCCGCTGCCGGCCCGGCTCGGTCAGCAGGAGCCGATCGAGCAGGCCAACATGCGGATCGTTCAGGCGCTCGGCGAGGACGTGGCCGATGCGAACTGCAGAGAGCGGAGCCGAGTGCTCAGGCTGGCGGGCACGGTCAACTTCAACACCGGGCGGTACGCGCGAATCATCGAGGCCAACCTGGCGCTGGCGCCATACCCGCCGGGCCAGCTGGTGGGCGACCTGGCGGACCCTCCAGACACTAGGGTGCCGGCTACTCATCGGCCGGGAAAGCCCGACGAAGACCCCTACAAGCGGATCCCGGCCGTGGTCTACTTTCCCCTGCTGGCCGGGATCCACGTGCCGCCGCGCGGCGGGCTCGTGCGCTGCCCGGCGCACGACGACGAGCACCCCTCGTGCTCGGTGTCCGCCACCGAGCCTGTGTGGCGATGCCACGCGTGCATGGCCGGCGGAACGGCGTATGACCTAGCGTCCGCAGTGCTCGGCGGACCGACCGGCCGCGAGCTTCGGGGCGAGGCGTTCCGGCGAGCTCGCGGATATGTCGTCGAGGTACTCGGCGAGGACGTGAATCGATGACACTCGGCGGAGTGCAGGCCGGCGACGTGGTGCTGGCCGACCGCAAGGGCCGACGCTTCTACGCGATCGTCACCGGGAGAGGACAGCGGGAACTCCAGGTCGAGCCGATCGACCGGCGCGTCACCTACCCCCACGTCAGGGCGAGCGAGGTGGTCGAGATCTGGCACAAGCGGCGCTCGCGCAACGGCCGCGGTCCGACCGGCCAGAGGTCGCGCGCATGACCACCCCGCCGCAGACCAGCGAGGAACGGGTGCTCGACGGCGAGCTGGTCGTGGTGACCGCCACCGACACGATCGGCAGCGCTCTAAGCGGCCGGGGCGGCTGGACATATCGGAGCCCACCGCAGTCGCGCGAGCAGGCGCTGTCTCTGGTCGGGCTACTGCTCGGGCGCCCCGCACAGGAGCTCGACGGCCAAAAGAGCTGGAGCTGTCCAGAGCCCGGCGCTGGACCCCGAGGCGCGCGTGCAGCCAACGTGAAGCGGCGGCGTGCCAGACCAGGACGACGGACGTCGGCGCGAGCACCAGCCCAGGCCAGAAGGCTCCCTGGCCAGTCAGCTCCCACACGTCGACCAGCGAACCGTTGATTGTGAGGTAGGTGGCAGCGTGGTAGTTGAGCGCCGTTCGCTGGAGGCGGTAAAACCGGCTCCCGGCGCGGTGGGCGGCCCGACCGGGCCACCTGGCCAAGTGGGTCAGAGGGCAGGTCTGAGAGCAGCTCGGCGAGCTCGCCGCGGGTGCGGGCGGCGCAGGCCCCGGCCACGCCAGGCTCAAGCTCGGGGGCCTCGAGCCGACCCGCCGCGAAATGGTGGCGCAACGCGCGGGCGGCGCGCTCGCGGTCCTCATCTGAGGCCCGGACGTCCCGACGATACGGCGCAAGCTCCAACACTGCAGTTCCTGATAGCACAGAGCAGGGGCGGGCGCCGAAGGTTCTGGGGACCACCGCGCCCGCGGCCATCTAGTCGAAGAGCCGCCCGAGGGGCCACAGGCCTTCGCCGGCGAAGTACTCGCGGCACGCGAAGGCTGGCAGCCTCGACCACTCGGGTAGGCGGCCGCCACGGCGTTGACCGCCGCGGTGGCGTCGTGCAGTCCAGAGCTCGGAAGCGATCCGACCAGCTCGGGACGCCGCGGGTTGATGCGCAGGTAGCGATTGTCGAATGGTGCAGCCCGGAGGCCAGGCACCACGACGCGCGCCGTCAGCTTTTGCGCGCCCGGAGCCCGTGCGGCGTCGTGGTCGGCCGAGCGGCCGGCGAGTCAGAGCATTCGATCACAGTGATGTTCCCGTCGGGGTCGCCGAAGATCACCGCGTCGGCGAGTCCGGTGAAGAGGCCGTTCTCGACCACGCCCGGGATCCAGTTGAGCTCGCGGTCGATCAGGAGCGGATTGGGGATCGAGCCGAGGTGGGCGTCGATGATGAAGTTGCCACTGTCGGTGACCACGGTCGCTCCAGTCGCGTGGACCCGGCGGACGAGTGGCACGTCCGCCGCGAAGCCGTGGAGGGCGAGCAGGCGGGCGATCGACCGCGCCGTGGACTGCCAGCCGTGCTGCACCACCTCGATTGGCAGTGGGAATGCGCCAAGTCGGTCCTTGAGCTTCGACGTGTCGGCGACCACCAGGTAGTAGTCGGCCGTGTCGGCGACGATGCGCTCCCAGAGGAGGGCCCCGCCGCCGCCCTTGATCATGTGGCCGTTGCGGTCGACCTCGTCCGGCCCGTCGACGACGAGGTCGAGACGCTCGAACTCGTCGAAGCCCGCGAGCTGGATGCCGAGCGACTCGGCGAGCTGCCGGGTCGACGTCGACGTCGGCACGCCGCGCACCTCGAGGCCCCGGGTGACGGCGGCGCCCAGGGCACGGACGAACCAATGGCTCGTGGTACCAGATCCGAGGCCCAGCAGCATGCCCGGCTTGACATACCGCTCGACGACGGCGATCCCGACCACCTTCTTCGCCTGGTCCTGACGTGTCAGCGTCTCGCTTCGCACACCGCTCCTCATCCGGTCGCCGCGCCCGCCGCCCCGTCGTCTCCCTCGGCGGCCGCGACGAGCGAGTAGGCCTTGCCGAGCGCGTTGTGCAGTTGCCGGTGGGCGGCGAAGAGCGTCTCATAGCGCTCCTGCGATGCCGGGTCGGGCGTGAACGTGCGCTCCACCGCGACCTGCCCCAAGGCCGCCTGAAGGTCGGCCCAGACGCCGGCGCCGACGCCCGCCGCGAGCGCAGCGCCGTACGCGCCGCCCTCCGCGGCACCGGTCACGGTGACCACCTCCCTCCCGAGCACGTCGGCCAACAGCTGGAGCCAAAGCGGCTCGTTCGTCGCGCCGCCGGACGCGATGATCTGATCGGTCTGTAGCCCCGCGTCGACGCAGACCTCGAGGATCTCGCGCATGTTCATGAGCACGCCCTCTAGCACGGCGCGCGAGATGTGCGCGACGTTGTGCATCTGAGAGAGGCCGAGGAGGCTCGCGCTGGCATCGGGCGCGACGTGGGGTGAGCGCTCCCCGAGCAGATATGGCAGGAACAACAGACCGTCCGCGCCGGGCGCGACCTCCTTGGCAAGTGACACGAGCCGCTGAAATGTGACCGGCTGCGAGTCGTTGAGCGGCGCCAGCGCGTCACGCAGCCACTGGAAGGCGCCTCCCGCACTCAGCGTGCACCCCATGACGTGCCAGCGCCCCGGCTCGTTGCCTGCGCCGACCTGGACGCGACCCTCGGGGTTTTCGGGGCAGCGCGACAGCCCACCCGCGACGATGCCGGCCGTGCCGATCGTGAAGCCCGCCGATCCCTCCTCGATCAGGCCCATCGCCGTGGTCTGGATGACCGCGTCGCCGCCGCCGCCGAAGACGGGCGTGTCCACTGGCAGCCCCCACGCCTCGCAGGCGTCGGCGGCGAGCGTGCCCGTCTGCTCGATGGACTCGACGACATCCGGCAGCAGCGACGGGTCAACGTCGATTGCATCGAGCAGCTCGGTCGACCACGTGCGGTGTTCGACGTCGAAGAGCCCGGTGCCCGAGGCGTCGGAGACATCGGTCGTGTACAGCCCGGTCATTCGGTAGCGGATGTAGTCCTTAGGGTTGAGCATCCGGACCATCTCGGCGTAATTGTCCGGCTCGTTGCTACGCAGCCAGATGATCTTCCCGCCGGTGAAGCCGGGAAGCATCCGGTTGCGCGTCATGCGCAGCAGCTCGTCGAGGCCGCCGGCCTGCTCGGTGATCCAGTCGCACTCCGCGGCCGCGCGCTGGTCGTTCCACATGATCGCGGGGCGGAGCGCCTCTCCGCCGGCGTCGAGCGGCGTCAGGCCGTGCATTTGGCCGGACAGGCCGATGCCGGCGACCTCCTCACCCTTCTTCGGGAGCTTCGATGTCAGCTCGGCGATCGCCTCCCCGGTCGCGCGCCACCACTCATCGGGCGACTGTTCGGCCCAGCCGGGGCGCAGGTTTATCATCGGGTAGTCGCGGCTGGCGACGCCGACGACGGTACCGTCGGGGTCGACGGCGATGACCTTGCAGGTCGAGGTGCCGAGGTCCATTCCGATCAGCATGTGAGATTCCTCCCAGCGGTCATGACGTGTCGGTCAGTGGTGGCGCATCCTGATGCGGTCAATGGGTGTGACGGATGCGGACGTGCTTGAGCTGGAGGTAGCTCTCCAGCCCGGCGCGGCCGTGCTCCGAGCCGAAACCCGACTCGCGGCGGCCGCCGTAAGGGGCGTTGATGATCCCGGCGTCGACGTTGTTGACGGCGACGTTGCCGAAGTCCAGGGCGGTGGAGAGGCCGATGGTCTCAGCGAGGCTCTCGGTGAACAGATACGCGGCCAGACCGCCCGGGACCGAGTTGGCGTGCTCCACCGCATCCGCGAGTGACTGGACGGGAGTGATGCCGACGGCCGGTCCAAAGGTCTCCTCGGTCATGATCCGCGAGTCGTGCGGCGCGTCAATGACGACGGCGGGGTTGAGGAACAACCCTCCCGCCGGGTGCGGCTCGGCGCCCGCGATGATTCGGCCACCGCGCTCGCGCGCGTCCGCTACGTGCAGCGCCGTCCGTGCGCGAATCTCCTCCATGGTTACAGGTCCGACGTCGGCGTCAGGGTGCTCGTAGCCGTTCGCGACGGTGAGCTTCCGTGTCAATTCAGCCATCCGGTCCGTGAAGTCGCCGATCACTTCGCGCTCGACGTAGATGCGGTTGATCGCAATGCAGATCTGGCCCGCGTTGCGAAACGACCGCCGGGCGGCGCCAGCCGCCGCCAAGTCCAGATTGGCGTGGCGCGAGACGAGCATCGGGCAGCTGCCGCCGAGCTCCATTGTCATCTGCGTCACGCCCGAGACGGCTCGGAAGAGTTTCTCCCCGGTGGCGTTGGAGCCGGTGAAAGCGATCTTCGCGATCCGCGGATGGCCCGCCAGCATCGCGCCGACCTCGCCCCCGCCGTGCACGACATTCACGACCCCCGGTGGGAAGCCCGCCTCGTGGATGCACTCGGCGAGGATCTGGACCGCCCCGGGTGTGTACTCCGACGGCTTGATGACCATCGTGCAGCCGGCGCCGAGCGCGCCGCCGAGCTTCCAGCCAGCAAGCTCCACGGGGTAGTTCCACGGTGTGATGGCAGCGATCGGCCCCACGGGCTCCTTGCGGACGAGGGAAAGGTAATCGTTGCTCTCATTGGGGATGCTCTCGCCCCCGATCCGCTCTGCCTCCTCGGCGAAGAAGCGCATCGCCTGACCGAACTTCCGCACCTCGCCGCGGGCCTCGTGGAGTGGCTTGCCCATCTCGAGTGTCATCGACGTGGCCAGGTCGTCAAGCCGGTCGAGCGCTATCCGGGCGAGCTCGCGGAGGAGCGCACCCCGTTCGAACCCGTTGGTCACGCCCCAGCTGCGGAAGGCCCGCCGTGCGGCGGCGACCGCCGCGTCAACGGTCTCCTGTTCGGCCAGATCCGCGATCGCGACGACGTCGCCCGTGGCGGGGTTGCGCCGGTCGAAACTCTCGGTGCAGGAATGAAACTCGTTGTCGATGAAGGTCCGGCAGTGCAGAACTTTCGTCATGCGTCTCCTTCGAGGAGTGGCGCCAGTAAGCGCAGCGGCTCGCGGGCAAGCGCGCGCCGGCCCTCCTCCGCCAGGCGCTGCAGGCGCTCCATAGACTCGGTCGAGTAGAACGCGAGGTATGGGGTGAGGATCACCTCCGGACGTGACCGCAGCGGCGCATCAGCCGGGAGCGGTTCAGCTCGGTGACATCGACCGCGCTGGTCGGTCCGCTTTCGCACGTCCCTCATGTGAGTACTACTGCCATTGAGTCCTTCTGGACAAACATACGTGCCCGTGCGACGCCGCTGGCGCGCGAAGGTTTCGGCAGGATGCTCATCAGCAGAGCAGCCGCGGCGTCAGTACTCGGCTACGAAAATCTCGGGGAGCCGGCACTCGAAACCAACCCGCTAGCCCGTCGAGCGATCAGAAGTCCCGGCGACCGGCAAGCCGATCAGGCGCCTCGGGGCGGGTGAGCTCATATAGCGCGACGCGCTGGGGTCCGGGCATTGCGAGCTCGACTCCGGGTCCGTGCGGAACCATCTAAGAAGACAGCGAAATTCAGCCTCATCTAACCTCACCCAACGCCACAAAACCCCTGCAAATCGCCCGGGTAGTGAAGTCCGGCGAGGCCCCTCATAACCATCACCGTCGCCCGGGCCACGGGACGCTTCCGCAAACTCCTTGGCGATCCGGCCGTCAGCGGCGAAGCGACGCCGCGTTCTCCTGTGCGTCTGCAGCAAGAGCTGCATGCAGCCGCATAGGATGGCGGTGTGCTTCAGCCGTCAGGGCCGGAGCGGGTGGGTCTCCCCCGGTTGACGCTCCCTCACACCGACGTATTCATCGGTCGGGTCTTACGGGGCACCCTAAGCGGCTTCGCCGGAGACGCTCAACGGACGAGTTGTCCCGGTAGGTTCGGGAAACAGGACTGGCCGGTGGCATTCTGAGGCAGTTGGCTACGTTGAGGATGCGACGACCCGATCGTGTCGTGGCCGGCGAGCATTTCGTCGTTGTTCTCTCGCGTTCGTGCGGGTTCGGCTAGCGACACTTCATCTCGGCTAGCGCCCACCTCCCACCGCCTACCGGCCCAAGCCAAACGGCCGTGTCGGTGCGGACACCCGCTCCCTCACGAGGCGCACCGTGACGACCACAGCCACCGCCAGCGGGCGCTCAGCGGGGGCGGACGCCGGCGGCGTCGCTGACCCTCCAAGGCCGCCGCGGGTCATCTGAGAGACGCAGCGTCCAGACCTGCCGCGTGGTAGTCCGTCGGCGCTTGCTGCCGGCCAGTACCTCGGTTGTGTCGCGATCCTCGACGTATTGCACCCCTGCGACGTCGAGCTGGAGGCGGACCTCGGGCGTTGGCGCCGGCGTCACGGCGACGATCGTCAGCGCCTGAACCTCCGCGCCGCGGATGACCAGCCGGTCGCGACGGGTCATGGTCGGGTAGAGCAGCGCGTGCAGCGCCTGCGGGGTCGTCCGTACTGCGAGCGGTTCGTCGGGCCCGTCAATCGCCTGCGCCCAGGCGTCGACGACCTCGCCGACCGCGGTAGTTAGCACGTCGGGGGCGAAGCGCCCGTCAACCAGCGAGAGGTCCAACGCAGCGGCGCGCGCAGTACCGGAGAACCCGGGCGACAGCAGTTCTCGGACCCGACCGGTCGGCACGTCGTCGGCTGCCGCGAGCTCCATCACCGCGTCGGCATGCAAACGGGCCTCGTCACCCTCGGGCGCGGCGACCAGCGGCGCGGAGAGGTGGTAGTTGCCCTCGCGCTCCTGCTCGATCGAGACGACCACCCACTCCCCGGCCTGCTTGCCCAAAGTCCAGAACTCGCTGATGCGGGCAACCTCGCCCTCGTCGCTGGGGATCACGTCCCCATAGCCGTCGACCACGACGTCCTGCAGCCTGGCAGTCAACTGCACAACGACCCGGTCCTCGACATCCTGCGCCCGGTTGGTCAAGCCGACATACCGCACGCTAGGGCCTTCGAGCACGTCGACGAGGTTGCGCCAGCCCTTGCGACGGAAGTCGGCCAGCCGGGTCTCCCACTCGACCATGAGCTCGGGGCCGACCAGCCGCCGCAGAGCGGCCACGTCGCCGGCGCTCCAGGCGCGTTGAATCGCCACGAACAGCGCCGCAGCGCGATCGGTCACCAGCTCAGCCTCGAAGAGCGGATCGTCGTCGGCCGCTTCCACCGTGGCGACGCGCACCGCCGCTTCCCGGTCGGCTCGCGGGCGGCCGCGGCCGCGAAACAGCGAGCGCAGCCCCAAGCTACAAACCTCGGCGCCCGCGGCCCCGGCCTCGCCTGCGAGACATCAGGAGCAGCACGACAATGACGATGATGATGATGATCAACAGCACGCTGCCACCTCCACCCCCGCCAAAGAAAAAGAAGTGATGACCGCCGCCGAACCCCCGGCCGCGGGAGCCGAACCCCCCACCGCCGAAGCTCGGCGAGCCACCGCCAAAGCCGTGGGACCCGCCGCCCGCTCTCGCCACCGCGGTGGCCGGCAGCAGCGTGAGCAGCCAGACGGCGAGCAAAAGGATCCGCCGATTCACGGCCCCAGCCTAGCCCGGATAAGACGCGAGGGCGCGAGCAGGCGCGAGAATGCCTCCTGTCATGGCGGTCACGCTCAACGACCGTCGAGACGCCGTTGAGTGGGCGTACGACCTTGGATCGCGAGGTCGGCTGTGGCTCGACACCAGAGCCAGAGGACTCTTTCGCGATGGCCAAGGGACCATCCCGTTGCGTTGCAACCGCGAGCCGTCGACGCCTGCTTCGCCGGAGAGCGACAGCGAGATGGGCGTCACGCGACGTCCCTGCGCGTGCTCAAGAGCGGGTGCGCTGCGCACGACACACTTCCGCTAGCGCACGCGTCGGCACGTCGGGTCGGGTGTCGATCGCAAGCGGCGAACTGAAGATGCCGACACCGGGCGGGCCTACATGGTTGGCCGACTCGGCAGCCAGCGCGCGCTCGATGAGGAAGGCGGCCAGCCGAAGCCGAACGCGCCGCGCCGGCGCGAGCGGCAGGTCAAGGTGTAGGAGTTCCCGGGCAACGCTGCGCAGCCGCTTGCTGTCGTCTGCGCATTGGTTGTCGCCGTTCTACTTGAAAATCGCGAGTGAGTCCATTTGCCTAGTACGTGACGGCGCACGCGACGTTTCATGTCGGCAACCAGCCTTCGCATAGGCGCGGCGCCAAAATGGCCGGCGGTGGCATCCGAGTGGATGATGATCGACGGGCCAAGCCTGATCTTTCGCGCCTTCTACGGGGTGCGGTCGAGGCACAAGACACCGGGCCAGGTTGTGAATGGCATCCCGGGTTTTCTGGATCGGCTGGCACGGGTGATTGCCGAGCGGCGGCCGAAGCGCCTTGTGGTGGCGGAGGATCGGGCGTGGCGTCCGGCTTGGCGAGTCAAGCTCATTCCGAGCTACAAGTCCCACCGGGTGGCGGAGCCGGTCCCCCCTGATCTGACGCCTCAGATTCCGGTGATCCGCAGGATCCTGGACGCGGTAGGCGTTGACGTGGTGGGAATGGACGAGCATGAGGCGGAGGACGTGATCGCTACGTTGGCCGCGCTCGCTCCGGGCAGCGTCGAGATCCTCAGCGGCGACCGGGATCTGTTCGCACTGGTGGACGGTGCGCGAGTGCGAGTTCTGTACCCGGAGAGGCGCGGGTATGTGGTAATCGATGAGGACGAGGTGTCGCGTCGCTACGGGATACCGGGCCGCCGATACGCCGACTTCGCGATCCTGCGCGGTGATCCGTCAGACGGCCTGCCAGGGCTGAAAGGAGTCGGCAGCGTCGCAGCCGCCGGAATGATCCGGCGCCATGGGAATGTCGAGGGCCTGCTCCGCGATCGGCCGCTCCGCGAGACCGACCGCGATTACCTCGAGCGTGCGCTGCGCGTCGTAACGCCAGTGGCTGAGCTACCTCTACCGCTTCCGAGAGGCCGCAGAGATCGATATCCAGCAGACGAGGTAGCGCTGAACTCGCTCCTCGCCCAACACGACGCTGAACAGGCGGGCGGTCGCCTTTTGGGGGCTCTCCGAGCCCTGGTCGCCCCCAGCGCCCACTGAGTCACCACGAACCGTGCGGCTGATCCGCGCCAGTTCTACGCTGATGAGAGACAGCAGGTCAAGCGCGTCGGCGAGCAACTCCTAGCGATCCTGAAGCGCGAGAAGCTGCGCGCACTCGTACTGGACTGGCGAGGAGCAGCAGACGCGCACTGCGGTCCGTGTCGCGGCGGAGGAGACCCTCGATCGTCTTCCTGACGAGTAGTTCGGGACGCATTCGAGACCAAGCCGGGCGACGCCCACGTCCTAGGCTTGGATCATGAAAGGCGATCGCGTGGAAGTCGTAGTGGCTGCAGACGACGGTTCTCGCACCTACGAGATCGTCGCTACGCGCGCCGGCCGCCGGGTCGAGGTCACGACTGGTCGTGGCGTTGTCGAGGTGGTTGAGGTCACTCGCACGGGTGAGCCGGTGCGCACCGCCAGATTCATGGCCAGCCGCGTCGTGGCCCTCGTTGAGCATCCGGCGAGCGAAGCCCGCTCCACGCGAGAGCCTTCGAGCATCCAAAGCGCGGGGTCCTAAGCGAAGCCGCTCAGTCGCGGATCGTTGTCTCGAGCTCGAGCTGAAGCGGCGATGGTGCGAGCGGTTCGCTGGTCTGGCGCGGGCGGCCGCGCTTGGCCCAGTGCGCGACGACGTCGTGCGCCCGGCACGTTCGGTAGCTGATTCGTCGGTCCAGCGGCTGGACCGAGAGACCACCGGGAGCGTTTCCAGTGACGAGCGCGTGGAAGCGCCGTCCTAGGCGGTCCACCTCGACCATGTCGCCGATCTGAATGCCCTCGAGCCGCATCGGTTGAAGGGAACGCGCGGGTCACCCGCGACGTTTTGGGAGTCTCGTCATTCCTTCAGCGGCCTTCCTGACGTCCTGACCGATCCAACCCCGCTCGAGTGTCCTCCCACCGCCCGACGCGGGGAAGCGTACTTCCCGCCGTGACAGATGCGTCGGCGTCGAGGATGAGCATGTGTCGAGCCGCGACGATCCGCGGCTATCGCTCGCAATCCAACGCGCACCTCGGGCCGGCGTTGGGCGCGATGCGGCTCCAGGAAATCACCGAGACCGAGATCGAGCGCTGGTGCGCCAGCATGACCGTATAGAAATACGCATGACAGCAACTCGGAGGAGGCGTAGGACAGCGGCTGAGCGTAGGGCAGCAGGTCTGGCGTGACGTTCGACCTCGGTATCGAGGGCGGCGAGGTAGTAACCGCTCGCGGACGGGCGCGCTTGCATGTCTACGTCTCGGACGGCCGGGTTGCCGCCATGAGCCCTCACGCGCTCGAGGCGCGTGAGAAGGTAGATGCCAGCGGGCTCCTCGTGATGCCTGGGATGCTCGATGCCCACGTCCATTTCATGGATCCGGGCGATGCCACCCGCGAGGACTTCCCGACCGGTTCAGCGGCCGCCGCGCGGGCGGGTGTTACCACCGTCATCGAGCACACGCATGCTGCACCGGTCATCTCCGCCGACGACCTGCGCGCCAAGGTCGACCACCTGCGTGGGCGCTCGCGGGTGGACTTCGCCTTGGCGGCGCACGCGTGGCCCGATCGCCTCGAGGAGGTTGACGACGTCTGGCGAGCCGGCGCGGCCTTTGTGAAGGTGTTTACGTGCACCACACATGGGCTACCGGGCTTCGATGCGGCGGCGCTGAAGCGATTGTTCATCCGTCTGGCGAGGTGCGGAGCCGTGTGCCTGGTCCACGCCGAGGACGAGTCACTGACCGCTGCAGCCGAGGCGGAGCTGCGCGCCGAAGGTCGCGAGGATGGGGGTGTCGTGCCGCTGTGGCGCGGACGGGACGCCGAGCTGACGGCGTTGCTCGTGACCGCCCTCGCGGCCAGGCTCGCAGGCGCGCCCGTGGTGGCCGCTCACGTCAGCCACGCTGATGCGGTGCGGGCTGCATCCGACCTGACGATCGAGACGTGCCCTCAGTATCTGACCCTCACCGAGAAGGAGGTGCTCGAGCGCGGGCCCTTCCGGAAGTTCACGCCTCCAGCGCGGGCGCGCTCCAATGACGACCTCGCTGAGATGTGGCGCGCCCTCTCAAATGGTCGCGTCGACTACGTGGCCAGCGACCACGCTCCGTCTACGGGCGCGCAGAAGCTTGCTGGAACGATCTGGGAGGTCCACTTCGGATTGCCCGGTGTCGACACGACGCTGTCCGTACTACTCGACGGCGCGCACGCCGGAAGGATCTCCTACGAACGCGTCGCCGAGGCCTACTCCCAGACGCCGGCACGGATCTATGGTCTGTGGCCGGCGAAAGGAAGGCTCGAGCCGGGAGCGGACGCGGACCTCGTGCTCGTCGACCCCGAGGCGCGCTGGACGGTGCGCGATGCCGACATCATCTCGAAGGCGGGATGGTCACCGTTTTCCGGCCGCACGTTGACGGGCCGCGCGCAGCGGACGTACCTTCGCGGAACGCTCATCGCTGACGGCGGGCGCATCGTGGAGCAACCCGGGGCCGGTCGGTTCCTACCCGGAGCCGGTCACCCGAAGACTTGACGCAAGAGTGCCGCGATGACTATGCCCACCAGGATCGTGGCTCGCATAGGTCTGGTGACCGGCAGACGCGTGAGCGGGCCGTAGAGGCCGGATTGTGCGAGACCTCGAGCTGAGAAGGAGCACGCTTGAGTGGCGCGACGGGCTCGCAACGAAGAACGACGCTGAGCTGGTGGACGTTCTCAACCACGAGTCGGGAACACGGGCTGGGTCAGCGTGTGAGCCGTATACCTTCGGGTGCTCGGGGAGGAGGTGGACTCGCGCGGGTTCGACTACTCGGCCGTCGACGGTCTGGCGGTCTATCCGAGGAGACGCAGATTCGCGCTCAGGCGAAGGCGACTCGTCTACGACCGCGATGCTTGACGGCAAAGCTCGGCACGGCTGTGCACCCTTGCGTTTTGTGCCAACCAGCTAGCTCACCTGAGGCAGCACACTTGTCGATCGGAGCTCGGAGCTTCCTCCGCCGGATGATGGTTCCGCCAAGACGATCACTCGGCGGATAGATCTCGCAGCCGATCGGATGGACGTTTCACGTCCGCCCGCCTGCCCGTGAACAACTCGCAGCTATGGCGCAAATCCAAACGAGTCCGACGGACCACGTCCGCCATGAAGGCATCGCAGGTGACGAGGTCGCAGTGGACCACCGCGACCGCGAGCGCATCAAGCTCGGCCTGGTCGCTCGGCCTCGCGTGACGCTCCGGCAGCTCATGCTCGATTGTCCATTTCATCCGCTGTCGCGCTTCGCGCGAGGCTCGCCCCGGCTTAGCCGGTAGCCGTTCGCCTCCGGATAGTTCGCGCAGAAGCTGCGGCAAGCGTCGCCGACGTTGTCGGTGTGTCGGCGAAGCTCGACATAGCGTGCCATTGCGCCTCCCAGGATCTCAAGAAGGGGCTCGGGCCCGAGTACGCTCGGACCGTGAAAGGCGATCGCGTGGAAGTCGTTGTCTGCCGACGACGGTTCTCGCACCTACGAGATCATCGCCACCCGGGCCGGTCGTTGGTCGAGGTCTCAACGGGCCGGGGGTTGTCGAGGTGGTTGAGGTGACGCGCACTGGCGAGTCGGTGCGCACCGCCAGATTCATGGCCAGCCGCGTCGTGGCGCTCGTTGAGCATCCAGCGAGCGAAGCCCGGACCACGCGTGAGCCCTCGGGCATCCAGGCCGCGGATCGGTCCTGACCGAATCGCTCAGTCGCGGACCGTCGTGTCTAGCTCGAGCTGGAGCGGCGACGGTGCGAGCGGTTCGCTGGTCTGGCGCGGGCGCCCGCGCTTGGCCCAGTGAGCGGCGACGTCGTGCGCCCGGCACGTTCGGTAGCTGATTCGCCGGTCCAACGGCTGGACTGACAGGCCGCCGTTCGCGTTGCCAGTGACGAGCGCGTGGAAGCGTCGTCCTAACCGGTCCACCTCGACCATGTCGCCGATCTGAATGCCCTCGAGCCGCATCGACCAAGGGTACGTTGGTCAGCGAACCGAGAGGGCCCACGCACCGGGCGTGCGGAGCCGAATACCGCTGACGTGTATGGTAAATTACCTCTGCTTTGGTTCGTTTGGTTGCCCGCAAGGGTTCTCTCCCAGCTCGGATCCGAGCGGACCGATGACTTGCCAGACGGAGCTCGTCCCGTTGCCAGGCGGAGGCAGCTCTGTCACCGTTTGAGCTCAATCGTGCGCCGGACGGGTCGGTCGAAGCCACGCGCAGCCTTCTCGACGAGTTGATGACCGCGCGCGAGACTGCAGGGATCCTGCAGATGCGCGTCTCGACCGTGGAGGGCTACGCCCGTAGAGGGCTACTGCCTAGCGTGAAGATCGGCCGGCATCGGCGGTTCGTCAGGTCGGAGGTCGAGCGAGCAATCGCCAGCCTTCAGAGTCAGCGACTCGCCTAACTCCACACGGATCCGGATTAGCACCGTGCGAGACGCCGGAGGATCCGGTTGCAGACCCAAAGCCGAGCCAGATCCACCGGCCAACCTGAACAGTCGCGACGGTCGGGTGTTGCATGCCGGGGGCCAGGCCGAAAAGAATATGGCCAGGCCTTCAACTCTCTCGCCATGGATCGTTACCTCCAGCAGCTCATCCTGGATCGCCTCGCAGCTGATGACGTCGATGATTCAACCGCTGATCTCGTGCTCGTGGCGTGCGAGGGCGAGGATGCCCTTGAGACCGCGATCGGGAGTGATCTGCGGGCTCGTCCCGAGGGATCCGCAACGAACGGCCGCGGCTCGGAGCCGCCCGGATCCTATGTCAAGTCGATGACCGTGGAAGGGTTCCGCGGTATCGGTCCGCCGGCCACGCTTGAACTTGCGCCCGGTCCGGGCCTGACACTGATCGTCGGGCGCAACGGTTCCGGCAAGTCGAGCTTCGCTGAAGGGTTGGAGATGCTGTTGACCGGGGCGAACCTGCGGTGGGAGTCGCGGACGAAGGTGTGGCGCGAGAGCTGGCAAAACCTCCATTACGACGGACCGACGGTCCTCTCGGCGGAGCTGTACGTCGATCAGCAGCCAGGCGTGCTCCGACTTACTCGGACCTGGTCGAGGGGCAGCGACCTAAAGGCTGAAGGCGAATGCCGGGCGACGCTCGGCGACGGCAGCGACACAGCGCTCGAGAAGCTCGGCTGGGACGCCGCAATGTCCCGCTACCGACCGTTTCTGTCCTACGCGGAGCTCGGGTCGATGTTCGACGAGTTGGCGACGATGTACGACGCGCTCGCCGCGATCCTGGGGCTGGGCGACGTGGAGGACCTGGCCGAGACGCTTCGAGCCGCGCGCCTTGAGCGGGAGCGGACGTTTAAGGGGTTCAAGGTCGACAAGGACGAATTTCTAAACCGGCTGGATGCCTCTGACGATGAGCGGGCGGTGGCTGCGGTACGCGCACTGCGGCCGGCCACACCGGACCTCGACAGCCTTGAGCTCGCACTCGAGGGACTGATCGACGCGGCGGATTCGGAAGGAGAGCTCGAGCGGCTCCGGCGGCTGGCGCGGGTCTCGTCGCCGGAGAGGGATCACGTCGAGGAGGCGATCCTCGAGCTCGAGAGTTCCACCTCGCGCCTCGAGGAGTTGCAGGGAACCGACGCCGCGCGAGACGCCGCCGTAGCCGACCTTCTCGAGGCGGCGCTGCAGCACCGCGCGGATCACGACGATTCGGACTGTCCCGTCTGCGGCACACAGAACGTGCTGGATCAGCGATGGATCGAGCACGCCAGCAGCGAGATGCAAGAACGACGTGCCCGCGCACGGGACTACGAGTCCGCGCGCAGCAGCGCGATCTCGGCGGCGCGCTCGCTAAGAGCGCTCGGGGGTGCGATCGACGCCGACGAGGCGGCACGGCTTGCGTTGGAGTTGGAACTCAATCCTGGGAGGTTGAATGAGGCGCGGGAGGCCTGGAGGAGGGCGGTTACCGGCGCGGACGGACACGATGTCGCGCCTCTGCGGCGCGCCTACTCTGAGATATCGGCGGCGGTGACAGCGCTCGCAGATCTCGCCAGAGCCGAGGTCGAGCGTCGTGACGATGCCTGGCGGCCGATTGCGGCCGAGCTCCGCGGCTGGGTGCCCGGAGCGCGGGATGCCGTCTCCGCCGACAGGCAGCTTCCGGATCTGAAGGCCGCCGAGAAGTGGGCGCGCGAGACTGCGGCAGAGCTCCAGGCGGAGCGGCTCGCGCCGATCGCCGACGCGGCGAAGGCGAACTGGGACGAGCTCAGACAGGAATCCAACGTCTCACTCGACGGCTTCACGCTCCAGAAGTCCGGGAAGATCCGCCGCGCCGAGGTCGCTGTCAGCGTGGATGGGAGCGGAGCATCCGCCTTCGGCGTGATGAGTCAGGGGGAGCTGCACTCACTCGCCGTCTCGGTGTTCCTGCCTAGGGCGGGATTCCGGGAGAGCCCGTTCCGCTTCATGGTCATCGACGACCCGGTCCAGAGTATGGACCCAGCGAAGGTCGACGGACTTGCGAGGGTGCTGGCGGCGGCCGCGGCTCACCGCCAGGTGATCGTGTTCACCCACGACGAGCGGCTACCTGAGGCCGCGCGGCGCCTCGGTCTCGATGCCACGATCCTCGAGGTGACCCGTCGGACGAATTCCGTTGTCGAGGTTCGCCCCGCCCTCGATCCGGTGGAGCGGCACATCGAAGACGCGCGCGCGCTCGTCCGCAGCGAAGATGTGCCAGCGGAGGTGGCGGCCCGCGTGGTGCCCGGATTCTGCAGGCTGGCGCTGGAAGCAGCCTGCGCCCGGGCGATTAGGCGCCGGAGACTCGAGGCTGGGTCATCGCATGCCGAGGTGGAGGAGGCGCTAGGACGGTGCACCACGCTGATGATGTTCCTGGCACTCGCGCTGTTCAACGATGAGACGAAGGGCGGTCAGGTCCTCTCAAGCATCAACAATCGCTTTGGCGGCCGTGCCGGTGACGCCGTCAAAGTCGCCAACAGGGGCGTTCACGAAACCGTTACGGCCGATCTTCCGGAACTCTTGAGGCGGTCGGCCGTGCTCGCGCGACAACTCGCCGACATGCCGTGAACGCGCCGGCAGCCAATGACCCGAACTCACCCGCCTCGCTTCTCGCCGCCGCGCGCCATCTAATCAACACGCCGGCGGCTGCGACGGTCGGTGTGTGGCCTCGAGCGGCCGCGCTGCTCGCCCGCCGCGCGCTCGAAGGCGCGCTCGATCGTCTGTGGGCAAGGCGCGCTCCCGGACTGGAGCGAGCGACGGCGCGAGCGCAGCTGGCGTGCCTTCCCGAGTATCTCGGTGACGCACAGCTTGCGTGGGAAATCGTCTTCACGTGGAGCGCGCTGTCGAGCGCCTGCCATCAGCACGCGTACGAGCTCGCGCCGACCGCAGCTGAGCTTGAGCGACGGCTCGGCGTAGTTCACCGCCTGATCGAGAAGCTAGACGCCAGCGGTTAGCGGAACGCCCCTCGCCGCCGTCAGCGCCTGCGCGCCTCGCGACTCGCGAGGCGCACACATACCAGTCCAGGTCCAGGACAGCTCCGGCTTATCCTTGCCAACGGTGGGGAGGGATGGGCGTTGTGCCAAGAATCCCTTCACGGTGAGAGCAGATGGATGGCATGTGGCTCACAAGACATTGTTGCCCAACGCCTGAACTGAACTTCGCAGTCGGGGCCCCCGCGTCGCCCGAGAGGCCGACGGGCTTACCTTCAGCGTCGGCGTTGGTTAGATGATTTGTTAGATGAAGTCGCGATATTCGGGTTCGTGTATGAATCGTTTTGTGTAACAGCGCTGTAACGAAATGGCGCAATTCAGCCTCAACCGAGGTGACGCAACCTCAACAAGCGTGGTCAAATCGGAAACTAAGTTATTCCCCGCAAAAGCCTCCATAACCCGCGGAAAGGAGGCGTGCGTCGGTGCTCTCAGGGCGCGTGCTCGCCGACCACGTGGACCAGGTTCTTTGCCTGGGCAATGATTGTTCGGCGCCAAGCGGAGAACGTCGCGTCGCTTGGGCTGTAGAGGTCGTTGCTCGCGAAGTGCTGCATGAACGGCGTGTGGATATGACCCGCCGCAACGTTCACCTTGAGCCGGTCGCGCAGGAGAGTATTGCGGTAGGCGCTCTCGTTTGAGAGGTAGTTGCCGCCACCCCCTTTATACGAACACGAGCCCGGATCTGGAGGTACGGGCGGGGTCGGCGGCGGGTATGAGGTCGGCACCGGGTCGTTGCGATCGACTTCGGTCGCGGAGTTGCAGTTAGGAAACTCGACGTAGTCGGTGTGCCAGACGACGCCGAAGGCGACGGAGGTATCGGGCCACGTATCGCCCGGAGGCCGGGGCACGGACTTGCCGGTATTCGCCTCGATCATCCGCTTGATCGGCAGCGTCGTGGTCGTCCACTGCGGTGGATTCCTCAGAGCGAAGGCAGCGGGACCGCCCCATCGTCTGACGACGGCAATGTCGCAGCTGTGGTTGTTGACGGCCAGCTGAGGAACGCCGTTGACGTTCGGGCAGGGGGCGGCGTTGTCGTTGCCGATTGTCACACCGTGGTAGCGCCCGTTCCATTGCTCGAGGTCGAACTCGTCTCCGTTCGTCTGGCTCATCGTGATCGAGGCCGCGACCTGGCGCGGTCCGCGCTTCATCCACGGGCCAACCGTGTCCTCGAGATAGCCCTCCCGGAACTCCCGGTAGTTGACCGGCAGGATGTAGGTCTCGATGACCTCGACCCGTCCGTTCGGCGCACGGAACCGGGTGCCGTCGAGTGACAGCGCGACCGCGCCAGACGGGTTTCCGTGGCGGATGTTGTTGCCCGCTGCGCCCGGAGCCGTCCCGGCCTGGCCGCCGTCCAGCGTGTACGGATCAAAGCCGCTGAGAATGATTCGGGTCATCTTGCGCCCGGCGGGGAAGTTGATGCTGAACATTCCCCGCGACGCCTTATCGAAGGTGGTGATGAGAGCCAGCCGCTTGGCCCGGGAAACCCGAAAGCGCAAGCGCGCCTCGCGGAGGTCGGCTTTCGCCTGGAGGCGTGCCCAGTACAGCGCACGGTCGTCACTCGACGGCAGCGTGCCTCGGACCGGGCCGCGACGCTGAGCGCGATCGACGGCGAGGTGCCACAGCTGCTCGCCCTGCTGGCGAACGATTTGCTGAACGGTGCGCAGGTTGGGCGCCTGGCAGACAAGCCGCGTCAGCCGACGGCCGAAACCCTGGAGACCAGCACCCGTGATCATCTCCTGCGCGAAGGTCTTCTTCTGCAGGACAGCGGGATCGTCGTTCCGCGACAGCCGGAGGCTCAACCGTCGTTCCTCGACCGAAAGGCGAACGTTGTGGCGAAGACACGACGTCCGCGGACGTGCAGCCGACGACGCCCGCGCAGCTGCACCCGCCGCTGGGGCGAAGCGAACCACCGTCACGAGAACCGTGCAGGCGGCTAGCGCCGCCAGGGCGAGCCCGCTGCTGACGTACCTGGGACTACGCAAACGCATCATCCTCGAGCTCCTCCTCCACCTGCTGACGAGACGACTCCCCGCAAAGGTCCCTACCGATCGCTTTCCTACCCGAGAGCGGGGCGCCTAACACGGATCGGCACGAAGACGTTGCATTGGGCTCGGGGGGAACTTTCAAGCCCGGCGGGCTCTTGTCAGTAGTGGAACCGCCGCGCGCCGACGATCACATCGGTCAGTTCGTGCTGCAGCGGCTGCGCACCGGCTCGATGCTCTGCGAGCTGGTCTCGGATCTCATCGAGGCGACGCCCGATGATGCGTATCCAGGCGAGGACCCCGCGGCGGTGGTTGTCGAGATGCTGTGCGGAACGATCCGTACCTCGCTCGAGTCCATCGACCCGCGCGAGGTGCGCCACGCGACCGAGCTGATCGATCAGGCGGGCTCGCGGTCGCTTGAGCACCTGCAGATCGCCTGCGAGCTGCGCGGCGCATCCACCGCGACGGCGAGGATCCGGGCCGAACTTATGGCTGACGGTGCCCAGCGGCGCTCGACGCCCCGACGCGCGCGAGGAGTCGTCAGGACGAGGGAGTTCCAGGTCTGGTTGCGAACCGTTGACGCCGAGCGGAGAGCGAAGGTTCGGGCCGCGTCCTCTGCGGAGACGCCAGCGGACGACCGGACTGACGGGCAGCATCCTCGACGAGTTGATGACGGCACGCGAGGTGGCGCAAATCCTCCAGATGCGTGTGTCGACGTTAAGAGCTATGCCAGGCGCGGGCTCCTCCCCAGTCTGAAGGTCGGGTCGCCATCGGCGGTTCACCGCTCAGAGGTCGAGCGAGCGATCGCGGTGTTGCGAGCTCGACGACCTGACAGCGCGTAGTTCCCGCGACGGGACGAACAGACAGCGTCGCCTTTGATGCCGCAGTGCGTTACGCGCGTTTCACGTCCTTCCACCACTACGATGCCTGCGCGCCCGCACGAACCCGAAGGTGACCGTACGGTTGCTGACGGTCCAAGCGCCGACATCGCCCCGCTGGCGTTGATCCGTTCTGCGGAGCTGCGACCTGCGCCGGAATAGCCGGACGCCGCGGGTGCTCCGCCTGGTGGACGTTACTCCGGTTTGACGGCCGTGCGTCTACCAGCGACGTCGATCGCAGTCTGGTGCTGGTCACTCGACATGGGGGCGAATCTAGCCCTCCCGCTGGCGACGAGCGGCAAAGGGACGCGACCTCCACTGCGGCGCCGGCTGACCACGGCGGAAGCTCCTTTGGCCGTCGTCGCTTCCGCGCGGCGCGCGTTGACGGAGATGATCGATGCAGTTGAGCATTCAGGCTGGCTGCCCCCGGTGGGTCATGGCCTGCAGGGCCCAGCCGTTGCCGTCGGGATCCTTGAAGAAGACGAAGGTTCCCCAGGGAAATTCCTGGACGTCACTGACTTCCACGCCGCGCTGCGCGAGTTCCTTGCGGCTTGCCTCGGCGTCGTCGACCACCATCTGCAACCCGTCGATTGATCCGGGCGTCATTTGGTCGGCGCCTGAGGTGAGCGCGATCGAGCAGGCCGAGCCTGGCGGAGTGAGTTGTACGAAGCGAAGCTCGTCGGTGACCTGGTGGTCGTGGTCGGCGTTGAAGCCCACTTTCTCGACGTAGAACGCCTTTGCTCGATCGATGTCGGATACCGGGACCTGCACCAGCTCGATTCGCATGTCGCTTGCCATCTGGATCTCCTTCCGGTGAGACGTCGGTTGGTGGTGCTAGCCTGTCGTTCAGTGGCTGAACATTTTAGCAGCTAAAGAGAAGGAAGCCCCAATCACCATGTCGCCGAGATCGACGAACGAACTGGTCGAGGAGCTCGTCCGTGAGTTCAGGGTGAGCTGCAACCAGGACGGTGCGTTCGACAGCCTGGCCGCCGAGTGGTTGGGCGTGAGTGACACCGACCTGCGATGTCTCAACATCATCGAAAATGTCGGCGGGCTCAGCGCCGGCGAGCTCGCCGCCCAGTCCGGCCTCACCGGTGGCGCCATCACTGGGGTGATGGACCGCTTGGAGAGAGCGGGCTTCGCACGCCGCGTTTTCAGCCCAGCTGATCGTCGGCGGGTAAGGGCCGAAGTGACGCCTGCGTTCTACAGGTCGGCAGAGCGCATCTGGGGCCCGCTTGCGGCCGACTGGAACTCCACGCTCTCCAGGCGCTTCACGAAAGAAGAGCTCGAGCGGATCACGGACTTCCTCCGCACGACCAACCAGGTGGGACGCCAGCACCTGGACCGGCTCCGCGCGAGACGTCGATCAGCTGCGTCGTGACCGTTTCGAAATGGGTCGCGACCTTTCGGGGATGCGCAAGGAGCGGCCGCCCATTTGGCGGCCGACACGGCAGGACGTTTGCTCAGACGCACGTCAGGTCTGATACGGATTTGAAGGGTTCCGATTCGGGCGCCGGTGCGGCCGGGTCAAACCGTCGAACAAGATGCTTTAGCCTCTGGCAACCTCACCCAGAATCAGAAAATCGCTGCGAATCAAGGGGTAGCTCAACCTCGTGAACCCCCTCATAACTCATCGACGTCAGAACCCGAATGTCACGGGAATATGGCCATCCTGTACTTTGCCGCAACGCTGGTCGGTGACTCGACGAGGCCGTTGACGCAGGCGAGATCACCGATCCGGCCGTAGTCGGCTCGATTGGCAAGCGCTATGTCGCGACAGCCTCTCGCCTTTGCGCTCGCCGGTTCCGTGGCGGGCGGGAGGCGAATGGGATGGCCCGATACGTCACCCGCTTCCGCGCACGGAGCAAGTCACGTGTCGATCCGGGCAAGATGCGCGGGTTCGACAAAACCTGGGGGCAATGTGTCGTCGGACGCTGGCTTTGTTTTCGCGTCGCGAGGGGGTCTTCAGGAGGACGACCAACGACGCCGACGCGTCCCAGTCAGCGCACCGACACCCGGGCCGAAGTTGGTGTCGGCCTGCAACGCAATTAGGGCAGACAGAAGTGGCGGAGATACGCCGCCGCCGCGGGTTTGACCGAGTAGCACCGGTAAACATAGTTGCCCCGGTAGTAGCCCCTGCTGAAGAGCCGCACCGATACGCGGACCTTCTTAATGTGTCCGCTGGCGCAGTTCGGGATGCAGTTGTTGACGTGATTGACCCCGCTCGCGCGCGCCGACGAGGAGCCCCAACCGGTCCACCGCAGGCCCCGTGATCGTGTCGTTCCCGTCAGCGGCCATCGTCAGCGTCGACGGCCGAACCTTCAGGCCCTGGATGACGGCCGGGTTCTGATAGGCCCGCATTCGGGCGCTCGCGACCGCGGCGGCTGCCGAGAGAAGGATCACAGCCATAATGGCGAAGGCCGCACGCCTGAGGACCCGGATTGCCCACGGCGAGATGGTACTAGAGCCCACGTTGGCGGCCGGCGCGGTCGGGGCCGGGACATATACGTGTTCGTCGGCGTCGAGGCCAAGACATTCATGTTGGCTGGGGGGCTTTCCGAGCTGTGTGTCTGAGATCCTCAGCGCGCCGCACATCATCCAGGAGGACGTCACAGGGGAGAGGCCGCTTCTTCGGAGATCAAACCTACGTCTCCCTCGCAATCGAGCTTCGTGGGTTCTGAGGTGGGGCACCGTCGGCTTCTACTCGACCTTCTTCCAGCGCAGACGGCGGTCCCCAGCACGGAGCTGTGCCGTCTGAGCGCTAGGCTCGATACGTGCGAGTTGCGATCGCTGGAGCTCACGGAAAGATCGCCATGCGGCTGGGCCACTTGCTCGTTGCTCAGGGGGATGAGGTCATCGGCCTGATTCGCAACCCAGATCACGCCACGGAGGTTGGTGCCAGCGGCGCAAATCCGGTGGTCTGCGATCTCGAACACGCGAGCGTTCGGGAGATCGCTGAGGCGATCGAGGGGAGCGACGCGGCGCTCTTCGCGGCCGGCGCAGGACCCGGTAGCGGTGCCGAGCGAAAGCTGACCATGGATCGCGACGGTGCGATCAAACTGCTCAAGGCCACCGCCGTCGGCTCACAGCGCTACGTGATGGTGAGTGCCGTCGGTGCCGAGGCCGCCCCAGAGGGCGACCGCGTCTTCAGCGTCTACTTGCGCGCGAAAGCTGAGGCCGACGCAGCACTGGCCGCCAGTGACCGCGACTGGACCATCGTCAGGCCTGGCCGCTTGACCGACGAATCGGGGACCGGCAGGGTGAGGATCGAGTTGTCGCCATTTCGCGGCGAGATCCCGCGGGACGACGTTGCCGCCCTCTTGGCTGCAGTCATTCACGAACCGCGCGTGACGCGTCGCATCCTCTACGTCAGTGGCGGCGGCGAGTCGATCCAGAATGCGCTCGAAGCTGCCGTTATGCAACCGTCGTAACGTTCGCGCGGCACGAACTGTTCGCTATCCGCGGTTCCTACGAGCAAGGCGGACCCGTGGCCTGGCCGGCGGCGTTAGCGCGTGGTCCACAGCGGTCTGACCCTGGCCAATCTGCTCGACGGCTAGTCGCTACCCGCGAGAGCTGATCCCGAGGCGGCAATACGTTGCCGCGAGCGCCGCGTACTCGCTGTGACACTAACGGAGCGATGGCAGGAGGCGTGAAAGGCCTCCGGGGGCCGCGCGACGTTCGCAGTTCCGCTCGGCTGAGCCGCCCGACAGCGTCCGCGGTTAAAACCTCTCATGCGCGAATCCGGCTATCACGCTTTGCATCGCAGCCGGCTTCACCGAAACGCTGCCTGTGTAAGGCAGATCCAACGTCAAGATGACAAATAGCGAGAGAGCGATGATCGCCCCCAGCGCCCCCACCATGGTGGCCTGCGCCGCAAATCTCTCAACGCCGAGCATGTAGGCAAACGCCAGTGTAATCATTCCGCCCACGATCAGGACCACCCAGAGCGGGGTGGGCACCTCGGCGCTACTGTTAATCACCCGCGTTCGCCGGTCCTCGCTCATCTGGCCGGCATTGGTGATCGCGGCCGACACGAGCTCTACCTCGGTTGCGTCGCGCGGGCGGACGTCCTTCACCGCATGCCATACGGCGTTCAGGTCGACATCCGTCTGGCTGCTTTGCTGTTGATATTTGGCGACGTAGTTCCAGTCAACGTACGCCACGCTTCGCGCGTACCTGGCCACGGCCACACGAAGCTGCCCACCCTGCGGCCCAAGCGCGATCGCATCCCGGTACAGATCGCCCACCACGACTGCCTCGTTCCCCGCGTTTGTCTGGGCAGTTTTGAACTGCTCCCAGACAATGACGACAACGAAACCGAGCAGAACGGCGTAGAGGACACCGATCACGTGGAAGATGGCGGTGACGACTTCCCTATGAGGCTCGAGTGCGCCCTGCTCGACCCCGTGACGCACCACGACGAGTCCGAGCAGAGCGACCGCGACGACCAGAGCGACTCCTCCGATCGCCAGCCAGACAGTGGGCACATGCTCTAGAAGAAGCCTCGCCACCGTTACGTCTCCTTGTCCTCCGCTTCCTGATCGTCGTCCCGCGGGCAACTGAGATCCGATCGGAGGTGGACCTGCGCTCGGACCTCGTTCTCGACGATTTTCGCCGATCCGGCCATACTTTCGCTCAGACGGGACGCCGCCACGCGGTGAGGCGAGGCACCCAGGCCCATGCGTCTGAGTTCTCGAGCTTTACCGTCGCCTTGGCGCGCCGCCAGCACGCCAGCGATGGTAGGCGCCGATCTGGCCAACCGGGCAACGAAGCGCGCTGCTCGGCCCGCCCCAACGACCCACGCGTCTACACACGCGCGAGACCTAATCGCCAAGGTCAAGGTGGCAGTGGGCGGACGGCCAGCAACGCGAACCGTCGCGAGCGGACGCGGCGCTTGGACCCGGCCCACCCGCCCGCCGCAAAGCGCTAGACCCGGCCCCTCCGGCCATTAGCCGTGAGCGCCGAGGCGAAGCGGCCGACGCTCAAGCCGAGGAACGAGCGCCGGATGCGGCTCGAGCCAAGCCCGGGCAATGCCCCACACGTTTTCGCGGCCTTCGCACACGGCTTCTCGAAGCCGACGTCTGCATCACGACCGACATACCCACGAACCCCGACGCGACTCGTCTGAGGTTGGCCGCTCCGCCACAGGCTTAACGCGGAGAAGACCATGCCGCGGGGCGATCTTCGACATGAGCACGCGCAGGTCGGGTACCAAACGAGGTACCAAACTGAGCGAAACTCAGGCGCGGACCGATTTGTCTCTTACGACCCTGAGAAGGCTTCTAGACTCGGTTGAGAGGCACACGCCGCTGTGGTTGGAGCTGACGGTCGTTTGATTGGCCTGCGGGCAGGTGGTGCGAAGCGCTGCGCGGTTCAGGAACGAGGTATTCCAGGTCGGGTCTCGCTCAGGCCCGTGTGAAAATCCCAGTAGCTCGAGGAGGGTGAGAGGGAGTGGACCAGATCACGATGACCGCCGAGGAGCTCGAGACGATCCAACGAGCGCTTGGCGAGCTTGAGACAGATGGGCGCCGGGAGATCGCCGGGCGGATCAAGATGGCGCGGGAATTTGGCGATCTGAAAGAGAACGGTGAGTATCACGCCGCCAAGGAGGATCAAGCACGGCTAGAGACGCGGATCGCCAAGTTGCGCGAGCAGATTCGAAGCGCACTGGTGGTCCGGGTGACCGAGGCGGCCGAGACCGTTCGGCATGGCTCAACTGTGTCCTACAGGGACCAGGGTACGAACCGTCATCACACCTCCAGGATCGTGTCACCACATGATGCGCGACCGTCAGACGGCGCCCTGTCGTCCGAGTCTCCGATCGCGAAAGCGCTCATCGGGCGCCGAGTCGGAGACGTGATCGAAGTGTCTACCCCCAGGGGCGTCCGCACGCTCTACGTCGACGCGATCACCTGAGATCGAGCAGAGGCCTCGCCAGCTGGACGAGATGAGCACGACTGACCCATCCGTCGCAAGCACAAGGTTGGCCCTCGAAGCAGCGATGCTCGTTTGTGAGCGAACTCGAAAGCCCACCGTGGAACCGATCAGCTCTGATCGCCGCGATCACAACGTCGCCAAGGCGACCCGCGCGACGCGAGCAGGTCGGAGGACAAGAGCGATCGTGCGGCCCGCGTCGGCCGGGCTTCAGACCGTGAGGTTGGCGGTTGCGAGCTTCGAGCGCACGCGCACGAGTGGCGCATTGGGGTCGTGAGGCTGAGGAATCGCCGCGAGCGTGAACTCGGCGATCGCGCCCGGGCGAAAGACGAGACAGTGAGTCGAGCCGCCGAATTGGAAGTAACCGAGCTCCTCACCCTTCCCGGCGTGATAGCCGGACGTCACCTTTGAGTCGATCAGGCACGAGGAGACCTCCGACATTCCGACCGGCACGAAGGCCATCAGCCCGATGACGGGATCGTCGGCTTCGATCAGGATGATCGCCCGAGCCGCGACGTGGGCGAGGTAGGACTGCGAGTTCATCGGCTCGACCGCGTCCTTGCCCTCTGAGTCGGCCTCGGAGTAGTACGTGCCCGGTTGGACGAACGCTCGGATGATCGTTCCCGCCACCGGGCTGTGCCACCGGTGGTAGTTGGTCGCGCTCAGAAACGCTTGATACACCGTTCCGCCGACGAACTGATCAACCGAATCATCATTGGCCAGCATGTCCTCCAGGGAATATGGCTGACTCTTGATCCAAAAGCGATCTTGCCGCTGGACGTCGTTGCTGATGCCGTAGGGCAGCGACTCGCAGGCGCTCACGATCACCTTGTCGTCGTCCGGGGACTCCACCGGACGAGCGCCGTCCTTGAACTGTCGAGTGAAGAAATCGTTCCACGAGGCAAAGCCCCAATGCTCGCCCTGCGGGTCGTACTCGAACTGCTCGATGCCCACCGCGCGTTGGGCCTCGGCGGACTTCCAGCCCGACGGCGAGTCGTTGAGCACATAAAGCGAGTCGCCGCTGCTGAGGAATTCGCACCAGACGGTCAGGATCTTCTTGAGCATCGCGTTGATCCGCGGGTCCCGATAGGCCGCGAAGCCGGCCGGTGTCCCCATCGTCCAGTCGAGGATCGCGCCCAAAGGGGTCGCCACCATCGCGGGGCCGAACTCGGGCGCCATGGTCAGTACCTCGTTCGTCAGGCGCAATAGCTGGTCGACGTTCTCCACATGTCGCTTGCGGTACGGCTTGGAGGTGGGCACCTGCGCGATCATCTTGGTGACGTACATCCGCACCACCGGATCGCTGTCAATCAGCTCCTGAAACTCGCTGATCACAGGGTGAAGCACCATCTGCTCCCCTCGGTCCTCCACTCGCTGACGATGGCCGTCGAGCCAGGCTTCCAAGTCCTCCTGGTCCTCCGGCAACCATCCCGCCCGGCGCCGTACGTCGACCGCGTGGGGGAGAGCCGTCACGGAAGAAAACTTACCCGCGTCGTCCCATCTCAACGCAGAAGCCCGCCGGCAACTGATCATCCCGCTCGGCGCGGTACCTGCTGGCCCACGCCTGCGACCGCACCCAAGGGGCCACGGGAACGGGTGGCCAGCCAGCCGCGACGAACCCGGCGTCTCGAAACGAAGAGAGATCGCGGCAACTCGGCATGGCGCGGCCGATACGCAGACCCGGCGGAGTGGTCCCGTGCCGCGGCCCGCCCCTGCTGATCGCAACAGCGGGTATGACCGCGACGCTCGCGACTGGGCGCCGGCAGAAGTCCGCGCCGAGGCCGGCGGACGCCTCGTGTCCGTTGAACCCCAGCGCCCGAAAATGCGACCTGTCGGCCGCGAAAGCACAAGTGCGGAGAGGACGGACTGATGCCGCGACCCGACGACCGAATCGTCGCCGAAGCGATTCGTGCGCTCGCGGACGTCGGTCTGAGCGAAGCAATCGTCCGCGGCGGTGCGAGCTGCGACCGGGCCGGCAACTCCGCGGACCGTGCCGGTGCTTTCAAGCGTGAGCGACTGTATTCGGAGACCTTTGGGAGAAGTGCCGATGTCAGCCGTGTTGCGGGACGAGCTGTCGTGCTCTCAGCGTCGCTGCTCCAGATCTGTCTCGAGCGCCGAGTGATCGCTCAGCCCGTCCTCGCGCCAGTCGTGGTGATAGTGGCAGGCGAGCGGAAGCAGCTCTGCGGAGACGAAGATGTGGTCGAGGCGCCAGCCGCCGTCGTGGCCGGCAATCGTCTTCCAGGTCCAGCTTGGCGATCGGGAGTCGTATCCGTGCACTGTCCGGTACGCATCGCGGTATCCGAGGTCGCGGAGCCCCGGGACGACGCCGAGCTCGGCGGCATCCCATTCGGGACCGCGGTCTGGACGTACACGCCCGCGCGAGTCGCAGGCAAACGAGATCGTCCCGCCGTCTGGCAACTCGCGCCGCGGGGTGTTGAGATCGCCGCACAGCACCCGCGGTGCGCGAGCCGGTGTCTCCAGCCCGCGCCGCAACGCCTGGAGGGTCTCCACCTTCACCCACCCGTTCGCAGCGTTCGGTACGTGGACGCAGTGGACCTCCAGCGGGCCCGAAGAAGTCTGCGCGCGCACGCTCACCGCGCACTCCGGCCAGGGGACCGCAAGCGGCTCCTCCACGTCCTCCAGCGCGAACCGGGACCCGACCATGACGAGCGTTCGCCGGACGGAGGACCGGCCGGTGACGTCGTCGCCTGAAGCCGAGGCACGGACGTGTGTCAGCCCCATCAGCTCGAACGCGCGACACCACAACGGCGTGGTCCGTCGGGTGACTTCCTGCAACGCGACGACGTCCGGCTCACGACGAGCCACGGCGGTTGTCTGGTCGGGCAGCCGGGAGGCACGGCGCGCGACATTCCAGGTGATTAGTCGAAGTTATGCGAAGGCACCTTAGCCTCGCCCGTGAAAGCAGCGGCCCGACGGTCCGGGCTAGGACGAGTGCCTTCACGCAGCGACGGCTCCGTGGCGCGCGACAGCTTCGGCGAGGAAGCGCGCCTCCTGGTCGCGTAGACGCGCTCGGGAGCGTCGACTGTCCGAGCGGCTGAAATGCGAGGGGAGCTGAGGCACACCGCAGAGCGCGACCGCGCTCTTCGTCTCGCCTACGAGCTTGAACGAGAATGGCCAGGGGCGGTCCACATGGAGTTCCCGATCGCGAAATGGACCCGCTGGGACTTCAAAGCGCCCGAGGTCGTTCAACGGGTCGACGTCTCTGTCTCAGACCTCGCAGAGGTCGCGGCCGGCGCGGACGCCAGCGATCAGTTCAAGAAGCATCCGCACGAGGCGTTCAACGAGGTCAAGTGGTGCACGAAGGGGTGGGGACCGAAGAGCCGGGAGCTGAATTCGCGGCGCAAGTCCACCCCGGAGGATCTCCGAAAACTGGCCAACCACATCAAGAGGCGTCGCTGCGTGGTTGCCGCGATGATCGTGTTCGATGACGAAGACCGGCCTCAAAACACCTTCTCACCAGTGCCGGCCGCCAATGTCAAGCGGACGCGTTTCGGAATCGCCCAATCGCGAACGCCAAACTACCCCGACGCGCGCGATCGCTGAAGCACTCGTCGCGCTAATAGAGACCGCTTCGGTAGGCGACGCTCACTAATCGGCGAACGCGATCGTGCGCTTCCGGCGCCGGCCGGCCAAATCGGAGCGCTCCTGTTAGGTGGTTCGTTAGACCCGGCGAGGCCTGACGACAGTCCTAACTCCCGCCACAAGCCCGAGCACCGCTTCACCGTGGCGCTCGATGAAAGCGGGACCCACTCCTTTGACCTTCGCGAGTTCGTCCATCGAGCTAGGCCGCAGCGCGGCGATCGACTCGAGCGTGCTGTTGTGGGCGATGGTGTAGGCGGGCTTGCCGTTGCTGGCGCGAACGCGCCACGCGCGCAGGGTCTCCAATAGGCCCATGTCGGCCGGATGCAAGGCGGCTTCAGGCCGGGAACGCTTGGCGCGTCTCGCCGGCGTCAGAGTCATGGGGTCGGGGAGACCAATCGTCTCTGGGTCACAGACGTCGCAGCAGCGTCCCGCTGGTGCACCCGGTCGGCCGTCGCCGAAGTGGTCGAGCAGCGTGCGGCGCCGGCACTCGCCTGAGGCTGAGCTGAACGACTCGACCGCCCGATAGGCGCGCCAGGCGCGATCGCGCGCCACCCGACAGATCGAGGCAACTTCCCGCGCACCTGGTGAGCCCGTGAACGTGACTTCGAGCCGTCCTCCCCCGGCGGGCTCGAGCGCGCACAGCCCCGCGCGCTCCGCGATCCCAAGCATGACCCGGTCGCGATCTGAGCGAGGCGCCTCGATCACCGTCGTTTCGGCGTCAGAGAACGCCTTGAGGCTGCGTACGTAGGCGAGCACGTTCTCTGGCTCGACGGCGTCGCCCCTGATGAAGTTGATCAGCCGCCCCAGATCAGTGCGGCTAGCCAGCAGGATCGCGCGGGCGGGCTCGCCGTCGCGGCCGCCTCGGCCGACCTCTTGGTAGTAAGCCTCCACGCTTTTGGGAATCGCCCAGTGCACAACCGCGCGGACGTCGGCCTTGTCTACGCCCATCCCGAATGCATTGGTGGCGACCACGATCTCGGCGTCGCCTTCCATGAAGCGGTGCTGGGCCGAGGCGCGCTCGTCCGCCGGCATGCCGGCGTGGTAGCCGACCGCCAGCAATTCCTCGGACCTGAGTCGTTCGGTCAACTCCTCGACGTCCCGCCGGGTGCCGCAGTAGACGATCGCGGGCCGATTCGCCGGGTCCGCCAGGGCGAGCGAAAGCAGCATGTGCTTGCGTGCCTTGGACCCCGTCCCTTCGAGCGCGATCACGTCGAACGACAGGTTCGGCCGGTCGAACCCGGCGCGCATCACGTGCGGGTCGCGCAGCCCGAGCCGGGCGTTGATCTCCTCGGCCACCTGCTCGGTCGCGGTCGCGGTGCAGGCCATCACGGTGGGCGCGCCGAGACGCTCGATCACTCCGCGGAGGCGCAGATAGTCGGGGCGGAAGTCATGCCCCCACTCGGAGACACAATGGGCCTCGTCCACGGCAAACAGGTCCACGTCGCGCTGCGCCAGCGCCTCCAGAAACCTGGGCGAGGCAAAGCGTTCGGGGGAGCAGAGGACGATCCGCGCGCGGCCGCCGCGAACGTCCGTCAGCGCGCGATCGGCGGCGCCAGCGTCCATGCCCGAAGCGATCATCGCCGCAGGGTGTCCACCTAGTACGAGCCGCCGGTACTGGTCTGCCATCAGCGCGATCAGCGGCGAGACCACGACTGTCAGCGCGTCCGAGGCTATGCCGGGCAGCTGATAGCAGAGGCTCTTGCCGCCGCCCGTGGGCATCACGACAAGGCTGTCGCGACCGGCGAGCGCCGCCGTCACTGTCTCACGCTGCCCGGGTCGGAACTCGTTCAGCCCAAACCAGGCGAGCAGCGCGTCCGGATCCCGAGGTCCGTCGTAGCGGCACCCCGGCGGAGCTTCAACGTCGATACGGTCCAACCCGCTGAGCGCGAGCTGGGCGGCGGGGTCATCGATGA
This sequence comes from uncultured Actinomycetes bacterium, assembly GCA_963830405.1. Classification (GTDB taxonomy): domain Bacteria; phylum Actinomycetota; class Thermoleophilia; order Solirubrobacterales; family Solirubrobacteraceae; genus Palsa-465. The sequence continues at coordinate 47,204 of CAWHMB010000002.1, forward strand.
TGCTCGCAGGTGGTGCGGCGGCCGTCCGGGCCCTCGCCAGTGCACGCGACGCAGTGGCCGCCTCGGCGCGCTCCGCCTCCGGCAGCGAGCGCCACAGCGCCCGCAGCGCGTCGAGTTCCTCATCCAGCCCCGGATCTGACGGGTTCAATTCGATGTGCTCGACCAGCGCGCGCGCCCGGGTGGAGAAGTCGCCCATCCAGTGCCAGCGTAGGCGCCGGCATGGACAGCAAGACCGCTTGCACTCCTGCGAGGGGGTGGCCGAACTCCCCCTCCCGCACGAGACTGGCCCGATTACCGGGCAGCAGCCGGCTGCCGCGCCGAACGCGCCACCTTGCGGCGGGCGGTCCCATCCAGCAACGCCTTGCGCAGCCGGACCGCGTGCGGCGTGACCTCGACCGCCTCGTCGACACGGAGGAACTCGAGCGCCTGGTCGAGTGAGAGCTCGCGCCTGGGCACCAGCCTTACGAGCTCGTCCGCGGTCGAGGAGCGCATGTTGGTCAGGTGCTTTTCCTTGATCGCGTTGACATCGAGATCCTCGGCGCGTGAGCTCTCGCCGATGATCATCCCTTCGTAGACCTCATCGCCAGGGGCGACGAACAGCGTTCCTCGCTCCTGAAGCTTGAACAGGGCGAACGCGGCGACAGTGCCGCGCCGGTCGGCGACCAGCGACCCGGTGGGCCGGGTCCGCAGCTCGCCCTGCCACGGCTCCCAGCGGTCGAAGACGTGATGGACGAGGCCGGTGCCCCGAGTCTCGGTGAGGAACTCGGTGCGGAACCCGATCAGGCCGCGCGCCGGCACCAGGTACTCCATCCGCACCCAGCCGGTTCCGTGGTTGACCATCTGCTCCATGCGTCCCTTGCGCATCGCGAGCATCTGCGTGATCACACCCACGTACTCCTCGGGCACGTCGACGCTCATCCGCTCGATCGGCTCGCACAGCTTCCCGTCAACCTGCCGGGTGACGACCTGGGGGTTTCCGACCGTCAGCTCGAACCCCTCACGGCGCATCAGCTCGACCAGCACCGAGAGCGCCAGCTCGCCGCGGCCCTGGACCTCCCAGACCTCGGGGCGATCGGTCTCGAGGACCCGAAGCGAGACGTTCCCGACGAGCTCGCGGTCGAGCCGGTCCTTGACCTGGCTGGCCGTCAGCTTGTCGCCGTCCTGCCCGGCCAGGGGAGAGGTGTTGATCCCGATCGTGACCGACAGCGACGGCTCGTCCACCGTGATCACCGGCAGCGGTCGCGGATTTTCGGCCGCGGCGAGCGTCTCGCCGATCATGATCCCCGGGATCCCGGCGACCCAGATGATCTCGCCGGCGGCAGCCTCCTCAGCCTCGACGAGGTCGAGCGCCTCGGTGACGTAAAGCTGGCTGACCTTGACGCGCTCAATCTCCCCGTTCGTGCGGCACCAGGCGACCGTTTCGCCCCGGCGGATCGTGCCGTGGCGCACGCGACAGATGGCGAGCCGCCCGACGTACGGGGAGGCGTCGAGGTTGGTGACGTGCGCCTGGAGGGGGTGGGCCGGGTCGTACTCGGGAGCGGGAATATGGGAGAGCAGCAGGTCCAGCAGCGGCCCGAGGTCGGTCCCCGGCGTGGACGGGTCAAGCGAGGCCTGCCCTGCCTTCGCGTTGGTGTAGACGATCGGAAACTCGATCTGCGCCTCATCGGCGTCGAGGTCCAGGAACAGCTCATAGACCTCGTCGACGACCTCGGCGATGCGGGCGTCGGGCCGATCCACCTTGTTGACAACGAGGATCACCGGCAGCCGGGCTTCGAGCGCCTTACGGAGCACGAACCGTGTCTGCGGCAGGGGGCCCTCGCTCGCGTCGACCAGCAGCAGCACGCCGTCGACCATCGTCAAACCGCGCTCCACCTCGCCCCCGAAGTCGGCGTGCCCCGGCGTATCAACGATGTTCAGCTTGACCCCGCCGTAGTGAACGGCCGTGTTCTTGGCGAGGATCGTGATCCCCTTCTCTCGCTCCAGATCCATCGAATCGAGCACCCGGTTGGCCACGTCCTGGCCCGCCCGAAAGGCGCCGGATTGCCACAGGAGGGCATCGACCAGCGTTGTCTTGCCGTGATCGACGTGAGCGACGATTCCAATGTTGCGGATGTCCTGGCGAGTGGCCACCGTTAAGTGACGATAGACACGGTCCGGGCCCCTTCGTGTGACCGCAGCGGCGGATCGGGTACACCTCAGCATCGCCGCGACGAGCACTCCAGCCTCCGGCCAGCGCCCGCGGAGGCGTGGCGATGCAGTTTCGCCTACGAGTACCCCCGTTCGCCGAGCGGCTGGTGCTGGTCTCGAGCGGTGGCCTCGGTCGCGAGGTCCATCTGATGCTCCGAGTCGCGACGCTGCCCGGCTCCGAGGTCGTGCTCTCCCTAATCGCCCACGAGCGGCTCCACGGTCTCGGGGGCGCGCTTGCGGGTTTGCTTGGCCGATTCGGGCTGCGGGCGGGCACCCATCTGGCCGAGATGGCACGCGGTTACGGGTCACCGGAGATGCCGGCGCTCGGCAGGCGTTCATCCACACCTGCGCCCGGCGCTCGGCATCGGCTGCCAGCGCGTCAGCGCGGCCGACGGCTGTACCTCGCGGCGCTTCCCTCGCTGGTCATCTGGGGTGCCCAAGATCCCTTGATTCCGCTCGAGCACGCCACGGTCGCGAACGACGGCCTCCCCAACAGCCGCCTCGAGGTCTTTGGGGACACCGGTCACTTTCCCCCGCTGCATGACCCGGTGCGCTTTGCCCTCACGCTGATCGACTTCATCGAATCGAGCGAGCCGACCCGGATGGAGTTCACCGACAAACGACTTCGACCACATGCGCGAGCTGCTGCTTCGCGGTAGGTCATAACGGGGCCGAGGGCTAGCGGGCTACCCGCCGGCCTCGGCGGTGCCTCCATCCGCGCGGTCGGGGATCATGGATACATGCCCGATCCGCCCGCGCCGCGCAGTGTAAGAATCGGCTCCGACGAGCGGACTGGCTGGTCGTCAGAGCGTCCGCGCCGTGACGGTCTGCCGCCCCGGCCGGTCGACGTGTCGGTGCGGGCACGCGTCCTCCGTCCCTCGGATCGTCTTCGCTACTCGCCCGGCAGCCTACTGCTGGTCGTCGGCGCTGCGGCGTCGGAGCCGGATCGCTTCGCGGAACGCGTCGTCGAGGAACGGGGCGCGGTGCTCTCGCTTGCGAAGGTCAACGCCCTGCTTGCGGGCCGGGTCGGCGCGGACGAGGTCGAGTCGCGTTCTCGTGAGCTGCTCGATGCAGCGATCCTGAAGCGACTCCAGGCGGGACAGAGCGTCGTCGTGGCGATTCAGGGTTTCGATGCCTCGGACCGTGAACGCCTCGTCCGGCTCGCGCACGGCGAACGCCGCACGCGGCACCTGATCCTGATTGAAACGTCGCGCGAGGAGGTTCTCGACGAAGAGCGCCCAGGCCTCGATGAGCTCCGCCGGGCACTGGACGCAGGCGAGCTCGGCCACGAGGGCTTCCAGACCGTCCTGCGGCTCGGCGGCAACAGCCTCAGCGAGCTCAAGCGGATCGTGTTTCAGCGCCCGCCGCGCGACGACTGAAAGGACAGCGGGCGCCCCCGCACAGCTATCTGCAAGCAACGCTCTCGGAGCTCCAGGCGAATCGCCGCCATCCTGGAGGCCCTTGCTGAGAACGCGCCGTCAGAGGAGCAGGCCTCCACTCGAGCGCCGCCGGTGGTGGCGGCGGCTACCGCATCATGTTCATCGCGTGCATCGCGTGGGGGCTGCCGGGCACGACGAGTGCGGGGACCGAATCGGGTGCTGCCACGAGTCCGACCGCGAGTACGAGCAGCACCGCCGCCGTTCCCCAGGTGACGACGCGCCGCCACGGGAGGGTCTTCTCGAGCGTGATCAGTGCGGCCACGAATGCCATCCACGCGAGGCTCATCACCCCCAGGGCGAACAGCGCGGCCATCAGCGCCCAGCAGCAGCCGACACACCAGGCCGCGTGCCTGGCACCCATCTGCAGGGCGCCGCGCGCGCCATCACGCCACGCGCCGAGTAGGAATCCGAGCGGGCTGCGGCATTTCTGCAGGCAGACGTCCTTCAGCGGCGTCAGCTCGTAGAGCGCGGCGACCGCGAGCACGCCGCCGGCGAACCAGCGACCGCCGGAATGCCACGCCAGGTCACCGCCGAATAGGGTGCTGCCGAGGCGAAACAGGCCGTAGGCGGCCAGTCCCGTCGCGCCCCAGATGAGCAGGTAGCCGGTGCTGAACAACAGCGACCGGCTCGCCCCGCGCCGTCGCACCAGCTTCGCGTACAGCGCGACTGTCGGTGACACCGCGGGGAACATCATTGCCGCCATCATCACGACCCACACGCCGAGAAACCAACCGAGGGTCCCGAGGCTGGTACCGGGGCCCGCATCCATTCCGGCCATGCGCTCTGCGGTCAGCCACCAAGCGAGGCCGGCCAGCACGAACAGCAGCGCGACGAGCCCTAGCCGCGCGCGCACAGCAGCGAACGCCTCCGCTAACCCGTCCCCAGCCCGGCTGCCGGCGGCCGACGCTGAGAGCCCCGACGCGCTCACGCGGCCCAGGAGAAGCTCGACGTGGAGAAGGCCCCGTTGCCCTCGTTCTGGATGCCGAGCGCGTTGATCTTCGAGCGCGTCGCGTGGGCGATGATCAGTTCCGAGCCAGCCGGATGAAAGACACCGGTGAGCTTCGCCGGCGCGCCCGTTTGGACGCCAGACGGCACGACAGCCTCGATCTCGAAGCCGACGGCACCGCCGATCCGGACCGAGTGACGCAGACCGTCCTCGCGCACCTCGATCGGCGCGCGCTCGAAGCCGAGGTGCTCGCCCACGAGCGCTCCCGGGGCTTCCATCGGTCCGCCAAGCGCTCCCGAGAAGACCGCCTCGAGCTTCGCAGCCTGTTCATCGGAGCCTGTCGCATCGATAAGCACCCCGAGGCGCCAGTTCCCCTCCCTCATCACCTTCGGCGAATCCGCTACCGCGGCTACGGTCAGGCCACTGACGTCAATGCCGTCGACGTCGCCATCGCGGACGTTGAAGACGAGCGTCACCTTGCAGCGGTCGCGGGTCGCATCAAGCGCCAGCGACGCGGTGCAAGCGCACACCACGTCACACGGACGAGTCTCAAAATACGACCCTGCGAGCTTCCACGGCATTTCGCCTCCTGAGAGGATCAAGAGCTGCCGGCTCGATTCTCCGCCGTCCGGTCTTGACGGTCAAATCTCTCGGCACTGGCTTATAGCTGCGTTTCCGCTCGCGGGGGCGCGAGCGTCTGCGACACCGACTCGAGCCCACCCGTCCTGGGCGAGCAGCAGAAGCAACGGCTCGCCGGGGTGCCGAGCCGCATCGCTAGCAGTTGCGGGACAGCCAGAGGATCCCTCGGTCGCGCTTCCGAGTAGCCCTAGCGGGGTCTGGCTGACAAGCCTCAACGCTCCTGCTGTGTTTACGGAACAACCACCTTGACGGCGTTGGCGAGGCACCGATCTAAGCCAGGCGGCAGTCTGCGCGACCGTGCGCCGGTTCAGCCTGAGTAATGGAAGCCTGCGCCGTAACCGCACACGCCGGCATAGCGGAAGTCAAATGGCCTGGTCTTGACTGCGAGCTCGTCTGCCACGAGCTCCTCGCCGGCTTGCTCGTGACCTGGAATGACGCAGGTGACGGTCTCGTCGCAGGGATATCGATCGCGGATCCGCACCGTCACCTGGTCGCGCACCCGAAGCAATTGGCGGCGAGGGGTGTGGTCGACCGAAATCTCCGCGACGTGAACCGCGACGACCTCATCCTCGATCCACGGGAAGTGTGGCGTAGCGTCGCCTCCGACGCGGCCGGTGAAGATCGCCTCGAGGGCGATGCGCTGCTCACTCAACGCTCGCTGGTCTAGATACAGAATCCAGGTCCAGGGAGACCCGGCCTCGTCGTCGCTGTAGTGGAAGCCGATTGCCACCGGCTGGCCCGAGAGATCGACGCCGTCGGCATCGCCCTCATCGATCACCCACGAAAGCACTCCTTCGCACTCCCCATGAGTCGATCGGCCGCCGGGCACTCCATTGATCCGTCGACAGGGACATATCGCGTTGCAGTTGCACGACTCGAAATAGGTGCCGCGCACGCGCCAGCTCACGCGTCCCATGCTACGGGAGCTCGAGACGCCTAACCACTATCGGCTATCCGCGGATCTCACCATCTCTACTCGACAGGCCCGACATCTCGACACCTCGAGAAGCAGGGCGGGAAATCGGGGCTGTCTGGCCGGGCGCGAAACACTCAGGCTCAGTCCGTCGATCATCATCCAGTTGCACGCCACGCCCAGACCATTCTGCCCCCGCAGGGAGATCAGCCACGAACAAGGAGATCAGCCGCGAACCGCGTTCCGCCCCCGGGGTCGCCGGCGGAGAATCCAATGGACAACGATCACGGCGACGAGCGCCGACGCCGAGACCCAAACCAGAGGGTCGCGGGTCGAGAGCGTCTGAGCTTGTGAGCCGAGGTAGGCGACCGCGGCGGTGAGAGGCAGGTAGCCAACAACCGTCGTCCAGGAGAAGCGCCAGATACTGATCCGCGTTGCGCCAGCGGCGTAGCCGACGAGGGCAAACGGGACCACCGGGATAAGACGGGCGCTCAGAAGCAAGGAGATCCCGCCGCGCTCCATGCCCCGCTCCAACCGAGTAAAGCGTCGGCCGAGAACCGACCGGAGAAGCGGGCGTCCGACGCTGGCCCCCAACGCGTAGGAGAGGAGCGCTCCCAGCAACCAGCCGACGACCACGAACGCCAGCCCAGGTGCAAAGCCGTAGACGAAGCCCGCCGTCGCCGTGACGATCTCACTTGGGTAAAAGAAAATCGCGTGGCCCAGCATCAAGCCCAGGAGCAACGCGAATCCGCCAGGTCCGAGAGACTGGACGTAGATCCGCAACGCCCGAAAGTGACCGTGCAGCGTGAGGCCGACACAGTGACGGAGCTGCGGCACGACAACGATGAGGCCGACACCGGCCACAATGGCCGCGATTCCAGCCACCAGCTCCAAGCGCCGCTGACGCGAAGACGACGCAGGAGGTCTCGTCTCGGTAGCTGCCACCAGAACAGAATGACAAGCGACTCGCACTAACTTGTGAAGGTTCCGAACCGCCCCCCTGGCGAGCGCGATCACGCTGGTGCCGCAGCCTCGACGGCGGCAGGCTTGGACGCTGGCGCATCGGTCGGCATCAGAGTCGTCGCGCGCGTTCCGAGCAGCGAGGCGGCCAGCGCAACGGCTTGCGCGCGGTTGCCTGATGAAGTGGTGACGACCCCACGCTCTCGCTCCTGGGGTGATCGCTGGGAAACGGTGTTGTACGCCCCGCGAAACTTGAACGCTCCCATCCGCTGAAAGCCCTCGGCCTTGAAACACGACGCGAGCGCCGAGGAGCTCATCAACTATGCGGGAAGTCACGCACGGTGTCCGGTGTGCGACACCGGCAAGCCGCGTGCCGACGCGAAGCAGGTGTGTCCGCCGTGCTCGTCGGGCTCGCGATCAGCGATCGTGCGGCTATCTTCTCACTAAGTGCCTCGTTGAAAGCTCGCTTCGAGGTGCGCTCGAGTGGGTCGGCGGGCGGGTAGGGGCTTGGCGTTGCTGGCGGCGAGACCGGCGACGTAGATGGCGGCCTGGCGGCGGGCGAGGTGGTCCCAGTTGGGGGTGTTTGGCAAGGGTTGAGCGAGCATTGCTCCGGTGATGATGATGTCGATTGCGCTGACGTCGGGTCGAATGGTCCCGTCGGCTTGTCCGCGGGCCAGAACCTGTCCGAGGAGATCGCTGATCTGGGTGCGCAGCGTGACGATGCTCTCGTCGAGGCCGATCGGGCCGCCATGTAGCGGGAGGATGAGATCGTCGCGGGCGCTGATCGTCTGCTCAAAGAAGCGTGTCAGCGCCGCGGGCGCCGAGCCGCGGCTTGTGGCGGCGGCGCGGGCATGCCCTAGGACCAGGCGATAGGAGCGTTCTGAGAGGGCGTCGAGAAGGTGCGCGCGCGTCGGGTAGCGCCGGTACAGGGTGCCAACCCCGACGCCGGCGTCAGCGGCGATTTCGGCCATCGGCACCTTCTCGCTGTGGCGCTTGATGGCGAGCGCGGCGGCGGCGAGCACGCGCTCTCGGTTCGCGACGGCGTCGCGTCTGAGCGGACGGCTGAGGTGGGGAGTGGTGGTGCGGGCTCTGGGCATTGCCGTGGATCGTCCCACGAGCCGAGGAGCATCGCGATTGCCGCTATCCTCTGGCTAAGCGGACGTTTTCGACCGCTTATTGTATCGCCCTCACGTCCGGAAGGACTCTGATGACCGACACCGTGCCGCCCGAATCCCAGCCCGCAGGCCCGATCCCGCCTGACGACCCCGCCCGCGACCTGGCGGTGGCGCGTCCCGACGTCGATGAGTCGTTGGTGCACCTCGGCGTGGTGGGCGATACGTACACGATCTTGCTCTCCGGCGCGGATAGCGCCGGGCGGTACACCCTGATCGACATGCATGTTCCACCGGGCGGGGGACCGCCTCCTCATCGCCACGACTTCGAGGAGATGTTCAGCATCCTTGACGGAGAGATCGAGCTGACGTTCCGCGGCCAGACCATGGTCGCCAGCGCGGGCGAGACCGTCAACGTCCCCGCCAACGCGCCGCACGTCTTTCGCAACACAAGCGATCGCCCTGCGCGCCTGCTCTGTCTGTGCTCTCCGGCCGGGCAGGAGGACTTCTTCCGAGCTGTGGGTATCCGGGTCGCGCATCGCACCGAAGCGCCACCGGCGGTGGACGAGGCCGCCCAAGCAGCATTCCTCGCCAAGGCAGTGGGGCTGGCCCCGCAGTTCCGAACCGAGCTTCTGCCTCCGACGCACGAATCCTGAGCACACCCAAAGCGGGAGACGCAACGATGAGCGAGCAACAGCGCGAGGCGCTCGAGACCATGCTGCGCGACGGACCCCTCGACCTCGGAGGCGACGTCCAGCAACAGCGCCCGATCTTCACCGAGATGATGCGGGCAACCCCGATCCCCGACGACGTCACGGCGACGCCAGGCACGTTCGGGGACGTCCCGGTCGTGCACATCGATCTCTCCGGCAGGGATCCGGCGGGCGTCATCTTCTATCTGCACGGCGGTGCCTACGCCATCGGGTCCGCCGACTCGTCGGTGGGTCTGGCATCGGATCTCGCCCGCCGGTCCGGGACCCGCGCAGTGTCGGTCGATTACCGCCTGGCGCCGGAGAGCCCCTATCCCGCCGCGCTGGAGGATGCCATCGCCGCGTACGCCGCGCTCGTAGAGGAGGTGGCCGTTGCTCAGATCGTGATCGCCGGCGAGTCCGCCGGCGCCGGCCTCGCCGCCGCGACGCTGTTGGCGCTGAAGAACGCAGGACTCGCGCTGCCCTCGGCCGTGGTCCTGATGTCCCCCTGGGCCGACCTCACCCTGTCGGGGCAGAGCATTCCAAGCAAGGCCGCCGTCGACCCAGCGCTCACACCGGACGGCCTACGACGTCGCGCCGCCGACTACATCGCCGGCCACGACCCAAGCGACGCTCTCGTCAGCCCCATCTTCGGCGACCTCGAAGGTCTGCCACCACTGCTGATCCAGGTCGGATCACACGAGATCCTGCTCGACGACTCCACCGGACTGGCCGCGCGCGCCGCAGCCGCGAACGTCGCTGTCACGCTCGAGGTCACACCCGGCGTTCCCCACGTATTCCAGGGCTTCGCGGCCATGCTCGACGAAGCCGACGCAGCGCTGAACAGCGCCGCCGAGTTCCTGCGCACACACCTCACCGATCTGCGAGCACCCGCCTGACGGCACCTGTTTGTCGAGCGTGGGAACGCCCGCGACCTCAACGGGCTCTTGGCGCTGTACGAGCCCGACGCCGTACTCGCATTCCCGACAGGACAGACCACCGAAGGACGGGATGCGATCCGAGCCGTGTTCGAGCAGATGCTCGCCCAGGAGTTCGATTTCAAGCCCGAGGAGCCGCTGGCCACGCTCTACGGCGATCTGGCGCTGACGTCGACCCGTGCGCGCGACGACGCGGTCGCACGCGCGCAGGTCGCCCGCCGCCCACCGGACGGGAGTTGGCTGCGGATCCTCGATCGGCCGGACTTCAGCGGCTAGCCGGCCAATGTCATGTCGCCAGCAGGCACTCTCTCCGTGCGGTCCGGCTGCCGCGGGTGCTCGGCCGGGTGGACCTTAGTCAGGGCGACCCCTCTACGGAGGTCCGGATGAACAACCTTCTCAGGAACTACAGCGTCCAGCTCAACTCCTCTAAGGGATCCGATCGTGACGCAATCTCCGGTCAGGCCTCGAGCCGCTGCTTGAGCCGCCTCATGTTCTCTGGCATCTCGCTGGCGGCCTGGCGACGGACGATGAGCGGAACCAGCAGCTTTCCGATCCCGTGGCCCGCGAAGTCCAACTCGATCGTCACCTTCGACCGTGACCTTTCGGCGAGGGGCTCGACAGTGACCGCGACGATGGCCCTTATCGGACCGCTGATGCCTCGGTCGGCCCACCGCCGCGGAGGGTCGTACTCGGTGACCTCGGTGACGACCTCACGCTCACGGCCCCCGATCCTCCGGATAGTCGTGCACTTGGAACCGACGCGGGTCGTGGCGCCGTCCATGTGCCCCCTCACGACCCCCTGCTGCCACTCGGGCATAGTGCTCGGATCTATGACGTAGGCGAATGCTTCCTCCGCCGATCGCGCGACCTCAGTGCTGCTGATGATAGGCGCCATCAACCCTCCCTGTTGAACAGGCCGGCGACGCGCTGCAGGCAACTTGCTCCAGCTAGCTCGGTCGCTCGGGGATGAAGTTCCGAAGAATAACCCGCAACATCACACTGATGTCGCCTTCCTTTCGTTCGGCCGACCGAGCCGCGGCCTCCGTCGCACCGACCCCAATCGGTCGCTCACACGGATGACACCTCGTGACTAGAGAAGGTGACGGCGGGATCACAGAATTTCGCCAGCCGAGGGCTAAGAAATCGGCAATCGGCGATTAGAAACCAACCAGTAGCGGTAGCGCCCTAGGACTTTGTCCTATCTAGGAGGTCTTCGATGATCTTGCGAATCGACCGACTGCAAACAGAGCTGCCCCCGCCATCGGATCCCGATCCGGTGGGCGCCTCCGCCGTGCAGGAGCTGCTGGGCGGCAAATTCGGCGAGATGTCAACGTTCATGAACTACACCTACCAGTCGTTCAACTTCCGCAGCCGCCAGCAGGCTCGGCCGTTCTACGACCTGCTGGCAAGCATCGCCGCCGAGGAGTTTGGGCACATCGAGCTCGTCGCGACGGCGATCAACACGATGCTGACCGGGGCGGCCGGAGGCGACCCGGGCGAGGCGGGCGATCTCAGCGGAGTCAAGGACACGCGCAACACCCAGCAGTTCATCGCCGGGGGCGCGGCGGCGCTCGTCCAGGATTCGATGGGCAAGCCGTGGAACGGCGACTACGTATTCTCCTCCGGCGACCTGATCGAGGATCTGACGCACAACTTCTTCCTCGAGACGGGCGCGCGCAACAACAAGCTCAAGGTCTACGAGATGGTCACCCATCCGGCCGCGCGGGCCCTAACCGGATATCTGCTCGTGCGTGGCGGGGTGCACCAGGTGGCCTACGCGCGTGCGATCGAGCGGCTGACCGGGGCTGAGCTCATGAAGCTGTTCCCGTCGCCGCGGATCCCGACGGAGAAGATCCCGGAGTGTCAGCCGCACATCGCACGCGGCGAGCACCTCAAGCTCTACCGCTTCTCCCCGCACGACTACCAGGAGATCGCCGCGGTGTTCAACGGCCCACACCCCGAGACCGGCGAGGAGCTTCAGATCGCCCAAGAGCTTCAACCTGAAGGAGCGCCGGCATTTGACCTTCCGCCACAGGAGGCGGTGTTCGCGCCCGGACCTGAGCCCGAGGAGATCGCGCAGATCGCCACCCGGCTCCGGCAAGCCGCCGGGCTACCGGATCAGCCTACCGGCGTGGTCGCCAACGACGGCAACGCCGGCGTCGTCGGCAAGGTCAAGGACGCCTTGACCTGAGAGCTCGCGCTGGCCGCGTTCGCGGGACCGCTCGCGGTCCCGCGAACCGCCCGGAGCCGGCCGGACGAGCACCAGCTTTGGGCTGCGACGGCTGCTGAGCGCGATCTCAACTTCAACGCTCAACAGTTTTCGCCGGTCTTCGCATATAGCTCCTCGAAGCCGACATCTGCACCACGACCGACATCACCCAAACTCCGACGCTACTCGTCCGAGGTTGGCCGCTCCGTCACAGGCTTAGCGTGGAGCGGACCATCCCGCGGGGCTGTGCGAGACGGCGTGAGCCCCGAGGCCGACCGCGATGATGATCACCAGGCCCAGCGCGAGCGAGGCGCCCGCCCCGACATGCAGCACGAGGAGCGCGCCCAACAGGGCGCCGAGCGCGAACGCGAGCAGCGCCAGCCCACGCCGGAGCATCGCGCTATCCAACGAACCTCGCTTGTACTCGGTGAGCGCACCGGTGAGCGTCAGCGTCATGACGACCGTCATCAGGTCTTGCACCTTGAGATAGCGGATCAGGGCGAGCTGGGTGCCCATCGACAGGGCTAGCAAAACGACCACCATGTCCCGCACGCCCACCGATAGCTTGGGACCCACCAACACGACGGTGAGCGTGACTATCGTTGCGCACGCCGCCTTGATGGCGAGCACGTTTCGGAACGCTCGCCCACGATGCGACCGGGCGGCCCGGACCTCCCGTCCGCCGATGATCGCGCCGATCGTAAAGCCACCCAAGGCAATGGCGCAGATGCCGACCCCGAACCCCTTTGCCCCGGCGGCGCCTAGACCGATGAACAGCAGATTGCCGGTCATCGTGGCCACGAACACGTGACCGAGGCGCAAGAAGCTCGTCGCGTCCACCACGCCGGCGAGCACCGTCAGTCCGAGTAGAAGCAGCGGCAGGGGGCCGTCGCGCTCGTCGATCATCGCCCGGAGCAGCCGCTCGAGGGCCGGAACCGGACCGGGCGCGGGTTGCGGCGGTGTTGCCGTTGTCATCGTGCCCTGGATCCTACGGCCGGCGCCGGGAGGCTCGCTTGATCATGATGATGTGCGCGGCGGTGACGGCGGCCGAGCGCGGCTAGAGAACGGCGGCAGCAGGTACGGCGCAAGCGAGCGTCCGCGCCGCCGCCCGGGTGGGCTTACCAGGGAGCCGGGCTCGCCAGGAGTGCTCACCCGGGAGCGCGGTCTTGCATCCGTGGGCATGATTCTGGCTGTGGCCGAGGTGTATGGCGGTGTCGAGACTGGCGGGACGTGGTGCGTGTGTGCGGTGGGCACGGGTCCCGATGACATCCTTGCCTATGACCAGTTCCCGACAACGACTCCGCGCGAGACGCTGGATCGGATCGTGGCGTTCTTCGCTTCAGCTCCCCGGACGTGCGCGATCGGGATCGGCTCCTTCGGCCCCGTCGACGTCAACCACGGATCGGGGACCTGGGGCTACGTCACGACGACGCCCAAGCCTGGGTGGCAGCACACTCCGGTCGCGACCGTGATCCGGGACCGGCTGAGCGTTCCGGTGGCCTTCGATCTCGACGTCACCGCTGCTGCCATCGGCGAGCACCGCTGGGGGGCCGGCGGCGGGGCCGAGATCGTCTGCTATCTCACGATCGGGACCGGCGTCGGGGCCGGCCTGGTGACCGACGGGCAGCCTTGGCACGGGCTCGTGCACCCGGAAGTAGGCCACCTGCGGATTCCGCACGATCGCGATCGGGACCCGTTCGCCGGCGCCTGTCCAGTCCACGGCGACTGCTGGGAAGGCCTCGCGTCCGGACAGGCGATGGCTGAGCGCTGGGAGGCCTCGCCCGCCGAGTTGCCCGATGATCATCCCGGCTGGGAGCTCGAGGCCGAGTACGTGGCGCTCGGCATCCTCAGCATCGTCAGCGTGGCCTCGCCCCACCGGGTGATCGTGGGCGGGGGCGTGATGGAGCGCGCCTTCCTGCTGCCGACGGTGAGGCGCCGGCTGCGTGAACTGGTGGCCGGATACCTGGAAACACCCTTCCTGGCCGACGAGATCGACCGCTACCTCGTCCCGCCCGCGCTCGGCGATCGCGCCGGGGTTCTTGGCGCGATCGCGTTGGCGGAGATGAGTGCCCAAACGGGCGTTGTCTCGGCTCAAGCTGGGCGATAGAACAGCAGTGTCCATGCCTGAAGACCTTCCCGAGCCGCGGTTGCGAGGCTCCTCGAGGCTGTGAGTGCCAACCACACCGACACGTTCCTCGCGAGATTCGTCGAGTGACGGAGTCGAGGACGACTGGGGGACGGGATTCAGTCTGTACGGATCGCGAGTTCACCGGCCAGGAAGTCAGTCTCGGCGTGCGCGGCTGATCAAACGTCTTCTGCCCCATCGACCGGGGCATGGCGCCGGCCAGCCGCGACGCGACCCAGTCATCGTCGGCGCCGCTGGCCCGGTCGTCAAGACTGCACGAAACTGCTTGGCCGGCTCAGACAGTGGCCCGCTCGCGCCGCTCCGCCGCCCAGGCCTCATAGTGCGTTTGGAGCGTCTCGCCGGCGGCTTTGCCGAAGGCCGGATCGTTGATCGTCGTGTCGAACTCGCGGATGTCGAGGCTCCGAGAGGCGTGCTGCTTGATCGAGTCAATCAGGGCGCGGTCTGCTTCGGGATCCCAGAAGGGTTTGCCTTCACTGGCCAGGCGCGAGAATCCCCGCAAGGGAATGAACAGGCTGGTGAGCGGTCCAGCGTCGCCCAGTCTCCGCGCGAGCCGACGACCGAGCTCAACGCACTCCTCCGGCGTCGTTCGTACCAGTGTCGTATTCGGATTGTGCTCGTAGAGCAAGCGGCCGCGCAGATGCCCGGGCAGTGACTCCTCGGGGCCGAACGTGGCCATGTCGAGCGCGCCCAGCGAGACCACCTGGGGCGCACCGATCCGCGCGGCCACTTCCAGCCGTCCGGCCCGGGCCGACCAGGGACTGTCGAGCAGCTCGGCCGCTAGCTCGGTTGTAGTCAGGTCGAGCAGCGAGCTGATGAAGCCGTCCAGCAAGAGCGTCTCCATCGACTCGCCGCCCGTGCCCGTGGCGTGAAAGGTCACAACCTCGTGGCCGTGAGTCTCCAGCACCTGCCGTGCCGCCGTGACCCCAGCCATCGTGTTACCGAACATGGTCGCCCCGACGATCGGTCTATGCGACTCCCGCTGGTCGCCACGGCTGGCATCCCACGCCGATCGGGCCATGCCGGCGGCGGCAGCGGCCGCATTGCGAAGCACCCGCCGCGAGAGCCGGTTGAGGCCGGCTATGTCGACGACTGAGTACATCAGCGATAAGTCGACGGCGCCAACGTAGTGGCTGACATCACCGGCCGCACATGTCGAGACGAGCAGCTTCGGGACGCCGACGGGGAGCGCACGCATCGCCTGGCTCATCAGGGCCGTGCCGCTCGTCCCGCCGACGCCCAGCAATGCGTCGAAGCGGCCGTCGTCGTGCAGCTGTCTGGCGAGCATGGCCGCGCCGGCCGCCATCGTCGCCACGGCGCTGCCCTGATCCGCCCGCGCCCGCAGCTCCTCAAGGTCGGAGCCCGCCGCCCGCGCGACCTGCTGGCGAGGGATCTGGGCCTCAAGCATCGGCTCGCCGAGAATGCCGACGTCGATGAGCAGTACCTCGGCCGCCTCCGCTCTAAGCCGTTCGGCGAGGAAGCCGTATTCGGGCCCCTTCGTGTCCAACGTCCCCATCAACGCGACGGTCGGATTCCGGTCGGGAACCGGCGCCGGCTGATCCCGAGAGGCCATAACTACAGCACCCGGTCGACGAACTCTCGGTTGCGGACCTCCACTGGGGCCTTACTCAGCTCAATCACGCCGCGAGCGATGTGCTCGGAGAAGCGACGAAAAGCCTCGTCTCCTTTCTCGGCGGTTGCGCGCTGCGCATTTCCGGTCGCCCCCGTATCGGTGATCTCTCGATATTCCATGGGAAAGCTGAAGTACGTATAGCCGTCGAACTCGACATCGGGCCGCCCGTCAGACTTTGCAAACGCGCCCGGCAGAAAATCGGGGATGTGGACGCGTGCACGGTCGGTGCGATCCATGTGAACGAGCCGTGGGTCCCAAGCCAGGTCCTGGCACGTCTCCAGCTCACTGGCATGCGAGCCGGGCGTCTCGTCGGGCGGATTGTCGAGCAGATCCGTCATGAGCCCCGTATACCGCTCCATGATCGGGTTGACGAAGCCGACCAAGGCGCCGGTCTCGTACTTGAGCTTTCGCAGCACGGGATCGATCACCTTCTGGTTCGAGCCGTGCCCGTTTACGAACAGCAGCCGGTTGAAGCCATGATGGATGAGGCTGCGGCCGATGTCGCACAGAAGATGCATCATCGTCGTGCTGCGCAGCGTGATCGTGCCGCGTCCCTCGCCGGGCGCAAACATGTGTTGAGGCGAGTAGCCGGTCCAGACCGTGGGCGTGTGCAGCACACCAGCCAGCGCTGAGACCTGCCGGCTGATCGCGGTGGCGGTGATCGTGTCGGTGCCCAGCGGCAGGTGCGGCCCATGCTGCTCCGTGCTGGCGGTCGGAATAAGGACGAAGTCCTTCTCCTTCAGATACGCGCCGATCTCGACCGGTGTCAGATCGGCGATGTTCCACGAGGAGAACTGGGCTCGAAACTCCTCATCGCCGCTGGTCAGCGGCTGCACCTCGGGAGCCTGAACGTTAATCGTCATGATTGCCCTCTCTGACGCTCCCGGCCGGCGCCGGCGAGCTGGTCGATGTGGTCGATGCCTGGCCGGCTGGAGTGGCCGCCGGGGTGGTCGATCCTGACCCGATCAGCGGCTGGGCCTCCCCGCTTCGATACGGGTGCTGCTCCATCGCCGCCGCGACCGCTCGGTCATCGTCGGTTCCGCGATCACGCAGACCCTTGATCACCGCCGCGCGGTCCGCGGTGGCCCGATTCTGGCTCAGCTTGACCTTGCCCTCGATCCGCTCGATCCGCAGTGAAAAGGGTGCGATGTGGTCGAGCAGCGGCGCGACGTAGTCCGCGTCGGCATCGGCCAGGCGAAACTCGTCGTCATAGCCGGCCTCGTGCAGACGCACGAGCGCGGACAGGTGCGCGAGCACCGCGCCTCGGTCAGCCAGCGGCGTGGCCCGGCCGTAGGCGTGGACGGCGATGAAGTTGTACGTCGGAAGCCCCGGGTTGACGTACCAGCGGGAGCGGACGTAGGCGCGCGGGCCTTGAAAGACCGCAAGCAGCTCGGTCGCTCCGTCGAGCATGGCGGCGATCGGGTCGGCCCGGGCAGTGTGAGCGATGAGCGTCCCAAAGGGACCCTCGTGCCGCCGTAGGACAAACGGAATGTGCGCGGCCGAAGCCGGCGGTGTCGTTGCGATCAAAAGACCGAACGGGTGCCTCTCGATCACGTCGTGGAGCGTGCTCAGATCGGCGTCGCCGAAGTGCGGGTTGACGTACGTGTCGGGCCTTTGCGCCGGGGTGTCGCTAAGAAATGCCGGGCCGGTCACTGTACTGATACAGTGACCGCTCAGTGCTGACACAGTATGACGGATCCGGACGCACGTCAAGGGCGATCGCCGAGGCGCTTGAGGCCGCGATCGGCGATGGGCGCTTGGCGCCAGGGGAGGCTCTGCCCTCCATACGCCGCCTCGCGGCAGAACTTGGCGCGAGCCCGGGGACGGTTGCCTCCGCCTTTGCCGAGCTTCGGCGGCGGGGACTGATCCTGACTCACGAGCGGAGCACTTCGCGAGTGAGCCTGCGACCGCCGATCGGGAGGCCGCCAGCGTTCACGCCGCCCGCCGGCGCACTCGATGTCAGCTCCGGTAACCCCGACCCGCGGCTGTTGCCGCCGTTTGAATGGGCGTGGAGCGATGGCCCACCGGCTCCGCAGCTCTATGGAGCCGAGCCGGCGTTTGCGCCGCTCCTCGAGTGGGCGCGCGGCGCGTTCGAGCGCTCAGGCGTGGATGCCGCGGCCCAGATCGTCGTGAGCGGTGCTGTCGACGGCATCGAGCGGACGCTGGCGGCGGCACTCCGGCCAGGCGACCGCGTCCTGGTCGAAGACCCCGGTTACTCAAACGTGATCGACCTCGTGCGCGCGATGGGCTTCATTCCCGTTGGCGTCCCGCTAGACGACGAGGGTCCGCTGCCTGAGCCCTTCGCTCGCCGGCTCGCCGGCGCCAGCGCGGCGATCATCACGCCCCGAGCGCAGAACCCCACTGGCGCCTACACCACCTCCGGCCGAGCGCGCATCCTGCGAGCGCTGCTGGCTGAGCATCCCGATGTGCTCCTGATCGAGAATGACCACAGCGCGAGCGTCGGCGGACCGGACGCGTACCAATCGCTCGTAGCCGTCAGCCGGCAATGGGCAGTGGTGCGCTCGTTCTCGAAGACGCTCTCCCCGGATCTACGGCTTGCCGTGATGGCCGGCAGTCCGCCCCTCCTGGCGAAGATCGAGGGCCGACACATGCTCGGGCCGGGGTGGGTCAGCGGTGTGCTGCAGCAGCTGACCCACCGGCTGCTGGCAGACCAGCGGACCGGGCGCCTGCTCGCCCGCGCGCAGAGGACCTACCGGAGGCGCCGCGAGGCTTTACTGCAAGCCCTGGGCGACCGCGGTGTGAGCGCCCACGGCGCGTCCGGTTTGAACGTCTACATCCCCGTCCAGGAGGAGGCCGCGGCGCTGCAGGGGCTGCTGGCGCGCGGCTGGGTGCTGAAGCCCGGAGCGGCCTACCGGCTCGAGAGCACTCCGTTCATCCGCGTAACCACGGCCGCGCTCCAACCCGCGGCGGCGCGGCGGCTGGCCCAGGACATCGCTGAGGTCCTTTACCCCGCCAAGCGAAGCCGGGTTCCCTGACCCGCAACTGCGCCAACAGTGCGAGCCGGCGCGCCGATCAGTTGGTCATCCACCGCGCGTACCTACCGCGCTTGGCTCGTCGCTAGGTGCGGCGCTGCCTAGCTTGCGTGCTTGGCGGTGGCCTTCGAACGTCGCCTCGTAGGTACCGCGGGGAGCTGCTGCGTCACCGATCATCTCCGTGCTGATGCCGCGGCCGCGCAGCAGGTGGTAGAGCGAGTTCTCAGAGCGGCGCCCGGTGGCCATCACGATGCAGTCTGCGACCAGTTCACGCACGGCATCCTGGTGGTAGATGTTGGTTGCGGAAACGGCAGTTCCGTCAATTTTGGTCACCAGGTGGTCGCGGAGCATCTCGACGCCAGTCTCGTAGAGGTACGTCAGCATCCAATGCAGGTAGACGTCGGGCGCCGTTTCCATCGCCACCATCGGCCACCGCGTCACTAGGGTCACATGGTCGGCATGTTCGGAGATCGCTACCGCGGTTAGCGGTGCGGCGACATCCTGTATGTCGTCGATCACCACGACCTGTCCCGTCGGTTTAACGCCTCCGAGGGCGACCTCGTCCCAGGTCACGCAGTTGCCGGTTTCCCAGCCGGGAATCGGCTGCGCAGTTTGCCCCTGGAAGCCGTCGCGGTGATAGCGCGCGCCAGTTGCCACGACGACGTGGTCCGGCTTGAGCTCTTCGAGTAGCTGATCGACGTTCGCCTCGTCGAGCGGCGAGGACGCTCTGAGCGACGCCCCGTTCTTCTCGGCCTGTTCGGCGAGCCACTCACCGATAAAGCCATACTGGGTTCGGTGCGGAAGAGCGGCCTGGGCGCGCGTGTGGCCGCCGAATCTGTTCTCGCGCTCCAGGAGAGTGACCTCGTGTCCACGTGCGGAAGCCACGCGGGCGTATTCCAGGCCGGCTGGGCCGCCACCGACCACCAGCACCCGCAGAGTTGAGTCTGCCGGCGTGAGGCTGTCGGCCCCCCACCGGCGCTCACGCCCCACGGTGGGGTTGTACACGCACTGGACGCGCCCGCCGCGGATCACGCTCCGCCAACAGTAGTTAGCGGCCACGCAGCGGCGGATGTCCTGCTCGTTGCCCGCGCGCGCCTTGTTGGCCCACTCGGCATCGGCGAACATCTGGCGTGCCAACAGGATCGCGTCGGCCTCCTCGGCGGCGAGCAGTTCCTCGGCGACCGCGGGGTCGGTGATTCTGCCAACGAGCAGGACGGGCTTCTCGGTTACCTCCTTGATCGCCTGCGTGTAACTGCGTTCCCACCCGCCCTCGTAGTCCATCGGCGTGTGGATGAACGAGTGGTGCACACCGGCCGAAACCGATACGTAGTCGGGACTGACCTCGTCGGCATCAAGATCGGTGATGATCCGGCGGATGTCCTCGAGCTCGAGGTCGCCGGGCCAGAACGATGTGGAGTTCAGTCGGTACCCCATGAACGGCTCGTCACCGATCGCGGCCCGGATCCGTCTCATCGCCTCCAGCGGGAACCGGAGTCGCTTCTCGTATGAGCCGCCCCATTCATCGTCGCGGTGGTTGTAGAGCGGGGATAGGAACTGCCAGGGAAGATAGCCGTGGGACATGTGGAACTCGACCCCGTCGAGCCCAGCCGCGATTGCCCGCCGAGCCGCTCCCGCGTAATCGTTGAGGATCTGCTCGATCTCATGGTCCTCGAGCACCTTCGGAGTCAGGGCACCGGGGTATTCCCCCGGAGGAATCTGACTTGGCGCAACCTGGTACCAGGTGGCGTCGAAGTCGTACGCGGGGTCGGTTTTGAGCGTCGTGGCGGCTCGCAGGCCCACGTGCAGCAACTGCACAGAGAGCTTGCAGCCTTGGCGATGGACGGCATCGGCTACGGCCGCGAGCCCTTCTATTTGATGATCCGACCACAGTCCCGGGAACAGAAACGGCGAGTACATCGTGTCCGGATTGATCAGCGTTCCGCCGATAATGATCATGCCCGTGCCGCCCTTGGCGCGCTCCTCGTAGTAGGCGACCGCCTGGTCGGTGAACGCAGCCTCGTACGGGTTGCCCACCCATACCGGACACGTCGGAGCGAACACCACGCGGTTCGGAATCGTGGTGTTCCGAATCCGCCATTCCGAGAACAGGTTCGGATAAGGATCCTGCTTAGCCATGCTTCTCTCCTCTTAGGTTCCGCAACGCCACCGGACGACCGCTCCCAACGGGGCGAGCGTATTTGGCCCGTCCGCAAAGAGCAAGCGCGACGCCAGGCAGAACAGGGGCCGCGCGTGCTTCCAGACGCGAAGCTGTTGCTCGACGACTTCTCTCCAACGGGGCGAGTGGCTGCTGGACACGGCCCGGGCGGGGTGGGAGCACCGCGTCTGCTCCCACCCTTTCGCGGCCACCTATGGGCGGGAGCCGCCGATTGTGCCCCGCCCGATACGGGAGTAGGCTGAAACTATGACGCCGGAGCGGCGCCGCTGGGTGTATGACTTCGTCGAAGGCTCCAAGGACATGCGGGAGCTGTTGGGGGGCAAGGGCGCGAACGTCGCGGAGATGATGCGAGTGCTTGGGGAGGGGGTGGTTCCGGCCGGGTTTACGCTTACGACGGAGGCTTGCGTGGAGTACCTGCGTGCCGGCCGCGAGCCGGACGAGCTCCAACAGGAGGTGGCAGACGCTCTGGCCAGGCTGGAGCAGCGCACTGGTAAGAGCTTTGGCGATGAGACCGATCCGCTGCTCGTCTCGGTACGCAGCGGCGCACGCGAGTCGATGCCGGGCATGCTCGACACGATTCTCAACCTTGGGCTGAACGACAGTTCAGTGGCCGGCCTGGCCGAGGCCACCGACAACGAGCGGTTCGCCTGGGACGCTTATCGGCGACTGGTGCAGATGTTCGGCAACGTGGTGCACGCGATCCCCGGGGAGCGGTTCGAGCGGGCGATCGAGGAGCTCCGGGAGCAACATCGGGTCAGCAGCGACGCGGAGCTCCCGGCCGGGGCGCTTAAGGCGCTGGTCAAGCGTTTCAAGGGGCTCTACGAGTTTCCACAGGATCCTCAGGCGCAGCTCGCTCAGGCGATTCGAGCCGTGTTTGACTCATGGAACGGTGGGCGCGCGGTCCAGTACCGCCGGATCAACCGCATTCCCGACGAGTGGGGTACGGCGGTCAACGTCCAGCAGATGGTGTTCGGGAACAAAGGGGAGACCTCGGCCACGGGCGTGGCGTTCAGCCGCGATGAGGTCACCGGTGCCCCGGAGCCATCGGGTGATTTCCTCGTCAACGCTCAAGGGGAGGACGTCGTCGCCGGAGTGCGCACGCCGCGTGATCTGCACGAGCTCGGCGAGGTCATGCCAGAGGTCAACGCGCGGCTGATGGACATCCTGCGGACGCTCGAGTCTCACTACAAGGACATGCAGGACACGGAGTTCACGGTCGAGGAGGGGCACCTATACATGCTCCAGACGCGTGGCGCGAAGCGTCCCGCGCAGGCCGCGGTGCGGTTTGCGGTCGACGCGGTGGCTGAGGGGCTGCTGACTCGCGAGCAGGCGCTGGCGACGATCGATGCGGACTCCCTTGATGCGCTGATGCACCCGACGTTTGATCGAGGTGAGGGTTACACGGTCCTGGCACGTGGGGTCGCCGCTTCTCCGGGTGCGGCGGCCGGCGCGATCGTGTTCACGGCGCGCGACGCCGTCGAGACGGCCGGCGCGGGGACCGACGTGATTCTGGTGCGGCCGTTCACCGAAGCGAACGACGTGGCGGGGTTCCATGTCGCCAAGGGCATCCTCACCTCCGAAGGAGGCAAAGCGTCTCACGGAGCGCTCGTGGCCCGGGGTATGGGTGTGCCGGCGGTGACTGGAGCCGGTGTCGCGATCGACGTGGAGGCGGGCGAGCTCCGGATCGATGGCCGAGTCTTTCATGCCGGCGAGCTGATCGCCGTCGATGGCACCCAGGGGGCCGTCGTGGAGCACGGCGCGCGCCTGCTGGAGCCCTCGCTCGACGAGCGGTTTCACCAGGTCCTCCGTTGGGCCGACGAGGTCCGTCGCCTAGGGGTGCGCGCCAACGCCGACACCCCGCGTGACGCGGGCCGCGCACGCGAGCTCGGGGCTGAAGGAATCGGCCTGTGTCGCACCGAGCACATGTTCATGGCCGAGGACCGCCAGCCGAAGATGCGAGCAATGATCATGGCTGAGGACGGCGAGGGGCGGCGCGCCGCGCTCAAGGATTTGCTGCCGCTCCAGCAGCGCGACTTCGAAGGGATCTTTCAAGCCATGCAGGGTCTCCCGGTGACGATCCGGTTGCTGGATCCACCGCTGCACGAGTTCCTGCCCAACCTCCCCGACCTCCGGGCAACGGTCGAGCGTGCGCGGATGGAAGAGAGTCATGACCTCCAAGAACTGGAGGCGCTGGTGTCGCGGGTGGAGGAGATCCACGAAGGCAACCCGATGCTCGGAACGCGCGGCTGCCGTCTGGGGATCCTCTACCCCGAGATCTACGAGATGCAAGTCGAGGCGATCGTCCAGGCGGCGCGGCAAGTCCCCGAGCCACCGCACCCCGAGATCATGATCCCGCTAGTGGCCTACGAGCATGAGATCGAGATCCTCCGCGCGCTGGTCGTACGCGTGGCGGGCGAATACGGACTGAGGGAGCGCAAGGACTACACAGTGGGCACGATGATCGAGCTGCCACGGGCGTCTTTCGTGGCCAACCGGATCGCCCGTCACGCGGACTTCTTCTCGTTCGGGACCAACGACATGACCCAGACAGCGATCGGCCTCTCCCGCGACGACGCCGAGTCGAAGTTCATGCCCACCTACATCGAGCAGAAGATCGTCGACCGCTCGCCGTTTGAAACGATCGATGAGCCAGGCGTGGGATGGCTCGTCAGGCTGGGAGCATGGGTGGGGCGGGAGGCAAACCCCGCGCTGAAGCTCGGGATCTGCGGCGAGCACGGGGGTGATCCCGACTCGATCCTGTTCTTCCACAGGTCGGGCCTGGACTACGTCTCGTGCTCGCCACCACGGATACCGATCGCTCGCGTGGCCGCAGCCCAAGCCGCGATCGCCGCCGCAGAATAGCCCAGCGCAAAGCCCGCTGTGCAAGAGGAGACCTGTTGAAATTCTCCGGATGCGTGCGGGTATTTGATCTCCCGCTCCCTGGGCGGGTCACGCAGTAACAAGAAGAGTTCCTGCGGCTTACCCGTCGTGCTCGAGCACGATCTTCGCCACGATCCCGCGCCGATCATCCATCAGCCGCACGGCCTCCTCGAACTCACTCACGGGGAAGCGGTGCGTGACGATTGGGTCAAGGTTGAGAACACGCTCGGCCACCAGCCCGACGACGCGTGACCAGACCGCGGTCGGGTAGGCGATGCTGCCGATCAAGGACATGTCCTTGCCGACGAGCAGGTCGGAGGGCAGGGTGAGCGTGCGCCCCTCGCCGGCGATCCCCAGCAGCAGTGCGCGCCCGCCCGGGCGGCACACCGACGTTGCCAGCTCAACGGCTGATGGCGCACCCGCCGTCTCGACCACTAGGTCGAGCTCGGCCTTACGCGTAACAGCGCCGCCCACGAGCACGACCTCGCTGGCCCCAAGCGTAAGCGCGAACTCGAGCTCTTGCTCACGCACGCCAAACGCGACGATCCGCGACGGCGACTGAAGCCGCAGCAGCGCGATCGCCAGCGCGCCCAGGGTTCCGACACCGATCACCCCGACCGCCTCGCCCGGCACTGGCCTGGCCTTCTCGAGCCCGTTTAGGACGACCGACGCCGGCTCCACGAGCACGCCCGCCTCGAACGAGACGTGATCCGGCAGGGAGTGCACGATCCGCTCTGGCACCGAGACGAGCTCGGCGTACCCGCCAGGTCGGGTGAAGCCGATCGCTTGAACGTTCTCACACCACTGCGTCAGGCCGGCCCGACAGCGGGGGCAGCGGTGGCAGGGGAGGAAGCCCTCGCACACGACGCGGTCGCCGACGCGGACAGC
The DNA here is from genome assembly GCA_963830405.1 of uncultured Actinomycetes bacterium. Lineage (GTDB taxonomy): Bacteria > Actinomycetota > Thermoleophilia > Solirubrobacterales > Solirubrobacteraceae > Palsa-465. The sequence goes on from CAWHMB010000002.1 coordinate 71,949, forward strand.
CCCTGCGTTCGCCCCGACGTCAACGACCGTGCCCGACCACTCGTGCCCGGGAATCAGCGGGTATCGCACCCAGCGCGGATCGGTGAAAACCCCGGTCATCATCTCGATGTCCGTCCGGCAGAGCCCCGCTTGGCGGCTCTCCACGAGAACGTCGTCTGGACCGACCGCGGGTTCATCGACGTCTCGCCAAGAGGTTCGGTGGGGCCGTTCGATGACGACCGCCTTCACCCGGCCTATTCTAAGTCCGGTGAGCGCGATCGCCGACCTCGCGCGTCGCTTCTCCTCGCTCTACACGGGCGCTCTCACCGACGTTCTCGACCGGCACGGCTTTCTCCAGCAGACGCTGCCCCCGGAGCTCGCGCCGCTGCGGCCGGGAATGCGACTGGCCGGGCCGGTGTATCCGGTGCTCGGGCGCCCGCACCCCGGTCACGACTACGACGGCTCGATCCGGCTCGTCCTGGAGATGCTGGGGTCGGTGCCGGCCGGACATGTCGCGGTTTACCAGTGCAACGAACGATCCTCGGCGCATCTGGGCGAGCTGTCGGTCACCTCGCTCGCCTCCCGCGGCTGCGCCGGTGCCGTGATCGACGGCGGGGTACGCGACGTCGAGTACATCCTGCGCGAGGAGTTTCCGGTGTTCTCGCGCTATGTGACCCCGCAGGATTGCGTCCCACGCTGGGAACTGCTGGCCCACGGCCAGGTCACGATCGTGATCGGCGGTGTCCGGGTCGCACCCGGCGACTGGATCGTGGGCGACGCTGATGGACTCGTGATCGTGCCTGGTGCGCCGGCCGAGCAGATCCTCAGCCAGGCCGAGGCGAAGGTAGCGACCGAGAGCGAGATCCGCGACGCGGTGCGTGATGGGATGCTGCCGCTCGAGGCCTACGAGCGCTTCGGCACATTCTGAGACTGCGCGTCGGGCGGTCGCCACTGCAGCGCGGCGTGGTCGACGACCCGCCGGCTGCCGCCGCAGCGCATGCAGCCGGCATCCCGCCCGGAGCAATCCGGGCACTGCACGAAGCGTGCATCCGCGATATCGAGCACCTCGCCGCAGTCACAGCTCGCCAGCAGTAGCCAAGGCCCATCCGCCTGCTGGACGAGCTCGAAGCCCTCGAACGCGTGCCCGGCGTGGGCGCGAAAGGGGGGACTGCTTTCCCCGCCGCTACCACTCGAGCCCGCCATCAGACGAGCCTAGGATATGACGCGATGGCCACCCACGTCTCCCCTGGCGAGACGGCCGCCAGACAGCGAGAGACGCTCGCTGACTTGTTCGTCGTCGACGCGGATGTGCACGTCCACGAGGATCCCGCGGAGCTGGCGGAGTACGCCGATCCCCCGTGGGACGTGGCGCTGCGGGAGATCGCCAAGGTGCAGGAGCGCTACCTGGACCTCCCAGGGATCTCCCCGCGGGCGGAGTACCGCGTTCCCTTCCCGGGTGGGTCCAACCGCCGCCAAATAGTCACCTCGGCGCGGGAGATGCGCGAGGGCCTTGACGCTCTGCACGTCGACCGGGCCGTGCTGTTCCCCGATCACCTGCTGTCGCTCGCCATGGTCCGCGACCCGGCGTTCGCCACGACCCTCGCGCGCGCATACAACCAATGGCTGCACGAGCGGTGGTTGACAGACGAGCGCTCGCTGAAGGGAGCGCTCGTGATCGCTCCTCAGAACCCGACCGCCGGCGCGCAGGACATCCGCCGGCACGCGGCGGAGCGGGAGTTTGCGTGCATCTACCTGCCTGCATCCGGACTGAAGATCCTGTATGGGCACGAGATCTACGAACCGGTGTACGAGGCGGCGGTGGAGGCGGGCCTGCCGGTCGTGATCCACAGCGTCGAGGCGATCTATCCCGCGTTCCCGTTCCAACTCGAGCAGTTCCGCACATCTATGGCCGTGCACGCGCTCGCGCACCCGCTGTCGATGGTGGCGAACCTGGTGAGCATGCTTGAGACGGGCGTGCCGATCCGCTATCCAGAGCTGAAAATCGGGTTCATGGAAGCCGGCACCGGCTGGGTCCCGTTCATCGCGAACCGGCTCGACAAGGAGTACGTCGAGCGCCGGCGAGAGGTGCCGCTCCTGCAAGAGCGGCCCAGCCGCACGATGCGCCGCTTCTTCTACGGCACCCAGCCGATCGAGGAGCCGGAGCGCCGGGCCGACGTCGTGGCGATGTTCGACCTGTTCGACGGCGAGAACCAGGCGATGTTCGCCTCCGACTGGCCGCATCACGATTTCGATCACCCACAACACGTGTTCGCGCTGCCGTTCTCGCCGGAGGCGCGCCGGAAGATCATGGGGTTGAACGCGGCAGGGTTCTTCGGCTTGGACGTGCCTGCCTAGCGTGCCTGGTGAGCACCCCATCGGTCGCGTCGCGGACCTCCCCGAGGGCCATCATCGCGTCGTGCGTGTGGCGAATCGGGAGATCGGCGTGTTCAACATCCGCGGCTCCTTTCACGCCATCCCCAATCTCTGCCCGCACCAGCGGGGGCCGCTGTGCGAGGGAGGTGTGTCAGGGACGATCGACTCCGGACCGCACACCGACTGGAAGCTGGCGTGGATCTGGGAGGGGGAGGTAGTGACCTGCCCCTGGCACTCGCTCGAGTTCCACGTCCCGAGCGGCCGGTGCGTCGCCTTCGACGAGATCCGCCTGCGGACCTACGAGGTCCGCGCCGTCGACGGCGAGCTGCGGGTGGTGATCTGAGTTGTCCGGAGAGCTGGCAGGGAAGGTCGCGATCGTGACCGGCGCCGCCGACGCGCGTTCGATCGGCCGCGGCATCGCGCTGGCGCTGGCGCAGCGCGGCGCCCACGTCGCGGTCAATGACATCGCTCACCCTGAGCAGGGCGAGGACCGCGTCACGGAGATCGAAGGACTCGGCCGCCGCTCCACGTTCATCCAAGCCGATGTCGCCGACCCGGACGAGTGCGAGCGCCTCGTGGCGGAGACGGTGCGGCGACTGGGACGACTTGACGTGTTCTGCGCGAACGCCGGCGTCGCCCGCTGGCATGAGCTCGCCGACGTACCCCGCGAAGCGTTCGAGCTGATCGTGGGCGTCAACCTGCACGGCTGCTTTTTCGGCTGCCGGGCCGCCGCGGCGCAGATGCGCAGCCAGGGTGGGGGCGGCCGGATCATCGTCACCTCCTCGGTCAACGCGGTGATGCCGCACCGGACGCTCGGCGTCTACGGTGCCACCAAGCATGCGGTCGTCCATCTCGTCGGCGTGATGGCGCGCGAGTGGGCGGCGGACGGCATAACGGCCAATCACGTCGGCCCAGGCTGGGTGGCGTCGAGCATCAACGACCCCTCGCCCGACTTCGCCACCGAGGAGCTGCGGGCGGCGGCGCGCGCGTCAGTGCCGCTCGAACAAAGGCCAACCGAACCGCGTGAGATCGGCGATGCGGTGGCGTACTTCGCCGGACCGGGCGCGGGCCACACGACCGGGGCGTTCCTGCGGGTCGACGGCGGCCTCGTGATCGGCAAGTATTAGACCGTGCGGGCACTGCTCCACGGGACTGACGAGTCCCTCCAGGCTGCGCTGCGCGAGCGTGGGCTCGAGCTCGTTCGCGAGGGCGATGCGGACGTGCTGGTGACGCTCGGCCCGCCGCCGCAGCTGCGGCCGCTCGCGGAGATCGCCGCTCGCGAATGGATCGCGCGCTTCGAAGCATGGGCCGAGGAGCCCTTCTGGGCCTTCCAAGGCTGGCTGCGAGCTGTCCTGGCTCGTGGCACGCCCGGGCGCTGGGTCGCGATCACCACCACGCTCGGCGCCCAGCCGTTCCCGGGCGGCGGCCCTGACGGCGCCTCCGCCGTGGTGCTTCAGACGCTGGTGCGGATTGCCGCGCTGGAATACGGCGCGCGTGGCATCCGCGCCAACGCCATCGCCGCCGGCTGGCGCCAGGAAAATCTGCCGCTCGAGCTCGACGCCGAGCTTGCGGCTGCCGACACGCCGACCGGGCGGCTCGTCTCTGCGCCGGACATCGCCGCGGCCGTCGCGTGGCTGCTCTCAGACGACGCCCAGCAGATCAACGGCGAGATCCTGCGCCTTGACGGTGGCTACACGATCAGCCGCGGCTCGCGCCCGGATCCGATGAGGCAATGACGGTCGACGAGGTCGCGCCGGGCATCCACCGGATCGAGTCGGATCTCGGCCCCCGCTTCATGGCGCAGTACCTGCTCATTGGAGACGAGCGCACCGTCCTCGTCGACACCGGCCTGGCGAGAACCCCGGACGAGGCGCTCAAGCCGGCGCTGTCACACGTGGGCGTGGAGCCAGACGTGATGGTGATCTCGCACGCCGATCTCGATCATTGCGGAGGTAACCGCAGGATGCGCGAGCTCTACCCCAAGGCACTGCTCGCGTGTCCCGAGGTCGATCGCCGCTTGATCGAGTCGAACGCCGCGATGCTCGCCGAGAACTACCTCTGGCACGCACCGTACGGTCTCGAGCAGCCCAACGACGCCGGCCGGCGCGACATGCTGGCGCAGCTCGGTGGCGACGCTCCCGTCGACGTCGGATTGCGTGGCGGCGAGACAATCCGGCTCGGCGCGGGGCGACGGCTCGACGTGCTCCACCTGCCCGGCCACACGCTCGGGCACTTGGGCCTGTGGGACGCCAACGCCCGGATCGCGATCATCATCGACGCCGCGCTCGGCGACGGGATCTACGACCGCGCGGGGACCAAGCTGATCCCGCCGCGCTATTACGACGCGGAGGCTTACCGAGCGACGATCCGCCGGATCCGGGCCCTCGAGCCGGAGCTGCTCCTCACGGCCCATTTCGAGCCGATGGCCGCCGAGCAGGGGCGTGACTTCTGTGAGCGCTCGCTCGGTTACGTGGATGCGGTGGAGGCGATCGTGCGCGAGGAGCGGGCCGCGGGTGTGGTCGGCCTGCGGGAGCTGACAGATCGGGTCGACGAGCGGCTCGGCCCGTTCCCCGAGTTCGCCACCGAGATCGCCGCCGGCGTCCGCTCCCACCTTGCGGCGGCGACGTAGTTCCGCGGAATCAGTGCGCGAAAGGAGTTTTCAACCTTGACCGATGACGTCGCCGCGCTGAGGGCCCGCTTCCGGGGGAGGGTCGTGACGCCCTCCGACGACGACTTTGAGGAGATCGCCCTCGGCGGATTGTGGAACCAGCTGCGCCCGGCCCGAAGGCCACAGATCATCGCCCGGGTCGACGACGAGCAGGACGTCGTCGAGGCGGTCAGGTTCGCCAGCTCACGCAAGCTCAAGGTTGCGGTTCGCGGTGGGGGCCACAACTGGTGCAATCCAGCGCTGCGGGACGGAGGCATGATGATCGACCTGGCGAACCTCGATCAGGTCCTGTCGATCAACCCCGAAGCGCGAACCGCCGTCGTGCAGCCGATCGTCAGCAATCGCGAGTTGCAGGCCGCGCTAAACGCCCTGGGCATGGCCTACCCGACTGGTCACTGTCCGCAGGTGAAGCTGAGCGGTTACCTGCTCGGGGGCGGGATGGCGTGGAACCAGGGCGTCTGGGGCGAGGGTCTTGGCAGCGTCGAAGCGATCGATCTGGTCACGCCCGCGGGAGAGCTGATCACGGCCAGCGACGATGAGAACCATGACTATTTCTGGGCGGCCCGTGGGGCTGGCTCTGGTCTGTTCGCAGTCGTCGTGCGCTACCACCTGAGGCTGTACCCGTTGCCGAGGGCGATCTATGCCAGCACTCACCACTACCCACTGGAGCGTGCCGGGGCAGTGGCAGAGTGGCTTGGCTCGATTGCGCATGAGCTCTCCAACAAGGTCGAGCTGACCCTGTTCGTCCTGCATGCTCCGCAGGAGCTCGCCGTCCAGTGTCAGGCGGCAAACGGGAAGGTGTGCATGGTGACCGCGACGGCCTTCGCGGACTCCGAGGAGGAAGCCAGGACGGTGCTCGGACCGCTGGCAGCCTGCCCGGCTGCCGATCCGCTTTTGCAGTCTGGGCCCGAGCCGACGGATTTCCCGGCTCTGTTCGACCTGTCAGGCTCTATGTGGCCCGAGCTCCAGCGCGCGCAGGTCGACGCAATGTTCTACGACGCAAGTCCGGCGGCGCTCGTGGCGGCCAGCCACGAGCACTTCTTGAGTACGCCGTCAGACGTGACGCTGATCCTGTTCTCCATCTACACCGGGCGAGACGTTCCAGCTCCGCTGCCTGACTGCGCGTTTTCCATGTCGGCACGGGTCTACGGTGGCCCATGGACCATGTGGACTGAGCCGTCGGCCGACTCTTCGAACATCGAGTGGCACCTCAGATGCGTCGAGCTACTGAAGCCTTTGAGCGTCGGGCACTACATAGGCGAGTCGGACACGGTACGCAATCCGGCGTTCGCGCAGGGCGCGTACTCCGTCGGCAACTGGAGGAAGCTGGAGGAGCTGAGGAAGCGCTACGACCGTGACGGTGTGTTCTACGGCTACACCGACGGTTTCTAGGGCAACGTCCAGATCTGAGTCGTCACGAGCCAGAAGGTGAGCGCCGCCAGGGTGAGAAAGGCGATCGACACGAGGGCGCCGATGGCATCGAGGCGGCGGCTCCTGCGGCCAGGGTCGGGCGCGAGCCAGAAGCGCAGCGCACGGGTGACGATTGGCATCACAACCCACGTCAGCAGGCTCACCGACAGGATGTTCCCCACGAGGAGCGTTTGCCATAGCTTGCCGTGCTTCCACAGCTCGCTGATCCCCAGGGTGAGCAGGACAACGGTTGGATAGAGCCCCACAAGCACCGATAGCGCCGTCTTCCACTGCGCCGGCGCGTCGGCATCCGCGTCGCCGGCGAAAGCGAACCAGCTGCCGAACGCGCTTGGGATTCGGTGCAGCTCGAAATCCTGGAAGTGCTTGCCTTCGTCGAGTAGTGCCTTGCGCTGCGAAGACCGCAGCCAGTCGTTGAGGTGCTCCTCGGTGTCATAGCGGAACATGGCCGTCCACTCGTCCTGAACTCCGGGCACCGGGGGAAACAGCTCCGAGCCGCGAAAGCCTGGAAAGCTGCGCTCGGCATCGGTCACGCGCAGCTGCCAGGCGAGGAACTCATGCTCGCGCGCGGGGTCGACCGGGTGCGAGACGACCACCGTAACCAGCCCCTCCTCGAGAGCGCCGATGACGACCTGCTCCGATGCCGACCCATCGAAAAGGCCGGCTCCGCGCTCAAGGATCGCATTGCGCTGGGAGCTGCCGAGCCACGCCTCGAGATGAGGCTTGGAGTCGAAGCGGTAGATCACCGTCCACTCGCCGCTGTCATCCCCCGGGCCTACGACCTCGGTGCCGAGGAATCCGGGGAACGACGCGACCGCGCGGTTGATGCCGTCCTGCCATTGCCGGAAGTCCGCCGTCCGCCCGGACTTGACCCGCTGTGAGACTACGACCGTGGCAGGCGCGAGCGTAGCCGCATCCGACTCGAGGTCGGCGACGCCGTGTGACATGGCCTCAGTAGGGGTGCTTGTCGGGCTTCTGGGCCCAGGCTCGGTTGGCCGCAACCCCGAGATCCGGTCGGAACTGGTTGATCGTGATCCGTCGCTCCTCGTAGGGCTTGCCGAAGTCCTCGTACTGGAAAGCGTCGTCGAACCCGATCTTGCTCGTTTCTTTGAGATCGTTGGCGAAGTAGACCGCGTCGATCCGGGCCCAATAGATCGCGCTCATGCACATCGGACACGGCGCGCCGCTGATGTAGATCTCGTGCCCTTGCAGCATCTTCGCCCGCTCGGGAACCGGATCGGGTGAGCCCTGGGGCCGGGGCACTAGCTCGAGCGTCGACTCGTTCTGATGCTCCAGGGCGATGCTCGGCGCCTGCGGATTGAGCGCCGCGACCGCCTTGCGGATCGTCTCTATCTCGGCGTGGGCGGTGATGTCGCCGGTCAGGAGGACCCGGTTCTGGCCCCGGGCAACTATCTCACCGTCGCGGGCGATGACGGCGCCGAACGGCCCTCCCCAGTTGTGGTCGACTGACTCCTTCGCCAGTCGGCATGCTTCCTCCATCAGCTCGTCGCCCGTCATGGTGAACCTCCTCTATCGGTCTACGACACTCACCCAAAACTTTGGGGTGGAGCCGTTCGGTTTTGCGGCCGCCGCGGTTACCTCCGGGCCGACCAGGTCCAGGCGATGTATGAGTCAACGACGCCCCTAACCGATGGAGATCGTTTCCGACGGGCCAGGTGCGTGCGCAGCCAAACGTGTAACTGCGCAACCCCTGCCGCTGAAGCTACCAATCGAGGGGCAGCGCCAATCGGATGGGGGCCATAGTGCACACGCGGATGCTTGAGGTCGGGATCGTTGGCGGGTCGATTGCCGGCTGCTTCGCCGCGCTCGAGCTGATCAACGGGGGCCATCGCGTCACCGTGTTCGAGCGCTCTGAGGCAGAGCTTCACGGACTCCTCGGCGCCGGCCTTGGGACTCCGACGCCGATGTTCGAGACGCTGGTGGAGCGCCGCCTGATCGACGAGGACATCCCGCACCTGAGCCTTACCGAGATGGCGTTCGTCAGCCCCGATCCCGGCGGCGCGCGCCTCGGCTGCGCGCCGCTGAGACGTCCGCTGATCTTCGTTGCGTTCCATTGGAGCGATCTTCATCGCGGCCTTCGTGCCCGCGTGCCCGACGGCTCGTATCGGGCGGGAGAGCGTGTCGAGAAGGTGACTCCTGTGGGCGAGCGCGCGGCGGTGGCCCGCCTGGGCGATGGCAGTGAACAGGCCTTCGACCTCGTCATCTACGCGGACGGCTACCTCTCGCGGGGCCGGCAGGAGCTGTTTCCGGACACCGAGCTCAGCTACCGCGGATACGTATGCTGGCGTGGGGTGGTCGATGAGCGAGAGGTGGCGGGCGCCACTGACGTCGCCTCGACGTTCGCCCGCTTCGGCACGACGAGTTTTCCGGGGTCATTCATCTACCCGATCCCGGGCCGCGACGGCTCGGCGGCGATCGGCGAGCGGCTGATCAACTGGGGTTTGTACGTACCGGTGCCGGAGGAGCAGCTCGGCGACTTCCTCGTCGGTAGAGACGGCCGCCGCTACGGCGGCACGATTCCCCCCGGCGAGATGCGCAGCGACGAGGAGCGTCGCCTCCAGGCGCTCGCTGGGGAGACCCTGCCTCCGCTCTACGCCGACATCGTCAGGGCGAGTCCGCGAACGTTCGTCCAGGCCGTCTACTCGGTGGCAGTGCCCGCCTACTGCAGCGGGCGGATCTGCCTGACCGGCGACGCCGCCGGGGTCGCGACCCCGTTCACCGGCAGCGGCATCTTCAAGGCCGCCAACAACGCCATTCGCCTCCGCGCCGCGCTCGAGACGCATGACGACGTCGACGTCGCGCTCGTCGCATGGAGCGACACCGAGACCGCGGCCGCCCGCGAGATCCTCGCCCTTGGGCGCCAGTTTGAGGACGCCTTCATCTGGAACCCCCCCGACTTCTCCGCGATGACGCCGGCCGAGGCCGCAGCGTGGTGGAAGCGATCGGTCCGGCACCCAGAGGGGTTCACTTTTGAGGCCAGCGAGTGAGGCCGGGTTGGGGGGAGAAAACACTGGGCTGGCGGCTCTTGTTCCTATGGCCCAACACACTGATCCAGAGGCAACCAACGCGATCTGCGAGAACATCTTCTTCGTTCCCCTGGAGCAGGCCCAGAACGAAGCGGACGGCTCGGGTCAGGCTCTCCCGCGCGCCGAGCAGTAGAGTCGGGCCGCGATATTGGATGTTCGACCCGCGCGGCATGCTCGCGCGTCCCGGCGCTGAACACTCCCGTGAGGACACCCGTACCTGCCGCGCCTGCGGCGCCCGATCTGTCCGGCTCTCTCCTGGACGGACGATACGAGCTGCAAGCCATCGTCGGGGAGGGAACGTTCGGGCGTGTCTACCAGGGGTTGGATCGCCGGCTTGACCGTACGGTCGCCGTCAAGCTGATCAAGCCATGGTGGGCGGCGTACGATCCCAGCTGGGCCAACGCCTTTGAGCGCGAGGCCCGGCTGTTGGCCCGGATGAGCGATCCTCGCATCGTTCAGATCTTCGATGTGGGGCAAGCGCGGGAAGGTCTCTATTACGTCGCGGAGTTCGTCGAGGGCGAGAGTCTCGCCAGCCGGTTGCGCCGCGGGCCGTTGACTCCGTGGGATGCCTGTGACGTCGCGGAACAGCTCTGCCGAGGGCTGGGGCAAGCGCACGTGCAGCGTGTAGTACACCGTGACATCAAGCCCGCGAATGTCCTTTTGTCCACCGGCGGCCAGGTGAAGCTGGGCGACTTTGGCGTCGCCCGGTTGGCCGAGGAAAGCACCGACGGTTCATCCAGCGCGATGATCGCCGGCACGCCGAGGTACATGGCGCCGGAGCACGCCCGGGGGCTGCCGACGACTCCGGCGTCGGATACCTACAGCGTCGGGGTCGTCCTATACGAGATGCTGGCGGGAGCCCCGCCGTTCGCGGGAACGTCTGCGGTCGACCTCGCGCTCAGTCATCTGCACGAAGTCCCAGCGGCGTTGCCGCATGGCACTCCTGACGAGCTCGCACGCGTCGTCAGGCGTGCTCTGGCCAAGGACCCGGCTGACCGTTATCAGGACGGTCATGCGATGGCCGCGTCGCTCGAGCATGCTCGTAAATCCACGGAGGGACGGCAACGGACGCTGCCAACGATCAGATTTGGGACATGGGGAGCGGCCAGAGACGCCTCCGGGCCGGCCCCCGCCGAGGCCCCGAATCACGTCGACCCCACTCGGCGGGCGCCTCGGATGACGCCTCGTCGCACATTCGATCCGGCCGAGCGCAGACGAAGCATCGCTTCGTTCACTGCGGCGTTCGCGGTTCTTGCGGGGCTGGCCCTGGGGGCCATCCTCCTGGCATCGCCCGCGCGGGTTCGGGTACCGCAGCTACGCGGTCTGACCAGGGCAGCGATCACCGCCAAGACGCGGCATCTGGGCCTGCGGCCGCTGTTCACCAGCCGCTATGACTCGGCCCAGGCGGGCACGGCCATCGGACAAACCCCGCAGTCCGGGGTCCGCATCAACGACGGCTCGGCCGTACGGGTCACGTTGAGCAACGGCCTCCCACCGGTTGAGCTGCCGCGACTGGTCGGCCAGGACTCGGCCTCCGCGACGGCGATCCTCAGATCACTTGGGCTGAGCGCATCGCTAACGGCGGTGCCCGCTCCGGGAATGCAGCCGGGCATCGTCACTGGCCAGGCGCCCGCCGCGGGCAGGTACGTCCCGTCGCGGGCCAGCGTCGCGCTGTCGGTTGCCGAGACGCCGACTTGGCGCCCGCTGACCTCGCTCGTCGGAACCAACAGCGGCCAGTCGGTCCCGTTTCGTATTCGCGGGACTCAGTGGCGGGTCGTGTACCGCATGGCGTACGTGGGGACGTGCACGTTCATTTTCTTCTGCGATGGGCCAAGCGCGCAGATCGTCCGACTGAGCGATGGCTCAAAGCCGGCTGATTTCGGTCTGAACAATGGCGATAACCAGACCGATGTCGTGAGGTCCGGTCCGGGTCTCTACGAGATCAGGATCACGGCCGGTTCCGATAACGCCAGCTGGTCGATGGAGGTCGAGGACTACTACTGAGCCCATGTACGCCTGCGGCGAGACGGCTGTGCCAGCATCCAGACGATGCGCCTCGGTCTGCACGCGCTAGGGGTTCGGGCGCGCGCCGGGCGGTGATCGATTCGGTCGCGGTGGCCGACTGGCTTGACCCGGTGGTGGGGCTGAGCTTTGCGGTGCGACGCGTCGGCCGCTCGCAAGGGGTTGGGTGGTCTGGCGCCGTGAAAGTGCATCGCTATACGGCCGACTGACAGTGCCATTTCGCCAGCCGGCGGATGCCGCCGGGCCGATGGGGCAGTGTGCTGGCGCTCATGCGTAGGCGATTGCTTCTGGCGTTGGTCACTGTCCTGGCGCTGACGGTTCAGGCGGCGCTTGGGGCGGACGCGGTCGCCGCCCCGGCGTGGACGACGTACCGCCACGACGCGGCGCGCAGCGGCATCGACCCGGATAGCACGAGCCCCGTGACGCCATCGCAGACATGGCAGACGCCCCAGCTCGATGGGGAGGTGTATGGACAGCCACTCGTTTACGGCTCGTTCGTCTATGTGGCGACCGAAAACGACACGATCTACGAGCTCGACGCCGCGACGGGAGCGGTCGTGTGGGCGAACCACCTCGCGACGCCTGAGCCCTCCTCGGCGGCGCCGTGTGGCGACATCGCGCCCTCGATCGGGATCACGAGCACGCCGGTCATCGACCCGACCACAAATCGCATCTATGCCGTCGGCGCCGTCTCGGCCGCGAACACCGTGCATCACGAGCTGTTCGCGCTCGACCTCAGCTCGGGACAGCCGATTGCAGGCTTCCCGACGGTGGTCGATCCGCCGTATCCGAGCGGCGGCAGCGCCGTGAACCAGCTGCAGCGCCCCGGGCTCGCGCTCGACGGCGGTCGCATCCTGATCGGTTATGGCGGTAACGACGGCGACTGCAGCACCTACTGGGGCTGGCTCGTGTCGGCCGCCACGGACGGCTCGGGGAGCCTCAGCTCCTTTCAGGCCGATGCCGGCCACACCGAAGGCGCGATCTGGGACGGCGGCAACGCTCCTCCAGTCGACGCCGGCGGCAACGTCTATTTGGCAACCGGCAATGGCCATGGCGACTCGACCTCCGACCCGCAGTACGGCGACTCCGTGGTGAAGCTGAACGCCTCGGCCTCCGTGCTCGACTGGTGGACGCCAACCAACTGGCAGTCGCTCGACTCCTCTGACGCCGATCTGGGCTCGAGCGCGCCGACGCTGCTGCCTGGAGGCTTCCTGTTTCAGTCCGGCAAGGACGACAACGGCTACCTGCTGAACGGCGCCGCGCTTGGCAGCGTCAGCTCTCCCGTCGCCGAGGCGTCCGGGTTCTGTCCAGGCGGCAGTTTCGGCGGGTCGGTGTATGACCCCACCAATTCGACCCTCTATGCCGCCTGTAACGGCGGTCTGAAAGCGCTATTGCTCGGCACGGGATCCCCACCGTCGCTTGCGCCCAGGGCCGGCTTCTCGGCGCCCGCGCCAGCAACCGGGCCACCGATGATCGCCGGCGGACTGGTGTGGGTGACGAACCACTCGCCCGGGACGTTGTACGGACTGGATCCGACCTCGGGCGCGACCATAAGCTCCTTCTCGATCCCCGAGAACGGCTCCCAGGTCAACCATTTCGCCAGCCCGAGCGCCGGCGGCGGACGGCTGTTCGTCGGTAGCGGCGACCAGGTGACCGCATACACGATTGCCCTGCCCCCGCCGGCCGCGGGTTCGACGACCGCGACCCTGGGCTCGGTACTGGCCTCCTCAGCGACTCCGGCGCTGTCGCCGCTGCGTGTCTCCTCGCACCGGCTCTCGATCGCGGGGCGAAAGGTGGGCCGCCGTTGCGTCAAGCCCACCGAGCGGAACAAGGGCCACAAGTACTGCCGGCGCCCCGTCGAGCTGAGAGTCACTTACACGCTCAGCGAGGCGGCGATCGTCACGCTGACGCTGACGCGCCAAGACTCCGGCCGTAAGGTGAAGCACCACTGCATCAAGCAAACGAGGAAGAATCACGAGCACGCCCGCTGCACGCGCTTGCTCGCGCTACGCGGGAGCATCAGGCTCTCGGGCAAGCGGGGCGCGAACTCGTATACGTTCACCGGCAGGTTCGGCGGCCACAGGCTCCGCGCGGGCACCTACGAGCTGACCGCCACCCCCTCCGCCGCGGGCCTCACCGGGACGCGGCGAAGAGTGACTTTCGAACTGGTGGGCTGATCGCCGCGCCGCGCCGCGCCGCGCCGGCGACCGGAGCTGAACGGGCGGCCTCGCCGCCAGTAGCCTCGGTTGCGTGGCATCCGATTCAATCGTCGTCCTCGACCACGGCCGCGAGGTCGCGTTCTCCTTTGAGGACATGCTCAACTATCACGGCGGGGGCTCGCCGGGCGGCGTGGCCCACGCATACAAGGTGCTTCAGCGCTCGCTGCCGTTGCTGGAGAGCAATGGTCCCGTCGAGCGTCGCGAGATCGTCATCGAGACAGCATTCGGTGGGCCAGGCGCGCGGGACGCGTTCGAGCTCGTCGTTCGCGCCGTGACCGACGGGCGGTTGATCCTCGACCCGTCGCTCAGCGACTCTGCGCAAGGACGGGCGCGTGAGCGCTTTGTCTTCCGCCTGCGATATCGCGGCCGCGAGGTGACGCTGACGCTCAGGGAGGGATTTGTGAGCGAGGAGTTCATCGACCTGACGAGGCGAGAAGACCGCACAGCCCAGGACGAACAGCGGCTGACCGCGATGAAGGCCGAAATGGCCGCGCGGGTGATGGCGGCGACCGCCGCGGACGTGTACGACGTCGCGACCCATACGCTCTGCGATCAGTGAGCACGATCTGCGATGCTGTCCGCGAGCCAGTGCTGTGAGCTGGCGTTTCACGCTGCCGCCACGCTCGGCGACTGGGGCAACGCAAGGAGTTCGAGCGCGGCAACGTCGAGGGCACCGGCAACGCACTGCATGCCTGCCGGTCAGCGGGCGTACGGCGCTTTGTGCACGTCGGCACCGAAGCCGCAATCTGCCCTCCGCGGTGGCCACAAGCTGGCAGTGACCGGCGAAGCCGCATGGCGAGCGCTGCCGCTCCCAGGCCGTCCGCCGTTGACGCGTTTTGCCTACTGGGTGGCCTCGCAGGAGTGCACGATCCGCATCGACAAGGCCCGTCAAGAACTCGATTACCAGCCGGTAAAGCGCATTACCGACGGGCTTGCCGAGCTGCGAACGCCGGCGAACGCCCGACAACCGCCCCGTCAGTCAGGTATAACGGACCGATGAGCCAAGCAGACGACCAGCAGGCCGATCCCAAGCCGACCGAGCTGCGCGGAGGTGCGCCGCCCGGAGAGCAGGAGGGTCAGGAGAAGGGGTCGTGGGCGGCCAAAGCCGACCAAGGCGTGGTTCCGGCGGAGCTCGGCGGCTCGGACGCGCCGGAGGAACTACAGGCGGATGATCCCGAGCTGGGCAGCCCAGTACAGGGCCAGCCGGCGCAATCCGACGAGCCGGCCACCGAGAGCGGAATCGATCCGAGCGGCGGCGATAGCGCGGACGCGACGTCGCAGGGAGGGCCGGACGCAACCGGAGGCTCCGATGCCCCGGCCGGGACCGAACCGGACCTCAAGGACGCCGCGGCCGGCCCCCGCCAGGCTGACCTCGACTCAGCCAACTAGCCGGCGCTGACAGCCTCGAGCTCGGCTAGCGCCGCCTCGTAGTCCTCCCAGGTGTCGACATCCCGAGGGATGGGCCGGTCGACGGGAACGTCGACGACCTCCGCGGCGTGACGGTCGAGGAGCTTCCAGACGGCCTTGTCGCCATGCAGCTCGGCAAGCTCATTAAACGTCTCACGCCCGAACGCCAGCGGATGGCCGCGGCCATCCAAATATGCGCACGCGGCAAGGAGCGCGTCGCCCCGGCCGGCGAGAAGGGCCTCCACCGTCGAAGCACTCACTCCAGGCTGATCGCCGAGCATCAGTACCAGCAACTCGCAGTGAGGGTCGACGGCGTTGAGCGCCGCCGCAATCGAGGACGAGCAGCCGGCGCCGTAATGCACGTTCTCAATCACCTCGGCGCCGGTGAAATCGATCGAGTTGCGAACGTCGTCGGCGCCGCCGCCGATCACGCACAGCAACTGGTCGAAATGGCAGGCGCGGGCAGTCTGGAGCACGTGGTCCAGAAGCCTGCCCGAGCCGTAGGCGAGCAGCTGCTTCGGCCGGCCGAGTCGCGAGGAACTGCCCGCCGCCAGCACCAGGCCGGTGATGAACTCCTCAGCGCGTCGCACGCTGTGTGGAGTACGTGTCGCGGCAGCCGGTGCTGCAGAAGAACACGCGCTCGCCCGCCACTTCGAGCTGCGGCGTGGCGTCAACGGCCGCCACCCGCATGCCGCAGACCGGGTCGACGGCCGAGGCGACCCGGACCGGGTCGACCGCCGAGCCAACCGGCGGCGGGACCGGGTGCGCATGGTGCTCTGAGATCAGTTCAGCGAGGATCGAGACCGCGGTCTCAACCGGGGTTCTGGCCCCGATCGCCAGGCCGGCCGGCGTGTGCAGCTGTGCACGGAGCTCATCCGCTACGTCGAGCGCCGCTCGGACAGCCTCCCCGCGCTTGGCGCTCGCCACGAGCGCGACATACGGGACGCCGGCCATCAGCGCGTCGGCGAGGACACGCTCTTCCTCGCCCCCATGGGACGCGACGACCACGGCCGCATCGCTCGCGGCTGGATGCACTTGCTCGTCACCGGCCCGAACCACGTCGTACCCGGCGGCCGCGGCGACGCTCGCCAGGGCATCGGCGATCGGCATGGAGCCGATGATCACGAGGCGCGGCGCCGGCAGTCGGGGCTCGAGAAAGATCTCCAGCGAGCCGCCGCTCAAGCAGGGGTTGCGCTCCACGATCGCGCCCCCGATCGAGTCGTCAGGCTCGGGCGAGGATCCTGGAGAGCCAGACAAGGCCGAAGCTGACTCGTCGCCGGGGATGATCCTCAGCAGCAAGGGCTCGCCGGTCTCGAGCGCCCGAAGCGAATGCAGGCGCACCGACGATTCGGCACACGCGCCGCCGACGAAACCGTCGATCGTGCCGTCGGCGAGGACGACGGCGGAGTAACCGGGACGCACGCTGGTCGGTCGCCGGGCGCGGATCACAGTGGCCACGACGAGCGGAACGCGCGCCTCCACCAGCTCTTGCACCCGATCGGCCAATTCACCGGAGATCATTGGGACCTCCTCGCGGGGGTGACCGGCACTTCGGCGGAAACGTTGACCGTCCGGCAGCGCGCGCAACGGATGCGGACCTTCTTTGTCATGTACTCGGGCGCCATCCCGGCCGCGAGCACAGTGCCGCACGACACGCACACATAGTCATCGGTTCCGTTGCCGCGGAACACCGGGCGGTCCGGCTGTTCCTGGACGGCGGTGCCGCCGTCAAATGGCATCTCGCCCTGGCGGAGCTCTCGCATCGTTCGCTGCGACATCCGATACCTCAGAGGCTCGCCAGCTTGCCGGTGAAGTCCTTGATCAGCGCGTCGAGCACGCTGACCACCACGCCCTCGCCCATGGACGCCGCCTTGCCGGTGATCTGCGCCGCGGTGTGCAGCGTCCCGCCGCCGTCCGCGAGCTTGAACTCGACCTTCGCATTGGCGTTCCCCTGGCCGCCGGCCTCTCGAGACTTGACCTCCATTACCGCGCGGTGGTTGGCCTCGTCCTGCTCGGTGACCGTCACGGTTCCCGTGAAGTTCATCGACATCGCGCCCATCTTGACCTTGATCTGCGCTTTGACGCTCTCCGGACCCGTTTTCTCCGTCACGCTTCCCCCTTCGACACACGGGATCAGGCGCTCCAGATCGAGGATCGCGCGCCAGTTCTCCTCGATCGGCTTGGACATCGTGAACGGGTGGTCAAGCTCAACCATGCGTCTCCTTAAGGGTAGGGTCTCGACGATCGCTTATGGCATTCGCTCCCGGAAGGCACGCGCTCGGACCGCAGGACGCCGAGCTCCTGGTGCACACACGCCGCACCGGCGCAGCGGCGAAGGCCGGGCACGATCTGGAGATCGAGGTGACGTCGTGGACCGGCACGCTCGAGATCGCTGAGGATCCGAGCCAGTCGTCGGTGGCGCTGGAGGCCGACGGTGGCTCGCTTCGGGTGCGCGTAGGGCGCGGCGGCATCCAGTCGCTCGGCGACGAGGAGAAAGCCAGCATCAACGAGACGGTCGACCAGGAGATCCTGAAGCGAAGCTCGATCGAGTTCCACTCGACTGCCGTGGACGCCGATCCCGGTGGCGAGCAGCTGCGCGTGCGCGGCGAGCTCGAGCTGGTGGGCGAGCGCAGAGAAGTGGAGCTCCAGCTGAGCCTGGGGCAGGACGGAAAGCTCACCGGGCGCGCGACCGTGAAGCAGAGCGCCTGGGGGATCAAGCCTTACTCCGGCCTATTCGGAACGCTCAAGGTCGTCGACGAGGTGGTAGTCACGATCGACGCGAACCTAGTCAGCTAGTCGCTGTACACCGTCTGGGCATCGAGCCCGCCCTCCACCCCGGGCGGCAGCGCTCCCGTGCCGTGCGCGTACAGCGCGAGGTCGGCGATCGTCTTCAACCGCGCGGGATCGCCATCGGTCACAAACGCGCCGTTTTCCCACTCGAGTGTGTCCGGCGGCGCGTCGAGCGCTACGCCGGCCAGCAACTGAGCCTTGGCGCGGATCCTCTCCGTGGCGATCTTGATGGCGGCCGGCGTCCCGTCCGAGGGGGCGGTGTTGAAGCCGTGCCCCTCCCCGAATCGGTCGCGGTCGGCGGGGACGACCTTGACGTCGAGGTCGGGGATGCCGAGCTCTTCGGCCACCAGCTGCGCGTATTGCCGTTCTTTGCCGTCGGGCTCCGTGGTCAGGCTGAGCACCATCTTGCCCGTGGGGTGAACGCGCAGGAACACTGCTCGGTAAGCCTCATTGGCCACGCTGAACCTCCTGGTTGTCGTCGTGCTGATCGGTCTGGCGCGAGGAAAGCTGGCCCTGGTGCGCGGCGCCCGAATCGCCCTCGCGCGCCAGGCGCTGGCGCTCCTGGTGGGCGGTCAGGGCGTTGTGCTCCTCCAACTCGCAGAAGCTGGGCTGCGGTCCGCCGAGCGGGTGCGGCGGCGCGGCCGGGCGCCCGCAGCCCGGGTATATGCAGGTCTTGCCGGTTGCGGCGCTCATTCATTCCACCCCGGCGTCGTGTGTCCCCGCTTGGGCCCGTAGCCGCTGGGCATCGCCACCGAGCTGCCCGCCACTGGTGTGGCGCTGCCCCACGGCTCCGCTTCGACCTTCTCGGGCTCGGGAGGCGTCTCCTCCGGTGCCGATCCGGCGCCGGCGATGGCGTCCACCACCTCGCCCAGCGCCTCGAGGCTGTGTCCACTGACCAGCGCATCGCAGTGCGGCAGCGCCGCCGACATCCCGCCCGCGCGCGGAGCGAACCCCTCCGCCGAGGCCCGGGGATTGACCCACACGACCCGGTTGGCGAGCCGCCGCAGCCGCTCCATCTCCCGGCCGACGACGCTCGGATCGCCGCGCTCCCATCCGTCGGAGAGGATCACGATCACCGCACCGCGCGCCATCCCCCGCCGACCGTGGCGGTCGTTGAAGGCTTTGAGCGCATCGCCGATCCGCGTGCCGCTGGACCAGTCGGGCGCCGCGGCGGCCGCGTTCTGGATCGCACGCTCGGGACTGCGGGATTCGAGCGCGCGGGTCACGCGGGTCAGCCGGGTGGCGAACACGAACGCCTCGGCCTTGCGTGCGCCGCCGGCGGCGCACGCAAGGAACTGGAGGTACGCGCGCGCGTATGGCTCCATCGACCCCGAGATGTCGCACAGGAGCACGATCCGCCGCGGAACGATTCTCCGCCGCCGGCGCCTCAGGCGGACCGGATCGCCGGCGGTGCGCAGGCTGCCCCGAAGCGTGCGACGCACGTCGATCCGCTCGCCGTGGCGGTAGCGCTCGGCACGCCGGGTTCGCCGGAGCGGGGTGGCGATCTTCATGCGCGCCATGAGCTCATAGAGCTGGGCCAGCTCGTGTGGCGAGAGGGCGTCGAAGCCCTTCTGGCACAGAACCTCCTCTTCGCTCGGCGCGAGCGGGACGGCGATGTCACGCGAGTCGGCGTCCGGCGAAGAGCTGTCCCCCTGGCCGGCCGGCGAAGAGGCGATCGAGGCCGAGGAGGGTGAGGAGGGATCGAGCGCCGCATCGGAGGCAGGCCGCACGTCATCCGGCGCGGGCTCCGTCGCGGCGTTCTCGGGGGCCGGGCCGGCAGGTGCGGGCGTGCCGCCGAACACCGACTTGAAGACCGAGTCGAAGGCCTTCACATGGGAGCGGTCGGAGACGAACACCGCGCGTGCCGTCCAATACAACCGCTGGCGCGAGACCGGACGGGCGAGCGCCAGCGCCTTGGCAAAACGACTGGCGAGGTCGGCGCTGGTGGGCAGCCCCGCCAACCGCAGCCGGTGGCTGAACGCCCCGGCCAGTGCGGGTAGGTCGAGCTCGATCGTCTCGACCCTGAAGGGGGAACCCTCAGTGCCCGCCAACCAGCGCCTCCAGGCCGTCGGCGCGGACGACTTCCTGATCCTCGCGGTACTTGAGCACAGAGCCGAGCGTGCGATCGATCGCAGGCGCGTCCAGCACCTCGACGCCGAGCTCGCTCAGCGCGGCGAGCCAGTCGATCGCCTCGGCGATCCCGGGCGGCTTCTGCACGTCGCTCTGGCGCATCCGCGCCACGGCGTCCGCCACCTGCACGGCCAGGCTGTCGGCGGCGCCACGCACGCGGCGGCGCACGATCTCCACCTCGCGGGAGGGGGCAGGGTAGTCGATCCAGCGGTACAGGCAGCGACGCTTTACCGCATCGTGCAGATCACGCGTGCGGTTCGAGGTCAGCACGATGATCGGCGGATGCGTGGCACGGATCGTCCCGAGCTCCGGAATCGTGACCGCGGCGTCGCCCAGCAGCTCCAGCAGGAACGCCTCGAAGTCGTCGTCCGCTCGATCGATTTCGTCTATCAGCAGCACCGCCGGCCGCGGGCCGGGGTGCTCCAATGCTTGTAGGAGCGGTCGGCGCACGAGGTAATCGGCCCCGAACAGATCCGATTCCCGCAGCTCTGAGCCCTGCGCCTCGGCCAACCGGATCGACAGCAGCTGGCGGGGGTAGTTCCATTCGTATAACGCCTCGGCGGCGTCGATCCCCTCGTAGCACTGAAGCCGGACCAGCGGCGTGTGGAGCACCGCCGCCAGCGCCTTGCCGGCCTCGGTCTTGCCGACGCCCGCCTCGCCCTCTAACAGCAGCGGCTGGGGCAATCGCAGGGACAAGAAGATCGACGTCGCCAGGCCCTCGTCGACGAGGTAATCGACCGACGCCAGTCGCTGGGCTAGCGTCTCGACGTCCGGCACCAGGTGGCGGATCTCGCCCGAGGCGCCGCCCGTTTCGACCGTCATTGCGGAGGCTGCGGGCGCCCCTGCATCGCCGCCCATACACGCGCCGGCGTGCACGGCATGTCGATGTGGGTCACCCCGTGCGACTGGCGCAGGGCGTCGATCACGGCGTTGACGATCGCCGGAGGAGAGCCCACGTTCGGCGACTCGCCGACGCCCTTGGCGCCCAGCGGATGATGGGGGCAGGGGGTGACCGTCTCGCCGAGCTCGAAGTCGGGGCACTCGAGCGCCGTCGGGATCAGGTAGTCCATGAACGACGAGTTCAGGCAGTTGCCCTCCTCGTCGAAGCTGATCAGCTCCATCAGGGCGATCCCAATCCCCTCCGCGAGGCCGCCGTGGATCTGCCCGTCGACGATCATCGGGTTGATCCGCACACCGCAGTCGTCGACCGCGATGAAGCGCCTGACCGTCACGTGCGCCGTCTCCGGGTCGATGTCGACCACGGCGATGTAGGCGCCATAGGGATAGGTCAAATTCGGCGGGTCGTAGATGACCTGGGCGTCGAGACCCCCTTCCAGGCCCTCGGGCATCGGTTCGCCGCTGTAGGCGTAGCGCGCGATGTCGCCGATCATGGCCCCCTTCTGGGGGTCGCCCTTGACGTACCAGCGGCCCTTCTCCCAGGCGAGGTCCTCGGGCCGCGTCTCGAGCATCGTCGAGGCGATCAGCCGTGCCTTGTCGCGCACCTTCCTGGAGACGACCGCCACCGCCCCGCCTGAGACGGGGGTGGAGCGGGAGCCGTAGGTCCCGAGCCCGAACGGAGTCCGATCGGTGTCGCCGTGGCGAACCTGGACGTCCTCGGGCGGGATGCCGAGCTCCTGGGCGACGATCTGGGCGAACGTCGTCTCGTGGCCCTGGCCCTGGGTCTGGGCGCTGATCGAGATCATCGCCTTGCCGGACGGGTGCACGCGCAGATCGGCGCCGTCGTTCATCGCCAGGCCCAGGATGTCCATGTGCTTGCGCGGGCCGGCGCCGACGCCTTCGGTGAAGAACGAGACACCGATGCCCATCAGCTCCCCGCGGGCCAGTTTCTCGGCCTGCTCGCGACGCAGGCCCTCGTAATCGGCGATCTCCATCGCCACGCGCATCGTCTTGGCGTAATCGCCCGAGTCATACGTCCAACCGGTGGTCGTCTCGTACGGGAACTGCTCGGGTCGGATGAAGCTACGCATGCGCAGCTCGATCGGGTCGACGTCCATCTCCTCCGCCAGCGCGCTGGCCATGCGCTCCACCAGGTAGACGGCCTCGGTGATGCGGAACGAGCAGCGGTAGGCGACCCCACCCGGCGCCTTGTTGGTGTAGACGGCCTTGACCTTGACGTGTGAAGCCTCGAGTTCGTAGGACCCACAGCAGATGTGGAAGAAGCCGGCCGGGAACTTCGTCGGCTGGGCGGTCGAGTCAAAGGCCCCGTGGTCGGCGATCACGTCGACCCGCAGGCCAGTGATTTTGCCGTCCTTGGCGCACATCTCGGCGTGCATCACGTAGTCACGCGCGAATCCGGTCGAGAGCAGATTCTCGGAGCGGTCCTCGATCCACTTGACCGGGACACCCGCCACGATCGAGCCGGCGATCGCGCAGACGTAGCCCGGGTAGACCGGGACCTTGTTGCCGAAGCCGCCGCCGATGTCGTTGCAGCGAATGCGGATCATGTGCTCGGCCAGCCCTGCCACGTGCGCGTACACAGTGCGGTGAGCGTTCGGCGCCTGGTTGCCGTTGTAGATGTCGAGCTGGCCGGTCTCGGGGTTGAAGTCGGCGATCATCCCGCACGTCTCCAACGGCGCTGGGTGGCAGCGGGGGTAGATGATCTCGCGCTCCACGATCGTGTCGGCCTCGGCGAACGCGTGGTCGGTGGCCTGCTCGTCGCCCGCCTCCCACAGCGGGCTGGCGAGGTTATCCTGCTGGCCTTCCTTGTCGTCGCGAATCAGCGGGGCATCGGGATCGAGCGCCTTGCGCGCGTTGACGATCGCCGGCAGCGGCTCGTACTCGACGTCTATCAGCTGCAGCGCGTCGCGCGCCGAGTACTCGTCGGTGGCGATCACGAACGCCACCTCCTGGCCCTGGAACCGGACCTTGTCGCCCGCCAGTACGGCCTGAGTGTCGTAGGAGATCGTCGGCATCCACGCCAGCCCGAGCGTCTCGAGGTCCTTGGCCGTGATGACTGCCGCGACGTTGGGATGCTCAAGCGCCCGGGAGGTGTCGATCGAGACGATCTTGGCGTGCGCGTAGGGGCTGCGAAGAATCGCGCCGTGGACCATGCCTGGCAGGCGGATGTCGTCCAGGTAGGTGCCCTTGCCGCGGATGAAGCGCGCATCCTCCTTGCGCTTCAGCCGGCCGAATCCGATCGGACGCTCGGTGGTTGCGCTCGGAAGGTTCTCAACCACGGCCATGCTGGTGCCTCGATTCTCTGAATTGCGGCACTTATGCCTCCTGTCTCGTCGCGGCCTCGTGCTCGGCCGCCCAGCGCACGGCGCTGACGATGTTCTTGTAGCCCGTGCAGCGGCAGATCGCGCCGGAGATGGCCACCCGGATCTCTTCCTCGCTGGGGTTGGGGTTGTGGTCCAGCAGCGCCCGCGCAGTCATCAGCATCCCTGGGGTGCAGAACCCGCAGTGCAGGGCGTGCAACTCGTGGAAGCCCTGCTGTACGGGGTCCAGCTGGCCATTACGTTCGAGTGACTCTACCGTGCGGACTTCGTGGCCTTCGCACATCGCGGCGAGGATCGTGCATGACTTGACCGGCTTGCCGTCCATCAGCACGACGCAGGCGCCGCAGTTCGAGGTATCGCAGCCCCAATGCGTCCCGGTCAGCCCGGGCGTCTCACGGATGTAGTGAACGAGCAGCTGTCGCGGCTCGACGTCGCGGGAGACCGGCTGGCCGTTGATGGAGATCGTCAGTTGCATGAGTGGTCCACTTAGACCTCCCGTTGAAGCGCTCGGGCCACCGCCCGGCGCAGCGCTCGTTTGGTGAGCACGCCCGCCAGATGGCGCTTGTAGTCGACCGGCCCGCGCCCATCGGCGAACGGCGTGCAGTCCTCCGAGGCGATCTCCCCGGCCTGCGTGAACAGCTCATCCCCCGGCGAGGCACCGCGCAGCAGCTCCTCGGCGCGGGTCAAGTGGATGGTCGTCGGACCGACCGCGCTGAGGGCAATACCGGCCTCAACGATTTCTCCGCCGTCGATCCAGACCGCCGCTGATGCCGCCGCGATCGCCCAGTCGCCGGCCCTACGCTCAACCTTCTCGTGCGCGCTGCCCCCGCCGGACCGCAGCGGTACGCGCACCTCGGTCAGCAGCTCTCCGTCCTTGACCGCGGTCGTGTAGGGGCCGATATGGAAGTCCTCCATCGCCACCACCCGCTCGCCGTCGGCGCCGCGGATCGTGACCTTGGCCTTGACCGCCGAGCAGACCGCGGAGAGATCCTCGGCCGCGTCCGCCTGGCAGAGCGAGCCGCCGATCGTGCCCCGGTTGCGAACGACGGGATCGGCGATCACGCGCTCGGCGTCGCGGAAGACCGGGAAATACCGGGCCAGCAGATCCGACTCGAGCAGCTCCTCGTGGCGGGTGAGCGCGCCGATCCGGATCTCGTCGTCCTGCTCACGGATGAACGACAGCTCGGCCAGGTCGTTGATGTCGATCAGGTGCTGGGGGTTGGCGAGCCGGAGCTTCATCATCGGCAGCAGACTGTGGCCGCCGGCGATCACACGCGCGTCCGAGCCGAGCCGCTGCAACGCGGCGATCGCCTCCTCGACGCTGCCCGCCCGCTCGTATTCAAACGGGGCCGGCGTCTGCATCGTGCCTCCTCTCTCCGGGAATCACTCCGCGTGGGACGCTCATCAGGCCCCCGGTCTCTTGCGCCGTTGCTGGATCAGCTTGTCCAACCAGCTCTTTGCCCGGTTGAATGCCGTATCGGGAGCGCCGCCCGCGGGCCGCTGCCCGGGAGCGCTGTCCGGGGGCCGCTGCGCCGTGGCGCTGTCCGCGGGCCGCTGCCCGGGAGCGCCGCCCGCGGGCCGCTGCGCCGTGGCGCTGTCCGCGGGCCGCTCGGGAGCTTCCGTGGCGGTCGCCGTCCGCTCGCGGACGGGGGGCTCCGGTGGCGGTTCGTACTGGACCGGTGCGTTCGTGCCGATCACCGGCGAGCGGGGGAGGGGCTCGGGCTGGGCGGGGCGCCCACCCGGATACAGAGCCCGCGCCGACCGGCTCCCATAGGCAGGATTGCGTAGCGCCGGTCCGTGGGGGCTGGCGACCGCGATCGGCGCCTCGCGGCCTAGCCTGGCGAGCGTCAGCGTCCCCTTGGTGTAGACCTCGGAGATCCGGGGCGCCCTGACCGAGCTGGAGTCCGGGAAGTTGCGGAACCCCTCCGCGGCAGAGCCCGGATACAGCCCGTCGACGAGCCCGACCGCGTCCTCCATGCCGGCCTTCTTTACGAGCAGGCCCTCGAGCAGGTCAACGCCGGCGTCGAGGTTCTTGTTGATCGTGCCCACCACGTCCGCGACGGGCGCGGTTTTCTCGATGATCCCAACCACTCCCGTGATCGCCTCATCGAGGCTGGTGGTGATCCGCCGGAGCGCGACGATGGTCGAGACCAGGTAGAAGACGACCGCCGCCACGATCAACACGACCGCGACGATCATGACCACACCTGCTGCTGGCATCGTCCCTCCTAGTCGGCGTCGTCGAGGATCACGTCGAGCGATCCGCCGTAATCGGCGGCTGTCTCGATCGTCTTGATCACTTGCTCCTGCGTCGTAAGCAGGAGCGGCACGGCGTCCAGGTCCTGCGATCCGGCGGTCGCCGCGCTCGCGATCTGGCGGGCGCTGGGGACGATGCTGTTGGCGGCGCTCAGCACACCGTGCAGGAGATACACCACGACCGGCAGTAGCACCACGATCAGTACCGCGTCGCCGATCCATTCGAGCGTCATGCCGGCCTCCTCTCAGCGACGATCCTGGCCTTGGTGGCGATCCCGGGCAACGCGCCCAGGATCACGTCGAACTGGGCGTTGATCGCCTTGACCGCGGGCTCCAGCCCCTGCAGGTGCTCGGCCTCCACGCCGGTCAGCGCGGAGCCGAGCGTGGCGAGGTCGGCGGAGATCGCCTCCAGGTCAAGACGAACCTTGATGAGTGCCGCGGCAAGCACGGCGACGACCACCACCGCGAGCACCACGCTGAGAATGATCAGAGTCGTCTGGCTCATGGTTCACTGACTCCGTCGGTGAGCGCGTTCATGTAGCCGTCCTGGACAGCGGCTTCCTCGACGAACTTTCCGAGCACCGGCGCCGTCGCTTCGAGCTGCGGAATGTTGGCGGTGTTGGCGGCGACCTTGCCGGCGCCCTCCAACAGCCGGCTGACCGACCTCCTGATCTCACCCGTGGTTCTGACGAGCACCAGCAGGAGCGCCGCCACCGCCAGCGCGGCCACCACGCCGATGATCAGCGCAATCCCCCAGGCGCCGTGATTGGTGAGTGCGTAGGCGATCATTTTCCGACCGCCACCTTGCGAAGCGCGCGCGCCGAGCGCAAAATCCGGACGCCGGAATCATTGATGCGACCGATCCCGGCGAGCTCGGTCGTCTGTTCGCGAACCTGCTCGACGCCATCGACCGCGGTACGCGCCTGCTTCGCGATCCTCAAGGCCAGCAACACGATCGTGATCACGATCGCCGCGGCGACGATCACAACCACGACGCCGAGCGCGAGACCGATGTACCAACCGGTCGAAGCACCGATCCAAGTGGCCAAATCACTCCTCCTCTTTAACCGAAACGCGCACCGAGCCCGCTCAGCCCGGCGCCCGCCAAAACCTCCACTCTCGTGGGGGAGAGCATACTCCCGTCCGGGTGGCTGAGTGGGCGTCTGGCCGGCCTGCTTTGGCTCGCCGGTGATTGGGTAACAGCTGCAACATGGCCCATGACGTCGTAGAGCGTCCGGCGCCGACGCAGACAGGGACCAAGTCGCCCTCGATGCTCGCCGTATTGCGCAGCACCGGTCGCTTCGGGGTGCTGGTCGCGCTGACCGCAGCGTCGATCGGCGTCATCTACGGCTACGACCTGGGCGCCATCGCGGGGGCGCTGCTGTTTCTTCCCAAGCACTTTCACATCTCCACGTTCCAGAAGCAGGCGATCGCCAGCTCGGTCGTCCTCGGTCAGTTCTTCGGGGCGTTTGTCGGTGGCCGCCTGGCAAACCGCTTCGGCCGGCGTCCGACGCTGATCGCGGTGGCCGCGGGCTTCATCGTGTTCGCGATTCTGAGCGCGGCCTCGTGGTCCACGTGGTCGCTGATCATCTTCCGCCTGCTGCTCGGAACGACGATCGGGGTTTCGATCGCGGCCGCGCCGTTGTTCATCGCCGAGTCCGCGCCGGCGCAGATTCGGGGAGGACTCGTGGCCACCTATCAGGTGGCGAACATTCTGGGGATCGCGATCGCCTACTTCATCGGGGTGGCGATCGCGGGCAGCCATCAGTGGCGGATCCTGCTCGGCGCGTCCTCGGTGCTCGCGGCGCTGGTGCTGATCGTCCTCTGGCGGCTTCCGGATACACCCCGCTGGTACGTGATGCGCGGACGTCGTGAAGACGCCGAGCGGACGCTGGCGAAGGCCGACCCGACGCAGTCCACCGAAACGGCGCTGCAGGCGATCGAGGACGACCTAGCGCACGAGGAGCGCGGCACCTTCGGCGAGCTGTTCTCACGCCCGTTCACGATGGCCGGTCTGTGGGTGGTGGTCTTCGGGGTGATCGTGCAGATCACGGGCATCAACGCCGTCGTCTTCTACGCCCCGACGTTTTTGGGAGAGGTCGGCTTCAAGGGCACGACCGGTCCGCTGCTGGGCAACGGGATTGTGCAGCTGGCGGGGCTGGTGATGGCGATCGTCGCCCTGGGCCTGATCGACCGGCGCGGCCGGAGGCCCGTGCTGATGGTGGGGCTGACGATCATGCTCCTGGCCGACGTGTGCCTGATCGTGAGCTTCGCCGCCGGCCAGGTGGCTTGGCTGGCCTTCCTCGGGATCCTGCTGTTCGTGATGGGCTTCGACTTCGGGCTCGGCGTACTGGTGTGGGTCTACTCCTCGGAGAGCCTTCCTTCTCGCCTCCGGGGGGTGGGTGCGTCCGCGTTGCTGGCGGCAAACCTGGCGATCAACTTCATCGTCGTCCAGTTCTTCCTCTCGGCGTTCACGGCGCTGGGCGGCCAGTGGGTGTTCGCGATCTTCCTTGGCTTCGGCGTGCTGGCGGTGGCGTTCGTGCTGCGGTTCGCGCCTGAGACCCGCGGGCGCCAGCTGGAGGAGATCCGCAGCTACTGGGAGCACGGCGCGGAGTGGCCGGCAGGCGCAGCAACTACGGCATCGGACCCGGCCGCCGTGAGGACCACTGGGCTGTCGAGCCGTAAATGAATTCTCCGCGGCGGATCGTCGCCCGGACGCCTAGGCCCTCGTCGAGCACCGTCATGTCGGCACGGTATCCAGGCGCGATGCGACCGAGCTGATCCTGGAGTCCAATCACCTTGGCCGGAGTTGCCGTGGCCATCGTCACCGCGTCCGGCAGCGGCACGCCGATCAGCTCCACGGCGCCGCGCACCGCTGCATCCATGGTCAACGTGCTGCCGGCCAGCGAGTCTCGGTCCGCCAGGACGGCTCGGCCACCGGCGACTCTGATCTCGGCTTCGCCCAGTCGATATGAGCCGTCGGGCATGCCCGCGGCCTCGACGGCGTCGGTGACCAGCGCCGCGCCGCCTGTTCCCTTCATGGCGGAGGCCAGCCGCAGGGCGCTGGGGTGCACGTGGTGGCCGTCGGCGATCAGCTCGCACGACACCCCCCGCCGCTCCAGCGCGGCGCCGACGATGCCTGGCTCGCGATGATGGAAAGGCCGCATCGCGTTGAACAGGTGGATGGCGTGGCGGGCCCCGGCGTCGAAGGCCGCATTCGCCTCCTCGTATGTCGCGTCGCTGTGTCCGACAGCGGCGATGATTCCGTGATCACGGGCGAAGGCGACGAGCTCGAGCGCGCCCGGAAGCTCCGGCGCCACCGCGACGAGCTTCACGCAGCCCCCGCCGGCATCGATCAGGCCGCCGAGCTCGTCCCGGTCTGGTCGGCGCATCCACGCTGGGTCCATCGCGCCACACCGTTTCGGATTGAGGAACGGACCCTCGAGATGGCACCCCAGCAACGCCGCACCGCTCCCGTCGTCGGCCTCCGCGGCTCGGGCGATCGCCCTCACCGCCTGCGCCAGCTGCTCGGGCGCCGCTGTCACCGTGGTCGCCAGCAGCGATGTGGTTCCGTGCTCGGCGTGGACGCGAGCCGCCTTGAGGCATTGCTCGACGCTGGCGCTCGTGAACTGCGCGCCGCCACCTCCGTGCACGTGCAGGTCGATGAAGCCGGGGATGAGCCAGTTGCCGGCCAGGTCGAGTCGCCTCGGCTCAACGCCGGCGGGAGGCTCCCCACCGACCTGGGCGATCCGTCCGTCTAGTACCAGTACCGACCCCTCGAGTTCTTCGGCGGGGGTGAGCACCCGGGCGTGCTCGAGCAGCAGCGGCTCGCTCATCGCTCCTCCCCCTGCTTCTCCGACCGGACTGCGCGCTCCTCCGACCGGACCGAGGGCTCCTCCGACGGCGCCTGGGCGTAGGCGTGGACGGCGGCGCCGATTACGCCGGCGTCTGCTCCGAGCAGGCCGGGAACGATCGGCGGGGCCTCGGTGAACGGCAGCTGCGCTTGGAGCTCATCGCGCAGCGGCGCGAGCAGCAGTTCACCGGCGTTGGCCAGGCCACCGCCGATGACCACGAGCTCCGGGTCGAGCACGGCGGCGTAGCTGGCGATCGACTGGGCGAGCGCGGCGACCGCGTTGCCCCACAGCTCGGACGCCACGGCGTCGCCCGCCGCCGCGCGCCGTGAGATCTCCTCGGCCGAGATCGCCTTGCCGGTGCGCTCGGCGTGAAGCCGAGCCAGCGCGCCGGCCGACGCGATGGCCTCCAGATGCCCTCGTCCGCCGCAGGCGCACGGTGGCCCGTGCCGGTCGACCTGCGTATGACCGATCTCGCCGCTCCGGCGATGGGCTCCGCCGTAGAGAACGCCTCCCAGTACCACCGCGGCCGCGACCCCCGTTCCCAGCGCGATGAACACCCAATCCTCGTGTCCCCGGGCGGCCCCGTGGAGCTGCTCGGCGTGTCCGGCGGCCCGCACGTCGTGCGCGAGCGCCACGGGCAGTGAGATGCGCTCGGACACGAGCCGGGCGACGGGCACCTCGCTCCAGCCCAGGTTTACGGCCTTGAGCGCGACCCCGGCCCGCTCATCGACGATGCCCGGTACGGCGACGCCGGCGCCCCGGCAGCTCAGCCCGAGCTGGGCGGCCTTGTGCGCCAGGTCGCCCGCCAGCCCGAGCAGCGACTCGAGCACCGCGCCGGGACCCTTTTTTGCCTCGGTGGGACGTTCCTCAACGTTCAGCAGGCTGGCGTCGCGCCGGGCGAGACCGCCGCGCATCGTCGTGCCGCCGACGTCGATGGCGACGACGACCTCGTCATCCACCATCGAGCTCGTCATGCACCATCGAGCACAACCGCACGGCTCAGGCCCCGCGGATGCTCGGGGTCGAGCCCACGAGCGCTCGCCACCTCGACCGCGAAGCGGTGGATGCACACGAGCTCGGCCAGGGGATCGAGAACGCCGGCCACGACCGTCGCTCCGGTCGCCCGTACCTCGTCGGCGAGCCTCGAGTCAACCGGCGGCAGCATCCAGACCAGGCTCTGCTCGCCGGCCACGCTGATTGGGCCGTGGCGGTACTCGAGCGCGGCATAGGCCTCGCTCCAGGCCCCACTGGCCTCGCGTAGCTTGAGCGCCGCCTCCTCGGCGATGCCGACCGAGAAGCCCCGGCCGAGAAACACGAAGTGCTCGAACCGGGGCGCGGGAAGCGGCGCGCGCAGCGCCTCCTCGGCCTGCTCGCAGACGGGGCCCAGATCTTCTCCCAGCTGCGCGCGCAGCAGCGCGAGCGTGGTGGTGGCGAAACGCGTCTGGACCACCGACTGCTCATCGGCGAACTCAAGCGAGATCACGCGGTGCGCGGCGTCGGCGGCCGGTCCATCCGCTCTGGCCGTGATGAGCGCCGTGCTCGCGGCGGGGTCGCTCCTCAGCAGGCCGACGATCTCGCTGGTCGTGCCCGAGCGCGAGATCGCCACGACCCACTCGTAGCCACGGGTGAGCGGAAACTCCGAGGCCGGAAACGCGTCGGTCTCGCCCGCGCCTCGCTTCTCGCGGGCCACGGCGTACGCCCGGGCGACGTACAGCGAGGTTCCGCAGCCGACCGCGGCGACGCGGCTCCCGCGCGGCGGGAGCCGATCCTCGGCGGCCGGAGCGAGCTCAGCGGCTCTGCGCCAGCAGCTCGGCTGACTCGCGATCTCCGAGTTGATCACTTGCATCAGTGCGTGGGAGTGACCTTCGACAAGCCGGCAGGCTGGTCGGGATTGATGCCGTGGGCGAGTGCCAGCTCCAGCGCCAGCTGCTGCGCCCGCACGGCGGCTGGGAACGGCGCGAGCGTCTCCGGGCAGCTGGGGATCGTCAAGTCCGCTTCCGGGTCGACGTCCAAACGCAGCGGATGGATGCCACGCTCGCCCAGCTCGGCGACCAGCGCTCGCAGGTCCTCCGCCGCCCGTCCGGGAGTTGAAAGGGTCAGCACCGGCCAATCGCGCTCGAGCACCGCGATCGGTCCGTGGCGCAGATCGGCGGCCGAGTAGCCCTCGGCCAGAACGAGCGCGGACTCCTTAAGCTTCAGCGCGGACTCGAGCGCCACGGAATAGAGAAACCCGCGGCCGGCGACGATCAGCCCGGCGGCATCGCTCAAGCGCCCCGCGGCCAGCCGCGCAGGTTCAGGATCATCGAGCACGGCGCGCATCGCGGAGCCCACCGCGCCGAGCTCCTCCGGCCGGTGAGCCACTTCTCCGGCGGCCTCGGCTATCAACGCGAACGCCGCCAGCTGAGCGGTGAAGGTCTTGGTAGCGGGGACCGCCAGCTCGGGTCCGGCGTCGAGTTCCACGACGAGCCGGGCGGCGTCACCGAGGGGGCTCGACGAGTCGTTGGTGACGGCGACACCGACTCCCCCAGCCTCGATCAGGCTCTCGAAAGTGCTGACGATCTCCGGTGTCTCGCCCGACTGGCTGGCGGCCACGACGACGTACCCCCGCAGGTCGAACCGGCCCTGGTAGAGGGTGTGCAAGCTCGGCGCCGCGAGCGCCACCGGCCGCCGGGCCGCCAGCGCCAGGAGGTAGCGTCCGTACACGGCCGCGTTGTCCGAGGAGCCGCGAGCAACAAGCACCACACCGGCCGGATCGGCGGGGAGTCCCGCTCGCAGCTCGGCGAGGATCTGCTCCCGCCGCGCGAAGAGACGCTCGATGACCTCGGGCTGCTCGGCCATCTCCGCCGCCATCTGGGATCCGGCACGCGGCGCCATCGGCTACCGCACGACGCAGCTCGGGCTTGCCGCCTCACCCTCCGGGAACGCCTCCGGCAGAGCCCTGGCGATCAGATGGGTTCGCGCGATATAGCCGGGCGTGTAGTAGTGGATCCCGTCGGGGATGAAGTAGCGCGGCTTGGCCCACGAGGCCCAGTCGAACACGCGCATGTTCGGGTAGCGCTGGCAGGCGGCCACCAGGGCGCGGTTCCATTTCTGCATGCCGCTCTCGGCGTACGGCCCGGAGGCGAGCATCGTGATGGCATCGACCCACATCACGGGCTGCTTGCCGACGATCGCCATCATGCGCTCGATGCGGGCCGGCAATCCGACGTTCGAGCCGCCGGCTACGTTGTCGACGTCGTTCGTTCCCATCGCGATGATCCAGCAGCCGTGATATCCGGAAGCGACGTGGTCGCGGGCGACGGTCGCCGCGTTCGCCTGGCCCTGGAAGGTCTCGACGATGGAGCGCGCCCCCGAGATCTCGGGGATCGTCTCCGTGACGCCGACGTCCGCCAGCTGCGGCCCCAGGCGCTGGTGCCAGTTGGGCAGATAGTCGGGTGAGATCGACCCCTCCGAGGTGGAGTCGCCGATGTAGACGACCGAGCGGCACGAGGTTCGTGTGGGCCGCGGCGCCTCGCCCTCCGACTGCGGGTCAGAACGCTGCGCGTCGGCACGCCGAGTGTCCGCCTGCCGAGCCGCAGCGAGCTCGTCTGACACAAGCCGCGGCGGCGGGGTGTGCAACTTCGCTGCCTCGCCGGCTCCGGTGAGGTTCTTCGAGACCACGGGCAGGGCGCCGGCGAGGCCGACCACCGAGAGCATCACGGCCACGAACGCCGAGCTCGAGAACGCGAGCGCCCGACGGCGCTCGCTGACGATGACGATGCCCGCGCGCACGTGGCGCCACACGCGCCGCAGCGCACCGTGCCGGATCGGCTCCTCCACGTAGCGCCACGACAGGCTGGCCACGACCACGGCTGCAGCGGTCGTGATCGTCGCCCGTAGCAAGTTGAACCCGGCTCCGGGGCTGGCCAGCACGACGATCGGCCACTGCCACAGATAGATGCCGTAGGAGCGAACGCCCACCCAGCGGAGCGCCCCCCACCCGAGCACGCCGCCCAGCCTGCCGGAGGGGTTGACCGCCGCGGCGATCGTCGCCGCGGTGGCGAGCGAGAGCAGGACGAAGCCGTACGGATAGAGGAACGAGGAGAAGGAGTTCGTCCTCCAGACCAGGACGAAGATGCCTATCAGCCCGGCGGCGCCGGCGGCGTCGAGCAGCTTGGCCACCCGCGGCCCGGTGCCTTTGCGGGCGACGCGGGTGGGCCAAACGACCGCCAGGGCGGCCCCCAGCAGCAGCTCGAAGGCGCGGGTGTCGGTGCCTTCGTAGACCCGCGTTGGGTCGTAGCCGGGGTGGTAGAGGAGTCCCATGGCAACCGCCGACGCAGCCGCCGCGGCGAGCGTTACCAGCGCCAGCGTGCTGCGCCTGCGCATCGTCCAGATCGCGACCAGCAGCAGCCAGGGCCATACCAGGTAGAACTGCTCCTCGATCGCCAGCGACCACAGATGGTCAAGTGGGAGCGGGGCCGCGAAGCGCGCGAAATACGAGCCGTGCTGGGCAATCGTCGACCAGTTGTTGAAGTAGAAGACGGCCGCGATCACCTGCCGCCGGACGTCGGCGAGCTGCGCGGTGTCGAACAGCGCCACCCACACGCTGACCGCCGCCAGCATCAGGAACAGGGCCGGCAGCAGCCGACGGGCGCGCCTGAGCCAGAAGGTGCCCAGCCCCAAGTCGCCCTGGCTGTGCCAGTGGCCCATCAGCAGATCTGTGATCAGGTAACCGGACAGGGTGAAGAACACCCCGACGCCGAGCATGCCGCCTCGGGCCCACGGGATGTTCACGTGGTATGCGATCACGCACAGCACCGCCAGGGCTCGGATGCCGTCGAGCCCAGCGATGTAGCGTCGGCCGCTGTCAATCGGACGTGGCAGCGCTAGTTCCCTTCAGGGCGCACACAGCCCGCCAGACGTGGCCGCCGCTCCTTCGATCACCGCGTGAAGCGTTCAAGCCGAGGGATTGTCGTGGAAACGCGGGAATGTTTGCCTTCTGACCGACAGTTGCTCCAGTGACGCAAGGAATGTGTCTTGTTTCGCTACAGGGCCGTCCGGATCCTGTCGGGAGTGGGATCACCGCACAGCGGAAACCATCAACAGACGTGGAAGCTCTCCCGCACTGCGCAGGTCCGCGCTGGGTGGGAACGCTGAGCGAGAAGGACGCGACGCGGATCGGGACCGCGATCCGCCAGCTCGAGCTGGAGGGTCCGAACCTCGGTGGCAGCCGGGCGAAGCTGATCAAGGGTTCACGTCATCACAACATGAAGGAGCTGCGCTCCGTGGGCGGGCGCTTGCGCGTGCTGTATGCGTTCGACCGCCGGCAACGTGCCGTGTTGCTCGTCGGCGGCGACAAGACGAACAACTGGGAGGGGTGGTACAAGCGGAATGTCCCGCTCGCCGACAAGCTCTATGACAATCATCGGCGCTCGCTTGGAAAGGAGGGAGCGTGGGCAACGAACAACCGAGCGGCCGGCGCGCGATCCGCGAGCGCCGGGCGTTGAGGGAGAAGCGAATGGACACCTACCGGCGATTGATGGACGCCGAGGCGCGACTGGACGAGGTGCGCCGCCATCGGGGGCTGCCGGAGACGGCGATCGCCGACGCGCTTGACGCCGTCGAAGGTGGGGGCCCCCGGATCGAGCCGGAGGATGACCTCTATTTGGCGACGGTGACCCGCTACGTCGCCGAGCTCGGCGGGCACGTAGAGGTGCGAGCGGTGTTCGGCGATCGGGGGGTGACACTGCTGAGGGAGCCGATGAGCTAGCGCCGCCCTCAGCGGCTCGCTCTGACCGGCCGCCCTCAGCGGCTGTCTCTGACCGCCCGCCCTCAGCGGCTCTCTCTGACCGCCCGCGCGAAGCGCTCGGCCGCGCCGCGGGTCTCATTCAGATAAAGCCGTGGCTCGATCGCCTCCAGCTCGATCAGCACTGGCGTCCCGTCTGGCCCTGGCACGATGTCCACGCGCGCGTAGAGGGGAACGCCAAAACGAGCAGCGAGCTCGTCGTGTACGGCGTGAGCCAGCGAGAGCTGCGCGTCGTCGGCGATGCCCGGGCCGACCAGGTCCTCCTCCAGCATCGCCGCCGCCACGCGCAACGGTCCGTCCGCCACCGGCGCGATGCCCTCCCCTCGGAGGATCGGGCGCTTGTGCAACACGTGCAGGACCTCACCGGCGACGAACACCACCGCGGTCTCGCCGTGCTCGGAGATGTCTGAGAGGTAGGGCTGCACCAGCGCCACGCGGCCGCTCCGGCAGATGCGCTCGATCAGCTCGATGGCCTGCTCGTGCAGGCCCGGCGAGAAGCGTCCGGTGTTACGGGCGCCCGCTGAGACGTTGGGCTTGACCACCACCTCGCCGGCGAGCGGCGGAACGCTGTCGCCGGGGGAGACGAATGTCGTCGGCACCGTGGGCGCCGAGAGCGCCCCGAGATAGCGCTTGTCGGCGTTGAACGCCACCAGCTCCGGCGGGTTGCGCAGCCGTTGCGGGCCGACGGCGCGGCACCACGCGAGGAACTCGTCGTGCCGCCAGGTGTAGTCCCACACCGAGCGCAGCACGACGCGGTCGTACGCTTTCCAGTCGACGCTTTCGTCATCCCAGACCCGGAAATCGGCCTCCGCGAGGGCCGCGGCGTCCTGATCGTCGGGCGAGCCGTCGGAGAACGCGAAACAAGTGGCGAAGGCGATCCGTGGCACGGAGGAGACGCTACTCATAGATGATCCAGGCGTGCACGTGCCGGAGATCGAGCCTTCGTCGGTCCGGGCACAGCGCGAGCAGGAGCTGACGTCGATCACGCTCGCCTGCCGGCTGACGCCGGCGATGAAGCGCCGCGCGGATTACGCGCTCGTGCCGTTCGATGTGGTCCCGGGAACGGCGCGGCTCGAGCTCGAGTACTTCTACGAAGAGCAAGCGCAGATCGACCTGGGCCTGGTCGATGCGCGTGGAGCCGAGTTTCCCCGGTTTCCCGGCTTCAGAGGCTGGAGTGGCACCGCTCGCCGCCGGGTTGTGTTGACGGAGCACGCCGCGACCCCGGGCTACCTGCCCGGACCGATTGAGCCGGGCAGATGGTGGGTGTTGCTCGGGTTGTACAAGGTCCAGTCCGAGGGGACCGAGGTGACTCTCAGAGTCCGCGCCTTGCCCACGCCGGGCGCGCTCCCCGCGACGCCGCCGCGGCCGACCGCAGCCCCACCCGAATCGCCCGCCGCAGAACCACGCTGGTTCCCCGGCGACCTCCACAGCCACACCTATCACAGCGACGCGCCCGGCTCGCTCGCCGCGCTGGTCGCCGCGGCGCGCCGGCGGGGACTGGAGTTCCTGGCGGTCACCGACCACAACACGACCAGCCACTTGCCCTACCTCCCGGCCCAAGACGAGTTGACGCTCGTGGGCGGCGAGGAGGTGACGACCTACTACGGCCACATGAATGTCTGGGGCAACTCCGCGCCGCTCGACTTCCGGGTCAGGGACGCCGCCGAGCTGCGCGCGGTGATCGACGCCGCGCACGCCCAGGGCGCGCTTGTCAGCGCCAGCCACCCGACGCTCCCCGGAATGGGGTGGAGCTTCGGCTACGAGCTGCCGCTCGACTGCGTCGAGGTCTGGCACGGCGCCGCCGGTCCGCTGAACTCCGAGAGCCTGGCGATCTGGGAGCGGCTGCTCGCCGCCGGGCGACGGGTGATCGCGGTCGGCGGCAGCGACGTTCACATCGAGAAGCCCGGATCTCCGCTTCCCGGCGAGCCGACGACCTGGATTCGGGCCGGCAGCCCGGCCGGCGTCCTAGAGGCGCTCCGCGCTGGCCGGGTCGCGATCGCGGCCCACGACGGGCCGTGGCTCGAGCTTAAGGCAAGCGACGGCTCGCGGGCATGGAACGTGGGGGACACCGCGCCGCCCGGGCCGATAACCGCTAGCTGCCTGGTCGAGCGTGGCCGCGGCTCCACCGTGCGGGTGCTCTCCGCCCGTCGAGAGCTCGCCGCCGCCACCGTCGATCAGGACCGCTTCGAGCTCGAGCTGGCGCTGGACCTGAGCGATGAGCGGCTCGTCCGCGCCGAGTTGAAAAAAGGGAACGCCTCCTGGCAGGAGGCGTTTCCCTTATTAGCGATGACCAACCCGATCTGGTGCCGCTGAGCTGGAGGCGTCGGTTCCGGCCTGCGCATCTACGAGCTCGCCGGTGTCCTTGCGGTAGAGCAGCGCGCGCTCGGGATCGGGCACGGCATAGGCCCGTTCGCCGACGGCCGGCTCCTGACCTTCGGGCACCGTGGCCTGAACACTGACCTCTTCTGACTCGAGCATGACCAGCGTCTCCGCGCCGAGGCTCTCGAGCACGCCGACCGAGCCGGCGATCGAGCCCGGGACCTGCTGGCGATGAAGCGTCGTGTACTCCGGCCTGGCGCCGAGCACGATCTCGTCGCCGTCGCGCGCCGATCCGTGAGCGCCGGCGGGCGCCTCGAGCATGAACTCGCCGATCCGGACGCCGCCGTCGGCGACCGTGCCGGGTAGCAGGTTCATCGGCGTCGAGCCGATGAAGCTGGCGACGAACAGATTGGCCGGGCGCAGGAATACATCGCGCGGCGTGCCCAGCTGACGGACGCGACCGTCCTCCATGACCGCCATCCGGTCGGCGAGCGCCAGCGCCTCTGACTGGTCGTGGGTGACGTACACGGTCGTGATCTGGAGCTCCTTCTGTAGTCGCTTCAGAAACGTCCGTGCCTCGAGCCGCAGGCGGGCGTCGAGGTTGGAGAGCGGCTCGTCGAACAGGAACACCTGGGGGCGCGCGGCGACGGCGCGACCGACCGCCGCGCGCTGCTGCTGTCCGCCCGAGAGCTGCGCCGGACGGCGCTCCAGCACCTGGCTGAGCTGAAGATCTTCGGCCACCGCGGCCGCCCGATCGTGGCGCTTTGCCTTGTCCACCTTCTTGATCTTCAACGGGTAGGCGATGTTGTCGGCGATCGTCATATGGGGATAGAGGGCGTAGTCCTGGAAGACCATCGCCACGTCACGCTGGCCGGGCGGCA
Source organism: uncultured Actinomycetes bacterium (assembly GCA_963830405.1). Taxonomy (GTDB): domain Bacteria; phylum Actinomycetota; class Thermoleophilia; order Solirubrobacterales; family Solirubrobacteraceae; genus Palsa-465. The sequence continues at coordinate 110,346 of CAWHMB010000002.1, forward strand.
TGTGGGTGACGTCGACGTCCCCGATGGCCACGGTCCCCGAGCTGGGCGCCTCCAGTCCGGCGATCGTTCGCAGCAGCGTGGTCTTGCCGCAGCCCGAGGGGCCGAGCAGGGCGAAGAACTCGCCATCGCCGATCTCGAGCGTCAGCTCATCGATGGCCTTGACCCCGCCGGGAAAGACCTTCGTCAGCGACTGAACCTGGACTCGTGCCATCAGCCCTTGAGCCCCCCATAGAAGCGGAATCCATAGCGGCGGTTAACGAACAGGTACATGATCACGACCGGCAGCGAGTACAGCAGCGAGAACGCGGCGATCAGCCCCACCCGCGCCTGGCCGCCCTGGGTGTAGAAGCTATAGAGCTCCACCGCCGCCGGCGCCTTGCCGGGGCTGCGCAGCAGGATGAACGGGATCAGGAAGTTGCCCCACACGTTGACCACCGTCCACACCGCGATCACGGCCAGGCCGGGGCGGACGGCGGGCGCCACGACGTCGCGCAGGATCTGGAACGAGCTGGCCCCGAACACGCGCGCCGACTCCTCGTAGCTCGAGGGCATGGCGTCCATGAAGTCCTTGAGGATGAAGATCGCGGCGGGCATCAGCCCCGCCGCCAGCACCATGACCAGGCCCACGTAGTCGTCGATCAGCCCCAGCTTGAAGACCTCCAGGAACAGGGGCACCATCGCCGCCGAGCCGGTGACGATCGAGGAGAACAGCAGCAGGATGTATAGGAGCGCGTTCCTGCCCGGGATCCGGACCCGGCTGAGCGCGTAGGACGCGAGCGCCGCCAGGGCCACAACCACGGCCATCGTCGCCAGCGCGATCACCACCGAGTTGCGTAGCGAGGGCAGCGCGTTGGGGTCCTTGAACACGGCACGGAAGTTGGTCAGGGTGGCGCTCGGCGCGCGCACATCGAGCCCCGGGTGCTTGGTGAACGGCGTCGTTATCAGCCACAGCATGGGCAGCACGAAGCCGGCCGAGACGATGACCACGAACACGTAGAACCCCAGGCGGGCCAGGACGGCGCGCACCGGCGAGCCGGCCAGCGGGGGAGGGGTTGCTCGGGCGTCGGCGACGGCCATCAGCGTCGCGCTCTCAACAGCCGGGCGTAGAAGAGGGCGATCACCAGGTTTATGGCCAGCATGATCGTCGACACGGCGGCGCCGTAGCCGAGGTTGCCCGAGCTGATCGAGGACTGGTAGATGTAGACCGGCAGGACCTGGGTCTCGTTGTTGGGGCCGCCGCCGGTCAGCAGGTAGGGCGTGAAGTCGTTAAACGTCCAGAGGCTGACCAGCAGCAGGTTGGTGAGCACGTGGCCGCGGATCGTGGGGAACACCACGTCGCGCAGCTGCTGGGCCTCTGATGCGCCGGCGACCCGGGCCGACTCCAGGTGGGAGGGCGAGACGGCGTTTAGCGCGGCGCCGAACAGCAGCATCGAGAAGGCCGTGCCGCGCCAGATGTTGAAGATGATCAGCGATCCCAACGGATGCGTGAGCAGCCACTGGGTGTGGATGCCGAGGATCGTGTTGAGCGTGCCCGAACCATCGAGAAACGCGATCCACATGTAGGCCACGACCGACCCCGGGATGATCCAGGCGAAGATCACGAGCGCCTCGAGCACGTGACGGATCGGGTTGCGCCAATCGCGCAGCTTCCAGGCCAGCGCGAAGCCCAGCACCATCTGGCCCACCACCGCCGAGATGGCGACGTAGATCAGGCTCAGTTTGAGCGCATTCCTGAAGTGGGAGTCCGAGAACGCCTGCTTGTAGTTGTCGATCCCCACGAAGTGGGGCTTTGCGGCGAACAGGCCCAGGAGGTTGTATTCGCGCAGCCCCAGGAACAGCGTCCACACGGCGGGGAAGATCAGGAACACCCCGATCAGCGCCATTCCCGGAGATATGAATCCGAGCGCGCCCCATCTGCTCAGTGTGGTCTTCGGCTCGCGCGCGGGCGGCGGCGCGACCGCCGCGGATGACTCAGCCCGACTGGACGTTGCCGGCGCCAACGATCTTCGCAAGCGCGTGCTGGTAGTCAGTCGCGGCCTGCTGGGGGCTCTTGCCGGTCACGATCTCCTGCGTGGCGTTCTGGATCGCGATCGACACCTGGGGGTAGGAGGCGCTGCTCGGCCGGAAGAAGGTGTGCGGGAGCGCTTGGTCGGCGATGAACTTCGACAGCGGATCGCCGTTGAGCGCGGTCGCGTTGACGTCCTTGCGCTGGCTGATGCTGCCGGCGTCGAGTTGCGCCAGCCGGAGCGCCGCCGCCTGGGAGCTCATGAAGGTGATCAACTGCCAGGCTTGGTTCGGGTACTTGGAGCCCGGGTTGATGACGTTGCCGCCGCCGCCCGAGATGCTGACGTAGTTCTGAGCGCCTACGCCCGATCCGGCCGTCATCGCGGGGATCAGCGCCCAGCCGACCGCCTGGTCGCGGTTCTTCATCGGATCGATGCCCCCAGTGGGGTTGATCACCGCATCCCAGAGGTAGTTGCTCTCGAGCAGGATTCCGATCTTCCCCGCGGCGAACTCGGCGAAGGACTTGTCGCGTGCGTCGCTCGGCAACTGAAGCTGTGCATCGCCAAGCCCGGTTGAGTAGATCTGCTTGTAGAACGTGAGCACGTCGCGGACCTGCGGCGTGTCGCCCAGCCACTTCTTGCTCTGTGTGTTGTAGACGAGGGCCCCCGCACCGGCGAGCATCGGCAGGAAGCCCTGGGTCGTGGTGGCCTCGCCCATCGACGTGCCGGCGTTCAGCTGGATGGGGGTCATCCCGGGATCCTTGGCCTTTAGCTGCCTGGCGGCGGTCAGGATGTCGGCCCAGCTGTGGGGCTGCCAGTTGGTCGGAAGCCCGGCCTGGGCGAACAGCTGCTTGTTGAAGTACAGGACACGGCCGTCGGTCTCCTGGGGGATCCCGTAGCGCTGGCCGTTGAACTCCATGTTCGACTGGATGTTCGCCGGGATCTGGCTCCAGCCCGACCAGCTGTTGGCCTGGGCGCCGACCAGGTCGCTCAGCGGCTTGAGGTAGCCCGCGGTGGCGAACTCGCCCATCCAGATCCCGTCGAGGTTGACGACGTCGGGCCCACTGCCGGTCTTGAAATCGAGGGCGATCTGCGTCTGGTAGCTCTCGTCGGGGACGCCGGTGCCGTCGTACTTGATCGTGGCGTGCTTGCCCTCCGCCGTCATCTGCTTCTCGAATGTGGGGATCACATACTGGGTGATCCAGCGCGCTGTGGGGTCGTTCTTGCCGCCGACGACGGCGTTCTCGGAGATCGTCAGGGTGAACGACTTCGCGTTCGCGCTGGCCTTCTTGGAGCTGCTGCCACAGGCCGCGAGCAGCAGGCAGACCAGCACAGCGGCTGCAAAGGTCCACGGCGCGCGGCGGCGTCGAGCGGTAGCGATGGTCGACGGCGCGGGCCGGCGCAGCAGCCTCATCAAGATCCTCACCTCCGTTGATACTGAGCCGCCGGCGCCGTGCCGGAGGCGCCGCCGAAGGCTACTACGATGCGCGCGTGAGCGAACCGCTCGTCGTCCACGTGGTGCCGCACACGCACTGGGACCGCGAGTGGTATCTGTCGTTCCCGGCGTTCCGGATCCGGCTCGACCGGCTCGTCGGCAGCCTGCTCGACGCGATGGAGGCCGACTCCCGGCTGCGCTTCACGCTCGACGGCCAGCTGGCCACCGTCGAGGACTACCTGCAGCTCGCGCCCCATGGCGAGCGGCGGGTGCGCGCGCTGGTCGAGCAGGGCAGGCTGTCGGTCGGCCCGTGGTACACGCTGGTCGACGAGTTCCTCGTCTCGGGCGAGTCCATCGTGCGCAACCTGGAGCTCGGGATCGCGCGCGGCGAGCGGCTCGGGGGCGTGATGGCGGTTGGCTACTTGCCCGATTCGTTCGGCCACGTCGCGCAGATGCCGCAGATCCTCAATGGAGCCGGGATCGAGGACGCGGTGGTGTGGCGCGGGGTGCCGGCCGCGGTCGATCACCACAGTTTCCGCTGGGAAGCCCCGGACGGTTCCGCGGTGCGGGCGGAGTACCTACCGATGGCCTACGACAACGCCGCGCACCTGCTCGATCCACCCGCGCGGCCCGCGCCGAGGGCGAAACGGCTGGTGTCGGCGCTCGAGCCTTTCTTCGGCTCGGACGAGCCGCTGGCGATGCTCGGGACCGATCACATGGTTCCCGATCCGCGGCTGGCGGAGGTGATCGAGCAGGCGAACCGTGAGCAGGACGAGCTCCGCTTCGAGGTTCAGACGCTGGCCGAGTATCTGGCCGCTGCGCGGGAGCGGTCGGCGGACGGCGCCCGGAAGCCGTCGGTCGACGGCGGCCGCGAGCCCTCGGTCGACGGTGCCCGCAAGCTGTCGGTCCATGGTGCGGCGGCGTGGCGCGGGGAGTTGCGCTCTGGTGCGCGGGCCAACCTTCTGATGGGGGTCGTATCCACGCGCGTCGAGCTGAAGGCGGCCTGTGCGCGGGCCGAGCGAGCGCTCGAGCGCTACGCCGAGCCATTTCAGGCCCTTTATGGCGAGCGCTGGCCGCAGGAGGCGCTGGCCCTGTGCTGGCGCAACCTGGCCGAGAACGCAGCGCACGACACGATCTGTGGCTGCTCTGCCGACGAGGTCATCGCCCAGGCGCTGGCGCGCTTCATCGAGGTCGAAGAGCTGGCCAAGGCGCTCACGCTGCAGGCGCTCGAGCGGCTGGCACAGGATGCGCCACGAGCCGCGTTCGTGGTCGCGAATCCTTCGCCGGCGGAGCGGACCGATCTGCTCGAATTCGACGTGGAGGTGCCAGACGACTGGCCGGAGGTGGCGATCGAGCTGGCGGATGCCCGCGTGCTGCAAACGCAGGAGGTGTCCAGGCGCCCGGCGCTGACACTGTTCAGCGGAGAGCTCAAGGGGAGCGCGCTCCGCCATCTGCTGGCGCCCGTCCCCAGCCGGACGGTGTTCGGCCACGTCCTAAACGGGCTGGAGGCCGATGCCGGCGCCCGCCGGCTGGTGCTGGACGTCGGCAGCGAGCCCGACCCACCGGAGCTCGACATGGACGAGATCGCCGACCGTCTCGCTGAGATTCCGCGCGCGGACCGCGATCAGCCCTGGCGCGTTGAGACCAGGGCCCGGCCGCGGCGGCGGGTCGCGGCGCTGGTGCCGGTGCCGGCGCTGGGGGCGGTCTCGGTCCGGGTCGCGCGGGGGGACGGGGACGCTCGCGAGGGCGGGGCGGATGGTGGGCGCGCGGACGGTAGCGCCGGGGGGGACGGCGTGGTCGCTCGCGGCGCTGCCCGGGCCGCTGCGCGGTCGATCGCCAACGAGTTCTTGGAGCTCGAGGCCTGCGCCGACGGAACGCTGAGGTTGCGCGGCGACGGGGCGGAGCTCGAGGGGGTTGGGAGAATCGTCGACGGCGGCGATGCCGGCGACAGCTACAACTACGCGCCGCCGGTGATCGACACCGCGGTCGTCGAGCCCGACTCCGTGACCACCGAGATACGCGCCGCCGGACCGCTGGTCGCCGAGCTGACGATCGTCGCGACTTATTGGTGGCCGGTTGGACTGACCCAGACGGGCGGCGCGAGGAGCGAGCAGCGGACGCCGGTGCAGGTCACGACCACCGCCGCGCTGCGGGCCGGCGAGCCATTCGCGCGGATCACTGTGGCCTTCGAGAATCGCTGCCGTGACCATCGCGTTCGCTTCCACCTCCCGCTGCCGCGCGCCGCGCAGAGCTCGTTCGCGGAGGGGCAGTTTGCGGTCGTCGAGCGGGGCCTGACGCCCGAGGGTGGCCACGGCGAGCACCCGCTCGCGACTTTCCCCGCGCGCGGCTTTATCGATGCCGGGGGGGTGGCGGTGCTGCTGGAGCACGTGCTGGAGTACGAGCTCGTCAGCGAGGGGGAGCTCGCCTTGACGCTGCTACGCGCGACCGGCCTCATCTCCCGGGACATCAACTCCTACCGTGCCGAGCCGGCGGGCCCGGAGCTCGCGATTCCCGGCGCCCAGTGCCTCGGCGAGCGGCGAGTCTCGTTTGCGCTCTTGCCGCACGCCGGACCCTGGTCGGAGGCGGACGTCGTGGCCCAAGCGGAGCGCTACGCCCACGGCTTCGTGACGGCGCCGGGCGCCGGCGCTGCGGACACGCCGCTCGAGCGCAGCGGGCTATCGCTCGGCGGCGAGGGAGTGGTTCTGTCATCGCTGCGGCGACGCGGCGAGTGGCTCGAGCTGCGGCTCGTGTGTGAATCCCGCGACCCGCGGACGGCCACGGTCTCCGGAGCGATCAGCGAGGCCCGGGAGGCGGACCTGCTTGGGCGACCTGGCCGCGATCTCTCGGTCGACGGCGGCTCCGTGTGGACGGAGCTCCGTCCCTGGGAGATCCGGACGCTCCAGGTTCGCTAGCGCTTATAGAATCACGCGGGTCGCCACACGTAGCTAGGGGAGGTTTGGGACATGTCCGGAGAGAGTGGGTGGAGCCCGCGCATCAGCGTCCGTGCCTTGATGCGTCTCACCGCAATGACGTTCGTGCTCTTACTGGGCGCATCCGCCGCTTCGAGCACGAGGGCATCGGCGTCCGCGCGGGCCGCGACGGCCTCCGCGCGGGCCGGGTCGGCCTCGGCGACGGGAGCCTCAGCCCCGGCGTCTCACAGCATCGCGTGGGACCACTACTCACTGATGATCGACGGCAAGCGCGTGTTCATCTATTCGGGATCGGTGCACCCGTTCCGCCTCCCGAGCCCGAGCCTGTGGCTGGACGTGCTCGAGAAGCTGAAGGCCGCCGGCTTTAACACAGTGACCTCCTACTTCGATTGGGGCTACGTCTCGCCTCGACCGGGTGTGTACGACTTCAGCGGGATCCGCAACATCGACCAGTATCTGGATGACGCGGCCAAGGTCGGGCTCTACGTGATCGCGCGCCCCGGCCCCTACATCAACGCCGAGCACGACGGCGGCGGGTTCCCGGGCTGGCTCGCGCGGATGGCCGGCACGCCGCGGACATCCAATCCCACCTACCTTCACTATGCCCTGCAATGGTTGCACGAGATCGATCCGATCATCGCCCGCCACCAGCTCACCAACGGGACCGGCACGGTGATCGCAACTCAGGTCGAGAACGAGATCTACGACTCCAACACCCCCGACGGCCAGGCGTACATGGCCGCTCTGGAGGACCAGATGCGGACCGATGGGATTACCGTGCCGCTGAGCGGCAACGACAACTCGAGCTTCATCACCGGTCCCGGGGCGGTCCAGCTGCCCGGCTACGACTCCTACCCGCTGGGCTTCGACTGCTCGAATCCGACCACCTGGCCGGGGCAGGTTCCCGACGAGTTCGGCGACCGCCTCACGATCCAGAACAGCCCGCTGTACTTCCCCGAGTTCCAGGGCGGCTCGTTCGATCCGTGGGGCGGCGCCGGCTACGACAAGTGCCGCCAGCTCACGAACTCGCAGTTCGAGAAGGTCTACTACGACAACAACGTCGCCGCCGGCTCGACGATGATGAACTTCTACATGACCTACGGGGGAACGAGCTGGGGGTTCATGCCGTGCACCTGTGTCTACAGCTCTTACGACTACGGTGCCGCCATCACCGAGGCGCGCCAGCTCACGGACAAGTACAACCAGCAGAAGCTGATCGCCAACTTCCTGCAGGCCGCCACGCCGCTCACGAAGACAGACGAGCTGCCCGTGGCGCCGCCGAGCGATCCGGCCCTGACGGTACTGGGGCGCGGTAATCCAGACAACGGCTTCGAGCTGCTGACCCTGCGCCACGCCGATACCACCTCGACAGCCACCGACACGACCCACCTGTCGCTCGATCTCGCGGGGCGGACCACGATCAGCGACGACGACGCCAATCCCGCAATCGACTACAGCGCAGGGTGGACCCACGTCTCCAACCAGTCCTATACGGCGGGCGATTACGACAACACGGAATCGTTTGCCAACAGCGCCGGCGCGAGCGCCTCGTTCACATTCGACACAAGCGCCGTGCGCTACGTCGGCGTGAAGGGATCCAACGGCGGCATCGCGGACATCTACCTGGACGGCAACAAGGTCGCGACGGTCGACACCTATGCCCCGGGAAACAAGGAGTACGAGCAGGTCCTCTACCAGGCAGTTGGATTGCCAGCGGGGACCCACACGCTCAAGGTCGTGGTCACCGGTCAGCACAACCCGGCATCGAGCGACGCGTTCGTCTCAATCGACGGCTTCGACGCCTTCGACGAGCCCGCCAGCGACTACTACCCGAGCATCCCGCAGCAGCCGGGCACGACGATCACGGTCGACGGCCGCGACTCCCAGCTGCTCGTCGCCAACTTCAGCTTCGGCGATCAGCGGCTCGTGTACTCGACCTCGCAGCTGGTCACCGACGGGACGTGGGACACCAACGGCAGCGATGTCACGCTCCTGTACGGCGCGCCGGGATCCGACGGCGAGACCGTGCTCCGGTACGCGAGCCAGCCGCAGGTGCAGGTCCTGGCCGGCGCCGCGAGCAGCACTTGGGATGCATCGCGCGGCGACCTGCGTCTGGACTACAAGCACAGCGGCCTCACGGTCGTGCGCGTCACCGGCGGGGGCCGGCGGCCGCTTGAGTTGCTGCTCGCGGGCACTGGCGCCGCCAAGGCGTTCTGGCCGGACGAGACCTCACGGGGACTCGTGCTGACACGCGGTCCGTACCTCGTACGGTCGGCGGCCCTGCAAGGCTCGACCCTCGCTCTGCAGGGTGACACCGATCGACCCACCGCGGCGCAGGCGTTCGTCCCCGCGGGCGTCACCCAGGTCACCTGGGACGGCGCGCCGGTTGCGGCCGCCCCGCGTGCGGACGGGAGCCTCGCGTTCAGCGTCGGTGGGCCGCCTTCGGTGGTGCTCCCCACCCTGAGCCACTGGAAATTCGCCTTCGAGTCCCCCGAGCGCCTGGTCAGATTCGATGACTCGGGTTGGGTGCGAGCGAACCACACGACCACCAACAACCCCAACCCGCCGGGAAGCCTGCCGGTCCTCTACGAAGACGACTACGGCTTCCACCACGGCGATGTCTGGTATCGGGGGCACTTCACCGCCAGCGGCAGCGAGACTGGCATCACGATCGACGGCGAGGGCGGGTCCCCCGCCGGCCTGTGGTCGGCTTGGCTGAATGGAACGCTGCTCGGGACAGAGCCCAGCGGGACTCACACATTCAGCTTCCCGCCCGGCGTACTGCGCAAGGGCCGCGACAACGTGATCGCAGTGCTGGTCTACGACTCTGGCCACGAGGAGTGCGGCGCGCCCTGCACCTCCTTCCAGGACCCGCGGGGAATCCGCACCGCCGTGTTCACCGGCGCCTCCACGCCTATCAACTGGCGCATCCAGGGCAACCTCGGGGGCGAGCACCCGGTCGACCCGGTGCGAGGGCCGCTCAACGTCGGCGGGCTCTACGGCGAGCGCCACGGCTGGTTCCTCCCCGGCTACCCGGACGCCAGCTGGGAGTCGGTGTCGCTGCCCGACAGGTGGGCAACGAGCGGGCTTCCGCCCGGCATCGGCTGGTATCGGACGAAGTTCACGCTGCACCTTCCGGCGAACACCGACGTGCCCGTGGGACTGAAGATCAGCGACAGCCCCAGCTACCGCTACCGCGCCGAGATCTTCCTCAACGGCTGGCTAATGGGTCTCTATGCCAACGACCTCGGTCCCCAGCACGTCTTCAGCCTCCCCGCCGGCATTCTCAACCCGGACGGACAGAACACGGTGGCGATCGCGGTTTGGGGCGAGGATGAGGCTGGCGGCGGCCTGGGGAACGTCAGCCTGGTGCCCTACGGCACGTACGCGGGCGGCGTTCCCGTGAGTCAAGTCCCGAGCCCGCCCTGGAACCGCGCCACATACGGATCGCCCGCCCTGCCCCAGGACGAGAGCAGGCGCTGACGGCGGCCGGACTCGCGCACGGCGCCACAGTGCACCAGCCCGAGCACACCGCCAGACCACACCCACAAACGAAGAATGCGTCTCAACTACCGATCATCGCGGGGCTTGGGTCGCTCTATGACCCGTTCGGATCCTTGCGGTCGGGTCACGACGTGTCGATGTCTGCGAAGCGCTGTTCGAGCTCACGGATTTCCGCGGTGCCGATGAACGAGAGGAAGTCCTCGAAGGGCAGCAGACAGGGCAGCACGTCGATCGGCGTGCCCTCCGCCTTGATCCGCGCCAGGAGCGACCGCATCGCCGCGGTCGCCACCAGCAGTGTGCTGATGGGGAAGATGACGAGCGAGAAGCCCAGCTCGCGCAGGAACTCGTGCGTCACCGCCGGCGTTTTGCCGCCCTCGGCGTAGTTGAACAGGAGTGGGACGCCCGGGAACGCCCGCGCTACGGCCTCGATCTCCTCGGTCGACTGCGGCGCCTCTATGAACAGCGCGTCGGCCCCTGCCTCGCGATACAGCCGAGCGCGTTCCAGCGCCGCCTGCAGCCCCTCCACCGCCCGCGCGTCGGTGCGCGCGATGATCAGGAACTCGTCGGACCGGCGTGCCGCGACCGCTGCCGAGACCTTCGCCGCCATCTCGCCCGCTGGCACGACCTGCTTGTCCTCCATGTGCCCGCACTTCTTCGGCATCACCTGATCCTCGAGGTGGATCGCCGCGACTCCGGAGGATTCGTATTCGCGGACAGTTCGGATCACGTTGATCGCGTTGCCGTAGCCCGTATCGGCATCGGCGATAACCGGCAGCTCGACAGCCTGCGCGATGCGACGCGCGTTGTCCACCATCTCGGGCAGGGTCATCAGCCCGACATCGGGACGACCCAGCCGGGACGCCGCACTGCCGAAGCCGGTCATGTACACGGCCGGAAATCCTGCCTCCTCGACCAGTCGCGCGCCGAGCGCGTCGTAGCAGCCGGGAGCAAGCACCATCTGACCGGCCTCGAACAGCGCGCGCAAGGTAGGCCTTGGGCCGCGACGCGCGTCCAGCAGGTCTGCCATCTAGGCCGCTCCGGAGATCGGCTCTGACGATGGGATCAGCGTCTCCGCCGAACTTAGGCGCTGCGCCGAAAGACGGTCAAGCTGCGCCACCTGGGAGCCCCATCGTCCGCCAGCCCCGAGCCGACGCTTCCTCCACCAGTCCGCCAGCCCGCTCACAACATGATCCTCCCGCCGGTCACGTCGAGTGTGACGCCGGTGAGCCACGACGCGGAATCGGACACCAGAAACAAAGTGGCCAGAGCCGTGTCACGCGGTAGGCCGAGCCGCCCCAGCGGGGCCATCTCCGCCACCTCGCCCTGGCGCTCGCCGGGCATGATCCGCTCGATGCGCTCGGACAGCGTGGTCCCCGGCGCGACGCAATTGGCGCGCACGCCGCGGGGCCCGACCTCTCGCGCCACGTGACGCGTGAACATGGCGATCGCCGCCTTGGCAGCGGCATAGGACGCGGTGATGTTCAGGTCCAGGAACCGGCCGGCGATCGAGGACATCGTGACGATCGCGCCGCTGGAGCGATGGATCATCCCTGGCAGAAACGAGCGGACCGTGAGGAACGTGGAGGTCAGGTTCGAGTCGATGACGGCCCGCCACTCCTGTTCGCTGATGTCCTGCACGAGGGTGTACTCAGCGAATCCGCCGGCGAACGCGATCAGGATGTCGACCGAGCCAAGCTCGCGCTCGGCCTGCTCGCGCATGACGTCGATCGCCTCGCTCTGGCACACGTCGGCGGCGACGCCGATCGCCTCGCCGCCGCTGCCTCGCAGCTCCCCGACAAGCGCGTCGATCGCGGCGCGCTCGCGGCCGTTGACGGCCACGCGGACGCCGTTTGCGGCCAAAGCCCTGCAGGTCGCTGCGCCGATTCCCTTCGAGCCGCCGGTTACGACGGCCACTCGGCCCGCCAGCTCGGGATAGGACGGGATCGCCTCGTCACCGCCGCTGGCCGCCGGTCGTGACATTCCGACCATCGTGCAGCAATACTACACAGCTTTCAAGTGTCACTCACGGAAACCAAACTGGCGGTCCGTCAGCAGAACGGTGCTGCTCACGTCAGGCGAGCGCCTCGTCGGCGAACGGATACTTGGTGAAGATCACGGGACCGTCGCGCGTGACGAGCAGGTTCTCTTCCAGCCGTGCCGTCTGTTCGAGCCCGGGATGGCCCGAGAACGTCTCGCAGGCGAAATACATCCCCTCCTGCAGCTCGACCGGATACTCGAGCGAGTACGCGCGCGAGACCCACATCCCTTCGTACAGAGACAGGCCGATCGAGTGCGCGAACTGCTGCAGCGTGACCGTGCCGAACTCGTCGTCGGCGTACGTCGGAAGCTTCTCCGCCACGTCGGCGGTCGTGTTGCCCGCCTTCATCTCCGAGATCGCGGCGTACATCGACTCGTAGCACTCCTTGTAGAGGTCCTTCTCCTTCTGAGTCCAGCGCCCGCCGACCTTGAAGCAGCGGACGAAGTCGACGAAGTAGCCGCCCGGGCCGACTGCGTTCTGGTCGATGATCACCAGGTCCCCCTCGCGGATCACCTTGTCGGTGTGCCATCGCCGGTAGGGACTGGTGTTGCCGCCTGAGGCGACGATGATGTCGTAGACGAAGTCGAAGCCGTTCTCGTAGAGATACTCGTTGACCTTCGCGGTGATCGCGCTCTCGCGCACTCCGGGCTTGAGCCACTCGTGCTCGATCTTCCAGAACGCGGTATCGCCCCAAGCGCTGGAGATCTTCAGGCACTCCAGCTCGTCGGGGGTCTTGAGCACACGAGCCTCGGACATTGCCGGCCATGCGCTCACCGTGTGGATGCCCGCCTTCTCGAACGCGGCGGCCGCGCTTGGATCGTAGACATCTACCCCCACCCGCTCGCGCTCGACGCCGTTCTCACGCAGCACCTGGACGACGGACTCGGCCATCTTTGAGGCCATCATCTCCTCCGCGGTCTCGGACCACTTCCAGGTGATCGCCGGACGGATGTTTCCGTTCAGCCAGGGCGCGTCGATCTTCGCGCACTCCAAGTCAGAACCCGCCGTCTCGAACAGCACCGGCTCCCCGTCGCGGGGCAGCACGCAGTAGCGGATAAAGATGTTGTTCTTCCAGTTGCCCTGGAAGACCGCGGTGATGTAGCGGACGTTCTCGCCCACAAAGCAGACCAATGCGCCGAGGTCATGCTTTTCCATCATCGCCCGGGCGCGGCGAAGGCGGTCGCGCCGCAAGCGGTCGAAGTCCACGCGCGCCTGCCAGTCGGTCGCGGTCGTGCTGTAGACGCGCCGCGGGTCGTACTCGTGAGGCTTCTGGATGAAGGATGTGTCAAGGCCCTTGCCGACCGGCGTCTGGCCGTCCAGGTGACCGAAGTCAGTCGGAGTCTGATGCTGTGCCACTAAAGCCTCCCTTCCTTCGGGTGCGGCAACCCGGCGCTGTCGTCCAGGATGACCGTCACCGCACGCGCCTCGTAGTCGGTTGGATTTACATAGCGATGTGGCAGCGAGGAGGGGAACTCGATGCTGTCGCCGGGCGTCAGCTCGTGTCGCTCGAACCCCACATAGATGTCCATGCGTCCCGAGAGCAGCAGGACCATCTCCGTCCCGGGATGGCGATAGAGCGTTTCATGGCTCTGAGCCCGAGGGCCGTAGACAAGCTCGAGGAACTCGACGCCGCTCAACGTGCTCGGCGTCAGTCGCTCCCAGCGCACGCCACCCTCGATGTCGATCGTCGCGCGCTCGTTATGGCGCACCAGATAACGGTGGCCGGGAGCAGCGCCTCGCTGGTGCAGCGCCGCCACCGCCGATGCCGCAGCCTCGTGGGGCGCGGTCATAACGCGGCTAGATATGGCAGCTGGCGGGGCGCTGCTCCGTTGGTCCACCTCGCTTTCCTCGTGCTCGACTTCACTGCGCGCGAAGAACGCATCGACCGGAACGTCCAGAGCCTCGGCCAGGGCGAAGAGCGTCGAGACAGACGGTCGCGACTGCCCGCGCTCGATCTGGCTGATGAGGCTGGGGGACACGCCGACCTCGCGGGCCAGCTCGGAGACCTTCATCCCTCGTCGGGTGCGATGGTGGATCAGGCGAGCGGCGATCGCCTTCGCCGGATCCTCGACAGCCTCCGGCACCGCGGCGATCGCCTCGTCGGTGAGGTCGGCGGCCTCAGCGTCGGCGTGGACGCTGCTCGACTCGGCCTCGGCGCCGGAAGCGCTCGACATCAAGGACCTCCTTCGTTGCCGCGACTGTTCCTCAAAGCGAAAGTGTGGCTAAGTAATGATTGGGGGCCAGAGCGCTCCCTTTCAGCAATACTACACGACAGTACGCGGTTTACCGGCGGTCCGAGGCCCGAAAACCTGAAGCGACGCTCTTCGAGGCTGTGATCGAGCAGCTCATGGCCACGAGACTCGGTAGCCCTGGCAGTCGCCAGGCTCGCGCGCGGGCCCCGGCCGTCGCGCGCTCGGCGCCGGCGTGCGAGCGCAGCAGGCTCCGGTCGGCGCCGGTGGGCGCCCGCGGCAACGCCCTTGATCGCGTCACGTTCACGGCCGCTGCGGAACGTTAGTCCGGGACCGAAGCGCGCCGAACGTTAGTCCGCCGTCACTCCGCTTTGACCCGAAACGTCTCGAGCTTGGGGTCGGCTGGGTCGGGCAGCACCATCCCGGCCTCGAGTCCGCTCAACAGGTAGTCGACGATCTCCCGGTTGATGCGCTCGCCGGGCACGACGACCGGGATGCCGGGCGGGTAGGGGGTGATCTGCTCGGCGGCAATTCGCCCCACCACCTGGTTGCGGGGCACCTGCTCGGCCGGGCCGAAGAACGCGTCGCGGGGAAGGTCGACGCTCTCGAGCTCGAGCCCCTCCGGGCGGGGGACATAGACCGGGCGAGACGTGGGCATGGAGTCGGCGGCAGCCACCAGCCGCTCCAGGGCCTCGCGCAGCCGTCCGATCGTTTCCGAGTCGTCGGCCATCGACAGCGTAGCCAGGATCCGGCGGTGATCACTCAGTCCGATATCGATGCGCTCGTGCTCGCGCAGCCAGTCGGCGGCCTGGTAGCCGCTGATGCCGAGCTCCGAGACGTCCATCAACACTTGAAGCCGGTCGAGGTCGTGCGAGGCCTCGGCACCGATCAGCTCCTCCTCTACCAGATGTAACCCGGACATCCGGCCCACCGCCGCCCGCAGGTCGTCTGCGACACCGAGCGCGGCGCCCAGCAGCTCGTGGCCAGATTCCACCATCTGGCGCCGCCAGCCGTCCATCGCCGAGTAGATCAGGGCGTTCGGACTGGTGGTCATCAGCAGGTCGGCGCAGGCGGCGATGTGCGAGTGATCGACCAGCTCTCCCTGGACATGGAACACGGAGCCCTGCTCGAAGCCGGCTCCCATCTTGTGCACGCTGACCACGCACACGTCCGCGCCGGCGTCCATGGCCCATGTCGGCAGATCGTCGTGGAAGGGGAGATGCGCGCCCCAGGCCTCGTCGACGATCAGTGGGCGCCCTCGCGCGTGGCACACGTCGGCGATCGCCGCGATGTCCGCGCACGTCCCGTAGGGCGTCGGGCTCACGATCAGCGCCGCCGCGGCGTGCGGATGGCGGTCCCAGGCCTCGGCGACCTGCTCGGGCGAGGGAGGGTGCGCGATGTGAAGCTCCGTGTCGTAGCGCGGGCTGATCCAGCAAGGGCGCAGGCCCGAGAAGATCAGCCCCGCGACCACCGCCTTGTGCGCGTCGCGGCCCAGCAGCAGGTCTCCGCTATGGCCGGCCACGGCGAGCATCGCCGACTTGACCGACAGCGAGCTGCCGCAGGTGGAGAAGAACGCGTGCTCGGCGCCGACCGCGTCGGCCATGAGTTCCTCGGCCGTCTTCAGCAGGCCGCGAGAGGAGGAGCGATCATCCAGCCCCGCGCCGACCAGCAGGTCGTCGCGGAACGGCTCATCTCCCAGCACCGCGCGCACGCGGGGGTCAGCTCCCCGGCCCTGGCGGTGACCCGGCGGCGTATAGCCGTAGCGATCGAGCTCGTGATACTCGGCGATCGCGTCGAGCAGCGGCGCCTGGCTGTGGTCCATCCCTGGGTAGTAGCCGCGTGTGGGCCGGCCCAAACAGACCTAAGCCAAAGGCTTGACACCTGTTGCCCGGCCGAAGTTCGCATGCGCTGCCACAAAACCGCCTCGGACGGCCACTGATCGATCGACCTGACGGTGGCCTCCGGCACGACGACGATCACCAACACCCCCGCGGCCAATGACTATCCCCCAGCGAACCTAAACACCCCCACGGCCAACGACCTCCCACCTGACCCTGTCCACATGGCCAAAGGCGTCGGCCGCCGCCGCTGATAGACCTTCCACGTGACCCCACGCCCCGCATCGTTCGTTTCCTCCATGCCCCCAGCGGAACGGCCGCTCATCGCCGTCAGCACCTCCGAGATCCGCGCCGGCGCGGATGTGAAGCTCACGCCGCAGGGTGAGCCGCCGCAGCACGAGATGGCGCTCGGGCTGAAGTACCTCTTCGCGCTGGAGAGGGCCGGTGCGATCCCGATGGTCGTGCCGCCGCTGGGCGAGGATTGCATCGAGCCGCTGCTGGACCAGGTCGCTGGGGTGTGCCTCTCGGGCGGCCCGGACCTCGATCCCCACAGCTATGGCGCGCACCGGCACGCGCTTACCGGTCCGACCGAGCGCCGGCTTGACACCTTCGAGCTGGCGCTGGCCCGCGCGGCGGACGCCAGAGGCCTTCCGATCTTCGCAATTTGCCGCGGAATGCAGGTGCTGAATGTTGCACGCGGGGGCAGCCTGCACCAACATCTGCCGGACATCGTGGACGGCCGGATCCGCCACCGCCAGCAGCAACCGGGCGCGATCGTCACGCACTGGGTCAATCTGGAGCGCGCCAGCCGGCTCGGGCAGATCCTTGGACGCGAGCGAGCCAAGGTCAACTCGTTTCACCACCAGGCCGCAGACTCGTTGGGCGACGGTTTGAGGATCACGGGCCGCGCCGCTGACGGGACGGTGGAGAGCATCGAGGATGACGAGCGAGCATTCGTCGTTGGGGTGCAGTGGCACGCCGAGTGCCTGGTAGATCGCGCGCCGCAGGCGGCCCTGTTCCGTGCCTTCGTCGACGCTGCCCGCAGCGACGCCGCCCGCCGCATGGCCGCGGCGCCGGCGACCGTAGCGCAGGCGGCGTAAGGTAGGGACGTGGACGATCAACTAACGATGCGCTCTGCGTTCTCTGTGGGCTCCACGCTTCCCAAGTGGGCGGAATGGCATTCCTCCACTCCCTATACCGTGGGCGTCGAGGAGGAAGTGATGCTGATCGACCCGGCCGACTCCTCACTCGCCCACCGGATCGACGATGTGCTGCCGCGCCTCTCCCACCACTTGGCGGCCCACGTCACGGCCGAGACGCACGGCTCGGCGATCGAGCTCGCGAGCTCCGCCCACAGCACCGCCAAGGGGGCGGCGCTCGAGGCCGCCCGGCTGCGGGTTTCCCTGGCAGATGAGCTTGGGCAGCTCGGACTGGGCGCGGCCGCCGCCGGCACGCACCCGTTCGCTGTCTGGACCGACACTCGGATCTCGAGCGGCGCCCGCTATCAGCTGATCTACGTCTCGATGCGCGAGCTGGCCCGCCGCGAGCCGACGTTCGCGGTGCACGTCCACATCGGCGTGAGCGAGCCGGAGGCGGCGATCGAGCTCTACAACCGCCTGCGCGCGCACGCTCCGTTGCTGCTGGCGCTGTCGGCGAACTCCCCCTTCTGGCAGGGACGCGACACCGGCCTGGCCTCGGCGCGCACGCCGTTGTTTCAGGCGTTCCCCCGGGTCGGCATCCCGCGCGCCTTCGCCTCCTACGCCGATTACGTGGAGACGATCGACCTGCTGCTGCGCTGCGAGGCCTTCCCCGAGCCGACGTTCCTGTGGTGGGACATCCGTCCCCAGCCGTCGCTGGGGACGGTCGAGTTGCGAATCATGGACGCCCAGACCACCGTCGCGGAGACCGGCGCGCTGGTGGCGTTGGTGCAGGCGATCGCGCGGCTGGAGCTGGAGGAGGGCTATAGCTCCGAGCTGCTGATCGGCGCCCAGGAGCTACTGGAGGAGAACCGCTTCCTGGCGATGCGGGACGGCATGCGCGCCGAGCTCCTCGATCCCGTGCACGAGCGGCGCGTGCCGGCCGGCGTGCTTCTCGCGGAGCTGCTGGAAGCCGCGCGCGATCATGCCCGCGACCTGGGCAGCGAGGACGCGCTCGAGGCGCTGAGCGACGCGGCGCACGAGACCGGCGCCGAGCGCCAGCGCCGGATCGCCGGGGCGGGGCAGGACCTGCCGGGGCTCGTCGCGGGACTGGTAGAGGCGTTCCCAGAGCAGGCTTAGCTACAAGTCCCGGGCACAGGTCGGGGGTTGAAAGCCGACGACCGGGCGTCACTTCCCGTCACGAGAGGGGTTAATACGCACGATGGAACCAGCGTCGGCGGGGGCAGATCAAGGCTCGACGGAGACGGATGGCGCATCACCGGCCGAGCCAAGCTTCTCGCTGGAGCTAACGCAGGATCAGAAGGACATCCGGGACTGGGTCCACGGCTTCGCCGAGCAGACCGTCAGGCCGGCGGCATCGGAATGGGACGAGCGCGAGGAGACGCCGTGGCCGATCATCGAGGAGGCCGCCAAGATCGGTCTATACAGCCTCGAGGGCATCGCCCAGTTCTGGTTCGACCAGAGCGGGATCATGCTCCCCATCGTCAACGAGGAGCTGTTTTGGGGCGACGCCGGGATCGGGATGGCGATCATGGGGACCACGCTGGCGGCGGCCGCGATCCAGGCCAACGGGACCCCCCAGCAGTGGGGCGAATGGCTGCCGCAGTGCTTCGGCAGCGAGGATGGCCCCAAGGTCGCTGCCTTCTGCGTCTCCGAACCGGACGCCGGCTCCGACGTGTCTTCGCTGCGCACACGCGCCACGTATGACGAGGTCAAGGGCGAGTGGGTCCTGAACGGCCAGAAGGCGTGGGCCACCAACGGTGGGATCGCCAACGTGCACGTGGTAGTGGCCCAGGTCGATCCCGACCTCAAGGCCCGAGGACACGCGTCGTTTGTGATCCCACCCGGGACCAAGGGCCTGGAGATGGGGACGAAGGTCAAGAAGCACGGGCTGCGGGCCTCGCACACCGCGGATGTCTTCCTCGACGATGTCCGCATTCCGGGCAACTGCCTGTTGGGCGGCAAGGAGAAGCTCCACGAGCGTCTGGCGCGTGCGCGGGAAGGAACAGGATCGCGGGGGCAGGCGGCGATGCGCACGTTCGAGATGACCCGCCCTACCGTCGGCGCCCAGGCGCTGGGGATCGCGCGCGCGGCATACGAGTACGCGCTCGGCTACGCCAAGGAGCGCTCGCAGTTCGGGCGCCCGATCGTCGAGAACCAGGCGATCGCCTTCACGCTGGCCGACATGAAGCTCGAGATCGACGCCGCGCGCCTGCTCGTCTGGCGGGCGGCGTGGATGGGCCGAAACGGCCACGACTTCAACAACGCCGAAGGCTCGATGAGCAAGCTGAAGGCCGGCGAGGTCGCGGTGTGGGTCACCGAGCGTGCGATCCAGATCCTCGGCGGCAACGGCTACACGCGCGAGTACCCCGTAGAGCGCATGCATCGCGACGCCAAGATCTACACGATCTTCGAGGGCACCTCTGAGATCCAGCGGCTGATGATCTCTCGGGCGATCTCCGGTAGGCAGATCCAGTGAGGACTGAGCGCGGCGATCGCGCGGGCCGATCCTCGCCTTCCTGCGCGCCGCGAATCGCGCGCCCCGATCCTCCCCTTCCTGAGCCCCGGGGTGTGCTTCCTCTCCTCCGTGGGCGGGTAGCTATCGAGGCGATGCTCGAGCTCTACCAGACGGAATGGTGCCCCCACTCGGCGAAGGTCCGACAGCGCCTCACGGAGCTTGGGCTGTCGTATGTCGCGCGCCCGGTGCCTGCGGAGCGCGTTGATCGCGAAGAGTTGCGGCGGAAGACCGGCACCGACGCGATCCCGACGCTGGTGCTGGAAGACGGCACGGCGATCTCCGAGGAGGAGCAGATCATCGCCTGGCTGGACGAGCACCACTCAGAGCGCGCGGACGCCGAGGAGCACCAGGAGCGCGCAGAGCAGCACTAATAAAGCGGGCCTGCGGCTGAAGCCGCGGCCCGCTACCTAATTCAGCCGGTGGCCGTCAGCTCGTCGAGCATCGGTGGCTGTGGCTGCGAGGACGCTGTCATCACCAGCTTGACGAAGCGGGCCTTGACCGCCTTGAAGCGCAGCACGTCGACGACGCGCCCGGTTCTGCCGCTGACCGAAGCCACCTTGCGCCAGTGCCTCCCATCCCCCGAGACGTAGAGCACATAGCTCGAAGCGCGCACGGTCTTGACCGGCGTGGGCGGCGGGGGGATGTTGGGGCCGGGGGCCGGCGGCCACTGACGTCCCCAGGCGAGCGTCACCTTGCGTACGCGCTGGAGCTTGCCGCGCAGTGTGACAGTCAGCGTCGCCGGCAGCGTCTGCGGCTGCCAGTCCGTGGCCGGGCTGCCATCGACCGCGGCCAGCGCGGGCGCACCCGGCTGGGCGGAGCTGGCCGACGCGCGGCCGCAGCGCGCGGCGTCGCTCGTCTTTGAGAGATCGGGCCGGCGGGTCTTGAGCGACAGCGAACTACCGCGACGCACGACGCGCAGGCCGGCGGGAGTCATCACCCGCAACGCCGGTCCGCCGGTCAGCTTCACGGTGGTCCGGCCCGAGCCGACCGACACAGTGAACTTGCTCCCGTGCCAGGAGAGGTCGTGCAGCACGACTCCAGTGATGCCGCCGCTCAGGCTGGGGGACAGCGAGATGGCCCCGGTCCCCCAGCGGAGCCCCGAATAGCCGTAGAGGAATTCCTGCAGGAAGCCGCCGATCCCGGTCATGAACGTGAACGCGCCGCCGGTCTTGGTCTCGGAGAACTGGTCGAACACGTCGCGCAGGAACGGCTGGAAGCTGCGCTCCGTGTAGACGTAGCTGGCGCAGCCGCCGGTGCCGAGCGCCGAGGTGTTGATCTCGTTGACCGCGTCGCTCATCGACGGCCCCGTGGGGTCGGTCCGCGGTACGTAGTAGTTGAGGTCGTCGCTGGCCAGCTTGGCGCTCATCGGAAAGAGCCACGGATACTGGGTGAGCGTCACGTCTGCCTGCTTGACGAGCTGGCCGCGGTAACCGCGGAACTCGGGATGGACGGCGGGGCGGCGCCAGGTCAGCACCACCAGCTTGCGCGAGATCTGGGACCAGCGAGCGGGGGCGTAGACGTGCAGCACGCGCGCGGCCGCCACGGCGTCGGCGAGCGTCGTCTTGGCCGCGACGTTGGTGTACATCTCGTCGTTGACGTTGGGGTTCTCCTCGTCGGGGCCCGTGACATGGTTGATGTGGTAGCGCCCGCCGCTGCCGGTGACGCGCGAGGCCCAGAATTGCGCCGTCCTCGAGAGCACAGGCCAGCCACGCGTGCGCAGCCAGCGCTTGTTGCCGGTCGCCAGGTAGTACTGCCACTGGGCGAGCGCGATGTCGGCGGTGATGTGCTGCTCGTAAAGCCCCTCGCTGTTGACCGACACAGGCGGCGGGATCTGCTCGGTGCCGTCAAGCGCGCTCTCCCAGGGGAAGCGAGCGCCCTTGTAGCCCGTCTGGGCGGCGTGCTGCTCGGCGGCCCGCAGCCGGTCGTAGCGGTAGTTGTCGATGCCCGCGGCCACATCCGGATGCTGGGCCAACAGCGACGGATACATCCAGGTCTCGGCGTCCCAGAAGATGTGGCCGCTGTAGCCATTCGAGGAGAGGCCAGCAGGCGAGATGCTCCAGTTGACGCCCGCCCGAGTGCTCGACCACAGATAGAACTGGCTGGCGTTTACGATCGTCGCCAGCGACGGGTTGCCGAGCACGTCGATCCGTCCTCGCCACATGCCGGCCCAAGCGGTGTTGTTCTCGTTGATCAGCGCGTTCCATCCGAGGCCGGCGGCGCCGGCGGCCTGCGACTGCGCGCCACCCACGGTGTCGGAAGTGACTTGGGAGCTCTGAATGCCGACGTACTTGGTGATCGTGTAGCTCTGACCGGAGCTGACCGGGAAGTCGAGCTGCTGGCCAACCGACTGGGGCGTCGTCTGGTCGATATCGGTGGTCGTGGGGGCCACGTTCGCGCCCACGCCGAGCTGGCTGGCCAGCGTCGCCGAGATCCCCGTGCCCTGCGTCTTGACCGTCACCCAGTCGGCGCGGGCAGCGCCGTTCCAGCCCTTGCCCACCTCGCTCGTCATGTCCGCCGGCGTGCCATCGATCTCGTCAGTGACCGTCGCCGTGCCCGACCAGTGCGGCGTCAGCGTCAGCTGCACGAGCCCCACGTACTGGCGGGCACGGTCGGTCAGGACCTGGTAGGAGAGGTCTGTGACGTGGCCGTCCGGCGCAGTCCAGGTGGCCGTCGTCGTCACGATCCCGGTCTTGAAGTTGATCGACTGGCGCCAGCCCGACACGCTGCCGCTCTGGAGCGAGAACGGCTGGCCACCGTCCGAGTAGGTGAGCGTCGACCAGGTAGGTATGTTGGCCCGCTTTTGAATATCGCCGGGCGCCTGGGCGTAGAACCCGGCCAGCTCCGACTGGGCCGCCACCGAACCAGCGGCGTAGCCCTGGCCGCTAGGCGGGACGCGTACGCCGAGCATCCCGTTGCCGGTGAAGGTCGGGGCGTAGCTCGAGCCGGTGTTGGTCGCCGTCAGCACGTAAGAGCCGGCACCGGCGCTGCTCGCAGAAGGGCTGGCTTCCGCGCCCGCGGCGAGCCAGCCCCCGAGCACAACCAGCGCGACGGCGAGCGCCGGCGACCCGAGCCGGGCGACCCACACGCTGGTACTCCTTCCCTCAAGCACCTCGGGGGTTCTTCCACGAGCGCCGATTTGTGAAACCTGCCCCCGCCCGAGCCTCGGCAACTGAGCGAACTATGCGTTCGCTAGATCGCCGAGGCTTCCCTCCGAGCGACGAAGGCTTCCCTCCAACCCGCGGGCTTCCCTCCACGACGCGAGCTTCCCTCCGAGGACGCGGGCCTCGCAACGACGCGGCCCAGCCCCCGCCAACTCAGTCGTAGTACTCGGGCGCGTGCCTGAACTTCGGCCAGCTGTCGGGGTCGTGGCCGGTGACCACGGTCGCTCCAGAGCGCTCGGCGAGGCGATGGAGCTTCTTCACCGAGCGGACGGTGTCGACCACCGAGGCCAGGAAGCCGGGCAGCGCTTTCTCTTCCCAGTGGTCCATCGTGTAGGCCGCGTCGACGGTCAGCAGCATCGTCCCGGAGTTCGGCAGCGTTACCTCGAACGACTGGTGTCCCGGCGCGTGCCCCGGGCTCTGCCAGCAGCGGATCGTGCCGTCACCGAATACGTCGTAGCCGTCCTCGGTGTGCTCGAGCAACGCCCACGGCACGCCGGGCTTGTTGAAGTCCTTCTGGATGTAGCCGCCCGCCGCGAACCAGTCGGGCGCGAACGCGTACTCGTACTCTTCCCGCGTGGCGATCACGCTGGCGTTGGGAAACTGGTCGATCGCCCCCAGGGCGCCGGTGTGGTCGAGGTGCAAGTGCGACTGAAGCACGTACACCACGTCGGCGGGGTCAAAGCCCGCGGCCCGCATGGCCGGGACGCAGGCCTGCTCCTCCGACATCACCGGCCAGTAGATGTCTGAGATATCGCCCCAGTGCCCGCGGGCATCGGTGGCGCACTCGGCCGCGTTGCCGCCGTCGATCACCACCAGGCCGCGGGGGTGCTCGATCAGATACCAGGGAACCGGGATCTCGTACTCCTCGCCGAGCCCCTGGTTCATCTTGATGTTCTCGAGATGGCACTTGAGGGTGCCGGACTCAAACATGTACAGCCTCACGCCCTCGGGGACGCTCGGGGCTCCGTTCGGGCGCGGCTTGGTTTCGGTGGTGCTCATGGCGAGACCCTTCCTTCCTTCGCTTACCAGTTGTTCATGGACGCCGTGATGATGTGCCGTAGGTCGTCGTCGCTCACGTCCTTCGGGGAGCCATCGAGCAGCCGCTTCTGCTTGAGCGCACCCTCGACCAGCTCCGGGATGTCGTCCTCGTTGTAGCCGAGCTCGGCCACGCCCCGCGGAGCCTCGACGTCGCGCATCAGCTGGAGCAGGATGTCCGGCAGCGTGTCCGGCCCCGGATCGGAGATTTCCTCGCCGGTCAGCAGACGCGCGACCTCGTGGTGGCGCTCGGGCAACGCGTCGTAGGTGAAGCGAAACGCGGCCGGGGCGGTGACGATCACCGAGTGACCGTGAGGGACCAGGGGGTGATCGTCGGGGTATCCCGCTGGTTGGTACTCGTGCTTGAGACCGGCGATCGGGTAGGCGCAGGCGTGCGGGATGTGGACGCCGGCGGAGCCGAAGCCGACGCCGGCCATGGTCGCCCCCAGCATCATGTAGCCGCGCGCCTCGACGTCGTCGCCGTCGGCCACGGCGCGGCGCAGGTAGCGGCCTCCGAACTCGAGCGCCTTGGCCGACCACACGTCGGCGATCGGGTTGGCCCCCTGGTAGGGCGGTCGGTCGTCGGGTGAGTCGGGCGCCGGGCGCGCGTCGAACGGCCGCGAGAGAAACGACTCCGCGGCGTGGCACACGACGTCGAGCCCGGTGGAGGACGTTACCTCGGGTGGCAGCGAGCGCACCAGCTCGGGGTCGACGAGCGCCTGGGTGGCGCGCAGGTAACGGTGCGAGATTCCGGTCTTGAGCCTCATGTCCGGAATGTCGAGCACGGCTACGGTCGTCGCCTCCGAGCCGGTTCCGGAAGTGGTCGGCATCGCCAGGTGGGGCTTCAGCTGCGACGGGGGCTTCTTGCCCTCGCCCACCGGTGGGTTGACGTAGTCCATCACCGGCGCCGGGTGCGTCGAGACCAAATTGGCCACCTTGGCCGTGTCCATGCTGGAGCCGCCGCCGACCGATACGAAGCCGTCGACCTCGTGCTCGACGGCGAAGTCGGCCGCGTCCTGGAAGCTGTCAATCGTGGGCTCGACGCGCGCCCGGTCGTACAAGACGACGTCGATGCCCTCCTTCTCGATCAGGCCCTTGATCCGCTCCGGGTGCCCGAGCGCGGCCACACCGGGGTCGGTGACCATCATGACCCGCTTGACGCCGAGGCGCTTGAGCTCCCAGCCGGCGTCGTTGGAGGCACCGGCGCCGTACTTGACCGGCGTGGCCTCCATCGTGAAGATCGTCTCGTGATTGGAAGCCATCTCCCTCACCTCCGTAGCCGACGTTCTAGCCGGCTAGCTTTCCTTTGCTGGATGCTCTGAAACGTGCGCTCGAAGATCCCGGCAGATTCGCGCCGCGACACCGGTCGCCAACCAGGGGCCGGCACCGTGGCGATGGAGAAATAATCCCGGAACAGATAATCTTGAAGCTGACCGACCGCTGCTAAGCTTCCAGCAAATGGCCGCAATCGCCGCACCGGAGAAGATCAGGGTCGAGGAGTGTCCGGCGTGTTTGAGCGAGAGCCTGGCCTGGCTGCTCAAGCAGGCGCACTACGCGCTGGCCCGCGAGCTGGCGGCTGCGCTGGAGCCGCTCGGCATCGCCCCTCGGGGACACGCCGTGCTCGCCGCCGCGATGACCGGCGCCCATACGCAGAAGCAGCTGGGCGACCTGGTGGGTCTGGACAAGACGACGATGGTCGTGACGCTCGACGAACTTGAGCACGCGGGGCTGGCGCGCCGCGTCTCCTCGCCCAGCGACCGCAGGGCGCGGGTGGTAGAGGTGACCGACGCCGGAGCGCGCAAGGTCTCAGAGGCCAACCGGGTCGCCAAGCGCGTGCAGTCGGACGTACTGGCCTCGCTCGGCGACACCACCGCCGAGGCCCTGCTCGACGGGCTCTGCGAGCTGGTCCGCAACCGGCTGGCGGACCCCGCCGCCTGCAAAGGCGTACGCCGGCGCGAGCCGCGCCCCTAACCAATAGATAGGGAGGGCAGGCGCTCATGAGCGCCTGCCGGCCGGGCCAATCATGATCGGCCCGGCGGGCAGCTGGAGGACTCGGGCACGACCCGTTCAAGCCAGGCCGGACGCCGAGCGGGCCGCAAGCCGGGATGTGTGCGCCCTGTCACTAATCATCAATTAAATAATGATGATCCCGAACGGGACGATCTGGTATAGTTCCTTCCCGAACCGGACTGAATGGAGCCAAGGCTTATGACCGAGACACCCAGGAACCGCTGGATCGCGCTGGTCGTCCTGTGCGTCGGGATGCTGATGATCATCCTCGACTCGACCGTCGTGAATGTTGCGCTGCCGTCAATTCAACGCGACTTGCACTTCTCCCAGCCGAATCTGGCCTGGGTCATCAACGCCTACCTGATCACGTTCGGCGGCCTGCTGCTGCTGGCGGGCAGGCTCGGCGACCTCGTGGGGCGAAAGAGGGTGTTCATGTTCGGGCTGGCGTTGTTCACGCTGGCGTCGATAGCCTGCGGGCTCGCTCAGAGCCAGGGCGTGCTGATCGCCGCCCGCTTCATCCAGGGCATCGGCGGGGCGCTGACCTCGGCCGTGATCCTGGGGATGGTCGTGACGATGTTCCCCGAACCCGGGGAGCAGGGCCGAGCGATCGGCGTCTACAGCTTCGTAGCAGCGGCGGGCGCATCGATCGGCCTGCTGCTCGGAGGCGTGGTCACCCAGGCCATCAACTGGCACTGGATCTTCTTCATCAACATTCCGATCGGCATCATCACCGGCGTCCTGGCGCTGCGGCTCGTGAACCGCGACGGGCAGGTCCCGGGCCTTCACCGGGGCGTCGACGTCGCCGGCGCCGGGCTCGTGACAAGCGCGCTGATGCTGGCCGTCTACACGATCGTCAAGGCCTCTGACTACGGCTGGGGATCTGCGCACACGCTGGGCTTCGGGGCCGTGGCCCTGGGGCTGCTGGCGGCGTTCGTGGTCCGCGAGGCGCTGGCCTCGGAGCCGCTGATGCCGCTGCGTATGTTCCGCTCGCGCAACGTCGCGGGCGCCAACGCGATCCAGTTCTTGATGGTGGCCGGCCTGTTCGGCATGTTCTTCCTGGGCGTGCTGTTCATGCAGCACGTGCTGGGCTACAGCGCGATCGGGACCGGAGTGGCGTTCCTGCCGGTCAGTCTGGGCATCGGCGTTTTGTCGCTCGGGTTCTCGGCGCGGCTCAACATGCGCTACGGCCCCAAGCCGACGCTGGTGGCGGGTCTGCTGCTGGCGACTGCCGGACTGGCCTGGATCGCCCGCGCCCCCGTGGGCGCCTCGTACATCTCCGACCTGCTGCCGGCGGTGCTGCTGCTCGGGATCGGCGCCGGGCTGTCGTTCCCCTCGGTGATGACGCTCTCGATGTCGAGCGCCACGCCCGCGGAGGCCGGCCTGGCCTCAGGGCTCGTCAACACCACGATGCAGGTCGGCGGCGCGCTGGGGCTGGCCGTGCTGGCGACGCTGTCGAGCACCAGGACCGCACACCTTCTGGCCACACACGTTTCGCAGAACGCCGCCCTCACCGGCGGCTACCACCTGGCCTGGGTGGTGTCCGCGAGCGTCACCGGCGCGGCGGTGATCGTCGCGCTGCTCGTGCTCCGGTCGGTGCGCCTCGGCGCGCCGGTCGCAGAGGAACCGGTGGCTGTTGAACCCGCTCGAGCTGTGGCCCCCGAACCCGCCTACACGGAGGCTGTCTGATGAGCAACGAATGGGTAGTGGATACTTGGATCACCGAACTCGCGCTCGCGCCGCGCCACCAAGCGCGCCGCCGGGGCGGGGACGGCGGCGTGCCGCCGGCCCGGAGCGCAAAAACGTTCGACAGATGTCGAACAAGTGCTACAATAAGCGAACAATTGGAATCACGAACGATTGATCAAGAAACCGGGAGATCATCCTGAGCACTTTTGAGAACGGCCGTCACGGGCCTCGCGCTCGTGGTGACCACCATGAGACAAATCAAGAGTCGCGGCCCGGTCGGACGAGGCCGACCGCGACCGCCAACCGGCGTCAGCGCCGCCGTGCGTCGGCGCCGGCAGAGCGCGCTGCCGCTCGCGAGAGCGAGGGCGGCGTACGCGAGTCGCTGGAGCTGTTCTTCCAGCAGGCGCGCGTCCACCCGCTGCTGACCGCCGCGGAGGAGGTCGAGCTCGCCAAGCGAATCGAGCGCGGCGACCTCGAGGCCAAGGAGCGGATGATCAACTCCAACCTGCGCCTCGTCGTCTCGCAGGCGCGCCGCTACCAGGGGCTGGGCCTGCCGATGGAGGACCTCGTCCAGGAAGGCATGCTGGGCCTGATCCGCGCGGTCGAGAAGTTCGACTGGCGGCGCGGCTTCAAGTTCTCCACCTACGGGACGCTGTGGATCCGCCAGGCGATCCAGCGCGGGCTGCAGAACACGGGCCGCACGATTCGCGTGCCAGTTCATGTCGCGCAGCGCCAGACCAAGCTACGCAAGCTGGAGGCCGAGCTTCAGACCAAGCTCTCGCGTGAGCCGACCGACGAGGAGCTGGCCGAGGTGGCCGAGTTCCCGCTCGATGAGGTGCGCGAGCTCCGTGAGCTCAGCCGCAGCCTGACGAGCCTCGACCAGGGCGTAGATGACGAGGGCGAGACGCCGCTCGGCGACCTTCTGGCCAGCGACAAGCCCGAGCCGATCGAGGAGGTCGTCGACGCCGAGCTCGGACGGCAGCTCAACGACGTGGTTGAGCAGCTGCCCGAGTCGGAGCGCAACGTCATCCGGCTGCGCTTCGGCCTGGCCGGCGAGGAGCCCCGGACGCTCGGGCAGGCGGGCAAGGAGCTCGGCATCTCAGCCGAGCGCACCCGGCAGCTTGAGGAGCAGGGCCTGCGCAGGCTGGCTCGGACGCCCGAGCTGGCGGCGCTTCGCGAAGCGGCGTAAGTCGTTATTACCGCCAGGCGGCCCACGGGCCGCCTGGCGTGTTTAGTGCCGCCTGGCGTGTTAACGGGCCGCCTGGCGTGTTTCACGGCCAGAGTCGATTAGCGGCCAGACCCGATCGCGCTGCGGTGAGCCCGGTTGCTCGAGGCAGAACTCGGGCGCCGGGCCGAGCACCAGCTGCCGCTGCCATACGGCTGTGGCTTCCAGTTCGTTGCCCGTCGCTCGTAGCTCGTCGAGGAAGGCGGCGGAGCTGACGCCTGTCGGCTTATCCAGCCAGCGCGCCGCTTCGGGCGCGTCCGGCTGCCCCCCGAGGAGGCGATAAACCGCGCCCCAGCCCTCCGCCGAGAAATCCGCGATCTGATCGTGTGCTTGTCGCGAGTGCCGCTCGAGCGCCACCTCGTTGAGGGCTCCCAGCCCCTGCCAGTCCTCGACGAGGTACCAGTCCTCGTAGCCGTCGCATGGCGCGAACGGCAGCTGCTCGAGCCGGAAGGCGGCCGAGATGCACCCGCGCTGCGCCAGCCCGGAGTGAAACGCCGAGAGCCGGCGTTCGTACTCGCCATGTTCCGTGTCGGGTCGAGGGCGGTGCCAGAAGACGTAGGCCAGCACGGTTTGGCTACGGCCTCGGGAAACCGAGGCGGCCGTTCTGATCGTGCGCGATGCAGGCCGAGAAGGTCTGCCCGCGCGGGAGCGTGAGCGGCTGCTTCACGGCCAGGTTCTTTTCAGCGAGCCGTCCTCGCCCTCCACGGGGTCGGCGTCCGGCAGCGGCACCGCGCGGATGTTCTGAAGCACCTCGTCGTGCTCTTCGGGGTCACCGCGGCGCATGTCCCACGACATCCCGTTCGGATACGCGCCGACCACCAAAAAGTCGCCGCTCGAGCCAGCGTTGTAGTGGCCGGTGCCGGCGGGAAGGACCAGCACGTCGCCGGTTTGGACGGCGAACCGGCGTCCCACCGTCGGGCCGCCCAGCACGACCTCGGCCGACCCAGAGACGATGCCCAGCACCTCGTGGGCGGTCGAGTGAAAGTGGTGAAACGAGAAGATCCCGTCCCGCCAGGCGCCGCGCCAGCCGTTGCGGGCGAACAGCGCCTCGCAGCTGCTCGCGTCGTGAGCGTCAGAGACGTCGTGGTAGACCAGCACCGGAAAGCGTGAGTTGGGAAACGCGCCGTCGTCCTCGAACGAGTGCGTCTCGACGTCGGCCACGCTAGTCGGGAAGCAGGATGAGCTTGCCCGTCGTGCGGCGCGCCTCGAGGTCCTCGTGGGCCTGACGCGCCTCTGAGAGCGGGTAACGGTGACCGATCCGCAGTTTGAGCTTGCCGTCGGCAATCAGCTCGAACAGGTGCGTGGCGCGCTCCCTCAGCAGCTCGGGCGTGCGGACGTAGGTGGCGAGCGTCGGGCGCTGGACGTAGAGCGAGCCGGCCGGAGCCAGCTTCGCGAGGTCCAGCGGATCCGGCTGGCCGCTCGCGCCGCCGTAGAGGATCATGCGGCCCAGCGGCCTGAGCGCCTTGAGGCCGTCCAGGAACGTGGCCTTGCCGACCCCGTCGTAGACCGCCGCGGCGCCTTCACCGTCCGAGATCTCCTTCACCCGGTCGGGGAAGCCCTCGTACTCGATCACCTCATCGGCGCCGGCCTCGCGGGCAAGCGTGGCCTTCTCCTCGGTGGAGGTGGTGCCGATCACGCGGCCGCCGCGCAGCTTGGCGAGCTGGGTGACAAGCAGTCCCACGCCGCCGGCCGCGGCATGGACCACGACCCAGTCTCCCGACTGGATCGGATAGGAGTCGAACGTCAGGTAGTGGGCGGTCATCCCCTGGAGCATCGCCGCCGCGGCGTCCTCGGAGGACACGCCGTCCGGGATCGGCACCAGGTGCTCGCGGTCCGCTGCCACGCGCGTCGCGTAGCTGCCCGGCACCGCGGCCCAGCCCACGCGCTCGCCGTTGTCGGCGATCCGCCCGGCGCCCTCGACGCCGATCACGGCCGGGGGCGGCGACCCGTAGCCACCGCCCTGGCGCTCGTAGACGTCGCGGTAGTTGATTCCCGCGGCCTCGATGTCGACCAGCACCTGGCCCTCGCGGGGAGCGGGGTCGTCTACCTCCTTGTACTGGAGGACCTCCGGCCCACCATTCTTCTCGAATACGACCGCCTTCATCGTCAGGGAAACTTAGCGGCCGTGTTCGACCCGCGTCAGCTGCCCGAGCCCATCGTCCAGGCGCCGCTGGCCGGCGGCCCCTCGACCCCAGAGCTGGCGATCGCCGTCTGCCGCGCCGGAGGGCTCGGTTTTCTCGCCGCCGGCTACAAGCCGGCCGAGGAGGTCACAGAGCAGATCGCGGCGGTCCGTGCCGCGGTCAACGGGGTGCCGTTCGGGGTGAATCTGTTCGTGCCGGGGAGCAGGGAGGAGGGTGCTGAGCAGAGCGTGCGTGCCTATGTCTCGCGGCTGGAGGACGAGGCGGCGCACCAGGGCGCCGAGGTCGGCGAGCCGCGCCACGACGACGACGATTGGCAGCGCAAGCTCGAGGTAGTGCGCGGCGAGCGCCCGGCGGTCGTCTCGTTCACGTTCGGGTGTCCGCCTGAGGCAGTGGTCTCGGGCCTGCGGGATGTGGGGATCGCCATCTGGATCACGGTCGGCAGCCCGGAAGAGGCGGAGCGGGCGGCGGGCGTTGGCGCCGACGCGCTCGTCGTCCAGGGGCTCGAGGCCGGCGGCCACCGCGGCGGCTTCGGCGATGACCCCGGCGAAGGGTGGGGCCTCCTGGCGCTCTTGCGTGTGGTGGCGCGCCGGGTGCCGCTGCCGCTGGTGGCGACCGGCGGGATCGCCGACGGAGCGGCCGTGGCGGCCGTCCTGTGCGCGGGCGCGGCTGCGGCCCAGGTGGGTACGGCGCTGATGCTGGCGCCCGAGGCCGGCACCGCGCAAGCTCAGCGGGAGCTGCTGGCCCGACCGGCGCCGACGCGCCTGACCCGGGCCTTCAGCGGCAGGACGGCGCGCGGAATCGTCAACCGTTTCATGGAGGAGCACGGCGACGCTGCCCCGGCCGCCTATCCAGAGATCCACCATGCCACGAGCCCGATGCGCGCCGCCGCGCGCCGCCGCGGCGACGCGGACGGCTTCAACCTGTGGGCGGGCCAGGCCCACGAGCTGGCGCTGGAGCGGCCGGCGGAGGAGATCGTCCGCGAGCTGGGGGCCGAGGCCAGGCACGTGCTGCGGGAGGTGGCCAGGCGGGTGCCGCCGGAGGTGGCGGAAGGTTGGTGAAGGCGTGCCTGAACGGCGCTCGCACGCGGGCGGAACACGATGCTGTACCGCAATCGCCAGCCGAGCTTGCCGCGGACGCGATCGCTGTTCGGCGCGCCGGTGCATTCGCGGTGCACGTACATCCGCGAGATTCAAACGGTGCGCAGACGATGGATGCGGCGGCGTGCGATGCCGCCATCACGGCCATTCGCGCCGCCGCACCTGGGCTGCCGGTCGGGCTGTCGACCTCCGAGGAGATTGATCCCGACCCCTTCGCGCGCGCTCGGGCTGTGACGGGTTGGCGGCGAATGCCGGACTTCGTCTCGGTGAACGTCTCAGAGCTCGGGTGGGCCGGAATCGCACGCGCGGCACTACATGCGGGCGTCGGCGTGGAGGCGGGCCTCGCGACGCCCGCCGAAGCCGAAGAGCTGGCACACAGCCCGTTCACCCACCAAGTGATACGTGCGCTCGTGGAGGTCGATGGCGGCGTCGAGGAAGCGCGATCGATCGCGCGGCTCGTCCCGAGCGGGATCCACCAGCTGTGGCACGGCTATGGCGAACGGACGTGGGACGTGATCTCAGCTGCCGCCGCCGCCGGGATCGACGTACGCGTCGGCCTGGAAGACGTGCTGGTCTTGCCAGACGGTCGCATCGCCGCCAACAACGCCGAACTCGTCGCCGCAGCCGTAGAGCTGATCAGCCGCCACGCATAGCCTGGGGGGCCGGAGCGGTGCGCCGGAGTGACCTCACCCGCGCCAGGCCCGGGCCACCCGCGCCGGGCCGGAGACAAAATTTGTCTACGGACAGAGACGCCCCGAACAAAAAATCGCCGCCCGTCGTGCCATCTTTGGTCCGACGTGAAGCCGCATAACTGTCAGCGGATCGGCCACGGCGGCGCCAGCGCGCTGGCGCCAGCCAACACGCTCGCCTCGTTTGACAAGGCGCGCGAGATTGGGATTGACGTCGTCGAGTTCGACATCCGCGCCTGGCACGGGGAACTCGTGCTGGCCCACACCATGCTGCACGCTCGGCGAGGGGGCAACGTTCTCTTACGCGATGCGCTCGAGTACCTCTCCGGGCCGCGCTTTCGCGAGATCGAGCTCAACGTGGATGTCAAGCACGTCGGTTGTGAGCCGGCGCTGCTGGACGGACTGCGGGAGGCTGGGCTGCTTGACCGCACCGTGATCTCCTCGCAGGTAACCGCAGTCCTCGATCGCATCCGCGAGCTCGAGCCGACCGTCCGCCTGGGCATCTCGATCGGCGGCCGCGTGGCGCGCGCCACGCAGCGCTGGCGCGGCTGGCGTGACCAGGTACTGGCCGGCCTGAGCACACGCCGCTGGGAGGTGCTGATGGCCCAGCACCGGCTGATCGACCAGGCGTTGCTGGAGCAGGTGCTCGAGCGGCGGGGTCAGCTCTACGCCTGGACGGTGAACGAGCGAGAAGCGATCTACGCCCTGCGCGCGCTCGGCGTGCATGGGATCGCCACGTCCGATCCGCGCCTGTTCACGGCATAAGGACGGCGGATCCGCGCCTATCTACGGCGTAAGGACGATCTTCCCCCGCATCTCGCCTGCGAGCATCGTCTCGAAACCCTCGCGGGCGTCGGGCAGCGCGAGCGTCTTGTCGATCACCGGTCGGACGTCGCGCTCGACGCACAGCCGGATCAGCCGCTCGAGCTCGTCGCGCGTGCCCATCGTCGAGCCGATGACCGACAGTTGCAGGAAGAACACACGGCTCAGTTCCGCCGGCGGGGAATCGCCCGAGGTCGCCCCGGAGACGACGACTACCCCACCCGGCTTCAGCGAGCGCATTGAGTGCTTCCAGGTGGCCTCGCCGACGGTCTCCATCACGGCGTCGACGCGCTCGGGCAGGCGGGCGCCCGACTCGAACGCCTGGTCCGCTCCCAGCTTTACGGCCTCGGCGCGCCTCTCCTCCGAGCGCCCCGTGACCCACATGCGCACGCCGGCAGCGGTGCCAAGGACGACCAGCGCCGTGGATACGCCGCCGCTCGCGCCCTGGACGAGCACCGTCATGCCCGGCGCCACGCGGGCGCGCGTGAACAGCATCCGGTAGGCGGTCAGCCATGCCGTCGGCAGACAGGCGGCCTCCTCGAATGACAGCTCCTTTGGCTTGGGGATGAGGTTTCGGCGCGGAACCGCCACCCGCTCGGCGAACGTGCCCTGATAGCGCTCGGACAAAATCGAGCGCTTCGGATCGAGCGTCTCGTCGTCGCGCCAGGAATCATCGGTGAGAACCGAGTGGACGA
Organism: uncultured Actinomycetes bacterium; assembly: GCA_963830405.1. Lineage (GTDB taxonomy): Bacteria > Actinomycetota > Thermoleophilia > Solirubrobacterales > Solirubrobacteraceae > Palsa-465. The sequence continues at coordinate 144,519 of CAWHMB010000002.1, forward strand.
CGACCTCGTTGCCGTCCTCGTCAAGGCCGGTGGCATCACAGCCGAGGATCATCGGCAACCGCTCGTGGTCGAGCCCGACGCCACGCAGCGACCACAGATCGTGGTGATTGAGCGACGCGGCCTTCACCGTGACGGTGGTCCAGCCGTCGCGAGCTTCGGGGTCCGGGCGCTCGCCGACCTCGAGGCCGCGAAGCGGATCCTCGCGGTCGACGTCGGTTGCGAACACGGCACGCACCAGCCAATCATGACGGATGCCAGAATCAGGCACATGGCCAAAGTCAGAGCAAGCGCCACCAGGTCGCTCAGCGCGCCTCCCGATCGGATACTCGAGTTCCTGCGCGATTACCGCCAGGCGCGCCCGTCGATCCTCACCGACAACTACAGCGCCTACCGCGTCGAGGAAGGCGGCCACGGTGCGGGCACCGTGTTCGCATATCACATGAGCGCCGGTAGTAGCGAGCGTGACTTCAAGCTCCGCGTGCACGAGTCGGAGGACGGGTTGTTCGAGAGCGACGAGCTGTCCTCGTTCGTGTCGAACTGGACTGTCGTCCCCAGCGCCACCGGCAGCACCGTGACGCTCAAGGGCTCATGGGACGGCGCCGGCGGCATCGCCGGATTCTTCGAGCGGGTGTTTGCGCCGCTCGGTCTGCGGCGGATCTATAGCCAGGTACTGGAGCGCCTCGCGACAGCGGTGCAGGCGTAGGGCGCCGAGCCGGCGCACGCGCCCTCAGCTGAACAGGCCGTCGAGCGAGATCGTGATCTGGCGCTGCTGGGCCGCCGGGGACACCGCCTCGCGATCGATCAGGGCCTCGCTCAAGGTGATCGACTGGCAGGTGCGCCTGACCGTCTCAGTCAGAAAGCGCGACGGCTTGCCGTAGCCGTGGGCGTCATCGATCCCCCGCGGGCGGTGGTAGTAGCGGACCGGGGCGTAGAGGCGCAGCTGGCGGCGAGCGCGGGTGACGGCCACATACAGCAGCCGGCGCTCCTCGTCGATGCCCTCCGCCGATCCGCAGGCCATGTCGGCGGGAAAGTTGCCGTCATAGAGCGCCAAGACGTGCACGGCTTCCCACTCCAGCCCCTTGGCCGAGTGGATCGTCGAGAGCACGAGGTAGTCCTCGTCTAGGTGCGGCGGGCCGGCAAGGTCGGCGGCCGACTGCGGCGGGTCGAGCGCCAGCTCGGCGGCGAAGCGACCGAGGTTGGGCGCCTGACGGGCGGCTTCGACCAGTCGGTCGAGATCCCCCAGCCGCAGCGCCCCGTCCGGGTAGCGAGCCTCGATCAGCGGCGCCAGGGCATCGCGCAACAGCTCGGCCTGCGCTCCCGTGCTCATCGCGGCTCGGGCGCCATCGAGCGCGGCGATCAGGCCGTTGGCCCCATCGCGCGCGGCTTCGGGCAACCGCTGGCGGGCCTCGTTCCAGGCGCCCTCCCCTTTCAGTGCGTCGACCGCGCGCCGCGCAGTCACCGGCCCCACTCCTTCCAGCAGGCGCAAAACACGGAACCACGAAAGCTCATTGACCGGGTTCTCGAGCAGGCGGAACAGCGCGATCAGGTCCTTGACGTGCGCCGCCTCCAGGTAGCGCAGGCCGCCATACTTGACGAACGGGATCTGGCGACGCGCGAGCTCCAGCTCGAGCAGGTCGGAATCGTGCGAAGTACGCATCAACACGGCCTGTCGGCGGAGCTCCATCCCCTGCTCACGCGCGTCGAGCACCCGCTCGCAGACTTCAACGGCCTGGGCGGATTCGTCGCGGCAGGAGATCAACTCGGGGCGCGTGCCGTGCCCGCGCTCGGTCCACAGCTCCTTGCGGAAAGCCCGTCTGAACTGACCGGCCAGGGCGTTGGCGGTCTGAAGCACCGGCTCCAGCGAGCGGTAGTTGCGCTCGAGCGTCACGACCGATGCGCCCGGGAAGTGCTCGGGGAACGACAAGATGTGCTCCGCCGACGCGGCGCGCCAGCCGTAGATCGCCTGCAGGTCGTCGCCGACCGCGGTCACTTCCCGGCAACGAGAGCGGAGGCCGCGCACGATCTCCACCTGGAGCCCGTTGACGTCCTGATACTCGTCGATCAGCACGTAATCGAAGCCCTGCTCGATCGCCGGGCCGATCACCTCGTCGCGGGCCAGGGCGTGCCAGTAGAGCAGCAGGTCGTCGAGGTCGAGCGAGCTCAGGGAGCGCTTGCGCGCCACGTACTCCTTGAACACGCCCCCGATCGCTTCGGTGTGATCCTCGCACCACGGGAAGTGCCGGACGATCACGTCCGAGAGCTGCTGCTGACTGTTGACTGTGCGCGAGTAGATGTCGAGCAGCGTGCTGGCCCGCGGGAAGCGGCGCGGGCTGGCGGCGTGACCCCGCTCCTCGCGGACTAGGTCCAGCACGTCGGCAGCATCGCCGGAATCGAGCACGGCAAAGCCGGCTGACAGACCGAGCGAGGCGGCGTGCAACCGCACGAAGCGGTGGGCCACCGAGTGAAACGTGCCGCCCACGACGCCTGCCTCGCGGCTCGAGACGCCGATCATGGTCCGCACCCGCTCGAGCATTTCCCGCGCCGCGCGGCGAGTGAACGTGAGCAGCATGATCCGCTCGGGTGAGACGCCACGGGCGATCAGCCAGGCGACCCGCGCCGAGAGGGTCATCGTCTTGCCGGTGCCGGCGCCGGCCAGGATCAGCAGCGGTCCGCCCGGGTGGGTGGCGGCGGCGAGCTGCTCGGAATTGAGCTGCTCCAGCCAGCGTTGCGCCCGCGTGCCGTCGGCGGGGGCTGCGGTTGGCGCAGGACGGGGGGCGGCAGACACAGGGCACGCGACCGTAGGGCGCGCCGCGGACGGACTGCAAGCTTTCTTGCAGCCAAGCGCGGGGCCTTGCATCTGGATAATGCAAACCATGGCTTACCGCGTAGCAGTGCTGGGCGCCACTGGCGCCGTCGGCCAGAAGGTGCTTGAGGTGCTGGAGGAGCGCGACTTCCCGATCGCCGAACTGGTTCCGTTCGCCAGCTCCCGCTCGGAGGGAAGGGAAGTGTCGTTCCGCGGCGCGCAGCTGCGCTGCCGCTCCGTTTCTGACGACACGATCGACGGCTTCGACCTGGCGTTCTTCGCCGCCGGCGGATCTGTCAGCAGCGAGTGGGCGCCGCGGTTCGCTGAGCGCGGCGCCGCTGCGATCGACAAGTCGAGCTACTGGCGGATGAATCCTGACGTGCCGCTGGTGGTGCCGGAGATAAACCCAGACGCCGCCCAACGCGCGTTCTCCTCCGAGGGCCGCGGAATCATCGCCAGCCCCAACTGCTCGACGATGGCCATGATCGTGCCCCTGCATCCGCTTCACCGAGAGGCGGTGCTGGAGGAAATCGTCGTATCGACCTATCAGTCGGTGTCCGGAACCGGCCGGGCCGGCGTCGAAGAGCTCGAGCTGCAGACGCACATGCTGCTGCACGGCACGCAGCCCCAGCCGCCGATGGTCTACCCCCATCAGATCGCGTTCAACGCACTGCCCCACGTCGAGACCTTCGAGGACGGAGGCGCGTACACGACCGAGGAGCGCAAGATGATGGAGGAGACGCGCAAGATCTTTGAGCTCGGTGAGGACCAGCTGCACATCACCGCGACCTGTGTACGAGTGCCCGTGATCCAGGCCCACTCGGAGTCGGTCAGGATCCGAACCCGCGAACCGCTGAGGGTTGAGCGCGCGCGAGAGCTGCTCGAGCGCGCTCCCGGCGTCGTCGTGATCGACGACCCGGCGCAAGCCGCGTATCCGCTGGCAACGGACGCCGCGGAGCGGGACGAGGTGTTCGTCGGCAGGCTGCGCCACGATCCGGGCCCTGTGGGCGAGCGCTACCTCAACATGTGGGTGGTCGGCGACAACCTGCGCAAGGGCGCGGCCACGAACGCCGTCCAGATCGCACAGCTGCTGCACGAGAGCGGGCTGGCGAGCGCCGAGCAGCGAGCTGCGCGCGGCGTCGCCGTGGCGTAGCTTCGTGCCGGCCGACTGGCGCACCAACGGCGTCCGCGTTGTCCGCGGCGACCAACTCGACTCCAACACGCCACAGACCCCCGGTATGACACGCGCTGCTGCGATTACGGCTGCCCGTGCCGGTGCCGAAAAACTGTGGGCGGGCACGGTGGTCATCGAGCCCGACGCCAAGACCGGCGCCCACCACCACGGTCCGGTTGAGAGCGTTCTCTATGTCGTCTCGGGCCGGGCCCGGATGCGCTGGGGCGAGCGCTTGGAGTACCTCGCCGAGGCCGGGCCGGGCGACTTCATCTACGTCCCGCCCTACGTTCCCCATCAGGAAATCAACGCTGAGCCGTCGGCGCCGCTGTCGTGCGTCCTCGTGCGCTCCGGTCAGGAGCCGGTCGTTGTGAATCTGGACCTGGCTGACGTCGAGCCCAACCCTCAACAAGTGCACTGGGTCGACGACATTCACCGGGTGCCGTGACGTCCCGATCATGGGGCGCCGTCCGCAGCTAACATCCCTAGTCCGGCGGATCGCCTACTCGGCCAGGGCCTAGCGCCCAGCCGGGCCACGCGCCGGCCCTCGAGGTCGGCGGCCAGTCCCGGAGGTCGGGAGTGTCAGCCGCCCAGGCAGACACAAAAGTCCTGGGACGTAGGTAGTTAGGGGTGGTCCATGACCGGGCGGCTAGGGGCGGGCCTCAGCGCCCGCCCAGTCGCAGCCCTCACTCGCTGCCGAGTTGCAGCCTCCCCGCGAGACTGAGAGCTGCCCCCAGCGCAATCGCGGCCACCACGCCCGTGAACGCGAGGCCGGCGGAGCGAAGCCCGATGACTTCGCTGACCACGCCCACGCCGACGATCGGGATCGAGATCGCGATATAGGAGATGACAAAGAAGCTTGATGCGACCTCGCCGCGATTCTCGCCCGGCGTCTCGTCGGTGATCGCCGCCAGTCCGGAGCGGAAGCTGAGCCCGAAGCCCAGCGCGGCGATCACACCTCCGGCGATTAGCAGCCCCAGCGAGCTCGCCGCAATCCCCCAAGCGATCAGCCCGGCGCCGAAGATCATTCCCACGCAGCCCGCCGGAAGCTCGCTGTGGCCGGGAAAGTGCTCCACGGCGAGCTGGCCCACTGTGGCCGAGGCAAACATGACGAAGACGACGACGCCACTCAGCGCGTGGCTAGGCAGCTTCAAAAACTCGCCGAGAAACGATGGGACCACGGCCGAGAACAGTCCGAGTACGGCGAAGCCTGCGAACGACGCCGCACTGGCGCGGACGAAGGTCGCTCGAACCTCGCGCGGTACGCGCAGCCGCTGGATCCGAAACCGGGCGCGGGGCCGTACTTCGACCGGCTCCGGCATCAGCCAGATCGCGGCCACCGCTGGAACCAGCATCGCCAGCTGGACGGCATAGGGGAGCCGCAAGGGATGTGGAGCTACCTGCGCCAGTACCCCAGCCAGCAGCGACCCGAGGCCGAGCCCACCGAGGTTGGCCATGATCGAGACTGCGGTCGCGCGTCCGCGTGCATCGGCGGGGGCGAGGTCTGCGATCGCGGCCGTGGCCGTGCCGGTGAAGATCCCGGCCGAGAGGCCGGACAGAATCCGGCCGACGAGCAGCGGCCCCAGTGATCCGGCGAACAGGAACACGACCGAGCTGGCTGCGGAGAACGCCAGCCCTCCGAACAGGACTGGCCGGCGACCGATCTGGTCAGAGCGCTGCCCGACCAGCAGCAGCGCGGAGATCACGCCGATGGCGTAGGTGGCGAAAACGACGGTCACGATCAGCCCCGAGAAGTGCATCTGCCGCTCGTAGATCGGATAAAGCGGCGTGGGGAGGGTGGTGCCGATCATCGTCACCACGAACGCGTACGCGACGCCATAGGTGGCGACGGGCTCGCTCACGCGCCGCGACGCGGCTGACGCTTGGAGCATGGATCTCATGTTCCCCGCTCTCGGCGGGCTATGCGAGCTGCAGCACCCCTGCCTCGTGGTCGAGCAGGAAGCGTTTGCGATCCAGGCCGCCGCCGTACCCCGTGAGGCTGCCGTCGGAGGCGATCACCCGGTGACAGGGAACGATCACGGCGACCGGGTTGCGGGCGTTGGCGACGCCGACCGCTCGCGGGGCGTGGGGGTGACCGACGCCGCGGGCGATCTGGCCATAGCTCGCCGTCTCGCCGTACGGGATCGCCAGTAGCGCATCCCACACCGCGCGCTCGAACCCGTTCCCGGCTAGCTCAAGCGTCACGTCGAACTCGTGGCGCGCGCGGGCGAAGTACTCGTCCAGTTGCCGGCGAACGTGCGCGAACCCCTTATCGTCGCGAGTCCAACCCGGCGGGATCCGAAACGGGGACATTGACAGACGCTGCAGAGCTCGTTGATCGCCCGCCAGCAGGAGCTCGCCGATGGGACTTTGCGCAGTTGTGTATCTCATGCGGCTATAACGCTGCTTCGCCGGCCGGCGTGAGGTCGGGGCGCGGCGTGGTACCGGTCTCCCGCTGTAATCCCATCGCCTCGGCCAGCAGCTCGTAGGAGCGCCGGCGGGCATCGTGGTCGTGCGTGATGGTGACCACGATCACCTCCTCGGCGCCGTACTCAGAGGCGATCCGCTCCACCCCCGCCCGGACGGTCTCCGGCGAGCCCACGATGCCGCGGCGGCCGGCCAGTTGGCCGTTTAGAGGCTTGCCCTCCGAGGCCAGGAACTCGAGCGCCTTCTCCGGCGGTGGCACCGGGATCAGCTGTCCGCGGCGGAGCAGTGTCAGCGTCATCCTGCTGCTCGAGGCGAGCCGTGCGGCTTCCTCGTCGCTGTCGGCGCACAGCACCCAGCAGGCCACTGCGGTCAGCGGCGCCGCCAGATCTCGCTCGGCGCTGAAGCGGCGGCGGTATTCGGCGGCGATCGCGGCGCCGCCCGGGTTGATGAAGTCGGCAAACGCATAGGGGAGGCCGAGCTGCGCGGCCCAGATCGCGCTCTGCGGCGAAGAGCCGAGCAGCCAGGGCACCGGCAGCTCCGGTCTCCCCGGCAGGATCTCAGCCAGCCGCGCGAACGGATGGTCCGCCGGCAGGCTGTCGTCGAAATAGGCGAGCAGCTCCGGCAACTGCTGGGGGAAGTCGTCAGGGGCGGCATCGCGGCGGTCGCGCTGCAGCGCGAAGGTTGTCAGCGGGTCGGTGCCGGCCGCACGGCCGATGCCCAGATCGATCCGACCGGGAAACAGCGCCGCGAGCACGGTGAATGTCTCGGCGACCTTGAACGGGCTGTAGTGAGGGAGCATGACGCCGCCGCTGCCGACGCGGATGCGCCCCGTCACGGTCGCGATCGGTCCGATCAGCGCCTCGGGACTGGCGCTCGCCAGCATCGGGCCGCCGTGGTGCTCGGCGACCCAATAGCGGTGGTAGCCGAGCTCATCGGCGAGCCGGGCCAGATCGAGCGTGTTCCGGAGCGCATCGGCGCCCGTTCCGCCTTCGGACACCGGCGACTGGTCGAGCACTGAGAGGCGCATGAAGCCAAGGGTAGGCGCTGGCCCGCTCGGTCGCTCAGGATGTGAGTGATCAGCCGCGTCTGTGAGCGTCTGCGCGCATACGTCCGCCGTGGTACCGGCACGGTCTGCCCGCTGGCCTTTGCAATGTACGTTTCTCCTGTTTCCAATGCACCTTTCTTCTGATTGGATAACCCTGCGGAAGAAAGGCTTTCTCTCAGCGCCAGGCGACGGCTTCGTCAAAGGAGAAGGCATTCATGCGACACGTCACTACACGTTTATCGGGATTGGTCATCCTCATCGCCGGCCTCTGGGGCGGGCTGATTCCGTTCGTCGGCCCGTATTTCCATTTCGTACTTGGCCCTGATCACGCTTGGCGATGGACGACTGGTCGTCTGTGGCTGGACATCCTCCCGGCCGCCGCGGCGGTAATCGGTGGTCTGCTGCTGCTCGGCGCTGGGCCCTGGGCGGCCGGCCGGGTGGGGGCTCTGCTCGCGCTTGCCGGTGGGGTCTGGTTCGCGGTGGGTCCCGACGTCAGTCGCCTCTGGCAGCACGGTGGAGCGCAGGGAGTCGCTCACGGCACGCATGTCAGCAAGCGGATGCTCGAGTACCTGACCTTCCATTCCGGCTTGGGTGTTCTTATCACCGCCTTCGCCGCGTATGCGCTTCCGGGAGCCCTCGTCTACGGCCGACGCCGGCTCGGACGGGACGCAGCCGTCGGCACTACGGGCGCGGCGGCCGGTACCGCCGCTGAGGAGCGCCACCGTGATCGCGTCGCAGCGCACGAGGGCGCTGTCGGCACCGGGACCGCGGGAACCGCCGGGACCGCGGGAACCGCCGGGACCGCGGGAACCGCCGGGACCGCGGGAACCGCCGGGACCGCGGGAACCGTCCGGAGGCCGGTGGCCACCGACGAAGGCGACCTGGTGCCCGCGCGAGAAGGCGAGGCTGGGGTTGCGCCGGGAGCAGGCGAGCCCGTCGCGGGACGCGAGGGCAATACCGCCGCCCAGCCGGTCGCCGCCGAGCCGACCGCCGCCGAGCCGACCGCCGCCCAGCCGGTCGCCGCCCAGCCGACCGCCGCTCAGCCGGTCGCCGCTCAGCCGGTCAGACGAAGCCGTGGCGGCCTGGCGGGCTTGTTCTCGCGCCGATAGCGTTCGCACGCGCCCTCGCAGTCATCATGCCCCGCCATGGAAGACAACGGCGCTCGCCGCCGAGTAGCGTTCGTCCTTGGGGGCGGCGGCATCTTGGGAGCCCACGAGGTAGGCATGCTGCGGGCCCTCGCTGAGGCAGGGGTGCAGCCCGACCTGATTCTGGGGACCTCGATCGGCGCGGTCAACGGCGCGATGTTCGCGGCCGACCCGACCACCGAAGGCGTCGAGCGGCTGAGCGAGCTGTGGAGCGAGTCGCGGATCTCGGCGGTGAGCGCCGCGGGCGTGCTGCGCCGCATCGCGATGCTTGCTCGAACCGGTACCCATCTCGAGTCGCTCGAGGGCGCTCGCGCCCGTCTGGTTGAGGCCTTGCCCGTCAAGCGGGTCGAAGATCTGGCCGTCGCCTTTCAGTGCGTGGCGGCTTCGATCGAGCGGGCGGCCGAGCATTGGTTCACGTCCGGCCTCCTCGCCGACGTGGTGCTCGCGTCGTGTGCCGTGCCCGGGATCCTGCCCCCCGTCAAGGTGGGCGACGAGCACTTCATCGACGGCGGGACGGTCAACTCGATCCCGGTCGCCCGGGCTGTGTTACTGGGGGCAACCACGATCTATGTGCTCCAGGTCGGCCGCCTCGAGAAGCCGCTTGCGCCTCCGCGCTGGCCGTGGGAGGTGGGGCTGGTCGCCTTCGAGGTAGCTAGGCGCCACCGCTTCGCCCACGACCTCCAATCGCTGCCCAAGAACGTCCAGTTGCACGTCCTCCCGACCGGCGGCTCGGCCGCGCCGGCCTACAACGACGTCCCCGGGCAGCTCGGAATCAGGCGCACCGCCCGGATGGTCAAGCAGCAGATCGACTCGGCCTACGCGGCGTCGATGCGCTACCTGAGCGAACGCTGATGCCGCCCACATCGATCAGACGGCCCTTGACGGTCACCACGTGGCTGCTGATGTCGGCCTTCGGCCTGCTGCTCAGCCCGGTGCTGCTCGCGCTCGCAGCGATCTGGGCAGCGATCATCCGCCGGCCTCAGCCGGTGCTGCTGATGCGCTTCCTGATCGCTTATTTCGCGCGCGAGCTGGGCGTCATCCTGGCGTGCGGAGGGTTGTGGCTGGCGAGCGGCTTCGGTGCCGGTATTCGTTCGCCCCGCTTCCGGCGGCTGCACTACCGGCTGCTCCGCTGGTTCGTCGACGGGCTCGCCTCGCGGGTGCGGGAGCTGCTCGAGATCGACGTCTCGCCGGAACTATCCCCCGGGGTAGCCGAGGCCCTGCAGCGCGAACAACCGCTGCTCTTCTTCAGCCGGCACGCCGGGCCCGGCGACACGGTTCTGCTAATCGATCTGCTGCTCTGCCGCTACAGCCGCCTGCCGAGCGTCGCGTTCAAGGACACGCTCGCGATCGACCCGTCGGTGGACCTGTTCGCGCACCGCCTTCCGAATGCGGTGCTCGACACCTCAGACCGCGCGGAGTGCGAAGCACGGATCGAGGAGGTCACCGCCAAGCTCGACCGGCGGGGCGTGCTGGTGTTGTTCCCCGAGGGCGCCAACTTCACGGTCGAGCGGCGCAGTCGCGCGCTGCGCAAGCTCTGGCGCAAGGGTCGCCGGCGCGAGGCGGAAAAAGCACAACAGATGTCCCACGTGATGCCCCCGCAGCCGACCGGTGCCTTGGCGGCCCTCCGAGCGAACCCCAATGCCGACGTGATCTTCGGGGCGCACACCGGACTCGGTCTCGCCGCTTTTCCCAAGGACATCTGGCGACGCACGCCGATCGGGCGCAAGCTGAAGGCACGAATGTGGATCGCCCCGGCCTCTGACCGTCCCCAGGATGCCGACGAACAGGTCAGTGGCTGTATGAGTGGTGGGCGCGGATCGACCAGTGGGTCGAGGCGAAGGGCGAGGAGCCGCTGCGCACGCCCGAGGATCAGGCCGCTTGACCTCTTGATCGGCCCGCACCTGCAGGCCTAGCTGGAGCACTTCCCGCGGCCCAGCACGCGAGTCTCGAGCCACTCGTTGCGAAACGCACCCCGTGGGTCCATGCGATCAACGAGATCAATGAAATCGTTTAGGCGCTCGTAGAGCGCAGAGGTCGCTTCGCCGTCGGCGACGAACAGCTTGCCCCAGTGCGGCCGTGCTTCGAACGGCCTAAGTGCTGCTTGGATCTCGACGAGCGCGCGCTCGACCGCATCCTGCCGCGGCTTCCACGTGAAATGAATGGCGACCATGTCCTGGGCATACTGCGGACTCATCCAAAGCCGGTCGGCGGCGATCGTGCGGATCTCGCTCACCTGTGTCAGCGGTCGGATCGTCTTGGCCAGCGCGCGCACGGCCTGAATCGCCTCGACGCAATACCGCCGGGGAACGAGGTACTCGGACTGCAGCTCCTCGCCGCTGCTCGGCGTGAATCCCATGCGGAAGTGCGGCAGGCGGTCTGACCAGAGCCCCGGGACCCCAAGCTGCGGCGTGCAGTTCACCGGGTCGAGACCGAGGATCGGGTGCCTCTCCTCGGTTGCGGCCACGGCGCCGAAAAGTTCGCCGCGGACGACCTCGGGCTCTTCCGTTACGCGGCTCTTGACCCACATCTGGTCGATCGTCTCATCCCATCCTGTGAATGCGCTGACGCTGTACCCGCAGGAGGTGATCTCGTCGAACCGTTCGAACAGCACATCCCAGCGAAGGCCCTCGAAGACGCGCTGGCGCACCTGGTAGGCCGGCTCGGCGTCAAGCGTGATCCGTGTCACCACACCAAGCGCCCCGAGCCCCACAACGACGCCGTTGAAGTTAGGGTCGCCTCTTGACATGGTCACGAGGTTCCCGTCCGAGGTCGACGATCTCAATGGCGGAGACCGCCGTCGCCAGGTTGCCATTGCCGTTACCGGATCCGTGGGTCGCCGTGGCCACAGCCCCGGCAACGGCAATGTGCCCAAGCGAAGCCAGGTTCGCTAAAGCCAATCCTTGGCGCTCCAGCTCTCCGGCCAGCTCGCCGTACCTGATGCTTGGGGTGAATGAGACGGTACGCGCGTCGCGGTCGACCACCAGATCGACAGGCAAACCGTCGAGCGTCAACAGCTCAGCAGAATCACTGATGTCCGTGAACGAGTGCCGCGAGCCAAGAGCCCGCACGCGCGGCGCCGAGGAAACGACCTCCTGTACCTGCTCCAGCGTCGTTGGCCGATGCAGCGCCCGGGCGCGATACGTGTAATTGCCCGCCCAGTTGCGGCACTCCATGGGCGCATGCTAGCCGCGCATCGGCGATCTTCATGAAGTCGCGCGCTGCGAGTAAGCTCCTTTCCGAGGGTATGCGACTTGGGTCAGAGCGTGAGGAGATCACTCGTTACGCTCAGCGCCTGCGGCCGGATGGCCTCGTCACGGGCACCTCCGGCAACCTAAGCGCCCGCTCCGGCGACCTCATCGCCATGACCCCGAGCGGGCTCGACTATGACACTCTGCAACCGAGCCTGGTCTCCGTTGTGAACCTCGATGGCGAGCGAGTGGAGGGAGACCTCGCTCCCACCAGCGAGATCTCGATGCACCTGGCCGTCTACGAACGCACCGACGCCGGCGCGGCGGTGCACACTCACTCGCCCTTCGCCAGCGTACTGTCAACCCTGATCGATGAGCTTCCCCCGATCCATTACCTGATAGCCGAGCTTGGCGGCCCGGTCCGTGTGGCGCCGTACGCCACCTTTGGGACAGCCGAACTAGCGGAGAATATGGCTAGAGCACTGGAAGGACGGCATGCCGCCCTGCTCGCAAACCACGGCACGATCTCGATCGGCGAGACGGTCGCGGAGGCCTATTCGCGCATCGTAACGCTCGAGTGGCTAGCGGCCGTTTATTACCGCGCTCGCCAGTTCGGCGAACCGCGCATGCTGAGCATGGATGAGGTCGAGCGCGTGGTGGAGAAGATGGCGGACTACGGGCAGGTCGCTCCTACGGACCGGGGTTCCCGCCCCAGTCGATGATCCGCGCCACTGCACGGCTAAGACACGACCCGACCGACATGCCCGGGCTGATGGCCGCGGTCCAGCGCTGGCCAGACAGCGACCGCGTGCCCGCGGTCGAGCTGGAGCAGGTGATCATCGAATCTGGGGCGCTCGAGCGGCTGCCTGAGGTGCTCGAGCGCCTCTGTCAGCCCGCGGCACGCGAGGCGATCCTCGTCATGGACTCCACTCAGATCACGCGTGGCGGCGAGCTCCTCAAGCCGGCCGTGCTCGGCCTGCTCGAGCGGTCCGGTTTCAAGCAGGAGACGATCGAGCTCCGCGGCGATGACGGCGGCCCAGACGTGCGCGCTGACTTCGAGGCGCTCGAGATCGTCAAGGCGCGGCTGCGCTCCAGCGTTCCGGTGCTGGCGCTGGGCTCGGGGACGGTCACCGACATCACCAAGCACGCCTGCTTCTGCTACGCCGAGGAGCGTGGAGAGGATCCACTCCCGCTCATCTTCTGCCCGACGGCCACGTCCGTGCTCGCGTACTCCGCGGCGATGGCTGTCATCTCGCAGGCCGGCGTCAAGCGCACCTGGCCGTCGCGGCTGCCGAACGCGCTGGTGATGGACCTCCAGACGTTGGCGGACGCGCCCCAGCAGCTCACCATGGGCGGCATCGGAGATCTCTGTCCGGTGCTGAGCTCATTTGCCGACTGGTATCTGGGCGACGCGCTCGGGCTCGCCAGATCACTCCGGGCCTCGTGGATGATCCTCGAGGACGTCCGGTCGTACCTCGGGCTGTGCGCACGCGAGGTTGGCGCAGGATCGTGGTTTGGACTCGAGCTCCTCTGCAAGCTGATGGTGCTCGGCGGGCTGTCGGCGACGTTCGCCGGCGAATCGGCGCCGCTGTCAGGCTACGAGCACGTCACCGGGCATATGCTCGACATGCGTGCAGGGCACTTCGGCCGCGCGCTCGCCAGCCACGGCTCGCAGGTGGCGGTGGCGCTGATACCGCACGCGATCGCCTACGAGCTCCTGCTGCAACATCTTGACCCAACGAAAGTCAACCTCGACTCCTGTTATCCGTCGTTCGAGGAGATGGAAGAGCGAGTCAAGTCGACGTTCCGGGAGATCGATCCGTCGGGGACGATGGGCGATGAGTGCTGGAGCGACTACTCGACCAAGCTTCAGGCATGGCACGACGCGCGGCCCCGCTTCGATGCTTTCCTGCGCGACTGGAGCAGCCACCGAAGGACCCTCGAGGAGCTCACCAGTCCAGCGCGATTGATCGTCGAAACGCTCGCCCCCTCCGGCCACCCTCTGCGGTTCGAGGAGCTCGACCCCTCGATCTCCGAGCACGAAGCACGCTGGGCCTTCGAGCACGCGCACCTGATGCGAAAGCGCTTCAGCGCCGGAGACCTGCTCTTCTATCTCGGCTGGCTTGACGAGGCGTTCACCGATCGGGTCTTCGAGCGGATGCGCGAGCTCACCGCCGAGGCGCGCGGCGACGGTTGACTCGGCGTTCGAACGGCAACATTGTTTGTGACATAGTGCGGGGGCTGGGCGCCGGCGGGATCCAATCGGGCGAGACACTTGGTTATCCACAGGCCAGCGAGGCACCAAGGGCGAGACACGTCGATGGCGGACGAGCGGGCAGTGCGGTGGGAGCTCCCTTCCTTTGGCCTGGCCGGCAGGAGAGTGCTCGTCACCGGGGCGACCAAGGGCATGGGCCGGCACGCCGCGGTCGCCCTCGCGGACGCCGGGGCGGACCTTTTCCTCGCCGGCCGCGACGAGCGCCAGCTGGCCGAGTGCGCCGACGAGGTGCGCGCGCAGGGGCGGCGCGCGGAGACGCTGGTGGCCGAGCTCGCGGACTTCAACGCCGTCCGGCGCCTGGGCGAGACCGCGCTCGAAACGATGGGCGGCATCGACGTCCTCGTCAACAACGCCGGCGTGGCGCAGCTCGAGCCCGTCCTCGAAGTGACCGAGGAGAAGTGGGACACCCAGCTCGACGTCAACCTGAAGGCACCGTTCTTTCTGGCCCAGACCATCGCCAGGGCCATGATCGCCTCCGGGCGCGGCGGCAAGATCATCAACATCGCCTCGACGGCCGGCCTGATCGGCGTGCCCGAGCATGCGGCCTACTGCGCCTCCAAGGGAGGCCTGCTCAGCCTGACCAAGACCCTTGCCTATGAGCTAGGTCCGCACGGGATTCAGGTCAACGCGATCTGCCCGGCCATCGTGATGACGCCGATGGGACGGCAGGTGTGGGACCATCCGGGGGTCCGCGAGGAGGCGCTCGGGAAGATGCCCGCCGGGCGCTTCGGCGAGGAGGTCGACGTGTCGGCGGCGATCATCTACCTCGCCTCGCGCGCGTCGGATTGGATGACGGGCTCCCAGCTCGTGGTGGACGGTGGGCTGACCGCCGTGCGCTGACCGCGCCCGGCCCCGGCCCGAGCACTCAGCTGCCGGGATCGCCGGCGACCTCGGGGCGCCACCGCGTGCCCACCCGGAGCCATGAGCTGGGGCGCTAAGTTAGGAGCATGGAGCTTCGCACCCTCGGGCGCACCGGCGTAAAGGTGAGCCCGCTGTGTCTCGGGGCGATGATGTTCGGTGCCTGGGGCAATACCGACCACGACGAGTGCGTGCGCATCATCCACCGCGCGCTGGACGCCGGGCTCAACTTCATCGATACCGCCGACGTGTACGCGCGCGGCGAGTCGGAGGAGATCGTCGGCAAGGCGCTACAGGGCGGCAGGCGGGACAACGTCGTGCTGGCCACCAAGATCCACGGGACGATGGGCGACGACCCCAACGAGTTCGGCAACTCGCGACGCTGGATCGTGAGGGAGGTCGAGAACAGCCTCAGGCGTCTACGGACCGACTGGATCGACCTTTACCAGATCCACCGGCCCGAGGCCGACACCGACATCGACGAGACGCTCGGGGCGCTGAGCGACCTGGTGCATGCCGGCAAGGTCCGCTACCTGGGCTCCTCGACATTCCCGGCGAGCCAGATCGTCGAGGCCCAATGGACAGCCGAGCGGCGCCGGCGCGAGCGCTTCGTCTGCGAGCAGCCGCCGTACTCGATCCTCGTGCGGGGGATCGAGAACGACGTGCTGCCCAGCTGCCAGCGCTACGGCATGGGCGTGATCCCCTGGAGCCCTCTGGCCGGTGGCTGGCTGACCGGCCGCTACCGGCTGGGTCAGGACCTGCCGAGCTCGCACCGGGCCGAGCGCATCCCTAGCCGCTACGACATGTCGCTGCCGGGCAACCAGCGCAAGCTCGAGGCCGCCGACGCGCTGGCCAAGGTGGCGGAGGAGGCGGGGGTGACGCTGATCGAGATGGCGCTGGCGTTCGTGATCCGCCATCCGGCGGTGACGGCCGCGATCGTCGGGCCGCGGACGATGGAGCAGCTCGAGTCGCAGCTCACCGCCGCCGATGTCGAGCTCACCGATGACGTCCTCGACCGCATCGACGAGATCGTGCCCCCAGGCGTCAACCTGAACCCGGCCGACGCCGGCTGGCAGAACCCGGCGCTCGAGCCCGCGGCGCGCCGGCGTTAGCAATCCTGTTCGGGGTCGCGCATGCGCGACCCCGCCGGGCCGATCATGATCGGCCCGGGGCCGGGGCACATGTGCCCCGGCCATCCACTGCAAAGAACTTCTTCATTTCCTCCTACGTCGCTCTGACGTTCGCGCACGATCGTGTCGGTATCGACCAAAGGAGGTGATATCCGATGCGACTAACACCGCTGCTGGCGACAATCGCCGCGACCGGCGCCCTCGCGGGCGGCGGGGCCGCGATTGCCAATGCCGCGAGCACGACGTCGACGGCCCCCACGGCTACGACCTCGAGCACCACGGCAACCCACAGCACGACCCCGTCCCGAACCACGCCGTTGCCCCAAAGCGGGCATGTACCAGGTTCCCGCGGACCGGGAAGCGGCTCGCACAACTGCCCGAACATGTGAGCCGCTCTGCGGGCACGCAGGCGCTCGGCCGCTCCTCCCCGCGGGGCGGCCGAGTCGCCGTCTGGGCTCGCTGTCGGATCCCAGAGCGCTGTGTTGACAGCCGCCTTGCCCGCGATTAGCCTGGCCGCGTCGGGGGCCGCCGACTCTCGGCCGGCGCTAACTACGCAAAACGGAGGGCAAGGATGATTGGGCAGACCAGTCGGCGGGCGAGCCGCCTGCTACTTCTAACCGCGGCGATCGTGGTTAGCGCGTTCGGCGGCGCCGCGCTGGCGGCCGCAAGCAGCATCAGCATCAAGGCGCCGACCAGTGCGAAGGTCAACGTCGGTTATCGGTTCACGGTCAAAGGCTTCGCGGCCAAGTCGGAGCGGCTCTACTTCTTCAACGACGTCGACAAGTGCGGCCCCAATCCCCACGTGGAGCACGCGCTTCACAACGCCAACGGGGACGATTTCATGGTCGACGGCGCCTTCAAAGAGGTCTCGAAGGGCTGGCGTTCGCCCAAGGCGACCACTTATCACGTCTGCGCCTATCTGGTCAAGGCCTCAGAGCCGTTCAACGGCGCGGGCGGCGTTATCACGCGCGCCTCAACGAGCTTCAAGGTCAGCTGATCGCGGCTGGACGCCCGGGCGCGATTGACGGCGTCCGGGTCCTCAGCGGTAGGTCCACGGCGCCCGGGCGCGCTCGAGCTCGTCGTCGGCCTCGATGACGTGCATCACGGCGTTGATCAGCGCCAGGTGGGTGAACGCCTGCGGGAAGTTGCCCAGGTGGCGGCCGGTGCGGGCGTCGAACTCCTCGGCGTAGAGCCCGAGCGGGCTGGAATGGCCGAGCAGCCGCTCGCATAGGCCGCGGGCACGCTCGACCTCGCCGATTTCGCACAGCGCGGCGACGAGCCAGAACGAGCAGATCATGAACGTGCCCTCGCGGCTCTGGAGCCCGTCGTCGGTCTGCTCCGGGCGGTAGCGCAGCACCAGGCCGTGGTCGTTGAGCTCATCGGCGATCGCGAACACAGTGGCCCGGATGCGCTCGTCGCTCGGCGGCAGGAAGCGGACCATGGGCAGGAGCAGAAGCGACGCGTCGAGCGCCGTGGTGTCGTAATGCTGGACGAACACGCCGCGATCATCGACGCCGCGCTCGCAGATGTCGTCGTGAATCTCGTCCGCCGCCGCCTGCCAGCGGGCGACGTGCTCTGAGTCCTCGCGCAGTTCGGCCAGCCGCGCGCCGCGGTCGCAGGCCACCCAGCAGAACATCTTCGAGGAGACGAAGTGCTTGGGCTCGCCCCGCACCTCCCAGATGCCGCGGTCCGGTTTTCGCCAGTTGGCGATCGCCGCCTCGACCTGGCGCTTGAGGATCGGCCACACGCGCTCGTCGAGCGAGTCACGCGAGCGCGTATGCAGATACACGGAGTCGAGCAGCACGCCCCACACGTCGTGCTGGCGCTGCTTGTAGGCGTCGTTGCCCACCCGCACCGGCCGGGCCCCCTGATAGCCGTCCAGGTGCTCCAGGAGACGCTCGTCGAGCGCCCGCTCTCCGCCCACCCCGTAGAGCACCTGGAGCTCCTCGGCCCCCTCGGCCACGTCGGCGATGAAGTAGAAGAAGTCGTTGGCCTCCCAGTCGAAGCCCAGCGTGAAGAGTGCCCACAGCATGAAGGTCGAGTCCCGAATCCAGCTGTAGCGGTAGTCCCAGTTGCGCTCGCCGTGCGGGGTCTCGGGCAGCGAAGTGGTGGCAGCGGCCACCAGCGCCCCGGTGGGGGCGAAGGTGAGCCCTTTGAGCGTCAACGCGCTGCGCTGCAGGTAGGCCCGCCACGGGTGGTCTGGGAAGTCGCCGCGGTCAAGCCAGTGCTGCCAGTGGTGGGCGGTCCACACCAGCCGGCTGTATGCGTCCTCGAAGCTCCGAGGGGGCGCGTGCTCGGACCAGCTGAGCGCGCAGAACACCTGCTCACCCTCCTTCATCCGGTGGCGTGCGGTGGCGCGCGGTCCCTCGAAGCCCACGCGCAGGTCAGACGTCAGCCGCAACTCGAGACCCATGCCATCGGCTCGGGCCACGCCCTCGTAGTAGCCCGAACCCGAGTACTCCCAATGCGCGGACGTGCGGCCGTAGTCGAACACCGGCTCGCAGTCCAGCAGCACCTCGACCTCGCCGTTCACGCAACGGGCCGTTCTCAGCAGGACGTGTTCGGCGTCGTAGTCGGTCGGGGCGCGGCGGTGGGAATGTGAGCGTTCGTTCTCGTGGTGCCAGGGCCCCATGAGCAGGACATCGCGGACGATAACCCAGCCGGAGCCGGTGCCCCAGCTGGTCTCGAGCACCATCGTTCCCGGGAGGTAGCGCCGCGAGGCCGGCACGGACACTCCCGCGGGGCCGAGGCGGAAATAGCCGGCATCGCGGTCGAGCATCGCCCCGAAGACGCTCGGAGAGTCGATTCGCGGCAGGCACATCCACTCGACGGCGCCGCCTGGCGAGACCAGCGCCAGCGTCTCGCAGTCGGAGAGAAAGGCATATTCGGCGATCGGGGGAAACGGGCTGCTCGCGGGCGGCGCCTCGGAGCGCAGCCGGGGCACCGGTCTGCTGGCCGGCGACGGCGAGCGGGGCGCGACGAGCTGGCGCTCGGAGGTCAGCTCCCGGTTCGCGGCTCCAGCATCCATACGGGCAGTATTACGCGCGCCTGACGGCCCGCCGCAAGGACACTCCCAGCAGCAGCAGCACGGCTATGGGCATAACCCACCAGGCGGAGGTGCTCGCGCTCGCGCGATCAGCGCCGTCGATCACCTAGCGACGCGACCACCCCGAATGCGGTGACCCAATCATCGCCGACGATGAAGTCCCACACGGCTGCCAGCACGCTGCCGATCGCGCTCACGCCGGCTCGCCTGCGGCGGTGCCGTAGGTTCCCGCGGAGCAAGAACACGATCGCGATCGATGCCACCGCGAGCCCAGGGATGATCGCCAGCAGGGCCGCGTCGCCTCCGGGCCAGGCCGCGCCGGCACCCTCGGCGCCCCAGAACATGCCGAACGAGCTCAGCATGACTCCCACGGCGAACTTCATCGCGTTCTCCGGTACGCGCGCCAGCGGCGCCCGCGCCGCTATGCCCGCCAGCACGACGAGCGCCACCGCGACGCCGGCCGCCGCAGCGGCCAGCGGGATGCGGTGCTGGTTTGCGCCGAACGTGAGCACGATCACCACCACCTCCAGTCCCTCGAGCAGCACGCCCTTGAAGGACACGACGAACGCGTAGGAATCGATTCCTCCAAATCCGCGCCGCGTGCTCGCCGTGCGAGCCGCGGCGCTTTCCTTTTGGAAGGCGGCCTGCTCGTCGTGCAGCGCCTTCAGCCCCGCCGCGCGGAGCACCGCCTTGCGCAGCCACTGAAGCCCGAACACCAGCAGCACGCCGCCGATCACCACCCGCAGGGCGCCGAGCGGCAGCGAGGTGAGGGCCGGTCCCAGCGCGGCGACCAGCGCGGCGAGCACGGCGAGCGCCGCGCCCACGCCGTAGAACGAGGAGCGCCAGCTGCGCGTGGTGCCGACGGCGAGCACGATCGTCAGCGCTTCGACCGCCTCCACCGAGCACGCCAGCAGCACCGATAGTGCCAGTGCGAGGTCGGGCCCACTCATAGCCGGCAAGTATTGCGAAGGCCGTGCGTCATCATGGAAGGAGGATGAGTTTCGGTGGACGAGGACTCGGCGCTTCTCACGGCACCGCGGGCACGGGCACGATGCGCTCGCTGCGCGGCCGTGACAAGAAGCCGCCGCCGCTGATGGACCCGAGCCGGGAGCGTGACCGCCACCGGATCTTGCGCCTGTTCGCCCCCTACAAGTGGCGCCTGTCGGCCGCGCTGGCGCTGATCATCTTCTCCGCCGGGCTGAGCATGGCCTCGCCGTTCCTGCTCCGGGATCTGCTCGACAATGGCCTCCTCAAGCACGACACGACGGTCGTTGACTGGTGCGTCGCGGGAATGATCGCCATCGCGGTCGTGACCGCCGCATTCAGCGTCTGGCAGACGTACATCTCGAACGCCATCGGCCAGCGCGTCATGCATGACCTGCGTTCGGCGGTCTACACGCACCTGCAGCGAATGTCGCTCGCGTTCTTCACCCGCACGCGCACTGGGGAGGTCCAGTCGCGGATCGCGAACGACATCGGCGGCCTCGACGACATCCTGACGAACACCGCGACCACGGTCGCCCAGAACTCGACGACGGTGATCGCGACGATCGTCGCAATGCTGCTGCTCGACTGGCGGCTGGCGGCTATTTCCTTGATCTTCGTGCCGCTGTTCGTCTATCTCACGAGGCGGGTGGGGAAGCTGCGGCGGCGGATCACCACCGAGCAGCAGCGACGGCTGGCGGACCTCTCGGCGCTGGTGGCCGAGTCGCTCTCGGTGTCCGGGATCATGCTGGGCAGGACGATGGGCCGCGGGGGCGACCTGGCTCGGCGATTCACGGGCGAGTCGTCCGACATCGCGGATCTCGAGGTTCGCTCTCGAATGGCGGGCCGCTGGGTCATGTCGACGATCCAGATGACGTTTGCGATCCAGCCGGCGATCATCTACTTCCTCGCCGGTCAGAGCTCGATCATCGGTCACATCTCGCTTGGAACCGTTGTCGCCTTGACGACGCTTCAGACGCGGTTGCTGTTCCCGATCCAGCAGCTCCTCGGCGTCGGCGCCGATGTCGAGGCGTCGCTGGCGTTCTTCGATCGGATCTTCGAGTACCTCGATCTCCCGATCGACATCGTCGAGAAGCAGAACCCGGTGGAGCTGCGAAGCGACGAGATGCTGGGCGAGGCGCGCTTCGAGAACGTGTACTTCAGCTACTACGGCAAGGAGCCATGGACGGTGCAGGACGTAAACCTGGTAGTGCCGGCCGGCACGCGCACGGCGATCGTCGGTGAGACCGGAGCGGGCAAGACGACGCTCGGCTACCTGGTAGCGCGGCTGTATGACCCGCAGCGGGGAAGGGTGACGATTGACGGCGTC
Source organism: uncultured Actinomycetes bacterium (assembly GCA_963830405.1). Classification (GTDB taxonomy): domain Bacteria; phylum Actinomycetota; class Thermoleophilia; order Solirubrobacterales; family Solirubrobacteraceae; genus Palsa-465. The sequence continues at coordinate 165,921 of CAWHMB010000002.1, forward strand.
GACATCCGCGACGCGTCGCTTCAGTCGCTGGCGGAGGCGGTGGGCGTCGTATCGCAGGAGACCTATCTGTTCCACGCCAGCGTGCGCGAGAACCTGCGCTTCGCGCGGCCCGATGCCTCCGATCAGGAGATCGAGGAGGCGGCGCGGACGGCCCGCATTCACGATCTGATCACGAGCCTGCCCGACGGCTACGAGACGGTCGTCGGCGAGCGCGGCTATCGCTTCTCCGGCGGCGAGAAGCAGCGCATGGCGATCGCCCGCACCGTCCTGCGCAACCCGCCGGTGCTGGTTCTCGACGAGGCCACGAGCTCGCTCGACACGCAGACCGAGGCAGCCGTGCAGGCGGAGCTCGAGCGACTGGCGGAGGGTCGCACGACGATCACCATCGCCCACCGGCTGTCGACGATTCGCGACGCCGACCAGATCGTGGTGCTCGACCGCGGGCGGATCGTCGAGCGGGGAACGCACTTCGAGCTACTCGACCGCGGCGGGGTCTACGCGGCGCTCGTCACACGCGACGTAGCTGAAGAAGGACCTCAGCTGACGACGACGTAGCGCATCACTACCGGGCCGACCCGCAGCACGTCGCCGTCGGCGAGGTTGGTCGCGACGACGCGCCGGCCGTTCACGAACGTGCCGTTGGAGCTGCGGTTGTCGAGCACGCGCATGAAGCGTCCGTGGCGGACGAGAATCGTGTGGCTCACCGAAACGTGACTCTGCTGGAGGCGTAGGTCGGCGGTGAAGCCACGGCCGATGTGCGTGATCCGCTGCTCGAGCGGAACGTAGGACGTGTGCTCGTCGTCCTGGAGCTCTAGATAATGGCCCCGCGGAGCGAGGTTCGGGGCGATCGCACGGGTACGAGTGCGATGGTCGAGCAGTGGCAGCGCATCGATGATCGGCTCGGCGGGTAGCGAGTCGAGCTTGAGCGTCGGCTGCTCACGCTGCTGCTCTTGCTCTGGCTGTAGCTGTTGTGGGGTGAAGGTCGCTTGTGTGGTCATGGCACTACTTCAACACCCGGCCACGAGCGCGGCTTCAACAGTGCTGAAGAGGTCACGAAGACCCGGGTTATGGCGTCGGTTAAACGACGCCCAGCGGGTCACGTACGCAGGGCCTCGTAGACCCGCGTTATGGCGCGGCTAAACGACGCCCAGCGGGTCACGTACGCAGGGCCTCGGTGGGGCTCAACCGTGCGGCCTTGGCGGCCGGGTAGAGGCCGGCCACGGCGCCGATCACCAAGCCTCCGGCCGGGGCCGCGACGAGCGCATACAGGGGGACGACGAACGGCTCGGCCCTTGTCTGGGCGTAGATCCAGGTGGCGCCCGCGCCGAGGACCAGCCCGGCGATGCCCCCAAGGACCGCCAACAGCGCCGACTCGGCCAGAAACTGGGTGGAGATGTGCCGCCGGGTGGCACCCAGTGCTCGGCGCAGCCCGATCTCGCCGCGGCGTTCGAGGACGGAGATGACCATGATGTTGGCGATGCCGATCGCGCCGACCAGCAGCGCGACGGCGCCGAGGCCGAGCAGCAGGGTGGTGAACTGGCCCTTGGCGGCGGCACGGGCCTCGAGCGCGTCCGACGGCCGGCTCACTTGTACCCCGTCGGCGTTCTGGGGGTCGGCTGTCGGCGCCAGCAGGTTCGACACCTGCGTGACGTCGTTGACGTTCGCCCGGACGTAGATCTCGGACGGGTTGGGCTGTGCCTGGAACAGTCGCTCGGCGACGGGTAGGGAGATGAACGCCTCGCTGTCTAGGGTCGAGTCGAGCAGCGCGGGCTTGAGGATCCCGACCACGTTGAACCAGGTCCCGCCGAGGTACACCATGACGTGACTGCCGGCCTGGCTGATTTGCAGCACGCCGGCGGCCTGCGCGCCCAGCACGACCTCGGGATAGCGGTTGCTGACTGCGTTCAAGAAGCGGCCGGAGGCGATGGTCGTGCCGACCACCTGCGGCAGGTCCTCGCCAGCCGCGTCCACGCCGATGCCGCCGGTCTGCGACGTGGGTACAAGCGGCGTCCGATACACGTTCTCGCTCGAGAGTTGGTAGATCGCGGCGTCGCTTTTGACCTTCTGCATGTGGTCGATCATCGGCACCGAAGTGTTCGGCAGGACCTCGCTTGCTCCGAGGAACGTCTGCCCGGGCGTGACGGTCAGGAGGTTGGTGCCCAGGCTGTCGATCTCTGCCAGCAGGTTCGCCTGGGCCGAGGAGGACACGCCGACGACCGCGACCATCGCCCCGATCCCGATCGCGATCCCGATCGCTGAGAGCGCCGCCCGCAACCGCCGCGTACCGAGCCCCAGCAGTGCCGTGCCCAGCAACTCGCGGATCGGCAGCTGTGCCGGATCGATTCGGCGGGCGTGCGGATGCGCGGTGGCGGTGGTGGCCGTGGCTGTGGCAGCGGCGGGTCTCATTTGCGCTCGTCCGCGATGACCTCGCCGTCGTGCATCTGAATCTGCCGTCCGAATCCGGCGGCGATGTTGGCGTCGTGCGTGATCAGGATCAGCGTCGCGCCGTCCGAGGCGAGCTCGTGCAGCAGCTTGATCACCTCGCCCCCGGACTTGGAGTCGAGGTTGCCAGTCGGCTCGTCGGCGAGGATGATCAATGACCGCTTCGCGATCGCGCGCGCGATCGCCACGCGCTGACGCTCGCCGCCGGATAGCTGCTTGGGCTTGAACTCGAGCCGGTGTCCGAGTCCCACCCGCTCGAGCGCGGCCGTCGCGTCCTCGCGCCGTTCCTTCAGCCGCTGGCCCGTGTAGAGCATCCCGAGCGCGACGTTGTCGATCGCGCTCATCGCCTCCTGCAGGTGGAAGGCCTGGAAGACGAACCCGATCTCGTGAGCACGCAACCCGGCCAGCTCGACATCGGACAGACTCGCCACGCTGCGCCCGGCGATCTGCACGTCGCCGGCGCTCGGCCGCTCCAGCGTTCCCATGATCGAGAGCATCGTCGTCTTTCCCGACCCCGATGGCCCGAGCACGGCCACCTCGTCACCTTCGGGGACCTCAACGCTGGTATCGCGCAGGGCGAACACCCCGCCGGGGTACTCCTTGCTGACCACCTCGAGCCGCACCGCCACTGCGTTGTGGGCAATCACGGTCATCCCTGGGAGTCGGTGACCTGCAGTCCCGGATAGATGCCGCTGCCCGAGATCTGCACATAACCGGCGGCGAACAGGCCGGTGTCGACCGGGATCAGAGTGTGCGGAGCGGTCGCCTCCTGCAGCGCGTAGCCGCCGCCGGCGGTCGCCAGGAGCGCCGTCACCGGCACCGAGAGCACGTCGTTGGCGACCGCTTCGGCGAAGTTCACGCTGACCGCCGCCTGATCGAGCCCGGCACCGGTCAGGTGCCCGCTGAGCGCGATCGTCACCGGGATGGTCGCGCCGCTGCCGCTCCCGCTCCCACTGCCGTTGCCCGAGCCGCTGCCGCTGCCCGAGCCGTTGCCGTTGCCCGAGCCTGAGTCGCTGCCATTGCCTGACCCGGAGCCGCTGCCATTGCCGCTCGAGGATTGCGCGATGGGGCTGACAGCTCTGATCCGGCCGTTGATCGTGTTGCCCGTCGGCATCTCGACGCTCACCCGTTCGCCGACCTTCGCCTCGCTCTGCTTGGTCGCGTCGAGGTCGACGGTGGCCACCAGCTGCGTGGAGGTCGTCTGCAGGATCGCCGACGCGCTGCCGCCGCTGCCCCCGTCGCTGCTGCTCCCACCGCCGCTGCTGCTGGCGCCGCTGTTGCTGCTGTTGCTGCCGCCGCTGCTGTTGCTCCCGCCGCTGCCGCTGCTCCCACCGCCACTGCTGCTGCCGCCGCCGCTGGGCGAGGAGCTGCTTCCTTTCGGTGTGGACGCGCCGCTGTGGGGGGTTGATGAGCTCGGATGACCGCCGATCTTGGACGCGGCCATCTCGGCCCTCAGCTCCGCCACCTCGGCCTTCAGCAGCGCGACCAGCGCCTGAAGCGTTTGCGAGTTGCTGGATCTGCCCGGCTTGCGGTGGGAGCCGGGCTTGGTGGACGGAGTCTCGAGGCTGGCGAACTGCGGGGCGGTGGAAGGGCCGCTCTCGAGGCTCGCGAACTCCGGGGCCGGCGGATCCGCCGCCGCGCTGGTATCGCTGGCGGAGCCTCCGGCTCCGGCGCCGCTGGAGCCTCCGGAGCCGCTGCCGTTCGAACCTAGCGTGGCATCGACCGTCGAGACCAGCTGGTCGCCCGGCAGGAACACGATCTGGCCCAACGAAAGGCTGCCGGTCTCCGTCTGACCAAGCCATGCCTGTAGTCCATCGACCCCCGCAGTGGTGGCTGTCTGCCAGGCGTCGTCGACGACGATGCCATCGGGGTTGAAGCCGAGCTCCACCAGGTTGCGGTTGAGCTCGAGGATGTCCTGACCGTCGCTGTCGGAGGCGGTCAGGTCTCGGTAGGCGGGTGTCGTCCCGTCCATCAGGAGCACGGGCTGGCCGTCCACCTTGTACAGCGCCTGCCCGGGCTTGATCAGCTGACCGACGCTCGGCAGCCACGTGATCGTCCCGCTCAAGCGGTCGTACACAGTCTGGGGCTGTGCGTAGCTGAGCGTTCCCGACTCGGTGTCCGTCTGGACCAGATCGCGCCGCTGCACGGCCGTGCCGCCGGAGGTTTGAGCCGAGCTGTCGGAGGACTTTTTCGAAGGCGACGCACTCGCGCTGAGCACTAGGCCGCCTACCACCACGGCGGCGATGAGCAGCGCCAGGCCGGCGCCTATGCGGCGACGGTGGCGGCCCGCAAGCACGCGCCTGATGTCCGGTCTACGCATCAGCCGCCGCCGCAGGCCTTCGATGCGCTCTGAAACGCCGGCGAGCTGAGGGTCATACCTGGCGGAAGCGGTCGTTCGACCCCGTCGCCAGCCTGGAAGGTCGGGTCCGGGTAGTTACGCAACCCGTGAGCGCGCATGCACTGCGCGAACTTCAGTGCGCTCAGCTTTACGCTCTCGGGCACCTGCGCCGGAGGGCCGCCGCCGGGCAGGAGCTTGTGGCACGACTGCTGGGCCGACTGGAACGCTGGCGACTGCGGGCTGAGCCCTGAGCCGGGCGTGATGGCAATCTTGACCCCGCCACCGTTCGTGCTCGGGTCGGGGAAGTTGGGCACCCCGTGCGAACGCATGCACTTGGAGAAATTGAGGAATGATGCGTTGCCGTTTGAGCCGCCCGTAGTGGCCGGCTTGGCCGACGAGCCGCAGGCGCCGAGAGCGATTCCGCAGGCGATTGCGGTCACAGCGATCGCCAGGCGGGGAGACCCGCTTGTTCGCTCCATGCGCGGGGTTCTACGGCTCGGTACGTAACGGGGCGGTAACCCCGTTAGGCCGCCGTTACCGGCGGTCACGGTGCGCTTTGGGGAGTCTGACCGGGCGATGGGAGCCGTAGTCCGCACGCCGCCGCGGCCTGCCTGAAGGCCGGCGACCTGGGGTCCATCCCCGAGCTGAATGCGAACAGCATCCCGCGCAGCGAAAGGATGCGGGTGGTGCCGCTCGGGGCGGCGAACGTCGGGTCGGGGAAGTCGGACTCTCCGTGTGCCCGCATGCACTTGGCGAACGCGACCGCCGCCCTTCTCCTGCTCTCCGACATCGCCGGAGGACCGCCGCCCCCCGGCCCCTGCCCGCATGCCTTCTGCGCGGACTGGAACGCGGGAGCCTGGCTTGCGTCGGGGAGGGGACTGATCTTGGGGCCGCCGCCCGCGCTCGGATCGGGGTAGTTCGGTACCCCATGGGCACGCATGCAATTGGCGAACTTCAGCGCTTGCGAGTAACCGTTGGACGCATTGGCGTTGAGCGGCTTGGTGGACGAGCCACAGGCGGCGAGCGCCAGCGCTAGGCCGACGGCGGTCGGTGCCACAAAGAGGCGCCCACGGCGGTGGTTCATGCCCGACCTGCGATTCTCACGCAACAGGTTTACGATGCCCCGCCTAACACGGCGGTATCGCTGTTATGCCGCTGTTACAGCAGGTCCGGCATCCTGGCTACAGACGCCGGCGTGGGCGAGCGCCCGCGCCGGCGCTCCAACAAGCCAACGGACGATGCGAGCCAGACGCAAGCGATGAGGGTGCTGGTGGTAGAGGATCACCCGCGGCTTGCCGAAACCGTGGCCAGTGTCTTTCGCCGGGAGGGGATGGCGGTGGACCTGGCGTTCGATGGTCGCGAGGCGCTCGTCCGCGTGGCCATCACCACCTACGACGTGGTGGTGCTCGATCGTGACCTGCCCCTGGTACACGGCGACGAGGTGTGCAGAACGATGGTCTCCGACGGGCGTCCCAGCGCGGTGCTGATGCTCACCGCCGCAGGAACACTTGAGGACCGTGTGAACGGGCTGGGGATCGGCGCCGACGACTACCTGTCCAAGCCGTTTCAACTCGCCGAGCTGGTGGCCCGGGTTCGTGCCCTCGCGCGGCGCTCGCGCCGCCCGCTTCCGCCCGTACTCACCTACCGCGACTTGGAGCTCGATGCAGCTAATCGCCGCGTGACTAGGGCCGGGGAACCAGTCGCGCTAGGGCCGAAAGAGTTCGCTGTGCTGGAGCTGCTGCTCGGGGCCGACGGCGCCGTCATCTCGAGCGAGGAGTTGCTCGAACGGGCGTGGGACGATGCGGTCGACCCGTTCACCAACGTCGTGCGGATGACGGTCAGCCGGCTTCGCGCCAAGCTTGGCGACCCGCCGGTGATCCAGACCGTGACCCCCGTCGGATATCGGATCGGCGAGGAGCCGTGAAGCTCCGCGATAAACCTTCCCGGCTGGCATACCGGTTACGGCACCCCAACACCACGGTTCGCTGGCGGCTGACGCTGCTTTACGGCGGGCTGTTCCTCGTCTGCGGGGCGGCGCTGCTGGCGGTGACCTACGGGCTCGTTGCCGGCGCCACGGTGACGAACACGCCCCGGGGGATCAAAGCGGTCGTGGCGCCGGCGGGGCGTGGGGCCGGGGCCCAGCTGTCCGCTGCAACGCCCAAGAACCATGCGCGCCCGACCTGGCAACAGGCACCTGGGGCGCAGCTGGCCTTGCCGCCCGGGGTCAAACGCGTTCTGCGCTCTCCCGCCGGCCCGGCGGTGATCCGGTTCGTCGGCTCTCAGCAGCGGATTTCCGACCTGCATCAGCTGGAGATCGAATCCGGGATCGCGCTGGCGATCATGGCCATCATCTCGGCGTTTCTCGGCTGGGTGGTCGCCGGGCGGGTGCTCCGCCCGCTGCGCACGATCACCGCCACCACTCAACAGATCTCCGAGGCCAACCTCCACGAGCGGCTGGCGATGCCCGGGCCGCGTGACGAGCTCAGAACGCTCGCCGACACGATCGACGGGCTGCTGGAACGACTGCAGAGTGCGTTTGATGCCCAACGGCGATTCGTCGCCAACGCCTCGCACGAGCTGCGCACACCGCTGACCGCCGCGCGCGCGCTGCTTGAGTTGCAGCTCAGCGACCCGAACGCGACGGTCGAGACCTTCCGAGCGACGTGCGGGCAGGTGCTCGAGGAGGGCGAGCGTCAGGAGCAGCTGATCGACGCGCTCCTGGCCCTGGCCCGCAGTCAACGTGGGATCGACCACCCCGAGATCGTGGACCTGGCGGCCGTCGTCGGCGACGCGGTGCGAGGCCACGAACCGGAGGCATCGGCACGCGCGCTCGATCTCGACTCCGCGCTGATGCCAGCCCGGGTCTCGGGAGATCAGCGCCTGATCGAGCGGCTGGCGTCGAACCTGCTGGACAACGCGATCCGCCACAACACCCCACACGGGTGGGTGCGTGTCCGGGTAGAGACCCGAGCCGGCCGGCCGACGCTGAGCATCGCCAACGCCGGGCCGCAAGTCCCCGCCGAGGAGATCGGGCGGCTGCTCCAGCCGTTCCAGCGACTGACCGGGAAGCGGGCGAGCTACGGCGAGAGCCTGGGACTGGGACTGTCGATAGTGGCCGCCGTCGCCGACGCCCACGATGCCGAGCTCGGTGTCCATCCGGGCGAGGATGGTGGGCTGAGTGTCGAGCTGTGCTTCCCACAGGCGGCGAAGCGCGATGTACGGACCCCGCGCCCCGCGGCCTACGCCGCGACCGGTTGAGGATCGGCCTCCATCAGCTCCGCCAGCTTCGCCGGCGTGTCGTGCTCGGGGAGCGGTGAATACAAGATCAAGCGCTGGTCAGGGACGTCGCCCGGGTGAAGCACCGCGTGCTCGAACGCCATCGCTCCCACCACCGGATGGCGAAGCTCCTTGCGCCCCGTACTGGTGCGAGCGACTTCGTGACGCTTCCACTGCCGGCAGAACTCGGGACTCGATTGCCTGAGCGCGTGGATCAGCTGCTCGAACTCGGGGTCGCCGAGGTGATGGGCGCTGTCGGCGCGGAACTTGGCCACGAGCAGCCGCGAGCCGGGCTCCCAGTCGCAGAACAGCTCGCGTCGCGCCGGGTCCATGAAATAAAGCCAGACGTGGTTGCGGCGCCCCCGGGGAATGCTGTCGAGGTCGCCGAGCAGGACGCACGCCGCGCGGTTCCACGCCAGGTAATCCCAGCGGCGCCCGAGCACGTAAGCCGGGTTCGGGCCGAGATTCTCGATCAGGCGTCTGAGCGTCGCCGACACCCGCTCGCGCTGGGATTTGCACGGCGGCGGATCCTCGCCGCGCCCCAGCAACAGCAAATGCGTGCGCTCCGCAGGAGTCAGCCTCAGCGCTCGCGAGATTGCCTCGAGTACCTCTAGCGAGGCCCGGACGTCGCGACCCTGCTCGAGCCACGTGTACCAGGTGGTGCCGACCCCGGCCAGCTGCGCGACCTCTTCTCTTCGCAGTCCCGGCGTGCGACGGCGGCCGCCGTTGGGCAGGCCGATGTCCTCGGGCTTGATGCTGGCCCGGCGGCGGCGCAGGAAGTCGGCCAGCTCTGCGCGGCGACGCTCGCCGTTGTGGCCCGCGCCGTTATTGGAAGAGGCGGTGGTCTCTGTGTCTTTGGGGGTGATGTCTACTACCAGGATAACTTCCTCTCTTGTACCTGGATACGAATGGTCGCACACTGACGACGTGAGTTCAACTTCTCGTCTTCGCCCCAGATCTCTTCGACTCCGTCCCGGATCTCACGTCGGCCGCGAGGCCCGCGTTCTTAATCGTATTGAGAGCAACGAAACCCACCTCAACCAATGCGCTCCTGTTGGTCGTATGCCTGGCGCAGTTCATGGTCATCCTCGACGTCTCCGTGGTCAACATCGCGCTCCCATCGATGCGCACCGGGCTGCATTTCTCCACCACCGGTCTGCAGTGGGTGGTCAACGCCTACACGATCACGTTCGCTGGCTTCTTGATGCTCGGCGCGCGCTCGGCCGACCTGCTCGGGCGCCGTCGCGTTCTGCTGGCGGGGACGGCGCTGTTCGTGCTCTCCTCGCTGGGGTGCGCCTTCGCCGACTCTCCGGCGCTGCTCGTCGCCGCTCGCGCGGTACAGGGCTTCGCCGGCGCGATCGTCTCGCCCACCACGCTCTCGATCATCACCTCGGCGCTGCCCGAGGGCCCCGAGCGCAACCGCGGCCTGGGGCTGTGGGCCGCGCTCGGCGGCCTCGGCGCATCCTCCGGCGCGCTGCTCGGCGGTCTGCTGACGCAGGGATTCGGCTGGCCCGCGATCTTCGCGATCAACGCCCCCATCGGGGCGATCGTGGTGGCGCTCGGGCTGCAGGTGCTCCCCGCGGACCTACGCCGCGACGGTCCGCGCCACTTCGACGTCAGCGGGGCGCTGCTGATCACCGCGGGGCTCGTCACGCTGACCTACGGGATTGTGCGCACCAACGCGCTCGGCTGGGGCTCAGTTGGCGTGCTGGCTCCGCTTGGGGCCGCGGTGGTCCTGATCGCCGGGTTCGCGTACGTCGAGGGCCGGGTCGCTCAGGCGCCGCTCGTGCCGCTCTCGATCTTCAGGCTTGCCCGGCTGCGCGCGGCGAATTTGATCGTGCTGCTGATGTACGCGGCGCTGTTCTCGATGTTCTTCTTCATCACGCTCTACCTGCAGCAGGTGCTGGGCGATGACGCGCTCGTAGCGGGGCTGTCGTTCCTGCCGATGACGCTGTCGGTGTTCACCGGTTCATCGCTGGCGCCGCGGCTGGTGGAGAGGCTCGGCCTCCGGGGCGTGGTCAGCCTGGGCATGGTGATGGGAGCCGCCGGCCTGCTGTTGTTCACCGGCATCCGCCCCGGCGGAAGCTACTTCGTCCTGGTGCTGCCGGGCGGGATTCTCTCGGGGCTCGGTATGGGGCTGGGGCTCGTGGCCTCGACGATCGCCGCCACCCAGGGCGTCCCCGGCAGCCAGAGCGGCCTGGCCTCCGGCCTGCTCAACATGTCGCGCCTGTTCGGCGGCGCGCTCGGCCTGGCCGTGCTCTCGACGCTCGCCGCCTCGGCCACCCACGCCAGCGTTGGAGTGAGCGCCGCCCAGGGGTTGACCGACGGCTTCGGACTGGCGTTCAGGGCCGGCGCCGGGCTGTGCCTGGCCGGGGCGCTCGTGGCGCTGACGCAGCTGCGCCCCGTTCGGAAGCCCGAGACGCTTGAGACCCCGGTCGAGCCGGAGCTCGAGGAGTCTGAGCCGCTCGCCGCGTAGTAGCGCCGCGCCCCCGGCTGGCCGTGCGACCATGGGCTATGTGCCCCGGACTAAGTCCCAGCGCAGCAGCGCCGGCATTCTGCTCTACCGCCGCACGGGCGACAGGCTCGAGGTGCTGCTCGTCCATCCCGGCGGCCCGTTCTGGTCGCGCCGTGACGCCGGCGCCTGGTCGATCCCGAAGGGCGAGTACGGCAGCGACGACAACGCGCTGCAAGCGGCGCTGCGGGAGTTTGAGGAGGAGCTGGGCACGGCGCCGCCCCGCGGCGCTGAACCGCTCGACCTCGGAGCGGTCACTCAGAAGGGCGGCAAGATCGTCTCGGCCTGGGCACTCGAAGGCGAGCTCGACGCGGCCGAGATCAAGAGCAACACGTTCACGACCGAGTGGCCGCCCCGGTCGGGACAGATGCGGGAGTTTCCAGAGGTCGATCGCGCGGGATGGTTTGGGATCGACGAGGCCAGGGAGAAGCTCAACCCCGCCCAGGTCGGGCTCCTCGAGCGGCTAGTGCTGGAGGACCGATGATCGACGCCACCCTCTACAGCGACCCCGCCTGCCCTTGGGCGTACTCGGAGAGCCCAGCCCTACGGGTGCTCGACTGGCGCTACGGCCAGCAGCTTCGCTGGCGACTGGTGTTGATCGGCCTCACTGAGCACGCCTCTCAGTACGAGCAGCGTGGTTACACGCCGCTGCGCGGCGCGCTCGGGCAGCTGCGCTTCCGCCGCTACGGGATGCCCTTCGCGCCTGCGCCCAAGGGCCGCCTCAGCAGCACCTCCCGCGCCTGTCGGGCGGTCGTGGCCGCGCGCCTGGCCCAACCCGGCTCTGAGTGGCGAGTCTTCCGGGCGCTGCAGCTCGCGAACTTCACTACGCCGCTGCTGCTCGACGACGACGCCCAGTTGGCCGACGCGCTGGCCGAAGTGCCGGGCATCGACGCCGCCGAGATCGTTTTGCGGATCGACGCGCCGGGCGTGGTCGAGGCCTACGACCGGGACCGCCAGGAAGCACGCAGGGCCGAGGGCTCGGCCGCGGAGCTACAGGGCAAGACCGCGACCACCGACGGGCCGGTGCGCTTCACCGCGCCCTCGGTGATCTTCGAGCGCGACGGCCAGCGGCTTGTCGCGGGCGGGTTTCAGCCGGCCGAGGCCTACGACGTGCTGGTGGCGAACCTCGATCCCAGCCTTCACCGCGAGCCGCCTCCTGATACACCGGAACCGTTGCTGAGGCGCTTCCCGGAGGGACTCACAACCCAGGAAGTCGCGGCGCTGCTGACGCGCGGGAACGACGCTTCGGACCGTGCTGCAGCGGAGACTGCGCTGATCGAGCTGGTGGGCGCCGGAAAGGCGGTGCGCGAGCCGCTTGGCGACGACGCGCTGTGGAAGCGGCCAGCAAGCGCCTAGGTTCAGGGCCTAAAGCGCCTAGCTTCAGGGCCTAAAGCGCCTAGCTTCCGGCGCACGAGCATCCCGCGCCTGGCTTCCGGCGCTCGCATCGCATACTGTTTCTCTCGTGGGGGCTTTGCGATCAATTGCGCTCGCCGCGCTGACATCGTTCGCGCTCGCGGCTCTGCCCGCCGGCGCCCTTGCCGCCACCCCAGCGCAGGCCGCGCAGACGTCTGCGCGTCTGGCCTATGAGACCGGCACGGCCACAGGGCTTCCATGGGTATGGGCCGCCGGTGCGAAGGGGAACAACCGGCGGCGATTGGCCCAGGGAGACGGGCCGGCGCTGTCGCCCAACGGCCAGCTTGTGGCTCTCACCTCCGTGGGGCCAAATGGTCAAGCGGTGCTCGTGTACTCGGTCGGCGGGACGTTCCTTGCGCGCTACCCGGGAGCGCATGGCCCGCTGAGCTTCTCGCCCGACTCAACGTATTTGGTAATGGACAAGAGCGGCCTCCAGGTTGCCGACCTGAAGGCGGGATCGCTCAAGCTGATCTCCCGCGGCAATCTTCAGGGCGCGAGCTTTGCGCCGGGCAGGGACAGGCTCGTCTACGGGTTGAGCAAGTCCCAGCGGCTGAACTCGCCGGTCAACCTCTACACCGTCGGCGCCAACGGAGCAAACCGCAAGCAGCTCACCCGCGACGGGCGCAGCGCGAACCCGGTGTGGGGAAGGCGGGGAATCGCGTTTGACCGCGTGACGCTTCGTGGGAACGGCGGCCTCATTTATCAAATCTACGTGCTGAGCGGCGGACGGGTCAGGCAGATAACCAACCTCAAGGTCCCCGCGTTGCTATTCGGGCTGGTTCCCCTAGCGGTCGCAGCCGACGGCGTGCACCTCGTCGCCTCCTACCAGGGCGAGGACACAGACCAGGCATGGACGGTGAACCTGAAGACTGGTGGGCTCAAGCAGCTGAAGGCCGGCACGCGGTACGTGAGCCCGTGGGGCATCTCCCGCAGTGGCAAACGCGTGCTCGTCGGCCTTGGGGGCTTTGAGTCCGCTGCGTCAACCGGCGATGTCGCGACGATCCCCTTCGGGGGCGGCCGGGCTACGGTGCTCGTCAAACACGCGGGCATCCCCAGCTGGAACCAGTAGGTCTGCTGGCCCGAGCCGCGATCCGCTCAGCGCGAGCGCGGATCGTTGAAATCGTCTCGGCCACATCGGCGAGTTGATCGCGCCCCGTGGCGAGACCCCAGCTGGCGAGGATCAGCGGTCGTGCAGGGATGGCGTCGGCGAGGGCCAGTCGGCTCACGACTGGCCGGCTCGACTGACTAAGCGACGTTCTCGAACACAGCTGCCAGCCCCTGGCCGCCGCCGATGCACATCGTCTCGAGGCCATAACGGCCGCCACGGCGCCGCAGCTCGCGCAGCAGCGTCGCCAGGATCCGACCGCCGGTGGCCCCCAGCGGGTGGCCGAGCGAGATGCCCGACCCGTTGACGTTCAGTCGCTCGAGACCGTCTGAGAGCTGCCATTCGCGCAGCACGGCCAGGGCCTGCGCGGCGAACGCCTCGTTGAGCTCGATCAGGCTCATGTCATCGAAGCTCAGCCCCGCTCGCTCCAGCGCCCTCGCTGAGGCCGGGACGGGCCCGATACCCATCGTCCGTGGCGCCACGCCGGCCACCGCCCAGGAGACGAGCCGCGCGAGCGGCTCCAGCCCTAGCTCCGCGGCGCGCTCGGGGTGGGTCACGATGCATACCGCCGCGCCATCGTTCTGCCCACTCGAATTACCGGCGGTGACCGTCGCCTCGCTGTCCGAGCGCCGCGTGATCGGCTTCAGCGCGGCGAGGCTCTCGAGCGTGGCGTCGGCACGCGGGTGCTCGTCTCGGTCGATGACGCGGGCGCCGTTCTTGCGATCCTCAATCGTCACCGGCACGATCTCCTCGGCGAACGTGCCGCGCTCGTGGGCGGCGACCGCCAGCTGGTGCGAGCGCAGCGAGAGCTCGTCCTGCTCCTCGCGCGCTATCCGATACTCACGCCGCAGGTTCTCGGCCGTCTCCAGCATTCCGCCCGGCACCGGGTGGTTGCTCCCGCCCGCGGTGACCCGCGAGCGCACGAGGCGGTCTTCGAGCATCGCGCCGCCAGACCTGGCGCCCCATCGCAGGGAGGTCGAGTAGAGCTCGGCTTGGCTCATGCTCTCGCCGCCCCCCGCCAGCACCAGGTCGGCAGCGTCCGTCTGGACCATCATGCTGGCCTCGATCACTGCCTGGAGGCCCGAGCCGCAGCGGCGATCAAGCTGCAGACCGGGCACCTCGACCGGCAGCCCGGCGTCGAGCGCGGCCACCCGTCCGAGCGCTGGCGCATCGCCGTTGGCGTAGCACTGGCCGAGCAGGACGTCGTCGATCGCCTCGTGCGGCAACCCCGTGCGCTCAACCAGCGCCGCGATCACCCTCGAGGCCAGCTCGACCGCCGGCAGGTCGCGGAAAACACCGCCGAAGCGGCCGACGGGAGTCCGAAGCGGCTCACAGATGACGGCGTCTGTCATCGGCCGAGGACTGTAGCGATCCAGCTGATCGCGGCGGGGAGCCCCGCCGGGTCGATCGCGTGGGCCACGTCGGATTCCTGGTAGCTCACCTCAAAGCCCGCTTCTTCCAGCAGCTCCCGCGCCCGGCGTCCGAAGGCCACCTCGATCACCGGATCAAGCCGTCCATGGGCAATGAACACGCGCGTCTCGTTACGGCGCCCGAAATCCGGCTGCCAGCCCTCGACCGCTGGGATGAAGCCCGAGAAGGCCAGGATTCCAGCCGGAGCGGGCCGGTCGGAGCCCAGCCCGAGGGCAAAGCTCATCGCGGTGCCCATCGAGAAGCCGCCGAGCACCGTCTGTGAGGGACCGAGACCGGTGCGCTCCCAGAGCCCATCGTGGAAGGAGGCAAGCTCCGCGTAGGAGGCGTGAAACGTGGCAGGGTCGGGATAGCCGACGCGCGGGACCTCGTACCAGCGGTAGCCCGGCGTGCCGGGGAACGGCAGCGGCGCCCGCGGGGCGGCGACGTGCAGCCGGCGCTCGGGATCAAGTACGTCCGCCAGCGGCATCAGGTCGTTCTCGTCGGTCCCGCGCCCATGGTGCAGGACCAGCAGTCCCTGGGCCGGCCCGTTCGGTGGCCGCTCGCGGAAGCTCAGCATCAGTCGAGGTAGCTCACGATGTCCTGCGGCGGCAGCCGCTCCGGCGGCTCCTTCTGCTGGCGCGGCCAGCCCAGGTGGATGAGCGCCACGAAGCGCTCATCTTTGGGCATGCCGAGTGCTGCCCGCCCCTGCTCGGTGCGGAGCACCGAGGGCGTGCGCCAGTAGCTCGCCAGACCGCGGCTGGTCGCGGCCAGCAGCACGGCATAGGCGGCACAGGCGGTGGCGCACAGATCCTCCTCGTCCTGGACGGGGTCATCCGAGCGTTTGGCGCTCGCGGCGACCAGCGTCGGCGCACGCTCGAGCTTGGCGCCACCCTCCTCCCCGGCGATGCGCTTCAGCGCCGCGAGGCTCTCGGGCCCCAGCACCCGAAAGCGCCACGGATTAGTGAGGTGGTGGTTGGGGACCCAGCGGGCCAGCTCGAGCAACTCGTCGAGCAACTCGCGGGACACCGGCTCGGGTGCGAAGGCCTTGTGCGTGCGGCGCGTTCGGATTGCCTGCTCGAGATCCACGGGGTAAAACCGTAGCTGGGCGCTCCCTGCGGGCGCCGGTGGCCGGCGCCGCGGGAGGGGCCGCCCGCCGCTCTCCCTACACTGACCGGCTCAATGCCGAGCAAGCGTTCAGGTCGCCTCGTGGAGCGGGCAGCGCGCAGCGTCCCCGGGCTGCGGCACATCCCCGTGGCGCGCCTGCTGATCGCCGCAGACCTCGTGCTGATCGCGCGCAATCACATCGCGAAGCTGGAGCCGCACGAGCGACGGCGGGTGTTCCTGCTGTTGCGCAAGGGCCGCGGGCGGCCTAGCCATCTCTCGCGTCGGGAGCGCGAGGAGCTGCACGAGCTGATAGCCAAGGCCGAGCCGCGCCTGTTCGCGGCGATCGTGGCCGAGGAGCTCTCGCCAATCGGGCTGCCCCAGCGCCTCACCCGCGGGCGCAAGAAGCGCTAGCGGCTCATCCGCCGGCGGTGAGCGCCACCGAGACCGATCGCGATCCCGAGGCCATCGAGCTGTTCGATCAGCGCTCGCCGGCCGGCCCGCGAGCGGTGCCGCACGCCGCGCTACGGCTCATCGTGTTCATCGTCGGATCGGCGAGCCTCGGCGCCGAAATCGCCGCCGCGCGCCTGCTGGCGCCCTACTTCGGCGCCTCCACGATCGTCTGGGCGAACACGATCGCCACAGTGCTCGTAGCGCTGGCGGCGGGCTACGCGGTCGGCGGCCGGCTCGCCGACCGCCGCGCGGACCTCCGAGGACTGTGCGCGATCGTGCTGGCGGCTGGGGTGCTCATGGCCATTGTGCCGTTCGTCGCCGACCCGTTTCTGCGCCTGTCGGTCAAGGCCCTCGGGGCGCTGTCGGTCGGGGGTTTCGCGGGATCCCTGGCGGCGGTGCTGGTCCTGGTGGCGGTGCCGGTGCTGCTGCTGGGAACGGTCGCCCCGTACGCCAACAGGCTGGCCCTGGGTCACGTCGGGGAGGCTGGCACCGTGACCGGCCGCCTGTACGCGATCTCCACCGCCGGGTCGCTGGTGGGCACGTTCCTGGCGGCGCTGCTGCTGATCCCAACGATCGGGACGCACCGCACGTTCGGTCTGTTCGCGCTGGCGCTGGCGCTCGTCGCCACGCCGTGGCTGGGCCGCCGCTTCCTGCTGGTACCGCTGGCGATCGCCGCGCTTCAGCTCGTGCCGCCGCCGGCCGTCGGCGCGGACGTGGCGGGGGCCAAGGTGATCTACGAGACCGAGACGCCCTATCAGTACGCGCGCGTTCTCCAGTTCACAAACGGCGTGCGCTGGCTCCAGCTCAACGAGGGGGTTGCCGTTCACTCGCTCTACCGGCCCTGGAGCTATCTGACCGGCGGCTATTGGGACGACTTTCTGGTGCTGCCGCTGACCGGGGAGCGTGGAGTGCCCCGGCGGATCGCGATCCTGGGCGACGCCGCCGGGACGGTGGCACGGGCCTACGGCCACTACTTCCCCGACACGCGCGTCGATGCCGTCGAGCTCGACGGCGAGCTGAGCGCGATCGGGCAGCGCTACTTTGCGCTGCGGGGTCCGCGACTTCACCTCTACACGGCGGACGCCCGCCCTTGGCTCGAGCAGAGCTCGGCCCGCTACGACGCGATCTTCCTCGACGCGTACCGCCAGCCGTACATCCCGTTCTACCTCGTGACGCGCGACTTCTTCGCGCTCGCGCGCCGGCACCTGCGGCCCGGCGGCGTGCTGATCGTCAATGTGGGCCACATCCCGGGCTCGGACGCGCTCGAGAAGGTGGTGGGAGCGACCATGCACGCCGCGTTCCCGGTGGTGCTGAGAGATCACAGCGGCGACGCGAACTCGCTGCTGATGGCGAGCTCGGCGCCGCTGAAAGGAGCGCGCATGGCGGCTACCAGCCGGGCGCTATCGCCGGAGCTCGGCCGACTGGCACAGAGCGTCGCCTCGCAGCTCGGTCTGCCGCTCCGTGGCGGCTCGGTTTACACCGATGACCGCGCCCCGGTCGAATGGCTGACCGATCTGTCGATCCTGGGCTACGCCGCGGGCAGGCGCTAAGCGGTCCTGGGTGAGCCTCAGTCTGGCCCGCGCAGCTCGTCAAGCCCGGTGAGGTCGACGCGATCGCGGGGTCGGTCTCGGTACCCGTCTGGGCCGAGGGGCGAAGCCACATCGCGCATGATCCCCGACCTGGCGGATGCTCTACGCACGTGTGCGGGCCCTGCGTCCAGTGCCGGGCCGCCACGCTCCCTCGCGACATGCACAAGCACACAAATCACATTCGATCCGCCGCCAGGCCGAGCTTCGGCATGAAACTCACGCGCAAGCTCACAAAACTCTGATCCGGCGGGAGGAATGGGAGCTTGCGCATGCGACCGCTGGGCCACCGGAACACGTTCGGCGGCGTGCGCCAGCTCCACCACCAATGGCCTGCGAGACTTGGGTACCATGAGCGCCCCTTCCTTGGTCGGAGGCTGCCTGTGTGGCGGCGTCCGTTTCGAGCTGTCTGAGCCGGCTCGGTACGCGGGCTATTGCCACTGCACTCGCTGCCAGCGTCGCACCGGGACGGCTGCATCGGCACAGGCGCGCATCGACGGCCGCACCTTCAGGCTCCTCCAGGGCGAGGAGCTGGTGAACGCTTGGCGCCACCCCGATGGCGGTTTCGAGAAGTGCTTTTGCCGCGAATGCGGGGCACACCTCTTCAGCCGCAACCCCGACGACCCCACGGAGATGAGCGTCCGGATGGGGGCCTTCGACGGCGATCCGGGCGTGCGGCCGAGCTGGCGTACATTCGTGGCCTACGCCGCCGCATGGGAGCCCATCCCGGACGACGGGCTTGAGCGCTTCGCCGAGGGAAAGCCACGCTAGGTAGTAGCGCTCGCGCTCCTCATGGGCGGCAGCCTGGTGGGGCCCTGATGCAGCGAAAAGGGTAGGCTTGTGCAGCATCGCCCGGCCGGAAGGGGGCGAGGGACCAGGCGAGGCGGCCCGGACCTTGGGGTCCCGGGCGCAAGGGGTCTCTCGCTGACAACCACAGAGTTGGAGGTGCATTACATGTCAAAGCGATTCGGTTCGCTTTTGGCCGCGGCGAGTGTCGCGACCTGTACCGCGGCGCTGGCGCTGGCAGGAGGGGCCAGCGGCGCCTCACCGCTGCCGACGATGAACATCGCCGTCAGCGGTACCACCGGTATCACGGTCTCCGGCAGCACCGTGTCGGGGGCAGTCAACATCGTCTCGACGTTCACGGGCAAGGCCCCGAGCGGGCCCAACAGCAACGGGCCGACGTTCGGGCTGGTGCGACTGAACCCGGGGGCCACGGTCCAACAGGCCGCCGCGGCGGTCAGGGCTGCGCACGGCGACCTGAACGCGCTCGACCCCTACGGCTCGCTGCTCGTGGACGCCAGCGCGCCCGGAGCGGTGCAGACCCTCCTGACTCCGGGTAACTGGGCGGCGCTCAACATCACCGGCAACGGCCAGCCGGCGATCGCCACGTTCACCGTCACGGCGTCGGCTTCGCCGGCCGCGCTACCTGGTGCCAACTCGACGCAGAGCGCGATCGAGTTCGGCTTCCGCGGTCCCACGGTGCTCAAAAACGGGACCGTGGTCCGGGCCCAGAACAAGGGCTACCTGGTGCACATGATCGTGGCGTTCAGCGTGCGCAACCCGGCGACCGGGCGCCAGGTGATGGCGCTGCTGCGCGCCGGGAAGGACAAGCAGGCGATGAAGCTCGCCGGCAAGTCGTTCATCAACCTCCTTGGCCCCGCCTCCACGGGCGCGCTCCAGCAGGCGGTCCTGAACGCCAAGCCCGGCTATTACGTCGAGGCCTGCTTCATGACCACCCAGGATGGGCGTGAGCACACCCGGCTGGGCATGGAGCGGCTGATCCGGATCGTCAAGTAGTCACGTAAACAGGTCGCGCGGCCTGCCAGGCCGCGCGACCATTTATTTCAGGAGGCGTGGGGAGCGAGCTACGCCGGCGCCGGCGCGTGGTCCTGAATGACACGCGTGCCGTTGCACGGCGCGAGCGTGATGGCGCGGAACTGGACCCGCTCGCGCTCGGGGTCGGCGGCTCGGAGGGCCGCGCGCTCCAGCACGCGCGCCAGCACGATGCGCATCTCCATCAGGGCGAAGCTGGCGCCCAGGCAACGCCGGATGCCGCCGCCGAACGGCAGCCAGGTGTAGGTGTCGGGCGCGTCCGGACCCAGGAAGCGCTCCGGCCTGAATGACGCTGGCTGGGGATACAGATCAGGCCGGCGGTGGATCATGCGGATCGAGGGGTTTATCTCCACCCCGGGCGGGATCACGTAGCCGTTGAGCTGAAACGGCGCGCCCCGCACCACGCGCCCCACGCCCGGGATAACCGGTCGCAGGCGAAGTGACTCCTTGACCACCGCGTCGAGATATTCGTCGCTGTTCTCCACGCGGGCGCGCGCCAGGACGCGCGGCGCGTGCAGGACGAGGTCGAACGTCCACGCCAGGCCCGTGGCCGTGGTCTCGTGGCCGGCCAGCAGCAACGTCAGGAGCTCGTCACGGACCTCGCGATCGGACAAGCTGCTGCCGGCTTCGCCGCCGGGATGCTGCCCGTCCTCGTCTTGGGCAAGGAGCAACGCCGAGAACACGTCCTCGCGCTGATGGAGCTCTTTGGGCTCCGCCCTGCGCCGCTCGATCTCCGCATAGAGGATCTCGTCCACCGCCCGGCGCTGGATCGCGAAGCGCTGCCGGGCTCCACGGTCGCCGCCCAGCCTGCCGATAAGCAACATCAGCGGGATCCCGCGGGGACTGGAGAGCGGCTCGACCATGGCCCGCAGGCGTGAGCGGAGCTCGTCCTCGGCGGCGCCCGGGCGGTAGCCGAACACCGCCCGCATGATCACCTGGAGCGTGAGCGACTGCATGCTCGGCAGAAGCGAAAACGGCTCGCCCACCGGCCAGCTGTCGATTTCACGGTCGGTGGCCTCCACGACCGCCCGCGCGTAGGACTGCAGCCGCTGCCCGTGAAGGTGCGGCAGCAACAGCCGGCGGTGGTGCAGATGCTCGGAGCCGTCGAGCAGCAGGACCGAGCGCTCGCCGAGCACCGGCCCGAGCAGCTTGTTTGCCTCGCCGGCGTGCAGCTGCTCAGCAGGGCCCCGGAACAGCTCCTTCACCAGCTCGGGGTCGAACAGGATCACGAACCGATTGTCGAACAGCGTGCCGAGGGTGACCGCTCCGCCGTATCTGCGCCGGCAGGCTTCGAGGAAGCGCGGACCCGCGAGCATGAACGCCGCCGTCTGGAGAACCCGTGGCAGGCGGGGGCCCGGGGGAAGGTTCGCGCTCGGCGGTTGCGAGCTGGGAGCGGCGGAGCTCATCTCACGAGCTGCCGCTCGGTGCCTGCGAGGCCGCCGCCTTGGCGCCGAGGTCGGCCAGCGTCAGCTGATGGGCCGGCAGGCGGTCGAGCACGGTGCTGATTGAAACGTGAAGCTCGGGACCCACGTGCACGAGCTCGCCGGGTTTCAGCGCCCGCCAAGCGGGATCCTCGTCCATCGGCTCGGAGGCAACCACGACCGCCGGCGCCCGCGCGAGGTCACCCGAGCGAACGCGGACGCTGCCTCGGGCACTGGCGTGCTCCAAGTGGCGCTTGCCGCTCGGGCCGCCGGCCCGGCGCTCGAGCACGTGGAGCTCGTGCACGTCCGGGTAGCGAAGCGCCCACAGCTCATCCGGCGTGATCAGCACGAAGTTGAGCGCGAATACGGGCAGGTTCGCGGCGATCCAGCTGACCGCCGCCTCGATCGCGCCCGCGATGTCGCCCGTCCGCTCGATCTCGCTCGTGATCAGCGCGAAGTAGCGCTCGGAGTCGGTCTGGCCCTTGACCAGCGCGCGCGCGTCCCCCAACCGCTGCTCGAGCGCCTGCAGATCGCCGATTACGCCGTTGTGAGCGAACAGGCGGCCGGCCTGCTCGAAGGGGTGCGTGTTCTCGGGCGTGAGCCCTCCGGTCGAGGCGTAGCGGATGTGGGCCACGAACGTGCGCGAGTGGACCTCCCGTGCCTCGCGCGCGAACTGCTGGTCCTCGTAGGCCGCGAGCGGCTGCTTCGAGACGACGGGCCTGCCGTCGGCTTCGAAAGTCCCCAGTCCGGTGCCGTCGGGCTCGCGGCGGCTCTGGAGCGCAAGCGAGTCGGGCGCTTCGAGCAGCCAGAAAGTGGCCGCGACGCGCTGTTGCCCACCGCTCATGCCGAACAGGCGACACATGTGGGCCCGACGTTATCGCGACACCGCGCCCAGGCGTTATAGGCTCGTTCGCGAGGACGCCAAGCTCGCCGCCACGGTCACCCAGACCCAGGGCTTTCACTACGGCTAAGGCAGCCGCCTACCATTGTCAGGGTAATTTCAGGCTTGCGGCCTATCTTGTGATGCGTCACGAGAAAGGCTGGATTGATCATGAGGTTCCTGCGCACATCTTCAACTCGACGGCTGCTCGCGATGGTGACCGGCTTGGTGGTCGCAATCGCGGGAGGCAGCGCGATCGCGGTGGCGGCGTCGAACGGCGGTCCCGTTCCGCGCCCAGAGCCGCTCGCCCAAGCCGTGCGCGGCACGCTGACGGCGTCTTCTGTGCCCGGCATCAGCGCCCGTGTCACGTTCACCAACCATCTGATCGACGCCTCAAACATTCAGGGAACCGATCCGCTCCTTCAGGGCGCCTCCGGGCGACTGTGGCTCTCGCCGAGCACCGACCAGCTGCGGTTGGAGCTTCAATCGGACAACGGCGACGCGCAGGCGGTAGTTAGCAACGGCTCCTTCTGGATCTATGACCCCACCTCGCACACGGTCTACGAGGGGACGCTGCCGGCCCAGTCGGCCGATGGCTCCAAGCACAAGAAGACGGGCAGCGACGCCATTCCCTCGCTGGCGCAGATTCAGTCGCAGCTGAGCAAGCTGGCCCAGCACATCAACATCTCGGGCGCCATCCCCAGCGACGTCGCGGGCCAGGCGGCCTACACGATGCAGGTCTCGCCCAAGCACGACGGCGGCCTGCTCGGCGACGCACAGCTGGCCTGGGACGCGGTGCATGGCGTGCCGCTGCGCTTCGCGGTCTACGCCCGCGGCGACAGCTCGCCTGTGCTCGAGCTCAAGGCGACCGATGTCTCCTTCGGCCAGGTTCCGAGCTCCGACTTCAACGTCTCGCCGCCGAGCGGCTCGAAGGTGGTGAAGGTCTCGAGCAGCGGCGCGAGCCACAGCGCGCTAAGGCGCGCACGCGGGGCTTCTGCGAAGCGCGCCCGCGGCCCCGAGGTCAGCGGCGCGGCGGCCGTGGCTTCTCACCTGCCGTTCACGCTGCTCGCGCCGAGCTCGCTGGTCGGCCTGCCCCAGCAGTCGGTCAAGCTGCTCGACTGGGGCGGCAGCCCGGCGGCGCTCGTGACCTACGGGCAGAACCTGGGCGGGATCGCGGTGATCGAGCAGAGCGCCAGCTCGGCCGGCAAGCCCGGCGGCTCGAGCCAGGGCGGCGACCACGGCCAGGGGCTGAGCCTGCCGACGGTCTCGATCAACGGTGCCACCGGCCAGGAGCTCGACACGGCGCTCGGCACGGTGATCCGCTTCACCAGTGGCAACGTCGCCTACACCGTCCTCGGCTCGGTGCCGGCCGCCGCGGCCGAAGCGGCGGCGCGAGCCCTGTGACCAGGAGGCCATGACCGACTCCGGAGGCCCGGCTCCGCTCGAGGTCCGCGGGCTCGTCAAGCGCTACGGCGATCTGACGGCGGTCGCCGGCGTGGACGTCACCGTTCGCGCCGGCGACGTCTACGGGTACCTCGGACCGAACGGCGCGGGCAAGACCACCTCGCTGCGGATGATGCTGGGACTGATCCGTCCCACCGAGGGCACGGTCAGGCTGTTCGGCCACGACCCCTGGGAGAGCGTCCGCGCGCTGGACGGGGTGGCCGGGTTCGTCGAGGCGCCGACGTTCTATCCCTACCTGTCCGGCAGGCGCAACCTCGAGCTGCTGGCGGCGTTCGACGGCGATGGTGCCGCCGGGCGGATCGACGAGGCGCTCGAGCGGGTGGAGCTCTCACACCGCGCCCGCGACCGCGTCGGCGGCTACTCGCACGGCATGCGCCAGCGCCTGGGGATCGCCGCCGCCCTGCTCCGCCATCCGCGGCTGCTGCTGCTCGACGAGCCCGGGACAGGGCTCGATCCGGCGGGCATGCGGGACATGCGCGTCCTGGTCCGCCGGCTCGCAGAGCAGGGCATGACGATCGTGCTCTCGAGCCATCTGCTGGCCGAGGTCGAGGAGCTCTGCAACCGTGTGGCGATCATCCAGGCCGGGCGGATCGTCTACGAGGGCGAGATCTCCGAGCTGAAGCGCAGCGCCGGCGCTTCCTACGCATTGTCGAGCACCGACGATGCCCGCGCGCTCGAGGTCTGTCGCGCCCAGCCGGGAATCGACGACGTGCGCATCCAGCACGGGCGGGTGTGGTTCACGGCAGATGATGACGAGGCGGTGGCCGCGCTGTCGCGCGCGCTGGTGGAGGCGGGCGCTCTGATCCGCGCGCTGGCGCCCCAGACAGCGACGCTCGAGCAGCTGTTCTTCTCGCTGACCGAGGCAAACGGCGCCGACGATGCCCGCCCGGAGTCGGCGCTGCCAGAGCCGGCGCAGGTGGCACGGTGAGTACGGGCCTTTTGACGAGGGGGCGTAGCGAGGCACGCGGCGCTGAGGCAGGCGGCACGACGAGGCCCGGGGTGCTGACGGTCTATCGCTGGGAGCTGACGAAGCTCCGCTACCAGAAGCGGACCTATCTGGGGCTCGGGGCCGCGGCGCTCGTCCCGATCCTGTTCGTCGTCGCCGTCCACTTCCGCCCCGACCGCCACGGCGGCGACTTCGCCTTCGCCTCCTACTTGACCCGCAGCGGGCTGGCGTTCCCGCTGGTGATCCTGCTGTTCGGCGCGATCTGGATGTTCCCCCTGATCACGGCGCTCGTGGCCGGCGACATCATCGCCTCCGAGGATCACAACGGCACGCTGAAGACGATCTTCACGCGCTCGCTTGAGCGCAGCCAGATCTTCGCCGGCAAGGTGCTGGCCGCGGCTACCTATGCCGTGGCGGCGATCCTGATCGACGGCGCCGTGGCCGTGATCGCCGGCAGCATCGAGTCCGGCTTCAACTCGCTGCAGAGCTTGTCGGGCACGATCGTCTCCGCGCCCAAGAGCCTGGAGCTGGTCTTTTTCAGCCTGCTGGTCTACCTGATTCCGATCGCCACGATCGTTTGCATCGGGCTGATGCTCTCCGCGATCACGCGCAACAGCGCCGCCGCAGTCGTGGGCACGCTGATGATCTCGCTGCTGTTTCAGCTGATCGGGATCCTGCCGGGAATGGGCGGCGCCCAGCCGTATTTGCTGAGCACCCAGTTCAACGCCTGGCAGGGGCTGCTGCGGACGCCGATCGACTGGTCTCCGGTCATTCGCGCCGCTTGGGTGTGCGCCATGTACGGCGTGCCGGCGCTGCTGGCGTCGTTCCTGGTATTCCTGCGCCGCGACGTGGCGGGTGGCTGAGGCCTCGTCCGGAGCGCCCGAGCGCGTCCTTGTCGTGGACGACGATCCGTCGCTTCGGCGGATGCTCGAGCGGACGCTGTCGGCCGAGGGGTTCGACGTCACCGCCGCCGACGACGGCGCCGTGGCGCTGCTCGAGACCGAGCGCGCGGCGCCCGACGTGATCGTGCTGGACGTGACGATGCCAGGGATCGACGGTCTAGCGATCTGCCGCCGGCTGCGGGCCAAGGGGCTGGTCACGCCGATCCTGATGCTCACCGCCCGCGACGCGGTTCCCGATCGCGTGGCCGGATTTGACGCCGGCGCCGACGACTACCTGGTAAAGCCATTCGCGCTCGAGGAGCTTGTGGCCAGGCTGCGGGCGCTGACCAGGCGAGGGGTGGAGGGCGGGCCGCTGCGCTCCTACGCCGATCTGACGCTTGATCTCGCGGCGAGGCGGGCTACGCGCGGCGCGAGCGCGCTCGAGCTGACCGGCAGGGAGGCGGAGCTGCTGGCGCTGCTGTTAGACGCGGCAGGGCGTCCTGTATCGCGCGAGCGGGCCATCACCGCGATCTGGGGC
The DNA here is from genome assembly GCA_963830405.1 of uncultured Actinomycetes bacterium. Lineage (GTDB taxonomy): Bacteria > Actinomycetota > Thermoleophilia > Solirubrobacterales > Solirubrobacteraceae > Palsa-465. Next base: position 191,523 of record CAWHMB010000002.1, read on the forward strand.
GGCGCCGCGGAGCCCAACGTCGTCGACCGCTACGTCACGCGCCTGCGACGCAAGCTCGGCGAACCGCCGCTGATCCATACGGTCAGGGGGAGAGGATTCGCGCTGCGGGTCTAGCGGCCTACCGAGCCCGGCAGCAGGGTCACGGCCTCCTCGGCCGTGACGGGGGCGCCGAACAGGATGCCCTGGGCCGCGTCGCAGCCGGCGGCCCGCACCCGCTCGAGCTGAGCTTCGCTCTGCACGCCGTCGGCGAGCGCCGTTCGCCGCAAAGCGTGCGCCAGCGCCACCATCGCCGCTAGCAGAGGCTCCCAATGCGGCTCGCGGTCAAGCGGCTGGATGAAGCGCTCGTGGATCTTGAGCACGCCGACCGGCAGCCGCATCAGCGTCTGGATCGAGGAGTCGCCGGTGCCGAAGTCGGCGAGCGTCAACACCACGCCGGCTGCTCGCAGCCCCTCGAGCACCGGGATCACGGCGTCGAGGCGCTCCGTTACGCCGGCCTGCCCGACTTCGAGGTTGACGGACGTGGGATCGGGATCAGCGGCGGTCAGTGTCGAAAGCAGCCCCGCGTCCTCGAGCTGGCGCGGCGAGAGGCTGATCGCGATCGTCAGATCGTGCCCGAGCTCTCGCCAGCGCGCCTGTGCGCGCAGCGCCTCGGCGGCGACGTACTGGCCGATCGGCAAGACGAGGCCGCTCTCCTCGGCCAGGGGCATGAACTCCTCGGGCCCGACCAGGCCGCGTTCGGGGTGTTGCCAGCGCAGGAGCGCCTGGAATCCGACGACGCGAGCCTCGCCGCGCAGACTGACTCGCGGCGCATAGAGGACCCGCAGCTCCGAGCCCTCGAGCGCTCGGCGCAGCGCGGTCTCGCGCTCGATTCGCCGCGTCGCGCGCTGGCGCGCGGTCTGGTCGAACAGCTCATAGCGCGGCGGTCCAAGCTCCTTTGCGCGGTACATAGCGGCGTCCGCCTCGCGGATAACGGTCTCCGGAGCGCTCGCGGGATCGCGGACGAGGGTGATGCCGATGCTCACTGTGACGCGCATCTCTGCCTCCGGCCCGGCGACCGGCAGCTCCGCGGCGCGGCTGATCCGCTCCGCGATCAGGAGCGCCTCGCGTTCGCTCGAGAGCTCCTCGAAAAGGAACGTGAACTCGTCCCCTCCGAAGCGAGCCACGGTGTCCATCGGCCGCAGCATCGAGCGCAGACGGTGCGCCAGCTGCTCGAGCATGCGGTCGCCGGCGGCGTGCCCCAGAGAGTCGTTGACCTGCTTGAAGTCGTCGATGTCGAGGAACAGCACCGCGACCGATGCGCCCGTCCGGCGCGAGCGGTCAAGCGCAACCGAAAGGCGGTCGAGAAACAGAGCACGGTTCGGAAGCGTGGTCAATGGATCGTGGAGCGCCCGTTGAGCAAGCTGGAGCTTCGCTCGGTTGCGCTCGATCGCGTACCTCACAGCCCGTCGCAGAAGCGTGGCGTTGACCTCGCCTCCGACCAGATAGTCCTGCGCGCCGGCACGAATCGCGTCCACGGCCAGCGCGTCATCCGCGCGGTCGGACAGAACGACGACTGGGACATCGGGCGCGCTCGTCCGCAGCTGCTCGAGCGATGCCAGGCCGTCGGTGCTCCTGAGCGCCAGCACGACACAGGACGCCCCGTACTCGAGCAGCTCCTGGGTGGCGTCCTTGAGCTGCTCGGCGCGTGCCAGCACGAGCCCCTCGGGCCCCGAAGTTCGCAGCATCTCCGCAGTCAATCCCGCCGCCTGGGGGTTCTGGTCGATCAGCAGCACCCTTGCCGTGGCTGCGGCCCGTGCCTCATGCTCCAATGGCGGCGATCACCCCGTCGTTCGACACTGCAAACCTGGACATCCCTGCGCAAACTTGACAATACGCCCTATTCATGACGAGCGGGTAATTCTCGGAGCGCTCCGGGCCTTCCCCCGCACGCTGCGGGCGCGCTTGGTGCTCGCGGCCACGGGCGCGATCCTGTTCGCGCTCGGACTGTTCGCCGTGGCCACCGCGGTGATCGTCGCCCACGAGCTGCGCGGGAGTCTCGATCAGGCCCTTCGCCAGCGCGCCCAGCAGGTAGCCGAGCTCGCCGTATCGGCGCCGGCCGTGCTGACAGACCCCGGCGCGCTCGAGAGCCCCGTCTCCGGGCGACAGATCGCCGTCGAGGTGCTGGACGCGCGCGGGCGGCTGCTCGCGCGCTCACAGACGCTCGGCGCGCGCCTGCTGCCGGTCGACCGATTGGCGGGCGCCGCGCTCAGCCAGGGGCGGGCCGGCTTTGAGAACGCGCGGCTCGATGGGCGGCCGTTTCGGCTGTACGCGGCGCCGATCGCCGAAGCCGGCGGCGTGGCTTCGGGGGGCGTGGTGCTGGTCGCCTCGGACACAACCGACATCGACCACACGGTCGGACACCTCGGCGTGCTGCTCGCGCTGAGCGGCGCCGGAGCCGCACTGCTGGCGGCGCTGGCCGCGACCCTGCTGACCCGGCAGGGGCTTGGGCCGCTGCGGCGGCTGGCCGCCGGCGCGGCGGAGATCGAGCGCACCGCCGACCCGGCCACGCGGCTTCCGGACTCGCGCACCGCGGACGAGATCGGCGCCCTCACCGGCGTTCTTAACAGGATGCTCTCCTCGCTGGATCGCGCCCGCTCGAGCGAGCGCCGGTTCCTCGCAGACGCCTCACACGAGCTGCGCACTCCGGTCACGGCTCTGCGCGGCAACATCGAATACGCCTTGCGCCACGGCGCCGACCGCGACGTGCTCGCCGATCTGCGCCACGATGTCACGCGGCTTGCGCGGCTCGTTGACGACCTGCTCGTGCTGGAGCGTGCTGGAGCTTCCGCCCCCTCGAAATCAGCGGCAGTGCAGCTCGATGAGATGGTGCGAGCGGTAGTGGACTCGGAGGGCGACGCGCGCGTGATGCTGGGGACGCTCGAGCGGCTGCGCGTGCGCGGCGACAGAGAAGCGCTCGCCCGCGCGCTGCGGAACCTGATTGAGAACGCGCTGATCCACGGTCCCGCCGGTCGCCCGGTGAGCGTGTCGCTGCGCCGAGCCGGGGGAGGGGCGATGCTGTCCGTCGCCGACGAGGGACCCGGCCCGCCAAGCGCCGACCGCGAGCGTCTGTTCGAGCGCTTCTGGCGAGGTGGCGATGCCGCAGGCCGGCCGGGTTCGGGGCTCGGGCTCTCGATCGTTCAGGCGATCGCCGAGGGCCATGGCGGCCGAGTCGACGTGTGGGGATCGACGTTCACGATCGAGCTGCCGCTCGACGGCATCAGTGACCGAGGAGCCCCTGCACCTGCGGGAAGCGCTCGCTGAGCGAGTACGGCGGCGCGAGGTCGACGCCGTCGGGGATGTTCAGATAGCCGGGACCGGTTCCGGCGACGCCGGTGTGACCGTACTGCCAGACGATCCGGTTCGTTCTGGGGTCGACGACGATCACACGGTCGTTGTAGTCGTCGTTGGCCAGCACGTCGCCGCCCGGCAGCGGCAGCGCCAGCGACGGATGGTTCAACGCATCGGGGCCGGAAGGGGAGAAGCGCCATAGAACCTGTCCGCTGGCGGTGAGCTCCATGATCGTGCCCGGGTTAGCGTAGTCGACGGTCAAATAGACGCCAGGGCGGACCTGGTTGGTGTCAGAGGGGTAGCTGAACCCCGGCGGGTTGGTGGCAGCGGTCAGCTTTCCGGCTCGGTTGAACACGTCGATCCAGTCGCCGCCGATCTCGGTCACGACCAGGCCGCCGTCTGACATCGGAAATGCGCCATTGGGGGAGGAGAAGCCCGCCGGCGGATCGTGGAGGCAGCCCCCGATGGCGCCGGTCTGCGCGACCAGCTGCTCTAGCGGCGGTCGGAGCTCGATCAGGCGACAGTTCTTGATGTCCGCGGAGACGATCGTCCCGTCGCGCAACATGATTGCGTCGTCGGGGTTGTAGAGGTAGCCCGCGCTCGATCCGGGCACCCCCGGGTGGCCGTAGCGGTAGACGATCCGCCCGCTGCCCATGTCGATCAGCGAGACGACGAAGTCGTCTTCCTGGGTGGCGAGGACGTGGCGTCCGTCGTAGCTGAAGAAGGCGTCGTCGGGCACGAGGAACGACTGGCCCTTGGGCAGGTCGCCGGGGCGGGGGAAGCTCCATACGACCTGCCCTTGGGGAGTGATCTCGAGCAGTCGGTTATTAGCCTTGTCCGCGATCAGCACGTCGCCAGGGAGCGCTGAGGGGTCGGAGCCGGGCCTGAGCGTCGACGCGGCCGGCGGGGGCGGGGACGAAGCGCCGGGCGCCCCGTCAGGGCCGTTGGCCAGCTCGAGCACGCGCTCGACTGGTCCAGCGGTGCTCTGTCCGCCGGCGACCAGGATCGTGGCGCTCACTGTCGTCGCCGTCGCGTCCGACAGTGGCTGCGGCAGGCGCCCCGCGGCTGTCGTCGTGCCGCTGCGGGGATCGATCGCCGTGAGCGAGCGCGTCGGCGCGCCGCTGGAGTCGCGGCCTCCGACGATATAGACGTAGCCCCCGAGCGTCGCGGCTGCGGCGTGGGAGAGCGGTTCCGGCAGCGGTCCAAGCCGCGAGACGCGCCCGTTGGCGGGATCGAAGCTCAGCACCTGGCGCGTCGGACCGTGCGGAGTCTGGCCGCCGGCGATCACGATCCGCCCCCCGTCGGACGCTGCCGCCGCATAGCGAAGCGGCTCGGGCAACCGGCCCACGACTCGCGCCGCTGCGCCGGGACGCCAGGCGAGGATCGTGTCGAGCGGCGCCTGTCCGGTGAACCCTCCGATCAAGTAAGCGGTGCCGTCAACGGTTGCCGCCGCGAGATCGGACCTGGGCTCGGGCAGCTCCCCCGCCCCGTGCGTGCTGCCGGTTACGGGATCCACGGCGAAGATGCTTGCCTCCGAGGCGGTCTGGCCGCCCCCGAACAGGTAGAGCGAGGGCCCGAGCGTGACGGCCGCGGCGTCGTGGAGCGCGATCGGCAGCCGTCCCAAGCTGGTGGCGCTCCCGGCTCGGAGCATCTCGATCGCCGTGCGTGAGACGTCTGTTGCATCGAGGCCGCCGAGCAACGCCACGGCACCTCCGCCGACCGGTGCTGCGGCGGCATCTTGCAGCGGGGATGGCAGCCGTCCGAGCACTCGGGCCTCCAAGTTCGGGGACCCCTTGGGCATTGACGCGGCTGGGGTGCTGGTGGCTTTGGTAGGTGCGGGCGCGGGCGCGCGCGAGGTGCTCGCAAGCTCGACGCCGACCACGACCGCCCCCGCGACGATTAGCGCCATGGCCCAGGTGGAGGCCCGGCGCAGGCGCGCCGGCGGCGTCGCATCGCGAGTGACGTAGCGCGCCCCCCCCGACTCCCCGGCACGTCGGTGGCGTGCGCCCCGACTGCCAGAGGTCGGCCGCATCCCGCTTATCTTGCCTGAGCAGAGCTAAAGCAAGCTAAGCGACGAGATTGACGCTTCGGGCGATGGACGAATTCTCATGGTTTCGCTCTAGGCGAACTCTCATACTCCTCTCACGCGGGTCTTAGCCTGGACGGCCAATATCCGTTCCGATGCCAGACGAGCTTCGAACACCGCCCCGTCCCCGATCGGCCAGAGGGTCCTCGGCCCAGCTCATGCGCGACGCCGCACTGATCCGGGTTGCGCGCGCTCGGCGCTGGATCATCGGTGGCACGGCGGCTCTCACCGCCGCCGTCGCGGGGCTCGTGGCGGCGATCGCCCCCGGTCGCACGCTGGGCGCCAGCGCGCATAACGCAACTTCGACCGGTTCGACGTCCTCGCGGGCGAGCACCTCGCAGAGCACCTCGGCGCAGCTGCCGACGCCGGCCGGCGCCGGCCAGCTCGGCCTGCAGGCGCCCAGCGAGGCGCCCAGCTCGCCGTCGAGCGGGCCGTCGGGCTCGTCTTCAGGCGGGTCGTCGGGCGGGTCCACGTCCGGAGGCTCGTCCTCCTCCGACGGATCGGCCTCCGCCGGGTCCTCCTCCGGATCGACCTCGTCGTCTTCCGCTCCCGCCACGAGCTCCTCGAGCGGCGGCTCAGCGGCCGTCTCCGGCGGGTCATGAACTCGATCACATTCCCGGTATGGGGCAGCGTCGCTGTCGTCGGCGCCGGCGACCCCGACCGCCTGGAGCCGGCTCGTGAGGCCGTTCTTGAGGTGATCGAGGAGTTCGACCGGACCTGCTCGCGCTTTCGCCAGGACTCCGAGCTCCAGGTTCTGAACGCCGCGGGCGGCGCTCCGGTCAACGTCAGCCGGTTGCTGCTCGAGGCGGTGGACGCCGCGCTGCGAGCCGCGATGCTCACCGACGGAGACGTCGATCCCAGCGTCGGCGAGGCGCTGATCGCGCTGGGCTACGACCGCGACTTCGAGTCGATTGGCGCGGACGCTGAGCCCGTCCGGTCACGGATCACGCGGGCTCCGGGCTGGCGGGCAATCGCCCTGGATCGTCGGGCCGGCACGATCACGATCCCCCGCGGCGTCCAGCTTGACCTCGGCGCAACCGCCAAGGCACTCGCCGCGGACCGCGCCGCCGCGCGGGCGGCCGAGACGGCGGGTTGCGCCGTGCTGGTCGGGCTGGGCGGCGACATCGCCCTGGCGGGGGAGCCGCCCAAAGAAGGGTGGCCGGTGCGTGTCACCGACGACCATCGCACCGGCACTGAGTCACCGGGCCAGTGGATCAGGCTGCGCTCCGGCGGCCTGGCGACATCGAGCAGCACGACGCGGCGCTGGCGCGCCGGCCCGGAGGTCGTCCATCACCTGCTGGACCCAGCCACGGGCCGCCCCGCGGACGGCCCGTGGCGCACGGCGAGCGTCGCGGCGGCATCGTGCCTCGACGCCAATATCGCCAGCACGGCCGCCATCGTCCGGGGTCAGCGAGCGGTTCGCTGGCTCGACTCGCTGGGCCTTCCGAGCCGGCTGGTATCCGTAGAGGGGAGCGTGCTTCACCTCGCGGGTTGGCCCGCCGGCGACGACGACCTACCGACTCACGACATGGGGCTCGCCGCATGACCGCCCAGTTGGCGTCGGCGATCGGCCCCAGCGCCTACTGGTACCTGGCGCGGGCCACGGGCGTCGTCTCGCTGTTGTTGCTTACGACCAGCGTGGTGCTCGGCATCCTCGGGCCACTCCGGGTCACCCTGTCCGAGCGCTGGCCGCGGTTTGCGATCGACACCGTGCACCGCGACGTCTCGCTGCTGGTGATCGCCGTGCTGGTGATCCACATCGTGACCAGCATCCTCGACGGCTTTGCCCCGATCAAGCTGATCGACGCCGTGATCCCGTTCACCTCCGCCTACCGGCCGCTGTGGCTGGGGCTGGGCGCGCTGGCGTTCGATCTGCTGCTGGCGCTCTGCATCACCAGCCTGCTACGGCGCCGGCTCGGTTATCGCAGCTGGAGGGCGATCCACTGGCTGGCCTACGCCAGTTGGCCGGTCGCCGTCCTGCACGGGCTGGGGACCGGCAGCGACACGAAGGCATGGTGGAACCTCGCGCTGACCGTCGCGTGCCTGCTGGCCGTGGTGGCCGCGGTCTGGGCTCGGATCCAGCAAGCCAAGCCGGTCTACGGCGGCGTGCGCCAGGCCACGATTGCGCTGGCGGTAGCCACGCCGCTCGGCCTTGCGATCTTCACTCTGGCTGGGCCGCTTCAGTCGGGCTGGGCGCGCCGGGCCGGGACGCCCTCGAGCCTACTGCCGCGCACCAGCGCGTCGACGACCCGACGCGAAGTGCCGACAGGGACGGCTTCGAGTAGCGCGAGCAGCACAAGAACCCTGCCATCGTCATTCGCCGCTTCGCTGAACGGAACGATCACCGAGAGCCAGGCCGGCGACGCCGGCGGCGAGATCGTAAACCTCATGCTGCGGCTGAGCGGTGGCGCGCGTGGAGTCCTGCGCGTGCGGATCGGCGGTGTGGCGGCCGGCGGGGGCGGCCTGTCGATGACCGGCAGCCAGGTCGACCTCGCGGCCGCCGGTGCGCCGGACGTGCTCGAGGGACGGATCACATCGCTTCAGGGTCAGCAATTCGTGGCCCGCGTCCGCGGCGCCGATGGCACCGCGCGCGACCTAGAGGTCAGCCTCAACATCGACCAGCAGAGCAACACGGCGACCGGCTCGCTACAGGCGACGCCGAGCGGAGGGGCGTGATGGGGCTTCCCCGGCTGCTGGCCGGAATCGACCGCAGCGGAGCGGCGATGACGCTCTCCGAGCACGAGCGCGTTCACGGTCCGCTACCCCAGCGTCGCTCGAGCGAGCTGATCGAGATGGTGGAGCGCAGCGGTCTAAGAGGACGCGGTGGCGCCGACTTTCCGACCGGCCGCAAGCTCAAGGCCGTCGCGGAGAGGCGTTCCCGAGACCGGGTGGTGGTCATCAACGGCTCAGAGACCGAACCGGCCAGCGCCAAGGACCGGCTCCTGTTCGCGCGGCTTCCGCACCTGGTCCTAGATGGAGCGATGGTCGCGGCCCGGGCCGTCGGCGCCAGAGAGGTGCTGATCAAGCTCTCAGACCGCGCGACCGGCTCGCTCCAGGCACTTCAGGCTGCGATCGCCGTGCGCAAGGACCCAGTTCCCCTGCAGCTCGTGAGCGGCCCCGACGGTTATGTGAGCGGCGAGGAGAGCGCCGTCATCCAGTACCTGAACGGCGGCCAGCCCAAGCCCACGTTCGTCCCGCCGCGCCCGTTCGAGCGCGGCTACCGCCGTCGGCCGACCATGGTGGCGAACGCCGAGACGGCGGCTCAGCTGGCGCTGATCGCCCGCCACGGCGATGCTTGGTTCAGGGAAATCGGTACGGAACACGATCCGGGCTCGGCGCTCGTGACGATCTCCGGCGCGGTCGCCAGGCCGGGGGTCTTCGAGCTGGCGTTCGGCACGCCGATTGCCGGGCTGCTGGCCGCCGCCGGCGGCGAGAGCGAGCCGCTGCGAGCGCTGCTCGTCGGCGGCTACTTCGGCACCTGGGTGGAGGCCTCGGAGGCCCTGGAGATGCGCCTTGCCCGCCAGGATCTGCGGGGACTCGGCTCCTCGCTCGGGTCGGGAGTCGTGATCGCGCTTGGACAGAGCGCCTGCGGTCTACATGAGAGCGCCAGGGTGATCGACTACCTGGCGCGGGAGTCCGCGGGCCAGTGCGGCCCGTGCGTTTACGGTCTGCGGGCGATCGCCGACTCGGTCGGCGAGCTGGCCGACGGGGTGGCGCATCCTCGAGAGAGCGACCGCGTGCTGCGATGGACCTCCGAGATCCGCGGTCGCGGCGCCTGCCATCACCCGGATGGCGCTGCGCGGTTCGTCGAGAGCGCGCTCAGGGTGTTCGCCGACGAGCTCGAGGACCATCAGGACCAACGCTGCTCGGCGCCGCCCGCGGGGCTGCCGCTGGGCGAGCTCGCCCTGGGTGGCCCCCGATGAGCGAGCGCCTGCGGGTCAATCCGATTCGCTGCGAGGGCCACGGCCAGTGCGCGGAGCTCCTGCCGGAGCTGATCCGGCTCGACGATTGGGGCTACCCGATCATCGATCACCCGGACGTTCCTCCCGAGCTGAGGCGCCTCGCCCGCCGCGCGGTCGACGCCTGCCCGACGCTGGCGCTGCTGCTGGAGCGGGAGCGGCGCTAGGGCTCTACTGCGGGGCCGGGCTCAGCGGGCGTCGTGTGGTCCGGCTCGCGCAGCTGAAGCTGCCACCAGCCGACGTCCCACCAGGTCCCGTGTTTGTAACCAATTCGCCGGTAGATCCCCACGGCGGTGAAGCCGAACGACTCGTGCAGCGTGACGCTCGCCTCGTTGGGGAGCGTCACGCCGGCGCAGGCGATGTACATGCCCTGGCTTCTCAGTAGCGGCAGCAGCGCGCCATACAGCGCTCGCCCCACGCCGCGACGGCGACGGTCGGCGTCGACGTAGACACTCACGTCGGCGGCCCACCGATATGCGGCGCGCTCATGGTGCGCACAGCCGTAGGCGAAGCCGATCGCTTCACCGGAATCCTCCGCCACAAGCCAGGGGTGAGTCCGCGAGGTGCGCTCGATCCGCGCGGCGAACGCGGGCTCGTCGGGCGGCTCTTCCTCGAACGAGATCGCGGTGCCCTCGACATAGGGCCGATAGATCGACGCGCAGGCGGCGGCGTCGCGCCGGGGGTGGGCGTGCCGGATCTGCATCCCGGTGGTTTATCGCAGCGAGCCCGTGGCGGATCATCCGAGCCGCCGCGATCGGCGACAATCGAACCGAGCGTTAGTGGAGAGACCATGACCTTGACCCTCACCGACGAGCAGCAGGCGTTTGTCGAGACGATCCGTGATTTCGCGCGCAGAGAGTGCGGCACGCGCGAGCAGCGCGACGCGCTGACCGACAACGGCAAGGAGCCCTTCAACCGAGATCTCTACGCCCGCGTCGCGGAGCTGGGCTGGCTGGGCGCCCCGATCCCCGAGCAGTACGGCGGCGCGGGCGGCGGCGCGGTCGAGCTCTGCCTGTTGCTCGAGGAGTCTGCTCGCGGACAGATTCCGATGGGCTTCTACGCCGTGACGATGATCGTCGCCGGCGCGTACCAGCGGTTCGGGACCGAGGAGCAGAAGCATGAGGTCCTCGGTGGAATCGCCGAGGGAATGCTCGAGTGCATCGCGATGTCAGAGCCCGAGGCAGGCTCGGATGTGGCCAACCTCTCCTGCCGAGCCGCGCGCGCCAACGGCAGCTACGTGATCAACGGGCAGAAGACGTGGATCACGGGCGCGCACGAGGCCGAGCACATCCTGCTCGTGTGCCGCACGAATCGGACTGAGAGCAAGCACGAGGGGCTCAGCATGATCCTGGTGCCCACTGATTCCGAGGGTCTCGAGATCCGGGGGATAGACACGATGGGTGGCCGTGAGGTAAACGACGTCTTCTTCACCGACTGTGAGGTTCCGGCCGAGCGGTTGCTGGGCCGCGAGGATCACGCCTGGATCCAGCTGATGGCTGGCCTCAATCATGAGCGGCTGATCATCGCCGCCCAGCTGCTGGGGGTCGCCGAGCGCGCCTTCGAGGACGCGCTGGCATACGTCAAGGAGCGCAAGCAGTTCGGGCGCCCGATCGGCAGCTTCCAGTCGCTTCGCCACCGGCTCGCGGACCTGGCGACGGACATCGAGACGTCGCGACTGCTGGTCTACGACGTGGCGGCGAGGACGGACGCCAATCCCGGCCAGCTCCTGCCGCGCGAGGCGTCGATGGCCAAGCTGAAGGCCACCGAGACCGCCAAACGCATGGCGCTGGAGGGCATGCAGATGATGGGCGGCTACGGCTACGCCAGCGAGTACGACATGGAGCGCCACGTGCGAACCGCGCTGGCCGCGACGATCTACGGCGGCACGAGCGAGATCCAGCGCGACATCATCGCCAAGACGCTGGGGCTGTAGGCGGCTGGCGTCCGCCTAGGCGCGCCGAGCGCTCGGAGCCGGCTCGTGCCCCACACTCGGCAGCGGCGCGAGCCCTGTCTCCGCTTCGTGCCCGCGGACCTCGCCGGCGTAAGCGAGCCGGTCGAGCCGAACGATCTCGCGCTCCCCTTCGCGTCTGGCAGGATGCTCTGGCGGGAGGCCGCGGATCAGCGCCCGGATCCGCTCCCGGAGCTGCAACGCGAAGTGCGGCGTCGAGGCGCCCATCAACTGACGAACGTCATCGACAGTGACCTCCCGGTCCTGTCGAAGGCGGTCCGGATGCTCTGCCTGGCTCATCGTCAGGGTCCCGTTCCGTTGTTGCTGACGGGCTGCGGCTCGAGGTCCGCGTCGACCTTCCCCTGGACCGTAAGCGAGATCGCGCTCGGATCGCCGATCAGCCAGCCGTGGTTGTAAACGGCAGCCGTTGGACCTTCCTGCGTGTAGCCCGGAGTGGCGTAGTCGAAGAAGAAGTTCTCCACGGAGGAGGGAAGGGTAGAGGCACTGGTAAGGAGCAGCTCAGGCCCGTACATGCCGCTCGCCGAAAGCGGTGCCGCCGCCGCGGCGTCAAGGGGGCGGGAAGCATTGATCAAGACGTACCCGTGTCCGGGGCTCTTCATCGCCCACCCAAAGCTGCCGGGGACATGGGCGCATGGCTGTCCCGATACGCACGGCGGGTCTCGGTAGATGGCGAATGCCACCGAGTTGGCTGCCGGGTCGCTGGCGCTCACGCGCTTGACCGTGCCGTAGCGACGCAGCTGCTTGACCACCCCCTCCGGGACCGAGCTCGAAGGCCCGAGCACGTAGATGTGCGGATGCCGATGGGACTCGAGCGCCTGGCGCGTGGATGCGGGGATCCCCGAGCTGTTCACGTAGAGAATCGGGTCGCCGCTCTCCGCCGCCCAGCCGGCGGCAGGCATCGCGTAGCCAGGCTCATCGGCCGACGCCACGACAACATCGGCGCTCGGGGTACCCGCCGCCGCGCTCTGAAAGCGATCGATCGCCGCCGACAGCGCGTAGGGATCGCTGCCGCGAATCGAAACCGAGCGCAACGAACGCGTCCCCGGCACGTCCCCGACCCGGATCAGCTGAGCTCCGTCGATCGCTCCCGAGCCGCCAGGGGCGAGCGTGCCCAGAGCGTCTGACGTGGCGGACGGCATCGCCGAGGACCCCGACAGCAGGATCGGGGCTCGAATCGGCGAGGCCATCAGCACCGAGGCGGCGAGCGCGGCTTGCCAGTCGTCCGTCGGTGCGATCACGACCGCCGGTGGACGGCTGCCGCCCGGGGTCGATGGATACACGGCCAGGGCGACACCGGCCGCATCTGCGACCGGATCACTGCCCGCCACGCGCGTGGTGTTCTTCGTGGCCAGCGAGGGAAATCCGAGCTTCTCGCCGGCCTGTGACGTCCCTGACGCCACGCCCTTGACCGACGGTGGGCTGAGAACGAGTTTGGAGCTGCCGCCACAGCCGCAGACCGCCGCGCACGCGAGCGCAACTCCCACTAAGGGGCGGATGCGGACCATTTCCGGCGCCTGACGTTAGCGGTCAAGGCGGCTCCGGGAGCCGGCGCGACCGGATTCACTTCTCGCCGGGATTCCCGGTGCGTCCGGAGCGCGAGGACGAGGGTGACGATGCTGAGCGCGACGACGAGGAGGACGACCCTGAGCGCGACGACGAGGAGGACGATGCTGAGCGCGACGACGGGGAGGACGACCCTGAGCGCGAGGACGAGGAGGACGACGCTTCTTCGCGCGCGCGGTGAGCGACGATCTGCTCGCGCTCGGTCAACCGGTTGGCGCGGCGCAGTTCCGCCTCTCGCATTCGTCGGAGCTCGGGACCAGAGCTGGCCACGATCTCGGGAATCGGCGTCGGCCTGCCCGCGTCATCGAGTGCCACCATCGTCAGGTAGGCGGTGTTGGTGTGGCGAACCTCGCCGGTGCGGGGATTTTCAGCCTCCACGCGGACGCCGACCTCCATCGACGTGCGCCACGCGGCGTTGACGGTGGCGCTGAACGTCACCAGCTCGCCAACATAGATCGGAAAGAGGAATTGCATGCGGTCCATGGCCACCGTTACAACGCGCCGGCGCGAGTGCTTGATCGCCGCCAACGCCGCCGCCTCGTCCGCCATCCGCATCACGGTGCCTCCATGGACGTTGCCGGCGCTGTTGGCGTCGGTGATCGTCATCCAGCGGACGAGCTGCGAGCGCGAGTCGGAGACGGGCCGGGAAGCAAGGTCCATGAATTCAGCGCATCGGGCAAGAGGCGCTCGGTCAGCAGAGTATCGGCACGGGGAACGGTCTCCATGTGCGCGTGCCACGTGCTCCGTGAGCGAGAAACGAGCCCTGCTCGCCACTTGGCTACGCTTGGAGGGCCTTTTCAGTCACCCGCCAAGGAGGATGCGATGCCGGGCCTTTCCGGGCGCATGTCGACCGTTATCAAAGCCAAGATCTCAAAGCTACTCGATCGTGCAGAAGATCCCTCGGAGACGCTCGAGTACAGCTATCAGAAGCAGATCGAGCTGCTTCAGAACGTCAAGAAGGGAATCGCCGACGTCGTAACTTCAAAGAAGCGGCTCCAGCTGCAGGAAGAGAAGATCCAGCAGCAGGTCCTGAAGCTCGACACTCAGGCTCGCCAGGCGCTGGCGGCCGGCAATGAGGAGCTTGCGCGGACGGCGCTAGAGCGCAAGAACGTGGCCCAGACCGAGTTGCAGTCGCTCGACTCACAGGTCGCGGAGCTAGAGCAGCAGCAGGAGCAGATGACGGCGGCCGAACAGAAGCTGCGCACCAAGATCGAGCAGTTCCGCTCCAAGAAGGAGGTCGTCAAGGCGCAATACTCGGCGGCGGAGGCGCAGGTGCAGATCTCGGAGGCGGCGACGGGCGTTGGCGATGAGATGGCGGATGTCGGCCTGGCTATGCAACGCGCGCTCGACAAAACCGAGAGCATGAAGGCGCGCGCCAGCGCGGTGTCAGAGCTCGAGGCGGCCGGTACGTTCGAGGACCTGACCGCACTCGGATCGGGAGAGGACGACATCGACCGTCAGCTCAAGGAGCTCTCGTCCTCGAGCGAGGTGGATTCCGAGCTTCAGAAGATGAAGGCGGAGGTAGGTGGCGGACCGGCGGGCGAGCTAGGTGGCGGACCGGCGGGCGAGCTTGGGGCTGGCTCAGGCGGCAGTGCCGAGCAGCAGGCATCGCAGCAGGAGCCCGCTCCCTGATCAATCGCATCCAGACGGAGGGCGGGAGCTTAATTCCGGGCTGATCCCGAGTGCTCGGTCTCGAATTCGGCGACGAGTTCCTGATGGGTCTGAGTGAGGCCCTCCCGCAGCCCGATCTCCGGTCGCCAGCCGAGCACCTCGGCCGCGTGCGATGGATCGAGGCAGGAGCGCTCGAGCTCTCCCTGACGCAGTGGCAACTCGACCGGCTCGATTGAGGCGCCGGCGGACTCAACCAGAATCGAGTAGAGCGTCGACACCGGAGTCTCGACTCCGGTCGCGATGTTGAACGTGCCTCGCACGCCCGTGGCCTTGAGCATCGCGGAGGTCACATCGCGGACGTGCACGTAGTCCCGCGTTGGCTTGCCGTAGCCATACAGGCGTGGTTGCTCGCCGCGCCAGAGGGCCAGGCTGAAGATCGCGACGACGCCGGCTTCGCCATGCGGGCTCTGCCGCGGGCCATAGACGTTGCCGAAGCGGAGCACGGCGTGAGGCAGGTTCGAGGAGTTGGCCCACGTGTTGACGTACGCCTCGGCGGCCCACTTCGAGGCGCCGTAGGGGGCGAGAGGCGAGGGGATGAAGGCCTCGTTGGTGGGGATCGGAGCATCGTTCCCATAGAGAGCTCCGCCGGTCGAGGAGAAGATCAGGGGGGCACCGCAGCGCCGCGCGGCTTCCAGCAGGTTGAGTGTTCCGCGCACGTTCACCTCGCAGTCCCGCCGCGGGTCGGCGACGGAAGCGGTCACCGACGCCTGTGCCGCGAGGTGATAGATCGCCGCCGGCGCCGTGCGATCCAGGATGGGGTCAAGGCTGGCCTGATCGGAGATATCGATCACCTCGAGCTGCGCTTGCGGGTTGACCCGCTCGGGGGTACCCGTCGAGAGGTCGTCGATCACCACTACCTCGTGTCCCTCCGCGAGCAGGGCGTCGACCACATGCGAGCCGATGAACCCGGCACCCCCTGTCACCACCACGCGCGACACGATCACGGCATCGTAGGGGGAAGCGTGAGCGAGAGGCAGCTCACGCTCAAACCGGGGCAAGCGTGGGCGAGAGGCACTTCACGCTCAAATCGGGATCCCCCACAGCGGATACCAGCGCTCCAGCTCCTGCTCCACGGGCAGCTCGCCGCCGACCTGGGCCTTCAAGACCAGCTCGCGCTCGCTATCACGCTGCTCTGAGCCCCCGCCCGGCACGAACGGGTAGAACGCCCCGCGCTTGTAGTTGTAGATCCAGTACAGAGGGCGCTTTTGGTCGTCCTCGAACGCGAACACCGCGCACAGGAGGCGCTCGCCATAGCCGCCCGCCTCGATCGCGCCCGAGACGGCGTTGATCCCCACGACGAGCTGGTCGAAGTCCGATCCCCGCAGGATCAGCCACCGAAATCCGTACGAGTCATCGGAGCGCTCGACGCTCGTGCCGCTATCGGCGGCGGTGGCGCGCAGGACCTCCTCGGTGTCGCGCAGGATTGCGCTGAAGTCGGCGGTCTGAAGAGCCTGGAAGACGATCGCCGCCGCGCCGCGCGAGTTGATCTCCAGCTTGGTCTGAAACAGCACATAAGCCGTCGACATCGCGAACAGCCGGTCCTGCGCGGGCGCAGCCAGCTTCCGCTTGCCGATGATGATGTCGAGCAGGCCCATGGTCGAAGCGAGGCTACCGCGCCCCGTAGCTTCGAGTGATCGGCGACTTCGCGCCGCTCTACGCCGTGCCCTGCAGCTGCGCCTCGAGCCGCTGGAGCCGCGCTACGCGCGCTTGCAGCGGCGGGTGGGTCGAGAACAGCGTGGCGACGGTCTGCCTGGCCTTGGGCGGCATGATGTAGAAGGCGGCCAGTTCGCCCGAGGCGGCTCGCAGGTCACGCTGTGGAATGCGCTGCATCGTTCCTTCGATCTTGTAAAGCGCCGAGATCAGCGCGCTCGGACGGCCCGTGAGGATCGCCGAGCCGCGGTCGGCGGAGAACTCGCGGTAGCGCGAGAGCGCCTGCAACAGCAACCACGAGACGACGTACACCGCGGCTGATACGAGGATCACGGCGATCATCCCGACGCCGCTGCTGTTGTCCTCATCGAAGGCACCGCCGAACCAGAACCCCATCTGCACGATGAACGCGGCGATCGAGGCGAAGAAGCTGGCCAGCGTCATCACCATCACGTCGCGGTTCTGGACGTGGGTCAGCTCGTGGCCCAAGACGCCCTCCAGCTCGCCGTCGCTCAGCAGTTCCATGATCCCCGTGGTGGCGCAGACGGTGGCCGTCTTCGGCGAGCGGCCGACGGCAAACGCGTTCGGCATCGGCGTCTGCGCGAGCGCCACGCGGGGCTTTGGGATGTTGGCCTGGATGCACAGCCGCTCAATGATCGCGTGCAGCCGCCGGGCCTCGGGACCATCGCCGGGCCCGACGACGCGCGCGCCCATCGAGGCCAGCGCGATCTTGTCCGAGGTGAACAGCTGGATCAGGAATAGCCCCCCGGCGACCACGGCGATCGTCACGGCGCCGGCCCCCGCAGCGAACAGCACGCCGATCAGAACCGCATACACCAGCCCGAGCAGGAACAAAGTCAGGACCATCCGGGCCTGGAGGCCGCGATCGCGACCGAATGTGGTTGGGCGAGCCATAAGGCTTCCATGTTCGCAGACCCGATAAGCGGTCAGTCAACGAAACCGCAGGAAATCGTCGAGAGCCCGTGGCCGGCCCGGCGAGAGCCCGTGGCCGGCCCGTCAGAGACCGCGGCGGGCCCGTGAGAGCCCGTGGCCGGCCCGGCGAGAGCCCGTGGCCGGCCCGTGAGAGCCGGTGGCAGCGCGAGCGTGCCCTCATCAGCTGGGCAACTCGCTAAAGCCGGCCGGCGTTCGTGCCGATGACAAAGCGTCCGTATGCGGGCAACTCGGGCATATATCGCCGGCTTCGGTACCGCCGGCTCGCTGCTGGCCGGGGCTGCGATCGCGTTCGTGTTGGCGAGCGCCGTCGTCGCGGTCCGCGGCTGGCCGCAAATCGGCTACCACGCGTCTGTGTCTTCGCTCAGGCTCTCGGCTCCGCGACCTTCGTCGCGCTCGGCGGCTGTAGTGCACCTGACGCCAAGGAAGGCCGCGACCGCCCACAGAACTGCGACCCATCCCGCGACGGCTCACGCGCGGGCGAGCTCCGCCGTCGGCAGCGTCGGCAGCGCCGGCACCGCCACGCCGCACGTGCAATCGGCTCGGGCGCACTCGAGCTTTTCGGCCACCGTAGCCCCGAGACGGCGCCCGCCGGTTCCGAGCCCGCGAGCGACGAGTACGTCATCGTCGTCCACCGCGGCCAGCACGCCGCGATGCCAAAGCTGTTCGACCTCTTCGCCCACCACGCCAGCCAGCCCCAGCCCCAGCCTCACCAACCAGGTGAGCGGCCTCGTCCAAGGAGCGACTAACACGCTCCAAAACACCGTGACGACGACCAGCCAGAACCTGGGCTCGACCGTCAACAACGTGGTCGGCGGCCTGCCGTAGCCCGCCGGCTAGGCTCCGGCGAACGCCTGCTCGATGAACCGCAGGCTGACGGCCTGCAGCTCGTGGTCGTGCTGGATCGAGCGGTGGTGGCCGCCGGGTACGACGATCAGGCGGCTGACGGGGGAGGGCAACCCGGCGGCGAGCTCGCGCGAGTGCTCCACCGGCACCTGCTCGTCGCCCTCGGCGTGAAGCAGCAGCAGCGGCACCCGCAGCTCGCGGACGGCGGCGTGCAGGTCGTGCGCGGCCAGGAACGCATCGAGCTGCTCGACGTCGCCGTCGAACCGCAACCTGCCCGAGGCGATGCCTCGCCGGAGCCCCTCGCCGCTGGCGGGGCAGATGGCGACCACCGCCCGGGCTTCGACGACGGGCGCAGCGAGGATCGCCAGGTAGCCGCCCATGCTCGAGCCCCGCAGCGCGAGCGGCAACGGCCCGAAGTCAGGCTGACAAGCTTCGCGCAGTAAGCCGGCCATCGCCGCGACGTCCTCCAGCACACGGCCGTCCAGCGGCCCGTCGCTCTCGCCGTGGCCCCGCTGGTCGAACGCGAGAGCCGCAAGCCCGGCGGCGATCAGCACCCGGGCGAAGTCGTCGTGGCTCTCCTTGCAGGAGCCGGCGCCGTGCAGGATGACGACGCCGCCACGCACCGCCTCGCCGCCAGAAGGCAGCCACAGCGAGTACGCCAGCCCCGCGTGCCGGCCGACCTCGGCCGGACGGGGCGCGCCTGCGGTCCGCACCAGGCGATCATGGCATCATCGCCAGCCCGTGACAGCCACGACCACAAAGCTCTCGCACGTCTATCCGCTTGGCAGCCGGGTCAACGAGCGTGGCCGGCTGGAGATCGGCGGCTGTGACGCCGTCGAGCTGGCGCGCGAGTTCGGAACGCCGGCGTTCATCGTGGCCGAAGACGACCTCCGCGCCCGGGCAGGCGCTTTCCGTGACGCGCTGGCCGCGCGCCATGCTGACTGCGATGTCCTGTTCGCCTCCAAGGCGTTTCCCTGCACGGCCGTATACCGCGTTCTGGCCGAGGAGGGCCTGGCGTGCGACGTGGCTTCGGGCGGCGAGCTGGCGCTGGCGCTGAGGGCCGGCTTCGACCCGGGCCGCATCTACCTGCACGGCAACGCCAAATCCGACATCGAACTGTGCGAGGCGCTAGAGGCGGGCGTCGGCCACATCGTGCTGGACTCGTTCGACGACATCGAGCGCCTAGAGCGGATCTGCGCCGAGCGGGCACGAAGCGGGGGCGCCGTCGCCGAAGCCTGCCGGCAGCAGGTGCTGCTCCGCATCACGCCCGGCGTGGCCGGCGCCACACACCAGGCGATGTCCACCGGTCAGGCCGACTCCAAGTTCGGCTTCCCGATCGATCAGGCGCCGGTCGCGCTGGAGCGCGCCGGCGCCTCTAATCATCTCCAGCTGATGGGGCTGCACTTTCACATCGGCTCACAGCTGCTCGAGCTTGAGCCCTTCCGCGCCGCGATACGGGCCATCGCTGGCCTGGGCTCGTTCGATGTCTACAACCTGGGCGGCGGCCTGGGGGTCGCCTACACGGCAGACCAGAGCGCGCCGGACATCGCCCAATACGTCGAAACGCTCGTCTCCACGGCGCATGAGCAGCTGGGAGCCGACAAGCGCCTGCTGATCGAGCCCGGCCGGGCCCTGGTCGCCAACAGCGCCGTCACGCTCTACACGGTCCAGACGGTCAAGCGCAACGTCTCGACCTGGGTCGCCGTGGATGGCGGGATGTCCGACAACCTGCGCCCGATGCTCTACGGCTCGGTCTACGAGGCGCTGATCGCCGAGCGGCCGCTCCAGCCGTCGAGCGAGCGCTGCCAGCTGGCCGGCAAGCACTGCGAATCGGGCGATGTCATCGTGCGCGACGTTCCGCTCGCCGACCCACGTGTGGGCGACGTAGTGGTGACTCCCGTGACCGGCGCCTACGGCCACGCGCTCGCCAACAACTACAACTGCGTGCCTCGGCCGCCTGTGATCTTCTGCCGCGACGGCGCGGCGCGCGTCGTCGTCCGCCGCGAGACCTACGACGACCTGGCAGCCCGTGACCTCGAGTGAGCGAGCCCACCGAGCCGAGTTCCAAGTCGGCCTGCTCGGCCATGGGACCGTCGGGTCGGCGTTCGCCGGGCTGCTGCCGCAGCAGGCAGAGCGGATCGAGCGCATCACGGGCCTCAGACCAGCGCTGTCGGGCATCGTCACCCGCAGCGAGGGCTCGTTCCAGGAGCTGCTCGAGCGCTCGGATCTGATCGTCGAGCTGATCGGTGGGCTCGAGCCGGCTCACGACTACGTGCTGCGGGCCATGCGCGCCGGCCGGCACGTGGTCACCGCCAACAAGCAGCTGCTCTCGCGCCACGGCGAGGAGCTGTGGGAGGTGGCGCGCGCTGAAGGCGTGCAGCTGCGCTTCGAGGGCGCCGTGGCCGGCGTCGTGCCCGTGATCCGCGTGCTCCAGGAGTCGCTCGCCGGCGCCACGATCGACCGCGTCCACGGGATCGTCAACGGCACCACCAACTTCATCTTGACCGAGATGGCGCGCACCGGGGCCACGTACGGCCAGGCGCTGGCTGACGCGCAACGCCTGGGCTACGCCGAAGCCGACCCCACCGAGGACGTCACCGGCTCCGACGCCGCGGCGAAGATGGCGATCCTGGCACGGCTGGCGTTCGACACGCCCGTGCACATCGACCAGGTGCGCTACGACGGGATCGAGCACATCCAGCCGGACGACTTGGAGTACGCGCGTGAGCTGGGCCTGGGACTGAAGCTGATCGGCACCGCCGAGCGGATCGACGGCGGCCTGTCGGTCCGCGTCCATCCCGCGTTTCTCTATCCGGGCCACCCGCTGGCCTCCGTCGGAGGACCCTTCAACGCGGTCACCGTCGAGTCACAGGACATCACGGAGATCACGATGTCCGGCCCCGGCGCGGGCGGGCCGCAGACGGCCAGCGCCGTGCTGGGGGACGTCATCTCGGCGATGATCCCGCCGGCCTCCACGCCCGCCGCCTCGCGGCGCCTGGAGCTCGTGCAGGACGTGGTGTCCTCGTTCTACCTACACCTCGAGGTGGCCGACGAGCCCGGGGTGCTGGCGACCGTGGCCCAGGCCCTGGCCGGACACGACGTGTCGGTCAAATCGGTCGTCCAGAAGGGACTGGGGGCGCAGGCCCGGCTGGTGATGGTGGTCCACCCGGTGCTCGAGTCGCGCTTCGACGCCGCCACGGCCGAGCTCGCGGACCTGGCGGTGCTGCGCGCGCCGCCGCGCGCGATCCGGGTGCTGGAGGAGGAGTTCGGCTAGTTCCGGAAGCGCTAGGGTCCGACCGCCCATGCGCGCCATGCAGATCACCGAGCTGAGCGGCCCGGCCACGGCGCTGAGAGCGGCCGAGCCTCCACCGCCCGAGCTCTCACATCCGATGACTCCCGGCCGGGGCGTGTTGGTCGACGTCCACGCCGCGGGCGTCTCGTTTCCCGAGGTCCTCCAGACACGGGGCCAGTACCAGATCAAGCCACCGCTGCCGTTCGTCCCCGGCAGCGAGGTGGCGGGCGTCGTGCGGGACGCCAGCGACGGCGCGCCGCTGCGGGCCGGTGACCGAGTGGCCGCTTTCTGCATGCTCGGGGGGTTCGCCGAGGTCGCCGTCGCGCCCGAGCACCTGTCCTTCCCGCTGCCCGACTCGCTCGACTTTGCTCAGGGCGCCGGGCTCGTTCTGAACTACCACACCGCCTACTTCGCGCTGCGCATCCGCGGCCGCCTGGCCGAGGGCGAGTGGGTGCTCGTCCACGGAGCGGCCGGCGGCGTGGGCACGGCGGCCCTGCAGGTAGCGAAGGGCCTCGGCGGGCGGACGATCGCCGTCGTCTCGAGCGAAGAGAAGGAGCGCGTCGCCCGCGAGGCCGGCGCTGAGCACGTTCTTCGCTCAGACGGGGGGTGGAAGGACGAGGCCAAAGACCTCACCGACGGAGGCGTCGACGTCGTTCTCGACCCCGTCGGCGGTGACCGCTTCACCGACAGCCTGCGCTCGCTGGCCCAGGGCGGCCGGGTGGTCGTGGTCGGCTTCACCGGCGGCTCGATCCCCGAGGTCAAGGTAAACCGCCTGCTGCTGGGCAACACGGAGGTGATCGGCGCGGGATGGGGTGCCTCCGTGAGCTCGAAGCCCGAGCTGACCCAGGAGATCGGCGCCGCCATCTCCGGCCTGATCGAGCGAGGGTTCGTGCGACCGATCGTCGGCGCACGCTTCCCGCTGGAGCGCGCCGCCGAGGCCCTACGGCTGATCGACGAGCGCGGTGCGACCGGGAAGGTCGTGCTGGAGGTGGAAGATATCTCTCGCGGTGGCGCATCAGCCTGAAATACTCCTCCTGGGGTCCTCAATCCCAGCCTCAGCAAATCAACGGAGGGGTTCGATGCATGCGTCTATCCGCGAGTACCGCACGAAGGACAACGCCGAAGTAGCGCGCCGCGCGCAGGAGGGCTTCGTGCCACTCGTTCGCGACGTGCCGGGCTTAAAGGCGTACTACCTCGTTGACGGCGGCGACAAGCTCGTCACGATCACGATTGCCGATGACCGGACTGGGGTCGAGGAGTCGGTAAGCAAAGCCCGTGAGTGGGTCCAGGAGCATGCAGCCGATCTTGTCGAGGGCTCGCCGACCGTCATCAATGGCGAGGTGACCGCAGGCGCCTAGTCGGCCGCGGGGCGCGACGGGGAAGGTCGTGGTCGAGGTCTCCTGAGCCTCTGGGCTCGGCGCGAGGACGCCTCTCTGACATGCTCCGAGCCGATGTCTGGGGCCACGCCCACGCCTGGGGTCATCGAGCGCTACGGCGACAGGCTGCCGTTTGCCGCTGGGGATCCGCTCGTGTCGCTCGGCGAGGGTTCGACGCCCCTGGTCCCCGCTCCACGCCTGTCCGAGTTGACCGGCGCCGAGGTATGGCTGAAGCTCGAGGGCGCCAACCCCACGGGCTCGTTCAAGGACCGGGGGATGACCTGCGCGGTCTCGGCCGCGGTTCGCGAAGGCGCCGCGGCGATCGTGTGCGCCTCGACCGGCAACACCGCCGCGTCCGCCGCCGCCTACGCGGCGCGGGCCGGCGTGCGGGGGGCGGTGATCGTCCCGGAGGGCAAGATCGCTACCGGCAAGCTGGCACAGGCGCTGATGCACGGCGCCCGCGTGGTCGCGCTCAAGGGCAACTTCGACGACGCGCTCCAGCTGGTCCGGGAGCTGGCCAGCCGGCACCGAATCTCGCTGGTGAACTCCGTCAACGACTTCCGCATCGAGGGTCAGAAGACCGCCGCGTTCGAGTTGCTGGACGCGCTCGAGGGCGAGCTCGACGCGCTCTGCATCCCCGTCGGCAACGCCGGCAACATCACCGCCTACTGGAAGGGCTTCACCGAGTCAGACCGCCGGCCGCGGATGCTGGGCTTTCAGGCCGAGGGCGCCGCGCCGCTGGTCCGCGGGGCCCGCGTAGAGCACCCGGAGACGGTGGCGAGCGCGATCCGGATCGGCAATCCTGCCCGCTGGGAGGAGGCGATGGGGGCGATGACCGCCTCCGGGGGGGCGGTCAAGGCGGTCAGCGACAAGCAGATCCTCGAGGCCTACCGGCTGCTGGCCGCACGCGAGGGCGTGTTCTGCGAGCCGGCCTCGGCGGCCAGCGTGGCGGGCCTCCTCAACCACGGTGCGGGCGACGCGCGCCGGGTGGTGTGCGTGCTGACCGGGCACGGACTCAAGGACCCCGACGTCGCGCTCTCGCAGGCCGGAGCGATCGTCCCCTGCAAGCCCGAGCTCGATGCGATCGAGCGCGCGGTGCTCGAGTGACCCTCGGTCGCCGCAGGCTCGTGCGCGTGCCGGCCTCCTCGGCGAACCTGGGCCCGGGCTTCGACGTGCTCGCCGCGGCGTTGTCGCTGCACTTGGAGCTCGAGGTGGCCGAGACCGGCACGTTCGCCGTCATCACGGAGCTCGATATCCCACGTGATCAGACCAATCTCGTCGTGCGGGCCTTTGAGTACCTCCATCCTGCCGGTTCGTTCGAGTTCCGGATCGCATCGAGTATTCCCCTGGAGGGAGGCGCCGGAGGCAGCGCGGCCGCGACCGTGGCCGGGCTGATGGCCGCCGAGGACTTGTTCGAGCTGGACGTCGATCTGCTGGCACTGGCCTCAGAGCTGGAGGGCCATCCCGACAACGCCGCCGCTGCGATCAAGGGCGGCTTCGTGGTCTGCTCTGAAGGCGGCGCCCGCCGCTTCGATCCGCCGCCAGGGCTCGAGGGAGTGTTGGTGGTGCCCCACGAGGCGGTCTCGACCACCGAGGCGCGCCGCGCGCTGGCCGACTCGGTCCCGCGCGCCGACGCCGTCTTCAACGTGGCCCACGCGGCGACGCTGATGCTCGGTCTATGCACCGCCGACTGGGAGCTGATCGCCGCCGGGCTGAGCGACCGCCTGCATCAGCCGCAGCGGGCGGCGCTCTACCCTCGCTCGGCCGAGCTCGTGGAGAAGGCCCCGCAGCTCGGCGCGCTCGGGGCCACGATCTCCGGGGCGGGCCCCAGCGTGCTTGTCTGGTCGCGCTCCGAGCAGACCGCGATGCTCGCCAGGCGGCTAGCGCGCGAGACGAGTGGCTGGGCCCAGGTAAGCCCGGTCCCGTTCGAGCCCCAGGGCGCCGCCGTCGAGAGCCTCTAGGAGGCGTCAGCCGCGTAGTCCAGCCACGTCCGAATGGCGGCGCTGGCGCGCGGCAGGGAGCGTAGACTCGCCACGAGACGACGAGGAGCGAGGATGCGACGGCTACTCGTAGCAGTGCTGATGATCATGGCAATGGCGCTGGTCGCCGAGACGTCCGCCGCGGCCGCCGGTCCAGGTGCTGGCGTAGCGGCGAGCGCTCTCCGCCACTGCGGATCGTTCAAGTACGGCCTCGACGGGCTGCCACCGGGACCCTCGGAAATCACCGGGCGCGGAGTCCGCTGTCAGCTCGCGAGGTCCGTGGCGCTGCACGGCGGCAAGCCCGGTTGGCAGTGCCACTTGGTGAAGGGGCTGCTGTTCGCGTGCCGGCACCACCGGGCCGTGGTGCGCTTCTACGGCGAGTAGACGCCGTCGCCCGTTGCGCCTCGGGGACGCCTGGTCCGAGCGCCTGGCGCCAGCGACTCGCGGCAGTTCGGCAGCTACTGGACGATGAGCGACCACACGTCTGTCTCTGGGGAGTGACCGCACCGGCCGGACGGCCGACGTGCAGAACCTCCCAAACTGGCCCACGATGACTGAGTTTTGTGAGCTTCGGCGCGGCATGCGTGCCAAAGCTCACATTTCGCCCGCCGGATTGGCGTCCTGTGAGATTACGCATGCGTGCCGAGCGCCAACACGGCCGGCATCGGGCCATGTCGTCAGATCCCGGCCGGTCCCGCGCCCTACGCCGCCGCGCTCGCCAGCCGCTCCACCCGGCGCCGCGCCTCAGTCATTCCCAGCCGTCTGAGCAGCTCGCCGGTGACGTTGAGGTAGTCAGAGCCCAGGTCGGGACGGTAGTCGAGGATCGACAGCGCCCGCTCGGCGGACTCGGCGTAGGCGATCGAGGCCCGGATCGTGTCGTCGAGCAGCTTCTCGCCGTAGTGTTCGCGCAGCGAGTCGAACGCCTCGCGCGAGTGGCGGGTGCGCATGTCGGCGATGTTGAGGAGCACGCCCAGCCATTCGAGGTCTGGGTTGAGGCTCTCGCGCGCCAGCTCGATCACCTCGAGCGCCTGCTCGACGCCCTGGAGCGCGAAGTACTGCGCCTCGGCGGACAGCAGCGCGTAATCGGAGGCCACGAGCGCGTTGACAGTCAACAGGCCGAGGGCCGGCGGGCAGTCGATCAGCACCACCTCGTATCTGTCGCGCAGGCCGCGCAGCGCGCGCTTGAGCGTCAGCTCGCGACCCATTTTGCCGCCCAGCATCAGCTCGGCCTCGGCCAGGCCCAGGTTGGCGGGGATCACGCCGTCGTGGACGGCGTCGCGCGCCTTGGCCCGCCCGGCCAGGACGTCGCCGATTGTCGGCGAGGCGTCGGGGTCCACATCCAGGTAGTCGGACAGGTTCGCCTGGGGATCAAGGTCGATGGCCAGCACCTGCACATCGATTCGCCGCAGGACGTCGGTCAGTGTGCGCACGGCAGTGGTCTTGCCGGTGCCACCCTTCTGCGACAGGACCGCGATCGTCGCCGCCATCTGAGGGCGGACTATAGACCTGACGGGATAGACCCGAAGGCCGGCGCCGGGGACCAGCCCCGTCAGCCGCTCAGCCCGCCGACGGCTGGGGCTCGCCGCGCTCCGCCTGCTCGGAATAGCGCATCCCGGAGACGACCGGGACCTCGATGAAATGCAGGTGATGTCGGCCGATGACGACCTCGTCGCGGTTCGCGAGCGTCGACCACTCGACACGCTCGCCGTTGACAAACACGCCGTTCAGGCTGCGGTCGTCGAGCACGCGCAGGCCGTCGGGCTGACGGACGATCAGTGCGTGTCGGCGGGAGACCGTGGGGTCGTCGAAGCGGATGTCGGCGGCCAGGCTGCGGCCGATCCGCGTCCACTCACGCGTCAGCGCGAAAGCCATGACCTCGTCGGATGGCGTGCGGTACCCGAGGTACTGGCCGGGCTCGTCGAGGCCGTCGCGGAGCTCATCAAGCCAGCCATGGTCCTCGACCTCGCCCGGCATCTCGACCACCGCCGTCTGCGCCGTAGTGAACAGGGAGGCCCTTACGAACTCGGTGCCGCCGCAGTTGGCGCAGGTCGGCAGCTCGTCGACCGCATCGAGCGAGACGGGATAGTCGCACTCGGTACAGCGGAACGTTCCGGTCCCCGCCACATTGCCCGATGCCCACGCTTTCATGCCCTCTCCTTTACCGACGGGGACAGTCCACATTGGAGGAAGGATTGCAAGCGGACTGTGCGAGACGGACAACTCGCAAACATAATCATAACCTGGCTGCCAAAGCTGCGCTAAAGGGGCCGCAATTGAGCCAGATTGAGCAGCAGGAGTCCTGTCAGAGGCGACGAATCGGGGCTGTCATGGACGCCGATGTTCGGGAGATGCCGGACCTGGAGCTCGCGCTGATGCGCCGCGGCCTGGACGACATGGCCGCCGCCAGCGAGCGCTGCGGGCGCTGCGAGCGCACGCCGCTCGTCGGGGAGCACGTGCACGTCTACGCGGACCGGGTCCTGTGCGAGCTCTGCCGGGAGCTCGAGCGCGATCCGCCCCTGCACGTCAGCCTCGTTCACGGCCCCGCGTTCGGCCACTCGATCAGGATCCGCGACCGGCGCGCTGCATAAATAAGGTTGGCCACGGCGCATGCGCCGCGGCCCCGGTCGGCACATGTGCCGACCGGCGGCTCGGCACATGTGCCGAGCCGTTCCGCTCCGATCATGATCGGACCGGCGGCTCGGGCGCTCGCGCGCTCGGCCCCCGCCTCGCTTCATGCGCGGCGCCCGAGTCGTCCGGCTGCTCATGCGCTCGCGCGCTCGGCCTCCCGCCTCGCTTCATGCGCGGCGCCCGAGTCGTCCGGCTGCTCATGCGCGACCCCGAAAAAATAAGATCTTCGCCGTGGACCCCGTCACCGTCTCCACGACGATCTCACGCCCGCGCCAGCAGGTGTTCGAGTACCTGGCCGACATCGCCAACCACGCCGAGTTCAACGACCACTACCTGGTCGACTGGCACTTGACGCGCGAGGCCTCCTACGGCACGGGCGCCGGCGCCCGTTTCCGGGTCAAGGCGCCGCTCAGCCGCTTCAACTGGGCGGACATGACGTTCGCCGAGATGCAACCGCCCCACCGGATCGTGGAGCACGGCCGTGCCGGCAAGTACAACCGAATCCGGATGCTCGGCACCTACACCCTCTCGCCCGGGCCGGACGACACCACCAAGGTGCGAGTACACGCTCGAGACGCTTCCGGTGATGCCCTCCGACAAGCTGATGGAGGCGCTCGGCGGCCGGGCCTGGACCAAGCACCAGATGTCCCGCGCGATGCGGCGGCTGCAGCAGATCCTCGAGGAGGACCGCGGCCGCGGGCGCCGTGCGACGATCGCCGGGCGCTGACTGCCAGTTATTACACTGCCGCCGTGCGCCGCCTGCTGACAGCCGCCTCGCTCCTGGCCTCGGCCTCGCTCGCCGCCGCGTGCGGCACGCACCACTCGAGCGTCGCGGACGCCAACAACAACGGCGCCTACGTCAAGGCCGGGCCGCTGACCTACCAGCTCCAGGTCTCACGGTTGCTGAACCAGTACAGCCCCGAGGACTCCGGCTACCTCGTCGGGCTGCCGACGGCGCAGTCCTCGCTGGCCTCGAACCAGGAGTGGTTCGGCGTATTTCTGTGGGCCAAGAACCAGACCAGCCAGCCCCACCAGACGACCGACAACTTCGACATCGTGGACACCCAGGGCAACGTCTACCACCCGATCGTCGCCAGCAATCCCTACACCTGGACCTCCCAGATGCTGGAGCCGGGCGCGACCCAGCCGACCCCCAACACCACGGCCAGCTTCGGCCCCACGCAGGGCGCGCTGGTGCTGTTCAAGCTCTATTCCTCGGGGAACAAGAGCGTCTACAGCAACCGCCCGCTGACGCTACAGATCCGCGGCTCCTCGAACAAGGTCTGGGCCACGATCTCGCTCGACCTCTAGCGCCGCGAGCGCGACTAGGGGCACTACTAGTGATGCTGGGCCAGCGCCGCCACGAGCACGTCGTGGACCGCCGGCGCCGCCGTCGCGCCGCCCGCCCCCTGGTTGGGAAACAGCGCCGCTACGACGATCCGTGGGGCGCCGACCGGGGCGTAGCCCACGAACCAGGCGTCGGTGTTGGCGGAGGAGGAGGCCCCTGGCGCGGCTGTGTTGCGCAGCTCGGCCGTGCCGGTCTTGCCGGCCACCTGCACGCCCGGAATCTGGGCCGCGGTGCCGGTACCGGACTGGACCACGGCGACCATCATCCGCTGCACCTCACCGGCGACCGTGGGGTTGGTCACCGTGACGAAACGCGGGGTGGCGTTGAGCAGCAGCGTCGGCTCCGGGCGACTGCCGCCCATGGCGATCGCCGCGCCGGCATCGGCCATCTCGAGCGGTGTGGCCAGCACCTTGCCCTGGCCGATGGCTGAGGAGCCGACCGCCAGATTGCTGCCGATCGCGCTCGCCGTGGGGATCGTGCTCTCCAGCGCTCCGGGGAACGGCGGCGGCTGGTCGAAGCCAAAGCGCTCGGCCATCGCCACCAGGCGCGCTCCGCCCAGCTTGGCGCCGAGCGGC
The DNA here is from genome assembly GCA_963830405.1 of uncultured Actinomycetes bacterium. Taxonomy (GTDB): domain Bacteria; phylum Actinomycetota; class Thermoleophilia; order Solirubrobacterales; family Solirubrobacteraceae; genus Palsa-465. The sequence goes on from CAWHMB010000002.1 coordinate 220,743, forward strand.
GCGAACACCGAGTTGCAGGAGACCGCGAACGCGTTCAGGAACGTGCCCCCGCAGGCCTCGCTGCCGGCGTTCTGGAGCGTGTAGCCGTCGATCGTCGAGGAAGTCTGGATGGGGAAGCTGCTCGACAGCTTGACGATGCCGGCCTGAAGCGCCGCGGTGGCGGTGATGATCTTCATCGTCGAGCCGGGCGGCTGGCTGGCAGAGAACGCCAAGCCCGACAGCGCCTCCAGGCCGCCGGTGCGGGGGTCCATCGCCACCACGCCGGCGAGGCTGTTGCCCATCGCCGTCGTCGCCGCCTGCTCGAGCGCCGGGTCGATCGTCGTAGTCACCGACTGGCCCGGGGCAGGCTGCGTCTTGGCCAGCACGCGCGAGCCGGCGTACAAGATCCCTCCGGGTGTGCCCGCCACCTGGGTCTGAAAGATCCGCTCCAGCCCGTCGAGGCCCACCTTGGCGGCCACCGGGTAGCCCTGGGCGGCGTAGGTGTCGGCCTGACCTGCGGGAATCCGCCCCAGCGTGCCGACGATCTCCCGGGCCACCGCCGGGATTGGCGAGCCGCGATCGCGGCCCTGCGCCAGCGGCGTTCCGTCGCGGGCGAGGATCGCCGCCCGGGGGGCCAGCGACACCCTGCGGCGCAGCTGCTCGCCCGCTCTCAGGCCCGGGAACAGGAGCCTTGGGTCGAAGCGTACGCGGGGACCTGAGCTGGAGCTCCCGAGCGGAACCTCGAGCGTCTCGCGCAGCGCGCCGAAGATGCGGGTGCGGGCGGTGATGCGCACCGGGACCTCCTGGCCGCTGGGGGCGCCCACACGGGGGCGCGCGAGCCCCGTCAGCGTCGCGGTTCGCGCCGCGCGCTCATAAGCGGCGACGAACGCCTGCTGTGAGAGCCTGCGCTGCGAGCGCTGGTCGAGCATCCCGTACATGGGCCCGTACTCGCCGTGCTGCCAGGCGGAGATGTAGCGCTGGGCCAGCTGCTTCTCGTCGCCACCGGCCGAAGTGGCCTCCACCACGCCCCAGGCGAACGCCGCAACGGCCACCGCCCCAAGTGGAACCGCGCGCGTCAGAAGCCGTCGCCGCCGCACCCGCGACCACGGCGGATGAGGCTTGCGAGCGTCCGGGCGTAACACCACGGGTTGCACGTCGGCGCGTAACGGTACCGCGTCTGCCGCTCACTACTCTCCCGCTTCCATGACCGCCATCGACTGGGTGATCGTCGCCTTCACGGTCCTGCTCGCCACCTACGGCTACCTCCAGGGATTCCTGGTCGGCGGCATGTCGCTTTTGGGCTTCGCGCTCGGGGCCTTCATCGGAACGCGCGTCGGCCCGCTGATTCTGCCGAGCGGCTCACACTCACAGTACGCGCCTCTGTTCGGGCTGCTGGGGGCGCTGCTCGCCGGCGGCGTGCTCGCCAGCGGCTTCGAGGGCCTCGGCATGCGGGCCCGCAGGGCGCTACGGCTACCGGGAGTGCGGACGCTCGATGGCCTGCTCGGCGCAGCTCTGACGGCCTGCGTGGGGCTGGGCATCGCCTGGATCGTCGGCGCGGTGGCGCTCGACTCGAGCAACTCGCTGCCACTGCGCCAGAGCCTGCAGGGCTCGACGATCCTCCGCCACCTCGACGAGTGGCTGCCGCCCTCCGGTCCGGTCCTGAACGCCCTGGCGCGCTTTGACCCGCTGCCGGCGCTCCACGGCCGGATCGCGGACGTGTCGCCCCCGACCACCGGGATCCTCGCCACGGGCGGCGCGCGGTCGGCCGGCCCCAGCGTGGTGCGCGTGGTCGGCACCGCTTGCGGGCTGGGAATCGAGGGCTCGGGCTGGGTGGCGGCGCCCGGGATCGTGGTGACCAACGCCCACGTGGTCGCCGGGGAGTCCGACACCCGCGTGGAGCCCGGCGGTAACGCTCCTGGGCTCCCGGCCGAGGCGATTGATTTCGACCCCCACGACGACATCGCTGTGTTGCGCGTCCCCGGGCTTCAGGAGCGCACGCTGACGCTCGCCGCGGACCCCCGCGCCGGAACGGCGGCGGCGATCCTCGGCTATCCCGAGGACGGTCCGTTCGACGCCGAGCCGGGACGGATCGGGCGCACGCTCGACGTAGACACCGAGGACGCCTACGGGCATGGGCCGGTGCTCAGGTCGGTGACGCAGCTGCTGGGGCGCGTGCGGCCCGGCAACTCAGGGGGGCCGATGGTGGCGGCTGACGGGGAGGTCGTGGGGACCGTGTTTGCGGCACTCACCGGCTCCCCGACCGGCGGCGGCTTCGCGGTGCCCAACGCACTAGTGCGCGATCAGCTGACGCTCGCCGAGTCCCGCGGCGCAGGGGTCGGAACGGGGGCGTGCGCGGGCTAGGCCCAGGGCGGGCGGCGTCTGCGCCGCTGGCGGGAGCGCTGCTTTCCGGATTCTCATTTTCAGCCTGACCAGGGCCTTTCGGCGGCCCTTGAGCGGGGCGCTACCCTCCCCGGACTCATGGCCAAGACGCTCGTGATCGCCGAAAAACCATCCGTGGGCCGCGACCTGGCAGGCGTGCTCCCCGGGCCCTTCCAGAAGTCAGAGGGCTTCCTTGAGGGCCCAGAGCACGTGGTCACCTGGGCCGTCGGGCACCTCGTGCAGCTCGCCGACCCCGACGAGTACGACCAGCGCTACAAGAAGTGGCGCATGGCCGATCTGCCGATCGTGCCCGACCGCTTCAAGCTGGTCCTTCGTGACGAGCGCTCGAAGAAGCAGATGAACGTCGTCAAGCGCCTGCTGGCGCGCGACGACGTGACCGAGGTCGTCAACGCCTGCGACGCTGGGCGCGAGGGCGAGCTGATCTTCGCCTACGTATACGAGAAGTCAGGCTCGAAGAAGCCCGTCAAGCGGCTGTGGCTGAACTCGATGACGCGCGGGGCGATCCTCGACGCGTTCGGCTCGCTGCGACCCGGCGCCGACCTGGCGTCGCTGCAGGACGCCGCTCGCTCGCGCTCCGAGGCCGACTGGATAGTGGGGATGAACGCCACCCGGGCGGCGACGATCCGCCTGCGCTCCTCATTCGACGGGACGGTCTCGCTGGGACGGGTCCAGACGCCGACGCTGGCGATCCTCGCGCGGCGCGAGGAGGAGATCAGGGCGTTCAAGCCAGAGCCTTACTGGGTTGTGGACGCGGCGTTCGAGGCGGTCCCGGAGCCGTCCGGGCGGGTATACGAGGGCCGGGCCTACGTGGGCGCCAACCCGCGGTTCCCCTCGGCAGAGGAGGCGGCGGCGGTCGTCGCCGACTGCCAGGGACAGACCGGGGCGATCACCAAGCTCGAGAAGTCAGAGCGTCGCGAGCGCGCGCCGCTTCTCTATGACCTGACCTCGCTTCAGCGGGACGCCAACAGCCGCTACGGGTTCTCGGCGCGACGCACGCTGGCCGCGGCGCAGCGACTCTACGAGGAGCACACCGCGCTGACCTACCCCCGCACCAACTCGCGCTTCTTGACCGGTGACATGGTGGGTCAGATCAAGCCGATCGCGCGGCTCGTGGGTTCGGTCGGCGGTGGGGAATACGGCAAAGCTTCCGAATATGTGCTTGGACTGGATGTGCTTCCTTTGGGACGGGTGGTCAACGACGCCCGCGTGACCGACCATCATGCGATCATCCCCACGCTGGCCGAGCGCCACCCGGTGGAGAAGTTCTCAGACGATGACCGCCGGGTCTACGACATGGTCGTGCGGCGCTTCTTGGCCGTGTTTCACCCCGACGCGGTGTTCGAGAACACGCGCCTGGAGACGACGGTCGGGCGGGAGGGTGCCGGCGCCGGGGCGCATGTCTTTCGTACCCGTGGCAAGCTGATGCTCGTCCCGGGATGGCGCGGCGTCTACGGCGAGAGCTCTGACGTCGACGGCCGAACCGACTCTGACGACGACGAGGCGCGCGAGCAGCGGCTACCGCGCCTCTCCGAGGGCGAGGACGCCGCGGTGCGCGAGGTCGGCTCGGAGGCGAAGGAAACCAAGCCGCCGCGGCGATACAGCGAAGGCTCGCTGCTGGCGGCGATGGAAACCGCCGGCAAGCTCGTCGAGGAGGAGGAGCTGCGCGAGGCGATGAAGGACTCCGGCATCGGCACCCCGGCGACGCGCGCCGCGATCATCGAGCGCCTGATCCAGGTCGGCTATGTCGAGCGCGAGGGGCGCGCGCTGATCGTGACCGAGAAGGGCCTGAACGTAATCCGCCTGTTGGGCGAGCACGCGTTGACCTCGCCGGGGATGACCGGAGAGTGGGAGCACCGGTTGGCGAACATCGAGCAGGGCTCGGACTCGCGTAAGGCCTTTATGGGCGACATCGTCAAGTTCACCTCATCGACTGTGCACGAGCTCGACGAGCGCCTGAAAGGCGTGCGGATCCCGCGTGCGCGGCTTGGGCCCTGTCCGGTCTGCGGCCAGGAGATCGTCGAGAACCGCAAGGGCTACTCGTGCTGGTCGCGCGACGATCCCGGCTGCGGGTTTGTGATCTGGAAGTCCAAGGCCGGCAAGCAGCTGCCCGTGTCCGTCGCGCGCGAGCTGATCAAGACCGGCCGCACCGAGAAGGCGGTGAGCGGCTTCAAGGGCCGCTCAGGCCGAAGCTTCCGTGCCCGGCTCGCTTTGCAGCAGGGCGAGGATGGAAAGTGGCGAGTGGAGTTCGACGAGCCGTGGGCGCGCGAGGGCGCGAAGACGCCCGCCGCGGAGGAAGCCGGGGCTGGGGCGTCGGAGGCTGGGGCGGCGGCGTCCGACGAGGCGCCGTCTGCGGAGCCGGCAGCGGCGTAGGGGGCCCGTGGGGGCGGAGGCCGCCCCAGAGGCCGTCGCCGGAAGGTCTCCGTCGGGGGACTTTGTCTATCGCTGGGTTCTACGGCTGATAATCCCCGCCCTGGCGGCCGACGCCAGTGATTGCCCGGACCAAGTGCCGGATCGCTGCGCCCTGCCGGACCCAGGATGCCGCTGATGTCCTCCCGCCGCGCCACCATGAAGGGTTATGCCGCTCACCCTTGTACTCGGTCCGGCCAACTCAGCCAAGGCGGGAGAGGTGCTCGGCGCCTACGGGTTGGCCCGGGGCCGGGGCGCGCTGCTCGTGGTGCCCACAGTGCGCGACGCCGAGCTCTACGGGCGCGAGCTGGCCTCTGGCGGCGGGGTTGAGCTGGCCTCCGACGGCGGGGCTGAGCTGGCCTCCGGCGGCGGGGTTGAGCTGGCCTCCGGCGGCGGGGTTGAGCTGGCCTCTCGGCGGCTGAGCTGGCCTCCGGCGGCGGGGTGCTGGGCGGCTCGGTGCTCACGTTCAGCGGCCTGGCCAATCAGATCGCGCGCAGAGTCGACTTCGAGCCCGCCGGGCGGGTCAGCGAGCTCCAGCGCGAGCGCCTGCTGCGACGGGCGCTCGCCGGCGCTTCGCTCGGGCCGCTCAGCCGGTCCGCCGCCGCGCCCGGGTTCGCCGCCGCGGCGCTCGAGCTGATCGCCGAACTCGAGCGCTCTCTGATAACGCCGCAGCGATTCTCGGGCGCGCTCAACAAATGGGCCCAGAGCAATCCTGAGCGGAAGCTCTACGCCCAGGACCTGACCTCGCTGTACAGTCGGTACTGGCGCGAGCTTGAGCGCCTCGGGCGCAGCGACGCCGAGTTGTTCGCCTGGGGCGCGCTCGATGCGCTGCGCGCTGCGCCCGGCCGCTGGGGTTCGACCCCCGTCTTCTTCTACGGCTTCGACGACCTGACGCCGCTGGAGCGCGATGCAATCGAGACGCTGTCGCGGACGGTCGGCGTGGAAGTCACCGTTTCGCTGACCTATGAGCCTTCCCGCTCCGCGCTGGCGGCCCGCGCCGAGGTCGTCGAGGAGCTGCGCGCGATCGCCCAACAGGTGATCGAGCTACCGGCGCTCGACCGCTACTACGAGCACCCGGTGCTGCACATGCTCGAGCGCAGGCTGTTCGAGTCGCAGAGCGTGGGCGTGGACGCGGCTCGCCCCGACCCCGGTCCGACGGTCCGGCTGCTCGAGGCCGGCGGTCAACGCGCCGAGGCGGAGCTCGTCTGCGCCGAAGTGCTCGAGCTGTTGCGCGGCGGCTTCACCGGCGAGCAGATCGCGGTCGTCTACCGCTCGCTGGCATCCGTGGCGCCATTGCTCGAGCGCGTGTTCGCGGAGTTTGGGGTGCCGGTGGCGCTCGAGCGCCGGGCGCCGTTCGGCCACACATCGCTCGGACGGGGCCTGGTGGCGCTCGCGCGCTGCGCGCTGCTGGACGAAGGCCAGGCCAGCGCGGCAGACCTGGTGGCCTACGTCCGCGCTCCGGGCGTGCTGCGATCGCTGGAGCGGGCCGACGAGCTCGAGGCCACCGTACTCCGGGAGGGGCTCCGGACCGTGGCCGATGCCCGCGAGCGAAGCGGCCTCCGCTTCGGAGAGTTGGACGCGCTCCGAGACTCACGTGAACCAGCCCGCGAGCTCGAGCGTCAAGCGCGGCGCCTGCTGGCGCTTCCACAGCGCGCCGAGGCGCCGCTCCTGGACGACGGCCGGCTGCTCGACGCGCGCGCGGTGGCGGTGCTCGCTCGATCGCTCGCCGAGCTCGACGAGCTGGGCGAGATGCCGTCCCGGCCGGAGCTCGTTGAGCTGCTCGAGCGCCTCGAGGTGCCGGCGAGCATCACGGGCGGTCGTGAGGCCGTGGTGATCGCGGAGCCGCTCCAGATCCGCGCGCGCCGCTTCCGCGCCGTGTTCGTCTGCGGTCTTCAGGAGGGATCGTTCCCGGCGCCGGGCAGGCCAGAGCCGTTCCTCTCCGACGAATGGCGGCGGGAGCTGGCGGCGGCCTCCGGCCTGCGGCTTCGTCCCCGCGAGGAGGCGCTCGCACGCGAGCGTTACCTGTTCTACTCGTGCGTCTCGCGAGCCACCGAGCGCGTGGTGCTGAGCTGGCGGAGCTCCGACGAGGAGGGCAACATCGAGCTGCCCTCGCCGTTCGTGGCAGATGTCGCCGAGTTACTCGGCCGGCAATGGTTCGAGCGACGCCGGCGGCGTTTGCTGGCCGACGTCGTCTGGCCCGGCGACGAGGCCCCGACACCGCGAGAGCTCGAGCGGAGCAAAGCGGCGCTCGCGGGCGAGGGCCCGGCGCTCGCGCCGGACGGCCGGGCTGCGGCCGGCGCCCGGGCGCAAGCGCCGCCCGCACGGCGGCTGGGCACAGTGGCCCTGGCGCATGCGCGCCATCGGCAGATTCTGTCCGCGGGCGCGCTCGAGGCATACGCCAGCTGTCCGATCAAGTGGCTGGTCGAGCGCGAGCTTCAGCCAAAGCGGTTTGAGCCCGACCCTGATCCCCTGGCGCGGGGAAGCTTCATCCACGACTTGCTGGAAGAGCTGCTGCGTCGCCTGGGCCGCCCCGTCACCCCCCAATCGCTGGCAGACGCGGAGCGGATCCTCGAGGGGCTGTTGGAAGAGCTCGAGATGCCGCTGGCCCGTGGGCGTCCCGCGTCGGTGCGCCGTGGTGCGCTGTGCTCGGTCGCGGCGGACGTACGCCGCTACCTCCGCTATGAGGCCCAGTCCGGCTCCGGCTGGAATGTCGACGCTGTCGAGCTGCGGTTCGGCTTCGAGGAAGGCACGGAGACGCTCCCGGCGCTGGAGCTGGGCGCCGGCGTGCGCGTACGGGGAGTGATCGACCGCGTCGACGTCGACGCCGGCGGCGAACCGGGCGACGCCGACGGCGCACCCGGCGGCGCACGCGGCGCCCGCGGGGATGGCCGCGGCGGCGGCCGGGGCGGTGGACGGGCGATTGTCCGCGACTACAAGAGCGGCGGCAAGCGCTCCGAGTACCAGGGTGCGCGCTGGCGCGATGACCGGCAGTTGCAGGTCGCCCTTTACATGCTCGCGGTGCGCGAGCTGACCGGGCTCGAGCCGGTGGCCGGCTTCTACCAGCCGCTTGGCGGAGATGACCTGCGGGCGCGCGGCATCTTCCTCCAGGACGCGCCGGTCGGCACGGGAGTGGTGGCCAACGACGCCCGCACGAGCGAGGAGATCGACGAAACCCTCGATGATGCACGCGCCCGAGCGCTTGCGCTCGCGGCGCGCCTTAGAACCGGTGATCTGACGCCCTGTCCGCAGACGTGCTCCCGCGATGGATGCGCATATCCCGGGATCTGCCGGAGCGGCTGATGGACGAGCGCGCGGCGACGCTTACGGCCGAGCAGCTCGAAGCCATCGAGCGGCGGGACGGCGAGCTGCTGCTCGACGCCGGCGCAGGCAGCGGAAAGACCTCCGTGCTGGTCGAGCGGTTCGTCCGGGCCGTGCTCGACGACGGCGTCGACGTCGCAGCGATACTGGCCATCACATTCACCGACAAGGCGGCCGCCGAACTGCGCGAGCGGGTGAGGGAGCGCCTTCGAGCGCTGGGGGCGGTGGTGAAAGCGCGCGCCACCGAGGGCGCATTCATCTCCACCATCCATGGCTTCTGCGCCAGGGTGCTGCGCGCACACGCGCTGGCCGCCGGCATCGATCCCCGCTTCAGAGTTCTCGATGAGGTCGAAGCGGGCCGGCTGGCCGACCGGGCGTTCGAGGACGCATTGGGTGAGGCGGACAGCGAGTTGATCGCCTCCTATAACCCCGGGCCCTTACGAAGCGCGACCATCGCCACCTACCACGAGCTGCGCTCGCGCGGACAGTTGCACCCGGCGCTGCCCCCGCTCGCCGCGGCGCCGGACCTAGCCGGCGCCCGGAGCGTGCTGCGAACGGCGGCCGCGGCGCTGGCGGCGGAGCTGGGCGCGGCCCTCCAGCCGAGCGCCAAGGTACAAGAAGCGCTGACGCGCCTGGAGGATGTCGGCCAAGTGCTCCAGACCGCGATCCCGTGGCCCGGCGAGCTCGACTGCCTGCAGCTTCCGAACGGCAATGGCGCGGCGCTCCGCACGCCGGCCTGCTCCGCTTACGCCGAAGCCCTTTCGAGATTCCGCGAGGGCGGCGAGCACCACTGGGCCATGGGCGTGCATGGACCGCTGGACCGCCTCCTGCGCGCGTTCGGGGAGCGCTACGGCCAGCGTAAGCGTGCCTGCTCGGGGCTCGACTTCGAGGACCTCGAACTGCTGGCGCGGGATCTGCTCGCCGAAGGAGAGCTGCAGGAGCGCTACGCCGCACGCTTCACGCAAATCATGGTCGACGAGTTCCAGGACACCAACGGCGTGCAGCTGGCGCTGATCGAGTCGATCTCGCGCGGGAACCTGTTCGTGGTGGGCGACGGCCGGCAATCCATCTACGGCTTCAGGCACGCCGACGTGCGGCTGTTCGAGCGCCTCGCCTCACAGCTTGAGCGTCGTGGCCGGCGCGCCACGCTGCAGAGAAACTTTCGCTCGCGGCGCGAGATTCTCGACGTGGTCAACGCGGCCTTCGGCGGTCCGGCGCTAGAGCCCGGGCGCGAGGAAGCCGCCGCCGGCGAGCAGCTCGTCGAGCTCCTGGTCGTGGATAAGGAGGACTCCGATTGGCGCGCCGCCGAGGCCCGCGCGGTGGCCTCACGCGTGCGGCAGCTGACCGATGCCGGGACCGCTCCCCGCGACATCGTGATGCTCACCCGGGCGGCCACCGATCTCAGGCTTTACGAGCGTGCGCTTGAGGAGCGCGGGATCGCGACCTACATGATCGGTGGCCGCGGCTACTGGTCATCGCCGCAGGTCATGGACCTCTTGGCATACCTCAGAGCGCTCAGCAACCCGCGCGATGAGCACGCTTACTACCACCTGCTCGCATCGCCGCTGGTCGGGCTGTCGATGGACGCGCTGGTGCTCGTGGCGGCCGCCCGCCGCGAGGGGAACTACGACGAGCCACGAGAGCTGGCAGACGGCGACGCAGGGCGATTGCGAACGTTCCGCGAATGGTTCGCCGCCGAGCGCCAAACGGCCGCGTGGACCGGGATCGATGAGTTGATCGAACGCGTCCTCTACCTGACCGGATACGACCTGGAGATGCTGGCGCTCCCGGGCGGAGAGCGCCGGCTCGCGAACGTCCGCAAGCTGATGCGCCTCGGTCATGAATTCGGGGCTTCCGAAGGCCCCGACCTGCGGCGCTTCCTGGATACGGTGGCGCTGCGAGCCGCGAGCGGCCGCGCCGACGCGCGCGAGGCCGAGGCGCCAGTCGAAGGAGAGGCACTCGACGCCGTGCGGCTGATGACGATTCACCGGGCCAAGGGCCTCGAGTTCGAGATCGTGATAGTCGCCGACCTGGGGCGCGAGCCGCGGCGTGGCGGCGAGCTGATACGAGTGGGCGCCGATGGCCGCCGGCTGGGGCTGAGACTCGCGCGGCCCGGCGGAGGCAAGACGGTGCCGGCGCTCGACTACGCGACGCTCGGCGAGGAGCAGCGTCTGGCCGAGGAGGCGGAGGAGCGGCGGATCTTCTACGTCGCGATGACCCGCGCGCGCGAACGCCTGATCCTCAGCGGCGCAACGCCATCGGAGGGGCCGATCGGCTGGCTGACGGAAGCGCTCGAGGCCGGTGGCGTCGTCCCTGAGATGATCCATTGCTCCGAAGCCGCCGACCAGGTGATCGCGCAGCCGCCGGCGAGGAGTGTTCCCAGGCGGGCCGAACCGCCGAGACAGCCACCCCACCGCCCGCGGGCCACCGCGCTCAGCTATTCCTCGCTCAGCCAGTACCGCCGCTGCGGGTACCGCTTCTACCTCGAGCGCGTGCTGGGGCTGCCGGCGACCGCTGGAAGTGGGACGCAAGCCGGCGAGGGGGCGCCCGAGCCCGCGCTGGGCGCGTCAGGGGCAAGCGGCCTTGCGGCCACAGAGCGCGGCGTGCTGGTTCACCTGTTGCTCGAGCGCCTCGACTTTCGCCGCCCGCTGCTGCCCGCGGACGCCCCCGAGGACGTCAACAACCTCGTCGCTGCGTTCATCGAAAGCCCGCTGCGGCGCCGGCTTGCGGGCGCGCGCGAGGTTCGCCGCGAGGAGGGGTTCTGTTTCCTGCTCGAGGACGCTCTGATCACAGGTGTGCTCGACGTGGTCGCGACCGAGGCCGGCGGCACGACGCTGGTCGTCGACTACAAGAGCGACCGCCTGGAAGCCGCCGACCCCGCTGACGTCGTGGCCCGCGAGTATGCGATCCAGCGGCTGATATACGCGCTCGCCGCACTGCGCGCCGGGGCCGCGAGCGTCGAGGTCGTGCATCTGTTTCTGGAGCGGCCGGCGGAGCCCGTCAGCGCGAACTATTGGCGCCGGGACATGGTGGCCCTGGAAGGTGAGCTGCTGGCGCTCGCGGGCGGAGCCTCCAGCGGCGAGTTCCCGGTCTCCGACAAGCCCTGTCTCGCACTGTGCGCCGGCTGCCCCGGCGAAAACGGGCTCTGCAGCTGGCCGCCCGAGATGACGAGGCGACAGACCCCGAGTATCCCGGCGCCGGTGCCGCGAGACGCCCGCGCCGACCCGGAGATCTCGGCGGCGGTGCCGTCGGACGCCCGCGCCGGGCCGGGTACCCCGGCGGGGGTGCCGTCGGACGCCTCCGCCGAGCCGGGTACCCCGGCGGGGGTGCCGTCGGACGCCCTCGCCGAGCCGGACACGTCGGCGCCGGTGCCGCCAGACGCCCGCGCTGACCCGGAGACGTCGGCGCCCGGCGCGGCCTTTACTACCGACGAGCCCCAGGGTCGCCTGTTCTGAACTTGACGTCGACCTGCTGCTCCTCCGAGCGCTCCTCGACCTTCGCCAGCGCGGTCAGTGTCTCCTCGTCGGCCAGGCCGGCTGGCGGACCGAACAAGCTTCGGGGCCACAACTTGCGGGCCAGTACGACGTTTATCTCGGCGGCGTAGAGCGTTGCGTAGGCCCCGAGGTGAAGCCACGCCAGCAGCCCGATCACCACCGCGAACAGCCCGTAGGTGCTGCTCGCGTGACGAACGACGTGGCCCACGTAGAGACCACCCACCGACTGCAGAATCTCCCACAAGACGCCTCCAACGACGACCCCGATCCACAGGCACCGGGTCGGCACGGTGGCAGCAGTCAGAAGCCGGAACGCCGCCGCGTAGAGCGCGAGGTTGATCAGTAGTGAGAGTGCGATCCCCGCCACCTTCAGCGCGGGCCCGCCGAGGCCGCCGGTGACCAGACCGGACGCCACCGAGGAGACCACGAACAACGTGCCGAGCGAAGCCACCAGCAACAGGCCTCGCAGTCGCCGCTGAAGGAAGTCACGCCGCTCCTTGAACGGCACGGCCCACACGCGGTCAAACGCGTTCTGGGCGGCGTTACTGACCCCGAGCCCCGCCCACAGCGAGGCGACGGCTCCGATCACCAGCGCTAGCGAGCGCCCTCGGAGCTCCTTGCTCTGAAGGTCCGAGCCGATGATCGGGAAATGGCTCAGAACCGAGTTTTTGATCGAGTTCTGCACGCTCGTGTCGCCTTGGAACACGTAGCCAAGGACCGTCACGAACACCAGCAGCAACGGGAACAGCGAAAAGAATCCGTAGTAGGCGATCATCGCCGCCAGCCCGCCGGCGCCGTCGTCCTGGAATTTCTTCAGCACCGCCATCGGTACCGCCGACCAGCGGGAGCGCTGCTGCGCGCGATCGAGCACCCGCACCGGCCGAAGTACATCCACGTAGCAAGTGCTACCCGCCGCGGCGGGCGTTAACCGTCACCTGCGATGCGCCGAGCGCTCACGGGCGGCCCTCGACCTCCAGCAACGTGCGCTTGCGCTCAACTCCGCCGGTGTAGCCACCGAGGCCGCCGCTCGAGTGAACGACGCGGTGGCAGGGAACCACGATCGGCAGGGGATTGGAGCCCAGCGCATTGCCCGCGGCCCGAGAGCCGCGCGGGCTGCCGGCCTCTGCGGCGACGTCCTTGTAGGTGGAGACCGAGCCGTAGGGGATTTGCGCGGTGGCCTCCAGCACGCGGCGGGCGAAGCCGCGCATCAGGCGCCAGTCCTGCGGCGCCTCGAACCGACGACGACGGCGTTCGAAGTACTCGTCCAGCTCGCGCCGGGGTCCGTCGAGCTTGCGAGGCGCCGACAATACGCGAGGGGAGACCTGCGCCGCGAGCTCTGCCAGCACGGCGTCCTCGTCCTGCCCCCCGGGATCCAGGTAGGCGACGCGGGCCAGACCGCGTGGCGTCGTCGCCAACAGCAGCGTTCCCACCGGCGAGTCGAGGGTGGCGTAGGCGACGTCCAGCAGGCCGGCGGCCGACGCGGTTTGCTCCAGCTCAGGCAGTGGCTCGTCCGCCAACTCCTGCGCCGCGCGCCTCAGTGCTGCTTCCAGTGCCTCAGTCTCTGTCATGGTCGTACTCCGTTCTAAGACGCTTGAGCCCCTCGTGTACGTTGCGGCGCGCCGCCTCCTCGCTGATGCCCATCACTTGAGCGATCTCGGCGTGGGCAGCGTCGGCGATGAACCGCAGCGCGATTGCGGTCCGCTGCTTCGGCGGCAGCCGACGAACCTGCTCCCAGAGCTCAGGCCGGCCATCCGCCGCGGTGGGGTCGGCGGCTGGTCCGCCGGCAACGGCTGGTCCAGGCAGCGGATGCCCGCTGGCCGCGCGGCCCTCTGGTAGCTCCGCCACCGGGATCGCCCGTCTCCGCCGCGCGTTGGCGTGGTCGATCGCCTTGCGATGCGCGACCGTGAAGATCCAGCTGCGGAGGTTCCGTGCGTCGTGCAGACGTGGGTAGGCACGGAGTGCGGCCAGCCAAGTGTCCTGGTAGCAGTCGTCCGCGTCGGAGCGTCCGACGGTCGCCGTCAGGAAGCGGTGCACGTCACGACCGTGCGCGTCGAGCAGCGCCTGGAAAGGGGGGATAGTCATATGCAAAAGTCGTCAAAGCTTGCAGCCGCTCCCCGGTTTGCGCACATAAGCACCACCATCATGCTTATGTCACCGGAGTCGCGCGGCACAGCGCGCTTTGGCAACTTATTCACCGTTAGGTCGGGCACTGGAGATGAAACAGCCCGCGGCCACGTGGCGTGAGATCGCCACCGCGGCCACGTGGCGTGAGATCGCCACCGCGTCCACGTGGCGTGAGATCGCCACCTCTCTCCCATGGCGTGACATCGCCGCCGCGTCTCCCATGGCGTGACATCGCCGCCGCGTCCGCGTGGCCGGAGATCGCCGCCGCGTCCGCGTGGCCGGAGATCGCCGCCGCGTCCACGTGGCGTGAGATCGCCACCAATCCCGCCACAAGCCCTGAGCAAGACCTCGCCCGGCGTTTGCCCGAGCCGCGGCTGCGCTATACAAAGCGCATATGCCACGTGCGATCTGGAGCGGCGCGATCAGCTTTGGGCTGGTCAACGTGCCGGTCAAGCTCTACAGCGCGACGTCGCCGAAGACGGTGCGCTTCCATCAGGTTTCGGCCAAGACCGGGGCTCGGGTACGGCAAAAGCGCGTCGACCCCTCGACTGGCGAGGAGGTCCCCTACGAGGAGATCGTCAAGGGCTACGAGGTCAGCCCCGAGCGCTACGTCCTGATCGATCCGGACGAGCTCGACGCGCTCGACCCCAAGGCGACAAAGACGGTCGATATCGAGGATTTCGTCGATCTCGAGGACATCGACCCGATCTATTACGACCACTCCTACTACCTGGCGCCGACCGCCGGTGGCGCCAAGGCCTACCGGCTCCTGCTTGACGCGATGCGCGAGTCAGGCAAGGTCGGGATCGGGCGGGTCGTGCTGCGCTCAAAGCAACAGCTCTGCGCCCTGCGCCCAACGGGGGATGTGCTAACGCTCTCGACGATGCTGTTCGGCGACGAGGTGCTTTCCCCGGAGCGTCTCGACGAGCTCGACGACATCGGTGACGCCGAGGCCTCGGAGCGCGAGCTGAGGATGGCCGAGCAACTGATCGAGTCGCTCTCCCGAGAGTTCGATCCCGCCAAGTACCACGACAACTATCGCGAGCGGGTGCTCCAGCTGATCGAGCGCAAAGCCGCCGGCGAGGAGATCGCCGTCGAGCCCGAGGCGGAGGAGCCCGCCGCGGCGCCAGACCTGATGGCAGCGCTGGAGGCGAGCCTGGCGGCGGTTCGCGACGGCGAGGAGGAGGAGGCGCCGGCAGAACCGAAGGCAAAGAAGCCCGCCAAGTCGCGCAGCCGCTCGACGAGCGCCGACGGCGCCGGCGGCAAGCGCAAGCAGCCGGCGAAGGCCAAGCGCTAGCGCTCCCGGGCCCGGCTGACCGCGAAGACGAAGCGCTAGGGCCCGGGCCAGGGGATCGCGAAGGCCAAGCGCTAGCGCCCGGGCCCGGCCACCGCGAAGGCCAAGCGCTAAGCTCCCGGCCCGGCGACCCGGCCCCAAACAGGGGCCGAAAAGTAGCCCGGGAAAGTGGCCCGAAAAAGCCCTCCCCGCTGGTACGCTTTGCGGCTCTGTAGCAGTGCGCCGCGCCAACCTCCCACATTCGTTCGAACCCACATGTCCCGCCTCGCTCCCAGAGGGGCCACTGGCCTCTACGACCCCGCAAACGAGCACGACGGCTGCGGTATCGCGCTGGTTGCCAAGCTATGGGGTGAGGCCAGTCACGCAGTAGTCGAAAAGGCGTTGGACGCGCTCGAGAATCTCGAGCACCGCGGCGCCGAGGGGGCAGATCCGAACACCGGCGACGGCGCCGGCATCCTGCTCCAGATCCCCGACGGGTTCCTGCGCGCCGCGGTGGCGGGCGTCGAGCTGCCGGCGCCGGGGCGCTACGGCGTCGGCGTCTGCTACCTCCCCCAAGACCCCGAGCGCCGCCTGGCAGTGGAGCAGCTGATCGAGGAGACGATCGAGGCCGAGGGGCAGCGGGCGCTGTTCTGGCGCGACGTGCCGGTCGATGACCGCCACGTGGGGCAGACTGCGCGGCTCTCGGCGCCGGTGATCCGGCAGGTCCTGATCGAGGCCTCGGAGGAGCTGCAAACCGATCAGGACGCGTTCGAGCGCAAGCTGTACGTGATCAGGCGGCTGATCGAGCGCGGGGCGGGACGCGATCTGGCGCTGCCGAGCTTCAGCTGCAAGACCCTGGTCTACAAGGGCATGCTGACGGCGCCCCAGCTGCCGCGGTACTTCACCGATCTGAGAGACCCGCGCGTCGCCACGCGGTTGGCGCTCGTGCACTCGCGCTTCTCCACCAACACCTTCCCCAGCTGGGAGCTCGCGCATCCCTACCGCATGATCGCCCACAACGGAGAGGTCAACACGCTGCGGGGAAACATCAACTGGATGCGCGCCCGGGAGTCGCAGCTGGCCTCCGAGCTATTCGGCGATGACCTGCGGAAGGTGGTGCCGCTCGTGCAGGAGGGCGGCTCCGACTCGGCGACCTTCGACAACGTGCTCGAGCTGCTCGTGCTGAGCGGCCGCTCGATCCCCCACGCGGTGATGATGATGGTGCCCGAGGCCTACCGGACCCGCAAGGACCTCGACCCAGACGTCAAGGGCTTCTACGACTTCCACTCCTGCCTGATCGAGCCCTGGGATGGTCCGGCCGCGGTCGTGTTCACGGACGGCCGCTGGGCAGGCGCGGTGCTGGACCGCAACGGGCTGCGCCCCGGCCGCTGGGTACAGGACACCGACGGGTACGTCGTGCTGGCCTCGGAGACCGGAGTGATGACGGTGGCTCCGGAGCACGTCCAGCGTAAGGGCCGCCTGGCTCCTGGCAAAGTCTTCCTGCTCGACCTCGAGGCCGGCCGGATCGTGGAGGACGAAGAGGTCAAGCGGCGGATCGCCCGGCGCAAGCCCTACGGCGAGTGGTACGAGCGCTCGGTCGTGCACATCGCTGACCTGCCCGAGCGCGACCCGCGCGTGCCGCGGATCGAACCGCTTCGCTCAAAGCAGCTGGCGTTCGGCTACTCGCAGGAAGACCTGCGGCTGATCATCGCCCCGATGGCCGCCAAAGGCGAGGAGTCCGTGGCTTCGATGGGCAACGACGCCGCTCTCGCCGTCCTCTCCGACCGCCAGCCGCCGCTGTTCTCCTACTTCAAGCAGCTGTTCGCCCAGGTCACGAACCCCCCGATCGACCCCATCCGCGAGAACGTGGTGATGAGCCTCCAGGCCGGGGTCGGGGCCGAGGTCAACCTGCTGGGCGAGAGCCCGGAGCAGGCCCACCAGCTGGTGATGAACCAGCCGATCCTCAGAAACACCGAGCTCGAGAAACTGCGCCAGGTCTCGCATGAGGTCTTCGACGCCGCCACGATCGACATCACCTGGCCGATCGAGGACGGGCCGGACGGGATGGAGGCCCGGCTTCAGGCGGTCTGCGAGGAGGCCGCCCAGTACGTCGACAACGGCGCCAACATCCTGATTCTCTCCGACCGCAACCTGGGCCCGGAGCGGGTCGCGACACCGTCGCTGCTGGCGGTGGCCGCCGTCCACCATCACCTCGTCAGACGCGGCACCCGGCTGCGCACCGGGCTGGTGATCGAGTCCGGCGAACCGCGCGACATCCACCACATGGCGACGCTGATCGGCTACGGAGCGGCGGCGATCAACCCCTACGTGATGTTCGAGTCGCTCGACGAGCTCGCCGAGCACTCGCTGCTGCCCGTCGAGCTGACGATCGACGAAGCCGAGGCCAACATCGTCAAGGCGATCGGCAAGGGCTTGCTGAAGACGATCTCGAAGATGGGCATCTCCACGATCCAGTCGTACTGCGGGGCGCAGATCTTCGAGGCCGTTGGGTTGGAGCGGGAACTGATCGACAAGCACTTCACGGGCACCGCGTCGCGGATCGGCGGCGTGGGCCTCGAGCAGCTCTCGACCGAGGCCATGGAGCGCCACTTCCGCGCCTACCCGCGCACCGGCCGCGAGGTGCTGCCCGTGGGCGGCGTGCTGCAGTGGCGCCGCTACGGCGAGCGCCACGTATGGAACCCGGACACGATCGCCACGCTCCAGCACGCGGTGCAGGGCGTCAACGGCGACCCCCGCGAGACCTACAAGACGTTCGCGCGCCAGGCCAACGACGAGGCGGTGCGCCGCTCGCTGCTGCGGGGACTGATGAAGCTTCGCCCGGCGGACGAGCCGCTGGCGCTCGAGGAGGTGGAGCCGGCGACGGAGATCGTCAAGCGCTTCACGACCGGTGCCATGAGCCTCGGAGCGTTGGGCCGCGAAGCCCACGAGACCTTGGCGATCGCCATGAACCGTCTCGGCGCGCGCTCCAACACCGGCGAGGGCGGCGAGGACCCCTCGCGCTACGTCCCCGACGCCAACGGCGACTCGCGGCGCTCGGCGATCAAGCAGATCGCCTCCGGGCGCTTCGGGGTGGGCGTGCACTATCTGGTCAACGCCGATCAGCTGCAGATCAAGATGGCCCAGGGGGCGAAACCCGGGGAGGGCGGGCAGCTGCCGGGGCACAAGGTCGACGACTACATCGCCAAGATCCGCAGCTCGACCCCCGGCGTGGGCCTTATAAGCCCGCCGCCGCACCACGACATCTACTCGATCGAGGACCTAAAGCAGCTGATCTACGACCTACGGTGCGCAAACCCGGAGAGCTCGGTGTCGGTCAAGCTGGTTTCCGAGGTGGGCGTGGGCACGGTCGCCGCCGGCGTGGCGAAGGCAAACGCCGACCACGTGACGATCGCCGGTCACGATGGCGGCACCGGCGCCGCTGTGCAGTCCTCGATCCTGGCCGCCGGCGTTCCCTGGGAGATCGGATTGGCTGAGACCCAACAGACGCTGCTTATGAACGACCTGCGCAGCAGGATCACCGTCGAGGTCGACGGCGGCATGCGCACCGGCCGCGACGTGGTGGTGGGGGCGCTGCTCGGCGCCGACGAGTTCGGCTTCTCGACCGCGCCGCTGATCGCCATGGGCTGCATCCTGATGCGGGTCTGCCACCTGAACACCTGCCCCGTGGGCATCGCCACCCAGGATCCCGAGCTTCGCAAGCGCTTCCAGGGGACACCCGAGCACGTCACCGGCTATCTGATGCTGGTGGCCGAAGAGGTCCGGGAGATCATGGCCTCGCTGGGCATCCGGCGCTTCGAGGAGTTGATCGGGCGCGCCGAGCTGCTCGACGTGGACGACGCGATCGAGCACTGGAAGGCCCGCCGCGTCGACCTCTCGATGGTGTTGAGCACCCCCGAGCTGCCGCCTGACGCCCCGCGGCGCCGGAGCCGGCCGCAGCTGCCCGTGCTGGATGACGCGCTCGACTGGGAGCTCGTTCACAAATGCGGGCCAGCGCTGGAGCTCGGCGAGCAGGTGAAGCTCGGCCCGGTGCTGGTGCGCAACGTCAACCGGGCGGTGGGCGGCATCCTGAGCGGAGCTATCGCGCGACGCCACGGCGCGCGCGGCTTGCCGGAAGGAACGATCGAGGTCTCGTTCCAGGGCTCGGCGGGGCAGAGCTTCGCCGCCTGGCTGGCGCCCGGGGTGACGTTCTGTTTGCGCGGCGAGACCAACGACTACACGGGCAAGGGCCTGTCCGGCGGCGTCCTCGTGGTGCGCCCACCGGAGCGCGCGCGCTTCCGCGCGGAGGAGAACGTGCTGGTCGGCAACACCGTGCTGTATGGCGCCACCGCCGGGCGTGCGTTCTTTCGCGGGCTGGCGGGCGAGCGCTTCGCGGTGCGCAACTCCGGCGTTTACGCCGTGGTCGAAGGGGTCGGCGATCACGGCTGCGAGTACATGACCGGAGGTCGCGTGGTCGTCCTGGGCCGTACGGGCCGGAACTTCGCCGCCGGCATGAGCGGCGGCATCGCCTACGTCTACGACGTCGACCGCCGCTTCGAGGGTCGCTGCAACCTCGAGCTGGTGGAGCTCGAAGAGCTGACCGACCGAGACGCCCAGGAACTCAGGGCGCTGATCTCAGAGCACGTGGCGCGGACCGGCTCAATGGTCGGGCGCAACGTGGTTGCGTCCTGGGATCGGGCCGTTGAGCGATTCGTGAAAGTGATGCCGCGTGACTACAAGCGCGTGCTCGCCGAGCGTGCCGCACACGAGTCGGAGGCGGAGGGCGAGCCGGCGGTCGCGTAAGGCCGGCTGACCGCGGGCGAGGGCGCCCGACGTACCGCGCTAACGGCAGCGGATCTCCACCGCTCCGGGGTCGTGGGAAGAAGAGCCCTTCTGGGGCAGCAAAACCTGCCAGCAGCCGAGGTCCCGCCTCAACCCCCGCCGCCAAGCGCGCGCGGGTTGACGCGCCCGATGTGGCGCGGGGGCGGCAGCGACAGCAGCGCCGCCGTGACGCCCTGGATCGTGTCGATCCCATAGCCCATCGACGGATCGCCGTCGGTCATGACCGCGATCGAGAACTTGCGCCCGTGGCCCTCGAGCCGCGCGATCTGATGCACCAGCTGGCCGAGGCCGGTGGGGCGCCAGCCCCCCTTGAAGAACACCTGGTAGCCCTTGGGCCGCGCGATGGCCGGGATCCCCCAGCTCTCATACCCTGCGATCGTCGAAAGCAGGTTGCGGGCGTAGCCCACAAACTCCCGGGGGATGAGCGAGTTCATCTCGAAGAAGAACTTGGCCTGATCGGCGGCCGAGATCTCGGCGTTGGCCCAGATGCCGACGACCGAGAAGTCGGTCATGCCCGCCGCGTGCGCCACCTCATAGAGCCCAGAGTCGCCGACGATCGACCAGGTCTGCGTGGCCGCCGAGTTGTCTGAGAGGTTGATCATCGGGTAAAGGAACGAGTTGCTGTTGGCGTCGACCGTGTGCTGGCCCGTGGCGCGCAGCCGCCGCAGGTACGCGACCAAGAGCATCGCCTTGACTACGCTGGCGGACACGAACGTCCAGTGGATGTGCACGCCCGAGAGCCGGCCCTCATCATCGAACACGGCGAACGCGGTCCTCCCCCTCCGGCTCGCCAGATATGCGGCGGCGTGGCGGATGGCCCTGGGACCCGGATAGCCGTGGGGCAGGTGCCCGAAGCCGTGGTAGCCCCGTCCCCTACAGCCGGGGGGGCGCTCTGGGTTGGGCAGTGCGAGCGCGTCACGGGGGTAAAAGCATGCCCGCCAGTGGAAGTAGCCGGCGGGAAGCTCGACCTTCGTGTAGATGGCAATCACGGTCGGGTTGAGCGCGCGGGTGAGCGTCGGTCGGCCGGCGAACAGCCGGCCCCGGAAGCCCCGGCCGAACAGCCAGCTCACCTTCAGCTTGCCCCAGCGCAGCTGCGCGGGGTGATAGACGAGGATCCGGATCGCGGCCCGGCCGAGCGGGAGCGCCTTGACCTGCACGATGAACGGCTCGGTCACTGACACCTGGGTACTCGCCGAGGCCCCGCGCGTGACGCTCGCGCTGCCCGGCTGCGCCTGTGCGACCAGGGCGAACGCCGCGCACAGCGCGAGACACACCAGCAGCGCACGCGCAGCTACTTCACCCACCGTCGAGACCCTATCCGCGCCGGCGGACGCCTTGCAAGCCGTTGCTAGCCTCCCCAGCCCCGATGGGCGAGCTCGGCGCATTTCTGAAGATCCACCGGATCGGCTTCGACAAGCGCGATCCGCACGAGCGCGTGCACGACTACAGCCAGTACTTCAGGCTGGCGGCCGATGACGAGCTCCGGCGTCAGGGGGCGCGGTGCATGGACTGCGGGATCCCTTTCTGCCACGAGGGCTGCCCGCTGGGCAACCTGATCCCCGACTGGAACGACCTCGTCTACCGCGATAAGTGGCGCGAGGCGATCGAGCAACTGCACGCCACCAACAACTTTCCCGAGTTCACCGGCCTGATCTGCCCTGCGCCGTGCGAATCGGCGTGCGTGCTGGCGATCAACGACGAGCCGGTGACGATCGAGCAGATCGAGCTGGCGATCGTCGAGCGCGCGTTCGCCGAGGGCTGGGTCGCGGCCGAGCCGCCCGATCGCCGCAGCGGCAAAACCGTCGCGGTGATCGGCTCTGGTCCCGCCGGCCTGGCCGTCGCCGCCGAGCTCAACAAGTCCGGCCACGAGGTGACGGTCTACGAACGTGACGAGGGGCCGGGCGGCCTGCTGCGCTTCGGCGTGCCGGACGCCAAGCTCGAGAAATGGATCATCGACCGCCGCGTCGCGCTCCTGGAGGACGAGGGCGTCCGGTTCGTCTATGACGCCGACGTCGGCGCCGACGTATCGGCCCGCGAGCTCTACGAGCGCTACGACGCGATCGTGCTGAGCACCGGCTCTCGGGTCTCACGCGATCTGGAGGCCCCGGGCCGCGAGCTGAGCGGGATCCACTTCGCGATGCACTACCTCTATCAGCGAAACCGGTGGGTGGCGGCTGAGCAGGGCCGCCCGTCGCGGCCCACTCCGCCCGAGCACGAGATCACCGCCGCCGGCAAGCACGTGATCGTCATCGGCGGTGGCGACACGGGGATGGACTGCATCTCTAACGCCCACCGCGAAGGCGCGGCCAGCGCCAGCGTCATCGACGTCTACGCGGAGCTGTCGGGCGACGGCCACGACCCGCGCCACCCGTGGCCGCTCCCCCCCAAGCGAACGGCCACCACCTACGCTCTGGAGGAGGGCGGCAAGCGTCGCTGGGCCACCGAGGTCACGGGTTTCGGGGGCAAGGACGGGAGGGTCAGCCACGTCTACGCGAGAAAGGTGTCCGGCACATCCTCCCGCGACCTGACGCCGGTGCCGGGCAGCGAGTTCGTGCTGGAGGCCGACCTGGTGCTGATCGCGATCGGCTTCGAGCACCCGGAGCACGACGGGCCGGTCGCGGAGCTCGACCTGGCCCTAGACCGCCGGGGTAACGTCCGCACGCTCCAGACCTATCGCACCTCACACGAGCGCGTGTACGCCTGTGGCGACGCCCGCATCGGGCAGTCGCTCGTCGTGACCGCGATCGCCGAAGGCCGCAAGTGCGCGCGGATCGTCAACAAAGATTTGGGCGGGAGCCCGATGGACGCCGACCGCGAGATGCTAGCGCTGGGCGCCTGGAGCGGCGAGGCGGACCGCACGCTGCGTCACGAGGCAGAGGCCGCGGGAACAGTGAGGCCGGGCGAGGAGTTCTTCAGCGGACCGGGAACGCGTGGCCGCTGAACACGCTCACAGATACGTCACGAAATAGTCCCCGGGCGGCGCGGTATTCGTGCTAGGCTTGCTGACAGGCCGGGTGCGCCCCCTCAAGGGCAGCTGGGGGCAAACGAGGGTTTACGTTTAGCTTGGGACGGGGAAACTCGCCCCTGTCGGTCAGGGAACTGCGCCCCCACTTCCCTGACTCTCCGGGGGGCCCAGATGGATCTGGGTCCCCCGGGCCTCTTTAATGTGGTCGGCCCGGCACATGTGCCGGGCCGCGGATCGGCACATGTGCCGATCCGTCCGGGCCGATCATGATCGGCCCGGGCAGGTGTATGACTCAGGCGCCGCGCGTTAAGCGAGCCCGGATGCCAAGCACGCGGCAGGCCCGAGCGCACATGTGCGGCGGACAACGCTAAAAATGGAGTGGTAGTGCCCACTTTCTGCCGCCACAACCGCATGCTTCAGAACTGCTCGATCTGCTCCCGCGAGCAGCAGGTCGAAATGCGCCCGGTCGTCTCCTCGCCGGTTTCGGCTAGCTCGGCCCCGGCCCGGGCGCCTCGCGAACGCCGTCCCGGCGCGGCTCCGTCGTCGCGGACGAGCGCTCACCCGGGCGTGCGCGTGCGGCGGCTCGCGCGCTCGGCCGACGACGGCTACCGCTCGCCGCTGGCGCCCGGCCTGCGCTCGAGCGCCGACGCCATGCGGCTGGCCGAGGAGCTGGCGTTCGCGGCTGGCCGGCTCGCGCGCCTGCAGGCCGCGCCGCCGGGTCTGTACGCCGAGGTGGCAGCGGCCGAGAGCGATGTCGAGGAGCGGGCGTGGCTTGCATTCCAGATCGCCTATCTCTGCCCGCTCGAGGGCGACCAGCCGTTCGCCGCGATCGAGGCCGTCGCCACATCGTGGGCCTCGGGTCTCGTGCCCGCGCTCGACGGGGTGGCGACCGGCCCCCGCACCGCGCACGATCCCGCGCGCGGCCCGCAGACGCTCAAGGCCTATCGCGCCTGGGCCGCGCGGGCCGGCTCGCAGGCGCAGGCGTTCCTCGGTGAGCCGGCCTGGAGCCCGGAGCGGCGCTTCGCCCGGGTGTTCGAGCGCCTGGCGCTTCCCGGGCTTCACCGTGACGCACGCTTCGACCTGGTGGTGACTCTCGGCTGCCTGGGGGTGTTCGAATTGCGCGCGGGGACGCTGGCCCTCGGCGGCGCGGGGTCGTCCTCGGGCGGCAGCGACGTCACGGTGGCCGCCAAGCGGGCGCTGGGCATCGGCGACCCGCTGCTGCTCGAGCGGCGCGCGGCGGAGCTCGCCAGTGCCTGCGCGGTCCCGCTCGCGGCGCTCGACCTCGGGTTACATAACTGGTCGCGATCCGAGGGCGAGCGCGTGACGCTCGGCATGGATAGTGTCGGCGTACCCGACGACGCGGCGCTGGCCAGCGCGCGGGAAGCGCTTGGGGTGTGAGCGCCAACCAGCCGCGCTGAGCGACTCCAGACGGCTCCGTCCGACCCACCTCCTACCTTCTGGCGCGTCCGCATCCACGAGCCGGAGCCGCCATGTCACTGTGCTTCATCGAACCGCAGAACGCGATCAGGGTCATCGCCGACTCGGTCGGCCGTGAGGCGCGTCGCCAGATCCTGGGGGAGGTGGTCCGGGCGTGGGTCGACGAGATCCCTGAGTCCGACCTTGACTCACACTACGCCAAGGCCGTAGCCGACCTCGACGAGCACGACCTGTCGCTGCTCGCCGCCTGGCACGCGTCGCTCGAGGTGGGCCACCCGCTGCCCAACAAGGAGTTCTTGGTCAACGTGTTCCCGTCGCTCGGTGAAAACCGCCGCGAGGCGCTGAAGATCGCCGCCGGCTTTCGCGGCGAGGAGGCGTTCGAGGCGGGCGTTGGCGAGGAGCAGGCATTCGACACCGTGCTGCCGTGGCTGTCCCAGGAGCGATGTGTCGAACTGGCGCGCGAGTGCCTCGAGCTCTACTGCTGGGACCGGCTCGGCGTCGACAACTAGGACGTGTCTGCTTCTCGGCCGCCCACGTGCGCGCGCCGACCGCGCGATTCACCTACTTCCTCCCTTTCGCGATGAGGCGCCGTCGAGAACGGCCTCGATCTCGGCGATCGCCTGCTCGTTTGAGCGAAACCACACTGCCTCCATGCCCATCGCGCGCGCGCCCTGGCAGTTGACCTCGATGTCGTCGATCATCAGCGCGGCCGCCGGGCCGACACCGAGGCGCTCGAGCGTAAGCTCGTAGATCCGGCGCTCGGGCTTGCGGGCGCCGATGAAAGCCGAGTCGACCACCACCTCGAACAGCTCATCGACCGGCAGCTTCGTCCGCCATCGCTGCTCCCACTCGCGCACGTTGTTGGTGCAGATCGCGAGCCTGTAGCCGCGCGCCGAGAGTTCGCGCATGTAGTCGATCATCCGCTCATTTGGGTGCAGATGCTCGAACAAGCGCTCGCCGAAGCCGTGCAGCTCTACCGCGCGCCCCAGCTCCGCGCTCAGCTCCGCACCGAGAGCCTCAAGGAACGCGGCCTCGCTCATCCTGCCGGTCTCGAGCTCGAACAGGGGGTGGGCGCCGTCGCGCTCCCAGATCTTGCCCATCGCCACGCCCAGCTGCTCGAGCGAGACGCCCGACACGTCCTCGAAAGCCACGAATGAGTCCAGCAGTGGCGAGGTCAGCACGCCGCCGAGGTCGCTGATTACGGCCTCAATCATCGCGGCCGCGCGAGCACGTAGACGCCGGCGCCTTCACGGCCGCGGGAGTGCCAGCGAAACAGCGTCGCGTCGACGTCGAGACCGAGGGCCTGGCAGCTGGCGCGGGCGCCGATCGCCTCCCCAGCGGCACGGCGTGGCCGGGGCTCGGGCCGATCCTCGGCGGCCTGGGCCTCGTCCCCAGGAGCCCGGGTCTCGTACTCGGGGGCCCGGGCCTCGTACTCGGGGGCCTGCTCGGGCCACAGCTCGAAGCTCGCGCGCGCCGGCAGCCCGTCCGTCTGGTAGGTCGTCGACACGCGGGGGTCACCGATTGGCACCGAGCGACCCTCCTCGCAGGCCGATGCGCTCACCAGATCCTCCGCGTGGCTCGACGCGCCGCGCGGCCGCGCGGCCAGCACCGCCAGCCCCTGGTCGGGCTCGAACCACGCGGCGACGTCGCGGACGGACTCGAAGCGCTCGAGCGCGATGCCCTCCCGCGCCCTCCGCGTGCCGAGGCAGTCGACGGCGCGCTCGGCTCCGAGGCCGCCGAGCGTCCCCTGGACTCTCGTCAGCTGGTCGAAGCCGCCGGGCACGGCCGCGGGCTCGCCCTGCGGGACGCTCCGGAGCTCCAGGCCCGCGGCGGACAGTCGCCAGATCCCGCTCTCATCTGAGGGGTCGATGGCGGCCGGAGGGGCTAGCGACAGCGCCTGGCTTGCATCGCCCAGGACCGAGAAGCTCTGGTGCCGGTCCTCGAGAGCCCAGACCGATCCCCAGACACCGGTCTCGAGGTCGCCGAAGCTGAGCATGCGGAAGCTCATCGCGGTCAAGCGTAGTGAGGGCCGCGCGCGCCGAGTGCTAGGCGAGCGCCCAGGCCGGCGGGTCCAGGCTAACGCCGGGCAGCCGGTGCAGGCCCGTCACTTCGATCAGCGCGCGGATCTGCGGCCGCGCGCCGCAGAGGCTGATCTCGCACCCGTGATGGCGCAGTCGCCGGGCGACCATCGCCAGGTCGAGCATCAGTGACGCGTCCGCGAACACCAGCTCGCTCAGATCCACGGTCACGTCCGCCGCCGAGCGGATCGCTCGGGCCATCGCGGACCGCCGGAAGCTCTGCGTGCTTCGGTCCTCATCGCCTTGGCAGCGCAACGTCGGCGGCGTGTCCAGAAACTCAACGATCCCGAGAACCTACCGGAAGCTGCAAATTGCGGACAAGATCTGCAACTGCGCTCTCGTAGACTTAGGCCATGATCTCAGTGGATGATGTGACAGATGCACTACGCGACGTGATCGACCCCGAGCTGGGCCTCGACTTCGTCGAGCTCGGCCTGATCTACGATGTCGAGGTTGACGGAGGCACGGTCAAGGTCACCTACACGCTCACCAGTCCCGGTTGCCCGATCGGCCCGCAGGTCTCAGAGCAGATCGAGGAATTCGTCTCAGAGCTCGAGGGCGTCGAGGGT
The DNA here is from genome assembly GCA_963830405.1 of uncultured Actinomycetes bacterium. Taxonomy (GTDB): domain Bacteria; phylum Actinomycetota; class Thermoleophilia; order Solirubrobacterales; family Solirubrobacteraceae; genus Palsa-465. Next base: position 247,625 of record CAWHMB010000002.1, read on the forward strand.
GTGGAGCCGACGATGACGTTCTCGCCGCCGTGGACACCGGAGCGGATGAGCGAGGACGCCAAGTTCGCGCTGGGCTTCTGAGCCCCGCCTCACCGGGGTCCTCAGGGCGTCAGCTTGCCGCGGTCCTGGCCGGGGTGGCCGCGGTCCTGGCCTGCGTGGCCGCGGTCCTGGCCTGCGTGGCCGCGGTCCTGGCCTGCGTGGCCGCGGTCCTGGCCGGGGTGGCCGCGGTGCTGGCCGGGGTGGCCGCGGTGCTGGCCGGGGTGGCCGGGGTGGCCGCGGTCCTGCCCGACCCGCCCGAGGTCCTGGCCGACCCGGCGGCGGTTCCCGCCGGCGTGGCGAGCATTACCCCCAGCGCGATCGACGTGCTCCAGACGTGCGGATCGCTCGCGCGGTAGTGGTACTTGCGAAGCACCGGCCCGACCTTGGCCAGGGCTGAGGTCAGCGTCCCCTTGGGCGGGTTGTCGATTATCCAGATCCGCTTGTAGCGCCTGAAGACCACGTGCTGCGCGGGGTCGTTGATCCCCAGAAAGTGGAGCTTGGGTCGCATACGGCGAATGTCGTAGTAGAAGATCGGCGTGTCGGTCAGGGGGAAGCCGGGGGAGAGCATGAAGTCGCTCGGGCGCTCGCGCGCGGCGATGTACTCCACCGCCGGGCGCACCGGTGCGTAGAAGCCAGATTCGCTGTGGTCGTCGACCAGGCCGGCGATCGAGACAGCCACAGCCGCGACGGCCAGCGCGGCGCCGGCGGCGCGCGGTAGCCTGAAGCAGGCCGCGGCGATCGCCGTGATCAAAAACGGCGCGACGACCACCGTGTAGCGGGTGATCAGGATGTGCTTGCCGGTGAGGTCGAGCAGGAACACCCCGACCACCCCCACAGCGCCGAGCGCGATCAGCAGTCCCCGTTCCCTGAGCGGCTCCTTGCGCCACACGATCAGCGCCAGCAACGCACACAGCACGACCACCGCGCCGGTGATCGTGCGTAGATCGGCGGGCGTTCCCAGCCGGGCGGCGAACGGCGTGGCGATGACCGAGACGGTGTTATCCCAGTTGATGGCGCCGGCGATCTCGCCGCCATTGGGGAAGATTCCATACTGGTAGAGCAGCAGCGGCGTCACCACGGCGAACGCGAGCACGCAGGCGGCGACGAACGCCGTCCGCTTGCGCGGGGAAAGCGTGGAGCGCGTCGCGACCCACACCATCAGGGGCACGATCACCGAGATCGCGGTGTAATGAAGCCAAATCGCGAAGGCCGCCGCCGCCGCCCCGAGAATCAGCAGCCGCGTCTGGCGCTCCATGCGGCGGCCGGCGCGAACCGTCGCCGCGACCGAGATCGTGAGCGCCAGCACCAGGAAGATGTAAACCCGGGTCTCCTGCGCGTAGCTCAGAATCAGCGGGCTGAGCGCGCACAGCGCGGCGGCCGCGAGCGACTCCACGGGCCCCACGAACGCCTTCGCCATCCAGTAGACGGCCCAGACCAGCCCGATTCCAGCGACCGCCGAAGGCAGCCGCGTGACCCATTCGGTTTCAGAGCCCGTGAGCTTCAGCCACACGTGCAGCAGGAGGAAGTAGGTGTACGGCGTGGTCTCGGTGTGGGCCACGGAATGAAAGATCGAGCCCAGGTCCGGCGATGAGTGCAGGACGCTGAACGCCTCGTCGATGAAGTAGCTCGAGGAGCCGAGCTGCCAGAAGAAATTCAACCCCGCCAGCGCCAAGACCGCGGGCAGCGCCCAGCGGACCAGCTCGGAGCGTTCGCCTAGCCAGTCCCGGTCAGCACCACGGCCCCGGGCACCGAAGATCGTCGTAGCGGACATGCTTTATGAGCCTTCGAGACGGAAGGTTGTGCGCCTTGCGCGCGGAATGCTACGTGGAGGCCCCGCCGCCAAGCTCGCGGCGAAGGTCAATGGCCCTGATCTCGGGCTCGCCAGGCAGCTTGTCGAGGACTTCGGAGACGACCTGCTTTACGTCGTGCTCCTCGTGCCCGAGGTCGTCGAACAGCGATCGCAGCGCCGTATGGACGATCTTCAGCTGCGCCGCGGTGAGCTCGAGCCGGTAGGCGGTCTCGTCGGGCTGGATGAGGTCATCGGCCATGCACGAACCGTATCCACCCCGGCCCACCGAGGGCAAACGACTACTTGCGTCGCTTGGCGCGCATGTCCGCGGCCGGCCCCCGCTTGGCCCGCGCCGTCGCGCCCCGCACGATCGGCGGCGGCACGCCGTTGCCAGACGCCTGGGTCTCGCGGCTCGCTTGCGCCCCGCGACCCGCTTTTGGCCGGCGACGCTTCCCCCGCTGGCGATGATCTGCCCGTGCGGCCTTCAGCAGCTCCTGAAGCGACTCGTCGATCCCGGTGGCGATCACGTCGATGTCAGGCAGGGCGTCGTAGTCGCCCAACAACCCGTACTCAATCCGCCCGTTGTAGGACATGATCGCCACGGCCAGCGCCTGGCGCTGGGGCAGGAACGCCAGCGGGAACAGGTCCTGAAGCTCGCGGCCAAGGACATAGAGCGGGAACTGAGGCCCGGGAATGTTCGTCACGATCAGGTTGAACAGCCGCGTGGAGAACTGAAGCCGAGAGGCCTGCGCCAGAATCGTCGGCGGCGCGAGGTTGTTGACGCGGGCGATCGTGGCGGCGCCCACGGCCTGCTTCGACTCTTTCAGGCCGTTCATCGCGTGGCGGATGAACCTCAGCCGCACGAGCGGGTCGGAGATGTAAACCGGCAGCGGCCCGCGCATCGCCGTGAGCTGGTTCCCGAGCGTACCGCGGTGCTGGTTGTCGGTCCTGACCGAGACCGGCACCAGGGCCCGCATCTCGAGGCCCTCGGTGCGGATCGCCCGCGAGCGAAGCCAGCGCGCCAGCGCGCCCGAGACGACTGTCAGGACGACGTCGTTGACGGTCCCGCCGAGCGTGTCCTTGACCTCCCTGTAATCCTCCAGCGTCTGCCGGACCACGCGGAAGCGGCGGTGCGGACCGATCTCCACGTTCAGCGGCGTCCCCGGAGCCGGGTTCAGGCCGGCCCAGATCAGCTCACCGATGCCCTCGGCCGCCTCCGCGAGTACGCCGGCCGTCGTCGCCGGCCGGGTCGCCGCCTGGAGCGCGCGCTCGAGCAGCTGGAACGCGGTGCCCACGAAACCTCGTAGCCCGGCGACGATCAGCTCCGCGGCGGAGGGCTCGGGCCGCGGCTGCCACGACTCGAGCTCTGTGCTGCTGGGCGGCTCTGGCCTGGGCTCGAGGTCGAGCAGCACCGTCGCCAGGTCGACGCCGGCGACGCCGTCCACCAGTGAGTGATGCGTCTTGAACACCAGCGCGAAACGACCGCCTTGCAGGCCCTCGACGAGCCAGCTCTCCCATAGGGGCTTTTCGCGATCAAGTCGCTGCGACGCGAGCCGCGCCGCCAGCTGGAACAGCTGCTCCTCGCCCCCGGGCGATGGAAGCGCCGTGTGGCGTACGTGGTATTCGAGATTGAAGTTGGGGTCATCGACCCACAGCGGGCGCCCCGTCTCGAGCGGCGGAGTGGCCAGCTTCTGGCGGTAGCGAGGGACCAGATGCAGGCGCCCGCGCACCTGATCCAGGTAATCCTCGAAATCGGGCGGTGGCCCCTCGAACACGAGCACGCCGCCGATATGCATGTGCGCCGCCGGCCCCTCCTGATGCAGAAACGAGGCATCGATCGGGGTCAGTCGGTCGAGATGCTGCTGAGGCATTCGAACGACGAAGGGTACGCGACCGAGCCCCCGCGCCTCCTACACTCTGAAGGCCGATGTCGAACGTCCCCCAGCAGCTGCTGCTCGCCGCGCCGCGCGGGTACTGCGCCGGCGTCGACCGCGCCGTTCAGACCGTCGAGCGGGCGCTCGAGCTGCACGGTCCGCCGGTGTACGTGCGCAAGGAGATCGTCCACAACAAGCATGTCGTCGAGCAGTTGCGAACCCGTGGGGCCATCTTTGTCGATTCCGAGACGGAGGTGCCGGAGGGGGCGACCGTCGTGTTCTCGGCCCATGGCGTGGCCCCCAGTGTCCACGCCAACGCCGGTGCCCGCTCGCTGAGGACGATCGACGCCACCTGCCCGCTGGTGACCAAGGTGCACGTCGAGGCCAGGAAATTCGCGGCCGAGGGCTACACGATCGTGCTGGTCGGCCACGCCGGCCACGAGGAGGTGGAGGGCACGATGGGCGAAGCCCCCGGCCAGATAGTGCTCGTGCAGAGCGAGGAGGACGTCGAGCGGCTCGAGGTCGAAGACCCCGGCAGGATCGCCTACGTCTCGCAGACCACGCTCTCGGTGGACGAGACCCGGGCGATCATCAACCGGCTGCGCCAGCGCTTCCCCCAGATCGTCGGTCCCCGCACCGACGACATCTGCTACGCGACGACCAACCGTCAGGCGGCGGTCAAGCAGCTCGCGCGGCGTTGTCAGCTGGTGCTAGTGATCGGCTCGCGGAATTCGTCTAACTCCAACCGACTGGTGGAGGTAGCTCGCGAGTATGGGGCCGACTCGCACCTCATCGACAACGAGGGCCAGCTCCAGGAGGAGTGGCTCGCCGGCAAGCAGGTGATCGGCATCACCTCGGGCGCCAGCGCACCGGAGGAGCTCGTGCAGCGGCTTGTCGAGTTCTTCCGCCGTAGGGGAACGAGCCGGATCGAGGAGCTGGAGGTCGTCAACGAGGATGTGCGCTTCATGCTCCCCAAGCCGATTCGACAGGTCGCCTCGGCGTAAGCGCACGTCGGCGGACCGCTGTTGCGCACGCTCGTCGTCTCCGACCTGCATCTTGGTGCGCGCTCGGGGAGCGATGTGCTGCGCTCCGCGCCCGCTCGCGCCCCGCTGCTTGAGATGGTCTCCGGCTGCGAGCGGCTGGTGCTGCTGGGCGACGTGCTCGAGCTACGCCACGGCCTGCTGCGGGGCGCGCTCGAGGCCGCCGCGCCGGTGCTTGCGGAGCTGGGAGCGGCGCTCGGCGCGGACGGCGAGGTTGTGATCGTCCCCGGTAACCACGACCACCGGCTGCTGCGACCCTGGCTCGAACGGCGCGCCTGCACTCCCTCGCGGGCTCCGCTGTCCAGCGCATCGGAGGTCGATTACCGTGCCGGCGACCCGCTCGGCGAGCTTGCCCGGCAGCTGGCGCCCGCTCGGGTGCGCGCCGCGTATCCAGGGCTGTGGCTGCGTGAGGACCTCTACGCCACCCACGGGCACTACTCCGACCGCCACAACACGGTGCCGATCATCGAGCGACTGGGCTCGGGCGCGATGGCCAGGCTCGTCCGGGAGCCGCCGGGCGGCCCGCGGCGGATCGACGACTACGAGGCGACGCTCGGCACCATGTACGCCTGGATCGATGCGGTGGTCGCGGCCCGCGCCGACGGCGACGAGCGCGATGGTGGCGGTGAAGAGCGCGCGCAGCGAAGCGTGCAGGTCGACGCCTGGCGGCAGCTGACGGGAACGGATGGGCGCTCCCGGCCGATCCGCCGCGCGGCGCTGAGGTTGACGTTCCTGGCGCTGGTCGGGGCGCTGAACCGCGCTGGACTCGGGCCACTGAGGACCGACGTCTCCGGCCCCGATCTCCGCCGCGGCGCGCTGCGCGGATTCAGCGAGGCGCTGGCGCGGCTCGGCATCGCCGCCCCCCACGTGCTCTTCGGGCACACGCACCGCGCCGGGCCGCTGCCGGGCGACGAGCGCAGGGAGTGGCTGGCGCCCACCGGCGCGCGGCTGTTCAACACCGGCAGCTGGGTGTGGGAGTCGTCGTTCCTCGGAGCCGACCCTCTGGAGAGCCCCTACCGGCCCGGCTTCTGTGCGCTGGTGCACGACGCCGGAGCGCCCGAGCTTCGTGCCCTGCTCGACGAGCAGCTCAGGGACGGATCCCTGGCGTGAAGCAGACCGCGTGGCAGCGGACGCCGTCGCCGAGAGCGAGCTCCAGCGTGCCGGCCGTGCTGCGGGGGTGGGAGATCAGCTCGTAGGCGCCGGGGTGATCGATCGAGATCGTGCGGCCGTTGACGGTCACCGTTCCCCGCCCGTCCAGCACGGCCCACACCCCGCCTGCCTCGTAGGGGCCCGAGTAGGGTCCGGCGATGTCCTTGCTCTGCGGGCTGAGGATCGCTTGCGGGTCGTCCTCCGCGCGGAGGGGCTCTACCGGTTCAGGTGCCGCGTCGAGGTCGAGGAGCTCCTGCATCGCCAACTCGGTTTCGTCGTAGCCACCCTCTCCGTAGTGGTAATGGCGGAGTATTCCCCGTCCATCGAACACGTAGCGCGCCGGCCAGCCGAGGTTTCCGTACGCCTCCCAGACCTGGCGCCCTGAGTCGATCACCACCGGGTAGCCGATCGCGAGCCGCGTCACCGCGGCGCGGACGGCCTGGGGATCCTCCGAGGGCGCAAAGCCCGCGGTGTGCACCCCGATCACCAGCAGCCCATGCTGGGCGTAGCGGCGGTGCCACTCCTTGAGATAGGGGAGCGTGCGGATCGAATTCGCACGGCAGCAGTCCCAGAACTCAACCAGCAGCGGGTGTCCCCGCTCCCGCTCCAGCCGCACCGGCCGCGAATTCAGCCACTCAAGACCCGGTGGAAAGAGCGGTGCAGCGATATGGTCAACTGGCGCGCGCACCGAAGCGATCGTAGCCCTGAAAAGGGCGTGGCCCGGGCCGTGCGGCCCGGTGCCACGCCGCTATACTCACTGAAGTATTGAATTCTGGTTGCCTTTGAGGAGTTTTCGATGAGCCCGTCTGGAGCGGAGCTGCTTAATCAAATAAAGAGCCGTATCAACGAGGTCGATCCCGCCGAGGTGCGGGAGCTGATGTCAAACGGCGCTGTGGTCGTCGACGTTCGCGAGACCGAGGAGCTGGCCAGCGGCCAGCTCCCAGGCGCCAAGCACGTGCCGCGCGGATATCTCGAGTCGAGGATCGAGGGCGCGGTCCCGGACCGCTCGCAGCACGTGATCCTCTACTGCGCCTCCGGCAATCGCTCCGCGTACGCGGCGCGGACGCTGGTGGAGGACCTGGGTTACGAGCAGGTCGAGTCGATGCGCGGGGGAATCACGCTCTGGAAGGACCGCGGCTACGAGGTCGAAGTGCTCCGAACGCTCACGCCGGAGCAGCGCGAGCGCTACTCGCGCCACCTCCTGCTGCCGGAGGTGGGCATCGAGGGCCAGCAGAAGCTGCTGGATGCCAAGGTGCTGCTGCTCGGCGCCGGTGGGCTAGGCTCGCCGGCGGCGCTGTACCTCGCCGCCGCCGGAGTGGGGACGTTGGGGATCGTCGATTCGGACGAGGTCGACCTCTCCAACCTCCAGCGCCAGGTGATCCACTCCAGCGACCGCATCGGCGTCGCCAAGGTGGATTCCGCCGAGCAGACGATCGCCGCCCTGAACCCGGACGTGAAGGTCGTCAAGCACGCGATCCGGCTTGGTAGCGAGAACATCATGCAGATCCTGCCGGACTACGACATCGTCGTCGACGGGCTTGACAACTTCCCCACTCGCTACCTGCTCAATGACGCCTCCGTACGCCTGAAGATGCCAGTCGTGTCGGCCGCGATCCTCGGTTTCGAGGGTCAGCTGTCGGTGTTCAAGCCCTACGAGGGCCCGTGCTACCGCTGCCTGTTCCCGGTGCCTCCGCCGGCGGAGCTGGCGCCTTCCTGCGGCGCGAACGGCGTCCTCGGCGTGCTGCCGGGGACGATGGGTCTGCTCCAGGCGACCGAGGCCGTGAAGCTGATTCTCGGCCAAGGAGAGCCGCTGATCGGCCGGCTGCTGATGTACGACGCGCTCGCCGCGCGGGTGACCGAGGTCAAGGTCCGGCGCGATCCGCAGTGCCCGATCTGCTCACGGGATCCCGACTCGATCTCCGACGAGGAGCTCGGCGTGTTCCCCGACTACGAAGCGTTCTGCGCGGGCGCGCACTGAATAGGACGGCCGGATGAAGCCCCTTGGCATGACGAGCGTGGGCGCCATGCCTGCGGTGTGGTAATCGTTCCGGCTCAGATGGCAATCGTTCGTATCCCACCTGTGCTGCGCCCGTCGGTCGGCGGCGAGAAGGAACTGAGCGCCGAAGGATCGTCGGTGGGCGGCGTGCTGCGCTCGCTAGCCTCGGCCCATCCCGACACCGAGTCGCAGCTGTTCGCCCCGGACGGCGGCCTCAACCGCTACGTGAACGTGTACCTCAACGACGAGGACGTTCGCGTACTGGACGGGCTGGAGACCTCCGTCGGCGACGACGACACGCTCGTGATCCTGCCCGCGATGGCGGGCGGCGTCCGTTGAGCGCCTGAGCTCGGCTCTCGGCGGCCGGACGCCACACCGGTGTCGGGCCCGGACGCCACACCGGTGTTGGGCCACGCCCGGGAAGGTTCGCATGCTCTCGGCGTCCTAGGGGTCAAATGCCCACGACCGAAGTAGAGGAGAACGTGATGCGCAGAAGAGCTCGTTGGCTGGCGGCGCTGGGGGCAGCTGCCCTTGGCGTCGGCCTCGCGGCTGTGGTCGGAGTTGCCCTCGCCACAACATTCACCTTCGCGGTAGCGAGGAACACCACGGTCACGAACTTCAACACCCACCAAAGCAAGCTGGAGACGATCGTCACCGCGGCGGGCGGCTTTGCCGTCTACACCCTGAGCGGCGACTCGAAAAGCCACCCGGAGTGCAGGCAAGCGAATGGATGTCTACAGGTCTGGCCTCCGGTAACCGTCTCCGCGGCCAAGAAGCCCACCAAGTCGCCGGGCATCAAGGGAAAGCTTGGCACCTGGCATCGCAGCGGATTCACGCAGCTAACGCTCGCCGGACACCCGCTCTATCTCTTCTCATTCGACAAGCACACGCGGCACGCCACCGGCGAGGCGATCCACAGCTTCGGCGGCACCTGGCACGTGGTCGCCGCCGATCCGCCGACCGCAGCCGCGGGCACCGCGCCACCGATGCCCGCGACCACCACAACAACGACTCCGACGACCCTTATTCCAAACCCCTATCCCGGGACGTAGTACCCCGAGGCCGCGGGCTCCTTTCGCCGGGGAGCTCGCGGCCACCTCCTCGCCGCTGACGCCGTCTGGTGAACGGCGGCCGGACGACGAATTCGTTCGCTCGCGCTCGGCAGCTCCTTTTAGGTCGGCTTCCACCGGCCGGCCGGCGGCTGCGATACGTCTTCTTTAGCTGGTTGGCGCGGGCGGCTCCGGGTAGAAGGGCGGAACCGAAATAAATCGTTCCGTCGAGGTCAAAGACGTAACCTGCGTACAGGCGGTCGGGCACGCGTCATTTCTCCTTCATGCCCGTTCGACGTGTGTCCTTCGCGCTCACCACGATGAGTTATCCGCACCGTCGGGGACGGAGCCCGACGCGTGCGGCCGGCGGCTCTTGTCAGCAACGCGAGAGGAGGACGGGTGACGTACGTCATCGGAGTTGACAGCTCGACGACCGCGACCAAGGCGGTCGTCTGGGACCGCGAGGGAAATGCTGTGAGCGAGGGCAGGGAGGAGTTCCCGCTCGTCATGCCACACGCGGGCTGGCACGAGCAGAACGCCCAAGACTGGTGGCGCTCTACCCGCGTTGCGCTCCAACAGGCAGCCGCGAACGTGAAGGCATCGGAAATCGAGGCGATCGGACTGACGCACCAGCGCGAGACGTTCGCCTGTCTTGGCGATGATGATGCGCCGCTGCGCCCGGCCATCCTATGGCTAGACGCCCGTGCGGTGAAACAGGTAGAGCAGTACGGCAGCGAGGAGATCCACAGAATCACCGGTAAACCTCCGGACACAACGCCCGCGCTCTACAAGCTGCTGTGGCTTCGCGAGCACGAGCCTGACGTGCTCGAGCGAACCGCAAGAGTGGTCGACGTTCACGGCTTTCTGGTCAAGCATCTCACGGGGGAGTGGCGGACGACGTCGGCGTGTGCCGATCCGCTGGGGCTGATCGACATGGAGGCATTCGACTGGTCACAGCAGGTTCTTGACCAGGTAGGCCTCGAGCGCGGGCAGCTCTGTGAACTGGGCGCTCCGGGTGCAGTCATGGGGAAACTGCGCTCCGACGTAGCAGAGGAACTGGGACTGCCGGCCGGGATCCCCGTCGTGGGCGGTGCCGGGGACGGACAGTCGGCGGGCCTCGGCGCCAACGTCACGAAGCCAGGCCGGGCGTACATCAACCTCGGGACGGCGGTCGTGTCGGGGACCTACAGCGACGAGTACGCATGGGCACGCGAATTCCGCACGCTCGGCGGACCGGTGCCGGGGACGTACACGCTCGAGACCCTGCTTCAAGGTGGCACGTACACGATCTCGTGGTTCGTCAACAAGCTTGCGGGTGCCGAAAACTGGCAATTGGGCCTGGACCTCTCGCACGAGGAACTGCTCGAGGCCGCCGCCGCCCGCCTTGCGCCCGGTGCGGACGGCCTGTTGGCCGTTCCTTACTGGAATCAGTCGCAAACCCCTCACTGGGACGACTACGCCCGCGGGGTGATCTTAGGCTTCCGCGGGCATCACGGCAAGAGTCACATCTTCCGCGCGATCCTCGAGGGCATCGCGTTCGAGCAGCGGCTGCTCACTGACGGCGTGGTCTCGGCACGCGGCCAGGCGATCGACGTCTACCTCGCCCTCGGCGGAGGCTCGCGCAGCGCGCTGTGGTGTCAAATCATCGCCGACGTGACTCGTCGCACCGTGACCGCTTGCCGCGAGGTCGAGACGACGAGCCTAGGCGCCGCCATGCACGCCGCCGCGGCGATTGGATGGTTTGACTCAATCGAAGAGGCCGCCGAGGCGATGTCCGGCGAGGCGGCGAGCTATGAACCGGATGAGCGCCGCACGGAGCTCTATGGGCAGCTGCTTGAGGTCTACCGCGAAATCTATCCCAGCGTGTCGAAGCTTTTCCCGCGCCTGAGCGCGGCGGTGGAGGGCGGATCGGAACAGTCCTAATAGCCTCTCGCCTCTCGCCGCCCAGGCCGGCGGCGAGGAGCTATTGAGTCTCGGTGGCGGCGTCCTGTTCGCTGGCTTCCTGGATCTCGGCGGGCTCGCGCCCGGGTGGTGCTGCGACCTCGAACGCGCGCGAGTAGCCATAGCGGTATATAGCGGCGCCGATCAGCCCGCCGGTGACGGTCGCCACCGAGGGGATCCACCACCCGCCGCGGGGCGCCGGAAAGGCGATCTTGCCCCACCCGGCGAGCAGCGTGAACAGCCGCGGCCCGAGGTCGCGAGCGGGGTTAAGCGCCGTCATCGTCAACGGCGCCTCGATCGCCACCAGGGCACCGATGAGCAGCCCGATGATTACCGGAACGAAGCTGGGGTTCGGCCGCGCCTCGTTGCGCTGATCGATCAAAAACAAAACGCAGAAGATGAGGATGAACGTCGTCACGGCCTCGGCCGCGAACCACTGCACATGCGAGACCTGCGCGAAGTCGGCCTTGCCCACCCCCACCAACCCCGGGTTAGGCGAGAACGTCGTGAACATAAACGCGCTCATCTGGCTGCCAGGTTGTCCGCGCACGATGTGGTGCATCGCCTCGAAATGCTTGATCGTGCCACTGAACAAGCCGTACAGGACGGCGGCGGCCGCGAACGCGCCAGCGATCTGCGTGGCGATGTAGGCGGGAACCAGACGCCAGCGGAAGTCATAGAAGGCTGCGAACGACATCGTGATCGCCGGATTGAAATGCGCACCGGAGATCGCCGACGCGGCGTAGACGGCCAGCGTCACCGCGATGAACCACGCGATCGCCACACCGATCAGGTCATAGCCCTTGAACACCGTCGCCGTGATCACCGACCCATCGCCGATGAAAATCAGGATGAACATCCCCACAAAATCGCCAAGCAAAATCAGGCCGACCCGCTCAACAGGGCCGGGGCCTGCGTCCGGCGGCGGAGGCGGAGGATGCGCCGGCGGCGGGGGAGGCGGCGGCGGACCTGGGCCCGGCCTTGCGCGCTCGTCTGACAGTGGTGGCCTCTCCTCCATTGTTTCTCTGTACCCGGCTGTCCGCGGAGCTAACCTCCACTGCGCCGGGATGCCACGCCGGCCGTGCCAGGGGAGTTTTTGCCCCAATGGCCCTCGCGGCCTCACCGCTACACTTCGTAAAGCGATGGCCCTGGAGAGCCTCCAGAACAAGCCCTGCGGGGGGCGCTATGGCGACATCGTCTCATCGATCGGCCACACCCCGCTGATCGAGCTCAAGCGCTTTAGCCCGAAGCCCGGAGTGCGGATCTGGGCGAAGCTCGAATCGCGCAACCCCACCGGTTCGGTCAAGGATCGCGTGGCGCGCGCGATGATCGAGGACGCCGAGGAGAAGGGCCTGATCAGCCCGGGTCAGACGATCCTCGAGCCGACCTCCGGCAACACGGGAATCTCGCTGGCGATGATCTGCAACCGCAAGGGCTACCCGGTCAAGGTCGTGATGCCCGAGAACGTGACCCCGGAGCGCACGGAGCTGCTGCGGATGTACGGCGCGGAGATCGTGTACTCGGAGGGCGCCAAGGGCTCCAATGGCGCAGTCGAGCTGGCGCTGGAGATGGCCGAGCGCGACGCCTCTTACTACATGCCCTACCAGTACGGCAACCAGTCCAACCCCCAGGCGCACTACAACGGGACCGCGCTGGAGATCCTGGAGGAGCTGGATGAGGTTGCGGCGTTCGTCGCCGGGCTTGGCACCGGCGGCACCTTGATGGGTAACGGCCGACGGCTGAAGGAGGAGCTTGGCGACCAGGTCAAGATCGTCGCTGCGGAGCCGATGCAGGGCGAGCCCGTCCAGGGGCTGCGCTCGCTCGAGGACGGCTTCATCCCGCCGATCATCGATCTGGACATGCTCGATCGCAAGATCTTCGTCACCAACCACGACGCGATCGTCTTCACCCGCAGACTGCTCGACGACGAGGGGCTGTTTGCCGGCGTGTCCTCCGGCGCAATCGCGCGCGTCGCCGTGCGGATCGCCGGCGAGCTAGACGAAGGCAACGTCGTGTTCATCGTCGCCGACGATGGCTGGAAGTACCTGTCGTCGGGCATCTATACGCGTCCGCCGGAAGAGATCGAGAACCTCGACGCCACCGTTTGGTGGTAGCTAGCCGCCCGACGGTCTCCCGTCGGCAGCTGCTCGGCGCCTCTGGCGCTGCCGGCGCCGCGTTCGGGCTGGCGGCCTGCGGGGGTTCGCCGTCACGGGCGGCGCCGCGCGTCGCGCGCCTGCCAAAAAGCATCGCGAGCGCCGACGAGGCCCTCCTCAACAGGCTGATCGAGGTCGAGAATCACGCCGCCGCCGCTTACATCGCCAGCATTCCGCTGCTCTCAGACCACAACTTGCGGGCGGCCAAGCACTTCCTGCACCAAGAGCTGTCCCACGCCGCGGAGCTGATCGCAGCGATCAGGACCGGGGGCGGCAAGCCCCAAGGGCCGCCTACGACCTACGATCTCGGTCAGCCACAGGGCACCAAGCAGGTGATGGAGCTGCTCCACAGCGTGGAGCGCCGCTCGATTGACGCCTATCTGTACTCCATTCCGAAGCTGCCTGCGGGTCCGCTTCGGGCCGTCGCCGCGTCGATTTTGGCCAACGAGGCGCAGCACATCGCAATCGTGCGGCGAAACCTCGGGCTGGATCCGGTCCCGGCACCGTTCGTGACCGGCGCCGAATAGATCAGGGTCCGAAGATGAATACGTGCGCCGTTGAGACGTTCGAGGAGCGAGCATCGCTAGGACGCAGGACCGAAGGCGAAGCAGCGTTACGTCGAGGTCCGACGACAGCTGGACGACTCGAGCGCGGTCCGATCCAGCGAGGCTGGATGCCGAGCGGGCCGCAAGCCCGAGCAGGCGAAGCTCATTCGGACGGATCAATAAGCGGGTATTCATGTTCGGATCCCAGCCAGATGGCCAGCCGATGGACCGCAGCCGGCGAGAGCTGATCCTCTGGGGATTCTTGGGCGGTCCCGCGGCGCTTGCCGCGGAGGCCGCGCTGGCCTCGCCCGTGGCGGCGGTCGCCGCGGTGAAGCCGTCCCCCACCGGGGTGGCGAGGTTGTTCTCTTCGGCTCGGACCGATACCGACGTGCTCCACGGGCTGGTGGTTGTCGAGCAACTGGTCGCGTTCTCCTACGGGTATCTGCTCTCCGCCGGCGGCCTCTCGGGCTCGACAAAGCCACTGGTCAGGACGTTCCTCTCACACGAGAAGGCGCATGTTCGGCTGCTGACCGCAGCACTCGAGCGGCGCCGCGCCAGCGCGCCGCCGCCGCCGTCCGACGTGGGCCAGGCCAGCCGCGCGCTGGCGGAGCTGGGCGCTCCGGGGAGCCTCCGGCAAGCGCGCGCCGAAACCGACTCGATCCGCTATCTCATCGGGGCGGAGACGGCTGCCGAGGGCGCCTACTACCAGGCGATGTCCAAGCTCACTGACGGAAGTCTGGCGGTTCACGCCGCGCAGACGATGTCCTGCCAGGCACAGCACTGGAGCGTGCTGAGCGGACTGCTGCACGCCGGTGATGTCAACCGGGCCGTCCCATATCCAGTGGTGCTTGGGTAGCGTGTCCCTAATGCGGATCGCCAAGCAGCTGCTGGATGAGATCGTGGCTCACGCCAGGGAGGAAGCGCCCAACGAATGTTGCGGGATGGTGGCCTCGCGCGACGGCGAGGCTGTCAAGGTCTACCGGGCCACGAACGCCGCGGCGAGCCCACTGCGCTACGAGCTCGACGGCGCCGAGCAGTACCGGATACAAATGGAGATCGAGGACTCGGACTCAGAGCTCGGGGCGATCTATCACTCACACACCCGCACCGAGCCGTATCCGTCGCAGACCGACATCAACCTGGCGTTCTATCCCGACGCGCTCTACGTGATCGTGGGACTGGCCGATGATGAGCCAGACGTACGGGCGTTTTCGATTCGGGAGCGCAACGTGGAGGAGAGGAAGCTGGTGGTGAGGTGAGCACGGTCGGCGGATCCGAGCGCGGGCTCCTTCAATGCCCGAGCTGCGGCCAGCGCTACCCAGCCGAGGAGCGCTTCTGCCTCGATTGCCACGTGCCGCTCGTGTTCGCAGCCGAAGCGCTCGACGATGAGGCCTCCGAGCGCCACGAGCGCGTCTCCGAGCGCCACGAGCGCGTCTCCGAGCGCCACGAGCGCGTCTCCGAGCGCCACGAGCGCGTCTCCGAGCGCCACGAGCGCGCCCGGAAGATGAAACCTCAGCTCGCCGAGGGCGATCTGGTCAGAATCGCCGGCGCTCGCAATCAGCCTGAGGCCGAGTTCATCCAGGGTCTGCTGCTGGAGGAGGGCGTTCCGAGCATGACGCGCCGCAGCGCTGGCTTCGACGTCCCCGACTTCCTCGCCGCCGGTCCTCGCGATGTGCTCGTCCCGCAGTCCGGCTTCGCGACGGCGCGCGAGGTGCTGCTGCAGGCGGAGCTGATTGCCGCGGAGCCCTCCCGGCCGACCGTCGCTCCGGCCCGGCTGCTCATCGGGCTGCTGATTGCGCTGGCGATCGGCACGCTCATCGCTTGGCTGGTGCTGTCCGTGCATTCGTAGCGGGGCTCGCGGGTGCGAGGTGCAAAAGCTCACAAACCGCTTTCGAACCGCGGCCAATGCGAGGTTTGGCATGAAATACATGCGCAAGCTCACAAAACTCCGATTCGCCAAAACCAACGAGAGGTTCTGCATGCGTGCCCCGGCCGCGCGCGTATCCCCGGCCGGTGCTCGCATGCCCCGGCCGCGCGCACGCCCGGGCCGAGCGAGCCTCGATCTCTGAGAGCGAGCTCCTAGCTCGCGGACCCCAGCCGCTCCAGGTGTGAGCGCCAGGAACGCTCGGTCTGCGCCAGCGAGCGGCCGCGGAAGGCGCCGGCCAGGGCTGCACGATGGCCTTGGGGGTGAATGCGGCAAACGAGCCGGGCGGCCGCGGCCTCGCCTTCGTCGCGGGCCAGCAGGTCGATCACCGTCGGTCCGAGCAGTGGCGCGTCTCGGGCGCCCGGGGGAAAGCTCGGTCGGCCGCCTTCCCGCAGACGGCGGGCGATCGCCGGGCGGGCATGGTCGGTCTGTCCGGCGAACCACCGCGCACCACCTTCGAGCAGCCAGGCCCAGCGGAGCTCGAGCAGCATCCGGGGAACGGTCCTGGCCGAGCGCAGGTCGTCGTTGTTCTCGACAATCAGGCGACGGGCATAGAGCGCGATCGGGGTGAGCGCGAGCATCTCGCGCGAGCCGGGCACGTTCGAGGCCCGGCCGGCGAGTTGGGCGGGAGCCAGCAGGTGGAGCTCGTGTGCCCCGGCCCAGCCCGCCACGTAGCGCCGCGCCGCGGGAGCGGTCGCTAACCAGGCGAGCGGCAGCAGTGGGTTGGTGAACGACAGCCCCAGGAAACCGCGATGCAGGACGACCGTCAGCTCCCCGGGGGCAGCCGGGAACAGGCTCCGAAGACGCTCGCGAGCGCGCTCCAGCGAATAGAGCACGCGGTCGGCGTCGTCAGCGTCAGCCGCCTCGTGCCGCGCGCGGAACGACGGCGAGACCGACTCGACCCAGCTCAGACCAGTACCGGCTGGCGATCGGAAGCGATCGCCGCAATCTCCTCCGAGGCGCGCTCAAACTCGTCATCGGAGAGCACGGGCGTTCCCTCGAACGGCAGATCACGCGTGATCTCGAGCCACGAGCGACAGCCGCCATATTCGTCGCGCACCTTGACGGTCACGGGCCGGGGAATCCGGTAGGTCCGGAGCAGGATCACATGGAGCGGATGCCGCCGCTTCCAGGCGAGCCGCTTCTCGGCGTAATCCGTCGTCCACACGTAGAACGGCGACAGGGCATCGATCGTCCGACGGTCCGTAACCGTGTAGTGCGCCGCGACCTCTGCCCAAGCGCGGATCCGCACGCGGTCCGGCGCTGTGATGGGCAAATCGCGCCGTAGCGCATGCGGTGGGGGCTCGCCGTCGCTCCAGACACCCTCCTCGAGCGCCCGAGCCAGTTCGGGTTGATGGGATTCGCGCACCAGGTCGGCGCACTGGTGGTCGAACGTCGGGTACAGGAAGAAGCGCTCGTGGTCGAGCTTGAAGTGTTTCTCGGGCTCGCGGATGCCGCCCTTGCGCAGGGTCAGGAGCTGCTCGCCTTCTGCGAGCGCCCGCACAGTGACGGCCCATTCTTTAAAAGCAATCGGCATCTATTCAAATCAGGGGGAGCGGATTTATCGGGCCCGCGCGCGCATGTCTGCGACGAACCGCTACGGGGCAGAGACGGATTGTATGCGAGAGTCACGAAATTACCAAATGTTGCTGCAAATTCACACTTTCTTTGAGGTGGTGACATAACGTCAGACTCGGTGCGCTCGCGCGGGGCGGGGAACGCTTGCTGCTGCCGGCGGGGGAGCGCTTGCTGCTGCCGGCGGGGGAGCGATTGCTGCTTGCGCCGGCGAGCGCTCACTGCTCGCGCCGGCGAGCGATCGCTGCTTGCACCGGCGAGCGCTCGGCGCTAGGGGGTTGCCGCTGAATTGCGCGGCGCGGTTCCGCGGTTGCAGTGGCGTCCTATCTGGACTAGTCTATTTAGGACATTGATCGAGGAACCGACAGAGAAGCTCCCAGCTACCGCGTACGTCGTCCTAGGGCTCGTATCGGCGAAGCCGAGGACGGGTCACGACCTGTCCTCGTATGCGGAGCGATCGATCGGTCAGTTCTTCCCGCTCACTCGCAGCCACGTGTACAGCGAGCTTGAGCGCCTCTGCCGGCTGGGCCTGCTGGATGCCACCGAGGTTTCGGAGGGGCGATTTCCCACCAAGCGCGTTTACGACCTCACCCCGGAGGGAGAGCAGGCGCTCGACGCGTGGCTCGAGGATTCGACGCCACCAGGCGAGCGCCAGCGCAACCTGTTCCTGGTGCATGTGTTCTTTGGAAATCGCATGTCGTCTGCGCGTCTCGAGGAGCTGCTGGACTGCTACGAGCAAACGGCGCGGGCCAAGCGCGATCGGCTCACCGACATGGTCGAAAAGCTGGCCGAGCGCCCACAGTCGACGTTCCGTCGGGCTGCAGCGATGTTCGGCGTGGCACAGGCGCAGGCAACGCTGGACTGGGTCGACCAGGTCCGTCCCGTCCTGCGCGAAGCCAGATGCGCCGGAGCCGGGTGATGTTGAGCTCGTTCGCACGCTCTGGGTGATGTTGGGTCGGTGGAGCCGGGTGATGTTGAGCTCGTTCGCAGGCGCCGGGTGATGTTGGGTCGGTGGAGCCGGGTGATGTTGAGCTCGTTCGCAGGCGCCGGGTGATGTTGGGTCGCAGGAGCCGGGTGATGTTGAGCGGAGGCGGGTGATGTTGAGCGGAGGCGGGTGATGTTGAGCTCGCTCGCCAGGCCGGGTGAGGTTGAGCGGCGGCGAGTGATGTTGACCGGAGCGCGGTGATGCTGGGCTCGCTCGCCAGCACTGTCACCCGCCATCCGCGCCGGATGGCTCTGACGGCCCTGCTGGTGTTTGTCGTCGCCGGCGTGTTCGGCGGGCCCGCGGCGGGGCTCTTCAAGGCACAGAACCCGTTCCAGGATCCAAACTCGGAGAGCGCGCGCGCCGAGCGGCTGCTGAAGCGCGTGACGGGCAGGGAGATCGCTCCGGGCGTGCTGGTTGTCGTGGCTGCTCCGCCGGGGAGCCCCGCGGTTTCCTCAGTGGCGAGCACGATCGCGCGCCAGCCCGACGTTGCGGCCGTGGCCACTCCATCGGCGGGCACGCCTTCGCCGCTGGTCTCGACCGACGGTCGCTCGTCGGTAGTCGCCGCCACGCTACGCAGCGGTCCGAGCACCGACAACGGCGTATCGCAGATCGAGTCGGCGCTCAAGGGACGAAAGGACGTCAAGCTCGGCGGCGGGGACGTCGCGGGCAAGCAGGTGAACAGTCAGGCGCTCAGCGACTTGGCGCTCGCGGAGGCGCTCGCGTTTCCTCTACTGGCGATCATCGCTGTGCTGATCTTCCGGGGAGTGGCGGCGCTGATACCCGTCGCGGCTGGGGGACTGAGCGTGCTCAGCACCTTCACCGTGCTGCGCGTGATCAACACCTCTCTATCGCTTTCGGTGTTCGCGCTGAATCTGGTGATCGCAATCGGTCTGGGGCTTGCCGTCGACTACAGCCTGTTTCTGGTCTGGCGCTTCCGCGAGGAACTCAGCCGCGGCGCGGACCATCCCGAGGCGCTGCGGATCACGCTGCGTTCGACCGGTCGAACGGTGCTCTTCAGCGCGCTGACGGTTGCGGCCGCGATGGCCAGCCTGACCGTCTTCCCGCTGCGCTTCCTGGTCTCGATGGGACTGGGAGGCGCGGTCGTCGCCCTGATGTCGGCTGCGAGCGCGCTGCTGATGACCCCGGCGCTGCTGGTGCTGCTCGCTCCCCGTCTGGCCAAAAAGAGGTCGGTACCGGAACGCGAAGGTCGCTGGTACCGGCTCGCGGCCTTTGTGATGAGGCGACCGTGGACGGTGGCGATCGTGACCACCGCGGTGCTGCTGATCGCGGCGGCGCCCGCGCTGGGCGTGCGCTGGAGCGGCATCGACGCCACTGTGCTCCCTCACGGCCAGAGCGCCCGGGTCGTCCAGGAGGGGCTGGTCCGCGACTTTCCGGAGCTCAACGGGGGACAGACGCTCGTAGTGGCCGCGTCCGCTCCGCTCAGCGCCCGCGCGGCGCTCGAGTCCTATGCGGCGCGGCTGCGTGCTCTGCCGGACATCTCGTCCGCTTCTGCGCCCGAGCTCGTCGGACCGCATACCTGGTCCATACGGCTCGGCAGCGCGAGTGACGCCATCTCTCCGGCTGGACAGAGAGCGGTCAAAGCGGTCCGCGCGGTGCCGGCACCAGTGCCGGTGCTCGTCGGCGGTCCTGCCGCGGACTTCACCGACTTGCGCAGCTCGATCGCCAATACCGCGCCGCTCGCGCTAGCGATCCTCGTCGCCGTCACGTTGATCGTGCTGTGGCTGATGACAAATTCCGTCGTCCTGCCGGTCAAGAGCCTGTTGATGAACCTGCTGACCGCCGCGGCGGCAACCGGGATTCTGGTCTTCATCTTCCAGGACGGCCGTCTGATGAGCGCGCTCGCGTACACCAGCCAGGGAGGCATCGAGGAGACGGACTTCCTGGTCCTTGCCGCGGCGGCGTTCGCGCTGTCCACCGACTACGGCGTGTTCCTGCTCTCGAGGATCAAGGAGATTCGGGACGCGGGGGCGGGCGAACGAGAATCGATCGCACTGGGGCTGGAACGGACCGGGCGCCTGGTGACCGCGGCTTCGCTGATGCTTGTCGTGGCGATCGGCGCCTTCGCCACAGCCAAGGTGGTGTTCCTGAAGGAGGTGGGCGTGGGGGCCGCCGCAGCCGTGCTGATCGACGCGTTCATCGTTCGCGCGCTGCTCGTTCCCTCGCTTATGGCGCTGCTCGGGCGCTGGAACTGGTGGTCGCCGGCGCCGGTCACCCGGCTGCATGCGCGTCTGGGACTGAGCGAGGCCTAGGTCGGGGACTGAGCGAGGCCTAGGTCGGGGGCTGAGCGAGGCCTAGGTCGGGGGCTGAGCGAGGCCTAGGTCTGGGGCTGAGCGAGGCCTAGGTCTGGGGCCTGAGCGAGGCCTAGATCTGGTGCTGAGCGAGGCCTAGATCTGGGGCTGAACGAGGCCTAAAGCCGGGTTCCCGCCGCCGCCTCGAGCACTTCGATCAGCGCCGCGAAGTCCTCTTCGCCGTGACCCATGCCCACGCCGGCGGTCAAGATCTCCCGCGTCAGCGCGGCGAAGGGGAACGGCACCCCCGCGGCCTGGCCCTCCTCGAGGCACAGCCGCACGTCCTTGAGCATGTGGTCGAGCTTGAACAGCGTGGTGTAGTCGTGCTTGCGCATCGGCTGCGCCTTGAGGTCGAGCATCGTCGATCCACCGGCGCCGGCGCGCATCACCTCGATCAGCGCGTCGAGCTCGAGTCCGGCGCGGGCGCCGACCACGAGCGCCTGGCCCACGGTGGCCGCGTTCGTGGCGGCAACGGCGTTGTTGATCAGCTTGACCATCTGGCCCTGGCCCAGCGGGCCGCAGTGGACGATCAGCTCGCCCATCGCCTCGAGCAGCGGTCGGGCGCGCTCGAAGTCCGCGTCGGAGCCACCGGCCATGATCGTGAGCGTCCCGTCCTCCGCTCTGGGGGACGAGCCGGTCACGGGCGCATCGACCATCGACGCTCCGGTCGGCTCGAGCTCGGTGGCGATCGAGCGCGTCCACTGGGGCCCGATCGTCGAGCAGTCGATGCACAGCAGTCCCTCGCGGGCGCTGTGCACCACGCCGTCGTCGCCCAGCAGCACGTGCTCCACCTGCGGGCCGTCGACCACCATCGTCAGCACGACCTCCGCCTCGGAAGCCGCGGCCGCCGGACTGTCCGCCACCTCCGCCCGGTGCTCTGCGCCGAACTCATCGGCCCGGGTCCGGGTGCGATTCCAGACCGTCAGCTCCAATTCGTCGACGCGGCTCAGATTGGCGGCCATCCGCGAGCCCATGATCCCCAAGCCGAGAAACGCGACGCGCATCGATCGCAGCCTACCGAGAGGAGTCCGGCCGCCCGTAGCCGCCGCCGCCCGGCGTCTCGATCCGCAGCCGCTGGCCCGGGCGCAGCTCTCCGCTGGCCTTGGGCTCGAGCTCGGAGCCGTCGAGCAGGTTGCGCCCGCACGCGCCGTCGGACCCCCCTTCCGCCCCCGGCGGGGGGTGTCGCCGACGCTCGGTGAGCAGCGAGTACTGAAGCGGCGCCGTCGCCTCCAGCTCGCGCACGACGCCGTCGCCGCCGCGGAAGCGCCCGGCCCCGCCCGACTGGCGCCTGATCGAGTACTCCGTCATGCGCATCGGAAACTCGAGCTCCAGAGCTTCGACGGGCGTGTTGAGCGTATTGCTCATCGCCACATGCACTCCCGTCGGCCCGTCGGCGTCGTGACAGGCACCCTGGCCGCCGCCGATCGTCTCGTAGTAGACGACGTCCTCGGATCCGATCACGACGTTGTTCATCGTTCCCTGTCCGAGCGCGCGTCCGAAGGCGTGAAGGATCACGTCGGCCACCCGGGAGGAGGTCTCGACGTTGCCGCCGACCACCGCGGCGGGCGCCCGTGCGTTCAACAGCGAGCCCTCGGGCGCGCGGACCTCCACGGGCCGGTAGGCCCCGGCGCTCGGCGGGATGTCGGGGTCGGTCAGGACCCGGATCGCGAAGTAGCACGCCGAGCGCGTGACCGCCAACGGGCAGTTGAGGTTGCCTTCGTGCTGCTCGGCGGTGCCCTCGAAGTCGAGCGTCAGCCTGTCGCCCTCGACCGTGGCGTGCAGCACGATCTCCAGATCGCCCTCCCGGGCCTCGAGCAGGTCCCTGGCGGTGCGGGTGCCGTCGTCGAGCTCGCGCAGGCAGGCCCGCGTGCGCCGCTCGGCGTAGTCCAGGACCTCGGCGAACGCACTGGTCACGGTGTCCTCACCGAAGCGCTGCCAGAGCTCCGACAGCCGCAGGCCGCCGACCCGGTTGGCGGCCAGCTGCGCGCGCAGGTCGGCCCGGCGCTGCTCCGGTTGGCGCATCTGCTCGCTGAGCTCGGCGATGGCGGCGTCGTCGAGCACGCGCGGGGAGATCACCACGCCTTCGTCGGAGAGCTCGCGGCTGTCCGCGGGCATCGAGCCGGGTGTCGGTCCGCCCACGTCGGCGTGGTGGGCACGGTTGGCGGCGAACGCGATCAGCTGGTCGTCGGCGAACACCGGCGTGATCACGGTGATGTCGGGCAGGTGGGTGCCGCCGCGGTAGGGGTCGTTGAGGATCCATGCCCTCTCCGGCGCGTGATCCTCGCCTAGCACCGCCGCCACGGCAGCCGGCATCGCGCCCAGGTGCACCGGGATGTGCTCGGCCTGCATGACCATCTCGCCGTGGGAGTCGAACAGGGCGGTGGAGGCGTCGCGACGCTCTTTGATGTTGGCCGAATGCGAAGACTGGATCAGGACCGCGCCCATCTCCTCGCAGATGGCGCGCAGGGCGCCGGTCAGGACCTGGAGCTCGACGGGGTCAATCGCGCTCACGTCTGCGACACCCGCCTCACGTCTGCGACCGCGCCCACGTCTCTGCGACACCCGCCTCACGTCTGCGACTCCCGCCCCACGTCTCTGCGACACCCGCCTCACGTCTGCGACTCCCGCCTCAGGCCTGCGACCCCCCTCACGTCTGCGACTCCCGCCTCAACTGGATCGTGCCCGTCTCGTCCACCTCGCCACCCCATCCCGGCGGCACGAGCAGCGTCGATTCGGCCAGCTCAACGATCGCGGGCGCGGCGATCTCGGTGCCGGGCGCGGGCGGCCCGCCGAACACTGACATCTCGAGCTGTTCGCCGCCGACTGTGGCCCGGCGCCGCGAGCTGCCAGGACCGTCGCCCTCTTGCTGCGCGGCATCGCCCAGCTTGACCTCCGCTCCGGGAATCATTGCGCTGACCCTGATTGTCACCAGCTCCAGCTCCTGCTCTGAGTCCCGGTAGCCATAGCGTTCCTCGTGCTGGTCCTCAAAGCTCGCGCGCAGCTCGTCGGGCGTCGAGTCGGGGCCGCCTCCGATCGCCAGCTCGAATGCCTGACCGCGGTAGCGGAGCTCGTAGACCACCGAGATGTCGGCGTCCGAGGCGCTGAGCGCCTCGCGGGCCCGGCCGGCGAGCTCCTTCACCGTCTCGGCGATCGCCTCCGCAGACAGCGCTTCACCGCTCCACAGCACGCTGCGCTGTACGTCGCGCCGGCGGGGCGAGACCACCAGCCCGAGCGCGGCCAGCACGCCCGATGCCCGGGGGCACACGATTCGCTCGATCCCCAGCTCGGAGGCGATCGCCGCGGCGTGCAGCGGCCCGGCGCCGCCGAACGCCAGCAGGGCATATCCGCGCGGATCGATGCCCCGCTGGACGGTCACGACCCGGAGCGCTCTGACCATCTCCGCGTTGGCCACGCGGATGATGCCCTCGGCGCATTCGAGCGGCTCGAGGTCGAGCTGCTCGGCGAGGCCGCCGATCGCGTTGGCCGCTGCATCGGCGTCGAGCTCGACGCCGCCGGCCAGCGGGCTGTCGGGAGCGAGGTAGCCGAGCACCAGGTTGGCGTCCGTGACCGTGGGCTCGGTGCCGCCGCGCCCGTAGCAGGCGGGCCCGGGGTCGGCGCCGGCCGAACGCGGCCCGACGCGGAGCGCTCCGCCCGGATCCCGCCAGGCGACGGATCCGCCGCCAGCCCCGACAGTGTGCACCGCGAGCATCGGCAACGCCAACGGACGGTCGGCGATCTCCCCCGAGCTCCGCTCCTGAACGGCGCCGTCGTCGACCACGCACACGTCGCACGAGGTGCCGCCCATGTCGAAGCACAACGCGTCCGGGGCGCTGGTCTCGCGGGCCACGAACGCCGCCCCCGCGGCGCCCCCCGCCGGGCCCGAGAGCACGGTCCAAGAGGCGTGCGAGGCCGCGGCCGCGGCATCGATCAGGCCCCCGTTTGATTGCATGATCGACGGCTCGGGAACCTCGGAGTCCGCGGCCCGCTCGACCAGCCTGCGCAGGTAGCGACGCAGCAGCGGCGACAGCGCGGCGTCGATTTCGGTCGTGGCGGCGCGCTCGTACTCCCGGAACGTCCCCACCACCTCGTGGGACAGCGACACGTGGACGTCGCTCATCGCCTGGCGCAGGGCCTCGGCCAGCAGCAGTTCGTGGTCGGGGTGGCGGTAGGAATGAAGCAGTACCACGGCTATCGCCTCCGGCTCGCTCGCGGCCACCTCGCCGGCGAGCTCGGAAGCCGCCTCCTGCTCGAGCGCCCTCAGCGGGCCGTCTGGCGTCATCCGCTCCGGCGCCCCGAAGCGGAGCTCATCGCCGACGAGCGGCGCGGGCCGGTCCGCGCACAGCCGGTAGAGGTGGGCCCGGTTCTGGCGCCCGAGCGCCACGAGATCGGTGAACCCCTCGGTGGCGATCAGCGCCGTGCGCGCGGCGTTGCCCTCGAGCAGGGCGTTCGTGGCCACCGTCATGCCGTGCGCGAAGGCGTCGATCTCCCGATGCTGGCGACCGGCCCGCTCGAGCACCGCCTCGACCGCGGCCATCACTCCCTCCGATTGGTCCTCCGGGGTGCTCGGCGCCTTGGCGGTGACGATGCGGCCGTCGAAGGCCAGCACGGCGTCGGTGAACGTCCCGCCGACATCGACGCCCAGAAGCATTGGTGCAAGTTAATAAATAAGGGCCCGCGGGAGCGGGCCCTGTATAAAAAAAATCTGGCCGCGGCGGTGGGAGCAGCCGTCAGCGGCCGGATCAGGCCGCCATCGCCGACTCGAGCTCCTCCGTTTCCGCCAGGTGCTGGTGGGACGGGCAATAGCCGTTGTGCGGAAGAGGCATGCGCTGGCATTGCGTCCCCTTGCGGGTGCTCGCGCGGCAACGCAGCGGATTGCCGTAGACGTCATGGCCGTTACTCGGCTGGCTTCGCAAGAACTCGTCCGCAAACTGGAGGTAGCGCGAGATCACGTGCAGCACGCGGGCCTGCGAGTTCAGTGGGAAGTAGGCGCGGATGTTGCCGAACAGCGTGCGCGCCGGATGCGCAAAGTAGTGGCGGTCGGTGGCCAGGCGCTCGACGGCCTGCTCGCAGGCGCGCAGCACGCGCTCGTGGTTGGCGTGGCGACAGGAGGCGTGCGGATCTTCAATGATCTCGCTGGCGAGCTCCTTATAGATCGCTCGGCTAAACCGGTACATGCAGACATGCTCCTTTCGGCTCTCCCGGCCTGGTGGCGCGCGCGAGTATGTCTCCGTCGTATGAAGCACGGGGCGCTGCATCGATTAACCACGCGTTAAGCAGAAAACCGGTCGGACGTCCAATACGGGTGTTTGCGGCGTCCAGAGCTATCGCAGCGCCCCCAGCTGTGCTTCCGCGTCTCCCCGCGTCATCGACGCGCCGTTATTCACCGACGGGCCCCAACTCCCCCGGGTACGGTACGCGGCGATGACAGGCGCGCCCGTGTTCCTGGCCCACCACTCTTCGCTTGCGCACGACGCCGGCTACCACCCCGAGCAGCCTGCTCGGATCGTCGCCATCGAGCGCGAGCTCTCAGCGCGCGGCTGGCTCGGGTTCGAGCGCGCCGAGTCGCGTCCGGTGGAGCGGGCCGCACTGGCCCGGGTCCACTACGAGCGATACATCGAGGCGATCGAGTCCGCCGCGTCGTCAGGCGGCGCGCAGCTCGATCCCGACACGTCCGTCAGCGAAGGCTCGTTTCTGGCCGCGTTGCACGCCGCCGGCGGCGCCGTGCAGCTGGTGCAGCGACTGCTGGAGGGACGGGCTCCCACCGGCTTTAGCTCTCACCGTCCCCCAGGCCATCACGCGCTGACTGCGCGGGCCATGGGCTTCTGCCTGTTCAACAGCATCGCCGTGGCGGCTCAGGCGGCGATCTCCGACGGCGGCCTCGAGCGCGTGATGGTGCTCGACTGGGACGTCCACCACGGCAACGGCACCAATGACATCTTCCACTCCAGCCGCAACCTGCTGTTCGTCTCGATCCACCAGTCACCGCTCTATCCGGGCACGGGTCCTGCCGGCGACGTGGGGTCGGGGGACGGGGTCGGATACACGGTCAATCTGCCGGTCCCACCGGGCGCCGGCGACGCGCTGTTCCGCTCGCTCGTGGACCACGTGGCCGTGCCGCTGGCCCGGATCTATGAGCCCCAGCTGGTGTTGATTTCGGCGGGCTTCGACGCCCACCGCGACGATCCCCTCGCGGGCTGCGCGGTGACAGAGGAGGGTTTCGCGGCGATGGCGGCCTCGGTGCGCTCGCTGGGAGCCGACCTCGCCGTGCCGGTGGGCGCCGTGCTGGAGGGCGGCTACGCGCTCGAGCCGCTGGCGCGATCGGTCGTGGCGACGATGGCGGTGCTGGGGTCCCAGCACCCCCGGGGCCGCGACTTCGGGACCGTTCCCGTCGCGCCCCTGGCCCAGCAGGCCGTGGCCCGGATGGCACAGTGGTGGCCGGGGCTGGGGTGAGCGCTCTGAGCTAGTCGCTGGCGGCCAAATCGCGCCATGCCTGAAGGACGCGGGCGGCCATGCGATCGGTGGAGAAACGTTCGGCGCGCGAGCGGCCGGTGATCCGGGGGTCGTCCGCGCGGAGGTGCGGTGCGAGCGCTTGCTTCCACTTTGCGAGCTCGAACGGCCCGCAATAAGAACCGGCGACCCCCGCGAGCGCTTCCGGGGCCACCCCCACCGGCGTCGCCAGCACTGGGACGTCGCAGGCCAGCGCCTCGAGCACCGCCAGCCCGAAGCCCTCGCGCTCCGAGGGCACGAGCACCGCGTTGGCAGCGTTGACCCACAGCCGCACGTCTCCCGGGTCGACGTCCCGCAAAATCAGAAGAGGGGTCTCTTCGGCGATTTGGAGTGCGCGGTCGTAGCGCTTCTCGGGCCGCGCCGGGTCGGCGGGGAACAGCAGGTATGGCCCCTGGGGGTCGAGTCCCAGCGCTGCGCGCGCGTGCGCTCGCGCCAGCGGAAAGAAGCGGTCCATGTCGACCCCGCAGGGGAGCACCGCGGGCACTCGCCTGACCGTCCCAGGCGGCACGGCGCGGGCCAGCGGCGCTGAGACCACGGCCGCCAGGTCGTAGCGGCGCAGCACGGCGAGCGTGATCGCCCTGGAGCGTGGGTGCGCGAGGTCGGTGCCGTGCAGCGTCACCACCCGGCGGTCGGCCGGCGCCGCCAGCGCCGGCCAGGCGGTCAGCCCGAAGTGGGCGTGGACCACGTCAAAGCGCTCTCGCCGGTAGCGCCGCCCGAGCGTCCTCGCCGCCCGTACGTAGGCGGCCAATGCACCCGGCTCGAAGGTGAACACCTGCACCTCCGCCCGGCCCGTGCGCCGCAGCGCCTCGACCTGGTCGCGGACGAAGCTTCCGAGCGCCGGTCGCTCCGGCGTGGGGTACATGTTGGTGACGACCAGGGCCCGCATCGGCGAGGCGAGCGTATCCGCAGCCGGGCGCTCTGGCACCATGGCGGCATGGCAGCGCTCGCCGAGCAACCGGTGGCCGTGTTCGACTCCGGGGTCGGCGGCCTGACGGTGCTGCACGAGCTGCTCGTCTCGCTGCCGAGTGAGGACTACCTCTATCTGGGCGACACCGCGCGCTTTCCCTACGGCGAGCGCAGCGCGGCCGAGCTGCGCTCGTACACCCTGGAGATCGCCGAGCACCTGCTGGGCGAGGGGGCGAAGCTGCTCGTGGTGGCGTGCAACTCCGCCAGCGCCGCCGCGCTGGAGGCGCTCGAAACCCACTTCCGTGAGACCGGCCGCGAGATCGACGTCATCGGCGTACTGAAGCCCGCCGCGCAGCTGGCGGTGGTCGCCAGCCACAGCGGCAGGATCGGTCTCTTGGCCACGCCGGCCACCGTGGCCAGTGGTGCCTACCAGCGCGCCATTGAAGCTGCCGACCCGCACGTGCAGCTCGAGAGCGTCGCCTGCTCCGATCTCGCTCCGATCATCCAGGGCGGCTTTCCGTTCGACGAGGCCGTGGTCAAAACCGTCCGCGGCTACTGCGAGCCGCTGAAGGGCGCGGGCGTCGACACGGTCATCCTGGGCTCGACTCACTACCCCTTGTGCGCGCCGATCCTGCAGCGGATGCTCGGCCCGCGCGTGACGCTCGTATCGGCCGGCGCCGGCGTGGCCCGCGGCGTCGAGCGCGCCCTGGCGGCCAAAGGGCTGCTCCGGGAGCGCCAGCAAGAGGGCCAGTACCGGTTCCAATGCACGGCTGACGCGGCGTCGTTCAAGGCGCTAGGGACGCGCTTTTTGCAGATGCCGCTGGGAGAAGTGGTGCACGTCGAGATCGAGCAGGCACTCGCCGCCTGATGCCCGAGCGCAGCTACAACCGCGCCCCGCACGAGCTGCGGCCGACGACGATCGAACCCGGCTTCGTCCGTACCGCGACCGGCTCGGCGCTGATCTCGATGGGGGAGACGCGCGTGATCTGCACGGCTTCGGCACAGGGGACCGTGCCGCGCTGGCTGATCGGTTCCGGGCGTGGCTGGGTCACTGCCGAGTACGGCATGCTGCCCGCGTCGACCGGCGAGCGCAAGCAACGCGACGTCAGCCGCGGGCGCCCCGACGGACGGACAGTGGAGATCCAGCGCCTGATCGGCCGCTCGCTGCGGGGGGTGATCGACTTCGAGGCGCTCGGCGAGCGCACGATTTACGTCGACTGCGACGTGCTGCAGGCCGACGGCGGGACGCGCTGCGCATCGATCACCGGGGGGTTGGTGGCGCTGCGGCTGGCGTGCGAGCGCCTGATCGCCGAGGACCAGCTCGAGCGCTCGCCGCTGACCGGCTCGGTGGCCGCGATCTCGTGCGGGATCGTCGCGGGCGAGCCGCTCCTGGACCTCGATTACTCCGAGGACTCGACCGCCGAGGTGGACGCGAACGTGGTCATGACCGGAGACGGAGGCCTGGTCGAAGTCCAGGCCACGGCAGAGCGGACGCCATTGACGCGCGCCCACCTCGACGAGCTGCTGGCGCTCGCGGCGAATGGCATCGAGGCGCTGCGCTCGCTTCAGGACGAGGCGGTGCTCGCCCGCGGCCTGTAGCCCCCGATGGTTCCCCGCACGCTGGTACTCGCAAGCCGTAACCCGCACAAGATCAGGGAGTTCAGGCGTCTGCTGGAGCAGGTCGGGATCGAGCTCGAGGCCCTGCCCGAGGCGGTCGAGCTGCCGCCTGAGGACGGGCTCACGTTCGCCGAGAACGCGTTGCCCAAGGCCCGGACCGCGGCGGCCGCCACCGGCCGGGCGGCGATCGCCGACGATTCGGGAATCGAAGCGCAGGCCCTTGGGGGCGCGCCCGGCGTACGCTCCGCCCGCTACGCCGGCGAGGGGGCCTCAGACCAGGCGAACCTTGACAAGCTGATCGCGCAAGCCCCTGCAGGGAGCGGCTTGCGCTATGTCTGCGCGCTGGCGTACATCGATCCCCGCGCCGGTGTCGAGCGGCTCTTCTTCGGCGAGTGCCGGGGGCGGATGGCTGCCGCTCCGAAGGGCTCGGGGGGGTTCGGCTACGACCCCGTGTTCATCGCCGACCAAGCCCCCGACGGCCGCACGATGGCCGAGCTCTCAGACGAGCAGAAAGACTCCATCAGCCACCGGGGCAACGCGGCGCGAGCGCTTTCGGCCTGGCTCGAGGGGCAATGAAGGCCCGCACGGCGGCGCTCTCTGTCGTCTCTAACTCGACCCTGATCATCCTCAAGGTGATCGCCGGGACGGTCACTGGCTCGGTGGCGATCCTGACCGAGGCGATCCACTCCAGCATCGACCTCGTGGCGTCGGTCGTGGCGTTCCTGTCGGTGCGCAAGGCGGACGAGCCCGCCGACGAGAGCCACCGCTACGGCCATGAGAAGATCGAGAACCTCGCCGCGGCGATCGAGGGCGTACTGATCCTGGTCGGCTCGATCGTGATCGCCTTCGAGGCAATTCGCCGCCTGGTGCACGGCGGCAACGTGCATGCGATCCCGCTGGGAATCGTCGTCGTGGCCCTGTCGGTGCTCGTCAACGTGGCTGTTTCCTCGGTCATCGCCCGAGGCGCGCGGATGACGGACTCCGCCGCGCTCGAGGGCGACGCCGCCCACCTGCGCACCGACGCTCTGACCTCCGGAGGGGTGCTCGTCGGGCTGGCCCTGGTCAAGCTGACCGGAGCCCAGTGGATCGACCCGGCGGTGGCGCTGGCGGTCGCCGCTTCGATCGTCGTCACGGGCGTCAGGCTGCTGAACCGCTCCTCGCGGATCCTGGTCGACGAGGCGCTGCCGGCGGCCGAGGTCGAGCAGATCCGGGATGCGATCGAGGCCTTCAGTCCGCGGGGCGTCGTCGGCTATCACGAGCTGCGCACGCGGCGGGCGGGCGCGCGCCGCTACGTCGACTTGCACATCCAGTTCCTGGCGGGCACGTCGCTCGAGGACGCGCATCGCACCGCCCATGAGCTGCAGGACGTGATCTCGTCGCGCCTGTCGGGCGCCGACGTGCTGATTCACCTGGAGCCCGAGGACCGTGTGCGACCGGGGGAGGTGCTGAGGCGGCGCAGGCGTGGCGTCCGTGAGTGGCGCTAACGCAGGTTGATCGCCGCCGACACGGCCACCGCCAGCGTCACGCCCGCGTAGCCAATGTAGCCCTGAACCGCAAGGATCACCCCCGCAATTAGGCACGCGATAACGGTCACCAGCCAGGCGATGCGGGCCAGAGGCACCCGGCTATTCTCTCGGCGCCGCCGACGGCGTGCGTTCGCTTGGACGCCAATACGCCAGGCGCGAATCCCGCAAAATGCGACGAAAGCGCCTAGAACAATAGGGTTTGGCGTCCGCGGGCCGTGTTAGCGTCGGCCATTCCACGAGGTTAAGGAGGGAGCCAGTGACCAAATCAGAGTTCGTCGACCAGGTTGCAGATCGCGCCGGGTTGAGCAAGAAAGATGCGTCCGACGCCGTCGACGCGTTCCTGGAGACCGTCGAGAGCACGCTGAGGCGGGGCAGCGACGTCACCTTCTCAGGTTTTGGAAAGTTCAGCGTCTCCAGCCGCAGCGCGCGCGAGGGCCGCAACCCCGCGACTGGCGAGCGCATCCACATCGCCGCTTCCCGAGTACCCAAGTTCACGGCGGGCGCCGGGCTCAAGAAGGCGGTCAAGTAACGCAGGCGCAAGCGCCCGCGCGCGCGGAGATGGCCGCGGGCAGCTGCGCGCGGCGCTTCGGTGACCGGCTCGCGAGTCGGGTCGCGGCGCGAGGCTCACAGCTGGTGCTGGGGCTCGATCCCGACCCCGCCCGGTTGTGGCCGCGCGCTTACGAGCTGGGAGAGCTGCCTGACGCAGCGCCTGCTGCCCGGGCCGCGTTCGCCGTGGCGGCTCACTGCCGCCTCGTGATCGAAGCCGTCGCCGAGCAGTGTGTGGCCGTCAAGCTCCAGGTGGCGTGCTTCGAGCGACTCGGCGCGGCTGGGTGGGCGGCGCTCCAAGAAGTCGTGGAGCGAGCCCGGGAGGGCGAGCTGCTGGTGATCGCCGACGCCAAGCGAGGCGACATAGCGGTGACCGCAACCGCTTACGCGCAGGCGTTCTTCGGCTCGACGCCGACGCCCTACGGCCCTGTGGAGGGGCTGGCGGTCGACGCCATGACCGCCAACCCGCTGCTGGGCCGCGATTCGCTTGCGCCGCTGGTGGGCGAGGCCCGTAAGCACGGTGGCGGCCTGTTCGTGCTCACCCGTACCTCGAACCCGGGCGCGAGCGACGTCCAGGAGCAGCGGCTGGCGAACGGCGGCACGGTCAGCGACCAGCTGGCCGAGCTCGTGGCCGGGTTGGGCTCGGACGGCCTCGGGGACTCCGGTCTGTCCGATGTCGGAGCTGTCGTCGGCGCCACAGCGCCCGAGCGGCTCAGCGCGCTGCGGCGGCGGATGCCGAGCGCCGTCTTCCTGCTGCCGGGCGTGGGCGCGCAGGGCGGGCGCGTCGAGGACCTCGCCGCCGCGTTCGAGCCCGGCCCGGCGGGCGGACTGGTGGCCGCCTCCCGGGGCATCGTCAGCGTCCACGAGCGAAGCGGGGGCGAGCCGGCGCAAGCGGCACGCGAGGAAGCAGCCCGGCTGCGCGCACTGGCTTGGGGGCTGTCCCGGGGGCTGTCCGCGCGGCAAGTATGATCGCGCTGCGATGGTGGGTCGGAACCCGGCGCGCTACCTGGCACCGATCGTGCTCGTTGCGACCGCGGTCGGCGTCTATCTGATCGTGACCAAGCACGTCAGCGGCAACTCCGCGACCAGGACGGTGACCCAGGTGCACGACGGCACCACCCGGCCGCGCGAGCGCCAGTCCGCGGGCGCGTCCTTCTACACGGTCAAGCCCGGCGACAGCCTGACCGCCATCGCCACCAAGACCGGTGTGTCGATCGCCGCGCTCGAGCAGCTCAACCCCTCGCTTAATCCCGACACCCTGCAGGCCGGGCAGCGCATCAGACTTCGGCGGTGAGCGCAGTGCCTCGGCTACTGACCCGTCGGCTGCTGACCCGTGCCGCGGCGACGGGCACCGTGGCCCTGGTGACTGCGCTGATGGCGCTCGGCGCCTCGCCCGCCGGCGCAGCGGCTCCCCCTTCATCGCCGCCCTCGCTCAGCGTTCGGGCGGCGACCTTGGTCGAGCAGAGCACGGGGCAGCGGCTATACGGGTTGGCGCCGGGCGCCGAGGTCCCGATCGCCTCGACGACGAAGCTGATGACCGCGCTCGAGACGCTGGAGCACGCGCCGACGAGCGCGATGTTCGCGTACCCGACCTACTACCTATCCGCCCAGGACTCACAGATCGGGCTCGTCCCAGGCGAGCGTATGAGCGTCCACGACCTGCTCGTGGCGATGATGCTCCCCAGCGCCGACGACGCCGCGTACGACCTGGCGTTCAACGTGGGGCACGGCTCCGTCCCGCGCTTCATCGCGATGATGAACGCCGACGCCCGGCGCCTGCACCTGACAGAGACTCACTATTCGACTCCGGTTGGGCTGGACACGCCGGGCAACTACTCGAGCGCGTCTGACCTCGTCCAGCTGGCCTCCTACCTGCTCGAGCACTATCCGCTGTTCGCGGACATCGTGGCCATGCCGAGCGCCGTGCTCCACACCGGCAATCACGTCCGCGTCGTGGTCAACCGCAACGACCTCGTGGGACACGTAGCCTGGATCCACGGCGTCAAGACCGGGCACACACTGGACGCCGGCTACGTGCTAGTGGCGGCGGGCACCAAGCACGGGGTGACGCTGCTGAGCGCGGTGCTCGGCACATCGAGCGAGGCGGCACGTGACCAGAACACGCTGTCGCTGCTCGACTGGGGGTTTGCCAACTTCCGCTTGGCCAAGCCGGTCACGGCCGGAGCGGTGCTCGCCCGGCCAGTGGTCACCGACCGGCCCGGGGTCCGCGCCGAGGTGATCGCGGGGCGGTCGTTCAGTCAGGTGGTGCGCCTAGCCACTCGCCTGCGTGTGCGCGTCCGGCTGCCTCATCAGCTGACCGGGCCGCTGTCCCGCGACGCCGTGGTTGGGACGGCGTTCGTGGTGGCCGACGGCAGGCGCGTCGGCTCGGTGCCGTTGCTGCTGGCCCGGGCGCTGCCCGCGGTCAGCCCGTTGACGCTGGCCGCGCGCTTCGCGACCCGAACCTCTACGCTGGTGGTATTCGTCTTGCTGCTCGGGGGGGCGGCTACGCTGGTCGCTCGCCGCCGTGGGCAGCGGCGGACGCGACAGCCGGAGACAGCATGATCATCACCGTCACGCTCAACGCGGCGCTGGACAAGACGCTCGAGGTACCGAGCTTCACTCCCGGTCGCCGCCATCGCACGGTCGACCAGACGACGATGCCCGGGGGCAAGGGGGTGAACGTGGCACGGGCGCTCAAGCGCCTCGGCCAGCCGGTGATCGCCACCGGGCTCGCCGGCGGTTCGACCGGGACGCGGATCGTCGACGCGCTCACCGACGAGTCGATCCTCGGTGCCTTCGTGCGCATCCGTGAGGAGTCACGCACCAACACGGCCGTGCTCGATCCAACGACCGGCATCCACACCGAGGTCAACGAGCGGGGACCCGAGATCTCGCTTCAGGAGCTTGACCTGTTTCGTGACAAGCTGCTGTACCTGGCCCAGGGCGCGAGCATGTGCGTGTTCGCCGGCAGCCTTCCGCGGGGCGTCGATCCCGGCGTCTACGGTGATTTGATCCGCGAGGTGCGAAAGCTCGGCGTGACCACCGTGCTGGACACCGAGGGCGAGCCGTTGCGCCTCGGCGCGCGGGCCGAGCCAGACGTGATCTCGCCGAACGAGCTTGAGGCTGAGGAGCTGGTGGGCCACGAGTTCAACGACGACGATGACCGCGTCGAGGCGGTCGTGGAGATGACCAGGCTCGGCGCTCGGCAAGCGATCATGACCGTCGCGGACGGCTGCTTCGCGCGCGTGATCGAGGACGGGACGCCCGTGCTGCTGCGCATGCGCGTGGCGGAGCAGGAGGCAAGGTCGGCGATCGGCGCCGGCGACGCCTTCTTGGCCGGATACCTTGCCTCCAGGTACACCGGTCGACCCCCGGTCGACTCACTGCGCTTTGCGGTCGCCTGCGGCGCCGAGTCGACACAGCACTTCGGGGCAGGGGTGGTCGATCGGCCGCGCGTCGAGCGCTTGCTGGCCGAGGTGCAAACCGAGCGTCTCGAGCTGCCGGCACAGATCGGCTAGGCTCGCCCGCGGGGCCTCCGTAGTGCCGCGCCCGGGCCGTCCGGAGCGTCGGCTACGCTTTCGCAATGGAAGTTGAAATCGGCCGCGGCAAGAAAGCGCGACGGGCGTACGGGTTCGACGACATCGCAATCGTCCCCTCCCGCCGGACGCGAGACCCAGACGACCTCGACATCTCCTGGACCCTTGGTCCGTACCGGTTCGACGTACCGCTGCTCGCGGCGGCACTCGACGGCGTGGTCTCGCCGGAGACCGCCGGGGAGATCGGAAGGCTCGGCGGTCTCGCGGTCCTCAACCTGGAGGGCATCTTCTGTCGCTACGAGAACGCCGAGGCGCAACTCGAGCGGATCGCCAGCTTCTCTCGCGACATCGCCACCCGCGAGATGCAGGATATTTACTCGGAGCCGATCAAGCCCGAGCTGATCGCCCAGCGGATCAAGGAGATCAAGTCTCGTGGCGTCGTCGCCGCGGCGTCGCTGACGCCCCAGAAGGTCCGCAAGTACTGCGACGTGGCGCTCGAGGCCGGCTTGGACATCCTTGTCATCCAGGGGACGGTCGTCTCCGCCGAGCACGTCTCGCGTGATGAGAGCCGGCCACCGCTGAACCTCAAGGAGTTCATTCGCGAGCTGCAGCCGACGCCCGTAATCGTGGGGGGCTGCGCCTCCTACCACACCGGTCTGCATCTGATGCGCACCGGCGCCGCCGGGGTGTTGGTCGGCGTGGGGCCGGGCGCGATCTGCACCACGCGCGGGGTGCTGGGGATCGGGGTCCCGCAGGCCACTGCGATCGCCGACGTGGCCGCGGCTCGCTCACAGCACATGCTGGAGACAGGTGACTACGTCAAGGTGATCGCCGACGGCGGTATGCGCAACGGCGGCGACGTGGCCAAGGCGATCGCCTGCGGCGCCGACGCCGTGATGCTGGGCTCGGCCCTGGCCCGCGCCTACGAGGCTCCAGGCCACGGCTACAACTGGGGGATGGCGACATTCCACCCGACGCTGCCGCGTGGCGCGCGGGTCGCGACCACGCAGAACGGCACGCTGGAGGAAATCATCAGGGGGCCGGCGCGCGAGAACGACGGCACGTTCAACCTGATGGGCGGCCTGAGGACCTCCATGGCCACCTGTGGCTACGCGGACATCGCCGAGTTCAACCGCGCAGAGCTGATGGTCGCCCCGGCGCTCCAGACCGAGGGCAAGCAGCTGCAGCGCGAGCAGGGCGTCGGCATGGGCGCAGTCAGCGAGCCGGCCACTGTCGGTGTCGCCGACTAGCCTCGCCCTTGCGGTCCGCGGGCGTCGGCCGAGGAGCGAGCCTGGCACGGACGCAGGGAGCGACGTGTCCCGTGCACACGAGCGACCGAGGACGGCCGAAGGACTCGGACGCGGTCCGACCAAGCGAGGCCGGATGCGGAGCGGGCCGCAAGCCCGAGCGGATGACGCTCAGTCGGTCGACGAAGTAGTGGTCGTTGATTACGGCGGCCAATACTCGCAGCTGATTGCGCGGCGGGTGCGCGAGTGCGGCGTC
This sequence comes from uncultured Actinomycetes bacterium, assembly GCA_963830405.1. Classification (GTDB taxonomy): domain Bacteria; phylum Actinomycetota; class Thermoleophilia; order Solirubrobacterales; family Solirubrobacteraceae; genus Palsa-465. The sequence goes on from CAWHMB010000002.1 coordinate 284,134, forward strand.
TTCTCCGAACTCTTGCCCTACCACGCCGGCGCCGCCGAGGTCGCGAGGCGAAATCCCAAGGGCGTGATCCTCTCCGGCGGCCCGGCATCGGTGTACGCCGAGGGGGCGCCGCCGCTCGAGCGCGAGCTACTCGACCTTGGCGTGCCGGTACTCGGCATCTGCTACGGCATGCAGTTGCTGGCGAAGGAGCTCGGCGGCCGCGTCGAGGGAGCCGAGGTGGGCGAGTTCGGGCGCTCGGAGCTGACAGTCGCCGAGCCGGGGCGACTGCTCGCCGGAACCCCGCCCGAGCAGACCTGCTGGATGTCGCACCGGGACACCGTGTTCTCGCCGCCGCCTGGGTTTGCGGGGCTCGCCTCTTCGACGGCCTCGCCGGTCGCTGCATTCGAGTCGACGGAGCGCCTTGTGTTCGGGATCCAATTCCATCCGGAGGTCGTCCACACCCCCTACGGGCAGCAGGTGCTCGAGAACTTCCTCGAGGACATCTGCAATTGCGAGCGCACCTGGAGCGCCCGTTCCGTGATCGACGAGCAGATCGAGCGGATCCGCTCGCAGGTCGGCAATGGCCGTGCGATCTGCGGACTGTCGGGCGGGGTTGACTCGAGCGTCGCCGCGCTGCTCGTGCACCGCGCGATCGGCGAAAAGCTGACGTGCGTGTTCGTCGACCATGGCCTGATGCGCAAGAACGAGGGCGAGCAGGTGATCGCCGCCTTCCGGGACCACTTCAAGGTGCCGCTGGTGGCGGTCGAGGGCTCGGAGCGGTTTCTGGCGCAGCTGAGCGGAGTCACCGATCCCGAGGAGAAGCGCAAGCGGATCGGCGCGGAGTTCATCCGCGTATTCGAGGAGGAGGCTGCCAAGCTCCCGGACGTCCAGTTCCTGGTGCAGGGGACGCTCTACTCGGACGTGATCGAATCCGGCGGCGGCGCCGGCGCGGCGACGATCAAGTCCCATCACAACGTCGGCGGGTTGCCGGAGGATCTCCAGCTGGAGCTTGTGGAGCCGCTGCGGGCCCTCTTCAAGGACGAGGTGCGCGCGGTGGGTGCAGAGCTCGGCCTGCCCGAGCGGCTCGTCTGGCGCCAGCCGTTCCCCGGTCCGGGTCTGGCCATCCGGATCGTGGGCGGCGAGGCCACCCGCGAGCGGCTCGAGGTACTGCGAGAAGCGGACGCCATCCTTCAGGACGAGATCCGCAAGGCCGGCCTCTACCGTGAGCTGTGGCAGTCGTTCTGCGTGCTCCCAGACGTCCGTACCGTCGGCGTCCAGGGCGACACGCGGACCTACGGCAACGTGATCGTGATCCGCGCCGTCACGTCAGACGACGCGATGACCGCCGACTGGGCCCGGCTTCCGTACGACCTGCTGGAGCGGATCGCCTCCCGCATGATCTCCGAGATCCGTCCCGTGGGGCGCGTGGTGCTGGACATCACCAGCAAGCCGCCCGGGACGATCGAGTGGGAGTGAGGGCGGGGCTCCGCCGGGCGGCGTACTCCGATTATGGCCGCCGCCCTTGGCGCCGGCGGTCGCTCGCCGAGGGGCGGTTGCTATGGCCGCGCGAAGCGCAGCCCCACGCCGACCGCCACTCCCAGGCTGCCCAGCACGGCCATAGCCAGCGTCAGGCCGTCGGAGGCGCTGTCGGTGCTTGCTACCGCGGCCGTGTAGAGCGCCCCGGCGACGGCGACGCCAAGCGCAGTTCCCGCGCCGCGGGTCATGTTCAGCAGACCACCCACCAGTCCGGTGTGTCCACGGGGAGCGGAGCCCATGATCGAGGCGTTGTTGGCTGGGGTGAACGCCCCCAGGCCGATTCCCGCGAGCGCCAGCCCGGCCAGCAGACCGGCTGTGCCGTGCACCGCGCCGACGAGCAGCAGCCCGCCACCGGCCAGGAGAATGCCGGCGGAGGTCAATGCCCGCGTCCCCAGGCGCCTCGCAAAGCGCCCCGCGATCGGCGCCGTGATCCCGATGGCCACCGGCAGCACCGCGAGCTCGATGCCCGCCACCGCCGACCCGACATGTCGCGCGTCCAGGAAGTACGGGACAACGAACAGCGACCCGAACAGAATCAGGTACGAGATCAGCCCGCTCCCCAACCCGATCGAGAGCGCCGGGCGACGGAGCATCGAGAGCTCGATCAGCGGGGCCGACGAGCGGCGCTCGTGCCAGACGAAGGCCACAGCCGCCGCCAGACCGGCGGCCAGCGACGCAAGCAGGGGGCCGTTCCCGTAGCCCGTGCGGCTGGCCAGCGACAGGTAGGCGAGCGGGCCTCCCGCGGCGAGCGCCAGCAGCACTGCTCCCAGCGGATCGCCGCGCCCTATCTGCCGACGCGAGCGGCTGCGAGGCAGCAGCAGGCATCCGAGGGTGAGTCCCACAACGCCGGCCGGAAGATTCACGAGGAAGATCAACCGCCAGCCGCCCAGCGCTATCAGCAGGCCGCCCATCGCCGGCCCGAGCGCGAGCCCCAGCGCCTGAGCCGCCCCCTGCACGCCGATCCCGCGAGCCAGCAGCTCGGGGGGTAGGGCTTCCGCGATCAGGGCGACGCTGTTGGCCTGGAGCATCGCGGCCCCGAGTGCCTGAAGCATGCGTGCCCCGATGAGCACCGGCAGCGAGGGGGCCAGTCCGCAGACGACCGAGGCCGCGGTGAACACCCCGAAGCCGTATGTGTAAAGCAGCTTGCGCCCGAAGGCGTCGGCGAAGTGGCCGACGGTGGCCACGGTCGCGATCAGGACCAGGAGGTAGGCGAGCGCAACCCATTCGACGGCGCCGATGCTTGCATGCAGGTCACTTCCCAGTCGGGGTAGGGCGAGCGTGACGATGCTGGCGTCAAGTTGGCCCATGAACGCCCCGATGCACACGGTGCCCACGACGAACCACGGGGCGCGGGGGCTCTCGCGAATCGCCGTCGGCCGTCGGGGCTCGCGCAGCAGCGAGCGCAACAGCGAGTCGCTCATCAGCGAATGTCCGCGCGAGCGCCCCGAAGCGTCTCTCCTGAACATCGTCGTCTGGGCGCGCAGGCGGTTCACGACCCCCATTTCAGCGCGGTACGATCGATAGGTCAAAGATAGGTACTTTATGAGATCGTTAGACATCTTCTATGGATGAGCGGCGGCTGCGCTATTTCCTGGCGGTCGTCGAGGAAGGCAGCGTGACGCGGGCCGCCGGTCGTCTGCACGTCACGCAGCCCTCGCTGTCACAGACGCTCCGGGCGTTCGAGGGAGAGCTGGGTGCCGAGCTGTTTCACCGCCTGGGGCGGGGGATGCGGCTGTCCGTCGCCGGTCGCCAGCTCGTGGGCCCGGCGCGTCAGGCGCTCAGAGCTATGGACGACATCCGAGCGGCGGTCTCCGGAGTGGCCGAGCTGCGGGGCGGAAGACTCGAGCTGGCAGCGCTGTCAACGCTCGCGGTCGACCCGGTGGCGGGGTTGATCGGCCGCTTTCGCGAGCGCTATCCGGGCGTGGAGGTGCAAGTGCATGAGCCGGAAAGCCCCGACGGGGTGAGCGCGATGCTGCAGGAAGGAGCGTGTGAGCTGGGGGCAACCGATCTACCGCTGGCTTCCGGTGCCCTGCAGGCTCACCCCCTCGGTGATCAGGAGCTGCTGTTCGTGCTTCCGCCCGGGCCCGCAGACGAGCATCTCCCGGCCGCAAATCAGCGCCCGCTCAGAGCCAGGGAGCTCGCCCAGATGCCGCTGGTTGTCAGCCCGAAGGGCACCTCAACCAGAACGCTGCTCGAGCAGGCCTTGGCGGCCGTTGGCGTGACCCCGCAGATAGCGGTCGAGATCGCGGCCCGCGAGGCGATCGTTCCGCTCGTGCTGGCGGGGGCCGGCGCGGCGCTGCTGCCGGCGCCGCTGGCGCGCGAGGCGCAGCGCCGGGGAGCGGTGATGCGGGCCGCTCGGCCACCGATCACACGCCGCATCGGGCTGATTCACCGCGAGGGGCTCCTTTCCGCTCCGGCCAGGGCGTTCCTCGAGCTGGCGGGTGAAGAGGGCCGCTGAGGCTCAGGTAGCGCTGGCGGGGGCGCTGGGGTCGGGGACCCGAGCCAGGAGGCGCCGCACGTACTTGCCAAGATCCGGGGGCAGGTCGCCGCGCGGGAACCAACGTGCATCCGCCAGCTCCGCGCGGTCGACCGAGAGCTCCGGCGAGCTCACCTCCGCCCGAAAGCAGTAGAGCGTGTCCCGGCGGTGGTAGATCGTGGCCCAGGCCTCGCCGAGCGAATGCCAGCCGTCGGTCTGGATGCCCAGCTCCTCCTCCATCTCCCGCCGAGCGGCGTCGAGCGGTCGCTCGCGTCGCTTGATACCGCCTCCGGGCAGATCCCACTCGGAACGGCCGTAGCTATGCCGGACAAGCAGAACCTTGTCTCCGTCGGTGAGCACGCACTTGACGCCGTACATCGCCGGTCGGCGGATCAGCCACCACAGGCGCAACAGGCGGTGAGCGACCTGGAATCCCAGGCGGCGAATGCGGACCGAAATGGTCATGACGCCAGCGTACGGACTCCCCGTCGCCTATCATCACCGGCCGGGCCGCGCCCTTCGGCGCGGCTTGTGCGTGCTATGAAGACCTACGTAGCGACACCAGCCGACCGCCAGCGCGACTGGCTGCTCGTCGACGCCACCGGGCAGACGCTCGGAAGGCTCGCGACCCAGATCGCCGATGCGCTGCGCGGTAAGCGCAAGCCAACCTACACGCCGCACGTTGACACCGGCGACTTCGTCGTCGTGGTCAATGCGGAGAAGATCTCTGTGTCAGGCAACAAGCTGCGCGACAAGCGCTACTACCGCCATTCAGGTTATCCGGGAGCGCTGCGTTCGCGGACGCTTGAGCAGATGCTCGAGCGCCGTCCCGAAGAGGTCCTGCGCCTCGCGGTCAAGGGCATGCTGCCCCGCAACCGGCTGGCGCGCAAGCAGCTGACTAAGCTCAAGATCTACGCCGGACCCGATCACCCGCACGCAGCCCAGCAGCCACAACCGATGGAGATCGAGTGAGCGACGAAATTCCGGAGACCCCGCCCGAACCCGAACCTTCGGACACTTCGCCGGACTCTGAGCCCAGGCGCTCGGAGCCCGACACGCCTCCGGAGCCCGAACGGCCGCAAGTAGCTGCGGACGCGGGTCAGTCTCCTGAGTCAGCCGAGGAGCCCGCTGCGGCCGAGCCCGGGGCCGAGCCCGAGGCGCCCACGGCCGAGCCCGCGGAGCCCGCGGCCGAGCCCGAGGCGCCCGCTGCGGCCGAACCCCAGGAGCCCGCTGCAGCCGAGCCCGCGGAGCCTGCCGCGGCCGAGCCCGAGGCGCCCGCAGCCGAGCCCGCGGAGCCTGCCGCTGCCGAGCCCGAGGCGCCCGCAGCGGCCGCAGCACCCCCAGGGGCGCAGCCGGAGGACGTCGAGCTGGCGCCTCGCCAGCGGCCCGAGATACCCGGTGCCGATCTGATCCCCGACATCGTGCCCGAGGGCGACGAGTTCCTCGACGCCGAGGCTCGCGCCGCCGCCGAGGCCGAAGCCGAAGCCCGCGCCGCGCGGGAGCGCGAGCAGCGCGATCAGGAGGAGACCCAGCCGATCGCCGACGCCGCGATCGATCTGGGCGCGGGGGCGCGCTACACGGCGACCGGTAAGCGCAAGACCGCCGTCGCGCGAGTGATCCTCAAGCCCGGTGCCGGGACCTATGCGATCAACGATAAGCCGCTCGATCGCTACTTCCCGCGTGAGACGCTGCGTCGCGTGATCCGTCAGCCGCTCGAGACCGTGGGCTATGACGCCCGCATGGACGTGGTCGCGCGGATGCACGGCGGCGGCGTGGCGGCGCAGGCGGAGGCGCTCCGCCACGGCATCTCGCGTGCGCTGATCGTCGCCGACCCCAACCTGCGAGGAGAGCTCAAGCGCAGAGGCTTCCTGACACGGGACCCGCGGGTCAAGGAGCGCAAGAAAGCCGGACTCAAGAAGGCGCGCAAGCGCCCGCAGTTCTCCAAGCGCTAGGGAGCCTTCGCATGCCGCGCGAGCTGTTTGGCACGGATGGCGTCCGTGGGCGCGCCGGGGACTTTCTTACGCCGGACCTGGCGCTCGGCTTGGCCCGGGCGGCCGTAACTCACATCGAGGCCGAGCGGCCGCAAGTGCTGATCGTGCGCGACACGCGCGAGTCAGGCGAAATGCTGGAAGCGGCGATTGCGGCCGGAGTCACCGCCTCCGGCGGCGACGCGCTGATCGCCGGCGTGCTGCCGACGCCCGCGGCGCCGCTGCTGCTGCGCCGCCACGGGTTCCAGATGGCGGCAGTCATCTCTGCCTCTCACAATTCCTACGAGGACAACGGGATCAAGCTGTTCGGGTCGGACGGCTTCAAGCTGCACGACGACACCGAGCACCAGATCGAGGCCGAGCTCGAGAACCCGCCTGCGCCGGCCGGAACGATCGGCCGCGTGCGGCGCTTCGAGGGAGCGCTCGAGGACTACCTGCGCGAGCTCCAGGTCCGCTTCGCCGAGCTCGACCTGAGCGGACGCCGCATCCTGCTGGACTGCGCCAACGGCGCCACCTTTCGCGCCGGGCCCGAGATCTTTCGCCGCCTGGGAGCCGAGGTGGAGGTCCTCGCCGACGTCCCGGACGGGCTGAACATCAACCATGGGTGCGGCTCCACCCATCTGGAAAATGTGCTCAGGCACGCTGACCAGGGCCGCTACGACGTCGCGTTCGCGTTCGACGGCGACGGCGACCGGGTGCTCGCCGTGGATACCGACGGTCTCATCGTCGACGGCGACGAGCTGATCGCGCTGGCGGCCGTGCACCTGCGTGACCGTGGGGCGCTCCCCGGCAACGGCGTCGTGGTGACGGTCATGACCAACTACGGGTTTCATACTGCGATGGCCGCGGCGAGCATCGAGGTGGCGACGACCGTCGTCGGCGACCGCTACGTGTTGGACGAGCTTCGCCGCCGCCAGTGGGCGCTGGGCGGCGAGCAGTCCGGTCACATCATTGACCTTGGCTTCGGGCCCTCGGGTGACGGCATCGCCAGCGCGCTCTTGACGCTCGAGGCGCTCGGCGAGCGAGACCTGCGCCAGCGCGACGCGATGCACAAGCTACCCCAGCGATTGGTCAACATCCGGGCGGGCGACCGGCGGGCGCTTCGGGCAGCACTCGAGGCCGTGGCGGTCAAGGAAGCGATCGATCGCGAGCACGCGGCCCTGGCCGGGAGGGGACGGGTGCTGGTGCGGGCCTCGGGCACCGAGCCGCTGATCCGGGTGATGGTTGAGGCGCCCAGCGACAGCGAGACGGATGCGGTCTGCGGACGACTGGCAAAGCTCGTCGAGCAGAGTTTGTCCTGATGGCGCAGTACGGTGCTCGCGCCTAGTACTCTCGTCCGGCATGTGCGGGATCGTGGGCTACGTGGGGCCAGGGAAGGTGCGCTCGCTGCTGCTCGAGGGCCTGCAGAAGCTCGAGTATCGCGGCTATGACAGCGCGGGCATCTCGGTCCTCGACGGGGACCGGATCGACGCCGTCCGGGCGGTCGGAAACCTGAGCGCGCTGCGCGCGGCGATCGACGAGCGCTCGGTGCCGGGCGCCGTCGCGCTGGCCGAGCCGCCGCCCCGCGACGAGCACACCGGGACTGGCATCGGTCACACCCGCTGGGCGACCCACGGCCGCGTGAGCGAAGCCAACGCCCATCCGCATTTCGACACCGCCGACCGTGTGCACATCGTGGTCAACGGCATCGTCGAGAACTACATATCGCTCAAAGAGCGGCTTGCCGACATGGGCGCCGTGTTCACCTCCGAGACCGACGCCGAGGTGATCGCCCACCTGATCTCCTATCACTGCGCGCGGCGGAGCCTGGTGGAGGCCGTTCGGGCCGCCTACGGGGATCTCCGGGGGCACTACGCGTTCGTGGCGATGAGCGCCGACGAGCCCGGCGTCCTGGTTGGGGCGCGGAAGGAGTGCCCGCTGATCGTGGGCCGCGGGGACGGCGAGCAGTTCATCGGCTCGGCGATCCCGGCGTTCCTGCGCCAGACCCGGCGCATCCAGTACGTCGGCGACGACGAGCTCGTCGTTCTCACGCCCGACGACGTGGAGTTCTTCAGCGCCGACGGCCAGCCGCTGGAGCGCGAGGTTGTGGAGATCGACTGGGACGCGGAAACGGCCGAGAAGCAGGGCTATGAGACGTTCATGCTCAAGGAGATCCATGAGCAGGCCGACGCGGTCGCCGAGACGCTCGGCGAGCGCGTCGCCCCAGCCGAGGGCATCGACCTGGGCGAGCTCGGCGCGATCGACGACGAGCTGCTGCGGCGCGCGCGCAAGGTGGTGATCGCCGCCTGCGGGACTGCCTACCACGCCGCGCTGATCGGGCGCTATGCGATCGAGCAATGGTCGCGCGTGCCGGTCGAGGTCGACATCGCCTCCGAGTACCGCTACCGCAATCCGGTCATCGGACCCGAAGATCTGATGATCGGCATCTCGCAGTCGGGCGAGACCGCCGACACGCTGGCGGCGATGCGAACGGCGCGCGAGCGCGGCGCGCGCGTGCTGGCGGTGACGAACATCATGGGCTCGCAGGCCACGCGGGAGGCCGACGGCGTCCTCTACACGCGCGCCGGCCTGGAGATCGGCGTCGCCGCCTCGAAGACGTTCGTCGCCCAGCTGGTCGTCATGTACCTGCTGGCGCTGCGCCTCGCCGAGCTCCGGGGCACGCTGTCCCGCCAGGAGCTCCGAGACAAGATCTCCGAGCTGCGGCGCCTCCCGCACGCCATCGCAGAGCTGCTCGAGACCTGCCCGGCGGAGATCGAGCGGATCGCGAGGCTCCAGTACGGAGCCGACTTCTTCCTCTACCTTGGACGTCACGTGGGGCTGCCTGTGGCGCTCGAGGGAGCGCTCAAGCTCAAGGAGATCTCCTACATCGCCACCGACGCCTACGCGGCGGGGGAGATGAAGCACGGGCCGATCGCGCTGCTCGACAAGCGCACCCCCGTCGTCGTGGTGGCGACCGAGTCGCCGGTCCTCCAGAAGGTGCTCTCCAACGTCCAGGAGGTGCGCGCGCGGGGCGCCTACGCGATCGCCGTGGCGACCGAGGGCGACGAGCTGATCGTGCAGGCAGCCGACAAGGTGATCCGCGTTCCACGCATCGACTGGATGCTCGCGCCCGTGCTGGCGGTGATCCCGCTCCAGCTGCTCGCCTACTACATCGCCCGCCTGCGCGGGCTGAACATCGACCAGCCGCGCAACCTGGCGAAGACAGTCACCGTCGAGTGACAGCCGCCTGACGGGAGCTCACGAGCTCGACAGCCGTTTCGAGGCCGGCATCGACCGCCCGAGTGATCCGCCCGCGCGGGCGGTGCGTATAGAGGGTTGAAAGAGTCGAGTGTCCGGCCTCGCACAACCAACTTGTCGCGGGAGCCGAATGAGGGACTGCTGACCGGTCGCTCGGGGAAACGCATACAGGAGGGGCATCATGAGTGACCTAACCAGGCGTGTATTCGTCAAGAACTCCGCGGGCGCTGCCGCCGGCATGACCATGATCGGAGTGCTCGACGTCGGCGAAGCCGACGCCAAGCGCCACGCCGCCCATTCGCATCCGATCGTTGCCTGGATCGGCGATCCACGCAACGGCAAGATCACCGTCATGTCAGGTAAGCATGAACGGACGATCCACGATCACAAGCTCGCCGCCCAGATCGCTCGCGCCGCGAAATAAGCCAGCCGGCGGCCGGCTGCAAGCAGCTTTTCTCTTCTCAGAACCGACTCGGAGGCTTTGACATGTCCTCTCATCGTGAGGCACCGGCGACCAGTAAGGACCCGGTCGCAGACAACACCGACACCTATGCATTCGTCTCGCCCGACCAACCGGACACGGTCACCCTGATCGCCAACTTCCTGCCGTTCGAAGCGCCATTCGGCGGCCCGAACTTCTTCGAGTTCGCCGACGACGTGGTGTATTACATCTACGTCGACAACGACGGCGACGGGGAGCCGGACATCACCTACGAATTCAACTTCCAGACGGTGGTGGGCAATCCGAACACGTTTCTCTACAACACCGGGCCGATCGAGTCGATCTCCAGCCCAAACTGGAACCGCAAGCAGTTCTATTCGGTGACCCGGAGCTCCCGTCGGGGGTCAGAGGTGCTGGCGAGCAACCTAGCCTGCCCGCCGTGCAACATCGGGCCGGCCTCGACGCCCAACTATGTGGCGCTGGCCGGCGAGGCGGTGCACGCGCTGAGAGGTGGACGGACGGTGTTCGCCGGACAGCGACTGGAGGGCTTCTACGTGGACCTGGGGGCGATTTTCGACCTCGGCGACCTGCGGCCGTTCCAGAATCTGCACATCGCGGCAATGGCGGCGGCGCCCGGCGTGAACTCCACCAATGAGTTCGGCGTGCACTCGATCGCGCTTCGGGTACCGAAGGACGACCTGGTGCGCTCCTCCGGCTGGCAGGACTCGCGACGCCGCGATGCGGTGATCGGCGTGTGGGCGGCCGCGAGCCGCTCGAAGGCGTCGATCCGCGAGCCGGGCGGCGTCGTGGGAGGGTTTGGCCCCCCGGTGCAGGTGTCCAGGCTCGGGAACCCGCTGTTCAACGAGGTGATCGTCCCGGTGGGCAAGAAGGACCTGTGGAACTCGCTCACGCCCGCCAGCGACCGTCAATTCCTCTCCTACGTTCAGCATCCGGAGCTGGCTGGCCTGCTCCCGGTGTTGTACCCGGGAGTGTTTCCCAACCTCGCGAAGTTGACCGCTGCTCGTGCTGATCTTGTGGCGATTCTGCTGACCGGGCTTCCTTCAGGGATCGTCCCAGGGTTCCAGAACTACACCGGCAGTACCTACGCCGATGAGCTGCGTCTGAACCTCTCGATCCCGCCGTCAAGCGATCCCAATCCGCTCGGGGTGATCGGCGGCGATCTCGCCGGCTTCCCGAATGGACGACGGGTGTTCGATGACGTCGTCTCGGTTGAGCTGCGCGCGATCGCGGGCGCGACCTATCCGCTCGTCGACAAGAGCTATACGCCTGACGCGGCAGCCTCGCTGCTGACCGACGGGCTGACCTCGGCCGACACGAGCTATCTGTCGCAGTTTCCGTATCTCGGCACCCCGCAGAGCGGCTACAACACGGCGCCGCTGTCGATGGTGTCGTGATGACCACCGCGAACGGCACGACGGCGGCCACTGACAGTCGTCCGAGCTGGCAGCAAAGCGCGAGCGTCGCACTTGACATCGGTGAAGGAAGGGGAGCGTTGGTGATCTACCCCCACGACCGCTACCGCGGCCGCGAGATCGAGATCAGCCCCAGAGACGAGATCGGACATCGAGTCCACACCGGCGTTCATGAGCGCGGTACGCAGGCCGGACCGGTGCTGAGCGCGATCTTCGGCAGCCTGCCGGCGGGCGAGTACGTGATCTGGAAGGACGCCGCCACAGATGCTGGGACCGTGATGGTGCCCGAGGGGGCCGTCGCGGAAATCCAACTCTCCTAGGGTGCACGGTGAGCACGCGTAAGTCGGCGCCGCCGCATCGCGTCGGTGGATCGTTGACGGGTCGGGAATGGCGCACGATCTCGTTCATGGCGGCGGTCGTGATCGGGTTGCATGCGATCGGGTTCTTCATCCTGATCGCGGTCGTCGTGCCTCACCACTACCGGGTGGGCTCCTCGGGAGCGTTCACGGTTGGGCTGGGGCTCACCGCCTACACGCTGGGTCTGCGGCACGCGTTCGACGCCGACCACATCTCGGCGATCGACAACACGACGCGCAAGCTGATGGCCGAGCGCAAGCGGCCGCTCAGCGTCGGCTTCTTCTTCTCGCTGGGGCACTCGACGATCGTATTTGTGCTGGCACTGCTGTTCGCCGCCGGCCTGCGCGCGCTCAGCGGCCCGGTACGCAGCGAGCACTCGAGCCTGCACGAAATCACGAGCCTGATCGGGACCGGGGTCTCCGGCGGCTTTCTGTACGTGATCGCGGCGCTCAACGTGGCGATCCTGATCGGGATCCTGCGTGTGTTCCGCAACATGCGTCGGGGTGAATACAACGAGGCCGAGCTGGAGCATCAGCTGAACACGCGCGGTCTGATGAACCGCTTCTACGGGCGCTTCACGAGGACCGTCACGAACCCCTGGCAGATGTATCCGATCGGGGTGCTGTTCGGGCTCGGCTTCGACACCGCGACCGAGGTGGCGCTGCTGTTCCTCGCCGCGGGCGCCGCCGGCGCCGGGCTGCCGTTCTACGCCATCCTGTGCCTGCCGATCCTGTTCGCCGCGGGCATGTCGCTCCTCGACACGATCGACGGCTCGTTCATGAACTTCGCCTACGGCTGGGCATTCTCCAAGCCGGTCCGCAAGGTCTATTACAACCTGACGATCACCGGGCTCTCGGTGGCGATCGCGCTGATCATCGGGACGGTCGAGCTCCTGGGTCTCGTGGCCAGCCGGCTGAGCCTCAAGGGCGGCTTCTGGGGCTGGGTCTCTCAAATCAACATCAACACGCTTGGTTACGTGATCGTCGCCATGTTCGTGCTCACATGGGTGATCGCCCTGCTCGTCTGGCGCTTTGCCCGGATCGAGGAGCGCTGGAGCGAGCGCGCATTTCAGAGATGACCCACCGTCGGGGTTAGGTCGCGGTCGCCGGGGCATGCCTGGATAACCTGAGGTCCGCGATGCGGACGACACTTGAAGACTGGCTGGAGCCGCTGCCGGATGCCGCCGAGCAGCGAGCGCTCGACGAGTGGGCCATTTCCGAGCGTGGTGTCGCCAGCATGGAGCTCATGGAGCGCGCGGGGGGCGGGCTCGCGGCGCTCGTGGCCCAGCGTTGCCCGTCCGGCCCGATCGCGGTCGTGTGCGGCACGGGCAACAACGGCGGCGACGGCCTCGTCGCCGCGCGTCTGCTGCGGGAACAGGGCCGTGAGGTGCGCGTGCTCACCCTGTCGGACCCGGGCGAACTGCGCGGCGATCCCGCGCACAACCTCGAGCGGCTGCCGGGCGACGCTGCCCAGGAGTTCTCGCCCGCCGCGCTCGAAGGCGCCGCGGCGATCGTCGATGCGATCCTCGGCACCGGGTTCTCCGGCGAGCCGCGCCAGCCCGCGGCGGGAGCGATCGGGGCCATCAACGCGGCCACCGAAGGCGCCGCCGCCGAACGCCCCGTGGTGGTGGCCTGCGACGTTCCCAGCGGCGTCAACGGCTCAACCGGCGAGGTCGAGGGCGTGGCGGTCAGGGCATCCGCTACGGCCACGTTTCACGCGGCCAAGCCCGGCCTGTGGATCGCCCCCGGCAAGGTGCACGCCGGCGAGGTCAGGGTCGTCCAGATCGGGATCCCCGCCGACGGCCCATCAGACCCCCAGATCGGGCTGATCAGGCCCAGTGTGGTGGAAGCGATTCCCCGCCGCGGCCGCGAATCGACTAAGTTCGCGGCAGGCAGCGTGTTGGTCGTCGGCGGCTCGACCGGGCTCACCGGTGCCCCCTGCCTGGCCTGCGAATCGGCGATGCGGGCCGGCGCGGGATATGTCACGGCGCTGGTTCCCCGTTCGCTGAACCCGATCTTCGAGGCGCGCCTGTTGGAGGTCATGACGGCGCCGCTGCCAGACGAGGGTGGCTCGCTGACGCCCGCGTCGATTGAGGCGGCGAGCGCACGGCTGGAGCGCGCGAACGCGCTCGTGCTGGGGCCCGGTCTGGGACGCGAGGAGCGGACGCTCGAGGCTGCACGCCAGCTGGCGTCGAGCGCGCCGCTACCGCTGCTGCTCGACGCAGACGGGCTCAACGCCCACGCCGGCGCACTGCCCTCGCTGGCCCGGCGCGAGCAGCCGACGGTGCTCACCCCCCACGCGGGCGAGCTGGCGCGGCTGCTTGACAGCGACAGCGGTGCCGTCTCGGCGAAACGACTCGAGAGCGCGCGCCAGGCGGCGAGCAGCGCACAGGCGGTGCTCGTGCTCAAGGGCGATGACACCCTCGTCGCACATCCCGGCGGGCGGGTGGCGGTGAGCCGCGGCGGCGCCGCGGCGCTGGCCACGGCCGGCACCGGCGACGTGCTCTCGGGAGTGACCGGCGCCCTGCTGGCCAAGGGCATGGACCCATTCCACGCGGCCTGCGCAGCGGTTTACGTGCACGCCCGGGCCGGACAGCTGGCCGCCCGCCAGATCGGCTCCGAGGGCGTGATCGCCTCCGATGTGATCGGGCGGCTACCGGCCGCGCTCCGCGACCCGGAGGACTGAGGCGGTGGCGCTGCGCGCCGTGGTGGATGTCAACCTGGCGGCGATCGAGCGGAACGTGGCGCTGCTGCGCAGCTCGCTGGCGCCATCCACCGAGCTCTGCGCGGTGGTCAAGGCTGACGGCTACGGGCACGGGGCGGTCCCGGCGGCCCGCGCGGCGCTGCGGGGCGGAGCCCGGTGGCTGGCGGTGGCCACCGCGCAGGAGGCCGCCGAGCTGCGGGAGGCGGGCATTGCCGAGCGCGTCCTGGTGATGGGGGCGCTGAGCGCCGAGGAACTGCCCACGGCGCTCGCGGCGCGAGCAGATGTGGTCGCCTGGGACGAGCGCTTCCTGGAGCGGCTGCTCGCGCTCTGCTCGCCGGAGAAGACGCCGATCCGGGTCCACGTCAAGCTCGACAGTGGCATGGGCCGCCTGGGGACGCGCGATCCCAAGGTCGGCCTGGCGGTCGCCGAGCGGGTGGCGTCGGAGCGCGCGCTAGAGCTGGCCGGCGCCATGACCCACTTCGCCACGGCCGATGAGGACCAGGAGTTCGTGGCCGCGCAGCTGGCCGCGTTCGAGCCGTTCGCCGCCCGGTTGCGAGAGCGCCATCCAGGGATTGTCGTTCACGCCGCCAACAGCGCTGCCACGCTTTTCGCACCGCGGAGCCATTTCGACCTCGTCCGCTGCGGCATCGCGATCTATGGCTGCGACCCCACGAACCAGGACCCGTTCGCGCGGGGGCTCGAGCCGGCGCTGGGCCTGCGCTCCTACATCGCGGCGCTGAAGCGCGCCCGCCGGGGGGATAGTGCCGGCTATGGCCGGCGGTTCATCGCCGCGCGCGAGACGTGTATCGCCACGCTGCCGATCGGCTACGCGGACGGCATCAGGCGGGCGTTCACGGACAACTGCGAGGTGCTGGTGCGCGGCGCGCGCTACCCGCTGGTGGGCGCCGTGAGCATGGACAACATCACGCTCGACGTGGGGCCGGAGCCCCAGATTCGAACCGGCGACCCGGCCACGCTGATCGGCTCGGACGGCGGCGCGCGGCAGACCGCCGAGGATCTCGCGCGGCGCATCGGCACGATCAACTACGAGATCGTATGCGGGCTTTCGAGCCGCGTGCCGCGCGAGTATCACCACGACGGGCAAGGCGTCTGATGGAGGCGCTCGGCGTGCTGGCGGGGATTGTCGAGCACGACGCCTGGCTGGTTGGCGGCGCATTGCGCGATCGGCTGCTCGGGCGGCCGACGAGCGACTTCGACGTCGCGCTTGCCGGCGATCCCGAGCCATGCGCGCGGGCGCTGGCGCGCCGTGCCGGCGGGCACGCCTTCGCGCTCTCGGAGTCGTTCGGGGTCTGGCGCGTGGTGGCGCATGAGCGCACCTGGCAGATCGATCTGCTGCCGCTCGAGGGCGGCTCGATCGAATCAGACCTGGCCCGCCGCGACTTCACGGTCAACGCCATCGCCGAGCCGCTCGGCGGCGGTTCGCCGGTCGATCCCTTTGGGGGGCTCGGCGACCTCGAGACCCGGCGCCTGCGCATGGTCTCGGCCGATGCGTTCGAGCGCGACCCGCTGCGGACGCTGCGCCTGGCGCGCCTCCACGGCGAGCTGGGCTTCACCGCCGAGCGCGATACCGAAGCGGAGGCCGCGAGGAGCGCCGGGGGTCTGGCTCGCGTGGCGCCGGAGCGGATCTTCGCCGAGTTCAAGCGCACGCTGAGCGCGCCGATGGCGCTCGAGGCGCTCGATCTGATGGACGCCATCGGCGCCACGGCGACCGTGCTGCCGGAGCTCGACACGCTGCGTGGCGTCGAACAGAGCCGCTACCACCACCTAGACGTCCACGACCACACCCGCGCCGTCTTGGCCGAGGCGATCGCGCTCGAGCGAGACCCTGAACCGGTGTTTGAAGAGCGGGCGCAGGATGTCGCCCGGTTCATGTCAGAGCCGCTTGCCGACGAGCTGACCCGAGCCCAGGCGCTGCGCTTTGGCGCGCTGTTGCACGACATCGCAAAGCCACACACCCGCGCCGTGACGCCCGAGGGGCGCGTCACGTTCATCGGCCACGACGCCGTCGGGGCGGAGCTCGCCAGCGGCGTGCTGGCGCGCCTGCGCGCCAGCGAGCGGCTCTCCCTGCACGTCGGCGCCCTCACCCGACATCACCTGCGCCTTGGGTTCCTGGTGCATCAGGTACCCCTGGGGCGCCGGGCCATCTACCGCTACCTGCACGCCTGCGCGCCGGTGCAGGTCGACGTCACGGTGCTGAGCGTCGCAGACCGGCTGGCGACCCGCGGCGCCGGCGCCGGAGAGGCGATCGCCAAGCACTTGGAGCTCGCCCGCCGGCTGCTGGACGAGGCGTTCGCCTGGCTGTCCGATCCGCCGCGGCCGCCGGTGCGCGGCGATGAGCTTCAGCGGGCGCTCGGTCTCCGCCCTGGCCCCGAGATCGGCCGCCTGCTGGCGCAGCTCGAGGAGGCGAGCTTCGCGCACGAGATCGAGACGCCGTCCGAGGCCCTAGAGCGCGCCCGCCAGCTGCTGGCGGGCGAGGGACGCTAGGCTGCCCGGTCGTGAGCGACCCGGATTGCATCTTCTGCAAGGTCGTCGCCGGCGACGTGCCCGCGACGATCATCGCCGAGGACGAGCGCACGATCGCGTTCATGGACCTCAGCCCCGCCACGCGGGGCCACGCGCTGGTGATCCCCCGCGCGCACGCCAGGGACCTGCTGGAGGTCAGCGGCGAGGACCTCCAGGCCGTAGTCCTGGCGGCGCAACGCGTTGCGGCGCGGGTCAAGGAGCGTCTCGGCGCCGACGGCGTCAACCTGCTCAACTCTTGCGGGCGCGCCGCCTGGCAGACGGTGTTCCACTTCCACGTCCACGTGATCCCCCGCTACGAGGACGATCCGCTACGCCTGCCCTGGACTCCGACCGAGGGGGACAAGGACGAGATCGCCGCCGCCGCGTCCGAGCTGAAATGAGCGCCACGCTCCGGGTGAAGCGCGACGGGGAGCTGGCGGTCATCGCATTTGACTCGCCTCCGCTCAACTTGTTGACCGAGGCGATGGAGCACGAGTTGGAGCAGGCGATCTCGGAGCTCGAGGCGCAGCCCGCGCGAGCCGTCCTGTTCCGCGCTGAGGGCCGAGTGGTCTCGGGTGGCGTCGACGTGTCCCTGTTCGCCGCCCAGGAGAGCGCCGCCGCTGCGGCGGCGACGTTCGAGCGCCTGGTCGGGCTCGCCCGGCGCGTCGATGGCCTGCCGTGCCCGACGGTGTTCGCCGCGCATGCGTTGTGCCTTACCTGGGCGTTCGAGCTGGCACTGGCATGCGATCTGATCATCGCCGCGCGCTCAGCGCAGTTCGGACTGGTGGAGAAAGTCATCGGTCTGACCCCGGCCATGGGCGGCACCCAGCGGCTGGCCGAGCGCGCCGGCAGCGGCAGGGCGCGTCAGCTGGTGATGACAGGCCGCCCCTACGACGCCACCACGCTCGAGCGCTGGAACGTTGTCAACCTGGTGCTGGCCGACGACGGCTTCGACGGCGCGGCGCGCGAGCTGGCAGCCGAGCTGGCCGCCGGTCCCACGCGGGCCCACGCCGCCACCAAGCAGGTCATCCGCGACTACTTGGAGGGCGGCGTGGAGCTGGCCAACGCCCGGATTCCCGAGGTTGCAGGCGCCCTGTTCGACACCGAGGATCTGCGGGGCGCGGTGGCGTCGTTTCTGGAGCAGGGGCCAGGCAAGGCCACGTTCTGGGGTCGATGACGACGCGCCCGCCCGCCTGATACTTTCTTGCCCATGCCGACCGGGACCGTGAAATGGTTCAGCGACGACAAAGGCTTCGGTTTCATCACACCGGACGACGGCGGGCGCGACCTGTTCGTCCACTTCAGTGGCATCGCCGGCGATGGCTACCGCTCGCTGGCTGAGGGCGCCAAGGTCTCCTACGAGGAGGAGGCCGGCCCCAAGGGACCGAAGGCCGTAAGCGTCACGAAGATTTAGGCGACCGGCGCATGCGCCGGTCGCGGGGTCGGCACATGTGCCGACTCCCGGCTCGGGCGCTCGCGCGCTCGGCATCCGGCCTCGCTTCGCGCGCGGCGCCCGAGTCGTCCTGCTGCACATGTGCGCACCCGTTTCCCATTAAGGGTCCCGCGGCTGCGCCGCGAACCTGATCACCCGCAACTGTGTCCACCCGTTCGTGTTGAATGCTGGACATGAGGCGTTCTGTGCTGATCGCTGCTGGTGCGTGCCTGCTGCTGGCGCTGGCCGCGGCCACGAGCTGGGCCGTCACGACGAGCCAGCCCGCGCCGGGCAGCCCGCTTGGGGCGACCGTGCAGCTGGGCGGCACCGCGGTTCCCGTCCACTCGCCGGTATGTCCCGCCGGCGTCGCGGCCAAGAACTGCACCTTCGTGATGACGAGGGTCACCGCGCTGCAGACGATCACCAACGGGGCCGGCTATCCGACGGCGGTCAAGCAACCCGGCCAGATCGTTGCATTCACCGTCGGCCTGGGGCAGCTGTCGACCAACGCGAATACGGCGAAGGCCTACATCAACCAGCTGAACGCCCAGTTCGGCGGCGCCAGTGCGGCTGAGCTGACGGTGCTCCAGCCGCAAAAGAACAATCGCTTCACGGTCGTGGCCCAAAGCCCGCTCGAGCAGCTCCAGCCTTACCTGGGCTACGTGGTGCAGTTCCCGCTGGCCAGCCCCATCCCGGTCCGCCCCGGACAGCTGCTGGCGCTGAGCGTCCCCACCTGGGCCCCGATCCTGTCCTACAACCTGGCGACCAAGTACTACTCCTACCGCCAGAGCCGGATGTTCAACTGCAAGTCGGTCGGCAAGCAGCAGAATGCGGTGCTGACAGTGGGCCAGGCGAAGGCCTACCTCTGCGCCTATCCGGGCACCAGGGCCGAGTACAGCGCCACCGAGCTGACCACGCCGGTCGCGCCGTAGTAGCCCACCGTCGGGTGTCGAGGACCGTGCCCCGGGGCGTCGGGTGGGCTGCCGGGCGTGGGGCGGGCTCCCGGGCGTGGGGCGTGCTGCCGGGCGTGGGGCGGGCTGCCGGGCGTGGGGCGGGCTGCCGGGCGTGGGGCGGGCTGCCGGGCGTGGGGCCGCCGGGCGTCGGGCCGCCGGGTGTCTCGCCCGCCGAGCGCTCGCTAGCGGCCGAGACCGGCGCCGCCGCTGTTCGTGCTGGAGCCCGCGTTGCCAGTTGTGCCGCCACCAGCCTGTGTGCCGCCTCCGGTCTGGGACGCGCCACCGGTAGTGCCGCCAGTGGTGGCGCCCCCGGTCCCGCCCTGAGCCGTGCCGGCGCCCGTGGCACCCGTGGCGCCCGTGGCGCCCGTGCCGCCGGTGCCGCCGGTGGTAGACGAGCCACCGGCGGTACTGTTGCCCGAGGCCGAAGTCCCTCCCGACGAAGTGGTGGTGGTCGTCGTGGTGGTGGAAGCCGCGCCGGTGGTCGCGGGGGCGTTGGCTGAGCCGGTGGGCACGGTGAGCGACGGCGCGCCCGAGGTATTGGTCGTGCTCGTGCCGCCACCGCCGCAGCCCGAGATCCCGGTGCCGAGCACCGCGGCAGCCGCCGCCATGGCGAGCAGTGAAACCTTCGAGCGCATCCTCAGGGCTCGAGCGGCTCCATCCGTCTGCCGCAGTGCGGGCAGTCGTTCAAGTCCTTTTGTGTCAGCTGGTCGCACCAGTTGCAAAAGCGGAGATTCTCCACCGCCCAGGGCAGCTCAGACGCCGTCGGCGCCAGCGGCAGGAGCTGCGCCACGACCTCTAGCTCCTCGCCCGTCTCGCGGTCCCGATAGATGCGGTCCGGCTCGGCCTCGATGATGACCTCGCGGCCCGTCGAAGGGGCCCGCATCCGGTACCTCTGACGGGTGCGCATGCGGCGCCATCGTAGCGGCTGTCGTGGCGCGGCGACGGTGTGGGCTCGGATAGAGTGCGCGCCCACGATGGCACGAGCCTCCCGACGCACGCTCCGCCTGCGCCGCGCGCTCGGGGCGCTCCTGCCCGTCGCGATGCTGACGGTCGTGCTTCCAGGCTGCACGCTCAAACATCCGGTCACGAACGTCGTGACCGGCAAGCAGCTGTTCGTCTCCAAGTGCGGCTTTTGCCACACCCTCAGCCACGCGGGGACGAACGGCGCTATCGGTCCGAACCTCGACGATGCCTTCAGGCAGGACCGGGCGGATGGCGTAAAGAGCACCTCGATCCAGGGGCTGGTCGACTACTGGATTCAGTATCCGAACAGCCAGGGCGTGATGCCGGCCAGGCTCTACAAGGGTCAGAAAGCTCAGGATGTGGCGGCCTACGTCGGCGCGGTGGCGGCGATCCCCGGCCAGGACACGGGCGCCCTGGCCCAGGCCGGCGCCGTACAGGGAACCTCGCCGGCGGCCGGCAAGCAGGTGTTCACCGGCATCGGCGGCTGCGGCAGCTGTCATACGCTCTCTGCCGCCGGTACCACCGGGACCGTGGGGCCCAACCTCGACACCCGCCTGCGCAGTGACTGCGCGCTGCCGGCATCGAAGAAGATCCGTGGGGCGACGCTCGCCAAATGCATCCAGACGGCGATCGTCAAACCGTACGCCTTCCTCCCGTCCGGCTATCCGGCGGGCGTGATGCCCTCGAACTTCTCAATGAAGCTCAAACCGAACGAGATCACGGCGCTCGTCAACTTCTTAGCCAGCGCGGCGAAGTAGGGCCGAGCGGCGGCGCGCGCCGCACCGCCGCGACGTGCAAAAGCTCACAAATCGCATCCGCTCGGGCGCCAGGGTGAGGTTCGGCGTGAAATGCGTGCGCAAACTCACAAAGCTGGGCCCGACCGAGTGAAGTGTGAGGTTGCGCATGCACCCAGCGGCGGGGCCCGCGAGCGCGAGCGCGCGCCGGGCGCCGGCTATAGCGCCCTGATCGCCAGGACGATTCCCACGATCAGCGCGAGCGCCACGACGAAGTAGATCAGCGTCTGGAACGCCTCGGCCTCGGACCGGAGTGGGTTTGGGAGCCGAGGCAAGCGGACCGGACAGGTTGGAGACTGGGGGAAGCGAACTAGTGTCGCGAGTCAGAAATTGGATGGCAGTCGAGCGGCGTCTGGCGGCCTCGGGCGCTGACCCGCTCGGCATCCGGCCTCGCTACGACCGGGCCGCGCCCGAGTCGTCCGGCTGCTGCGTGCTCGTTGCCTCGCGTAGCGCTGCTACGCGTCGGCGCCTGCGTCCTTGCGCAGCATCCGCCAGGGGCCCCTCTTTGTGCCACCGAAGGCGCCTGCGTCCTTGCGCAGCATCCGCCAGGGACTCCTCTTTGTGCCACCGAAGTTCTAGCTCGCGACACTAGAGGACGTACACCGCCGTGAACACGACGATCCACATCGCGTCCACGAAGTGCCAGTAGATCCCGGGCACCTCCATGCCCTGATGGTGCTCGGGCGAGTAGTGCCCCTTGAACGACCGGATCGAGACGATCAGGAGTGCGCACAGGCCGATGAACACGTGCGCACCGTGCAGGCCGGTGAGCGAGTAGAAGATCGTCGCCTGGGCCGTGTCGTGGGGAGCCCAGCCGAGATGGACGTACTCGTTGATCTGCACGAACAGGAACGTCAGTCCGAGCAGGAAGGTCGAGACCATGCCGGCCTTCAAGCCGAAGCGGTTGCCGTTCTTGATCGAGGTCAGCGCCCAGTGGATGGTGAGCGACGAGGACAGCAGGATGGCGGTGTTGATCCCGGCCACCGCCTCGGGGATCTTCGTGCCGTGGGCCGGCCAAGGGTCGTGGGTGACGATGCGGATGAAGAAGTAGGCGGTGAAGAACGCCCCGAAGATCATCACCTCGGAGATGATGAAAAGCAGCATCCCCAGCACCGGCGGCTCGACGCGCGAGGAACGGTGGGCCGGCGGCGGTCCGTGGTGCTCTTCGTGGGTGACGGCTGCGGCTTCCAAGAGGTTCTCGATCAGGTGGTGGCGACGGCTTCTGAAGGCCCTCGATCAGGTCGTGGCGGCCGCCACGTCGCCGTGGACCACGTGCTCGACCGGCTTGCCGCTCGCGTTACGCACGCGCTCGATCAAATCGGCCCGCAACCACCCGGACTTGGTCTCGGGGAACGTCGAGATCACGATGTCGTCGACGCGGAAGTACTGAAGCGCGTTCATGATCGCGGTGTAGGGGTCGGGGTCGCCGATCATTCCGGCGGCGAACAGCCCGGCGTGGTGCAGCCGATCGAGCACCAGCCGCAGCCGCGTCCTGGCCCGGCGGGCCGAATGGCCCTCACCGCCCTCCTGGGGGACGACGACGAAAAACAGCCGCCCTTCCTGCCTCTCGCCTCGGGCATCGACCTTGGCCTTGAGCGCAGCGAGCAGCTCCTCGCCGGAAGCCGTGCGGTTGGCGACCGCGAGCGTCACCTTGAACGGCAATCCCTCGGTGTCGATGTCGGCGACGATGTGCTCCACCGGCAGCCCCGAGGCTTCACGCACGCGGTCGAGCAGGTCGCGGCGCAGCCAACCCGAGCGCGTGACCGGATAGGTGGAGATGATGATCTCGTCTGGGTTGTACTCGTGCACGGCGTCCATCGTCGCCGTGTAGGGGTCGGGATCGCCGACCTCGCCGATCGCGTCCATGCCCTCGGCGTGGACGAACGAGAGCGCCAAATCGACGCGCGCCTGGGCGGCGTCCTGGACCGCGTCGTCGTAGATCACGAGCCCCGCGCGGGGACGGTTCTGCGGAACGCAGAGCACGAACCGCACGTCGCCCTGGGCGGCCCGGGCGCGAACGGCGTCGATCAGCTTCCTGCCGCCGAGCGTCTCGTTGGCTACGACCAGTACCGTCCTCATTCGTGGCGCTCCTGGCTGGGGGGTGTCGTGAAGCCTGCGGCCACCTGCTCGCGGACCTCCGTGGGGGCCTTGAAGATGCCGTGCACGGCGCCCGGCACGCCGTATTCGTAGGGTCCGCCGACCACGGTGGGGACCGCGTCGAAGTTGAACACCGGCGGCGGCGAGGACACCTGCCACTCGAGTGTTAGCGCCCGCCACGGGTTGGCCGTGGCGCGCGGCCCGTGGCGCCAGCTGGCGACCATGTTGTAGAGGAAGATCAGCGTCGAGAGACCGAGGATGAAGGCCGCGATCGAGATGAACAGATTCCAGGCGGCGAATTTGGCGGCGTACTCGGCCACGCGTCGCGGCATGCCCTGGAGGCCGATCAGGTGCATCGGCCCGAAGGTCAGGTTGAAGAAGATGAACGTCATCCAGAAGTGCCACTTGCCCAGCCGGTCGTCGAACATCCGCCCGGTCATCTTCGGGAACCAGTAGTAGACGCCTGCGAAGATCGTGAACAGGGAGCCGCCGAACAGCACGTAGTGGATGTGGGCCACGATGAAATAGGTCTGGCTGACGTGGATGTCGAACGGGATCATGGCCAGCATCACGCCGCTGATCCCGCCGAGCGTGAACATCGTCAAGAAGCCGAGCGCGAACAGCATCGGCGTGTCGAGGTGCAGCACGCCGCGCCATAGCGTGGCCAGCCAGGAGAAGATCTTGATTCCGGTCGGAATGGCGATGATCGCCGTGGTGATCATCATCGGGATCCGGATCCAGGGCGACATGCCGGAGACGAACATGTGGTGCGCCCACACGGTGAACCCGAGCACGACGATCGCCACCAGCGAGAAGGCCATCATCCGGTAGCCGAAGATCGGCTTACGGGCCTTCACAGCGATGATCTCCGAGATGATCCCGAAGCCGGGCAGCATCATGATGTAGACGGCGGGATGCGAGTAGAACCAGAACACGTGCTGGTACATGAGCACGTTGCCGTTGTGACCCGCACCGACAAACGCGTCGAAGAAGTGAAAATGAAGCGCCGAGTCGAGCAGGATGAAGACTTGCGAGGAGGCGATGAACGGCGTGGCGATCACCACCAGCAGCGACGTCGAGAAGTTGGCCCACACGAGCAGCGGCATGCGGAAGAAGCTCATGCCCGGCGCTCGCATCGTGATGATCGTCACCAGGAAGTTGAGCGCGGTGAAGATCGAGGAGAAACCCGCGAACTGCACCCCGATCGAGAAGAACAGCTGGCCCACGGGCATAGTCGTCGACAGCGGCGCATAGGCCGTCCAGCCGGAAGCGAACGAGCCACCGGGCGCCAGGAAGCTCATCAGCATGATCACGCCGCCCAGCGGCAGCAGCCAGTAGGAGAGGGCGTTGAGGCGCGGGAACGCCATGTCCGGCGCGCCAATCATCAGCGGCAGAACGAAGTTCGCAAGTCCAGCGAATACGGGGATGACGAACAGGAAGATCAGGACCGTGGCGTGGACGGAGAAGACGCCGTTGTATTCCTCGGGCGTCAGGAACTGCATGCCCGGCTTGGCGAGCTGGGCGCGGATCAGCATCGCCAGCAGGCCGCCCACGAACAGGAAGAAGAACGACGTCACCGTGTACTGGATGCCGATCACCTTGTGGTCGGTGTTGACGCGGAAGTAGTCACGCCAGCTGTGGGCGCCGTGGGTGGAGTGGTCCTCGGGGCGCGTGGGGCGGCCGGTAGCCCAGTAGAGCCAGTAGTCGCAGGTCCCGATCCCCACCAGGAAGGCGATTGGCGCGGAGAACAGGCCTGACGATCGTGATCGCGTGGCCGTCGATCACCGGGTGCTGATGCTCGAGCCAGCGGATCAGGGCGGTGATGCCCAGCGCGAACGCCAGCCCGACGACGCTGGCCAATGCGGCCCGGTACCAGCCGGGACGGCGGAGCTTGGGCGGGAGCGGTACGCGCGTGCGTCCCTGGCCAGGTGCGATTGCCGAGGGGGGCACTGCCGCCTGGGTGCTGGTGGCCATCAGCCGATCTCCTTGGTGTCTCGCGCGGTCGGGGTTGTGGCGGTGTGGAGCGAGGCGGTCATCACTACTTCGATTTACCTCCTACGCCGCCGATGTTGCTCTTGTATGCGGTTCCCGGCACGCCCGGCTGCTTGGCGAACGATGGCGGCGCGCCGATCGGCGGCGTGGCGTTCGCCGGCTGCGAGCTGATCCAGGAGTGGAAAGTGGCGTCGGGCACCACGTGGACGGTCGCCCGCATCAGCGAGTGGCCCGCCCCGCAAAGCTCGGTGCATTCGGCCGGGTAGGTGCCGAGGCGCGTCGGCGTGACCCGCAGCGTGGTCGTGATGCCGGGGACGGCATCGAGCTTCTCCGAGAACTCTGGGACGAAAAAGCTGTGGATCACGTCGAGCGAACGAAGTTTGAAGACCACCGGTTGGCCCTTGGGCAAGTACAGCATGGGCGAGACGACGGTCTTCCCGTTCTGGTCAGGATAAGAGAACTCGAACGCGAACTGACGCGCGGTCACGTTCACGGTCATCTCGCTTTTCTTGCTCTCCTCGTTGGAGTGCAGAACCGTGTAAGCGTACGTGCACAGGGAGAGGATCAGGATCGCCGGCAGCACCGTCCACACTACCTCCAGGCGGGTGTTGCCGTGGATCGGGGGGCCGTCCTTCTCCTCCTCGCCAGGGCGCATCCGGAACTTCCACACGGAGAACAAAACGACGGTCTCTACGAGCACGAAGATCGGCACCGTGGCGATCAGGAGCACGTCGTAGAGCGTCCTGGTGTTGCCCGCCTGCTTGGAGGCGTCCGTCGGGAACCAGGGGATCACCAGCGCGACCGGAATCAGGATCGCGACCCCGATCACGCCCATCATGACCATCTGCAGAACTGGACGGTTACGCACTGATCTCGGCCTGGCTCGGATTCATCTGCAAGCCCGGCATCCTAGGGGTTCTGCGCGACAAACGCGACGGCTCGAGGGGGGACGCAAGGCCCGTCTTGTCAGGGGATTGGGGCCCGGCGAGATCGCGGCAATCGTTGCAAATCAGGGCCGCTCGGGGGCGCTGGGGGGCAGCGCTCGGGGCGCTGGGGGGCAGTGCTCGGGGGCGCCGGGGGGCAGCGCTCGGGGGCGCTGGGGGGCAGTGCTCGGGGGCGCCGGGGGGCAGCGCTCGGGGGCGCCGGGGGGCAGCTCTCGGGGGCGGGGGCTTACTCGCGGTGCTCTTCGGGCAGCGTCGCGACGTCGCGGCTGGTGTCCCCCACCCAGCGGAACACGCAGATGATCAGCACTATGGCGCCGATCGCCGACCAGACCCACCAGATCGTGGTGCCGACCACGATACCCGTGATGGCCGCCGCCGAGATGATCGGGAGCAGCGTCGGGCCGGGAAGATGGATCTCCTCGCCCGCGGGGGGCGCCTCGTCGTGGCTGTCGTACGCGCTCATCTACCGCCCGGGCGCTACGGATGCACGTAGATCGCAGCGGCGACGAACGTCAACCCGAACATGATCAGGCAGATCGCCCCGGCGATCAGACCGGAGCGGATGTTCTTGCGGGCAAGCTTTCTATCCATGCCGGCGGCGGATCATAGCTTGACGTCGGCCACCATCGCCCCGAACAGGAGCGCCAGGTAGGCGAGCGAGAACAGATACAGGCGCAGCGCCGACCGCCGGTCGGCGCGCCGGTAGAGCAGCACGGCACCGCCGATGAACGCCAGGCCCAGCAGCATCGACGCCCCGAGGTAGAGGCCGCCGAACGCTCCGGCGCAGAAAGGCAGCTGGGAGATCGCGTAAAGAAGCAGCGAGTAGAGCAGGATCTGGCGCCGCGTCTCGTGCTCCCCCCGGACCACGGGCATCATCGGCACCCCGGCGCGGGCATAGTCGTCCTTCATCAACAGACTGAGCGACCAGAAGTGCGGGGGTGTCCAGTAGAAGACGATTGCGAACAGGTAGACGGCGGTCCAAGCCAGCGATCCTCTCGTGGCCGCCCATCCCACCAGCGGCGGGACCGCCCCGGCGGCGCCGCCGATCACGATGTTCTGGGGCGTGCGGCGCTTGAGCGCCATCGTGTAGAGGCAGACGTAGCCCACGAAGCCCCCCAGCGACAGCGATGCCGCCAGCACGTTGACCGTGAGCGACAGTTCGGCGAACGACAGCACGGCGAGTGCCAGGCCGAACAGCAGCGCCGAACGGGGAGCGATGCGCCCCGCGGGGATCGGCCGCGAGGCGGTGCGTCGCATGCGGGCGTCGATGTCCCGGTCGAGGTAGTGGTTAACGGCTCCCGCCCCACCGGCCGACAGGTAGCCGCCCAGGCAAGTGAGGGCGATCCTCGACGCCGGAGGGCTCCCCGCCACCTCCATCGTGGTGATCGTCGTCAGCAGTAGCAGCGACTGGACCTTGGGCTTGGTCAGCTCGACGTAATCGGCCAGCAGCTGGCGTACGGTGCCGCGCGGCGCCGACTGAACTGCTGCGGTCCGGGCTGCGCTGGAGGCGTTCACCTGGCGTTCACCTGCATCACACGCGCGCGAAGCGCTCCGAGCCGCCGGTCTTCTGCCGGACGCCGGTCTCGCGCTCCACCTGACGGCGGATGTCACGCATCGGCTCGAGCGAACGGACCCGGGGGATCACGTCGAAGTTGTTGGCCGGCGGCGGCGAGAGCGTGAACCACTCGAGCGTGTTGCCTTTCCACGGATCGGGACCGGCCAGCACACCTACCCTCAGGCTGCGCACGGCGTTGGCGACCGTCACGAGCACACCCACGCCGAGGATGAAGGATCCGATCGTGGAGATCAAGTTGTAGGTCGACCACCCCAGGTCGGGGGCATAGGTGTAGATGCGGCGCGGCATCCCGGACAGCCCGAGCGCGTGCTGGACGAAGAACGTGGCGTTGAAGCCGATGAATACCAGCCAGAAGGAGAGCTTCCCCAGGCGCTCGTTCATCATCCGGCCCGTCATCTTTGGGTACCAGTAGTAGAGGCCGGCGAACACCGGGAAGACCGCGCCGCCGAAGATCGTGTAGTGGAAGTGCGCGACGACGAAGTAGGTGTCGTTCAGCTGCCAGTCGACCGGGAAGGTGGCCAGGAAGATGCCCGTGATCCCGCCGATCACGAAGACGGCGATCATGCCCACGGCGAAATACAGCGAGGTGGTCATGACGATCGATCCTCGCCATAAGGTCGCGATCCAGTTGAAGATCTTGACCCCCGTGGGCACGCCGATCAAAAACGAGGACAGCATGAAGAAGCCGAGCACCACGATCGGCAGCGGCGAGGCGAACATGTGGTGCGCCCAGACGAGCGTGGCCAGGAACGCGATCACCGCGATCGATGCGGCCATCGCCTTGTAGCCGAAGATCGGCTTGCGCGAGAAGACCGGGATGACTTCGGAGATGATCCCGAAGCCTGGTAAGACCATGATGTAGACCTCGGGGTGGCCGAAGAACCAGAACAGGTGCTGCCACAGAACCGGCGCGCCGTGGGCGGTGGGGTCGAAGAAGTGCGTGCCGAAGTGGCGGTCGGTCAAGAGCATCGTCACCGCCGCGGCGACCACCGGTAGCGCGATGATCAGCAGGATGGCGTAGATGAGGATCGCCCACACGAACAGCGGCAGCCGGCCCCAGCCCATGCCCGGCGCGCGCATGTTGACAATCGTGGCGTAGAAGTTGATCGCCCCGATTAGCGACGAGATGCCGGTCAGATGGATCAGGAAGATCCAGGCGTCCTGCCCGCCGGACGGCGAGAACTGAATGCTCGAGAGCGGCGGGTAGCTCCACCAGCCGGCCTCCGGCGGATTCCAGAAGAACGTGGCGTAAAAGACGATGCCGCCGAACAGCAGAAGCCAGAACGACAACGCGTTCAGGCGGGGGAAGGCCATATCGCGGGCGCCGATCATCAGCGGCACGAAGTAGTTGCCGAAGCCGGCCATGATGGGCACGACGAACAGGAAGATCATCGTCGTCCCGTGCATCGTCAGAAGCTCGTTGTACTTCTCCCCTGTGAGCAGCGTGTTGCCCGGGACGCCCAGCTGCACCCTCATCATCAGCGCCTCAACCCCGCCCAGGATGAAGAACCCGAACGTGAGGACCAGGTACATGATCCCGATCCTCTTGTGGTCGGTCGTCGTGACCCAGTCGATCCAGCGCTTCGTCCGCCGGGGGACGGCGACTTGCTCGGTGGTGACCTGCGGCGCCGGGCGTACTGAGGTGGCGGTGAGCGACATCTAGAACTGGTTGGTCTGGGTCAGGTACTGGCGCAGCGCGCCGACCTGGTCGTTTGAGTTGTTGATCATGTTCTCCTGCTGGGTCAGCCACGCCTGATACTGAGCGGGCGAGACTACCCGCACCTGCGCGATCATCGCGGCGTGGTTGCGACCGCACAGCTGGGCGCACTGACCGTGAAAGAGCCCGATGTGAAGCGCCTTGAACCACGTGTAGGTGGTGTAGCCGGGCACGGCGTCGACTTTGCCCCCGAGCGAGGGGATCCACCACGAGTGGATCACGTCACTGGCCTGGATGTCCAACACGACGGTCGCCCCCGCGGGGGCCTCCATCTCCTCGTAGGAATAGGGGAGCTTTGCGCTGAAGTAGTTGTTCACGCAGCCCGCGCCGTAGGTGTAGCGCCAGATGTACTGGCGGCCCAGGACACAGATCGTGATTTTCTTGCCGTTGGGAGGCGTGGGCTGGGTGGTCGAGGCCGACAAGACCGTACCCGGATTGGAGTTCGGCGGGTTGATGATGGCCGGCAGCTTGACGAAAGTCACGACGGTGAGGGCTACGAGGATCAGCGCGGCGCCCACCGTCCAACTCACTTCGAGGCTCGTGTTGCCGTGGATTTGAGCAGCAATGGCACCCTTCTTCGCGCGGAACCTGATCACCGAGTAGGCCAGCGTCCCGATCACGATCACGAACACGATCGCCGCGATGTAGAGGATGATCTTGTACAGCGAGGCGATCGAGTTCGCGTTTGGCGAGCCGCCCGATTTAGGCGTGATGAAGCTCGCGAACGCGGCCGGGGCGAGGAGCAGCGAAACGCCCACGGAGGCTGTCAGCATGGCGGCAAGCGTGAGCGGCCGGCGGCAGTTCGGGAAGGCTCGCAAGGCGGCGGAATTCTATCCAGCCACAGACTTTCGATCGCCACACCGGCCGGTGGCTGGGTGGGGACTAACCGCCGGAGCGGTTCGAGGACCAAGCCCGGGACTAACCGCCGGAGCGGTTCGGACCAAGCCCGGGACTAACCGCCGGAGCGGTTCGGACCAAGCCCGGGACTAACCGCCGGAGCGGTTCGGACCAAGCCTATACTCGCGGCGGTTTGCGACTGTCGAGGGGCATCAGAGCGACCGCCTGGGCCCTCGTCGCGGTAGGGGTTGCGGCGCCCCCGCTCCGGCGCCGCCTGAGGCTTCCGCCAGGGGCAGTGCTCGGCGCGGCGGGCATCGCGCCGGCTGCGCTGTGCGTCGCCGTGCCCCGCAGCCGGCGGCGGGACATCGCCGTCGTCGCGCTCAACATGTGGGGCTACGTGGCGGCCTACGAGATGCCCGATGACGAATCCGAGCGCCTCGCCGCGCGCGTGAAGATCGATTACCCGATCGCGATCGATCGGATGCTCGGGCTAGGAGCGACGCCTACGCTGCGCCTCCAGCGGGCCTTCGCCAGGCCGGGTCGCATCGGACGCTTTGAGCGCGTGCTCGTGTGGTGCCACTGGCTGTGGTTCATGTTCCCCCACGCGAGCGTGGCCTACGTGCTGGTGCGGCGCCCGGAGCGGTTGCCCGCCGCGGCGGCGCGAATGTACGCCGTGTTCGACATTGGCGCGGTGTTCTACTGGGCGATCCCCACCGCGCCGCCCTGGTGGGCCGCGCTCCAGGGACGGCTCGGGGACGGCAGCACGATGCGCGTGCGGCGGATGATGATCGAGTACGGCGAGCAGTTCTGGGGGAGCCGCTGGGCCGGCCTTTACGATGTCCTGGGCAGGAATCCGTTTGCAGCGATGCCGTCGCTCCACTTCGCTACGTCGTTGATGGGCGCTCATCTGCTGTCGGAGGTGGACCCGCTGGCCGGCGCGGTGGGCTTCACCTACGCGGCATTGCTGGGCCTGGCACTCGTGTACCTGGGGGAGCACTATGTGGTCGACCTGATCGCCGGAGCGGCGCTCACGGAAGGGATCAGGGTGGGAGCGCCGCGAGCCGCGCCGCTGGCCGGCCGGTGCTCCGCCGTCCTGCAGTCGCTAGAGGCGCGCGGCAGGGCGGCGTAGAGCATGTTCGGTGGCGCTCGGGGCGAGCGGAGGACACCTAGCCACGTGGCCGACGACGCCCGCCCCGAAACCGCGGCGCCGGCGCCGAGCGAATCCGGAGGTCCAGTAGGGCCGCCGACCGAGGAGATGCCGCGGGTGGTCTTCACGCGCAGGCGGGTGCTGATCTCGGCGCTGTTTGTCATCTCGGTGGTGGCGCTGCTCTATCTGGTTCTGCCGAAGTTGCTCGGCCTGCGCGAGACCTGGAGTCGCATCCAGCACGGCAACGGCTGGTGGCTGGCCCTGGGAGCGGTCCTCGAGGTGTGCTCGTTCTGGGGATACGTGGTGCTGTTCCGGGCGGTGTTCGCCCGTGACCATCCGAGGATCAGCTGGCGCGTGAGCTACGAGATCACGATGGCCGGATTGGCGGCCACGCGCCTGTTTGCCGCCGCGGGCGCTGGCGGGATCGCGTTGACGGCTTGGGCGCTGGGGCGTGCCGGGTTCGAGGCGCGCGTCGCGGCGTGCCGGCTGATCGCCTTCATCGCGTTGCTGTACGGCGTCTACATGGCAAGCCTGGTGCTGGTCGGCGTGGGCCTGTACCTCGGCCTGATCCCCGGTCGGCATCCGTTCGCGATCACGGTGGTGCCGGCGATCTTCGGCGCCGTGGTGATTGCGCTGTTCCTGGCCGTATCGCTCGTGCCCGACGACTTCGATCGGCTGGTGCGGCGGTGGACGGCGGGTGGCGGCCGGCCGTCGCGGCTGGTGGCGCGGCTCGCGGCGGCACCGGCGGCTACGGCCACGGGCGTGCGCACGGCGATCGAGCTGATGCGCTCCCGTGACCCGTTCCTGCTCGGCGCGATCGCCTGGTGGGGGTTCGACATCGCGGTCCTGTGGGCGTGCTTTCACGCCTTCGGTGCCTCGCCTCCCAAGGGCGTGATCGTGATGTCCTACTTGGTCGGGATGCTGGGCAACACGCTGCCCCTGCCGGGCGGGATCGGCGGCGTCGACGGCGGCATGATCGGCGCCTTCAGCGCGTTCGGGATCAACGTCCAGGTCGCGGTCGTCTCCGTGCTGGCGTACCGTGTGTTCGCCTTCTGGCTGCCGACGCTTCCCGGCGGGGTCGCGTACCTGCAGCTGCGGCGAACCGTTCAGCGCTGGCGAGCGGCTGGAGCGCCAGGCCCAAGCTATACTTAGTGAAGTAATGGAGGCCCGATGGAACGAGTAGAGAACGTAGTGATCGTCGGCAGCGGACCGGCCGGCTATACCGCCGCGCTCTACACGGCGCGCGCCAATCTTGAGCCGCTGGTGATCGAGGGCTTTGCCTGGGGCGGGCTGCTCCAGCAGACGACCGATGTCGAGAACTACCCGGGCTTTCCTGACGGAATCATGGGGCCGGAGCTCATGCAGCATTTCCGCGACCAGGCAGCGCGGTTCGGCGCCCGGCTGGAGACCGACGACGTGACGAAGCTCGAGCTGGCCCAGGACGGAGGCCCGCATAAGCTCTGGGCCGGCGATGAGCTTTATCTGGCTCGGACCGTCGTTCTGGCGATGGGCGCCCAGCACCGCAAGCTGGGAGTGCCGGGCGAGGATGCGCTAGGCGGGCGCGGCGTCAGCTACTGCGCAACCTGCGACGCTGCCTTCTTTCGCCAGAAGCCGACGATCATCGTCGGCGGTGGCGACTCGGCGATGGAGGAGGCGATGTTCTTGTCGAAGTTCGCCTCGAAAGTGGGGATCGTCCATCGCCGCGAGGAATTCCGAGCTTCGAAGATCATGCTCGAGAGAGCGCGGTCGCTCG
Source organism: uncultured Actinomycetes bacterium (assembly GCA_963830405.1). Taxonomy (GTDB): domain Bacteria; phylum Actinomycetota; class Thermoleophilia; order Solirubrobacterales; family Solirubrobacteraceae; genus Palsa-465. The sequence continues at coordinate 317,013 of CAWHMB010000002.1, forward strand.
AGAACATCGACTGGCTGACCCCGTATGTGGTCCAGGAGCTAACGGCCTCCCAGGACGGATCGCTCGGCAGCGCGCGGCTGCGCAACACGAGCGACGGATCGGAGCGAACGCTCGAGATCGCCGGGGCCTTCATCGCCATTGGCCACGAGCCGCAGTCGCAGCTGGTCCAGGGACAAGTCGAGACCGACGCCGCCGGGTACGTCGTGACCAAGGGGCGCACGACCCTGACCAATCTCCCCGGCGTGTTCGCTGCCGGCGATCTGGTCGATCACACCTACAGGCAGGCTGTTACGGCAGCAGGTTCGGGCTGCCAGGCGGCGCTCGATGCCGAGTGGTATCTGCGCGACGCCAGCCCTCTGGCCGCTGAGGCCGCGGCCTCCGCGCCGGCGGTCTGAGAAGGGGCTGGGCCCGGTTGAAGGCCCGCTGCCCTAGCCACCTAGTACGGGCAGTGGCTGGCCGGCGCCCAGTTGCTAGAGGCACCGCGCCATCCCATCGGTAGCCCAAAGTCCTGCGTCCAGGTGGCCGAGCTACTCGCGAACCCGCGCACCGGCCGGGGGCCGACGCCTGTCCCCACATAGGTGTAGACGGGATCCAGGATGTTCTCGCAGTGGCCGGGGCTCGCCATCCAGGCGGCCACCACCTGGCGGGGGGTCTGGAAGCCGGTGGCGATGTTCTCGCCGACCGTCGACCAACTGAAGCCCACCGCGCTCACCCGGGCCCCGGGATCGCCCTCGCTGAACGTGCCGCTGGCGAGCATCGCCTCCGTCCATTCTTGGGCCGCATGGTTGAGCTTTCCGGAGGGGCGCAGGGGAGGCAGCCCATGTGCCGCACGGGCCTTGTTGATCAAACAGACGACGGCGGCTCGCATCTCCGCCGCGCGGGTCCCGCTGGCCGGAGCGTCTGCGTTGGCGCAGCGCCCAGCGCGGCCGGCGTGCCGCCGGGCGTGGTGGTGATGGCGGCGAGCCGCAGTGGCCGTCGCCGCGAGTAGCGCCGCGGCGAGCAGCGTGAGCGTGACCGCCGCGAGCGTTCGTCGCGCGCGCGCCAAGTAGCCGCGCAATGGGGCTGTTTGCGCTCGAAACACGATCGGTTGATCGGAAAACCCGGCTCGCGCTCCGGATGAGTTCTGGTCGTTCGCTCAAAACGCCGGTCCAGCGAGCCAGGCGCGCGGCATCGTACATAGAGGCAATAGCCCTGAACCACCGTTCGTTCGCAAATTGCGTATTTTTCGTCCCGAATCTGCTAGCGAACCTGATGCCTGGCGCGATTAGGGCGCCGGGCGCGGGCGCTCATCCCCCGTAGCCGAAGAATCCTTCGCCGGTCTGGCGGCCGAGTCGGCCCGAGAGCACCAGCTGGCGCAGCAGCGGCGCAGCGCGGTAGCGCTCTTCGCGCCGCTCGGAGTACAGCCCGTCTAGCACCGCGAGGACGTGGTCCAGCCCGATCGCGTCGGCCCATTCCAGCGGTCCGCGCGGATAGTTCAGGCCGTGGACCATGCCGGCGTCGACGTCGGCGGCGCTGCCGATTCCTTCGGCTAGCGCGAACGCCGCCTCGTTTACGAGCTGACAGACGATCCGAGCGAGCACCAGACCTGGCGCGTCGCCGACCCACGCGGTGTGCTTGCCCAGCGTGGCGAAGAACCGCTCAGCGGCTGAGGCCGCCGAGCTCGCGCTGTCCCGGCCTCGAGTCAACTCCACCAGACGACACGCCGACAGCGGCGACAAGGCGTGAAATCCAACTGCGGCCCCGCCGGGATCAAGCGCCGTGAGCGATCCCGCCCCGCAGCAGATCGCCTGCGGACCGCCCTGAAGCGGCGCCTCGGGATCCTCTTCACCCAAGCAGTCGAGCAGCAGAAAGGGCACGTCATCGAAGCGGGCGGCTTCGCCCGGCTCGAGAACCCGCCAGCCGGCGTCCGCCGCCGCCTGGCGCAGCTCGCCGGCCAGGACCGAATCGCCGGCGATCACCACCAGGCCATCGCCGCCGCCGGGCTCGAGCGGGTCAGGATCGGAATCCCGGTAGCTGTCGCGCCGGTAGTCGTAGTAGCCGCGTCCAGACTTTCGCCCGTGTCGGCCGGCCGCGACGTAACGGGCGCTGATCGGCGACGGGCGCCAGCGCGGCTCCCCGAAGCTCTGCTCGTAGAAGGAGCGCGAGATGTCGAGCCCGGTATCGACGCCCACCAGGTCCATCAACTCGAACGGACCCATGCGAAAGCCCCCGCCCAGACGACAGACGCGATCGATCTGCTGGATTGACGCGATCCCTTCTTGGAGCAGCTTGAGCGCCTCAAGCGCGAATGGCCGGTTGCAGCGGTTGACGAGAAAGCCGGGCCCGTCGGCGACCTCGATCACATGCTTGCCCATCGCTTCCCCAGCGGCACGAGCTTTGGCCAGCGCATCGTCCGATGACTCATCGCCGGCGACCACCTCGAGCAGCCGCATGACCGGGGGAGGGTTGAAGAAATGCATGCCCACGACCCGCTCCGGGTTGGCAATGGGCGCCGCTACCGCGGTGACCTGAAGCGAGGAGGTGTTGGTGGCCAGCACGCAACTCTCGCTGACGATCCCCTCGGCGAGCTTGGTGAATAGCGAGTGCTTGAGCTCCAGCGATTCGGGCGCCGCTTCGATGACGAGCTCGCACGGCCGGAGCTCGTCCAGCGCAGGAGCGCGCTCCAGCCGAGAGACCGCCTCATCGGCGTCGCGCGCCGAGATCCGGCTGCGTTCCACGCCCCGCCTGAGCTGAGCCTTGATCCGCTCGAGCCCACGGTCCAGAGCGTCCGAAGCCGGGTCGTGCAGCAGCGTCCGCGCTCCCGCCAGGCACGCGAGCTGGGCGATGCCGGCGCCCATCGTCCCCGCGCCGGCGACGCCGATCGTCATCGGCGGCGCGCTCACGTCAGAGCGTCGATTCCGGGCACCGCGCGGCCGATGATCGGCTCGCTGCCCACCAAGTCGCGGGCTGTCTCGCGAATCAGGCGCTGCTCATCACTGAGCTCGAAGTCCATTGGTCGCGCGGACGCTAGCGAAAGCCAACCAGATGATCGTGAGCGATGTCCCGACCAGCCCTCGGACCGCCCGGCGGCACCCGCGCTGGGCGAGTGCCTCCGGGCGGCGCTCAGGGGTAACCTCTGCCTAGCCGGCCATCGGCGGCAGCGTGTTGACCGGCGCGTTGCCGGACACGCTAACTGTCACCGGTGCGGAGGCGGAGCCGACGTTGCGGCCGTCACTGAAGATCCGTGCACGGAACTGATACGTGCCGGTCTTGCCGAACTGCCATCCGAACTGGAACGTCGAGTTGTAGCCAACAAATGACTCCTCGACTGGATGCCAATCACCATCTGCACCAAGGCGCTGGAGGTAAATGGCGTGCCATGCCTTGTCCGGAGTGACTGTGCCGCTGAACGTCACCATGCCACCCACGGTCGAGCTGCCGGAGCTCGGGGTAAGCGTCAACACGTCCCGCACGCCCTGCCACAGGGCGGCGCTTCGACGCGCCGGCGACGAGGCGGTACGTGCCTGGTAGACGGTGTTGATGGCGGGCAGCTCGGTGAACGTGTAGGCGCCGTTCGGAGCCGCCGTCATCTGGTTGACCAGAGTGAACGGACCACCGGTCGCAGGGCGTGCCCAAAGCTGCACGATCGTGGGCGTGCTCGCGGCCGTGCTGGCCGAGAGGACACCGGAGATCGTGACCGGCTGACCGTAGGTCTGGACCGGCTGCGAGCTGTCGATCGTGAAGCCGCTCACCTGCTTCTGCTGGATCGTGATCGACACGGCGTCGGACGCGCTGCGGATGTTGCGAGCGTCGGCCGGCAGCACCACGCGGACGTCCCGCTCACCGGGCGTCCGCCAGCGATAGGGAACCGCATAGCTGGAACCGGGTCCGAGCAGCGCGGTACGGAGCGTGTGCCAGTAGTCGCTCATTTCGGTCTGCTGCTGGAGCAGCACTCGCTGAAAGCGGTGACTGGGCGTGACATGGCCGGTGAACAGAACCCGCTGGCCCGTCGTCGCGTTCATGGTGCTCGCGGCGATCGTCACCAGGGCGGCCACGTGCTCCTGGATGGTCCGTGAGTGCGATCCATCCGGACCGCGCACGAACCAGTCCCGGTTGGTGTCCACGATGCCCTCGGCACGGGTGAACTCGTAGTAACCATTGGAGACCGTAGTCGTGGTCGACACGACTGAATAACCCGGTCGCCCACCGGCGACGTGATGATAGAGCCGAATCGTCTGACCGCCGGCGTCAGACCCCTTGAGCTGACCGTAAATCAGCACGCCCTCACCAGCGATGATTGGGTTGGGGCTGGCGTTGATCGTGAGGTAGTAGTTGTGGCGCGGATGATGGGTAACCCGGGCGCTGGCCACGCCGGGAACGGCCACCGTCACCAGGGCACACATCAGCGATGCGGCCACGGTAAAGCGTAGGCGCATTGTGCCTCCTTGTGCTGCTATTGGGGCGCCGCCGCTGCGACCCGAAGGGCGGTAGCCAATTGACAGCACTGCAAACACCTGGGTGCCCCAAAAAGTTGCGCCACAGTGCAAAAGGTGACAGTGACGGGGCGGAGGTAGACTTGGGGGGTGGACCCGTTTGTCCTGGCCGAGGGCTGAGTGCGCTGCCTGATCATCGGCTGCGGCTGCCGCGGCCGGCTACTGGCGCGAGCGCTGATCGAAGACGGGCACGCCGTGCGGGGCACCAGTCGGGACCCGGCTCGGCGATCGGCCCTGGCGGCCGACGGCGCCGAGCCATTCGACGGCGATCCGGATCGCATCGGGACGCTGATCGCGGCGCTCCAGCAGGTGGGCGTCGTGTATTTGCTGCTGGGGTCCGCCGCCGGCGATTCTGATGCAGTCGCCGCCCTGCACGGTGAGCGGCTCGCGACCTTGCTCGAGAAGCTGATCGACACCACCGTCAGGGGTGTGGTTTACGAGGCCTCGGGCACGGTCGAGCGCGCCGTCCTGCGCGGAGGGGCAAACTTGGTCAGCACGGTGTGCGGGCGCTCTCAGATCCCCCACGCGCTGATCGAGGCCGATCCCGCCGATCGTGGTCGCTGGCTTCGGGAGGCGCTGAACGCCAGCCGCGATCTCTCGGGCCTTGGATAAAGAAAGCGCCCGGCCGCTAGCGGCCGGGCGCGCTATTCTAAATAGGCAAAAGTTGACTATCTTTTGGGAGTGTAAGCCGTGGCCGACTACGTCAATGACGTACTGGTCGAGCCAGAGTGGCTCGAGCAGCATCTGGAAGACGACTCGATCCGGATCGTCGAGGTGGACGAGAATCCGGCGCTCTATCAGGAGGCACACATCCCCGGCGCGATCGGGTTCGATTGGCGCGAGGACCTCCAGGATCGGGTCAAGCGCGATTTTCTCGGTCCCGAGCAGTTCGGCGAGCTGTTCGGCAGCCGAGGAATCTCCGACGAACACCAGGTGATCCTGTACGGCGATCGCAACAACTGGTTTGCCGCTTACACCTACTGGTACCTGAAGTACTACGGACACGACAACGTCAAGCTGCTGAACGGTCCCCGCGAGCGGTGGTTGGGTGAGGGACGGCCGACGACGAGCGAGGTGCCGAACCACGCGCCGGCGACGTTCAGCGCCACGCCAGGCGACGACTCGATCCGCGCCAAGCGCGACGAGGTCCTCTCGGCGCTTGACGACTCGCACAGGCTGGTCGACGTGCGCTCGCCGCAGGAGTACTCGGGCGAGCTGATCGCGATGCCGGGCTACGAGAACGAGGGCGCTCAGCGCGCGGGCCATATCCCAGGGGCGAAGTCGATCCCATGGGCGCAGGCCGTCAAAGAGGACGGGACATTCAAGTCGGCCGATGAGCTGCGTGAGCTCTACGGCGGCAAGGATGTCCTGTCGGGCGACCCGATCATCGCCTACTGCCGGATCGGCGAGCGCTCGGCCCACACGTGGTTCGTGCTGCACGAGCTGCTGGGCGAGAACGACGTCAAGAACTACGACGGCTCGTGGACCGAGTGGGGGAACCTCGTCAACGTGCCGATCGAGAAGGGCTAGCCGCCTCGCCGTCAGACCGCGCTCGTGCCAGGAGGGCCGCGGCGCGGAGGCGATCCAGCAGGTCCGCGAGGATTCGGGCAGTGGCGCCCCAGATCAGGTCGTCGCCGACCCGGTAGGTATCGGTGCGGATCGGCAGGCCACGGCGCAGCAGGCGGCGGCGAGCGTAGCCGCCGACGAGCGTCTGCAGCGACAGCTCGAGGACGGCCGCCACCTCGCCCGCGCTGGGGACCCAGTCCCGGGTGGATTCGATCAGGCCGACGAACGGATACACGGCGTAGCCGGTGGCGATCGTCGGGGTTGGCTGAAGCGCGCCGATGATCGAGACCGCGCTCCGCGGCAGGCCGATCTCCTCCTCGCTCTCTCGCAGCGCTGTGGTCCGCAGATCGTCCTCGTCGTCGTCTCGCCGACCGCCGGGAAACGAGACCTCGCCCGCGTGGCGGCGCATATCGTCGCGACGCCTGGTGAAAACGAGGTGGATCTCGCCCCGATCCACGTAGATCGGAACGAGCACGGCCGCGTCGGTGCGACCGACGACGTCGAGGCGCACGGCATCGTCCGCCGACAGCAAAACGCGCCCCAGCTCGTGGCGCAGCGTTTCCGTGGACAGCGCCATCGGCGGACTATATTCGCGCTAGATGGACGCTCTGATAATCGTCGACGTTCAGAATGACTTCTGCTCCGGCGGGGCGCTGGCGGTGCCCGACGGAGACGCGGTGATAGCGCCGATCAACGCGCTCGCCCAGGCCTCGCCGCTGGTCGTGGCCACGCGTGACTGGCATCCGCCCGACCATCACTCGTTCGCTCGCTACGGCGGACCCTGGCCGGTCCACTGCGTGCAAGACACACCGGGGGCGCAACTGCATCCAGCGATCGACCGCGAGCGGATCGACGTGGTAGTCGACGCGGGGGTTACGCCCGATGCCGAGGGCTACTCGGGCTTCGATGACACCGACCTCGAGCAGCTGCTGCGCGAGCGGGGAGTGCGGCACGTTGAGATCGGCGGCCTGGCGCTCGACTACTGCGTCAAAGCGACGGCTCTCGACGCCCGCAAGGCCGGCTTCGACGTCACCCTGCACCGGGGCGCGACGCGCGCCGTCGAGGTGAACCCGGGGGACGGCGAGCGTGCGCTTCAGGAGCTGCGGGAGGCGGGTGTGCGGGTCGTGGACTGAGGCAGCGGGGCCAGGCGGATCACGAGGGAGCCTTGGGGGACGGTGACTGACCGCGCGCCCATCAGGGCACGGCGGAGTCGACCAGCTCGACCTGCTGCTCGAATGTGACCTCGCCCTCTAGCGCCTTGTGAACGGGGCACCTGGCGGCGATCTCCGACAGGCGCTCGACCTGCTCGGGCGCCAGGCCGCTCGGGAACCGAAGCGCGAGCTTGAACGCGGTGGGGTCCCCCTTCTGGGCCGGCGAATAGTCGCACTCCACCTCCAGACGGCCGACCTCCCAGCCCTTGCGCTTGGCGTACATCTCGATCGTGACCGCCACGCATGACGCCAGGCTGGCGGCCAGCAGCTCCTGCGGGCTCGGCGCCGTATCGTCGCCACCCTGCTCGGCAGGCTCATCCGCTCCCACTTGATGCCGGCGGATCTCTATCTGCTGGGTGAAAGTCCCGCTGGGGGCACGGCGCGCGGTTGCCTTCATCGGCTTCTCATCTGAGTTTGGGACTGCGTGGGGCTTCCGAGGCCGATCCTAGCGGCGTCGCGAACCCTCAGGCGAGCGGGTTAAAGACGAGCCCCGTCGGCACCTTGGGGAAGAAGTAGGTCGACTTTGGGGGCATGCTCTCGCCCGAAGCCGCCACCGCCCGGATTTGCTCAACGGGCGTGGGGGCCATGAAGAAAGCTGCGTTGTAGGAGGAGTTGGCGACGAGCTGCAGGGCATCGTCGAAGTCACGCGCGTAGCCCAGTCCGTCGAGGTGGTCGATGTCATCGTCGGTCATCTGCAGCGTCCCCTTGAGGATCAGCGCCTCGAGCACCGCCGTGTCGAGCCGGCGATATGGCTCCGAGTGAGCGCCCAGCGCGGCGTCGGCGATCGCCTGGTCCTTGAGGCGCAGCATCAAAGGCCGGTGCTGGCGAGCGTCCATGTAGCCGATCCTGACGGCTCCGTCCGCGCGGGGGATGAGCGCCTCGGTCCCCTCCAGGGGCTCGATGTCGAAATCGCGCTCGATCGCCCTGGCCAGCGCCTCGCGCGCCGCGTCGTCGAGGCCGCCGATGAGCCTGTGGGTGGGGAACACGGTGAGTCCCGGGTCCTGGAGCGCGACCAGGCACATCAGCACGTAGCGATGTGGTCCCTCGCCGCCGAGCTCCTCGGCGTACACGCGCGCGGTCTCATAGCGGTGATGCCCATCGGCGATCAGCAGCTCCGATCGCTGCAGCGCCCGCTTCACGGCGCTGATCGCGGCCTCATCCGGGGTGCGCCACACGCGGTTGACGGTCCCGTCCGCGTCGGTGGCCTGCCCCCAGGGACTGTCCTCGGTGGCCGGCGCGAGCGCTCCCCAGGCCTCGGTGTTCGGGTCGTCGAACAGCGAGAAGATCGGGGAGAGGTTCGCTCGGGTGGCGCGCGTCAGGCGCAGCCGGTCCTCCTTGGGTCCCGGATGGGTGCGCTCGTGCGGGCGAATGCGGCCGGCGCCGTAGTCCTCGACCCGCACGCGGACGAGGAAGCCGTTGCGCGTCCGCTCGCGGCCGTCGGGGCCGGTGTAGTCCTGGGTCAGCGCCCAGATTGCGGGCGTATGGTCGCGTACGATGATTCCGTCGCGCTGCCAGGCCGCGAGCGTGGCGGCCGCTTGCTGATATGGGTCCTGGCCGTTTGGAAGGTCGACGTTGACGACGTTGTAGGGCGAACGGGCGGCGAGTTCGGCGCGCTGCTGGCGGTCGATGACGTCGTAGGGCGGGGCCACGACGTCCTGGAGGCCGCCGGTCTCCTCGAGGTCGTAGTGCAGCGCTTGGAGCGGCTCGATTTCTGCCATGGCGGCGGCTGAGGCTACTCGACCTGAGCGGGCCGGGCATGTATGCGGGTGTCGACGGGCAGCCTCCGGAAGGACTGGAAGCTAGACTCGGCGCCACGTCACGGGGCGTAGCGCAGCCTGGTAGCGCGCGGCATTTGGGGTGCCGAGGTCCCCGGTTCAAATCCGGGCGCCCCGACTTAGGAGAACCTCGGTCGCTCTCGCCGACACCCGAGGCGACGCATCTGACGGATTCGGCGTCCGAGCTTGTGGGCAGTCGAGCCGTCAAACCTCGAGCGGAAGGACTCCAGATGGCGATGAAGGTCGGAGTGATCGGTGCGGGAGCGGTGGGCCGGGCCTGCGCGCTGTCGCTGCTTCAGCGCGGATCGTGTCGCGAAATCGTGCTGGTCAACCGCACGCGTGAGCGGGCGGCCGGCGCCGCGACCGACATGCGGTACGGCCGACCGCTGTCGCCGCCGGTCGAGATCAGGGACGGCGACTACGAGGACCTGGCGAATGCGGCTCTGGTCATGGTGACGGTCGGTCTGAACGAGGAAAGCGGCGGCGCGACCGACCCCGAGGACCCTCGGGGGCGCTTGCGCCTGCTTGACGACAACGCAGATCTGTACCGCGAAGTCGTCCCCCAAATCGTGGAAGCCGCTCCAGACGCCGTGCTCTTGGTGGTGACCGATCCGCCCGACCCGCTGACCGACATCGCGCGGGAGGCTGCAGGCCACGACCGCGTATTCGGGACCGGAACGCTGATCGACAGTTTGCGCCTGCGCGTCCACATCGCGCAGCGGTTGGGCGTCGATCCGGCTTGCGTAGACGCGATGGTTGTGGGCGAGCACGGCAAGTCGTCCGTGACCCTGTGGTCTTCAGCGACCGTTGCCGGCGTGCCGGTAGCCGACCTTCTAAGTGAGGCCGACCAGCCGCTCGGCGATGTCCAGGCGGAGATCGAGGAGGAGGTCAGCAACGCCAACATCACGATCATCGAGGGCATCGGGGCCAGCCAGTACGGCATCGGGATCGTCTCGGCACGGCTAACAGAGGCCGTCCTGCGTGACGAGGGCTTCGTCTTTCCAGCGGGCAGCTATCAAGAGCAGTATGGGGTCACGCTGTCGTTGCCCACGGTGATCGGGCGCCAGGGCGTTGCGCGGACACTGCCGCCCAAGATGACCGAGCAGGAGCGTGACGGCTTGGAGCGCAGCGCACGGGTGCTCCGCGAGGCCTTGGAAGGCGCCAAGGGGTGAGGCTGACGCTCGAGGGCGCAGATGGCTTCGCGCGGTCCCCGGCTCTACCCTGCACCGAAGGCCCCCGTAGCTCAGCTGGATAGAGCGACGGCCTTCTAAGCCGTGGGTCGCAGGTTCGAGTCCTGCCGGGGGCGCTCGGGATTCGGGCTATTTGCCGGTTCGGCGTGGTCCGATAGTGGCCCAAGCAGGCGGCTGCCAAGAACGCAGACTCTCGTTCGCGTCAGGAGGCAGGTGCAAGCCGGCCACGCTGCCCGGGCGGCTTGACCCTCCCTCGGGTCGGCCGCGTTCACCCCTCCGAGCCGCTTGACGGAGCTTTGCAGCGTTTCAGCCGCCGCTGTGCCTCGCGGCTCGACGTAAACGAGCCGCGAGGTTGCGGACGGGGGGGCGAGTTATGACCAGAACTCGTCCCACGCGTAGAGGTCCTCGAAGTGCTCCCGACCGTCAGTAACAAGGCCGTCCTTGAGCTCGAAGACGATGCAGTTGGCAACATCTAGGTGCTTGCCGTTTCGGTCCGCGGTGCTGCGCTGGATGCCGACCACGCGTGTGTCGCCGTCTGCAGCCATGTGCTGCAGCTCGGCCCGGAAGGTCCCTCCGGTCTTCTCGGCGAGCTGGCCAAAGTACGCCAGGGTCGCCCCGGCGCCCTCGTAGTCGCCGGCCATATCGCTGTGGCCGGGCAAGTGCCACACGGTTTCGTCCATCAGCTCGGTGAGCGTGTTCATGTCGCCCGTGTTGAACGCGTCGTAGGCGCGTCGCATGATCGCTACGTTTTGATCTGCGGTCATCGTGATAACTCCTTCGCTGCCGAAGCCCTGCCGACCCCCGGTGATTGAATTTGGGCGCGCCCCGCGCAACCGCAAGACCACACTACACCTCATCCCGGTACAGCGGGGTTTTCATTTCGCGGCCCATAGCCGACACGGAACGGATCGCGTACCCGTGACCTTGCCTGATCCGTTCCGCCAGGACCTGCCGGGGCGTTCATATTTGCGTGCAAAATCGGGTGTTCGCGTCTTCCGGGAGTCGGTCGTTTTGCTTTGCGAACCCCTAAGCGCACCACGGCGGACGAGCAGCCAAACCGGACGATCGCACCGTCGAGGAAGGACACGGGCGGGGGCACTGCCGCAGGCGCAGGATCGGGGATCGGCTAGCGGCTCTGATCGCGGCTGGCACGGCCAGCCCGGCCCCACGGTCAGCGGGCTTCATGACGGCGGTCGAGGGTAGGATCGAGACTGATGGCAAGCGAGCAGCCACCCCTCGAGCCCACTGAGCCTTCGGGCGTCGCCGGCCCGGGCGCGCCGGCCTCGCAACCGGCGCCTGTCCAGCCGGCCGCCCGCGAACGGCAGCGTGTGCCGGCCAAGCCGCCGCGGACTCGTGTCTCGACCGCGTTCAGCGGCTTCGTCGCCGGGGCGATCGTGCTGATCGTGCTGCTGATCTTCATCCTCGAGAACACAGAGAGCGTCAAGATCAGCTTCCTTGGTGCCGGTGGCCACGTTGCGCTCGGGGTGGCGCTGCTGCTGGCCGCCGTCGGCGGCGCGCTGATCGTGGGCATCCTCGGTGTGGCCCGGATCGCGCAGGTCAGGCGCCACGCCAGGCGCCGCGGCCGCAGTTCACGCTGACCCGCAGACGCGTCTCCCCCCGATGCAGCGAGCTGCGCGCGGGACCGAGTCGGCCTGCTGCAGACGATCGGGTCAGGCTCGCTCGAAAACTCTGATTGGGCGGAAGCTTCAAGCAGTTCAGCTTTGTGGCGAGCCGTGGTCTGACCAGGTGGCGGCGCTCGTCACTTGTTCCAGGGCGGCACCCACGGTGGCGAGTTCCGCATCGGACAGGGCGGCCTCGATCAGGGGGAACAGCTTCCGCTCCTCCAGGCGGACGTGCTGGTTGATGAGGCCGCCGAGCTCGTTCAGGGCTTCTGTTTCCGGCGGCGCGTCGCGGTCAAGCGCCTGGATGCGCTGCCGGATCGCGACGTGGTCGCAGAGCACCCTGGCGAGAAGCGGGTCGTAGGGGTCGGCGTGTTCGACATAGGCGGGGAACAGCACCTCTTCCTCTGCCCGGAAGTGCGCTCGTCCGTGCCCCTCCCGTGATAGACGAGGATCTGGTCTGTGACCGACTACAAGTTCGCACTGTTCTTCCATTTCACCGGGGCGCTGCTGTTCGTCGCCGGTGTTGTGCTCGCCGGCGCCGCATTCGAGGCAGCCCGCCGCCGCGAACGGGCCGCCGAGATCGCGCTGCTGCTCGGGCTTACCCGGATTGGCGTGCTCCTGGTAGGGGTCGGGGCGCTGCTGTTGCTCGGCTTTGGTCTCTGGCTCGTGCACCTCGGGCACTTCGGGTACGGCGCGGGCTGGCTCGACGCGGCGATCACCCTCTACGTGCTCGCGCTCGTGCTCGGTGCCATCGGCGGGCAACGGCCGAAGCGGGCACGTCGACTCGCGACCAGGCTGGCCGGCGAAGGCGCTCCGGCGAGCCCCGAGCTGCGCGCGTTGCTCGATGACCGCCTCTCGCTCGTCGTCAACTACGCGTCGGCGACGCTCGTGCTCGCGATCCTCGTGCTCATGGTCTTCAAGCCGTAACCCTAGGTTCTCAATTAGTCCCGGTCGGCGTCGGAATGCGTTGTGCGCAGGTAGCTGATGACGCCACGGTCGCGGGACTGGAGACGCTCGAGCGGCTCGCCGGTGTAGGCGCCGCTCAACGACGACGTGCGCGATCAGGCGGACCGTCGGGGGGAAGCTGCGCGACGTGACGCGCCAGGCCAACCGTCGTTGCGACCCAGGCGGCCAGCGCCACCCAGGCCCAATCATTGCCGAACTCGACGAGCGGGTGAACGCCCGCGACGCTCCCGGTGGCGGAGCTCATGACCGCATACATGCCGAGAGGGAAGACCGTTGCCCACCGGCGGGGCTCGTAGCTCGGGCGCCGCCAGCGGGCCTCGGCGGCGACGAGTAACGGCAGCCATGCGATCGTCAGCGCCCAGAGCACGAGGGTGGCGATGCGAAGCGTCTCGTGGACTGCAACGAGCGCAGAGACCGCGGTTGCTTGCGCGATCGTCGCACAGGCGAGCGTGGAGATCGCGATCGCTCCGCCTGAGACCCAATGATCACCCACGCCGATTCGCAGCTGAAGAAAATCGAAGCGGGCCAGTACGAGCGCATACGCGCACAGACCAAACGCGAACGGTAGGAGGGCGATCAGCGCCGGCCACACGATCGCCATGTGGCGAGCGAGTACGGCCGCGAGTACCGCCAGCGACTGCGGCGCGACGACGATGAGGAAGCCTTCGCCGGTGGTCGGGAACGACCGGACGCAGGCCAGCACGCCGATCAGGATCAGGCAAAGAAGTGTGGCGGTAGCGAGCAGCGCCCAGCCGGCCCACGACCAGCCGAGCAGCGTCAAGCGCGTCCCTAGAACGGCTGTTCCGGCGACGGCGGTGAGTGACGAGTGGCGCTCGGCGTCCCGTCGCCAGCGGTCGCGGTCAAAGAACAGCCGCTTCAGAAACAGCGCTCCAAGAAGCGCCCACCCAGCAGCCGTCAACACAAGGAGCGCGCGTGAGAGCGCCTCCTGGCCGTCCGAGCGCAGCGCCACCGAAACGATGCCGGTGGCCATTACGGCGGCGCCAGCCTCCGGCCCCGCGGACCAGGTGAGGCTCGTCACCCTGCTGGGCATTGCTTGAATTCAACGACCACGGTCCCGGCACCGTCGGCGCGCTGCTCGAGCTCGCCGTGCTCGGTCTGGAGAGTGTCGACCCGCTTGCCCTCCACGCCATGCCCGCCCGAGACAGGCGCCTCCCGAGGAGGCACAGGAGATGAGAATCAGAACACGACGCAGAGATCGAATCGGTACTCGAAACGCGGATGCGGGCGCCCGGCTCAGTCGGGTCCGGCGCTTCCGTTCGCGGGGATCGGGGTATCTGGCACGGTAGTTCGCAGACGCTTCAACCACCTATCAAGGAGTAGACATGTCGGGACTCGAGGACGAGCTCAAGCAGAAGGGCGAGCAGGAAGTCAAGGAACAGGTCGATAGCGACGTCGGTGGCTCGCAGGGTGGCGGCCAGTCTCAGGGCGGTGCTGACGTCTCTCAGGGTCAGGGAGACCAACAACAGGGCGGCGCTCCAAACGACCCGCAGAACCAGAGTGACCAGCAGCAGGAACAGGGCGATGATGCCCAGTCACAACAAGGCAGCCCTGGTAACTAGGCGGGTTCAGAGCGCCGGTTCTTCCCGAAACTCAACGACCGTGCGCCCTTAGGCCGCTGCATCAAGCCATATCGAAGCAGGTACCGCGTGCCTCTCAGCGGCGCGGTTTTCTGCGGAGCGGCTGCCCCCAAAGGTCCGTGACAGCCTCTCGCTCCGTCGAGGACTGCGCCGCCTCCTCTAGCCCAGAACTTGCGTCCGAGACCGACCAAAACGCCACTGCTGAGGGATTGACGTACACGGCGCCCTGACCGCCGTGATCGGTTAGCCGAAACGGGAGGCCATGGGCGGATGTAAACGCCTCAGCAACCTGACTCGGGTCCTCCTCCACCTTTATGCGCACATTCTCGCCCGCGAAGTAGATGTCAGTCGGCACACCGTGAGTGTCGCATCGGGCGAGGAGCGACACCGCCGCGGGTGCTGGCCAGGATCGGAAGCACAATCGCGCCCGCCAGTTCATGCTCCGGCTAAGAAAGCGCCGCGCCCAGTCTGATCGGCGCCACGACGATCAGTGTCCTGTGCCACCTCAGACTGCGGGAGGGGCGCCCAGCGCTACTGAGATTTCGTCCAGCGCCTGGTTCTCGGCGTCGCTGATCTGCTTGCCGCCGATGCCGAGGAAACCGCCCTCCTTGTGAGCGCCGGCCACCGCTTGGGCAACCGCCATCACGAACCTCTTGTAAGCGTCGGTCTCGGCCGCCGTCGTCTTGGCCTCGAGGATTGCGATCGCCTCCCGCAGCTGCTGCGGCGCGAGGAGAGCGATGTTCCCGCCCGCTTCACGGAGACGGTCTTGATCGATCGACGGGGGTGAGGAGACCAACGCGTCGAGCAGTTGGCTTTCCCCGTGGTGCTCACGAGCCGCCTCGTAGGCGTGGCCCATTGCCAGGCTCTCGCGCAGCGTGCCGCCACGATCGGCGGCGATCACTCGCATGCCGGCGTAGAGCGGGCCGTCGACAACGGTGGACCACTCCTCAGCGTTGAAGTCTGCTTTTGTTGTCATTCGAGTCCTCCGGGGTTATCAGATGGCGGGTACTGGAGTGCCGATGCTGACTGCGAACAGACCTCAGGGATGGCCTCGCCTGGCCGACTCACACGGCCGACCCATCGCGGTGCACGATCAGCACCGATCGTGGGGAATGGTCCGCGACGCCACTGGCGACGCTTCCGAGGGCCACGGTGGCCAGACCGGTGCGTCCGTGGGAGCCGAGAACGATGAGGCTCGCGTCGCGATCGTCTGCGACGCCGACGATCCCGTTCCAGGCCGGCGTCGCCCGTGTCGTCATGCTCTGCGCCTGGAATCCGGCGGCCTCGGCAAGCGAGGCTCCCTGTGCGGCGGTTTGCTCAGCCGCGTAGCTGACCTCGTCGGCCCTCGCGGCATCGAGGTTCGTGCCGTCAGCCGGGAGGAACCCGACGTTGAACGGCTCCCAGACCGTCAGAACGAGCGCGTCGCGCCCCGCACCCAGTTGCCGAGCTGCCTCCTGTATCGCCAGCCGGGCCAGGACGGAGCCGTCGTAGGCGAACAGCACGGGCCCAAGCTCGCCCGGCCTCACTGCTCCGTTCTCGCGATCTAGGGCCGCGGCGGGCAGCCCGTCACCGCTGGGGGGCGCGGCGAGACGCGGCTCGGGCGCAGGTCGCTCGGCAGAGCGCTTGCGGATGGCAGCCAGCAGCGGCGGCGAGTCCAGCGCGGCTACCGGTGCCCCCGCGCCGGGGGCCTGGCTGGCGAACCACTGGTCGAGCGCTGCCGCCTGTGGGCGCACCCCGCCGAGCAAATACAGACCGACGCCGACCGCGGCGCCGCCGAGCGCGATCCCGAAGCAGATCCACAGCGCGGTGCTCGTCCCCGTGGTGCTGCTGCTGCCGTCGACCGTCGCCGCAAAGTGCAACAGGATCGGCGCGATCATGAACGCGGCGACCGCGCGCAACAGTTCGACGATCGCGAAAACGCGCTGCAGGTTGGATGCGGCCACCGAGAACCCTGTAACGAACAGCGCGGGGGCGACCGAGCCGCCGACGCCAAGTCCGATCAGCCCCGCACCGATCAGCGTGAGCGTCTCGGTGGGGGGGATCATGCGGCTGATCACGACGATCCCGGCGCCCAGCGAGATCATCCCACCGAGCACCAGGTAGTGGATCCCGCGACGGCGCAACAGTACGCCGAGGAGGACTGCGGTGACCGCTGCTCCGGCGAGCTCGGGCAGCAGGTACAACCCCAGGTGCAGGGGCGTGAGCCGGTGCTGAAGGACGGCCGAGGTCAGGGCGATCGCCGACACCGACGCGGCTGCCGCGCACATCGCGACGAGGATGCCCGCCACCGGGATCGTGCTGACCAGGCCGCGGATCGTCAGCAACGGGTTCCGGGCCCGGTACTGGTACACGAGCAGAATCACGATCAGCACAAGTCCGCCCAACAGCGCCCCGAGCGTCGACACGTTCAAGAACTGGTGAGTGAGCAACTCCGAAGCGCCGTAGAAAGCTGCTGCGCAGCCGCTTGCGGCCAGCGCGATCGCCAGGATGTCCCACGGCGCGCCCGGGTCAGCCGGCGGGGCGTCCTCAAAGGTCACGAGCGCCAGCGCCAGTGCCACGACGGCGATACCCGCGATGATCCAGAACAGCGGCCGCCAAGCGTGCGCCGAAGCCTGCACGCCGCCGATCAGCGGGCCGAGCGCAACGGCACCGAAGATGACCACGTTCAGGATCACCGCAGTTGTGGGCAGCTTCGATTGCGGCTGGCCGACCACCAGCGGCGGCAGCGCCGCGATCAACAAGAGGCTCGTACACAGCCCCTGGAGCACGTGGCCGGCGATGTACATGCCGGAGTTGCTCGCCGCCGCCGCGAGCACCGAGCCCGTTACGAGCAGGGTGGCGTAGAGGACCATCATCCGCCGCTGAGGGAAATGCTGGGCGAACAGCACCGCCAGCACCGTGCCCACGGCGTACGCGGCGTTGGCCATGCCCGAGCTGAGGCTCATAGCCTGCGGGCTCATGTGCAGGTGCCTCGCGATGATCGGCGTGAGCGGCCCCAGGGCAGCTGTCAGCGCCAAGTAGGGAATCAGCGCGAACATCGCCATCGCCGCCCCCGCGGGATAGCTGCCGGCCAGGGGGCCACGCCTCGTCAGGCCAACCACCCCCTTAGCATCGCGCCGATCGTCGGGCGAACCCGGATCCGCACCGTCAGTTCGCGGCCGCGTCGGCGATCATCCCGTTATGAAACCAGGTGCGCCACGGCAGCAGGCGCCTCGGTCAGCTGAGGCGTACGTGAAGGAGCGGTCCCGAGGTCCATTTGTACCTTTTGGAGGGAGGGCTCCGGTTCAGAGGTCTGCGACGATCACCCGCATCGGATGATGCGAGCTCAGCCTGTCCCCGGGCAGGATCACTTCATGGTCGCGTCCTGCGCCAACTGGACCTGAAAGCCGGTGACCGAGCCAGCGCCAGAGTCCCCGAGCAAGCCCGGCACCGAGAAAGCGGTGCCGCCGGCGCGGATGCCCCAGGACAAGCGCGGCTGGAGAGTAGCCCCGGCGCCGGACGGTCGCGGGCTGCCCGAGGAGCACAATCCGAAGCCGCCGCATCGGCTGCTCGGCTTCTGGATCTTCTTCATCGTGCTGCTGGCGGTGAACTGGATCTTGGTGCTGGCGGCGCAGCCGTCGGCACAGCCGCGAGTGAAGGTGCCGTTCAGCCCGTACTTCATCCAGCAGGTTCAGGCGGGCGAGGTCAAGTCGATCTCCTCGAAGGGCGACACGATCCAGGGCACGTTCACCGGCAAGGTCCGCTATCCGTCGACCGACGCGAAGGCCACGCCGACTTCGCTGTTCTCGACGCAGGTCCCGACGTTCTGGGACAACACCAGTTTGACGTCTCTGCTGCGGGATAAGGCCGTCCAGGTCAACGCCCAAAACCCGAATCCGGGCACCTCGATTCTGGCCGAGATACTGTTGGGCTTTGGCCCGACGCTGCTGTTGATCGGGCTGTTCTATTTCCTTATGCGGCGAGCCGCGGCCGGCGGAGGGGTGGGTGCCCTGGGCAACTTCGGTCGCTCCCAGGCCCGTCGCGTTGACCCGGAGAAGATCCGCGTCACCTTCGAGGACGTCGCGGGAATCGATGAGGCGAAGGCCGAGCTGACCGAGATTGTCGATTTCCTCAAAACTCCCGATCGCTATGTTCGCCTCGGCGGCCGGATGCCCCACGGGGTGCTGCTGTTCGGCCCCCCCGGCACGGGGAAAACGCTGCTCGCCCGCGCGGTCGCCGGGGAGGCGCATGCCGCTTTCTTCTCGATTGCGGCCTCCGAGTTCATCGAGGCAATCGTCGGGGTGGGTGCTTCGCGGGTGCGAGATCTGTTCGCCAAGGCGAAGGAGGCGGCGCCGGCGATCATCTTCATCGACGAGCTCGACGCGATCGGCCGCTCACGGCAGGGCTCTGCGGGCATAACCGGGGCCAACGACGAGCGCGAGCAGACGCTCGACCAGATCCTGAGCGAAATGGACGGCTTTGAGTCAACCGAGGCGGTCGTAGTGCTCGGCGCTACCAACCGCCCGGAGATCCTCGACAAGGCGCTGCTGCGGCCCGGGCGCTTCGATCGGCGGGTCGCTGTGCAGCCGCCGGACCGGGCGGGCCGGGTGAAGATCCTCCAGGTGCATACCAGGTCGATGCCGCTGGCCGAGGATGTCGACCTCCTAATCGTGGCTTCGACAACGCCGGGGATGGTCGGAGCAGACCTGGCCAACCTCGCGAACGAGGCGGCGCTGCTGGCTGCCCGCCGCGGCCACGACACAGTTCAGATGGCCGACTTCACCGATTCGCTTGAGAAGATCATGCTCGGCGCGCCGCGCGGAATCCTGCTCAGCCCGGAAGATCGCGAGCGGACCGCCTACCACGAGTCCGGTCATGCGCTCGTGGGCATGCTCAGTCCCGACGCCGATCCGGTGCGCAAGGTCTCGATCATCCCGCGTGGGATGGCGCTCGGAGTGACGCTATCCACACCAGATGCCGATCGGGTCTCCTACTCCCGCGAGGAGCTGGAGGCCAGGATCAGGGTGTCGCTCGGCGGACGCGTGGCCGAAGAGATCGTTTACGGCAACATCACTACCGGCGCCGAGTCGGACATCGAGCAGCTGACTCAGACCGCGCGCCAGATGGTCGGCCGCTGGGGGATGAGCGACAAGCTCGGCCCGATCACGCTGCTGCCCTCAGACGGCCAGGGGCCCCTTCTCCCCGGCGCGAGCGAAACCTCGCCCCGAACCCAATGGTTGGTGGACGAGGAGGTCCACCGGATGGTGGACGACGCGCATGCCGAAGTGACGCAGCTGCTCTCAGACCATCGCGAGGACCTCGCCAACCTCGCCCACGCGCTGCTGCGAGCGGAGACCCTCGATGCGCCGGACGCCTACGCCGCCGCCGGCGTGCCGATGCGTTCGGCGGAGTTGGAGTCCGCAGGTGAAGGCCTCTTCGACGAGCGGCTCGGTGCGGGCTCGGCGGCTGCGCGGCACCAATCGGTGGATGGCACGTTTGACCCTCGGCATGTCGGCCAGGAAGTAGATCGTCAACACGATCATGATGAGGATCCCTGAGGCGACGGTTAGAGCTGTCTTGCCGGCGCCGACAAGTCCCGACCCAACCGCGCTGAAGCCTCCACTCGACAGCGCTTTCTTGAGATCTGTTACCACGTGGAACTGGCGGTTGAGGCGGCCCAGCAGAGAACTCTTGCTCTGCAGCGACTGCACGTAGTGGGGGGCTAAGTTGACGAGCCGATTGCCCTCGTCCACGAGCGGCGGGATGGCGAGGGCCAGGAAAGCCCCAACCACCGCTAGCGCCGCGAGCGAGACGATCACGACCCCGAGCCCTCTCGGCACTCCTCGGCGCCGAAGCAGCGAAACGAGGGGATCGAGCCCGATCGCGATGATCAGCGCCAGCACGATCAGCAGCAGGACTGAACGGGCTGAAGAGATGGCCAGCCAGACGAGGTAGGCCACTGCCAGCCCCAGTCCCCCCGCCATCCCGATCCAGAAAGGCGAGCGGCGGTCAAAGCGCTCGCCGAGTTGACCGAACCGGGTATTTCGGGCAGGCGGGGCAGACGGTTCCGCTGGCGCATCGCGATCGAGCGCCGGACCGTCCTCAGAGCGTGTGGGGCCCTCCGTCATGCCACCAGCACGCTGTGACATCGAGGGACAACTCCGCGGCTGGAGCGTACGAACCGCTGAAGCCCTTCTTCATGTGGAGATGAGCCACGAGCAAGTCATCCGATCGTGGTGATGACCACTCACACATCTGGGCGTAACGCTTTGCCGCATGTCTGACCGGGAGCACCACAAGCGCTCCAACTTCGTCGAAGTGATCGCGGAGAATCCGTGTATGGGAACGCGACCATTGTGAGCACCCACCGGCGGGCCGATTCGCCGAGCGCCGCGAGCGATCGCGAGCAGCCGATGCCCGAAGAGCTCGATCCGCGGCGTGTTCTCCGGAGGTTGCTGGAGTTTGCTGCTGTTGGTGTCCTGGTCGGGGTAGTGGTCCTGACGGGCCCGGGGCTGGGCAGCCTGCGCCGCGACATCTCCCACGCATCTGCCGGTTGGCTAGGCGCTGCGGTCGCCTTCGAGGTTCTCTCCGCGCTTTCCTACGTGGTGATCTTCCGCGCGGTGTTCTGCCCGCGGATGAGCTGGCGGCTGAGCTACCAGATCGGGATGGCCGAACAGGGAGCGAACTCTGTGCTGTCGGTGAGCGGAGCGGGCGGTCTGGCGCTCGGGGTGTGGGCGCTTCGCCGGGGTGGAATGAGCACCGAGCACATCGCCCGGCGCACGGTGGCGTTCTTCTTTCTCACCAGCCTGGCCAACGTGGCGGGCGTGATCGTGTTCGCCGCGCTCTACGCGGTCGGCGTGCTTCACCACAACCGTAACCCGGCGCTCACATACGGCTTCGGCGCCGCGGCTCTTGCCATGACGGCGATTGTCCTGGCGCTCCCACCGCTGCTCGCGCACAACGCCGCGCCACCGCCGGCATCCGCCGCCTCGGGCAGGCTGGCGGCCGCGGTCCGCTTCGTGCGCTACTCCCTTGGACAGGGCGTCCGCGACGCCGTCTCGCTGCTGCGCGGGCGCTCGCCAGGAGTCCTGATCGGGTCAGTGGGCACGATGGCGTTCGACCTCGCGGTGCTGGGCGTTTCCTTCAAGGCGTTCGGCTACTCACCCCCGCTGGGGGTAATTGTGCTCGGCTATCTGATCGGCCAGCTGGGGGGCAACCTGCCGATCCCGGGAGGGATCGGCGGTCTTGACGCAGGCTTGATCGGTACCTTCGTGCTCTTCCACCAGCCACTTGCCGTCACTACTGCCGCAGTGTTGGTCTATCACGGCATCTCGCTGTGGGTCCCCGCCCTGCTCGGCAGCGTGGCCTTCGTGAAGCTGCGCCGGACCCTGCAACGTGAGGCGCAACCAGCCGCATTGTGTATGCCGATGGCCCAGCCTATTGAAGCCGTGCGGGTGTCCGCGGTCAGCGGAAGTGAGCACAGCGATCCTGCCACTTCGAAGTCCACGTGACGAGACATGAACGCCGCCATCATCGCCAGCGCCAGATCGCGCCCGAGCTGGAGGCTACGCGCCCGGGTGCGGAACGGAACTCAGACGCTGAAGCGCTCCGCCGTTCTCCGGGCGCCCGCGCGGTGAGCGCCTACGGCGCTCGGGAAACACAGACGCGCTGGTAGGGTCACGCGCGGGCACTAGAGTCACTATCACCCCAATCGGGCGATGCATGCTCACGACACTTACGCGCAAGATCAGCTGATGACCGATTCGATCGACCGCGCGGCGCTTGTGCTGGCCGCCGGGTCTTACAGCAGTGGAACCCGAGCGGGTGAGCCCGATCCGGAGACAGATGCGGTGGCGGTCGCCCAGGGCCAGCGGCTGGCGCTGGTATCGCGGGTGATCGGGTCGCGCAGGAGCGGGGCCAGCTGGACGTGCGTAGAGGCGTCATCGCCGGAGAGGAGACTGTGAGATGACCGAGTGCACCCATCTTGAGAGCGTCAAGGTGCTCGAGCTTCCAGAAAGGGTGGCCGGCTGTGAGGACTGCCTGCGCGAAGGCGGCGTGTGGCTGCACCTTCGGATCTGCCTGAGCTGCGGCCACGTCGGCTGCTGCGATGACTCGCCAAACCGGCACGCCACGGCCCACCACGGTGGGAGCGGCCATCCGCTGATCCGCTCGCTCGAGCCTGGCGAGGACTGGAGCTGGTGCTACGAGGATCAGGTGGCGATGCTCATCCAGGACATCCGCGGGCACACGCATATCCCGCCCTCGCCAATGCTCATGGGCTGAGGGTGCGCACCGTCCCCAGCAGGTCCGGATACGGCGAGACGTTCGGGCGCCTGCTTGACGCGATCGGGCGTCGTGGTCTGACGGTCGTCGCGCAGATCGATCATGCTGCGGCAGCCCGAGAGGCCGGCATCGAGCTAGACAACGAGATCGTTGTGGTATTCGGCAACCCGCGCGTCGGCACGCCACTGATGCAGGACGACGCGCGAGTCGGAATCGAACTTCCTCTTCGCATGCTCGTCTGGGAGGGGGCAAACAAGACCACCGTCGGCTACACCGATCCGCGGGACCTCCTACAGGTCTTCGACGTCGCCCCGCACGCGGAAACGCTCGATGCCATGGCGTCGTTGCTTGACGAGCTCGCGCACGAGGCCGCAGCGGACGCCGATCCCGCCTAAGGCCCGCCATCGCAGCGCTGTGGCTTCCCGGCGCGGCCTGCGAAACCCCACAGCACTGGTAGATTCAGGCGCAGCACGGTGGGCGTAGCTCAGCTGGTAGAGCTCCGGGTTGTGGTCCCGGCGGTCGTGGGTTCGAATCCCATCGCTCACCCTCCTGGAGGCTGGCGTAAATAGGCACTCTGCGTCGGTGTTGTAAATGATCTCCTGCCCTCGCCCCGTTCGGCTCAAGCTTGCCGAAGGGTGCGGTGGGCGAACGCCCCGAAGCCAAGCAGGCTTCGAGAGTCTGTCGGACACCAAGCGCAAACGGCACGTGCTGGCAGTCGAGGGCGCCAAGACAACCGAGACCCGACATTAGAGATAGCGTCTCGAAAATGGCCGAAAAGGGCACCAAGGACGAGAAAGCTGCCGCGAAGGCCGACCACGAGCCGCCGGCTGGGGCGGAGACGACCGCCGCCTGGACGGCGGCGGGCGTGTCGACCGACTACACCGCGAGCGCAGGGTGGACCGTCCTGCGCAAGAAGGAGAAGCCGGCGGCGGAGATCTTCTCTGTCTCGTACGTCACAGACCGCGGTGGCGAGCGTCCGGTGACCTTTGTCTTCAACGGCGGCCCGGGCGCGTCGTCGGCGTACCTGCACATGGGCGCGGTCGGGCCGCTGCGGGTGGCATTTCCGGCCGACGGAACGCTGCCGCAGTTGCCGCCTCGGCTCGTCTCGAACGAGGAGTCGTGGCTCGCCTTCACTGATCTCGTGTTCGTGGACCCGGTCGGCACCGGCTTCAGTCGCGTCATCGAGGACGACAGCAACGACCGCGACGAGCCAGCGAAGCAGGAGAAGGGCGACGACCGCGACGGGCGGGAGTACTTCGGCTACAAGCGCGATCTCGAGTCGCTCTGCGAGTTCATGGGCCGGTGGCTCTCCGGCCACGGCCGGTGGGGCTCTCCGGTGTTCATCGCCGGCGAAAGCTATGGCGGGTACCGCGTCGGCCGGCTCGTGCGCATATTGCAGGAGACCACGGGTATCGGGCTCAGCGGCGCGGTGCTCATCTCACCGGCGCTCGAGTTCGCATCGCTCTCGCCGACCGATTACGACGTGCTCGGGTGGGTCGACCTCGTGCCGACGATGGCGATCGCCGCCGTCTACCACCGGCGCTCGCGCGCGTTCGCGTCCGGCACGCCTCCCGAGGACATTCTTCAAGAGGCGGAAAGGTTTTCCACCGGCGACTACGCCACTCTCCTCACGCGTGGCGCATCAATGCCGGCGGTCGACCGCGACCGGATCCTCGGGCGTCTCGGCGACCTCATTGGCCTCCCCGGCGACATCGTCGCGCGTGCTGAGGGCCGCATCACCATCGGCGTATTCACCCGAGAGCTGCTACGTGACGAGCGGAAGGTGCTCGGGTTGTACGACGCCACGATCACAACCACCGATCCGTTTCCCGATCGCGAGACATTCGCCGGTCCCGACCCAACGCTCGCCGGCATCAGCCCGGCATACACGACGGCGATCAACCGGCAGCTCCGATCGGAGATAGGCGTGGAGACCGATCGCGAGTACGTGTTGTTGAGCTACGAGGTGAACGAGTTGTGGCGAAACGACGCGCCCGAGCACTTCTTCACGCCGCCCGTCGGCGCCACCGACGACTTCCGCTACGGCATGTCGCTCAACCCGCACATGAAGGCTTTCATCACGCACGGCCGCTACGACCTGGTGACGCCCTACTACGCGAGCGACCGGCTGCGGAACCTCATGCGGCTCGACCCGGAGATGGCCGGGCGGCTGACCGTCCGCCACTTCGGCGGCGGGCACATGTTCTACGCCTGGGAGGAAAGCAGGCGCGAGTTCACCGCTGCGATCGCCGCGTTTGTCGCGGCTCCGCCGGCGTAGTTTCGGTCACGCGTCCCCGGTCGGATCGCCGTGGGGCTATCGCCGAGAACACGGGTGGAGCGCGCATAGCTCGGACGCTCCCGGGCGCGGGCTCACGAAGTTTCCGCCCGCAGGTCGTCGGGGTATCGCCTATCTATGAAAGAGATGACATCCGGACGCGTCGCGGTATGAACGAAGTCGTAATCTCCGCTGCCATCACCGGCGGCATGACTGTGCCCACGCAGAGCGGCGCGATCCCCGTCACGCCCGAGGAGATCGTTAAGTCAGCGGTCGGCGCGCACGAGGCGGGTGCGGCGATCGTCCACATCCACGTCCGGGATCCGGAGACTGGGCATCCGAGCAGCGACCTTGAGCTGTTCCGCCAGGTGTTGACTGGGATCAAGGAGCGGTGCGACGTAATCGTGCAACCGACCACCGGCGGCGGTCAGGGCATGACGATCGACGAGCGCGCGGCCGTGCTCACCGAGTTTGAGCCCGAGATGGCGACCTTTAACACAGGCTCGATCAACTTCGGCCTGTTCCCGATCGGGGAAAGGGACCTCGACTGGGCAGAGTGGGAGCGTGAATATCTCGAGGGGACGCGCGACTACGTGTTTCGCAACACGTTCGCCGATATGGAGAAGATCTGCGAGCTGATGCGTTCGGCCAACTCGAAGCCGGAGCTCGAGGCTTACGACGTCGGCCACCTTTACAACATCGCGCACCTACTGCGCAAGGGGCTGCTCGATCTTCCGATCCACATCCAGTTCGTGCTCGGCGTGCTCGGCGCTAATCAGCGCCGACGTCGAGCAGGTGCTTCACATGCTGCGTACCGCACGCTCGCTGTTCGGCGAGGACTTCACCTGGTCGGCCGCCGGCGTGGGGTACCCGGCCGAGTACCAGCTCGCGGCGGTGGGAATCATGCTCGACGGCCAGATCCGCGTCGGCCTGGAGGACAACCTGAGGTTGTCGCGGGACAAGCGCGCGGACACGAACGCCGAACTGGTGGAGAAAGCCGTGGCCTTGGCCGCGCTGTTCGACCGCGAGCCCGCCACTGCGGACCAGGCGAGGGAGTTTTTCGCGTTGAAGGGCCGCGACGCGGTTCGCTACTGACGCGGTGCGCTACTGACGCGGTGCGCTACTGACGCCGTTCGCTACTGACGCCGTTCGCTACTGACGCGGTGCGCTACTGACGCGGTTCGCTACGTCGATCACTGTCCATTCTCTTGTTTGAAGCGCTGGGGCGGGAGGCTCTCAAGCAGCTCGGCCAGCGCGGCGTAGCGCTCGTCGCGCTCGCGCAGCACCCGTTCGGGCTCACCCTCGCCGTAGGCGTAGAAGCCGGCGCCCGCGCTGGTGCCCGTGGCGCCCCGGGATACAAGCTCGCGAATCTTCTCGGGAACGAAGAACCGGTCGCCTAGCGCCCGCCGATGCTGCTCGAGAACCGCCGCGTAGACGTCGAGACCGGCCATGTCGGCGATCTGGAACGGACCGAAGAACGGCAGCCGGAAGCCGAAGCAGGAGCGCACCACCTCGTCGATCTCGGCCGGCGTCGCCAGGCCTTCCTCGACGCAGCGCAGCGCCTCGCAGAGGAGCGCCGACTGCAGCCGGTTGGCGACAAACCCAACGCCCGCGCCGACGACTGCGGGCCGCTTACCGAGCGCTCGCAGGAGGTCGACCACACGCCGGACGACCCCGACGTCGGTCGCCGCAATCGGAATGACCTCGACGCCAGGTGTCCACTCGGGCGGGTTGAACCAGTGCATGCCCAAGAAGCGCTCGGGCCGCTTCAGCGCTCCCGCCAGCTCGTCGAGCGGGAGCGATGAGGTGTTGGTGGCTAGCACCGCATCCGCGTTGGCCGCCGCCTCGCAGTTGCTCAGCACCTCGCGTTTGACCTCGAGGTCCTCGGCCACCGCCTCCAATATCAATTGCGCGTCCGCTACCGCCGCTGACGTGTCCTCGCACGCGCTGATCTGCTCAGCCCGGGTCACCGCCTCGTCGCCGATCAGACCGGCCTGTGCGTGCTCAGATGCCCGCTCGATCACCGACGCCCGGGCCGCATGCGAGAGCTCCGGGCTGGCGTCGGCGAGACGGACCGCCAGGCCGCCGGCCGCGAACGCTTCCGCGACGCCTCCGCCCATTCGACCAGCCCCCACGATCGCCACGGTGGCCGGCCACGAGGGTGCTTCGCCGATCCTCATTTCTCAGGCGGTGCGTCGCTCTCGCGTCGGCAAAGGGCTAGTTGACCCTGCGCAACCGCGTAGGGGTTAGCTGACCTCGCGCAACCTGCCGGTCTCGACCTCGTAGACGAACCCTCGCACACTGTCCTTGTGAGGGATGAACGGGCTGGCCTTGATGCGGGCGATGTTCTGCCGCACGTCGCCATCGAGCTCTCGAAAGGCCTCCACCGCCCACTCGGGGCGCACGCCGGTCTCCTCCTGAATCTGGCTGCGGAACTCATCGTCGGTGAACGTCAGCATGCCGCAGTCGGTGTGGTGTATCAAGACGATCTCGCGCGTGGCCAGCAGCCTCTGCGAGATTGCCAGCGAGCGAATCGCATCGTCGCTCACGACCCCACCGGCGTTGCGAATGACGTGGGCGTCGCCCTCCGCCAGGCCGAGGACCTTACTCACATGCAGTCGGGCGTCCATGCACGCCACGACTGCCACGCCCTTCGCCGGAGGCAGCGGCAGATCGGCTTTGTCAAACCCCTCGGCATAGCGGGCGTTGTTCTGCAGCAGCTCGTCGGTGGCGGTCAACTCGACTCCTTATGTCTGCAATTCTGAGCGGGTTTTAGGAGTTTAGCCCTGCATAAAGCGGCGTGAGCCTCGGCCCGATCGGACCTACATGCGTGGCGCGCTGCCTGCCCACTACTGTTCACCCGTGGTCAAGCGCGAAGCTAGCTGCAGTTGTGGACAGCTTCAGCTGCTGGTGAAGGGCGAGCCGGTGCGAGTCTCCGTCTGTCACTGCCTCGCCTGTCAGCGGCGGACAGGAAGCGCGTTTGGAGCGCAGGCGCGCTTTGCGCGCGACGGTGTTCACGTGACCGGGCGCTCGCGCGAGTTCGTGCGCATCTCCGACGAGGGCGAGCCAAGGACGTTTCACTTCTGCCCCCACTGCGGTGCGACGGTCTACTACGTCCTGAGCACCGCGCCGGAGGTGGTGGCGATACCCGTCGGCGCGTTCGCCGATTCTGCGTTTCCGCCGCCCCAGTTCTCCGTCTGGGAGTCGCGCAAGCACGGGTGGGTGACCTTGCCCTCAGCCGTCGAGCACGAGGGGTAAGCGACCACTCGCTCGGCCGAGGCCCAGCTCAGCCGTCGGCCCCGCCCGCGACGACCGGGACCGGTTTGGGTTCCTGTGCTGCGGCTCGGTCGCGCTCTTCGAAGAACTCGGCGCCCTCGATACTGACGCGGGGGACGAGCGGGTCAAGCCGGCGCGGCATGTACCAGTTGATCTTGCCCATCAACACCATCAGCGCCGGAACGAGCAGGCAGCGAACAATCGTTGCATCGATGATCACGGCAACGGCCAAGCCGATCCCGAACTGCTGGACGGTGGGGTTGCCGTTGAGCAGGAAGCTGCCGAACACGAACACCATGATCGACGCCGCGGCGGTGATCACCTTCGCGCTCGTCACAAGCCCCGACACGACCGATGTCTTGTTGTCCTGCCCCGCATGCACGTGTTCCTCGATCTGACTTACGAGGAACACCTCATAGTCCATCGAGAGCCCGAACAGGATCGCGAACATGAAAAGCGGCACATAGGAGACGATCGGCACCGGATCGCTGTGTCCAAGGATCCCGATGCCCCAGCCGTACTGGAAGATCGCGGTCAGCACGCCGTAGGAGGCGGCGATCGACAGGAGATTCATCACCGCCGCTTGGGCAGGCACCACCACCGTCCTGAACGCGAGGACCAGAAGCAAGAAGGCGAGCACGATCACGACCGCGATCTGGAGCGGCAGCTTGCTCGAGATCTTTGACGCTAGATCCACGTAGGCGGCGGTCTGGCCGCCTACGTAGGCGTGCATGTTGGTCCCTTTCTCGGCGCTCGGGATCGTGCTGGACCGAAGCTTGTTGACGAGATTCGCGGTCTGTGTCTCAGCAGGCCCGGTGGTGGCGATAGCGTTGAAGTACGCGGTGGTCCCCGCGCTGTCGACCTGCGTCGGCGTCACCGCCGCTACGCCCGAGGTCGACTTGACGTCCTTCTGCAGCGTCTGGAGGCGTGGATCGTTCGCGCCACCCTGCGCGGGCGAACCCAGCGTGACCGCATTCAGCAGCGGACCATTGACACCCTCTCCGAAATTCTCGGAGATCAGGTCATAAGCCTGGCGTGCGGTGGTCGACGTCGACAGGGCGGCTGTGTCCTGCTGTCCCAACGTCAGCGACAGAACCGGAATCATCAACGGAACGAGGATCGCAAGCGCGGCCAGACCCGCGACCCAGGGATAGGTGGCGATCTCATGCGCCCATTTCGCCCACAACCCTCCCTCCGAGGGGTGCGACTCGGGGTGACGGTTGCGAACTCGCAGCGAGTTGATGTGCGGCCCGATGATTCCGAGCACGGCAGGCAACAACGTGAGCGCCGCGAGCACGGCGACGACCACCGCGATCGCAGCCATCAGCCCCATCGTCGTGACAAGCGGGATCCCGGCAACGGCGAGCGAGACGAGCGCGATAGTCACCGTCGCCCCGGCAAAGAAAACGGCACCGCCCGACGTGGCAGCCGCCCTGGCGATCGACTCGTCTGAGTCGAGGCCGTCCTTAAGCCCGCGAAAATGGCGCGTGACGATGAACAACGCGTAGTCGATCCCCACGCCCAGTCCGATCATCGTCGCCAGCGTCGGGGCGACCGTGGGAACCGAGGTCACGTGTCCCAGCATGCGAACGATGGCGAGCGTTGACGCCAGGGCGAAGATCGCCGTCAGGATGGGCATCAGCATCGCCACGATCGTCCCGAACGTGAACGTCAAGATCAGCATCGCGGCGATGATTCCGATCAGCTCGCTGGATTCGGTCGCAGGCTGTGAGACCTTTTGCCCGAGCTGGCCGCCGGTTTGCACCTCCAACCCGGCCGCCTTCGCCGGATTGGCACCGTCGATGATCTTCTGCACCTGGTCGGTCGATAGGGAGCCCGGGTTCACCGACGTGGTCACTGACAGATATCCCGTTGCCTGATCCTTGCTCAGCGCCGAAGCGCCCTGCGAGGTGAGCGGGTTGACCACCGAAGCCACGAACGGCTCCTTCGCGACCTGGGCGGCGGCGTTGTTGACCGCGCTCGCATAATTGGAGTCGGTCAGTTTGCCGCTCTTGGCATGAATGACGATCTGGCTTGATCCATTCGACTGATCCGGGAACGGCTTCGCCATCACGTTCATCGCCTGCTGGCTGCCCGTCCCCGGCAAGGACAGGTTGTTGTTGGTGGTGTCGCCCAGACGGTGCGAGACCGCGACCAGAACGATCGCAACGACGAGCCACAGCCCCAACACCACGAAACGACGCCGCACGCAGAACCGCGCCTGTCGGTACAGCAGACCAGTCATGTGCCCCGGGCACCCCTCTCTCTCTCGGCCGAAAAGCCATCGTGCCGCGTGCGGGTCGCACTGTCAAGCTCGGGCGGCTGCAGGCCCGAGCATCAAAGTTGGGCGCATTCCGGGCCCCAGCGCCGTCCCAGCCGCACCAACTGCCTCTATCCCGCTCCCGACAGCGGCGTCGGCCGGGGCTGGCCCATGGGCGGGGGATCGTCCTCCACCAGCTGGCCGACGGTGACGAGCCGGTAGCCGCGCCGCTTCAGTGCGGCGATGATGCGCGGCAAGGCAGCGACGGTCTCGCTGCGGTCGCCGCCTCCGTCGTGCATCAGGATGATCGTCCCGGGGCGCGCGCCGCTGAGCGCCACGTATGCGATCTTCGCCCGGCCCGGACGGATGTAATCGCTGGTGTCAACCGTCCACAACGTCATCAGCATCCGACGCGAACGGAGAATGGCCAGGGTGGTCTGGTTGAAGGCGCCGTACGGCGGGCGCCAAAGGCTGGGGTAGGGGGCTCCTGCGGCGTGAATTGCGTTGGCCGCATCGACGACCTCGGCCTGCTGCGCCGCCGCTGGCAGCAGCGACATGAAGGGGTGCGTCTCGGTGTGGTCGCCGACCTGGGAGCCCTCCTGCACCTCGTCCCGGACGAAACGGGGGTAGAGCTTGACCTCCTTGCCGATGACGAAGAACGTCGCTGGCGTGTGCGTGCGGCTCAGCACGCGGAGGATCCTCGGCGTATAGATGCTCGGGCCGTCGTCGAAACTCAATGCGACCTCGCGCTTGCGCGCGGTTCCTTTGTTCATGTACGGCGTGTAACGCAGGACGCGCTCGACGGCGTCCTGCCAGACGACGCTCGTCGCGAACGAGCTCGCGGTGGAGCTGAGCTGGTGGTCCGCCCCGCGCCCCACATCCGGCACTGGGGTTCTCGACGCCAGGCCGCTGCCGCCAACGTGAGCACTCGACTTGCCGCCGCTGGAGGCGATGGCAACCGCGGCGGCGGCGGCCGCCACCAGCAGCACCGCGCCAGCCGCAGCCCGGCGCCGCGCGCGGCGCCGCCGCCAAGCGGCACGGCGTGTGGACAGCTGAGCGGGGGTCAGCGGGGACAACGGTCCTCGCTGCCGGCCTTTCCCGCGATCGGCGTCCTTCATGCGGCGCGGATTGTTGCAGGGATCATCCGTCAAGCCAGATCAGCGCGTGAGCGAGCTCGGCAGCTCTCAGGAGGCGCGTCAAAGCGATTGATGTGGGTAGGCTGCCCCGTAATCAAGGAGACCAGCATCGCCATGGCGGTCAAGGCTGAGAGTCTCGAGTCAGAGCTGATCGATACGGTCTGCACCCGGATCCGCGACAGCGGAGAAGGGAAGGACGCCACGCTGCTCGAGGCGTTCGTGCGCCAGTACTACCGCTGGGTTCCGGCTGATGATCTGGCCGATCGCGGCCCCGACGACCTTCAGGGCGCCGCCGCCGCCCACTGGCGGCTGGCGAGCCAGCGGGCGGCACGCGAGGCCAAGGTCCGTGTCTATAACCCGGACCCCGACCGCGACGGGTGGCGCTCACCGCACACCGTGGTGCAGATCGTCTCGGATGACATGCCGTTCCTGGTCGACTCCGTGACGATGGATCTCGGCCGCCAGGGATACGGAATCGATCTGGTTATCCATCCCGTCCTGCGCTTTCGTCGTGACCGTCGCGGGCGGGTAACCCACGTGCTGGAGCCCGGCGAGGAGGCGCCCGACGCAATCGCCGAGTCGATCCTCCATGCAGAGGTGATCCGTCAACCGGAGGCCGAGCGGCTCGAGGAACTGCAGGCCAGCATCGAGCGCGTGCTCGACGAGGTTCGCGCTGCGGTCGATGACTGGCGCCAGATGCGTTCGAAGGTTGCGGAGGCGGTCGAGGAGCTCGACGCCCGACCGCCGCCGATCGACGAACACGAGCTCGAGGAAAACAAAGAGCTCCTGAAGTGGTTGGCCGACGACCATTTCACGTTCCTCGGCTACCGCGAATACGACCTCGTGAGCAGGGATGGGAAGCACGGCCCACAGGTGGTTGGCGGAACCGGCCTGGGCATCCTGCGCCGCAGGCCCAAGCGCGATTTCACGCCGCTCTCGGAGAAGGCGCTCGAGCTCGCCCGCGGTCCGCACCCGGTGGTGATGACTAAAGCCAACTCGCGCGCCACCGTCCACCGTCCCGCCTACCTCGACTATGTGGGCGTCAAGCGCTTCTCGGACAAAGGTCAGGTCATCGGCGAACGGCGCTTCCTGGGGCTGCTCACCCACTCCGCCTATAAGGAGAGCCCGCAGCACATTCCGCTTTTGCGGGACAAGGTGAGAGCCGTTCTGGACCGTGCCCGCTTTCCATCCGACGGCCACGACTACAAGGCGCTGGTGGAGATTCTCGAGTCCTATCCCCGTGACTCGCTGTTTCAGATCGAGGCTGACGAGCTGTTTGAGATCTCGCTCGGGATCGTGGGGCTGGGCGAGCGCCAGCGGCTGCGGCTGTTTGTCAGCCCGGACCCGCTCGACCGCTTCATGGCCTGTCTGGTGTGCATCCCCCGGGAGAAGTTCAACACCCAGAACCGCGAGCGCATCGCCGAGATCCTGGTCGAGGAGTTCGGAGGCAGCCATGTCGACTGGAGCCTGCACCTGACCGAGTCCCTGCTCGCGCGCGTGCAGTACGTCATCCACTGCCCCGAGGAGCTCCCCGAGTCCGTCGACGTGAAGGGCATCGAGCGCCGGCTGATGGAGGCCATCAGGGCCTGGCGCGAGGATCTTCGTGCGGAGCTGATCGAAGAGTGCGGCGAGCAAACGGGGCTGCAGCTGTTCAGGCGCTACGAATCGGCCTTTTCACCCGCCTACCGAGACGATTGGACCGCCAAGCAGGCGGTTTCAGACATCGCCAAGCTGGAGCGGCTGCGCCAGGACGGCGGCCCGATCATCACGCTCTACCGATCGGCCCACAGGGGCCAGAGCCCGCTGCGGTGCAAGCTCTTCTCCTCGGACGACGTGGCGCTGTCCGACGTGGTGCCGACGTTCGAGCACATGGGTGCACGGGTCGTCGCCGAGCGGCCCTACGAGGTAATCGCACAGGGCGCCGAGCGCGTGTGGATCTACGACTTCGGCCTGCGCGGCGGGGCCCAGGAAGCCGAGCGCGTGCGGGGCCTGTTCGAGGAGGCGTTCCTGCAGGTGTGGCGCGGCGAGCTTGAGGACGACGGGCTCAACGGCCTCGTTCTGCACGCGTCCTTGACCGGGCGTGAGATCACGGTGCTGCGAGCGGTGGCCCGGTATCTGCGTCAGGCGGGCATCCAGTTCTCGGATGCCTACATGGTGCGCACGCTGCTCCGCCACCCGGAGATCGCGATGCTGCTCGTGCGGTTGTTCACCGCGCGCTTCGACCCAGAACGCACGCAACGGGATGATGCCGAGCAGCTGACGAGCGAGATCGAGGCGGCGATCGACGCCGTCGAGAGCCTCGACGAAGACCGGATGCTGCGTGGCTTTGAGGCGGTGATCCGGGGGATACTGCGGACCAACTACTTCCGTACCGAAGGTCCCGGACCGGCCGAGGGGCTGGCGGCGCCCGGGGCGGCGCGGCCGTTTCTGTCGTTCAAGCTCGACCCGGAGCGGATCCCGCTGCTCCCGTTACCGCGTCCCCAGTTCGAGATCTTCGTCTACTCGCCGAGGATGGAGGGCGTTCACCTGCGAGGGGGCAAGGTGGCGCGCGGTGGACTGCGCTGGTCGGATCGCCCCGAGGACTTCAGGACTGAGATTCTGGGACTGATGAAGGCCCAGATGGTCAAGAACGCGCTGATCGTGCCGGTCGGCTCCAAAGGCGGCTTCGTGGTCAAGCACCCACCGGCCGACGGCGGCCGCGAGGCACTCCAGGATGAGGGCATCGCCTGCTACAAGACGTTGCTTTCGGGGTTGCTCGACCTGACCGACAACATCGACAGGGGCAAGGTCACGCCGCCGCCGCAGGTCGTTCGCTACGACGAGGACGACCCCTATCTGGTCGTCGCCGCGGACAAGGGCACGGCCACGTTCTCGGACATCGCCAACGGGGTCTCGGCCGACTACGGGTTCTGGCTGGGCGATGCCTTCGCCTCGGGCGGCTCGCGGGGATACGACCACAAGGAGATGGGCATCACCGCCCGGGGCGCGTGGGAATCGGTCAAGCGGCACTTTCGCGAGCTCGGGACCGACATCCAGAAGAACGACTTCACGGTCGTGGGAGTCGGGGACATGTCAGGGGACGTGTTCGGCAACGGGATGCTGCTCTCGCGCCACATCAAGCTGGTCGCCGCCTTCAACCACATGCATATCTTCCTTGACCCGGATCCCGACCCGCGGGCCAGCTACAACGAGCGCAAGCGCCTGTTCGGGCTCGCGCGCTCGGCGTGGTCGGACTACGACCAGGACCTGATCTCCTCGGGAGGCGGGGTCTATCCCCGCAGCGCGAAGTCGATCCCCGTCTCCAGAGCGGTGAAGCGGGCCTTGGGGATCGAGGCCGATGAGCTCTCGCCGCCGGAGCTGATCTCCGCGATCCTGCGGGCGCCCGTCGATCTGCTGTGGAACGGCGGCATCGGCACGTACGTGAAGGCGTCCAGTGAGACGCACGCCGACGCCGGCGACAAGACCAACGACAGCCTTCGCGTCGCCGGGGCAGAGCTGCGCTGCAAGGTGGTAGGCGAGGGGGGCAACCTGGGGCTCACGCAGCTGGGCAGGGTCGAGTTCGCGCTGCGGGGGGGACCCGAGCAGCACGGCGGCAGGATCAATACCGACGCGATCGACAACGTCGCGGGCGTCAACTGCTCCGACCACGAGGTCAACATCAAGATCTTGCTCGACGGGCTGGTGTCGGGCGGCAAGATGAGCGAGGACGAGCGCAACGAGCTGCTGGTAGAGATGACCGACGCCGTCGGTGAGAGCGTCCTCTACGGCAGCTACACCCAGACGCAGGCGATGAGCCTGGCGCTGGCGCAGGCGGCGCCGATGGTCGACGTCCACGGTCGGCTGATCCGGCAGCTGGAGCAGGTGGCGGGTCTGAACCGCGAGCTCGAGTTCCTGCCCGACGAGGAGACGATCGACGAACGCAAGGTCGACCACAAGGGACTGGTCGGACCGGAGATCGCAGCCGTCATGGCCTACTGCAAGATCCACCTGTACGCCGAGCTGCTCGACTCTGACCTGCCTGAGGACCCCTACCTGGGACAGGATCTCGAGCGCTACTTCCCTCCACCGCTTCCGGAGCGCTTCGCGAAGCGGATGCGAGAGCACCGGCTGCGCCGAGAGATCATCGCCACGGTCGTCGCCAACCAGCTCGTCGACCGCGCTGGGACCACCTTCGCGTTCCGGCTGGGCGAGGAGACCGGGGCGCCCGCATCCCTGCTGGCGCGCGGCTACGCCGTTTCGCGGGAGATCTTCGCGATGCGACGGTTCTGGTCGGAAGTCGAATCGCTCGACAACGAAGTCGAAGCGGGCACGCAGCTGGAGATGCTGATCGAGGGGCGACGACTGGTAGAGCGCGCCACCCGTTGGCTGGTGCGTGCCAACCCGCGCGAGATCGAAATCGAGGCAAGGATCGACCGCTACAGGGAGTGCGTCGAGCTGCTCGCGGACGCACTGCCCGAAGTGCTCGACGGGGCCGACCAGGAGGCCTTCGTGGGGCGTGTCGGCGAGCTGGAGGAGGTTGGCGCCCCCGCAAAGCTGGCCGTCACGATCGCCGCGATGCCGCACCTGGTCTCGGTGTTCGACATCGTCGAGGTGGCGCGCACAACGGGCCGCTCGGTCGAGGCGGTGATGCGGACATACTTCATCATCGGCGGAGCGTTCGTGCTCACGTGGCTGCGGGATCGGATCACCGAGCTGCCGCGGGCCAACCGCTGGCAAGCGCTCTCGCGCGCCGCGTTGCGCGACGATCTTTACAGCCTGCACCGGGCGCTGACACAGGAAGTGCTGGCGGCCGGGGGACGCGGCGCCGACGCCGAAGCGGCGATCGAGGCCTGGCGCCAGCACAATCAGGCGGCCGTGGCTCGCGCCCTGGGGATCCTTGACGACATCAAGGCCTCGCGGCAGTACGACACAACCACGCTGCCGGTCGCGCTGCGCGAGGTCCGCAACCTTGTGCGCGAATCAGAAGGCTGGGAGCCGGCCGCGCCCTAGCACCGTAACTGCCACCGATTCAGCGGCGTCGCGGCGAGCAGCATCAGTGGCGGTGGGTGAGCGACCGCAACGCGAAGGCGCCCACATCGATCAGCGTTGCGAGCAGGAATGCAACCGGCCCGGTGACGAGCCATCCCGCCAGCCGCGAGGCAATCCGCGAGGCAGTCCGAGCCATGGCGTCAAGCTATCGTCTACGGGCCCCATGTCGATGAAGACAAGCGTCACCGAGCTGCCCGAGTCGCGCGTCCGCGTGCAGGCGCGTGTGCCGGCCGAGGAGATTGAGCGCAGCGTGAACGAGGCCGCGCGCCAGCTGGGCCGCCAGATGCGAATCCCTGGTTTCCGCAAGGGCAAGGTGCCGCCGCCGGTCGTGATCCGGCGGCTGGGGCGCGAGGCAGTGCTCGACGAGGCAGTGCGTAGCTCGCTCGGCAGTTGGTATGCCGACGCGATCGACGGCGCCGGCATCGTGCCGGTCGGCGATCCTGAGCTCGATGTCCCCTCGGAGCTCCCCGGCCAGGGGCAGCCGCTCGAGTTCTCGATCGAGATCGGGGTGCGACCGGAGGCGAAGCTTGGCCAGTACAAGGGACTCGAGGTCGGCCGCCGCGAGCCTCACGCCGACCCCAAGCGGATCGACGAGGAGCTCGAACGGCTGCGCGAGCGGTTGGCGACGCTGGAGACCGTCGAGCGGCCCGCGGAGGGCGGCGACCATGTGGTGATCGACTACCTGGGCACGATCGACGGCGAGCCGTTTGAGGGCGGCGAGGGCCGCGACCAGCTGCTCGAGCTCGGCACCGGGCGTCTGCTGCCGGGTTTCGACGAGCAGCTGACCGGCGCCGTGGGGGGGACGAGCGGGCGGTCACCGTCACCTTCCCGGAGGATTACCCGGGCGAGCTGTCGGGCAAGACGGCCCAGTTCGAGGTCACGGTCCGCGAGGTCAAGGCCAAGGGCCTGCCGGAGCTCGACGACGAGTTCGCCACCCAGGCCGCAGGGTTCGACACCCTCGAGGAGCTGCGCGAGGACATCGCCAAGCGCCTACAGGAGACCGACGCCAGGGCGCTGGAGGGTGAGTTCGAGCAGGCGGTGCTCGATGCCGCCGTCGCCGAGGCCACGGTCGAGGTGCCGTCGAAGCTGGTCCACGCGCGCGCGCACGAGCTGGTGCAGCAAACGTTCTCGGCGCTCGAGCGGCAGGGAATCTCCAGGGAGGCATACGAGCGGATCTCCGGCAAGGACGCGGAGGCGCTGGCGCACGAGGCGGAGCCCGAGGCCGAAGCCGTTTTGAAGCGGGAGGCCGTGCTGGCGGCGGTGGTCCAGGCCGAGGGAATCGAGCCCTCAGACGCGGACCTGCTCGAGGCGATCCGGCCGATCGCGGAGCGCGACGGGCGCAAGCCCGAGAAGGTGCTGGAGCAGCTGCGCCAGCGCGGGCGTCTCGGGCCGCTGCTGGAGGAGGTCGCCTCACGCAAGGCAGTGGAGGTGCTGGTCTCCGGGGCCAAGCCGATCAGCGTTGAGCAGGCCAAGGCGCGCGACAAGCTGTGGACGCCGGAGAAGGAGCCAGGCGAGGGCGGCTCGGGCCAGCTCTGGACGCCCGGGGAGTAGGGCCCGCTCGGGCGGGAACTCTGGGCAGTGACTGCCCACGACGGCCGCGCGAGACGCTCGCCGGGGCGACTGGGGCCCGCTGCTACATTCGACCCCTCGCGGCCGAGGGACCCTCGGCAGGAATCCGGACAGGGAAGCGAAAGAAGCGAGGACGATGAGCCCACTGGTACCGATGGTCGTCGAGCAGACCTCTCGCGGTGAGCGCGCGTTCGACATCTACAGCCGGCTGCTCAACGAGCGGATCATTTTCCTCGGCACTCCGGTCGACGACCAGATCGCCAACCTGATCGTGGCTCAGCTGCTGCACCTCGAGTCCGAGGATCCCGACAAGGACATCTCGATCTACATCAACTCGCCCGGCGGCTCGGTCTACTCCGGGCTGGCGATCTACGACACGATGCAGTTCATCAAGCCCGACGTGCAGACGATCTGCGTCGGGATCGCGATGTCGATGGGCGCCCTGCTGCTGGCCGGCGGCGCGGGCGGCAAGCGGATGGCGCTTCCCAACGCCAAGATCCTGATCCACCAGGTCTCCTCCAGCTTCCAGGGCCAGGCCACCGATATCGAGATCCACGCCCAAGAGATCATCGGCGTGCGGCGGCGTCTGGACGAGATCATCGCCCGCCACACGAATCAAGATCTGGAGAAGGTTCGGCACGACACCGAACGCGATTACTTCATGAGCTCCGAGGAGGCCAAGGAGTACGGCATCATCGATCGGGTGATCTCGCAGCACTAGTGCACTAGTCTTACGCGGGCGAGGTTCCGTCTTCGGGCTGTACCTCTTTGAGGAGGGCAAACGCATGGCACGTCCCACGGACTCCAACGAACAGCTTCTCTGCAGCTTCTGCGGGAAATCGCAAAGGCAGGTCAAGAAGCTGATCGCCGGTCCGGGCGTCTACATCTGCGACGAGTGCATAGATCTCTGTAACGAGATCATCGACGAGGAGCTCACCGCTCCGCCCAGCTTTGACATCGAGAACCTCCCCAAGCCGCGGGAGATCCACGACGTGCTGGGGGAGTACGTGGTCGGCCAGGAGCAGGCCAAGCGGACGCTGTCAGTGGCGGTCTACAACCACTACAAGCGCGTCCAGATGATGCAGTCCGACGAGAACGACATCGAGCTGCAGAAGTCGAACATTTTGCTGCTCGGACCGACCGGCTGCGGCAAGACGCTGCTGGCCCAGACGCTGGCCCGGATCCTCAACGTACCGTTCGCGATCGCCGACGCCACGGCGCTGACGGAGGCGGGCTACGTCGGCGAAGACGTCGAGAACATCCTGCTGAAGCTGATCCAGGCCGCCGACTACGACGTCAAGAAGGCCGAGACGGGGATCATCTACATCGACGAGGTCGACAAGATCGCCCGCAAGGCCGACAACCCGTCGATCACCCGCGACGTGTCCGGCGAGGGCGTCCAGCAGGCGCTGCTCAAGATTCTCGAGGGCACCACGGCCTCCGTGCCCCCGCAGGGCGGGCGCAAGCACCCCCATCAGGAGTTCCTCTCGATCGACACCACCAACGTGCTGTTCATCTGCGGCGGCGCGTTCGCCAACCTCGACAAGGTGATCGAGCGGCGGATCGGCCATCAGGGAATCGGCTTCGGCAGCGTGATCCAGTCCAAGGACCAGCGCGACACCGGCGAGGTGTTCGAGCATTGCCTGCCCGAGGATTTGATCCAATACGGCCTGATCCCCGAGTTCATCGGCCGCCTGCCGGTGATGTCGGCGATCCACCAGCTCTCGCGCAACGAGCTGATGCAGATCCTCGTCGAGCCCCGCAACGCGCTAATCAAGCAGTTCCAGCGCTTCTTCCAGTTCGACGGAATCGAGCTTGTGTTCGCTGACGACGCGCTGTCTTCGATCGCCGACAAGGCGCTCGAGCGCGAGACCGGCGCCCGCGGCCTGCGCTCGATCATCGAGGAGGTCCTGCTCGAGGTGCAGTTCGAGCTTCCCTCGCGCCGCGACGTGCGCAAGTGCGTGGTCACGCGCGAGACGATCGACAAGGGCACCTCGCCCACGCTCGTTACGGCCGCCCCGGAGGAAGAGGCGGCCTAACGATTTTTTCGGGGTCGCGCATGCGCGACCCCGTGGCTCGGCACATGTGCCGAGCCATCCGGGCCGATCATGATCGGCCCGGCCGGCCGGAACATGTTCCGGCCGGGCCTACATACACTCACCCCTGTGAGCGACCTGCAGTCAAAGACGCGCTACGACCCTTCGGAGGTGGAGCCGCGGATCGCCGAGAAATGGCTCGCCAGCGGCCTGTTTCACCCCCAGCCCGAGGGCACCGCGGCCGAGAACTACTCGATCGCCCTTCCGCTTCCCAACGTCACGGGCGCGCTGCACATGGGCCACGCGCTGAACAACTCGGTGCAGGACTGCCTGATCCGCTTCAACCGCACGCGCGGCAGGCGCACCAAATGGATCCTCGGCACCGATCACGCCGGAATCGCCACCCAAACGCAGGTGGAGCGCGCGCTGCGCAGCGAGGGAACCAGCCGGGAAGCGCTGGGCCGCGAGGCCTTCGTCCAGCGCGTGTGGAGTTGGCGCGATCAGTACGGCAGGGAGATCGTGAATCAGCTGAAGCGACTGGGGGCCTCGCTGGACTACGAGGACGAGCGCTTCACGCTCGACGAGGAGTACGCGCGCGTCGTGCTCGAGGTGTTCGTCGCCCTGTACGAGAAGGGCTACATCTACCGAGACCGCTACATGGTCAACTGGGACCCGGGAAGCGGCTCGGCGATCTCGGATCTGGAGGTCGAGGCCGAGGAGGTGAGCGACACCCTCTATTTCATCGACTACCCGCTGGCTTCGGGCTCTGGAGCGATCACGGTCGCCACGGTGCGCCCGGAGACGATGCTCGCGGACACGGCGATCGCCGTCCATCCCGAGGACGATCGCTACAGGCGGCTGGTGGGGGAGAAGGCGGTGCTGCCGCTCGTCGGGCGCAAGCTGAAGATCATCGCCGACGAATACGTGAAGCCCGACTTCGGTACCGGCGCGCTCAAGATCACGCCGGGTCACGACCCCAACGACTTCGAGATCGGTCGCCGGCACGGCCTGGCGGAGGTGAGCGTGATCGGCGAGGACGGCCGCATGACACCCGCGGCGCCCGAGCGCTTTGTCGGCATGAGCGTCGAGCGGGCGCGCAGCGCCGTCGTCGATGAGTTGCGCGACCAGGGCGCGATCGCGCGGACCGAGCCCTACGTCCACGAGGTGCCGATCTCGCAGCGCTCCGGCCAGCGGATCGAGCCATTGATCTCGCTGCAGTGGTTCATGCGCATGGACGAGCTGGCCAAGCCGGCGATCGAGGCCGTCACATCCGGTCAAGTCCGGTTCTGGCCCGAGAGCTACAAGCGGGTGTACCTCCACTGGATGGAGAACATCCGCCCCTGGTGCATCTCGCGCCAGCTGTGGTGGGGCCACCAGATCCCCGTCTGGTATCGCGGCCAGGAGCAGTATGTGGGGCTGACCCCGCCGGAGGGCAGCGGCTGGCAGCGCGACCCCGACGTGCTCGACACCTGGTTTAGCTCCGGGCTGTTCCCGTTCGCCGCGCTGGGCTGGCCGCGCCAGACGGCTCAGCTGCGCGCTTTCTATCCGACGGACGCGCTGGTGACCGGGCGGGAGATCGTGTTCCTCTGGGTGGCGCGAATGATCATGCTGGGACTGGAGTTCACCGGCCAGATCCCGTTCACCGATGTCTACGTGCACTCGATCATCCATGCCCCCGACGGTCGCCGTATGTCGAAGTCGCTGGGCACGGGCGTCGATCCACTCGACCTGATCGAGGGTGGCCCGCGGCCCCCGGGGTTCGAGGCCGGAGGCCAGTTCCCGCCCTATGGCGCCGACGCGGTTCGCTGGGGGATGCTGGCCATGTCCTCGAGCCAGGATGTGAGCTTCAGCGAGGAGCGCATCGCCCAGGGCCAGCAGCTCACCAACAAGCTGTGGAACGCCTCCCGGCTGGTGCTGCTGGGCGTGGGCCGAGACGCCCGGGCGGAGGTGAGGCCCCGTACGGTCGAGGACCGCTGGATCCTGTCGCGTCTGGAGCGAGCGCGCCAGGAGGTCTCGGCCATGATCGAGCGGTTCGCCTTCGCGCACGCCGCTGGGCGGCTCTACGACTTCGTCTTCGCCGAGCTGTGCGACTGGTACTTGGAGCTCGTCAAGCCGCGGCTGCGGGCCTCGGAGCCCGAGCTTCAGGCCACGCTGCTGCACGTCCTGACCGAGACGCTGGTGCTGGCCCACCCGATGATCCCGTTCGTGACCGAGGAGATCTACTCCCACATACCCGGGGCCGATGGTCTGCTGGCGGCGCGCCAGGCGGGGGAAGCCAGCGCGCTAGACGAGCGGGCGGAGGCCGTCGTGGCGCACGCCATCGAGGCCATTCAGGCCGTTCGGGCCTGGCGAGATCAGGCCGGGGTCAAGGTGGCCGCCAGGGTGCCGGCTCGTCTGGCCGCCGAGGGTTATGAGGAGACCGCCGCGCACGTCGCCGCCTTGGGGCGCCTCGAGCTCTCGGACGGCGGGGCGCCGGTGGCCTCGGTGGTGGTCCCCGGCGGAGCGATCGAGATCCTGCCCAGCGACGCCATCGATCCCGGCAAGGCCGAACGGGAGCGCGGCGCGGAGCGGGCGCGGCTTGAGCGGGAGATCGAGCGCGCGCGAGCGAAGCTCTCCAACCAGGGCTTCCTGACCAAGGCGCCGGCGCCGGTGGTGCAAGGGGAGCGCGAGAAACTGGCCCGCCTGGAGTCAGAGCTCGAGGCGCTGGACGTGGGGGTGAAGCTGCCGTGAGCGCCGGCTGGAAGCTCGAGCAGGCAGAGCACTACCTGCTGGGGCTCGAGCTGTTCGGGATGCGCTTCGGGCTTGACCGGATGCGCAGGCTGATGACCGCACTGGGTCATCCCCAGCAGGCGTTTGACTCGATCCACGTCGTCGGCACGAACGGAAAATCGTCGACCGTGCGGATGATCGCGGCGATCCTGGCCCGACACGGCCTTCGGACCGGTGCCTATACCTCGCCTCACCTGCTCTCGTTCGCCGAGCGGATCCAGGTTGAGGAGCGCGACCTCGATCCGGCGGCGTTCGCCGCCGCGGTGCAGCGGACGGCCCGGGCGGCCGAGCTCGTCAACCACTCGCTCTCAGGCGATGATCGCGTCACGCAGTTCGAGGCCTTGACGGCGGCGGCGTACTCCGAGCTGGCGCGAAGCGGCGTAGAGGCGGCGGTGATCGAGGCCGGCCTTGGTGGGCGCTACGACGCGACAAACGTGATTCCCTCGCGCGTGCAGGTGCTGACCAGCGTGGGGCTCGAGCACACACGCTGGCTGGGACCGACGATCGCTCACATCGCCGGCGAGAAGCTGGACGTCGTGCGGCCCGGCTCCACGCTCGTCGTGGGCCACGGCCTGCACCCAGACGCCGAGGCCCTGGCGCGGCGCGTGGCCTCGGAGCGTGGCGCCCGGCTGGTGCACGCGCCCGCCGCGCCGGGGACCGCCGTGGCCGCCCTGGGCGCCTTTCAGCGCCACAACTTCGCTTTGGCTCGCGCGGCGGCCGAGGCCTATCTTGGCGAGCTCGACGAGCGCGCGGTCGCCGACGCGGCGGCAAACACGCTCGTGCCGGGACGGCTTCAGATCGTGGGAGCAGAGCCCTTGACGGTGCTCGACGGCGCACACAATCCCGACGGTATGGCGGCGCTGGCGGAGTCGCTCGGCGAGCCATTCGCCGCCGGGCGCGGGCCGCTCATCGCTGTGCTCTCCGTGCTGGAGGACAAGGATGCCGCCGGCATGTTGGCGGCCCTGCTGCCCGCGTGTGACGGGCTGGTGTGCACGAGCTCTCACAATCCCCGCGCCTTGCCGCCGCCCACGTTGCAGTCGCTGACCCGCCAGCTGAATGGGCCCCCGAGCGAGGTCGTCGCGGACCCGAGGGCGGCTATGCGCCGCGCGCGAGAGCTGGCCGGAGGGCAGGGCATGGTGCTGGCGACAGGCTCGATCTATTTAGTCGCCGATCTTCTCGCCCCCCGGCGGCTTGAGCGCGCCTCGACCCTTTGAGCCGGGCGGTGGCAGTGAACGAGCCCGAGCCGCAGCCGAGCTTCCTGAAGATGATCGGGGTCGTGGCGCTGAGCATCGCGCTCGTCATCCTGGTGTTCTTCGCCATCGGTTACCTCTTCGGCCGAGCGTTTCTCTAAGTGCCGCGCGCTTGTCCGGGGGCAGGCGCTCGGGGGCTGGCGGCGAAAGTCTGGGGCAGGCGTTCGGGGCTGGCGGCGAACATCTGAGGGCAGGCGTTCGGGGGCTGGCGGCGAACGTGTTACGCGATCGACCCCCTTGGATCACTACACTCGCATGTTTATGTTTCTGCCGGCGGTCTTCGGAATCAAGAGCAGCGGGCTCAATCTCGCCGCGAATCTGGTCATTTTGTTCCTGATCGTGGTGTGGCTGGCGCTCGTGTACTGGACCTTCGCCGACGCTCGGCGCCGGATCGCCGACCCGATGCTGGTTGGCTGCGCCGCGGCCGCATCGCTGTTCCCGTTCGTGGGCACGTTCATCTACATGATCGTGCGCCCGCCCGAGTATCTGGACGACGTTCGTGAACGCGACCTCGAGATGCAGGCCGCGGAGGCGCGCTTGGCCCAGCTCGGCTATCACCTCTGCCCGCACTGCGACGCGGAGGTGGAGAAGGACTTC
Source organism: uncultured Actinomycetes bacterium (assembly GCA_963830405.1). Classification (GTDB taxonomy): domain Bacteria; phylum Actinomycetota; class Thermoleophilia; order Solirubrobacterales; family Solirubrobacteraceae; genus Palsa-465. The sequence goes on from CAWHMB010000002.1 coordinate 361,871, forward strand.
CTGCGGTGCCCGAGCTGCCTGCGCAAGCTGAAGGACCCCTGCCGCACCTGCGGGCGCCCGCTCGACCCCACCTGGAAGATCTGCCCGTTCTGCGAATCGGAAGTCGGCGGCGTGGCGCCGACGCCGCGGCGCACGCGGCGACGCTCCGCGGCAGCACCCGAGCGCGGCACCGCGGTCGCCGAGCGGTCGACGACGGCCGAGCCGCCTGCCGCCGGCCAGCCGCAGATCACCTGACGCTCCGCAAGGTCGGCCGCCGACGCGGTACTGGCGCGCGGAGAGGCCACGCGACGCTTGCGCGCCGCGCGGCCTAGGATGCCGCGACCATGCAGCGATCGCTGATCCTGATCAAGCCCGACGCCTTCGCCCGCAACCTGGCCGGCGAGATCATCGCCCGCTTTGAGCGCAAGGGACTGCGCCTCGTGGCGCTCAAGCAGATGACGATGGACCGGGAGCTGGCCGAGCGCCACTACGCGGAGCACGAGGGCAAGGCATTCTTCGATGAGCTGGTGAGCTTCATCACCTCCGGTCCGCTCGTGGCGATGGTGCTCGAAGGCGAGCAGACTGTGGCGGCGGCGCGGCAGGTGATCGGAGCCACCAATCCGCTCGAGGCGAGTGCCGGATCGATCCGCGGCGACTACGCGATAGAGGTCGGCCAGAACATGGTCCACGGTTCTGACTCCGAGTCCTCGGCGGCGCGCGAGGTCGGCTTGTTCTTCCCCGAGCTGGGGTGAGTCTCTCTGGGGCGGTCCCCCATGCGGACACAGCGGACCGAGCCTCGGGTGGGCGCGCGTGGCCGGGTTCGTCATGTCCGCCCGATGCGCGAGCGTTGAGCGACCGGCCCCTGATCCTCGCTTCGCGGTCGCCCCAGCGCCGGGCGATCCTCGGGCAGCTGGGCGTCGGGTTCGAGGTGCGGGCGGCGAACGTCGAGGAGCTCGAGGCGGGACCACCGCAGGAGGTAGCGCTTGAAAACGCGCGGCGCAAGGCGGAGGCCATCGCGGATCAGGCGGGCCCTGGCGGAGCAGCGATCCTGGGCGTCGACACGGTGGTCGCGCTGGAAGGTCGTGTATACGGCAAACCGCCGGACGCTGCCGCTGCGAGCGCGACCCTGACGGCGCTGTCGGGCAAGCGCCACGCGGTGATCGGCGGGATCTGCCTGATCGACGCCGAGCGGACGCGTACGGCGACGGCCACCACCGCCGTCGATATCCGCGAGCTCGACCGGAGCCTGCTCGACTGGTATGTGGCCAGCGGCGAATGGCGCGAGCGGGCGGGGGCCTACGCGATTCAGGGCAAGGGCGCCGCGCTCGTCAGGGCGATCAGCGGCGACTACCTGAACGTCGTCGGCCTGCCGCTGACGGTGCTGCTGGAGTTAGAGCCCGCGCTGCTTTGGCGTCAGCGGGCGTGACGGTGGAGTTCGTGCTCGCCGCATTCGTGGCGTGTCTCTCGGGCTTCGAGCCGCCGCTCTTTGCGAGGATTCACGCCAGGATCCGTTCGGTACACTCGGCTTCGGACGGAACCGGCAGCCTGGTCGTAGCCACCCGCGAGTCGTAGGTGCCGTCCGTGCTTCCGCCTCCTCTCTCCAAGACGCATGGGCTTCTTCACGTACCTAACGGGATTTGGCGGCCGTGACATGGCCGTGGACCTGGGCACCGCCAACACGCTGGTCTACGTCCGGGGGCGGGGGATCGTGCTCTCGGAGCCGAGCGTGGTGGCCGTCGACTCGCGGACCGGCGAGGTGCACGCCGTCGGTATCGAGGCCAAGCGGATGCTGGGCCGCACGCCCGGCACGATCCAGGCGATCCGCCCGCTCAAGGACGGCGTGATCGCCGACTTCGAGGTCACCGAGGAGATGCTCAGGCACTTCATCCAGAAGGTGCACCAGAACCGCTGGGCGCATCCGCGAGTGGTGGTCTGCGTTCCGAGCGGCGTCACCGGAGTGGAGAAGCGGGCCGTGGAGGAGGCCTGTCTGTCAGCCGGCGCCCGCCAGGCCTACCTGATCGAGGAGCCGATGGCCGCGGCGATCGGCGCCGGACTGCCGGTCGGCGAGCCGACGGGCTCGATGGTGGTGGACATAGGCGGCGGCACCAGCGAGGTGGCGGTCATCTCGCTGGGCGGGATCGTCGTCTCGCAATCGATCCGCGTGGGCGGCGATGAGCTCGACGAGGCGATCATCAGCTACGTCAAGCGCGAGTACAAGCTGCTGATCGGCCAGCAGACGGCCGAGGAGGTCAAGCTGGAGATCGGCTCCGCCTTCTCCATGCCGGAGGAGGTGCAGGCCGAGATCCGGGGGCGGGACATGGTCTCAGGGCTCCCAAAGACCGTCGTCTTGACAAGCGAGGAGATCCGCGGAGCGCTGGAGGAGCCTGTCTCGCAGATCACCGACGCCGTCAAGGAGACGCTCGACCGCACGCCGCCCGAGCTCGCGTCGGACATCATGGATCGTGGCATCATGTTGGCCGGAGGTGGTTCGTTGCTCCAGGGGATCGAGGAGCGCCTGCGTCACGAGACGCAGATGCCTGCGCACCTGGCGGAGTCGCCGCTTACATGCGTGGCGGTGGGCTCCGGGAGGTCACTCGAGGAGTTCGAAGCCATCCATCGTTCGAGCAAGAATTCACGTAATCGGCGCCGCCGCTAGGTTTCAGGACCTGGTGTCAGAGATGGCCCGCAACAAGCTGCTGGAGACACGGATCTCGTGCATGACAAGCAAGTTCGACGCAGGCGCCTGGTCCTCGGGGCGCTTGTCGCCGTTTCCCTGATCCTGCTGACGGCCTACTTCGGCTCGCCGCAGACCAGCCCGCTGCACACGGTTCAGCGGGGGATCGTCGAAGTGCTCTCGCCGATCCAGGAGGGAGCCAGCAAGGTCCTGACGCCGGTACGGGACGTGGCGGGCTGGTTCTCGGACACCCTGCACGCCAAGTCCCGTGAAGATCAGCTGCAAAAGCAGGTGGGAACGCTGCGCGCGGAGCTCGCCCAGGCGCAGAGCGCCGAGCTACAGAACCATCAGCTGGCAAGGCAGGTGGCGCTCGATCAGAGCAACACGATCGCCGCCTTTCAGAAGCTCTCGGCCGCCGTCATCTGGCACGACGCCTCGCTGTGGTACGCCACCATCGAGGTCGACAAGGGTTCCGAGGACGGCGTGCGCGTCGACGATCCGGTGATCGGGGACGGCGCGCTGGTCGGCAAGGTCTCGGCCGTGGGGGCCACCTACTCGGTCGTGACGCTGATCACCGACCATACGTTCGCCGCGGCCGCCCAGGTCCAGGACCAGAACGGCGATCAGGGCGAGGTGGTGCCGCGGGTGGGCAACCCCAATCAGCTGGTGCTACAGGATCTGCCGACGATCAATCCCGGCCAGCCGGGACCACAGGTGGGCCAGCAGGTTGTCACGCTTGGATTTAAGAACGGGTCGCTTCAGGATCTATATCCCGCCGGGATCCCGATCGGCCAGGTCTCAAACGCGAGCGAGAGCAACCTCTACAACAACCACGAGGTAGTCGTCTCGCCCGGCGCCGACCTGCGCCATCTGGACGCGGTGCAGATCCTGGTCAGGCCCAACGCAGGCGCCGCCCGCGCCCAGGTGCCGTGAGCGTCCGGGCCAAGCTCGGGCTGCGCCTCCTGCTTTTGGCGTTCGCGACCGTCGTGATCCAGCAGGCGGCCGTCTCGCAGGTCTCGATCTTCGGCATCAGCGCCGACCTTGGGCCGCTGGTCGTCATGTCGGTCGGGCTGCTGGCGGGGTCGATGGCCGGGACGCTCATGGGCTTCGGCACCGGGCTGCTGCTCGACCTCGTGCTGTTTCAGACGCTGGGCGTGACCTCGCTTCTGTACATCGTCATCGGCTACTGGTCCGGGCGCGTTCGCGAGACGCTCGATCCCGCGCACGGGCTCGTGCCACTGGGGATGGGCGCCGCCGCCACCGCGGTCTCCGGCTTCGGCATGGCGCTGGTGCAGTTCCTGCTCGGCGTCGACGCCCCGGTGAGCGTGCTGCTGCTTCAGCAGATCTTCATCACGATCCTCGTCAATACGCTGATCTCGCTTCCCGTGTATCACCTGGTGCGCCGGATCATCCGCCCCGTGTTGCCCGACGATCCCCGCCGTCGCCGGCGCCGGGCGTATACGACCGGCGGTCTCAGCCCGCTGCAAACCCCGACCGAGCGTTTCGGCCCGATCCCCCGTTCGACCACGCGATGATCAAGACGCCCGAGGACAGGCGACCGCCGATGACGCCCCAACTCGCGCTGCGGGTGGCGGTGATCGCCAGCTTCGCGCTGGCACTGTTCGCCGTCATCTTCTTCCGCCTGTGGTTCCTGCAGGTGCTGAACGGCCAGGCCTACGTGGCTCAGGCCCGGGTCAACCAGGTGCGTTCGGTGTCGATCCCCGCCGCGCGCGGGAAGATTTTCGATTCGGCCGACAACGTGCTCGTCACCAATACCAAGGAGCTCGATGTCGAGATCTCGCCTTCCGACCTGCCGGTCAAGCTCACCCAGCTGAACATCGGCAGCCAGCCGGCGGCCGACAAGGCCGTGTACCGCCGGCTGGCGCACGTACTGGGGATCTCGACCCAGGCCAAGCCCTGCAAGCTCGAGGCCTCGATCCTCGGGCACTTCTACGGGACGCTTCACATCCCGCAGATCCCCTGCGCCGTCGACCAGCAGCTGGTGACCACACCGTATGCCGACGTCCGGATCAAGCAGGGCGTCTCGCAGGACGTTCAGTACTACCTTGCGGAGCGCCAGGAGCAGTTCCCCGGAGTCCAGGTGCAACAGGTCTACGTCCGCCGGTACCCGCTGGGGAGCCTGGCCGCGCAGCTGTTCGGGACCGTCGGGCCCCTCAGCTGCGTCTCGCGGAGCAACTGCGAGGTCAAGGATCCGCACTTCAAGGGCATCCCGCACTCCGACTACGTCGGCCAATCCGGGCTCGAGTACTACTACAACCAGTATTTGCAGGGCAAGGACGGCACCGAGCGCTTCCAGGTCAACGCCTACGGTGACTTCAACGGCGACCTTCCCGGCACCTCTCCGCAAGCTGGCGAAGGGCTGAAGCTGTCGCTTGACACCAACCTCCAGCGCGTCGGCCAGCAGGCGCTCCAGCAGTCGATCGACTCCAATCCGCCCTCGAGCGCCGGCGCGTTCGTGGCGATGAACCCCGACAACGGCGCGGTCTACGCGATGGGCTCGCTGCCGACGTTCGACCCCAACATCTTCACCAAGCCCGTGTCGCAGTCCGTCTATGACCAGCTGAACAATGCCTCGAGTGGCTACCCCCTGTTCAACCGCGCGCTCCAGAGCGTGGGGCCCACCGGCTCCACGTTCAAGGCCATCACCGCTACGGCGGCGCTCCAGAGCGGCCACTGGAGCCTCGGTGAGACCTACGACGACACCGGCCAGTTCTGCGAGGGACCAGGGCTATGCCTGCGCAACGCGGGCGGCGCCGCCAACGGCGTGCTCGATCTGGTCAACGCGATCCGGGTCTCGGACGACGTGTTCTTCTACAACCTCGGTTTCATCATGAACTCACAGGTACCGCAGGGCGGGGCGCTTCAACAGTGGGCGCGCCGGTATGGCATCGGCCAGCCCACCGGCATCGACCTGGGCGGCGAGTACGCCGGCAACCTGCCGACGCCGGCGTGGCGGGCCAGCATCGACCAGGTCGAAGCGTCCTGCGAGCAGAAGCAGCATGTGCCGAGCTGCGGGATCTCGGACAAGCGGCCCTGGTCGGTCGGGGACAACGTCAACCTGGCGGTGGGCCAGGGCGATGTCCAGGTGACGCCGCTGCAGCTCGCAGTCGCCTACTCCGCGGTCGCCAACGGCGGCACGGTCGTGCGCCCCCACGTGGCCCAAGCAGTGGAAGCCGCGAACGGAACCGTGCTGCAGAAGATCGATCCGCCGCCGGTGCGTCATTTGAACATCGACCCGGCGAATCTCGACGCCATCCGCGAGGGTCTGCACGAGGCCGCGCAGTCGCCGGGCGGCACCTCAGACGACGTGATGGGGAACTTCCCCGAGCAGGTGTACGGCAAGACGGGAACCGCTCAGTACATCAACGACGGCGTCGAGCAGGACTACGCCTGGTACGTGTGCTTCGTCCCGGACACGGTTACGAACAAGCCCATCCTCGTCGTGGTACACGTCGAGAAGGGCGGATTCGGCGACGTCGCCGCGGCACCCGTTGCCAAGGAGATCCTGTCGCAGTGGTTCTTCGGCAAGCCGGGGCAATACCAGGCCGGGGGCTCGAAGACGCTATGAGAAGTGGACTCGCGTCATGAACGTGATGCCGATCCACGCCACCGAGGAGCAGGCGCCCGTGCGTGCGCGCTACCTGACGCTCGCCGACCCGGTGCTCGCGTTGGGAGTGATCGGCTTGGTCGCCTGCTCCTTGATCACGCTCAGGGGCGCCGTCGGGACTCACTATGCCGAGCGTCAGGGGATCTACGCGGCGGTCGGCGCCCTGATCGCGCTCGTGCTGGCGCGCATCGACTACACGCGGCTGCGTGAGTACAAGTACGGCTTCTACGCCGCGCTGATCGGCTTCAACGTCATCGTGTTCGGGATGCCGCGGGTGCAGGGGGCGCGCCGCTGGATCCCGCTGCCGTTCATCCAGGTGCAGCCGTCGGAGTTCGGCAAGATCCTGCTGATCCTGGCGCTGGCCGCGTTCGCCGTCGATCGCTCCCGCCGGCTGCACGAATGGCGCACAACAGCCAGGATCATGCTCCTGGCGCTGATCCCGGCGCTGGTCGTCATCCCTCAGCCCGACCTGGGCACGGCGATGGTCTTTGTGGCCATCGGCTTTACGACCTTGTTCGTCGTCGGCACCTCGTGGAAGCACCTGACCGCCCTGGTGACGATCTGCATCGCCTCCGTAGCGATCGTGCTCGCCGGCGCCCCGGCCCTCGGCGTGCATGTGCTGAAGCCCTACCAGACACAGCGCTTGACGGGCTTTCTCAACCCCTCGAAGAACCCCAAAAACCAGACCTACAACATCACCGAGTCGCTGATCGCGATCGGCTCCGGCCAGAAGACGGGCCGGGGAGCAAACGCAACCCAGGTCAAGCTGAGATTCCTGCCCGCGCCGAACACCGACTTCATCTTCTCCGCCGTCGGCGAGACCTACGGGTTCGCCGGTGCGGCGCTCGTGCTGTCGCTCTATGCGCTGTTGATCTGGCGGGGCCTGCGGATCCTGACCATGTCCAAGAACCTCTATGGAACGGTGATCGCCGGGGGGATCCTGGCGATGCTGATGTTCCAGGTGTTCGTCAACGCCGGCATGACGATCGGCATCATGCCGATCACGGGCGTCCCGTTACCGCTGATGAGCTACGGCGGATCGTCGGTGATCGTCACCTTCATCGCCATCGGGCTGCTGCAGTCGATCTGCATCCAGGCTCGCAGGACATCGGCGGCGAAGGCACGGGCGCTAATTTCGTAATAGGAGGCAACGCCGCTTAATGCGCGAAAGCCCCAAATAGGCCGCGCCGCCGGCAGGCGGCCGCGGCCCGATCAAAACAAAGGACTGAATGACAATTGAAGAAGCAAGTATTGGTCAGCGTCGACCGCGGCGAGACGCGCGTGGCGCTGCTGGAGGCTACCGGCACGGTCGCGCGTGGACGGCGCCGTAGGACGACGCGCCCCGGCGCGGGCTACCGCGTCGCCGAGCTTTACGTCGAGCGGCGAGGCAGCCGCTCGATCGTGGGAAACATCTACAAGGGCCGCGTGGATAACGTCCTCGCCGGCCTAGAGGCCGCGTTCGTCGACATCGGCCTCGAGAAGAACGGCTTTCTGCACGTCGACGAGATCGTGATGCCGGGCGTCGACGCCCCGCGCCGCGGCCGCGGCTCCTCGCGCGAGGGCCGGCAGATCACCGACATGCTGAAGGCCGGGCAGGAGATCGTCGTGCAAGTGGTGAAGGACCCGCTCAAGACCAAGGGCGCCCGGCTGTCGATGGAACTGACGATCGCGGGCCGCTACATGGTCCTTGCTCCCTATGGTGAAGGTGTGGGGGTCTCGCGGCGGCTCGACGACTCAGAGCGCGAGCGGCTGCGAAAGGAGGCGGCCAAGCTCGACTTAAAAGGCGCCGGGGCGATCATCCGCACCGCCGCCCAGGGAGCGAAGAGGGCAGACCTGGAGCGCGAGCTCATCTACCTTTTCAAGCTGAACGAGGTACTTCAGAAGCGGGTCAAGGAGAGCCCGGCGCCAGCACTCGTCTTCCAGGAGGCCGACCTCTCCGTGCGGGTCGTGCGGGACATCTTCTCCCAGGCCTTCGAGCGGGCGATCGTCGATGATCGCAAGCAGCACCACCGGCTTGTCTCGTTCTTCTCGCGCACCGCGCCGGAGCTCGTCGAGCATGTCGAGTTGTGGGAAGGCGAGCAGCCGCTGTTCGAGGCTTTCGGCGTCGAGGAGGTGCTCGACTCGACGCTCGAACGTCGCGTGGACCTGCCGAGCGGCGGCTATCTGATGATCGACTATGCCGAGGCGTTGACGGTAATCGACGTCAACACGGGGTCGTTCATCGGGCGCGGTAAGGGTGCGCGGCTCGAGGACACGATTACCAAGACAAACCTCGAAGCGGCAGAGGAGGTGGTGCGCCAACTGCGGCTGCGAGACATCGGTGGAATCATCGTCATCGACTTCATCGATATGGCGCGGGCGCGCAACCGCGACACCGTGCTGAAGACGTTGCGCAAGTCGCTGGACGAGGACCGGACGAAGACGTTCGTGGTCGAAATCTCTCCGCTGGGTCTGGTCGAGATGACGCGCCAGAACGTAACCGAGGGCGTCAGGGAGATCATGACTCGGCCCTGCCCCACGTGCCACGGCGAAGGCGTGATCAAGGCTGAGGAGACGATCGCCATCGAATTCGAGCGGCGCATGCGCGAACTCGCCACCGGCTCGAGCGCCGAGGCGCTGCTGATCCAGATGAACCCGCGCGTCTCGGCGGAGTTCGTCAAGGACGAGGCCCGGGTGCTGCGGGCCGTGGAGGAGGAGACGGGCAAGGTGGTCGTGTTCGAGGGCTCCGAGGGGCTGCCGCTCGAGCACTTCTCGGTAATACTTGAGGGCACCCGCGAGCAGGTGCTAGAGCGCGCGCTGCCGTTCCGCGAGGGCGAGGAGGTCCACGTCGAGATCGTCGAGCCGCACATGTACAGCCCGGGCGATGCGGTGGCCAAGATCGACGGCTACATCATCTCGGTGAAGGGCGGTACGCCGTTTGTCGGCGAGAAGCACCTGGTGCGGATCGAGGAGGCCGGTCCAACGGCCGCCGTGGCCGCGCTGGTCGACGCCACCCCCGGCCCGAACGGGCGCGAGCAGTCCGCCCCCCGCGGCGAGCAGGCGGCGCTCGACGGCCAGAGCGCCGCGTCGGGCGCTGAGGACGGTCTAGAATCGAAGCCTCGGCGTCGTGGCCGCAGAGGCGGGCGACGCCGTTCCGGCGCCAAGGCGGCTTCCGGGTCATCGGCGCAGGAGTGAGCTCTGAAAGACCATGTACGCGATCGTGAAGACAGGCGGCAAGCAGTACCGCGTCGAGCAGGGAGAGTCGCTGCTCGTCGAGCGCCTGCCCGTCGAGGAGGGCGCGAGCGTCGTGCTAGAGCCGCTGCTTTATGTAGACGATTCGACGCTCCTCGATGGGCGGGATGCGGCCAAGGTCAAGATCGAGGCCCGCGTGGTTGGCCACGAGCGCGGGCCAAAGCTCCGGGTGGTGAAGTTCAAGCCCAAGCGCGGCTACAAACGCCGCACCGGTCACCGCCAGGAGCTGACGCGGCTCGAGGTGCGCTCTATCAAGGCGCCGGCCGCGCGCTCGCCCGCCAACAAGGAGGCCGACGGCGCGCCGGACGCGCGCAGTCAAAAGGAGGCCGACAGTGGCTCATAAGAAAGGTCTGGGGTCCTCGCGCAACGGCCGTGACTCCAACGCCAAGCGCCTTGGCGTGAAGGTGTTCGCCGGTCAGGCCGTCTCCGGCGGCGAGATCATCGTCCGACAGCGCGGCACGCGCTTCAAGCCGGGCGATGGCGCCGGGATCGGCAAGGACGACACGATCTTCGCCCGGGCGGCGGGAACGGTTGAGTTCAAGCGCGGTCGCCGGGGCCGCGTGATCTCGGTCGTCCCCGCGGACTCGGACGGCACCTAGCGGCGTTCGGATCACACCGCCGTGGCCAGGGGCTGCGCTACACCGCCGCGGCCAGCTCCGCCGTGCACTCCGGGCAGCGACGGGCCCGGATCGGGATCTGACGCGTGCACTCGGGGCAGTTCTTGATCTCTGGCGTCGAGGGCTCCTCACGACTGCGGTACGCGTTATACGGCCGGACCACGAAGAAGAACACCACCGCGGCCGTGGTGAAGAACGTGATCAGGCTGTTGATGAAGTCGCCGTAGAGAAAGTGGCTCTTGTTGATCGTGAACGACAGCGCCCCGAAATTTGGCTGGCCGAAGATCACCGCGATGATCGGCGTGATGATGTCTCCGATGAACGCCTTCACCAGCGCGGCGAACACGGCGCCCATGACGAACGCGACCGCCAGCTCGACGAGGTTGCCCCGCGTGAGGAACTTCCTGAATTCTTGGGTCAACGCGACCACTACGCCACCTTCCCGCCTGGTTTGCGTGCCGGCGCAACCCTATTCTGGGCGGCGTCTAGTTCGCCTGCGCGGTCGGGGCGGTCTCAGTTCGCCGGCGCGATCAGGCGGTCTCAGTTCGCCTGCGCGGTCGGGCGGTCTCAGTTCGCCTGCGCGGTCGGGCGGACCAGGATCTCGTTGACGTCCACGTGCGGAGGCTGGGAAACGGCGAACATCACTGCGCGGGCCACATCCTCGGCGCGGAGCGCCTCCCGCGGGGCGCCACTTGAGAAGAACGGCGTGTCGACCATTCCCGGCTCGATCAGTGTCACGCGCACACCGCTGTCGTTGAGCTCCTGACGGGCGCTCTCTCCCATCGCCGTCACCGCCCACTTCGTCGCCGAGTACAGCGAGCCAGGCAGCGCGCGTCGACCGGCAACGGAGCCGGTCAGGAGCAGATGACCTCGGGAGTCCTTGAGCGCGGGCAGCGTTGCACGGATGGTCAGTGCTGCTCCGTAGACGTTCGTCAGCACCATCTCCCGCCAGTGCTCCACAGACTCTTCGAGGAAGCCCCGCTTGGCGCCGAAGCCGGCGTTGGCGAACGCGACGTCGAGGCGCCCGAAGTGCTCGAGCGCACGCTCGACGACGGCCTGCTGCTGCTCCCAATCGGTCACGTCGCATGGCGCCGCGAGCGCCCGCTGATCGCCGCCGAGGTCGCTCACCAGCTGTTGCAGACGATCACCCGACCGTGCCGCCAGCACGACGCGATAGCCCGCGTCGACAGCCTGCCTGGCGGTGACGGCGCCGATTCCGCTCGAGGCGCCGGTGATCAGGAATACCGGGTCCGACATCCTTTACAGGATGCAGGATCGGGCAAGAATTTTCGTTCAGGCCGGCGGCGGTGGGAACGGCTGTTTGAGCTTCCGCCGCGAGGCGCATGTCCCCAAGGGGGGACCCGACGGTGGAGACGGCGGCCGCGGAGGCGACGTCGTGCTGGTCTGCGACCCCTCACTGCGTGATCTCGAGCGCTTTCGCCGCAGCGCGCACTTCAAGGCCAGGCGCGGGGGACATGGTCAGGGCTCGTTGCGCCACGGCGCCCGGGGTGAGAGGCTCGAGCTGAAGGTGCCACCCGGAACCCAGGTCCTGGTCGAGCGCGACGGCACGCGCCACGATCTCGTCGCGGCCGGGCAACGTGCGATCGTCGCGCGCGGCGGCCCCGGGGGAAGAGGCAACAGGCACTTCGCCGGCCCGACCCATCAGACGCCCCGGTTCGCCGAGCGAGGACTGCCCGGCGAGGAGAGCTGGTTGACCCTGCGGCTCAAGCTGCTGGCCGACGTGGGGCTCGTAGGCCTGCCGAACGCGGGCAAGTCCTCGCTGCTGGCCAGGATGACGAGGGCCCATCCTAAGGTTGCCGACTACCCGTTCACGACGCTCGAGCCGGTGCTCGGCACGCTCGACGGCGAGCGTCAGCTGGTGATCGCCGACATCCCGGGTCTGATCGAGGGCGCGAGCCGTGGCGCTGGTTTGGGACACGAGTTCCTGGCCCATCTCGAGCGCACGCGGCTGCTGGTTCACGTGCTCGACTTGGCGCCGGTGGACGGCTCGGATCCGGTCTCGAACCACGCCTCGGTGGAGCGCGAGCTTGCCATTCACGACCCGACGCTGGCCGCGCTGCCGCGCGTGCTGGCCCTCTCCAAGGCAGACCTGCTCGAAGCAGAGGCCGGTCGCGCCGCTCGCGAGCAATGGTCGCGTCGGCTGGGACCGGAGGTCTCGGTGGTACTCACCTCCTCGGCAACCGGCACCGGGCTGGAGGAACTGTCCCGCACCCTGCTGCGGATGGTGCCCGCCGACGATCCCCGGGTGCCGGCGCCCGTGCTCGCCGAGGACGCTTCGCCAGCCACCGGCGCCGAGCTCGCCGAGCACCGCGTGTTCCGCCCCGCGGCCGCTCGTGCCTATCACGTGGAGCGGACCGGCGAACACAGCTGGCGCGTGAGCGGCAGCGGCGTCGAGCGGCTCGTGGCTCGCTACGACCTGGACAATGACGAGGCCCTCGCGCATCTCGAGCGCCGGCTGCGCGGGATCGGCGTGATTCGTGCGCTGGAGACGGAGGGCTTCGAGCCGGGCGACGACGTCGAGATCGGCGGCGTGGAGTTCGAACTCGATCCAGGGCTCTAGGCGGAGCCCTCGTAACCTCTGCGGCCGTGTCCTGCCTGGTAGTAAAGCTCGGCTCGAGCATCGTCGCCGACGATCGCGGCGAAGTGCGCGACGACGTCCTACGGCGCGTCTGCGATGAGCTGGCGGAGCTCCATCGCGGCGGCCACGAGGTCGTGGTCGTAACGAGCGGCGCGATCGCGCGCGGCATGGGGCTTATGGGCATCCCCATGCGGCCGCGCGCCATGGACGAGCTCCAGGCAGCCAGCGCCGTGGGCCAGGGCAAGCTCTACCAGGTATACGACGTGCTGCTGCGCGCGCGAGGAGTGCCCACCGCCCAGGTCCTGCTGACGTTCTTCGACATGAGCGCCCGCAGCCACTACGTGAACGCTCGCCAGACGCTGCGCCGGCTGCTGGCCTGGCGCGTCCTCCCGGTGATCAACGAGAACGACACGACGACGACCGATGAGATCTCGTTCGGCGACAACGATTTCCTCGCGGCGCAGGTGGCGATCCTGCTCGGCGCACAGCTGCTGCTGCTGCTGACCGATGCCCCAGGCCTGTTCACCGCCGATCCACGGCGTGACCGGAGCGCGCGCCTCGTCCCGGAAATCACCGAAATCGAGGCCCTAGAGCAGCTCAATATCGGGGTGGGGACGTCGGTGCTCGGCTCGGGGGGGATGCGCTCAAAGGTCGTGGCGGCGGAGATGGCGACGGCGTCGGGCATCCCGGTAGTGATCGCCAGCGGCCTTGAGCCGGGCACCCTGCGCCGGGCGAGCGCAGGAGAACCGGTCGGTACAAGGTTCGCGGCCCGAGAGGGCCGCTACTCGTCCTTCAAGTTGTGGCTGAAGTACGCCAAGCCCGTCCGCGGCCGCGTACTCGTCGACGCCGGGGCAGCGCGTGCGCTGCGGGAGGGCGGCACGAGCCTCCTGCCCGTGGGGATCGTGGATGTCAGCGGCGCCTTCGAGGCGGGCGACGCGGTGGAGATCGCGCACAACTCCGACATGATCGGCAAGGGGATCTGCAACTACTCGGCCACTGAACTTCGCAGAGTCCGCGGGCTGAAGTCGGAGGCCGTCCGTGAGCTGCTGCCGCGCGGCAGCGAGGAGGCGGTCCATCGCGACTACTTCGTGCTGGCGTAGCGACGTGCGCGGCGGCGAGCACCTGCCTTGACGTTCGCCTGCCCTAACCTTTGGCCATGATGGCCAGCACCGCCACATCGGTTACCGATATCTGTGCTGGCGCCAAGCAGGCGTCGCTGACGCTCGTCGGCATGAGCTCCGAGGTGAAGGACGCCGCGCTTCACGCGATCGCCGGAGAGCTCGAAGATCGCGTCGAGGAGATCCTCGAGGCCAACGCGCGTGATCTCGAAGCGGCCAGGGATGGCGACTACAGCTCCGCCTTTCTTGACAAACTGCGGCTCGACGAGCGCCGAGTCGCGGCCATGGCCGCGGGAGTCCGTACGATCGCGGCGCTCCCCGATCCGGTCGGCGAGGTGGTCGACGGCTTCAGGCTCCCGAACGGCCTCGATGTCCGGAAGGTGCGGGTGCCGCTCGGAGTGGTGGCCGTGGTCTACGAGGCCCGGCCTAATGTGACGATCGACGCCGCGGCGCTGTGCTTGAAGGCAGGTAACGCGATCGTGCTGCGCGGCTCGACGGCGGCTTCGCGCTCCAACGCGGTGCTGGCGGGGATGGCGAGCACGGCCCTTGCGAGCGCCGGCATGCCGTTTAGTGCGCTCGGCCTGATCGCGGGCGGCGGCCGCGACGAGATCGCTGAGCTGGCCACGCAGAACGGCCTGATCGATCTGATCGTGCCGCGCGGCGGCGAGGGACTGAAAGCATCGCTCAAGGGGGTGGCGACGGTTCCAGTCATCTACGCCGCCTCGGGTAACTGTCACGTCTACGTCGACCGCTGGGCCGATCTGGACGCCGCCGAAGCAATCGTCCTGAACGCCAAGCTCCAGCGCCCGGGTGTCTGCAACGCCGCCGAGACCCTGCTCGTTCACTCAGCGATCGCCGATGCGTTCTTGCCGCGTGTGCTGAAGGCGCTGCACGAGGCCGGCGTCACAGTGCACGGAGACGTGCGCGCCCTGGCCCTCGCCGGCGGCGTGCCGATCGACGCCGCGAGCGACGCCGACTGGGACACCGAGTATCTGTCGCTAGAGCTGGCTGTGGGCGTGGTGGACTCCGCCGAGCAAGCCATCGAGCACGTCAACCGCCACGGCTCGGGTCACTCGGAAGCGATCGTCAGCCGGGATACCGCTGCCGCGCGGGCGTTCCAGTTGGGAGTCGATGCAGCCTGCGTGTACGTAAACGCCTCCACGCGGTTCACGGACGGGGGAGAGTTTGGGATGGGCGCCGAGATCGGCAACTCGACGCAGAAGCTCCACGCCCGAGGGCCGATCGGGATCCGCGAGCTGTGCACGTTCAAGTATCTCGTCGAGGGCGACGGTCATATCCGGCCGTGAGCTCGCGAGGCGTCTGCGGCCCCGCCCCGCGCTGACGTGCGCATCGGCGTTCTGGGCGGTACGTTCAACCCGCCACACCTCGGTCACCTCGTCTGTGCCCAGGAGGCGTACGTTCAGCTGGAGCTAAACCGGGTGATGCTTATTCCCGCGGGGATTCCACCGCACAAGCCACTCGAGGACGAGCCCGGAACCGAGCACCGGCTCGAGCTCTGTCGGCTGGCGGTCAACGGAGACCCACGGTTTCTTGTATCGGACATGGAGCTCGTCCGCGACGGACCGTCCTACACGCTCGATACGCTGTCAAAGCTGCACTCGAACGGTCCAGACAACGAGTTCTTCCTGATTCTCGGCGGCGACATCGCCGCCGGGCTGCCCGAGTGGCATCAGCCCGAGCGAGTGCTCTCGCTGGCCACGGTAGCCGTCGCCACGCGGCCGGGTACCTCGCGACAGTCGGTGAATGAAGCGCTCGATCGGCTTGACGGCCGGAACCGAGCGCGATTCTTCCGCATGCCGCGAATTGGGATCTCGTCGACGTTCGTGCGCCAGCGGGTCAAGGCCGATCAGCCAATCCGCTACCTCGTTCGGGACAGCGTCGCGGACTACATCGCGCGTGAGGGGCTATACCGCTGAACGCCGAACAGACCGCCCGTGCCATCGCCGCGCTAGCCGCCGACCGCAAGGCGCTGGACATCGTTCAGCTCGATCTGCGCCGGATGATCGGCTACACGGACTACTTCGTGATCTGCACCGGTCGCACTGACCGCCAGGTCAAAGCCATCCACGATGCGATCCACCTGGGGATGAAGGCCCAGCACGGACTGCTTCCCCAGCGCGTAGAGGGGCTCTCACACGCCCGCTGGGTGCTCATGGACTACCTCGATGTGGTGGTGCACGTCTTCACTCCCGATACGCGGGAGTACTACCGGCTTGAGCAGCTCTGGGGCGAGGCGCCGGTGGAGGCCGTCGGCGCGGGCGCGTAGCGCGGGGCGCCGTCAGCAGCCGCCGCGCGGCTGCGTAGCTCACAGGGCCGCCAACAGCCGGGGCGCGACCTGCTTCTTGCGGCTCATCACGCCCGGAAGCTCGATCGTGCTGTCCTCCGCCGATACCCCGAACGTGCGTGCGACCGTCGCCACATCGCCCGCCACCAGCAAATCCGTGCCCTTCGAGAGGATGTCGGTGATCATCAGCGCGTAGAGGTGAAAACGACCGCGCTCGCGCTGGCGGCGCAGTGCGTCAAGGAGCTCCGACCGCCGCTCGAGGAGGCTCTTGCCAACGACCTCAATCTGGGCGATGCAGATCATCTGGCCCGAGCCCACCTGGTACTCCTTGGCGTCACGGGAGACGATCTCTTCCGCGGAGACCTCCGAGACGTCGGCGGTCGCCTCGAACATCTCGCGGCCGAGCTCTTGGGCGTCGAGCGCGAGCACACGCTCGAGGTACTCCGTCACCGCGTGGTCGCGCTGCGTCGTGGTCGGCGAATTGAGGATCACGGTGTCGGAAAGCACGGCCCCCAGCAGCATCACGGCGGCCCTGCGGCTCGGCTCCATTCCGTTCTGGCGGAAACGCTCGACGACAAGCGTGGCCGTGGATCCCACCGGATCGAACGTCGCCGTCACGGGGATTCGGGTCTCGATCGAGCCGATGTGATGGTGGTCAAGGATCTCGACGATCTCCGCCTGCTCGACGCCGGTCACGCTCTGACTCTGCTCGGCATGATCGACCAGGATCACGCGGCGCCGCGCAGGCGACACCAGGTTCGAGCGCGTGAGCAGTCCGATGGGCGTACGCTTGGAGTCGACGACGACGGCCGCCCCGTAGTGCACGTCCTTGACCTGCTCTGAGACGTCGCCCAGCAGGTCGTCGCTGGTCACCGTCAGCGGGTCCTCCTCCATGAGCGCCTTGCATGGAGCCGCCAGCGTGATCATGCGTCCCGAAACGTAGGTATCGAGCGGCGAGGCGATGATTGCCGTGCCGCGCCCGCGGGCCAGCTCCAGCACGTCGCCGGTGGGCCTTGAGTCGTTGGAGAGGACTAGCAGCGCCGCCCCCAGATCGATCGCCAGCCGCTGCGCGTCCGCACGGTTGCCGACCACGACGATGTCGCCCTCTGAGATCCCGCTCGGGGAGTCTACGTCCATCGACTGCACCCACACGCGCCCCGAGAGTTGGGTGTCTTCACCGGTGAGCAGCGCGCCGTCCAGCACCTCGACGACGGCGTGCACGAGCGTCGGCGCCTCCTCGAGCGTCGAGGTATCGCGGGACTCGCGGATGTAGCGACGGGCCAGCGCCCTCTCGGTGACGACGCCCACCAAAGCGCCCTCGTCGTCGACGACGGGCACGACGTCAAGGTTGGCACGCGACATCGCGAGCCCCGCGGTACGGACCGGCTCGTCGTGGCGAGCGACCGGAAAGTCCGGCTGCATCACGTCGGAGACACGCAGCATCACGTGAGCCAGAAATTCGGGCTCGGACGCTCCGCTGCGCTCCAGCACCCAGGTCGTCTGAGGGTTGCTGGCCCCCAGCCGAACGGGGACGTAGTCATTGTTCGGATCGAGCCTGCCCTTGAGTTCCGCATACCCGATCGCCGCGGCGATGGAGTCAGTGTCCGGATTGCGGTGGCCCGTCACATAGATCGTCGACACGGCGACGATTATCGCGATACGGTGGCCGCGAAGGCAACGACTGAATCGAGGAAGGCATGCCGAGCGCTCCCCAGATCCTGCCGACCCAAATCAGCGAGGGCCGGGCGCCGGGTCTTCAGTATCGGCTCGAGGGCGAGCTGGTCCCGGTCCTGCACATGGCACTCGACGGTCAGGTGCCGGTGTACTTCGAGCATCATGTCCTGCTCTGGAAGTACCCCACCATGCAGATCGGTCTGCACCCCCTGAAGAAAGGTCTGAAGCGGCGCGTGTTCGGCGGCATGCCGCTCTTGATGCTGGAGGCGCAGTCCGGTGGCGAGATTGCCTTCAGCCGCGACGCGCCAGGCCACATCGTGGCACTGCACCTGCCGCCGGGGGAGGGAATCGTCGTGCGCGAGCACCAGTTCCTGGCTGCGACGGCCGGCGTCGAGTACGACTACAGCCGCATCAAGGGTTTCGCCAACATGCTCTACGGCGGTGGCTTCTGGGTCGACCATTTCCTGGCCGCCGGTCACGAGGGCGTGGTGTGGGTGCACGGCTACGGCAACGTCTTCGAGAAGCAGCTCGAGCCCGGCGAGACAATCGACATCGAGCCCGGTGGCTGGGTTTACCGCGACCATTCGGTGCAGATGTCGCAGGAGGTCTACGGCTTCAAGACCGGGATGTTGAGCGGCGCGGGCAGCCTCGTCTTCAATCGCTTCACCGGGCCGGGACGCGTCGGGCTGCAGAGCGCTTACTTCCACCCCCCGGTGCAGGAAGGCGCGGGCGGTAACTCTCAGCGGGAAGGCGCGACGGGCATGCTCGGCGGCATCGTCGGCGGCCTGCTCGACAACTGATGTCACCCACCGGGGCGCCGTCGTCGGGATTCTCCCCGGGCTACCTCGCGGCGCACCCGCTGCCCCCCGGGATCGTCGGCGCGATGGGACTCTCGGGCTACCAACTGCTGGTGGACGTGGCGGGCGTCGGCGCCGGGCGGCTCGGTGCTCAGGCATTCCTCCTCGTGGCGCCTGATCCGGACCCGGTACTTCCCGACGCCGGCACCCAGATCTCGCTCCACCATCGCCGCCTGCGCGACGAGGCGCAGCTCACGGCGTTTACCGCACTAGCGGCGCAGGTTGGCCTGATGCGCCTCTCGGGCTACAGGTTGGCGCTCGAGCGGTCGGGACTGCGAAGCAAGGTGGCGGTCGTGAACCCGGCCAGCGGAGCGATCGTCGCCGCGATCCCGGACCGCCATCCCGGGCGGTTGTTCGGCGCTGGGATGGGGGCCGGGCAGCTGCTGGCGCAGCTGCGCGCGCTCCCGCCTGCGGGGCCTCCCCCGGACACGCAGAGCCCCGAGCTCCTGCGTCAGGTGCTGCTCGCGCTCGCCCTGCGAGATGAGACGGTCAGCGGTGAGGAGGCAGCGGAGCTGGCGGACCGTGCGCTTTCGGCCGTTCAGCGCGACCCGTCACTCGATCCCCCGGCGGCGTTGAAGGCGGCGAGGGGCGAAAGCTGAACACGCCGGCGATCCGGCCGCGCGCCGGTATCCGAATTGATCGCCAACGAGTTCGACCCCACGACGACGCGCCGTCTCCGCGGAGTGGAGCTGGGGGGACTCGAACCCCCGGCCTCCTGACTGCCAGTCAGGCGCTCTGGCCAACTGAGCTACAGCCCCTTCGAAATCGAAGTCATCAGCAAGGTTAATGCCTCTGGCGCCGGGACACTATGCGACGCATGTTGGCGGCCACACTAACCTGCAATGACGATGTCTGATCGGCGCTATGACCCCGCTCGAATCGAGCCCAAATGGCAGGAAATCTGGGAGCGAGAGGGCACGTGGGAGGTCGCAAACGCGGCCGCCGACGGGCTCACGCCGTCCCGGGAGATCGACCAGGGCGAGAAGTGCTACGTGTGCGAAATGCTGCCCTATCCGAGCGGCGAGCCACACGTCGGGCACCTGAAGAACTACGCGATCGGCGATGCGATCGCACATTTCAACCGCCGGATCGGCCGCCGCGTGCTGCATCCGATGGGCTACGACGCGTTCGGGCTGCCGGCGGAGAACAACGCGATAAAAACCGGCGTCCACCCCCGCGAGGCCACCGACCGGTCGATCGCCGCCTACCGCTACTGGTTTCACCGCTGGGGCATCTCGATCGACTGGAGCCGGGAGATCGCCACGCACCAACCGTCCTACTACCGCTGGACGCAGTGGCTGTTCCTGAGGCTGTATGAGCGGGGATTGGCCTACCGCAGGAAGGCCGCCGTCAACTGGTGTCCGAACGACCAGACGGTCCTGGCCAACGAGCAGGTGATCGACGGGCGCTGCGAACGCTGCGGCGCGAAGGTCGAGGTGCGCCAGCTCGAGCAGTGGAGCTTCCGCATCACAGACTACGCCGACCGCCTGCTCGACGATCTGGAGCAGATCCGCTGGCCGCAGTACGTCAAGACGATGCAGAGAAACTGGATCGGGCGCAGCGAAGGAGCCGAGGTCACGTTCCGCTGCGAGGAGCTCGGCATCGACTATCCGGTCTTCACGACGCGGCCCGACACGCTGTTCGGCGCGACGTTCTTCGTCATGGCCCCCGAGCACCCGGATGTGGAGCGGCTAGCCGCGGGGAGCGGACGGGAGCAAGAGGTACGGCAGTACGTGACCAACGCGCTGACCGAGTCCGCCGAGATCCGGGGCGACGCTGAGAAGCGGAAGACCGGCGTGGCGCTGGGGCGGACGGTCACCAACCCCGTCAACGGCGAGCAGATCCCGATGTTCGTCTCCGACTACGTGCTGATGGAGTACGGGACGGGCGCGATCATGGCGGTGCCCGCCCATGACGAGCGCGATTTCCAGTTCGCGAAGGAGTTCGGATTGCCGATCCGCCACGTCGTCGCGCCTGCCGACGGTGAACCGAACGAGGACGCGGCGTTCGCGGCCCACTCCGCGAACGAGCGACTGATCAACTCCGGCCAGTTCACCGGCATGAGCGCCGTCGAGGGCCGCGAGGCGATCGTCGCCTGGCTCGACAACGAGGGCGAGGGTCACGCTTCTGTCAGCTACAAGCTGCGCGACTGGCTGATCTCCCGCCAGCGGTACTGGGGCTGTCCGATACCGATCGTCTACTGCCAGCAGTGCGGCACCGTGCCCGTCCCCGATGGGGACCTGCCGGTGCGATTGCCGGACATCGACGACTATCAACCGAAGGGCCGCTCACCGCTCGCCGCTGCCGAGGACTGGGTTCGCGTCGACTGCCCGGCGTGCGGGGGAGAGGCCCGGCGCGAGACGGACACGATGGACACGTTCGTGGACTCGAGCTGGTACTTCCTACGCTATTGCGACGCTCGCAATGACCGCGCCGCCTGGGACCGCAGCGTGGTGCGAGCCTGGATGCCGGTCGACCAGTACATCGGCGGGGTCGAGCACGCGATTCTCCATCTGATGTACGCGCGCTTTTTCGTCAAGGCGTTTGCGGACATGGGGCTGCTCGATGTCCAGGAGCCCTTCCAGGCGCTCTTCACGCAGGGGATGATCCTCGGACCTGACGGCAACAAGATGTCGAGCTCTAAGGGCAATGTCGTCGAGCCGCGAGCGATCGTGGAGCGCCTGGGTGCGGACGCGGCACGGACCTATGTGCTGTTCATCGGCCCCCTGGACCAGGATGCGGCTTGGTCGGACGCGGGCGTGGAGGGTGTCCACAGGTTCCTGGCACGGCTTTGGCGCTTGGGAGACGAGCTGGGCGGCCACCGAGGAGCAGTCGAGCAGCCGGTCGACCCCGGCGGCGACGCACTCACGCTCGTCCGCAAGGCCAACTGGGCGATCGACAAGGTGACCGGAGATCTTGCGGAGCGCTTCGCGTTCAACACGGCCATCTCGGCGATCATGGAGCTGGTCAATGAGATCTACCGCCATCCTGAGGCAGATCCGGAGGCCCGTCGGTTTGCTACCGCGACGGCGGCGTCACTGGTGTTCCCGTTCGCTCCCCACCTGGGCGCGGAGGTCTACGAGCTCCTGAGCGGCCGGCGGGTGTGGGAAGAGCCCTGGCCGGCGGCCGACCTCTCGATGCTCCAGGCGGATACGTTCGAGCTGGTCTGCCAGGTGAACGGCCGCGTACGCGATCGCGTGGCGGCGCCGAGTGGTGCGCCGCGGGAGGAGCTCGAGCGGCTCTGCCTGGCGACGCGCGGCGTCAGGGCACATCTCGACGGACGCCAGGTGGCAAAGGTGATCGTCATACCGGACAAGCTCGTCAACGTCGTCGTCGGCAAATAGTGGCGGCGTTCAAGCCCGCGTACCTGATCCACGGCGACGATCATGGACGCATCGCCGAGCGGCGGGCGCGTCTGCGGTCCCTCGCCGAGCAGGAGAGCGGGGTCCAGGGAACTGAGTTGCTCGAGGGCGAGCTGGCGACGCCGGAGGCCGTAGTCACGGCGCTCAGCGCGTTGACGTTCGCACTCGGCAGGCGCTTCATCATCGTCGACGGCGTCGAACGCTTCAGGGAGCGGGACGCCGAGATCCTGGAGCGGGCGCTTCAAGAGCTCCCCCCTGACACGACCGTCGCCTTCTTCGGGCGCGAAGACGCGCGGGCCAAGGTGCCGCAGCGCCTCCACGACGCGGTCCGCAAGGCGGGCGGTGACATATCGCCCGAGAACGGCGTCAAGCCCTGGGAGCTCCCGAAGTGGGTACTTTCCCGGGCACGTGAGCTGGGGCTCGAGTTGGACGCCGAAGCGGCGCGCGCGCTCGTGCAGCACGTGGGTGAGCGCCAGCAACGACTGCTGCGCGAGCTCGAGAAGCTGGCGCTCGAGTTCGGCCGCGGAGGGCAGATTGGCGCGGATCAGATTGAGCAGCTGGCCGCGCCTTCGGCGGAGCGTCGAGTGTGGGCCCTCGCCGACGCACTGGTGGGCTCGGACGAGGCCGCCGCGGTCAGGCTGTATCTCGCCTTGCGCGCCCAGGGCGAGCGCGTGCCTGGGCTTATGTACTGGATGGCGCAGCGTGTGCAAGCGGCGATAGCGGTGGCGCAGGCGCTCGACCGAGGCGAGCCGCCGGCAAAAATCAAGCGAGGCTTGAGGATGCCCTCGCGCGCCGCCGACCGTCTAATCGCCGACGCGCGGCGAGTAGGCGCGGATCGGCTGCGCCGCGCGCTCGAGCAGCTGGCCGATCTCGAACGCGCCTCCCGCGGCGGCGGCGCCAAAGCCGCGAGCGAGGATACGGAGATGCTGCTGGCGATCGAGCGGATCGCCTAGCTCGGGCCACCGCGATCGGAGCAAACCACCGGGTTCGTGAGAGAGGACTAAGCCTCCGGGTGCTCCCGCCTGACGCGGGCGGCGCGTGACTTCTTGCGAGCGCCAGTGTTGCGGTGTAAAGCACCCCGCTTGACGGCCTTGTCAATCGTCTGCACAAGCATTCGGTGCTCGGTCTCCGCGCCCGTCGAGTCGCCGGTTTCCACGGCGTGCTCGAGCCGCCGAAAGTACGTCTTGATCTTCGACGTGTAGCGCCTGTTCTCCAGCCGCTCACGTTCGGCCCGGACGATTCGCTTCTGCTGGGAATGGATGTTGGCCATAAGGGGGTTGCTCCGCGGGACATCAGGTCCGCGTTCTGATGGAGACGCTCGACATCCCGTCTCGCGAAACAGGATCGATCAGCCGCGGCGCGCGCGTACTATAGCGCGCTCGTGTCGGATGAAAGCACCGCCTCGGGCGCCCAATCGGAGCTCCGGGCGGCGACGTCGCCACGCCGCCGTCTGGCCACGAATACGGCGATCTTCTCAATCGCGACGGCTGTCTCGAGGGTCGTGGGACTGGTACGGGAGATCGTCGCCGCGAGCTTCTTTGGCACCTCCGGCGCCGCGTCGGCCTTCACGATCGCTTACCAGATACCGAACCTGGTGGCGAACCTGTTCGCTCAGGCCGCGCTGTCAGCGGCGTTCGTTCCCGTGTTCACGGATCTGCTTCAGCAAGGACGCAAGCGCGAGGCGTTCCGGCTCGCCTCGACGCTGTTCTGGATCATCCTGATCGTTCTCGGGGCGATCACGGTCGTGCTGATCCTGGCCGCGGGCCTGATCATGCCGCTGTTCACCGGTCAGCATGTGAGCAACTCGCTTACCGCTGGGCTGGCCCGGGTGCTCTTTCCGGTCGTCCTGCTGCTTGGCCTGACCGGACTGATGGTGGGGGTCCTTCAGTCCTTCGACGAGTTCTCGATCCCGGCGATCGCGCCGGCCGTCTGGAATCTGGTCATCCTCGTGCTGCTGGTCGTACTTCGTCCTCGGTTTCACGGAAACGACGGCATCTACGCCTACGCCGTGGCGTGGCTCGCCGCCACCGTGGTGCAGATGCTGATGGTCGCCTCGGCGCTGGGGAGGATCGACTTCCGGCTGCAGTTCTCGATCGACTGGCATGACCCCCGTGTGCGGCAGGTGTTCGTGTTGATGCTTCCGGTCACGATCGGGCTGGGGATCGTGAATCTCGATCAGCTGTTGAACTCCACCTTCGGGTCGCTGGTCTCGAGCGCGGCGCCGCGAGCAATCGACAATGCCTTCCGGATCTACATGCTGCCGCAGGGCATGTTCAGCGTTGCCGTGGCGACGGTTCTGTTTCCCACCCTCAGTCGCTTCGCCAACGTGCGCGACGTGGATGGCATGCGGCGCGCCGTCGGGGTGGGGATGCGTCAGATAAACCTGCTGCTGATCCCCTCGGCCGCGCTTCTCATGGTCCTCACCACCCCGATCGTACGGCTCGTATACCAGCGCGGGCAGTTCAACTCGGTCTCCACGCACCTGGTCTCGATCGCCCTGTTCTGGTTTGCCTTCAGCCTTCCGTTCGGTGGCCTGAACCTGCTGCTCACGAGGAGCTTCTTCGCCGTCAAGCGCCCGTGGATCCCCACCGGTCTGGCAGCCATGAACATGGTGGTGGACATCATCGTCAGCATCGCGCTGTACAAGCCGCTCGGGATCGCGGGGCTCGTGATCGGGACCGCGGTGGCGAACGCGGTCATGACCTGGCTCCAGCTCGACCGCCTGCGCCTGGGGCTGGACGGTCGACTCGAGGGCCGCCAGACGTTGATGATCACCCTGCGGATCCTGATCGCCTCCGCGGTCATGGCCGCGGTCGCCCGCGGCGTCTGGACGGTGGTCAACGGCCTCGCGGGCACCTCGCTGCTCGGGCAGATCATTTCGGTAGGGCTGGCGCTCTCGGTCGCAGTCGCGCTGTACGCCAAAGTGGTCCTCCTGATGCGGATCCCGGAAGCCCGACAGATCGAGCAGCTGATCGTGGGCCGGCTGCGGCCCGCATGAGCGCCGGGCGCCCACCAGCCGCGGCAATCCACCGCAAGCGCAGCCAGAGTCCGTCACTACGCGCCCAAATACCCTTGAGATGCATGGCCGATCAAGCACACATCCGCAACTTCTCGATCATCGCCCACATCGATCACGGCAAGTCGACGCTCGCCGACCGCATCCTCGAGCTGACGCACACGGTCGATCCCCGTTCGATGCGGGCCCAGGTGCTCGACTCGATGGAGCTCGAGCGCGAGCGGGGGATCACGATCAAGGCCCAGGCGGTGCGGGTGTTCTACCAGTCGCCCCGAGACGGCCAAATTTATTCACTGCACCTGATCGACACGCCTGGCCACGTCGATTTCACCTATGAGGTATCGCGCTCGCTGGCGGCCTGCGAGGGAGCGCTGCTGGTGGTCGATGCCTCGCAGGGCGTCGAGGCGCAGACGGTCGCCAACACCTATCTGGCGATCGACTCGGGCCTCGAGCTGATCCCGTGCCTGAACAAGGTCGACCTGCCCGGCGCCGAGCCGGAGCGGGTGGCGGAAGAGGTAGCCGACCTGCTCGGGGAGCCGGCCGAAAGCGTCAGACGCATCAGCGCCAAGACCGGCGAAGGCGTCGCGGAGGTCCTGGATGAGCTGATCGAGCGCGTGCCGCCGCCGCACGGGAACGCGGATGGGCCGCCGCGGGCGCTGATCTTCGACTCGGAGTTCGACCCCTACCGCGGCGTGATCGCCTACATCCGCGTGGTCGATGGCACCTTCACCAAGCGCGAGGCGATCCGCGCGATGCAGGCCGGGACCGAGGCCGAGATCGACGACATCGGCTTCTTCACGCCGCAGATGACCTCGGCGGACGCGCTGCGGGCAGGCGACGTCGGCTTCGTGATCACCGGTATCAAAGACGTGACGAGGATGCGCGTGGGCGACACGCTGACGACACGCGCCAACCCGGCCGGCGAGCCGCTGCCGGGCTACCGCGAGGTCAAGCCGATGGTCTTCTGCGGCCTCTATCCCATCGACTCCGACGACTACCCGGACCTGCGCGATGCGCTGGAGCGGCTCTCACTCAACGATGCCGCGCTGTCCTGGGAGCCCGAAACGTCAGATGCGCTGGGCTTCGGATTTCGCTGCGGCTTTCTCGGCCTGCTGCATATGGACATCGTCCGCGAGCGGCTCGAGCGGGAGTACGACCTCGAGCTGCTGCAGACGATGCCAAGTGTCGAATACGAGGTGACGCTCACCGACGGAAGCGTTCTGCCGGTCCATTCGCCGACTGAGATGCCCGACGCGGCCCGGGTCGCCGCGGTCCGCGAGCCATACATCCGGGCCTCGATCCTGTCGCCGAAGTCATTCGTGGGACCGATCATGGAGCTCTGCCAGGACCGGCGCGGGTCCCACGCCGGCATGCACTTTCTCTCGCCAGAGCGCGTGCAGCTGACGTACGACCTACCGCTGGCGGAGATCGTGCTCGATTTCTTCGATCAGCTGAAGTCGCGCACACGCGGCTACGCGTCGCTCGACTACGAGCTGATCGGGCTGCGCGAGTCCGACCTGGTCAAGCTGGACATCCTCCTGGCCGGCGATCCGATCGACGCTCTATCGATGCTCGTGCACCGCAGCAAAGCGTATGACGCCGGCCGCACGATGGTTGAGAAGCTGCGCGAGAGGATCCCGCGCCAGCAGTACGACGTCCCGGTGCAAGCGGCCATCGGCTCACGGATCGTGGCGCGAGAGACGATCAAGGCCTACCGTAAGGACGTCACCGCGAAGTGCTACGGCGGCGACATCACCCGCAAGCGAAAGCTGTTGGAGCAGCAGAAGCGCGGCAAGCAGCGGATGAAGCAGGTAGGACGGATAGAGGTCCCGCAAGAGGCGTTCCTGGCCGTCTTGGAGCTGGGCTCCGACAGCTAGGATCGCCGCAAACATCAGCGATATAGGAGGCTTGGACATGGCGACGCGCGACGCAACGGCCGAGTGGCGTGGAGATCTGAAAAGCGGATCGGGGACCATGGCGGTGGCCAGCGGTCTGTTCGACGGCCAGTACTCGTTTGCGACCCGCTTTGAGGATGAACCGGGGACCAACCCGGAGGAGCTGATCGGCGCCGCACACGCTGGCTGCTTCTCGATGGCCCTCTCGAACATCCTCAGCGAGGCCGGCCATCCGCCGGAGTCCGTCTCAACGACCGCCAAGGTCCACCTACGGATGGTTGACGGCAACCCCACGATCTCCCGGATCGACCTCCTCAGCGAGGGAAACGTGCCCGGCATCGATCAAAACCAGTTCGCCCAGCATGCCGCCGAGGCAAAGGAGGCTTGCCCCGTCTCTCGGGCGTTGGCCGGCGTGTCGGAGATAACCCTGGACGCGAAGCTCGCGCGCTGAGGTAGATGTTCTAGAGCAGCTCGAGGAGATGGAGGTGAAGTGCTGATCGGGACCGAGCTCGGCTCCGGCGAGCAGCGGGCCAGCGCCGGGAAGATCGAGCTCGGCTCCGGCGAGCAGCGGGCCAGCGCCGGGAAGATTGAGCTCGGCTCCGGCGAGCAGCGGGCCAGCATCGGGAAGATCGAGCTCTGCTACGAGACGTTCGGCGACCGCAGACGGCTGTCGCTCTTCGGCCAGCGGAAGCGGCCGCCGCTGCTGCTCGTGATGGGGTTGGCATCGCAGATGGTGCTGTGGGAGGACGAGTTCTGTGAGGAGCTCGCCAGCCGCAACTTCTGGGTGATCCGTTTCGACAACCGCGACGTCGGGCGCTCGACCATCCTGCGTCAGGCACCGGTCCCGAGCCGCGTCCAGCTGGCGCTGCGAGACCGGCGCGCCGCGTCCTATTCGCTGTCGGATATGGCGCTGGACGCGGCCGGGCTGCTCGATCACCTCGGCGTAAGCGCGGCCCACGTGGTGGGGGCGTCGATGGGGGGGATGATCGCCCAGCGGCTGGCGATCGAGCATCCGCAGCGCGTGCTGTCGTTGGTCTCGATCATGTCGAGCACCGGCAACCGGCGCGTGGGCCGCATACATCCGCTGATGGTCCCGCGGCTGCTGTGGCGCCCGCGCTATGACCGCGAGGGGTACGTCGCCGATTTCATCGATACGTTCAGGGCGATCGGGTCGCGAGGGTATCCCCGGGATACGGGGCATCTGCGCACGGTGGCGGAGCGCTGCTACGAGCGGGGGGTGCACCCGGCCGGAGCATCGCGGCAGCTGGCGGCGATCGTCACCGCCGAGGACCGCACGGAGGGCCTTCGCGGAGTTCGCGTTCCGAGCACCGTGATCCACGGCGACGCCGACCGGCTCGTGATGCCCTCGGGGGGGAAGGCCACGGCCGAAGCCATCCCTGGCGCCCGGCTGGTGATGGTCCCCGGGATGGGACACGACCTACCGCAAGCGCTCTGGGAGCAGATAATCGAGGAGATCGTGTTGTGCGCCGAGCGGGCATCGGATGCGGATAGACCCTTGGAGGAGAGCCGGTGACGAACTTTGCAGAGAAGCTTCCAGCCGCCGCGCAAGCGGATTCAGAGCATCCCGCGGTCAAGCTGGACGACATCGTCCTGAACTACGGGATACTCGATGCCGCGGCGGCCCGGGCCGCCGGGGTACTGCGCGAGAAGGGCGTTGGAGAGGGAGACCGGGTCGGGATGCAGCTCCCGAACGTCCCTTACTTCCCGATCATCTATTTCGGCGCGCTGCGGCTCGGCGCGATCGTCGTGCCGATGAACCCGCTGCTCAAGGACCGCGAGGTGCGCTATCACCTCTCGGGCTCCGGCGCTCGGGTGATGGTCGGCTGGCACCAGTTCGCCGATGCAGCGTGCGCCGGGAGCGAGGAGGCCGGCGCGGAGTGCACCATCGTCACGCCTGGCGAGTTCGAGCAGCTGCTCGGCTCGGCGCAGCCCGTCGACGACGTCGCTGAGCGGGCTGACGACGACGCGGCCCTGATCATCTACACCTCGGGCACCACGGGCAGCCCCAAGGGAGCCACGCTCACTCATGCCAACCTGGCGGCGGCAGCCGAGGTCGGTCGGGAGCTCGTCGACGCCGATCAGGATTCGGTGGCGGTGGCCGCGCTGCCGCTGTTTCACATATTCGGGATGAACTCGGTCATGAACGTCACCCTGAACGCGCGAGGCCTGCTGACGCTGGTGCCCCGCTTCGATGCGGACAAGGTGCTTGAGGTGATCGAGCGCGACCGTGCGACCACGTTCGGCGGCGTGCCCACGATGTACGCCGCGCTGCTGCACCACCCGGAGCGTGGGCGCTATGACGTCTCGTCCCTCGATCTCTGTGTGTCCGGCGGGGCGCCGCTGCCCGTGGAGGTTCTGCGCGGGTTCGATGAGGCGTTCGGCGCCAAGGTGCTCGAGGGCTACGGCTTGTCGGAGACGACCGGCATGGGGTCGTTCAACACGACAGACCGCGAGCGCAAGCCCGGCTCGATTGGAGTGCCGGTCGGCGGCACCGCGATCAAGCTGTTCGACGATGAGGACAACGAGGTGCCGCCGGGCGAGCCCGGGGAGCTCGTGATGCGCGGCAGGTTCGTGATGAAGGGCTACTGGAACGACGAGGACGCCACCCGAGACGTGATGCGCTCCGGCTGGTTTCACACCGGCGACATCGCGACCGTCGATCAGGACGGCTACTTCTTCATCGTGGACCGCAAGAAGGACCTCATCATCCGCGGCGGATTCAACGTGTACCCCCGGGAAATCGAGGAGGTGCTCTACGGCCATCCCGCGGTGCGCGAGGTGGCAGTACTCGCCGTTCGGCATTCGGAGCTGGGTGAGGAGGTGGGGGCCGCGGTGGCGCTCAAGGAGGGGCAACAGGCCTCTCCGCAGGAGCTGGGCGACTACGTGAAGCAGAAGGTCGCGGCGTACAAGTACCCGCGCGTGATCTGGGTCGTCGATGAGCTACCGAAGGGTCCGACCGGCAAGATCCTCAAGCGTGAGATCGAGGTGCCGACGCCCGAGTCGGCGCGCTGATCGCTAGAGCCAGGCCCGCGGGACCTGGCGACTGACGCTGTGCACGCGCCAATGCCGGTGGTCCCGGCTGGCGCCATGGCGACGGGCGCAGCGGCCGCCGAGAATCCACCAGGCGACGAGCGCCCAGACGCCCCACACGGCCAGCATGCCGGCTATCACCAGGACGGCGGCGGCGATCACGGCGGCGGCGGCCAGAACCACCGCCAGCGCCAACGCCGGGCGCGCGAGCGGGTGTACGAATGGCGAGGAACGGGCTACACGCTCGCCGGGAAGGTCTGCGACGGTCGCGTCGAGTTCGCCGTAGGTCCGCGCTCGGAACGCTTCTCCCAGCCGCTGCTCTAGCTCCTCGGCCAGCAGCCGACCTTCGGCCGCGGCCCGGCGCAGCCTGTCGGCAACCTGCTCGCGGTCGGCGTCGGATGCTCTCAGACCGTTGCGCTGTGCCATGACTGTGACCCACGCGGACTGCACGGGGATGACCAGGCTATCGCGCCCCATTCACCGTGGCAAGCGAGCCACGCCGCCATAATGCCGCCGGTGGACCTCGGGTTGCAAGAGCGCGCCTGCGTGCTCACAGGAGCGACGGGAGGGATCGGGCGGGCGACCGCTGCTGCGATGGCTCGGGAGGGGGCATCGCTGCTGCTGCTTGGCCGCCGCACCGATTCGCTCGAGCAGCTTCGCGACGAGTGCCGGGCGGCGGGCACAGCCGCGGAGGCCCTGGCGCAGGATGTCACCGCCCCGGACGCCGGCGAGCGCGCGGTCGAGGTCTGCCTGGAGCGTTTCGGCCGGATCGACGCGCTGATCAACGGCGCCGGCACGAGCGCGTTGCGCTCGCTCGATGAGCTGACCGACGAGGAATGGCAGTCGCAGTGGGAGCTGCACGTCATGGGTCCGATGCGGCTCATGCGGGCGGCCGCGCCGGCGATGGCCGAGCGCGGATGGGGCCGGATCGTCAACATCTGCTCTTCATCCGGCAAGCGGCCGTCGTCGACCAACATGGCCTATTCGGTCACCAAGGCCGCGCAGCTGTCGCTCTCACGCGCGTTCGCAGATCAATACGCGGCTCGGGGAGTGCTCGTGAACGCCGTCGCCCCTGGCCCGATCGCCGGCGAGCTGTGGCTGGCGCCCGGGGGCCTCGCCGATCAGGCAGCCCAGGCTCGAGGCGTCACGCGCGAGGAAGCCCTCAGCGCCACCGCCGCCCGAACGCCGCTGGGGCGCCTCGGCGAGGAGCGCGAGATCGCCGCCGTGATTGCCTTCCTCTGCTCGGAGGCGGCGTCCAACGTGGTCGGCGCCGCGTGGTCGGTGGACGGCGGCACCGTTCCGGTCATCATCTGAGGGGTTAGGCGCGGTGGGGCTAAGCACCGAAGCCGCAGGCAAGCGCTACGCGGCGCTCACCTACGCCGTGGGGCGTGAGAAGGTGAGGGAGTACGCCTCGGCCGTCGGCGAGACCAACCAGATTCACTTCGACCTCGAGGTGGCGAGAGGAGCCGGCTACCCCGACGTCGTCGCGCCGCCGATGTTCGCCGTCGTCTACTGCCTGCCATCGATCGCGACGGCGATCTTCGACCCGGAGGTGGGGATCGACACGGCGATGATGGTCCACGGGGAGCAGGCATTCAGCTGGGGGCCGCTGGTGGTGGCCGGCGACGAGGTGACGACAACCACGACCGTCAGCTCGATCTCCGAGCGCGGCGGAATGGGCTTCTATGTGTTCGAGACCACTTCGGCCAATCAGCGCGGGGAGACGGTCTGCACCGGCACATGGACGAACATCGTCCGAGCGGCCTAGGTGAGGGGATCGGGCGGCGGTGGGTTGGAAAGCGGCGCGGGCGGCGGTGGGTTGGAAAGCGGCACGCCTAGCGTCGGGACAAGATTTGGCGCCAGCGCATGCCTGAGATGAGGCAAGGCCAGCAGCTCGAGCTCAGGCTCACGCCCGACCCGTACCTCACGATCCGCTACGCCGGCGCCTCCGGAGACTTCAACCCGATCCACATCGACGAGGACTTCGCCCGAGCGGTCGGGCTGCCCGGAAGGATCCTCCACGGCCTGTGGACGATGGCTCAAGTGGCGCGCGCCCACACCGAAGCCGCGGGGGACCCAGCCCGTCTAAGGCGCCTCTCGGTCCAGTTCCGGGCAATGGGCCTGCTCGGAGAGGAGATCGCGGTGCAAGGCACCGTACGCGAAGTCCGCGACGGGGTGGCGACCGTCGACTCGGAGGTCACGCAGGGCGGCAGGCGCCTGATCCGCCGGGCGGTGGGGGAGATCGCGCTGGACTGACCCGCGGGCTTGGTGGGCCCGCGCTGAACTGACCACGAAGCCGAGGCACGTGGAATCCCTCAGGCCCCGACCTACAATCTGAGGCCGTGCTAACGGACCGTCAAGAACTGGTGCTGCGCAAGGTCGTGGAGGACTATCTGGGGGCCGGCGCGCCGGTCGGCTCGAAGTCCCTTTCGGCGGCCGCTGGGATCGAGTGGGGTCCTTCGACGATCAGGCACGAGCTGGCGATCCTCGAGGAGCGCGGGCTGCTCGCCCATCCTCACACCTCCGCGGGGCGAGTTCCGACGGAGGCCGGCTACCGCTACTTCGTCGACCGCCTGCTGCCCGTCGACGACAGCGGGCCGTCGCTGTCACTCTCGCTCGTGCGCCGCGAGCTCGATGACGCCATGCGGGTCACGACCGAGACGCTCTCGCAGGTCACGAATCTGCTGGCGGTAGTTACCGCGCCTCCCATCGAGACCTCCACCATCAGACACGTCGAGGTGCTGGCGCTCCAGCCCCACGTGGTGATGGTGGTCGTGATCACCTCCACCGGCGGCGTCACCAAGCGTATGTTCACGTTCCTCGAGCCGGTCGATCAAGGTTTGACGCAATGGGGCGCGAGCTACCTCAATGAGCGTCTAGTCGGTCTCGGTCTAGGCGCCCGGATGATTCACCAGCGCTTGCACGACCCGTCTCTGTCCGCCATCGAGACCGAGTTCCTCGATGCGATCGCGCCCGTCTTCACCGATCTCGAGGAGTCGGCTCAGGAAACGCTCTACGTCGAGGGTGCCGGACGGCTGCTGCAGCTCGACCGGGTCCAGGACATGACCCACCTGCACTCGCTGATGGACATGCTTGAACGCCGCCGAGCCCTGCTCGGCATGCTCCGCGCGGCACTGACCCAACGGGGCGTGCTCGTGCGCATCGGGGCGGAGAACGACTCGCCGGCGCTTCGCTCGCTGGCGCTGGTTGCCGCCAGCTACGGACTGCCCCAGCGCAGCTTGGGCGCCGTGTCGGTGATCGGGCCGCTGCGGATGGACTATGGCCGCGCCATCCGCTCCGTTCGTGAGGCGGCCAACCAGCTTTCGAGCTTCGTCAGCGAGGTCTACGACGAACGATGAGCGCTTCGCAGATGCCCCGCGACTACTACGAGGTGCTCGGCGTGAGCCGCCAGGCTTCCGACGCCGAGATCAAACGGGCCTTCCGGCGGCTGGCACGCGAGCTTCATCCCGACGTCAACAGCCAGGACCCCCACGCCGAGGAGAAGTTCAAGCAGGCGGCCGAGGCCTACGAGGTGCTGTCTGACTCAGAACGCCGCGCGACGTATGACCGTTACGGCCACGAGGGTCTGCGCAGTGGCGGCTACGCGCCGAACTTCGAGGGCTTCGGCTCGGTGGCTGACATCTTCGAGACGTTCTTCGGCGGCAGCGGTAGCCCCTTCGGCGACATCTTTGGCGGCGGCGCCCGTGGCTCGGGCCGCATCCAGGGCGGCGACGTCGCGGTGTCGGTACAGGTCGATCTCGCGGGCGCCGCGCACGGAGCCTCTGTGCCGGTCTCCTATGAGGCGATCGTCCGTTGTGAGCATTGCCAGGGCAACGGCGCCGAGCCGGGGACGCCGATCGAGACCTGCCAGCGCTGCGGCGGACAGGGCCAGCTCCGTGCAGTGTCCAGGACACCTTTCGGCCAGGTCATGCGCAGCACGATCTGCGACCGCTGTGGGGGGGATGGCCGTGTCCCCAAGGAGCCCTGCGAGAAATGCCGCGGCCGGGGCCGCAGGACGGAGCGGGTCAAGATCTCGGTCGATGTGCCCGCCGGCATCGCCGACGGGCAGCGCATCCGCATCGCCGGCCGGGGCCACGCCGGCGAGCGGGGAGGCCCCCCCGGAGATCTCTACGTCCAGGTCCGCGTGCGGGAGGATTCCCGCTTCCTGCGCGACGGGGATGACCTCGTCACGGCCGTCGACGTGGCGGCGCCGCTGGCGGCGCTCGGCACCACCGTCACCGTGCCGACGGTCGACGACGAAATCGAGCTCGAGATCGCGGCCGGGACGCAGCCACACGAAGTGCTCGTCGTCCGTGGCAAGGGCATGCCGGCGCTCCGCGGCAGGCGCAGCGGCGATCTACGCGTGGTGGTCAACGTGGTCGTCCCGCGTCACCTGAACCGCAGGCAGCGCGAACTGGTAGAGCAGCTCGCCGAGACGATGACCGATCACAATCTGCGCACGGACGGCGGCGTGTTCGGAAAGCTGCGCCGCGCGTTTGGCGCTTGATCCGCCTGGCGGTCCGCGTCCGCCGAGAGCACGCCGAGCTGGTGCTCGCCGAGCTGCTCGAGCTGGCGCCGGGCGGCGTCGAGGAGGTGGACACCGGCGACGGCGCCGTCGAGTACGCGGTCTACGGCGCTCCGGGGGAGCTGCCCACGCTGCCAGACCTACGGGCCGCGGCGGGCGGAGCGCTGGTGGAGATCCGCACCGATGAGATCGCCGACGACTGGGCCGAGCGCTGGCGAGAATTCCACCGGCCGCTGGTGCTCGACGGCAGAATCACAGTGCGCCCGCCGTGGGAGCCGCCCGCCGGTACGCCGGTCGATGTGGTGATCGATCCCGGCCGGGCGTTTGGCACCGGCGCGCACGCGACGACGCGGCTGTGCCTGGAACTGTTGCTCGAGCTCCAGGCCCAAGGACCGTTTTTGGACCTCGGCTGCGGCTCGGGCGTTCTGGCGATCGCCGCCGCGCGGCTGGGCTACGAGCCGGTGCTGGCGCTCGACAACGACCTGGCGAGCGTCGATGCCACCGGCGCGAACGCGGCCCGCAACGGCGTCGAGGTGCTGGTGCGCCGCCTAGATCTCCGTACGGCGCCGGTCCCGGCCGCGAGGACGGTGGCCGCCAATCTGCTCACGCCGCTGCTGTTGGATTGGGCCCCGTTGCTGGCGCCGGGAAGCGAGCGCGTCATCGCCGGCGGGATCCTGGGCGCCGAGACCGATCGCGTGGCGACGGCGTTCGCCGAGCGTGGGCTGGGGGAGGTCGCTCGCCGCACCCGCGGTGAGTGGGTGGCGCTGCTGATGGCCCGCTGAGGCCCGGGGCCGCTTCGCCCTTGCAAAACCTCACGAACATCCCCGCGCGGCGCCGATTTGTGAGCTTCTACACGATATGCATGCGCAACCTCACATTCTCCGCCCCCGGTGGAGGCGTCGTGAGGTTAAGCACCTTTCCCCCCTGGACAACGGCCGCACTCCAAATCTTGGCCCGGTGGCCGATGACCGCGCGATCGTGGCGCTTCATCCTGCGGCCATGCTGCAGGTTCTCACTCACTCCGTGAGAAGGAGGTGAACCCTTGCCCAATCCGCTCGCGATCGGCGTGACCCTCGGTGGCCTGTTCCTGGACGTGGTGGCGCCGCGGCCCAAGCCTCGGGCTGGTGTAGTCGTCGCCGAGCGACCCTCGCTCAGCACGGCGGCCGACTCGAGGACACCGCGGTAGTCGGGGAGCAGAGAGGACTCCAATCGCGAGCGGTTGGGCGTGGACAAATAGAAATCGAGGGCGGCGCCCCGCGGGGCGCCGCCCTTTGTTTCTAATGGTGGCCTGCATGTCTGGGCAGCCAGAACGCCGCCGCCCCGGCGGCTAGCAACAGGGTCACGGTCAAGAGCAGCGCAATGCGGTCAGCCTGTGTCCGCAATCTGTGGCATGCTCCGGCGCGATGGTTCAGACGTCCGCTCGGCTGCTGGCGCTCCTGTCGTTGCTTCAGCTCCGTCGCGAGTGGACCGGCCAGGAGCTCGCCGACCGGCTGGACGTCGGATCGCGGACGATTCGCCGCGACATTGACAAGCTGCGCTCGCTCGGCTACCCGGTTGAGGCCGCCCCTGGGGTGGCGGGGGGCTACCGGCTCGGGGCCGGAGCCGAGCTACCGCCGCTGCTGCTCGACGACGCCGAGGCCGTCGCCGTGGCCGTTGGCCTGCGCACTTCGGCGTCGGGCTCGATCTCCGGCATCGAGGAGACCTCGGTGCGAGCGCTCGCCAAGCTGGAGCAGGTTCTGCCGAGCCGCCTGCGCCGGCGGGTCAGCGCGCTCGGCGATGCCACGTCGGCGTTCGCGGTAGACGGCCCGCGGATCGACGCCGAGATGCTGGCGACCCTCGCGGCTGCGTGCCGCGACGCAACGCGTCTGCGCTTCACGTACGTCTCAAAGGACGATCGGACCTCTCAGCGCCGCGCCGAGCCGAGCGCCGTGGTTCACAGTGGCTTCCGCTGGTACCTGGTGGCATTCGACCTGGATCGCGAGGACTGGCGCACGTTCCGGATCGACCGCATCCGTGGCCGGGTCCGCCTGGCCGAGCGCGGCCGACAGCGGACCGTTCCCGGCGGCGATCCGGCTGTCTTCGTCAAGCGGCAGCTGCGCTCAGCCGGCGATGAGCCCGACGCCGCTTCGGGGCGGATCCGCGTCCACGCCGGCGCGGCCGCGATCGGCCGCCGCGTGCCCGGCCGCTATGCGACGGTCGAGCCCGATGGCGAGCACAGCTGCATCGTCGTGGCGCGCGGACCTTGGTCGAGTGAGTTTCTGGTCTGGATGGCGCTGCTCGGCGAGCCGATGGAGATCCTGGACCCGCCCGAGCTCGTCGCCAGCGCCGCGGAGCTTGGCACGCGGCTTCAGGACGCGGCGGCTACCGTCCGCTCGGCATGAGCACGTTCGCGGTGAAGTTCCTGGGGTGCAAGGTGTCCCACGCGGACGCCATGCTGGCCCGGGCGTCGCTGCTCGCGGCCGGCCACACGGAGGTATCCGAGCATGATGCGGACCTGCACGTCATCAACACATGCTGCATCACGCGGGAAGCGGAGGGCAAGTCACGTCAGTCCGTGAGGAGGTCGCTCAAGACCGCCCGCCAGGTGTATGTGGGCGGGTGTGCGGTCAACCTGAACGCGACGCAGTTCGGCGAGATCGATGAGCGCGTGCAGCCGTTCGTGGGATCGGCCGACGACGTTGCAGCGGAGATCGCCGGGCAGCTCGGGGCCTGTGCAGACGTCGAGCACGACGTTCTGGCGCGCGAGCGCCTATCGGGCACGCGGGGAGGCGGGGTGGGGGCGAGCGATGTCGCGCAGGGCGCCAGCCGCACGCGTGGCTTCGTCAAGGTCCAGGATGGCTGCGACTGCCATTGCGCCTACTGCATCATCCCCACAGTCAGGGGAGCGGCCCGCTCGCGGCCCGCCAGCGCGGTGCTGGACGAGGTAGCTCGGCGGGTCCAGCAGGGACAGCCGGAGATGGTGATGACCGGGATCAGCGTCGGCGACTACCGCGACCCGGAGCGCGGACTCGAGTTGGGCGAGCTCATGGTCGAGGTTGCCCGCGTGCCGGGCGTGGAGCGCGTTCGCCTGTCGAGCGTCGAGGTGATCCACGTCAAGGACTCGCTGCTCGAGGCGCTATCCCGCGAACCCCGGATCTGCCCCCACTTGCACGTGCCGCTGCAGTCGGGCGATGACGGCGTCCTTCGGGC
Organism: uncultured Actinomycetes bacterium; assembly: GCA_963830405.1. Taxonomy (GTDB): domain Bacteria; phylum Actinomycetota; class Thermoleophilia; order Solirubrobacterales; family Solirubrobacteraceae; genus Palsa-465. The sequence goes on from CAWHMB010000002.1 coordinate 399,591, forward strand.
CATGGGGCGGAGCTACGGCTCGGAGGAATACCTGGAGCAGATCGCGGCGCTGCGACGCGCGGTTCCCGCGGTGAACGTCACCACCGATGTCATCGTCGGCTTCCCCACCGAGACGGCCGAGGCGTTTGAGCGGACGCTCGAGATGATCGACCGCGCGGCGATCACCCGGGTGCACGCGTTCTCCTACTCGCCGCGGCCTGGCACCGAGGCGTCGGCGCTCGGCGACCTCGTGCCGGCGGAGGAGAAGAAGCGCCGCTCACGCGAGCTGCGTGGGCGCTCGGAGGTCCGCTCGCGCCAGCACCGCGCGGCGAAGCTCGGACGGGGCGAAACGGTGCTCGTGGACAAGCTGGCCGAGGCGCAGAGCTCGGGTTACACGGCCGACTACACCCGCTGCTACCTGCCGCCCGGCGTCTCCGCGCGTGGCCAGCTGGTTGAGGTCCGCTGCCAGGAGCTACATGCCGATGGGATCAGGTGCGGCCTCTATCCTCAGTGATGTGAGCGTCAGCGATCAGGTCCGCAGCGACATGACCAGCGCGATGAAGGCCCGCGACTCGGAGCGGGTTGGCGCGCTGAGGATGGTCCTGTCCGAGCTACAGAAGGCCGCCAAGGAAGGAGACGGCGACGAGCTCTCGGTGCTGCGCCGCGAGCGCAAGCGGCGCCTTGACGCGGCGGGACAGTTCCGCGACGGGGGGCGTCCCGAGCTCGCCGAGCGCGAGGAGTCAGAGGCGGAGCTGATCGCCACCTACCTTCCGTCCGAGCTCGAGGACGCGGAACTCGACGCGATCATCGAGGCCGCGATGAACGAGACGGGCGCCTCGAGCCCGCGGGACATGGGCGCGGTGATGAAGGCGGTCATGGCCAAGGCCGCGGGTCGAGCCGATGGTCGGAGGGCGTCCGCGCGCGTGCGCGCGGCGCTCGGATCGTAGGCGGCGGCTCCAGGCTGCAGGGTGCGCAAGCAGATTGAGCTTGACAACGCGATCGCCGCCGAGCTGGCGGGCTCCGAAGACGCGGTGCTGCGCGCGCTGGAAGGCGACCTCGATTGCGACGTGTACCTGCGGGGCAACGTGCTCACCCTCGATGGTGACGACGAGGCGGTGGCCAACGCCGCGGCCGTCGTCCAGGAGCTCTCAGAGCTGATCGAGCAGGGCCACGAGATCGCGCCGGGCACGATCGAGGCCGTCAAGCGGGCGCTCGATGAGCACACCTCGCCGGCCCGGATCCTGGAAGACGTTGTGTGGCGTCACCGGGCGACCAAGGTGGCACCGAAGACCATCAACCAGAAACGCTACGTCGACTCGATCCGCAACAACACGATCACCTTCGGGATCGGTCCAGCGGGAACAGGCAAGACGTTTCTGGCTGTCGCCCTGGCCGCCGCCGCTCTCAGCCGCCGCGAGGTCAACCGGATCATCCTGACCCGGCCGGCGGTAGAGGCCGGCGAGCGGCTCGGATTTTTGCCTGGCGACTTGATGGCAAAGGTCGATCCCTACCTGCGGCCGCTGTTCGATGCCCTGCACGACATGCTGGAGCCTGACCGCGTCTCCCAGCACCTTGAGCGGGGTGTGATCGAGGTGGCGCCGCTGGCGTTCATGCGCGGAAGAAGCTTGAATGACAGTTTCATCATTCTTGATGAGGCCCAGAACACCTCGCCCGAGCAGATGAAGATGTTCTTGACGCGGCTGGGCTTCAACTCGAAGATGGTGGTGACGGGCGACATCACGCAGATCGACCTCCCGCGCGAGAACGACTCCGGGCTGGTCGTCGTGGCAGAGGTTCTCCAGGGGGTCGATGGAATCGAGTTCATCCGCTTTGGCGAGGAGGACGTCGTGCGCCACAAGCTGGTGCAGCGCATCGTCGCCGCGTACAACGAGCACTCCCAGCGGCTGGCGCCGGAGCTGTGGCCGCGCAGCCGGACGACTCGGGCGCGGCCCGAGGAGCGAGGCCGGATGCCGAGCGGGCCGCAAGCCCGAGGGGCGTGAGCGCCGAGCCCAGGGGGCTCGAGGTCGAGCTACTGGGGGTCGATTCGCTTGGCGTCGAAGGCCCACCGGCGGTGGAGCTGCAGGAGCTGTGCACGCTGGCGCTGTCCTCGGCGGGAATCGAGGATGGCCATGTGGCCGTGGAGTTCGTAGACGAGCGACGGATCCGCGAGCTGAACCGCGAGCACCGCGGGCCAGACGAGCCCACCGATGTCCTCTCCTTCGGAATCGACGAGGCCGGTCCCAGCGCGGGGCCGCGGGAGCTGGGCGACATCGTCATCTGCGCTGCGCGCACGGCAGACATCCGCGAGGCGGTGGTGCACGGGGCGCTCCATCTGAGCGGCATGGACCACGAGTACGACGACGGCGAGATGCTCGCGCTTCAGGCGGAGCTGCTGCGTTGGGTCTCGCCGTGAGCGTCCCGCCGGAGGGGACTCGGGCCTCGAGCACCCGCTCGGGCTTCATCGCGCTAGCGGGGCGCCCGAACGTGGGGAAGTCGACGCTGGCCAACGCGATCGTGGGGGCCAAGGTGGCGATCGTCTCGGACAAGTCTCAGACCACCAGGCGCGCCATCCGCGCGGTGGCCACCGGCGATCGCTGGCAGCTGGTGCTGATCGACCTCCCGGGGGTGCAGCGCCCGCGCGACGCGCTCACCAGGCGCATGCAGCGCCGTGTCGAGCTCGAGCTCGAGGACGCGGACGGCTGTCTGCTGATGGTGGACGGCGAGCAGGGCATCGGTCCCGGGGACCGCTTCATCGCCGGGCTTCTGGACTCCGCACGAATCCCCGTGGTGATCGCGGTCAACAAGATCGACCGCCTGTCCCGGCCGCAGACCGTGCCGGCGCTCGAGCAGGCGGCCGGGCTGGGCGTCGGCGAGCACATCTTTCCCGTTTCGGCGCGCACCGGCGCCGGCGTCCGGCCATTACTTGAGCATTTGGTCTCGCTGCTTCCCGAAGGGCCGTTCTACTTCGAGCCGGCGCGTCACACCGATCAGCCTGAGATGGTGCTGCTCGGTGAGCTGGTACGCGAGCAGGTGCTGGCCCGCACGCGAGAGGAGGTCCCCCACGCAGTCGAGGTGGAGGTGCAGGAGATCGAGAGCCGCCAGGAGCTGGTGGCGATCGACGCGGTGATCCTGACCGAGACCGAGTCGCAGAAGCGGATCCTGATCGGCACCGGCGGACGCATGATCAAGTCCATCGGGATCGCCGCCAGGCGGGCGATCGAGCACGAGCTGGGCAGCCACGTCCACCTGGCGCTGTCCGTGCGCGTCCGCCGCCACTGGCGCGCGGACGAGCGCCTGCTAGACCGGCTGGGCATCGAGTAGGGCTCAGCTGGCAAGCTCGAGCGGCAGTCCGAAGCGGGGAAAGAGGTGGTCGTAGTGGAAGCGGGAGATCGCGGCGATCCGCTCGCCTCGTAGCCCGAGCACGATCAGGCCAGCGGCGCGGGCGATAAGTGTCTGCGGGTCTTCGACGTAGGCGGCGAACGCCGGCTGGCCGTTGGCGCGCGCCGGCAGCAGTTCCACGCGCCGCGCTCCTCGGTAGGCGAAGCTGGCCTTCTGGAAGGCGGCGATCGCGGGGAGTCCCCGGTACTCGTGCGGTGCTGGCGGCATGGTAAGCAGTGCATCGTCGGTCAAGAGCATGAGCAGCCCGTCGAGATCAGCGCTCAGGAAGGCGTCGGCGAATCGCTGTACGACCTCGCGCTCGGCCGGCGAGCGCGGCGCGGGCGCCTGTTCTCTGCACGCCACCGGCCCGTGCTGGCTGAGCGTCGCGCGCGCTCGCTGGAGCGCGCTCTTGATCGACGCCTCGCTCGCGTCGAGCATCTCGACAACCTCATAGGTGTGGAACCCGAGCACGTCGCGCAGCACGAATGTGGCGCGCTGCCGCGGCGGCAGCTTCTGTAGGCCGGCGATGAACGATAGCTCGAGCGCCTCGCGGGTTTCGTATCGCGCGTCGGGACCCGGAGCGGCGTCCGCTACGCCCTCTAGCAACGCATCCGGGTAGGGCTCGAGCCATCCCGGGTCCTCCAAGCTCGTGGGCTCAGGCGGCTGGAACGGCGGCTCGGGTGAGGGCGGTTGCGGCCCGCGGCCCCGCAGGTGATTCAGGCAGCGGTTGGTCGCGATGCGGTAGAGCCAGGCCCTCAGCGACGAGCGTCCCTGGAAGCGCTCGAGGCCACGCCAGGCCGCCAGCAGCGTCTCCTGCAAGAGGTCCTCGGCGTCCTCAAGGGAGCCCAGCATTCGGTAGCAGTGAAATTGCAGCTCGCGCCGATACGGCCGGGTGAGCTCGGCGAACGCGTGCTCATCGCCGGCTCGCGCGCGCTCCAGCAGGGCGTTGGTCCCGTCCCGTTCTGCAAGCACGTGGGCCACGCCGCCATGCTCGCACGGGACGGACCGATTCGTTCTCGCGCGTCTCCGTGTCTCAATCGGTGAAGACGCAAAACCGACGATAGGAGGATCTGCCATGTCGAACGGAACCGCCGCGACGGACAACCCCAGCCCCGCCCTGCAGGTGGCGCTCGCCTACTACAAGGCCTGGACCGACAAGGACCTCGATCAAGCGATGAACCACATCGCAGACGAGATCGTCTGCGAGGCGCCCGCTGGACGGATCGAGGGCGCCCAGGCATACCGGGCCTTCATGGCTCCATTCGTACAAATCCTCGTCAGCTCGGACTTGATCGCCGCTTTCGGCGACGACCGGACGGCGCTGGTGATGTATGACACGGAGACCGTTCCGGTCAAGAGCGCGCCCGGCGCCGAGTGCGTCACCGTGGTGCAAGGCAAGATCACCCACAGCCGGTTCATCTTCGACCGAGTGCCGTTCGAAGCGGCCCGGAGAGAAACGGCCTGAGCGTCGAGGCCGGGCGCGGCAGCGCGCGGAGAACTCGGGGGCGCTGCCGCCCGGCGACAACGCCACCGGGCTGCCAGAATCGAAAACTAAGTGCTCCCCACCGCAAGTACGATCGGTCTTGGCGGCTGCAAACCTCCGCCGGCCGATGTCCTCGCTCGCTCGCGTACCTTCCAGGTACGCCACGCTCGCTGCGTCCTTGGCCAGCTGGGTTTTCGCTCGCCAATCCACAACCGAACTTACTGCGGGAAGCACTGATGGACGACTCCGAGGTCTCATTCGACGAGCGCGGATTGGTCCCGTGCGTCGTGCAGGACTGGCTCACCGGGGAGGTCCTGACGCTGGCCTACATGAACGCCGAGGCGCTCAGGCTGACGCGCCAGACCGGGCAGGTCCACTTCTTCAGCCGCTCGCGCCTCCAGCTGTGGCGCAAGGGCGCCACCTCCGGCAACACGCTGGCCATCAAGGCCATCCGCTACGACTGCGACTGCGACGCGCTGTTGGCACTTGTCGAGCCCTCGGGACCGGCCTGCCACACCGGCCAGCGCAGCTGCTTCTACCGCGGCGAGCTTGAGCCGACTGCCCCGCACGAGGTGCTGCCGGCGCTCGAGCGCACGATCGCGGCCCGTGCGACGCAGCGCCCCGCCGGCTCGTACACCGCGGAGCTGCTCGCCGACCGCACGCGTAACGGCGCCAAGGTCCGCGAGGAGGCCGATGAGGTGGCGCGCGCTGCCGACGGAGAGTCCGAGGAGCGCGTGGCTCAAGAGGCCGCCGACGTCCTCTATCACCTCGCGGTACTGCTTCGAGGCCGGGGGCTGCGGCTCGCGGACGCCGAGCGGGTGCTCGATGGCCGTCGCCAGCGGCGTTAGCGCTCTGCCGGTCGGTGCGGGGACGGCGCCGTCGCTTGCGGAGGCGCGGGCGCTGGCGCGCGAACACAACTTGATCCCGGTGGTGGAGACGTTCATCGACGACTGTGAGACGCCGGTGTCGGCGTTTCTCAAGCTGCGCGAGAACGGACAGCCGGCGTTCCTGCTGGAGTCGGCCGAGCAGGGCAGGGTGGGGCGCTACTCGTTCATCGGCTTTCGTCCGCGCAAGGTGCTGCGGTGGTCGCTGGCGGACGGCGGCGACCCCTACGCGCTGGCGGCGTCCGAGCTCTCCGCTTTCGATCCGGCGGTGATCGAGGGGCTCCCGCCGTTCGCCGGCGGGGCGGTCGGAGTGTTCGCCTACGACCTGGTGCGCACGGTCGAGCCGCTCGGCGAGCCGAACCCCGACCCCCTGGGCGTGCCCGATCTGGCGCTCATGCTGACCGACGCGCTCGTGTGCTTCGACCACCTCAAGCATACGATCACCGTGCTAGCCAACGCCTACGTCGACGACGGAGTTGACGCCTCCTACCGCCGGGCGCTTGACACGATCGCCGCGGTGCGCTCGCGCCTGCGGGGCTCGGTGCCGCGGCCGGCGTCGCACGAAACGGGGGACCGGCAGGTCCCCTCATTTGAGTCAAATATGTCGCCGGGGCAGTTCGAGGCCACCGTGACGCGGATCATCGAGTACATCCGCGCCGGTGACGCCTATCAGGTCGTCCCCTCGCAGCGGTGGTCCGCTGCTGTTCCTATCGAGGCGTTTTCGATCTACCGCGGCCTGCGGGCGGTCAATCCCAGCCCCTATATGTACTTTCTGGACTTCGGAGACTTCGAGGTGGCGGGCGCCAGCCCCGAGCCGCTGATCACCGTCTCCGGCGCCAGCGTCTCGACGCGGCCGATCGCCGGCACGCGTCCCCGCGGCGCAACGGTGGAGGAAGACCTGGAGCTGGCGCGAGAGCTGCTGGCGGATCCAAAGGAGCGCGCGGAGCACGTGATGCTCGTCGATCTGGGGCGCAACGACCTCGGTCGGGTGTGCCGCTACGGGAGCGTCGAGGTGCAGGAGTTCATGGCCGTGGAGCACTACAGCCACGTGATGCACATCGTCTCGAGCGTGACCGGCGCGCTGCGCGAGGAGGTGGGGGCACTCGACGCATTGCGCTCGGTGCTGCCGGCGGGAACGCTGTCGGGGGCCCCCAAGGTTCGGGCCATGCAGATCATCGACGAGCTGGAGCCAGTCAAGCGCGGTGGGTACGGCGGCGCGATCGGCTGGGTCTCCTACACCGGCGATCTCGACACCTGCATCCACATTCGTACGCTCGTGGTCAAGGACGGGATCGCCCACATCCAGGCCGGCGGCGGCACGGTCGCCGACGCCAAGCCGGAGCTCGAGCTGCGCGAGTCGAAGGCCAAGGCCAGGGCCGTGCTCCAGGCGATCGAGCTCGCTGTGGCGCAGCGGGACTGGCCGTAGCGCTAGCCTGGCGCCCGGCGTGTGGAGCAAGCGGCAGTGGGGCGCAGGGCCCGCCGTGGCGGCCGGCCTGGCAGCGCTCACGCTTGCCGCGGCGCCCGCCGCCTGGGCGCGTCAGTACCTGCCACCCACCAACCACATCTTCGCCGGAGTCACGGGCGTCACGTCGATCATCCCCTTCTGGCGCATGGTCGGAAAGCACCCGCCGGTGCTCGAGGACTGGATGACCTACAACACGCCCACCCGCTGGATCTCCGGGCGGGATCCCGATTTCCGCGCCCGGTTGGGAATCGAGCTGGCGACCTCCCGGGGCTACGCACGGCGAGGGCTGACCTCCCCGGAGGGCATCGCGCTGGGCGCAAGCGACGCCTTCCTGGTGAGGCTGAACCGCAACCTGGCCCATTCACGGCGCATCCTCTATGTGCGGATCATGGGCGAGATGGACGCCTGGTGGAACGCTTACTCCGCTTACAACGCCAATGGCACGTTCCGCGGGCCTTCCAACTCGCCGCATTTCTTCATCCAGGCATGGCGCCGGACAGTGCTGATCCTCCGGGGCGGCCCGGTGGCTCGGATCAACCGCCGACTGCGGGCGCTGGGGCTGCCGAAGCTCGGGGCCAAGGCGCTGTGCTCGGCGGTGAGCGGGGACACGCCGAGCCCCTGCGCCACGGCCCTGGCCAGGCCGAAGGTGGCGTTCCTGTGGGTGCCGCAGGACGCCGGCAGCCCGGAGATCGCCGCCGACGCGCCGAGCGTGTACTGGCCAGGAGCGGCGTACGTCGACTGGGTGGGAACCGACTTCTACTCCTTCGATCCGAACTTCTCGCTGCTCGACCACTTCTACTCGCAGTTCTCGGGCAAGCCGTTCGTGATCTCGGAATGGGCGGTCTACGGCGCCGACAATCCGTCGTTCGTGCGCCGGCTGTTCGCCTGGGTGCTCGGCCATCCCCGCGTGCGGATGATCAACTACTACCAGGGCTTCACCCCTTCCAGTCCAGCCAATCTGGCGCACTACCCCGCCAGCCGGCGGGCGCTCGCTCGGGAGCTCCGCTCCAGGCGCTTTGAGGCCTACCCGCCCGAGTACGCGCATCCGCCGGGGCGCCCCAAGCCCCCGCCGGAGACGCCGCCGCTGCCGCCGCCGAGCGCATCCCCGCCGCCTTCTCCCTCGCCGCCGAGCGCATCCCCGCCGCCGTCTCCCTCGCCGCCGCCAACCGCATCTCCGCCCTCGTCTCCGTCGCCGCCGCCAACCGCATCTCCGCCCTCGTCTCCCTCGTCGCCGCTCTGCTTGAAGCCGATCTGCCCGGCGCTCCCCTAGCCGCCACCCCGGGGCCTCTCGGCTCGTGCTCCGAGGCCGGGTACCGTTCGCGTCCTTGCGAGTGCTGATCATCGACAACTACGACAGCTTCACCTACAACCTCGTGCAGTTCCTTGGAGAGCTAGGCGCGGAGCTCGAGGTCGTGCGCAACGACCACGCCACGGTCGAGGACCTGCTGATCCGAGGCTATGACCGCCTGATCGTCTCTCCCGGCCCCTGCAGCCCTAACGAGGCGGGAATCTCGCTGGAAGCGGTGCGCCGCTTCCCGCTGGCTCGGATCCCGACGCTCGGCGTGTGCCTCGGCCACCAGGCGCTGGTGCAGGCCTGGGGCGGACGGGTGATGGTGGGCCAGCCGGTGCACGGCAAGACGATCTCGATCGAGCACGACGGCAGGACGATCTTCCGGGGACTGCGCCAGCCGCTCGAGGTCGGTCGCTACCACTCGCTGGTCGTGGCGCCCGAATTGCCGCAGACCCTTCAGCGCAGCGCGGCGGCCGCCGGCAACGGTGGCGAGCACTCGATCGTGATGGCGGTCCGCCACCGCGAGCTTCCGGCCGAAGGCGTGCAGTTCCATCCCGAATCCGTGCTGACCGAGCAAGGACGCGAGCTGCTCTCAAACTTCCTGGAGGGGAGGCGGTGAGCGCGTCGGGGCTCCTGGCCCGCTCGATCGACACGCTCGCCTCGGGCCAGGATTTGAGCCTCGAGGGCGCGGCCGCCGTGCTGTCGGAGATCATGGCCGGCAACGCCACGGAGATCCAGATCGCGGCGTTCCTTATCGCGCTGCGAACCAAAGGCGAGACGGTCGACGAGCTGGCCGGGCTGGCGCGCACGATGCGGGCCCTGGCCACGCCGGTGCGCGTCAATCGCGGCGAGCTGTTGGACACGGCGGGCACCGGCGGCGGCCGCCCGACCTTCAACGTCTCGACGACCGCGGCGCTGATCGCGGCGGCCGCGGGCTGCACGGTCGCCAAGCACGGAAACCGCTCGGCCACCGGCCTGTCGGGGTCCGCCGATCTCCTGGAGGCGCTCGGCGCCAGGATCGATCTCGGCCCGGATGCGGTCGCGCGGTGCATCGAGGAAATCGGCTTCGGCTTCATGTTCGCCCCAGCGCACCACCAGGCCACGCGCTACGTCGTGCCGGTGCGCCGTGAGCTGGCGGTGAGAACGACGTTCAACTTCCTGGGTCCGCTCACCAACCCGGCCGGCGCCACCCGCCAGCTGGTGGGCGTGTCCGACTCCTCCTATGTGGAGACCATGGCTGGGGCGCTGGCCCGGCTTGGCACGCGGCACGCGCTGCTGGTCTCGAGCGAGGACGGGCTGGACGAGCTCAGCATCTCCGCTCCCACCCGCGTGATCGAGGTCGTCGACGATCGCATCACCCGCTACACCGTGGCGCCGGCCGACGTGGGGCTCGAGCCCTCGCCGCCCGAGGCCGTGCGTGGCGGGGACCCCGGCCAGAACGCGCAGATCGTCAGGCGGATCTTCGCCGGTGCCCGCGATGCGGCCCGCGACCTGGCCGTGCTCAACGCCGGCGCGGCGATCTACGCGGGAGCCGGTGCGGAGTCGCTCCAGCAAGGTGTGCGGGCAGCCGAGCAAGCGATCGACTCAGGCGCCGCGGCGGCGCTCGTGGAGCGGTTCGTGAATCGCACGATCGAGCTCTCCTCAAACCCCGGCGTCGCCTCGGCGCGGGGATCGGCGGCATGAACGAGCTGCAGCGGCTCGTCGCGGCCACGCGCGAGGAGCTGATCCGCCGCCGGAGCGCCGTGCCGGAGCCGGAGCTCGAGCGCGCCGCGGAGGCGGCCCTTGAGCGCCGCGCCGTTCGCCGCCGGCCGTTCGGCGAGGCCCTCCGCCGCCCCGGGCTGTCGCTGGTCGCGGAGCACAAGCGCCGCTCGCCCTCAGCGGGCGCGATTCGCGACGGCGTCGCGCTCGAGCGGATCATCGGCGCCTACGAGCGCGGCGGCGCGGCGGCGCTATCGATCCTGACCGAGGGACCGAGCTTCGGTGGCTCGCTTGACGACCTTCGCGCCGCGCGGGCCTGCTCAAGCCTGCCGATCCTGCGCAAGGATTTCGTCGTCGAGCGCTACCAGGTCAACGAGGCGGTGCTGGCCGGCGCCGACGCAATCCTGCTGATCGTCGCCGCGCTTGCGCCCGGCGAGCTGTCCGCGCTGCAGCGGCTCGCGCTCGAACGGGGCCTAGACGCCCTGGTCGAGGTTCACGACGGGCTCGAGCTGGAGCTGGCGCTCGCGGCCGGCGCGACGATAATCGGCATCAACAATCGGGACCTGACCACGCTGAGCGTGAACCCACGCACGACCTTCGAGCTGCTGCCCCGGCTACCGCCCGGCACCGTGGTGGTGGCCGAATCGGGCTTCAGCCGCCCCGAGCAGCTCCAGGAGCTGGCCGCTGCCGGGGTGCACGGGGTGCTCGTCGGCGAGGCGTTGATGCGCGCGGTCGACGTTGAGCAGGCCGTACGGACGCTGAGCGAACCCTTTAGCCGGGCTTGACTGGCCCGCCCAACACTGACCGTGCAATGAAGCCGCTGCTGCGCTCGCATCTGGCATCGGCCCTCGTCGGCGGGTTGGTGGTGGCCGGCGCCTTCCTGGCGCTCGGGATCACCGGCCGCAGGACGACGCGGACGATCGTCGAGCAGGCGCCGGTGGCCGCCCAGCCGGCGGCCAGCACCTCTTCTTCGGCGCTCACGCCGCACGCCATCTACGTCCGCGATGCCCCTGGCGTCGTGTTCGTCCGCGCGCAGCTCTCGAAGGACGTCCAGACGCCGTTTGAGATGTTTCCTGAGCGCCAGCAGAGCACCTCGACCGGGTCGGGCTTCCTCGTCGATCGTCGCGGCGACATCCTCACGAGCTACCACGTGATCGAGGGCGCCGATCGCGACGACGGCGTGACCGTCGAGTTCGCCGACGACGTGGCGCGCCGGGCGATCGTCGTGGAGCAGGACGCCGACGACGACCTCGCGGTGCTGCGCGTCGACATGGCCGGCGTGCCGTCGGTGCAGCCGCTGCGCCTCGGCGACTCGACCACGGTCCGGGTCGGCGACCCGACGCTGGCGATCGGTAACCCGTTCGGCTACGACCGCACGCTGACCAGCGGCATCGTGTCCGCGCTTCAGCGCGAGATTCGCGCGCCCGACGGGTTCAGCATCGCCAACGTCATCCAGACCGACGCGCCGATCAACCCGGGCAACTCCGGGGGACCGCTGCTGGACGCGGCCGGGCGCGTGATCGGGATCAACTCGCAGATCGCGGCCGCCGGCGACCAGGGCGAGGGCAGCGTGGGCATCGCCTTCGCCGTTCCCATCGACACCGCCAAGAACGTGCTGAGCCCGCTCGCGGACGAGGTCGGCGGCGGCTCGCGCGAACCTTAGCCTGGTTGACACCAGGCGATGGATCGTTGTTCGAATAATTCTGCATCTGATCCCAAAGAGGCTGCCCCTACGATGTGGGGGTGGCCGCGGATGCGCCCAAGATCAAGCTTTGCGGCATTACCTCGCTCGACGATGCCCGCCTCGCTGCCGACGTCGGCGCCTGGGCGATCGGGCTGATCTTCTGGCCGCGCTCGCCGCGTCGCTGTGATCCTGGCGTCGCGGCGGAGATCGGCGCGGCGCTGAGGCGCCGTGTCGAGGTGGTGGGCGTGTTCGTCAATCCACCGCTCGAGCAGCTGGCCCGCGCGGCTGAAGACGTCCAGTTGACGACGATCCAGCTACACGGCGACGAGGGTCCGACGTTCTGCGCCGAAGCCGCACGCCGCACGGGCTGCAAGGTCATCAAGGCGGCACGCGTCAGAAGCGGCGCCGACATCCAGGCGCTGGTCCCCTTCCACACCGATTATCACCTGCTGGACAGCCACGTCGAGGGTCGTCGCGGCGGCAGCGGCGAGACGTTCGACTGGGAGTTGGCGCGCGCGCACCGCGGTTCGGTGCCGGTGATCCTCTCCGGCGGCCTGCGGCCCGAGAACGTGGCAGAGGCAATCGCCGCCGTGCGCCCGTTCGCGGTCGACGTGGCCAGCGGCGTCGAGGCCTCGCCCGGCCGCAAGGACCCGGACAAGCTGAAGGCATTTGCCAATGCGGTGGCCGGGGCGCATGCGCCCCAGCCCAGCCGGATGACGCGGGCGCCGCGCGTGGATGCGAGGCCGGATGCCGAGCGCGCGGCAGACCTGCGGGTGCATGCGGCGACGCGCGGGGCCGCACACGTGCGGCCCCGACCAACACTTTCATGACCACGGTCGAGCATCGCTTCGGCCCCTATGGCGGGCAGTACGTCCCAGAGACGTTGATGACGGCGCTCTCAGAGCTCGAGCGGGCGTGGATCGCCGCGCGCGATGACCCCGGATATCGCGGGCAGCTCGAGGGGCTGTTGCGGGACTACGTCGGGCGTCCCACGCCGCTGTACCACGCCGAGCGACTGAGCGAGGCCGCCGGTCACCCGATTTATCTCAAGCGCGAGGACCTCAACCACACCGGGGCTCACAAGATCAACAACGCCCTGGGGCAGGCGCTGCTCGCTACCCGGATGGACAAGCGCAGGATAATCGCCGAGACCGGCGCCGGCCAGCACGGGGTGGCGACGGCCACGGCGTGCGCGCTGCTCAACCTGGAGTGCGTGGTCTACATGGGCGAGGAGGACATGCGCCGCCAGAAGCCCAACGTCGAGCGGATGGAGCTCCTGGGGGCGCGGGTTGAGCCGGTGGGCGCCGGCGCCCGCACGCTCAAGGAGGCCGTCTCGGCCGCAATCCGCGACTGGGTGACCAACGTCGCGACGACCCACTACATCATCGGCTCCTGCGTCGGCCCGGCGCCTTTTCCGTCGCTGGTGCGCGAGCTGCAGCGCGTGATCGGCGACGAGGCCCGAGCGCAGCTGCTGGAGCGGGCCGGGCGGCTGCCGCAGCGCGTGATCGCCTGCGTCGGCGGCGGCTCGAACTCGATCGGGGTCTTCACGCCGTTCATCGACGAGCGGGAGGTCGAGCTGATCGGCGTCGAGGCGGCGGGGGAGGGGATCGACTCAGGCCGGCACGGCGCGCCGCTCACGGCCGGCGGCTTGGCGGGCGTCCTGCACGGGGCGTACTCGGCGATCATGCAGGATGAGGACGGGCAGATCCTGGAGGCGCACTCGGTCTCCGCCGGCCTTGACTATCCCGGCAGCGGACCGGAGCATGCCTGGCTGCGGGACTCGGGCCGGGCGCGATACGTGGCGGTCAGCGATGTCGAGGCCCTGGATGCGTTTGCCCGCACGGCCCGGCTGGAGGGGATCATCCCCGCGCTCGAGAGCGCTCATGCGCTCCGCTGGGCGCTCGACACCGGGCCCAGCGAGCTAGACCTCGTATGCCTGTCCGGGCGGGGGGACAAAGACCTCGCGGAGGCGATGGCCCTGCTTGCACTGGAGTCTTGACGACCGGCATCGAGCGGATCGCGGAAGCGTTCGAGGCGGCCCGCGCCGACGGATGCCGCGCGGCGCTGATGCCCTACATGATGGGAGGCTTCCCCAACCTCGATGCCTCGCTTCGGGTCGGCCTGGCGTCGGTGCAGGGCGGCGCCAGCCTGATTGAGCTGGGGGTGCCGTTCTCTGACCCGCTGGCGGACGGTCCCGTGATCCAGGCCGCGGGGACAGCGGCGCTACGCGCCGGGGTGACCGTCCACGACGTGCTCGGGCTAGCGGCGCGGCTTGCGGACGAAGTCCCGGTGGTCGTCATGTGCTACTCGAACCAGGTCCTGGCCCGCGGACTGGAGCGGTTCGCGGACATGCTGTTGCACGCCGGCGTGAGCGGTCTGATCGTTCCCGACCTGCCGCTCGAGGAGGCCAGCGCGGCACTCGGCTCCTGCGACGAGCGGGGACTGGCCCTGGTCCCGCTGGTGGCCCCGACGACCCCCGACGCGCGTCTGGAGCAGATCGGCTCTCGCGCCCGCGGGTTCCTGTACGCCGTCTCCCTTACCGGGACGACTGGAGAGCGCGGCGGCCCGGCACGGGCGCTGCCGGGTCTAGTGACGCGTGCCAGGGCGCACACGGCCGTGCCCGTGGCGGTCGGGTTCGGAATCGGGACCCCCGAGCAGGCCCGCGCCGCCGCCGATGCCGGAGCCGACGGGGTGATCGTCGGCAGCCGCCTGGTGCGCGCCGCCGGTGACGGCCAGGACCCGCCGGCCGCCGTCGCCGCGCTGGTGCGGGAGTTCCGCGGGGCGCTGCAGGGCGGTTCGCGGCTGAGGGGCTGACGGGATCGCGGGCGGCCAGCCAGTAGCATCCATCGCTCGATGGGCTTGGTCGCCACCGCCACCGCCGGGCTGTGCCTGTGGATCATCCTGTGGGCGCTGAACATCAAAGGTTTCGACGGAATGCTGATCGCGCTCGCGATGGTGGTGATCGCGATCGGGGTCAGAAACCTGCTTCCGTTCCTGCCTGGCCGGCGGGAATAACTCGTCGTCAGATGTCGATCTGGAAGCGGTTTCTGGCCTGCGCGGCTGCGCTCGCCGTGCTCGCGGGCTGCACGAGCGCGACCAGCTCGTCAACCATCACGGTCACCGGCAGCGGGCTGACGATCTACGCCAGCGTGCCTTCGGGCGCTGGCGCACAGGAGCAGGACATCGTCGATGCGGAGCGACTGGCGCTCAAGCAGGCGGGTTCGGACATCGGCAAGTTCAGGATCAGCTTCGTCCAGCTGAGCCAAACGCCCTCCGACAACGCCCGCACAGCGATTCAGGACACCAGCGCCATCGGCTATCTCGGCGAGCTCGATCCTGGAGCGTCGGCTGACTCACTGGGCATCACCAACGACCAGGACCTGCTTCAGATCTCTCCCAGCGACACCGCGATCGAGCTGACGCAATCGACCCCCGTCGTCCCCGGCGCCCCGAACAACTACTACGAGGCGCTCAAGACCTACGGCCGGACGTTCGTCAGAGTCGTGCCCTCCGCCGCCGTCGAGGCCAAGGTTCAGGCTTCGCAGATGCAGCTGCTCGGCGTCAAGAAGCTATTCGTCTCGGACGACGGCTCCGACTACGGCAAGGCCGTGGCGTATGCCGTCGCCCAGGCTGCCGGTGCGGCCGGGATCAGCGCCTCGCGGGGAGCGGCGAGCGAGTCAGCGTTCAGCGCCTCGGGCGCCGATGCCCTGTTCTACGGCGGGTCGGTTGCCGCCGGCTCCCGCGCCGCCAGCCTGTTCGAGCAGGTGGGAGCCGCGGATCCGCAGGCGAAGCTATTTGCTCCATCCGCGCTGGCGGACGGCGCGTTCGCCTCGTCCCTTCCGAGTGCCTCGAAGCTCAACCTGTACATCTCGGAGCCGGGCTTCCTGCAGCAGGACCTCAGCGCCGCCGCCAAGCGGCAGTTCCTGGCCCCGTTTGAGGCGGCGTACGGCCACACACCGCAGCCTGGGGCGATCTTCGGCTATGAGGCGATGTCGGCGCTGCTCGCCGTGCTCCGGGAGGCGGGCTCGCAGGCAAACAACCGCTCGACCGTCGTGCGCGACTTCTTCGCCATCAGGAACCGTTCATCGGTGATCGGCAGCTACTCGATGAACCCCAATGGAGACACGAACATCGCTCCATTTGTGATCAGCCGCCTGCAGCGGGGGCTGCTCGTGCCGTACAAGTCCGTTACCGGTCCTTGAGCCGGGCGGCGCGACGCATCGTGAGATTGCTGGCGGCGCTTGCCGGCGTAGCGCTCGTAGCGGGCTGCGGGAGCTCGAGCGAGAGTGGGGGCAAGATCGCCGGTCGCACATTGAGCATCTATGTGAGCGTGCCGCTGAACGGTGCCTCGGCCGTCTCCGGGTGGGCGGTGGCCAACGGCGCCCATTTGGCACTCGACGGGGCGAGGAGCCATATCGGACGGCTGCGCATCGCCCTGAAAGTGCTCGACGACTCGACCGCGGCGCGCGGTGAGTGGGATCCCGGGCAGACCAGCAACGACGCCCGCCAGGCGATGATCGATCCGACCACGATCGGGTACATAGGTGACCTCGATTCCGGCGCGAGCGCGATCTCGATTCCGGTGCTGAATCGGGTCGGCATTCCGCAGATCAGCCCCACGAGCACGGCGGTCGGCCTGACCTCGGCGGCCCCGGGGGCGGCCCCCGGCGAGCCGTACAAGTACTACCCAACGGGCATGCGTACGTTCGCCAGAGTGGCCGCGAGCGACGCCATCCAGGGCGCGGTCCAGGTCCGACTCCAGCAGAGCGAGGGTTGTCAGCGCACGTTCGTCATCGACGACGGTGAAGTCGACGGCGAGGACCTGGCCACGAGCTTCGACCTGGCGGCGCGTTCCGCGGGCCTCCAGGTGATCGCAACCCAGCAGTTCGACCAGCGGGCGACGGATTACAGCGCGCTGGCGGCGAACGTGGCCAGCACGGCCGCCAACTGCTTGCTGATCGCCGCGATCACCGACCCGGGCACCGTCCTCGCGACCAAGCAGCTAGCGGCCGCGCTTCCGGGTCTGCGGATCTTTGTCAGCGGAGGCATGGCACAGAGCACCTACGCCGATCCGGCGGCCGGCGGCATCCCGCTCGACCGCGACCCGCGCGTCGTCATCACCTCTCCGGCGCTCGGCGCAAGTGCCTACCCCGTGGCGGGACGGGCCTTCCTCGCCACCTACGCGCGCACCTACGGTGCTCGAGAGCCGGATGCGATTCTCGGCTACGAAGCGATGAGCCTGATGCTGAGCGCGATCGACCGGGCCACTGACCATGGCGAGCGAGCGGCGCGGCGCTCCGCCGTGCTCAAGGCGATCCTTTCCACACGTGACCGCCGCAGCGTGCTTGGCACTTACAGCATCGACGCCAACGGAGACACATCCCTGAGCGTCTACGGCGCCTGGACGGTGGTCGCGGGGCGGCTGCGCTTCTGGAAACCGGTGGACGGGTGAGCGTCGGGCCGCTGGGCCTTTGGCGCGCTGCTTGCGGTCCTTTCTGCCCATTCGTCCCCCGGTGACCGGCGCATTTCGGTTGCGTTAGGGCAGCAGCGAAACTTGGATCGCCCCTTGCCTGCGATCCGAAGCACGCACTAATCTGCCCGCTTGCCGGGCCGCCCGTGAGCCCGGGTCCACAGAGAGGAGGGCGAAACAAATGAGTTTCATCCGCAAGCTGGCCGTCGGGTGCGTGGTAGCCGGCACCGTGGCCGGTCTGAGCGCGTGCGGCTCGAGCAGCAAGAGCTCGAGTAGCGGCGGCAGCGGCTCCAACACGATTGACATCTACTCCAGCCTGCCGATGCAAGGTCCGACGACGGCGCAGACGATCCCGATGGTCAACGGCATCAAGTTGGCGCTGTCCCAGGCGGGCAACAAGGCCGGCAAGTTCAGCGTCAAGTACACCGTGCTCGATGACTCGACCGCGGCGGCCGGGCAGTGGACCGCCCAGCAGACCGCGGCCAACGCGCGCCAGGCGGCGACCGACCCCAAGACCGTGTACTACATCGGGGAGTTCAACTCGGGCGCCAGCGAGGCGTCGATTCCGATCCTCAACCAAGCAGGCATTCCGCAGGTCAGCCCGGCCAACACGTACGTCGGCCTGACGACGAACGAGCCCGGAAGCGCCCCCGGCGAGCCCCAAAAGTACTACCCGACCGGCAAGCGCACCTTCCTGCGCATCGTTCCCAGGGACTCGATCCAGGCCGCCGCGGACCTGCTGGCGATGAAGCAGGCGGGCTGCGCGAAGGTGGCGATCGCCAACGACAAGCAGGCTTACGGCGCGGGTCTCGCGGCGCTGCTCGAGCTGGAGAAGGGCTCCTACGGGGTCAACATCATCAGCAACACGGGCATCGAGCCCACGGCGCCAAACTTCCGCTCCTACGCCGCGACGATCAAGGGCCAAGGTGCCGACTGCTTCTTCTTCGCCGGCACCACCGCCACGGGCGCCACGCAGATCACCAAGGACGTCAACTCGGCGATACCGACGGCCAAGATCTTCGGCGGCGACGGCGACTGCAGCGACAAGTGGACGAACGCCGCCCAGGGTGGCGTGCCGGCGACCGTCGACCCGCTGATGCAGTGCACGGTCGCGACGCTGAACCTCCCCGCCTATCCCGGCGGCCGGACGTTCCTCGCCGACTACAAGGCCAAGTACGGCGCGCCGCCGTCCGACCCCTACGCGATCTACGGCTATGAGGTGATGAAGCTCGGACTGGACACGATCGCCAGCCTGGGATCGAAGGGCAACGACAAGTCAGCCGTGCTCGCCGCCCTGTTCGCGATCAAGAGCCGCAGCTCGGTGCTCGGCACCTACGGGTTCGACAAGAACGGCGACACGACGCTCAAGGCCTACGGCCTCTACAAGGTGGGGCCGAACCACAACGTCCTGTTCCTCAAGACCCTCACGCCGTCGACGACCTAGTAAGCCGCGATGAGAAACTATGGAGGGGACGCGCCCAGCGCGTCCCCTCCATACTTCAGGCCTTGATGCCGATACTCCACGGGGAGTAGTGGAAGCACATTCCATAACACCGAGGTTGCCTGCGGCGGCTTTTCGCCCGTTGGCCGCGGTCCGGCGCTACGTAGGGCGCTGGGGACTGCTCGTCGCGCTAGCGGCGCTGCCGATCTTCTACGGCGTTCACGATCTCACGCACGGCTACAGCGCCTGCTGCGTGGCGGGCCACACCGTCATACGCCACGATTTGACGAAGCTGGGCACGAACTTCGCCGAAGGCATCTCAGACGGATCGATCTGGGCCCTGATCGCCATCGGCTACACGCTCGTCTACGGGATCATCGAGCTGATCAATTTCGCCCATGGCGATGTGTTCATGATCGGCTCGTTCACCGCTACGGGGCTGTGGGGGACGCTCGGGCTCGGGCTGGCCACCGGCCCGCTGGGACTGATCGGCGGCCTGATCGTCACGCTGATCCTGGCGATGGCGGTATGCGGCTCGCTCAACGTGCTGATCGAGCGGGTCGGCTACCGGCCGTTGCGCAACGCGCCCAAGCTGGCGCCGCTGATAACCGCGGTCGGCTTCTCGTTCATCCTCCAGAACGTCGGCCTGCTGTGGCGCGGTGGCGCGGCGCAGAGTGTCCCGGATCTGATCCGCGAAAACACCGTCGTGTTCAACATCTCCGGCGTACCCATACCGCGGGGCTACATCCTGGCGATAGCCGTCACCGTCCCGCTGGTGATCGGGCTGGCGTGGTTCATCTCCTCGACCCGCCCCGGCCGCGCGATGCGCGCCGCGGCCCAGGACCCCGAGGCGGCGCGGCTGATGGGGATCGACGTCAACCGGACGATCTCGCTGACCTTCCTGCTGGGCGGCATGCTCGCCGGCGCCGCGGGGCTGGTCTACGCCCTCTATGAGACCAACGTCTGGTACTTCCAGGGCTTCGAGGCCGGCCTGATCGCGTTCACGGCCGCGGTTATGGGTGGGATCGGAAACGTCCGCGGCGCCGTGCTCGGGGGTCTCCTGATCGGGGTGATTCAGGCCCTGTCGGACTCCCGCATGGGGCCGCAGTGGACCGAGGCGGTCGTGTTCGGCTACTTGATCCTGGTCATGGTGCTCAGACCGCGGGGATTGCTTGGCGAGGAAGTCAGGGAGGCGGGATGATCGGGATGGCGCTATGAGCGACGTGACCGCGCCCGGGGAGGCCATGGCGCTATGAGCAACGTGACCGCGCCCCCCGAGGTCGAGCGCCCCGGCGACACGCCAAGCCCGCGCGGCCCCCTGCTCGGCCCAGTGATGCGCGAGCTCACCGCGCCGGCCCGCCAGTCGCTGGCGCGCGTCTCGGACCGGCTGCCTTGGTGGTGGTCAAGGGCGCTGGCGTACGTGCTGATCGCGCTGGCGATCCCCGTGCCGCTGCTGCTGGCGCCCGCGGGCAGCTTCCTGAATGCCACCGACGTCTCACTGGCCTATGCGGTGATGGCACTGGGGCTGAACGTCGTGGTCGGCTTCGCCGGCCTGCTCGACCTCGGGTACGTCGCCTTCTACGCGATCGGGTCCTACGCCGCGGGCTGGTTCGCCTCGGGCTATGTGTACAAGGCGCACGTGCACGTGCTCGTCTCGCACACCGTCGCTCAGCTCCCGGGCATTCACCTCAACTTCATCCTGCTGATGATCGTGGCGGCGGTCCTCTGTGCCCTGGCCGGGATGGTGATCGGGCTGCCCACCTTGCGTCTGCGTGGCGACTACATCGCGATTGTCACGCTCGCTTTCGGCGAGATAATCGACGTGATCGCCGTCAACGGCCAGAGCATCCACCTCGGCTCGGTCACGCTGACCGCCGGCAGTGAGGGGATCAGCGCCATCGACGCTCCCTACTTCCCGGGCATCGGCTCGTTCAACGAGCTCAATCTGCGCCCCTGGTACTGGCTGATCCTGGGGATCCTGGTGCTGGTGGTGTTCATCACCCGACGTCTACGGACGTCGCGCCTGGGACGGGCGTGGATCGCGTTGCGGGAGGACGAGGTGGCCGCGGTGTCGATGGGCATCCCCGCCGTGCGGACGAAGTTGCTGGCCTACGCCATCGGCGCCGCGCTGGGCGGGGTCTCCGGGGCATACCTGGGGATGTACACGCCGGTGGTGAGCTCTGACCAGTTCCAGTTCGGGTTCTCGGTTCTGATCCTCTCGATGGTGATCATCGGCGGCATCGGCTCGATCTGGGGGGCGATCGGCGGTGGGCTGCTGCTGGGCTACATCAACAACCTGCTGATTCCGGACGTGTTCAACAACCTTCCCGGCGACCTCGGAATCCACATCCAGCTGACGCAGATCTCGTTCGGGATCTACGGCTTCCTGCTGGTGCTGGTGATGCTCTCTCGGCCCCAGGGTCTGCTTCCAGAACGACGACGAAGGCTCGAGATGCGAGCCGAGATCTCCGCCGAGCACTCGCAGCTCAGTGAGGCGCCCTAGTGTCCGAGGTGCCCCGATGAGCGCTCCAGAAAGCGCCCGCACAGCGCTGCCCAGCCAGGCGCCCCCGGCCCGCGACGCGATCATGTACGCCGACGACGTGACCAAGGAGTTCGGCGGCCTCGTCGCGGTCGATCGCGTATCGCTCGACATTCCCCGGCGCTCGATCGTGTCCCTGATCGGCCCCAACGGGGCGGGCAAGACGACCCTGTTCAACATGCTGACCGGCCTGTACAAGCCGACCAGCGGGCGGATCGTGTTCGGTGGGCGCGACATCACTCGCTCCCGTCCGGACAAGATCACCGCCCTCGGCGTGGCGCGGACGTTCCAGAACATCCGCCTTTTCGCCGCGATGACCGCGCTTGAGAACGTGATGATCGGCCGTCACGTCAGGCTGCGCGCGGGGCTCTTCGGATCGATCTTCAGGCCGCCTTGGGTCCGACGGGAGGAGCGCCGAGCACTGGAGAGTGCGCGCGAGCTGCTGGCCTACGTGGGCCTCGAAGAGGCGGCGTTTGACCGACTGGCTTCCGAGCTCTCGTACGGCGATCAGCGCCGCGTCGAGATCGCCCGGGCGCTGGCCTCCCAGCCCTCGCTGTTGCTGCTCGACGAACCGACGGCCGGCATGAATCCGCAGGAGTCGGCCGAGCTCACCAACTTCATGCACAAGCTGAAGCGAGAGCTCGAGCTCACGATCCTCCTGATCGAGCACGACATGAAGGTCGTGATGGAGGTCTCAGAGCGAGTCACCGTTCTGGACCACGGCGAGAAGATCGCTGAAGGCCAGCCGGCCGGAGTGCGCTCCGATCCGCAGGTGATCGAGGCCTATCTGGGAAAGCAGGGCTGACGATGGCGCCACTGCCAGGAGAGGGCTGACGATGGCTCTGCTGGAGGTCACAGACATCCACGCCCACTACGGCTCGATCGAGGCGCTCAAAGGGATCTCGCTGACCGTTGACGACGGCGAGGTCGTGACCCTGATCGGCTCCAACGGAGCGGGGAAGTCGACCACGCTGCGAGCGATCTCCGGCCTCACGCCAGCCAGCGCCGGCAGGATCACGTTCGGCGGCGAGGACATCACGGCGCTGCCCGCCCATCAGGTGGTGGTCCGGGGCATCGCGCTCTCGCCCGAAGGGCGGCATTGCTTCCCCCGCATGTCGGTGCGCGAGAATTTGGAGCTCGGCGCGCACCGTCGGCGAGGCCCCGACGTGAGCGAGGACCTCGACCGTGTCTTCACGCTCTTTCCCCGCCTCCAGGAGCGTGAGCGCCAGAAGGCAGGGACCATGTCTGGCGGCGAGCAGCAGATGCTGGCGATTGGCAGGGCGCTGATGGCGCGCCCCAAGCTGTTGATGCTCGATGAGCCCTCGATGGGCATCGCGCCGATCCTCGTGCAGCGCATCTACGAGACGATCGTCGAGATCAACCGCGGCGGAGTGACGATTTTGCTGGTCGAACAGAACGCCAACTACGCGCTCGAGATCTCCCGGCGCGGCTACGTGCTGGAGACCGGCCACGTGGCCCTTCGCGGGCAGTCGTCGGAGCTGCGCGGCGACCCCGAGGTTCAGCGAGCGTATCTGGGGGCATGATCGTGGGCGGCGATCGCGGCGGCCGTGAGCAGCTCCGAGGGAGGAGCCTGTCGTGATGATGCTGTTCGCCGCCATCGGCTCGAAGGCGCTCTACCTATTGTTCGCGTGGCTTCTGTCGGCCGCGATCGCGGCCTGGCTCGCCGACCGCAAGGGTTACAGCGAGCGCCTGGGGCTGTTCCTTGGCCTGCTGCTGAGCGTGGTCGGCCTGCTGATCGTGATCCTCCTGCCGTCGTCCTCGACGCTCGCCGCATGGCTCAACCGCCGGCTCGAGCGCCGTCGCTCCCGGGGCTGAGCGTCAGGCGGCGACCGCCGGCTCGAGCGCCGTCGCTCCCGGGGCTGAGTGTCAGGCGGCGACCGCCGGCTCGAGCGCCGTCGCTCCCGGGGCTGAGCGTCAGGCGGTGCGAGCGGCGAGTGCCGGGGTCCGCGTCGTCGCCGCGACGACGGCGAAGGGCTCGTCCGCCATCAGATCGCTTACCTCGTGACCGTGAACGGGCCCGCGAACGCCCCCGCCGCGCCCATCGCTCCCGGCGCACAGCCCAATCCGCCGGCCGAGATAGGCTCAGATCAGTGCCCGATGAGCTCTTTCTGATCGATGGCAACAGCCTCGCGTACCGGGCGTTCTTCGCCCTGCCGGAGTCGATCGCCACCTCCACCGGCGTGCCGACCAACGCGATCTTCGGCTTTGCCTCGATGCTGGTCAAGATCCTCACCGACTACGGGCCCCGCGCCACCTTAGTCGTGTGGGACAAGGGCGACACCGGTCGCAGGGAGGTGTACGCCGACTACAAGGCGCAGCGGACCACGCGGCCCGACCTGCTCAAGGAACAGTGGCCCCATCTCGAGCCCCTGGTCGACGCGTTCGGCTACCGGAACCTGGCGGTTGAGGGCTACGAGGCGGACGACGTGATCGCCTCGATCGTCGCGCGCGCGCGCGGCGCCGAGCCGCCGGTGCCGGTGATGGTCGTGACCGGCGACCGCGACGCCTACCAGCTGGTGGGCGACGGCGTGCGGATCATGACCACCTCCCGGGGCATCACCGACACCCGCGTCTACGATCGCGACGGTGTGGTCGACCGTTACGGGATCCCGCCCGAGCTGATCCCCGACTTCATCGGCCTCAAGGGCGACACCAGCGACAACATCCCCGGCGTTCCGGGAATCGGCGACAAGACCGCCGCCGAGCTCCTGCAACGGTTCGGCTCACTGGACGCGGTGCTGGAGCACATCGACGAGATCTCCGGCGCCAAGCGAAAGCAGAACCTGACCGAGCACGCCGACGACGCGAGGCTCTCTAAGCAGCTGGCGACGATCAAGCGCGATATTCCTATCGCGCTTGACATAAACGAATTCGTTGCGCAGCCCCCGGACCGCTCGAAGCTCAGAGAGGTGTTCCGCGACTTCGAGCTGCGCGAGCCTCTCCGTCGCCTGGAGGAGGCGTTGGGCTCCGCCGACGCGGCGGCGCCCGCCCCGGTCGCCGAGCAGGCACTGAGCGCCCACGTTGAGCCGGCGACGCTCGCGCAGCTGACGAGCCGGCTGCCCAGCGCGGAAGTGGGGGTCGCGGTCAGGGCGCCGGAGATTCCTGAGGGTGCGTTGTTCCCGGCGGCTGAGAGCTGGCGCTTCGGCGTTCACGCGGACGGCGCGAACCGCGTGCTGGCCGGCGCGTGTTCGCGCCCCGAGGACTTGGTGGAGGCGATCAGCGAGCGCCCGGCGATCGCCCACGACGCGAAGTCGCTCGGTCTCGTGCCGCGCGTCCTGGCTCACGACACAGAAGTCGCCGCCTACCTGCTCGAGCCGGCCCGCCGCGCCTACCCGTTTCGAGAGTTGTGCGAGGAACGGGGGCTGGCGGCCGACGTCGAGGACCCCGCGGCGGCTGATGCGCTGCTCGTCCAGGCACTGGCCAGCTGGCAGCGCGAGGAGATCCGCGGACGCGGGCTGACCGATCTGCTGCACGACGTCGAGCTGCCGCTGGTTCGAGTCCTGCGCGACATGGAGCAGGCCGGGTGCAAGCTGGATACCGAGCGTCTCAAGGAGATCTCAGACCGGGTCAAGGCGGAGGCCGACGCGCTCGAGCGCGATATCTTCGAGCTCTGCGGGACCGAGTTCATGCTCGGCTCGCCCAGGCAGCTGGAGGAGGTCCTGTTTGGCTCGCTGGGACTGTCGCGCAAGCGCCGCGGCAAGACCGGCTACTCGACGGACGCTCGAGTGCTGCAGGCGATCCGCGACGAGCATCCCGTGATCCCCAAGATCGAGCGCTGGCGCGAGCTGACGAAGCTGGCGCAGACCTACCTCGACGCGCTCCCGCAGCTGCTGGGTGCAGATGGCCGCCTGCACACGACCTTCAACCAGACCGCGGCGACGACCGGTCGCCTGTCGTCCAACAACCCGAACCTCCAGAACATCCCGATCCGGACCGAGCTCGGCCGCGAGATTCGTAGCTGCTTCGTGGCCGAGCCCGGCAACCTGCTCGTGTCGGCCGATTACTCGCAGGTTGAGCTGCGCCTGCTGGCACACATCGCCGGCGAGGATGTGCTCAAGGACATCTTCCGCCGCGGCGAAGACGTCCACACGGCCACGGCCTGCCGGGTGTTCGGCGTGACGCCCGAGCAGATCGACCCCGGGATGCGGTCCAAGGCCAAGATGATCAACTACGGGATCGTCTACGGCCTGTCGGCGTGGGGGATGGCCGACCGGCTGGACATTCCCCAGGAGGAGGCCGACGAGTTCATCCAGCGCTATATGACGGGCTTTCCCGCGGTCGCGCGGTTCATCGAGGAGACGATCGAGCAGGGAACCGAGCATGGCTATGTGTCAACGCTGTTCGGCCGCCGGCGTCAGGTGCCGGAGCTCCGGGCGCGTCGCTGGGATCTGCGCAAGCAGGGAGAGCGCTTCGCGGTCAACATGGTGATCCAGGGCACCGCCGCGGACATCATGAAGGTGGCCATGGTCCGCTGTGACCACGCGCTGAGCGATGCAGGACTGCAGACGCGCCTGATCCTCCAGATACACGACGAGCTCCTGTTCGAGGGGCCGATCGCCGAGGCCGCCCAGGTGAAGCAGATTGCCTGCAATGAGATGCAGGCGGCGTTCGACATGGACCCGCCGCTGGCAGCCGACGTGGGAATCGGTCCCGACTGGCTGAAGGCCAAGTGACTACCGGCGTCCGCAGGGACGCGCTGCTCGTGTGCCTGACGCTCTCGAGCGGGGCCGTCGACGCGATCAGCTATCTGGGGCTGGGCAAGGTCTTCACGGCCAACATGACAGGCAACATCGTGCTCCTCGGACTGGCGGTCGGGCGCAGCGAAGGCTCGGAGCTCATCAGGGCCGTCATTTCGCTAGTGGCGTACGCGCTTGGCGCGTTCCTCGGTGCACGCATGGCGCGGGGCGGCGAGGGCGACGCCACCTGGCCCCGGGAGGTTACGCTCGTGCTCGGATTCGAGGCCTTGCTGCAGGCCGGGCTGTTTGCCGCCTGGCTCGCATCGGCCGCTCACCCCGGCCAGACCCTCGAGGCGTTAATGGTGGGGATGTCGGCCGTGGCGATGGGGATGCAGAGCGCGGCCGTCAGGGCCCTGGGGGTGACCGGCGTGACGACCACCTATGTCACCGGGACGCTGACCGGCCTGCTCGGGGGACTCGCGGAGGGGTCGGGAAGCCGCCCAGAACGCGCGCGTCGAGCCGCCGTTCTGGTGGCGCTGTTGGCGGGAGCGGCGATCGGAGCCGTGGTCATCACGAACATCCGCCGCGTCGCCCCCTTGCTACCGCTCCTAGCGACGGCGGCCGTCGTGCTCTACGCCGCTATGCGCTGGCGGGCCGGCGTCTCCGCGGCGGCCGCGAATCGGGGATGAGCGATCTCGAGGTAGTGGCCGAAGGCCCAGTCGAGGAACCGCCTGCTCTGCATCGCGCGCAGCGAGGACGCCAGCAAGCGCGGCGCGACGCGCGGGATCAGCCGCTGCACGCCCAGCATGGCTTCGAACTTCCGCCTGTGCGAGGCGCTGAAGCGGCCGTAGCGCTGGAGCGCCTCGGCCGCCGTACGGCGACCCACGATCACCTCGCGGAGCTCGCGCCCGCAGGCCAGCCCGAAGTACAGGGCGGTGCGGATCCCTTCCGCGGTCAGGGGAAGGCAGTGACCGGCCGAGTCCCCGACGAAGAAGACCCCGTCTTCGGTCGCGGCGCGAATCCGGTGGGGTATCCAGTTGCCCTGGTAGCGGACCGCGTCGCGCGCCAGGTCGCAGGCCAGCCTCACGGTCGGCTCCTTGACGTGGAAGCGTGGGTCAAACGAGCCGACTCCGACGCGGACCTCGTCACCCGCCGGGAAACTCCATCCGTAGCCGGCCGGCACGTAGGAGCGGTCAACCCAGACCTCGAGCTCGTCGCCACCGCCGAACGGGTGAACCTCGAGGCCCCGGGAGAGGAACGCGTCGGGCGGCTGGATCGGCTCGCCGGCTCCGAGCACGCGGCGCCAGCCGAGCGCGTCGACGATTAGCGTCGCTCGGATGTCGCCGCGGTCGGTGTGGACCGTGTTGCCGCTGCGGCCATCCACCTTGGCCGTCTCGAACTGGAATGCGCCCTGGGCGGCCAGGATCGCGCATAGCGTCCGGTAGCAGAATGTGGAGAACGTCCAGGGCAGATCGAATCTGGCTGTGGCGTGGGGCATGTGGATCACGAGCTGCCCAAAGGTCTGCTGAAGTGACTCTTGTAGATCGAGGGCGTAGAGCCAGTCGGTCGGGATCCCGCAGGCCGACGTCTGGCGCTCCCCGATCTCGTAGCGGTCGATAAGCAAGACGTCGGCGCCGCAGTCCGAAAGCTCCCGCGCGACCGCCAGCCCGGCGAAGCTTGCCCCGCAGATCAGCACCTCACAGTCGCGGTCGAGCGGCGTTCGTTCGTCGCCTCGCTTGGTGGCCCGTCGCGGCATTCAAGGCATCATAGGTATCGATCGCGCCCGCGGCCGGGGCGCCCGCTCGCCGTCCAGGCTAGCCCCTCGGGCGCCCGCCGCGTCATCCAGCTGGCTATCCTCCGACCGACCCATGTCCACAACAACCACCCTTACTCCCGAAGCCGAGACTGCGAACGCCAAGGTCGTCGAGGGCTCGGACGGCCTACTGCTCGAGGTGGACGGCCGCATCGTCCCCAACTACGACGCCACGCTGCATCCCTTCCAAGAGGGCGACGTGGTGACCGGGCACGTCGTACGGATCGACAACGACGAGGTCCTGGTCGACATCGGCTACAAGTCGGAGGGCGTCATCCCCTCCTCGGAGCTCTCGATCCGGAAATCCGTCGATCCGGCCGACGAAGTCGAGCTCGGGGAGCAGGTCGACGCGCTCGTCCTGACCAAGGAGGACCAGGACGGCCGGCTGATCCTGTCCAAGAAGCGCGCCCGTTTTGAGAAGGCGTGGCGACGCATCGAGGCGGCGGCCGAGTCCGGCGAGCCGGTCGCGGGCCAGGTGATCGAGGTCGTCAAGGGCGGGCTGATCGTCGATCTCGGGGTCCGCGGCTTCTTGCCGGCGTCGCTCGTCGATATTCGCCGCGTCCCCAACCTCGACGAGTACATGGGCCAGCAGATCGAGACCAAGGTGATCGAGCTCAACCGCTCCCGCAACAACGTCGTCCTCTCCCGCCGTGCGGTGCTCGAGGAGCAGCGCAAGGAGGACCGTGAACGGATTCTCGACCGCCTCCAACCGGGCCAAGTGGTCGAGGGCAAGATCTCCAACATCGTCGACTTCGGGGCGTTCGTCGACCTCGACGGAATCGACGGTCTGATTCACATCTCCGAGCTTTCCTGGTCGCACGTGAACCACCCCAGCGAGATTCTTCAGATCGGCGACACCGTCAGCGTCAAGGTCCTCGATATCGATCGCGACCGTCAGCGGATCTCACTGGGCCTCAAACAGACCCAAGAGGACCCCTGGCAGCGCGTGGTCGACACGTACAACGTCGGCGACGAGCTCGAGGGCACAGTGACGAAGGTCGTCACGTTCGGCGCCTTCGTCGAGATCCTCGACGGGGTCGAGGGTCTAGTCCACATCTCCGAGCTCGCCCAGCATCACGTCGAGAACCCCCGCGAGCTGATCCGGCCCGGCGACGCGGTGCGGGTCAAGATCCTCGAGATCGACTCCGATCGGCGCCGGCTCTCGCTGTCGATCAAGCGGGTCGAGGGCCAGGTGTTGCCCGTCTCGCGGCCCGCGGACGCCGGCGACCTCGACGACGTCCCCGACCTTGGTCTGTCCGAGGACGTCTTTGCAGGCGAGGAGAGCGGCGCGCCCGAGGGCACGTCGACCACGCCGGCGGAAGCGGACGCCGGGGAGGAGCTGGAGCCGGCGCCTGGAGATGCGCCTCGTCAACCTGCGGAGCCCGAAGCTCCGACGGCTCCAGCTGCGGCCGAACCGGAAGCTCCAGCGCCACCGGCCGACGGCGAGCAGCCCCCCGAACCACAGGCCTGATCAGACAGCCGGTCCCGTGATCCGGTTCGTCGGGCTCACGGGCGGCATCGGCGTCGGCAAGTCAACCGCTCTGGCCGCGTTCGAGCGCTTGGGCGCTGCCGTACTCTCCACCGACAAGGTGGTTCACGAGCTTTACCACTCGGACGAGATCAGGCAAATGGTGCGCGAGCGGTTCGGAGCCTCGGTGGTTCCGGGCAACGAGGTCGACCGAGGCGCGCTTGCGCAACGGGTGTTTGCCTCCGACCAGAACCGGGCGTGGCTCGAGGCGCTGCTCTGGCCGCGGGTCGAAGCCCGAGTGTCGGCGTGGCGGGAGGATCTTCAGCGACTATCGCCGCCGCCGCGTGTTGCGGCAGTCGAGGTGCCGCTGCTGTTCGAATCGGGGCTCGATGATGTGTTCGACGCGACGATCGCCATCGTCGCGGACGAGCGGGTGCGCGGTCAGCGCGCCTCCACGCGCAACCACCGTTCGCTCGATGAGCGCTCCGCGCGGCAGCTGACGCAGGAGGAGAAAGCGGCACGCGCGACGTACGTTGTGCACAACGACGGCACGGTCGACGAACTGGAGCGCCAGCTGTCGGCAGTACTTGAGAAGCTTCAACCATGACGCCTCCGGCAGCCACCGTAGCCACTCGTCAGCGCACGCCAGCCCGGAGGGCCGGCGTGCGCCGCCGTCGTAGGGTGCTCGCCCTGAGCGCATTGGCCCTCGTGGCCTTGGTGGCGGTAATCACCGCGCCGCTCTTCCAGAAGGCGATCCGGGAGCTGACACTCCCGCTGCAGCACCAAGACATCATTCGCCAGCAGGCCGCCGAGAAGCGCCTCGATCCGGCGTTGATCGCAGGGGTTATCTACGCTGAGTCGAAATTTGACGCCCGTACGTCGAGGGCCGGTGCTGAGGGCTTGATGCAGCTGCTCCCGCAGACGGCCGAATACCTCGCGCGCCGCTCGGGCGCCGCCACGTTCACAGTCGCCGATCTGGCGACGCCGCAGGTCAACATCGCCTACGGCAGCTACTACCTGCGCTATCTGATCGATCACTACGGCGGCCAGGTGATGCCGGCGGTCGCCGCCTACAACGCCGGCGAAGCGAACGTCGACCGCTGGCTTTCGGAGGCGCGAACTACCAATCACGCGTTCACGACCAGCGATATCCCGTTCCCCGAGACCCGTGCCTACGTGGAGCGTGTACTGCGGGCGCAGCAGGACTATCGCCGGACGTACCCCAGACAGCTCGGGTACAGCTGAGCGCTGGCGTCGGGGCTCGCTAGAGCTAGACGCGCCGGCCCGCGGATGCATCGAGGCGGCGCAGACAGTCGGTCACGAGCTGCAGAGCCAGCAGCATTGCCAGTGCCAGGGCGCCGGCCGACGCGATGTACCACGGCCACGGTCCCAGCACGCTCAGTAGCGAGCCGTGGACCGGCTTTTCGTGCAGATACATGTAGTTGCCGCCGGTGATCGCGTCCGCGACCCCTGCGATCGCGGCCACGATCAGCGTCGCGGCGAAAACGCGCCAGGCGGCGCGGCGCCGCGGATAGAGGCCCAGCCCGAACACGAGCAGGCAGGCCGCCATCACCGCGCCGACGTGGTAGATGAAGTAGGTGAAGTAGAAGACGCTGGGGAAGTTCTGCGCCAGGTCCGGTGTCAGCAGCGCCTGTAGCGAAGCCGTGAACGACCAGAAGTACAGAAGCTCGACGAGCAGCGGACGCCGCGTCCAGAGCGCCGCAATCGCCACCGCGGACACCGCATCGGTCAGCTGCAACGGCAGCGTGTACTTGACGCTCCACACTCCGGTCACCACGTCGGCGAGGTACTCGCCGGCCCAACCGGCGAAGATGACCAGCGCGAGCGTTCGAGCGTAGCCGACCTGCCACAGGCGCGGACGCCGGCTGCGACGCGGCAGCCAGATCGATCCGGCGGCGCCCACCACGAGAACCGCCAGAGCGGCGAGGTGGGGGGCCGAGAACTGTCTCACGGTTCAGGGGCACCCAGGACCAGGGCCGTCAATACATGCGGCGGGGACGGCCGGCGTGCTCCGCCTGGGCGATCACGCGAGCCAGCTCTTCCGCCTCACCGTCATCCAGGGTGGCGATCGTAATCCTGAGGCCGGGCGGCGTGGCGATCCTGAAGTACTCGCCCGCCAGGACCAGCCATCCGGAGTCCAGCACCGCGCGCGTCACGGGCCCCTCCTCGCGAACCGACACCCACACGTTCATGCCCGAGCGGCCGGACGCCGGCACTCCATGCTCCGTGAGCGCGGAGATCAGAGCCTCACGTCGCCGCGAGTACTCCTGCGCGGCGTGGGCGCAGGTCGATTCGAACTGGGGGTCACCGAGCATCTGGGCGGCGAGCGCCTGAAGCAGGTGGCTGACCCAACGGGGCCCGAGCGCCTGCCTGCCCTCGACGCGCGCGACCGTGCTCTCATCGCCGGCCAGAAGTGCGAGCCTGACGTCCGGATGGAGGATCTTCGACATCGAGCGAATCACGGCCCAGCGCTCGCGATCGCTGGAGATGAGGGTCTGGAAAGGAGCGCCCGAAACCGGACCTGCGTGATCATCCTCCACGACGAGCGTTCGCGGGACGCCGGCCAGCAGCTCGCGCAGCTCGGCGCCGCGCTCGGGATCGAGCGCCGCGCCCAGCGGATTCTGAGCCCGGGGAACAACGATGAGTGCCTCGGCGCCCTCGGACAGCGCTGCGCTGAGCGAAGCGGGAAGCATTCCGCGTTCGTCGACCGGCACCGGGATGGCTATGAGGCCCAACGCCAGGAGGATGTCGCGGATCGAGGGGTAGGCGGGGTCCTCGATCACCACGCGGTCTCCGGGCCGCAGGTGCGCCTGAAGCACGCGCTCTAGCGCATCGAGCGCTCCGGAGAGCACCGCAACCGAGCCTGCGTCGAAGCCATCTCGGACGAACCGCTCACGCGCGAGCATGAGCAGGTCGGGGTCGGGGGCGTCCATTTGGCCCATCGGGCTCAGCTTGGACTCCAGGTCGATCCGCGCCAGTGAAGCCGGCAACGGTGGTAACAGCGCAGGGTCGGGGAGGCCGATCGTCAGATCCCGCACACCCGGGCGCGCGGCCGCCGGCATCGGCGTCGGCCGCGTGGAGGTACGAAGCGGCGGCCGTGGAGCGACGCGCGTTCCGCGCCGGCCGTCGGCGACGATCAGCCCTCGCTGGCGCAGCATCCGGTAGGCGGAATTGATCGTGGCCGGACTCGTGCCCAGCGTCGCGGCTAGCGAGCGCACAGTGGGCAGGGCGTCGCCGCTGCCCAAGTCGCCCTCGCGCACGGCGGCCTCGATGCTGTGGGCGATCTCGCGTGCTGTGGCCCCGGTGATGAGAGCAGCCGGCACGGTTTCGGCCCCTCGGGCGCCGGTAGCCGGCACCGTTTCCGTCCCGCGGCCGCGAGCAGCCGCCACCGTTTCGGCCCCTTGGGCGCCGGCCGGGTTCCTTTGGTATTGTTCTAGATCAACGATGAGTTT
This sequence comes from uncultured Actinomycetes bacterium, assembly GCA_963830405.1. Taxonomy (GTDB): domain Bacteria; phylum Actinomycetota; class Thermoleophilia; order Solirubrobacterales; family Solirubrobacteraceae; genus Palsa-465. Next base: position 432,354 of record CAWHMB010000002.1, read on the forward strand.
GTACTATAACAAATCGCCCAGGACCACCGTTCGGCGACGCGCCGGACGTGGGCGCTACGAACAGGAGACGATCGAGGCGATTCTCGACGAGGGCCTCGTGGCCCACATCGCGGTCGTGGATGGCGGCCAGCCGTATGCCATCCCGATGCTCTATGCCCGTGGCCCCGACGCCATCTATCTCCACGGCTCGCCCCTGAGCAGGCTCGTCGGCGGTCTAGCCGACGGCTTGGCGATGTGTCTGACGGTGACGCTACTCGACGGACTTGTCCTGGCTCGCTCCGCGTTTCACCACTCGGTCAACTACCGCTCGGTTGTGGTCCTTGGCGAGGGACGGGCGATAAGCGATCCCCTCCGGAAGCGGGAGGCACTGCGCACGATCGTCGAACGGGCGGTGCCTGGTCGCTCGGAGGAAGCGCGGGGGCCCAGCGACCAGGAGCTCGAGGCCACCGAGGTCGTGGCCCTCACGGTCCACGAGGCATCGGCCAAGCTCAGGACCGGGCCGCCGGTCGACGCCGCCGACGACTACGAACTGCCGGTCTGGGCAGGCGTGCTGCCGTTCGAGCTCGTGGCCGGTGAGCCGGTGACGGACGAGCGGTGCGAGGCGCCGGTGCCCGAATACGTGGCCCGATACCGCCGCGGGCGCATCTAGGCGCGTAGCGCCCTACTCGCTCGACTCCTCGGCCGCCCGCCCAACCCCCGCTACCCTCAAACCTCCAGCCATGCCCGACTTCGAGCTCGACCCGGCCTTTCATCCAACGGCCGACCAGCCGGCCGCGATCGAATCGCTGGCCGAGGGAATCCGGCAGGGCGAGCGCTTCGAGACCCTGCTCGGGGCCACCGGCACGGGCAAGACCATGACCATGGCCGGCGTTGTCCAGGCTGTGCAGAAGCCGACGCTGGTGATCGCGCACAACAAGACGCTGGCGGCTCAGCTGTGCAACGAGTTCCGCACGTACTTTCCCCGCAACGCCGTCGAGTACTTCGTCTCCTACTACGACTACTACCAGCCGGAGGCGTACGTCCCCAGCAAGGATCTCTACATCGAGAAGGACTCCGCCATCAACCAGGAAATCGACCGCCTGCGGCACTCGGCGACCGCCGCCCTGTTCGCCCGCCGCGACGTGCTGATCGTGGCCAGCGTGTCGTGCATCTTTGGGCTGGGCTCGCCCCAGACCTACGATGAGAACCTGCAGACGCTGAGCAAGGGCGAGATGATCGACCGTGACGCGCTGCTACGAAAGCTCGTGTCGATTCAGTACACGCGCAACGACACCGCGCTGGCGCGCGGCAATTTCAGGGTCCGCGGCGAGACGCTCGAGATCTTTCCCGCATACGCGGAGACCGCGTTTCGAGTGGTCCTGTTCGGCGACGAGGTCGAGCAGATGCACGAATTCGATCCGCTCACTGGCGAGTTGCTGGGAGACGACCTCGAGCACGTCGGCATCTGGCCCGCCACCCACTACAACGTGCGCGAGGGCATGATCGACGACTCGGTGGCCGAGATCGGGCGGGAACTCAATGAGCGCTGCGCGGAGCTCGAGTCCGAGGGCAAGCTGCTCGAGTCCCACCGCCTGCGCCAGCGCACCCAGTACGACATGGAGATGTTGCGCGAGCTCGGGTTCTGCTCCGGCATCGAGAACTACTCGCGGATTCTCGACGGCCGCCGTCCCGGCGACCGGCCCTTCTGCCTGATCGATTACTTCCCCGAGGACTTCGTGTGCTTCATCGATGAGTCGCATCAGACCGTACCCCAGCTGGGAGGGATGTACGAGGGTGACCGCTCGCGCAAGCAGACGCTCGTCGAGTACGGCTTCCGGCTCCCAAGCGCGCTGGACAATCGGCCCCAGACCTTCCAGGAGTTCCTGTCGATCGCTCCCCAGACAGTGTTCGTATCCGCCACGCCCGGCGAGTACGAGCGCACGCATTCGAACCGGATTGTGGAGCAGATCGTGCGTCCGACTGGCATCGTCGACCCGGAGGTAGAGGTCCGCGAGACTCGTAACCAGATCGACGACCTGATGAACGAGATCCGCGCGCGCACCGATCGCGACGAGCGCACGCTGGTTACCACCCTCACCAAGAAGATGGCCGAGGATCTCACCGATTACCTGCTGGAGATGGGCTTCAAGGTCCGCTACCTGCACTCCGAGGTCGACACTCTCGAGCGGATCCAGATCATCCGCGAGCTGCGGCTCGGCGAGTTCGACATCCTCGTGGGCGTCAACCTGCTGCGCGAGGGGCTCGACTTGCCGGAGGTGTCGCTGGTGGCGATCCTCGACGCCGACAAGGAGGGCTTCTTGCGCGGCGAGACCTCGCTGATCCAGACCATCGGCCGCGCGGCGCGCAACGTCGAGGGGCGTGTGCTCATGTACGCGGACAAGCAGACCGCGGCCATGCGGGCGGCGATCGAGGAGACGACCAGGCGCCGGGCGATTCAGCGTGCCTACAACGAACGCCACGGGATCACGCCCGAGACGATCGTCAAGGGCATCTCCGACATCGCCGAGTTCCTGCAGGCGGAGTCGAAGGTGCCGCGGAGCCGACGCGGTCGCCGCCTGCGCGAGTCGGCGAAATCGATGCCGCCCGCGGAAATAGAGAAGGCGATCGTCGAGCTGGAGGAAGAGATGCTCGAAGCGGCGGAGGAGTTGCGGTTCGAGTACGCCGCCAAGCTCCGAGACGAGATCCGCGAGCTCAGGCGTGAGCTTGACGTGGCGGTCGCGGAAGGCCGCCAGCCGCTGGCTTCACGTTAGTCCGCAAAGTGCTGAGAGCGGCTAGGGGGAACGTCTGTTCGCTCCTCTAGACTCGCTTAGGTGGAGCACCTGATCGTCTCGGGCGCCCGGGAGCACAACCTCAAGGACATAACGGTCGCGATCCCGCGGGGCTCGCTGACCGTGATCACAGGGCTATCGGGCTCCGGCAAATCGTCGCTGGCGTTCGACACGATCTACGCCGAGGGCCAGCGGCGCTACGTCGAGTCGCTTTCGGCCTACGCGCGGCAGTTCCTGGGGCAGATGGACAAGCCGGACGTGGACTCGATCGAGGGACTGTCACCCGCGATCTCGATCGACCAGAAGACGACCTCGCGCAACCCGCGCTCGACCGTCGGGACCGTGACCGAGATCTACGACTACCTGCGGTTGCTGTGGGCTCGCATCGGCCATCCGCACTGCCACATCTGCGGGCGGCCGATCGCCGGTCAGTCGGCCGAGCAGATCATCGACCAGGTGATGGAGCTGGAGGAGGGCACGCGCTTCATGGTGCTGGCGCCGATCGTTCGCGGTCGCAAGGGCGAATACGGAAAGCAGCTTTCAGAGCTGCGCGACGAGGGCTTCACGCGCGTGAAGGTGGACGGCGAGCTGCGGCGGCTCGAGGAGCAGATCGGGCTGGACAAGAAGTTCAAGCACGACATCTCGGTGGTCGTCGACCGGCTGGTGATGAAACCCGAGCTTCGCAAGCGGCTCGCCGACTCGATCGAGACCGCCGTGGCGCTCGCCGATGGGCTCGTCGAGATCGAGCTGGTAGACGCGCACGAGCTCCAAACCTATAGCGAGCGCTTCGCGTGCCCCGTTCACGGCCCGAGCCTGGTCGAGCTGGAGCCACGGATCTTCTCCTTCAACTCTCCGCACGGCGCATGCCCGCGCTGCACCGGGTTGGGTTCCCAGATGGAGATCGATCCCGAGCTGGTGGTGCCCGACCCGTCGCTGTCGGTGGGCGAGGGCGCGATCGCGCCGTGGGCCCAGAGCGCTTCGGACTACTACGACCAGCTGACACAGGCCATCGCCGAGCGCTACGGGATCGACCTCGAAACCTCCTGGGAGCGGCTCTCGGGAGAGCAGCGCGAATTCTTCCTCCACGGCACGAACGGCGAGCGGGTGCAGGTCTCATACCGCAATCGCTTTGGCCGGCGGCGGTCATACGCAACCCGCTTCGAGGGCATCATCCCCAGTCTCGAGCGCCGCTACCGCGAGACGGAGTCCGACTTCGCGCGCGAGAAGATCGAGGAGTACATGACGCTCAGGCCCTGCCCGGAGTGCAAGGCGGCACGCCTACGGCCCGAGTCGCGAGCGGTGCTCGTGTCTGGGACGGCGATCCACGAGTTCACGGCGCTGTCGGCCCAGCGGGCGCTCGAATGGGTGCGGGGACTCGAGCTCTCGGAGCATGACCGCCGGATCGCGCGCCTGGTGCTGCGCGAGATCGCAGAGCGGCTTCAGTTCCTGGAGAACGTCGGTATCGGCTACCTGACGCTGGAGCGGGCGGCCGCGACGCTGTCGGGCGGCGAGGCGCAGCGGATCCGCCTGGCAACGCAGGTCGGCTCGTCGCTGGTCGGCGTGCTCTACATCCTCGACGAGCCGTCGATCGGGCTTCACCAACGTGATAACGCCAAGCTGATCGCGACCCTCGAGCGGCTCCGTGACCTCGGCAACACGGTGCTGGTCGTGGAACACGACGAGGGCACGATGCGCGCCGCCGATCATCTCGTGGACATGGGACCGGCGGCCGGCGAACACGGAGGGTACGTGGTGGCCCAGGGAACCGCCGAGGAGGTGGAGCTCGTCGAGGAGTCGCTAACCGGGCAGTTCCTGGCCGGAACCAGCGTGATCGAAGTTCCCCGCCGCAGACGCCGCCCGTCGGGCTACGTGCAGATCGAGGGGGCCGCCCAGCACAACCTGAAGCAGATCGACGTCAAGGTTCCGCTTGGAGTGCTGTGCTGCGTCACAGGGGTCTCGGGGTCGGGCAAGTCGACGCTCGTCAACGAGGTGCTCTACAAGGCGGTCGCCAACCGTCTGCACCGCACGCGCCAGCGGGCCGGCGCCCACCGCCGGATAAGGGGCCTCGAGCAGCTCGACAAGATCATCTACGTCGACCAGTCGCCGATCGGACGCACGCCGCGCTCTAACCCCGCCACCTACATCGGCCTGTTCGACCAGATCCGCGAGCTGTTCTCGAAGACCCAGGAGGCGCGCGCGCGGGGCTACAAGCCGGGCCGTTTCTCCTTCAACGTAAAGGGCGGGCGCTGCGAGGTCTGCCGCGGCGACGGCCAGATCAAGATCGAGATGCACTTCCTTCCCGACGTCTACGTGCCGTGCGAGCAGTGCCACGGCAAGCGCTACAACCGCGAGACGCTCGAGGTTCGCTTCAAGGGCAAGACGATCGCCGATGTACTCGAGATGCCGATCGAGGAGGCGCTTCAGTTCTTCCTTCACATTCCCAAGATCCGCCGGCGAATACAGGCGTTGAACGATGTGGGGCTGGGCTACATGCGGCTGGGCCAGCCCGCGACCACGCTGTCTGGCGGCGAGGCGCAGCGCGTCAAGCTGGCGGCCGAGCTGTGCAAGGTCGCCACGGGCCGCACGCTCTACATCCTCGACGAGCCCACGACGGGCCTGCACTTCGCCGACATTCAGCGCCTGCTCGAGGTGCTCACCCGCCTGGTCGACGCGGGCAACTCGGTGATCGTGATTGAGCACAACCTTGACGTGATCAAGGTCGCCGACCGGATCATCGATCTCGGGCCGGAGGGCGGAGAGGAGGGGGGCCACCTGATCGCCACCGGGACCCCGGAGCAGGTGGCCCGGGCCGCCGGCTCCTACACCGGCGCCTATCTCAACAAGGTGCTGCGCAAGCCCGCGCGAGCGGCCGAGGTCGCTGCGGCCTGAGGTGTTTCGGGTCGCGCATGCGCGACCCGGTCTGGCCGATCATGATCGGCCAGGTCCGGCCCGGCTCATGAGCCGGGCCGCCGACCGGCGCATGCGCCGGTCGGAATATCCGCATATGCAGCATTTTGGTGACCAAAAAGTGGTGGTTTGCCGCACGGCCCGCGCTAATCTCTACCGTCCTGGATACGTTGCCGCTTGAGGTGAAACGCTGGTCTTCCTGGTTATCCTGATTGCCGCTGTTGCCGTGCTCATCGGCTGGTTCTTCTTCGAGCTGGCGCGGTTGACGATTGGTGATGTGCGACTGCCGCGCATCCATGAGCACTCGCTCCAGGGCGCGCCGGGTGGAGCGCCGACGATCTCGGCAGGCAATGGCCGCTCGGCCGAGGCCATCTCCGAAGCCCCTGAGGAACCCGAGCTAGCCGGACGCGAGGCGCCGGACGCCGACGAGCAAGACGCTCCGGACGAGCAGGGCCTTCACGACGTGCAGGGCCTTCACGACGTGCAGCTCCTGTACGACGAGGCGGACGTCGAGCAGGCGGTCCGCGACCGCCTATATGGCAGCCGGATGACTCGCGCGCCGCGCAAGTGAGCCAGGCTGCATGCCGAACGCGCGTGCGCGCGAGCGGCCGTCACGCTTGACGAACCCCGAGCGCCGGGGAGCGCTGGGCGCCAGTCTTCGGCTGTGGGTTCAGAAGTGGCGCTTCTACGAGCGCAACTCGCTGCCCTGGAACCGGGCGCGGATCCACTGGGAGCTGATGCGCCGCGGGACTTTTGCCCGCTGGCCGCTGCACGGCAACGTGCTCGAGGCGCTTCGCGAGGGCCGGCTCGAGATCGGCGAGCAGACGCTGTTCGAGCCCGGGGTGTGGCTAACGGCGCCGGCGCCCGCGAGGATTCGGATCGGCACCGGCACGTTCCTAAATCTTGGCGTGATGATCGCCGCAGCCGACCTGGTCGAGATCGGAGACCACTGCATGTTCGCCAACGGCTGCTTCGTGACCGACGCCGACCACCGCTTCGACGATCCGGCGCGGCCGGTCCCCTGGCAGGGGTTCCGATCGGAGGGACCGACGCGCATCGGGGACAACGTGTGGTGCGGAGCGAACGTGGTGATCACCGGCGGTGTGGCCGTCGGCGAGCGCTGCGTGATCGGCGCCAATTCGGTGGTCACGCAGGACATCCCATCCTTTTCGGTGGCTGTCGGCGCGCCAGCCAAGGTGCTGCGTCGAATTGACTACGGGGGCTGAGAAGTAGGGGTGCGCTGCTGCTACGAGTTCTTGATGACGATTCCGTCGAGGATGTACGCCGCGTGCTCGGCGGCGTCGATGGCCGCCTCGAGCCGCTCGAACAGATCCTTCCAGCGGATCACCACCATGGGGTCGATGCCCGTGTCGAACAGCGATGCCACCGCCTCGCGGGTGATGCGGTCACCCTCGTTTTCGAGCCGGTTGACCTCGACCGTGTGCCGCGAGATGTCCTGGAAGCCGCGCAGCCGGATCACGGCGTCAGCAATCTGCCGCGCGGCGGCATGCAGCACGCGCGCCAGCTCCACCGCCTGGTCCATCGGGGCCTCGATCTTGTAGAGCCCGAGGTAGTCAGCGACCTCCTCGGTCCAGTCGACGATGTCGTCCAGCGCCGAGGTCAGGGCCAAGATGTCCTCGCGTTCGATCGGCGTGACGAACGTGTGGTTGAGGCGGTCGATGATGTCGTGCGTGATCCGGTCGCCCTCGCGCTCGCACTCCTTGATCTGCTGTGCCAGCCCTTTACTGTCCGGGAAGTTCGACAGCAGCTCGTCCAGAAGGTCGGCGGCGTGGAGGACGTTCTGCCCGGCCTCCTCGAAGAGCTCGAAGTAGATCCGCTCGTGGGGCATCAGCACCTGGCTGAGGCGGGGCATGGTCGGCATGCTATTGGGCGGCGGGGCGGAGCGGCAGGGCTTGCCCGGAGCGGAGCGAGCTCAGCGCGCCGGAGGTCCGCTGTGGCCGACGGAGATCGGCGTGCCGCGGAAGCATCCGACCGTGTAGGGGTACCCCAGTGTGACAACCCGCCAGCCGCGCGGGCTACACCGAGGTCTGCTCACGACGACCGCCAGGCTACGTCGCCCGAGGCAGCTGCGCCCGGAACCTTTCGAGTTCCTCGTCGTCGATGGAGTAGTTGTGCTCCGGTCCAGGGAACGCTCCGCGACGCACCTCGTCGGCGTACTCGGCGACGCCGGCCACCATCTGCAACCGCGTCTGCGCGTAGCGCTTGACGAACCGCGCCACGTGGCCGTCGTAGATCCCGAGCAGGTCGTGGAACACGAGCACCTGGCCGTCGGTAGCCGCCCCGGCGCCAATCCCGATAACGGGCACCTCGAGCCGCTCCGTCAGCTCCTGAGCCACGGCGGCCGGGATGGCCTCGAACACGATTGAGAAGCAACCCGCCTCCTGTAGCGCCAGAGCGTCGCGGGCCACTTCGAGCGCCTTCTCAGCGGTTCGCCCCTGCGCCCGATGACCCCCGAGGGCCGTTGCGGTTTGGGGTGTGAGGCCGACATGGCCCATCACCGGGATGCCCGAGTCGACGATCGCCCGCGCCCGCTGCACGCTGGTGCCGCCGCGCTCCAGCTTGACGGCGTCGCAGCCCGCTTCCTTGACGAACCGCTGGGCCGTACGGATGGCCTGCTCGTCTGAGGCCTCGTAGGAGCCGAACGGCAGGTCGCCGATCAAGAGCGGGATAGTCAGGCCGCGGCGGACCGCGGTGGCGAGCATCAGCATCTCGTCGGTCGACACCGGCACCGTCGAGGGGTAGCCGAGCACGGTCATTGCGCCGGAGTCGCCGACCAGCACGGCGTCGACGCCGGCCTGCTCGGCCACCTGTGCCGAGGGATAGTCGTAGGCGGTGACCATGACGATCGGCTCGCCCATCCTCTTCTTCTCGGCGAAGCGAGGCAGCGTCATCGGCAGGCGGCTACTCAGGTCATGGGGAACAGGGGTGTGGGGGGTTGCCGACATGTGATGTGCTCCTCTAGGCCGCGGCCGGCTCTGACAGAAGGGTCGAGACGTTCTCGTCGATCGCGAGGATCTCGTTGCGAGCTCCGACGTGGACGACCCGCGGCCGGTAGTGCGCGAGTTCGTCAGGGTCGTAGGCGCCGTAGGAGATGACGATGATCGTGTCGCCGCGCTGGACGAGACGAGCGGCGGCGCCGTTCAACTTCATGTCTCCCGACCCGGGATCGCCGGCGATCGTGTACGTCTCGAAGCGGGCACCGTTGTCGATGTCGACCACCGCTACCTGCTCGAACTCGCGGATGTCCGCCGCCTCGAGCAGCTCGGGGTCGATGGTGACCGAGCCTACGTAGTGCAGGTCGCAGTCGGTCACCGTCGCCCGGTGGATCTTCGATTTCATCATCGTGCGTTGCATTGCAGGACCTCCTCGTCCGACTCGGCGCTCGCCACGCTGCGCGACGCTGGTCGCTGCGCAGTGCGCGACGGCACCGGAATCGGTTGGTTGTCGATCAGTCGGATGCCTCCGGCGCGGGCGGCAACGACCGCGAGGACCTCACGATCGACGCGTGCCACCGGCGAGAACGTCTCGGGATCAACGAGCTCGAAGTACTCGAGCTCGATTCCTGGCGTGGAAGTGAGGTCGGCCCGTGCCGCGGCGGCGATCACGTCCGGATCGCGCTGGCCTCCGGCGGTCAGCGAGACCGCGATCTGGAGCGCCCTGTACAGGGCGCCAGCCCGTTCGCGCTCAGCGGGCGACAGGAGCCGGTTGCGGCTCGACATGGCCAGGCCGTCGCGCTCGCGAACCGTGGGACAGACCTCGATGCGTACCGGGAACCCCAGGTCACGGACCATGCTGCTCACGACCAGCGCCTGCTGAGCGTCCTTCTGACCGAAGTACGCGGTGTCCGGCCCCACGATGTTCAACAGCTTGGCCACGACCGTGCTGACTCCGTTGAAGTGGCCGGGACCGCGGTGCTGGCCCTCGAGGCGCTCGCTGACCCCCGTGACGGTCACGGTCGTGGCGAACCCGGGGGGATAGATCTCATCGACGCTCGGCGCGAACAGGTAATCGACGCCGTCGCCCGCCGCGAGCCGCTCATCGCGGGCTTGGTCACGGGGGTAGGCCTTGAGGTCGCCTTCGTCGTTGAACTGCGAGGGATTGACGAACAGAGAGGCGACGACCACATCGGAGTGCGCGCGGGCACGGCGGAAGAGGGACAGGTGCCCATCGTGCAGGGCGCCCATCGTGGGCACGAGCCCGATCGTCCGTCCCGCCTGACGCGCCGGGGCGAGTCTTCTGCGCAGCTCCTGAACGGTGCACACCGTTCTCATCGCAGCGCGACGCTCCGCTCCTCGGCGAGCGCGCGGGTGGCGTCGAGAAGCTGGTCGAACAGAGGCAGCAGGTCGTCGGCTCGTTCGGCAACCGCCTGGCGCTGAGCGGCGATGGTGGCCTCATCCCCCCGGGCCACGGGGCCCGTAAGCGCACGGTGGGGACCGAGCGCGGCCCAGTTCTCGACTGTGGCCCGGACGAGCGGCACGAGCAGCTCGCGATCGGCCCCGGCGCTATGGAGAAGGCGTTCCGCGCTCGCCTCGAGCGTGACCAGGAAGTTAGAGGCGACCGACGCCGCGGCGTGGTAGGCGGAACGGTCCCGTTCGTCGAGCTTGAAGGGACGCATCCCGAGCGCTTCTGCCAGCTCGCGAGCGAAGTCGAGCGCTCGCCCGGTGTTCCCCGCGATCGCCGCACCGGCGCCGGCAAGCATTGCGCCCTCCCCGGTCACCGTCATCAGCGGGTGCAGCGAAAAAGCCTCGTGTGGGGCGAGCACCGCCAATCCGCTCGCCCCCGAGCAGTGGCCTACCAGGGGCCCGAGGCCGATGTGGGCGGCGGCTGACGGAATCTCGGCGTCGGGCACGCACAGCAGGACTGCGTCGGCGCCGGCGGCATCGGCGCCACGGCCCAACGGTCCCATCAGCGGGTAGCCCCGTTCGTGCAGCGCTACGGCCAGCGCGTTGCCGAGCCGGCCCTGGCCTACGACTGCCAGGGGGCGACAGGAAGAGTCCTCGCTGGGCTTCCGGTCCAGTTCTCGCACCTGAGAGATACCGGTCGGGGGTGGCTGTGGGTTCTGGGGAAGTCCGTCCCGTTGGCGGTGACGGCCTCGTCGGGCATCATAGCGGCGGGCTCTCCGCATATTGCGCAGTCCTGGAGGGGAGCCGTCAAGTGCCGGGACTACCATCGGGGCCGTGACGAACGCCAGCGAGCGCCGTGGGGCGTTGAAGGCCGTCTACCAGGAGGCACGGGGGTGTGTTCGCTGCCCGCTTCATCGCTCGCGGACCCAGGTGGTGTTCGGCAACGGCAATGCGAACGCCGAGCTGATGTTTGTCGGCGAAGCGCCCGGCGCCAACGAGGACCGGATGGGTCTGCCGTTCGTCGGTGCCGCGGGCAAGCTGCTCGACAAGCTCTTGGGCGAGATCGGTCTCGGGCGCGAAGACGTTTTTGTGGCCAACACAATCAAATGCCGCCCTCCCGACAACCGCGATCCGCATCCGAACGAGATCGACTCCTGCCGGGGATACCTGGATCTCCAGATCGAGCTGATCGAGCCCACCGTGATCTGCACGCTGGGGAACTTCTCGACCAAGCTGCTGCGCGTCGACTCGACCGGCATCTCGCGGCTTCACGGACGGGAGGAGGTCCGGGTGATCGGAGCGCGGGCGGTGAGGCTCTATCCGCTCTATCACCCGGCCGCAGCGCTCTACACACCGTCCACGCTCGAGGCGCTTCGAAGCGACTTTCACCGCATCCCGGAGCTCCTGGATTTGGGCCCGCCCACCCAGCCGGAGGCCATCGAGGAGGTGCCGGAACCCGAGGAGGAGGAGGCGCAGCCCAAGCAGGAGGCGGAGGCCGAGGAGCGGGCGGAGGCCGGGGGAATGCCGCAAGCGCCGACGCCAGATCGCGAGGCGGCCCAGCTCGGGCTGTTCTGACTTACGCCAGCTCGGGGTTGACCGTCGTCGCTGACGGAGCCTTCGCGTCGCGGCGCAATGCGAGTGTGAACGCGACGATCGCTCCCAGCGCCTGAATCCCCAGTACCACGGCCGCGAAGCCGGGCGGATGGCGCGGGGCGTGAAGCAGGAGCACGGGTTCGAGCACGGCGACCGCTCCCAGTGCAATCAAAAACCAGACCCGCTTCAGCGCCAGCATGTACTGCACGGCCAGGTAGGTGGCTGCCAGGACCGTGAACGCAGCGCCCAGCGGCAGCAGCGAGGAGGAGGCTGTCGCCCGCTTGGCGCTGAACGCGAGCGTCAGCAGCGGATGAGCCGCGACCGCGAAGATCAGCAGGCAGGGGATGGCGCATACGGCGATGATCGCCAGCGCGCGCAGCAGGCCGCCGCGGGTGTCCTCGCCGGCGGCGCGGCGGCGGGAGGTCTCGGGGACCAGATAGAAGCCGGCGCCCATCGCCACCCAGATCACAACCTGCGCCGCGACCGAGGTGGCGGCGTACGAGCTCGCGACCTTGGTCGGGAACCGGTGCTTGGCGGCTATGACGTCGATGTTCTGAAGCACGGCGACCACCGCCAGACCGGCAATCGGCACCCAGGCCCGCTTGACGTGCGCCCACAAGCTGATCGCGGAGGAGCCGAGGGTGGTCTGCGAGTGCCCCAAGAGCTGCTTGCGCAGGCAATAGGCGCAGAAGAGCGATATCGACGCATACGACAGCAGCGAGCCCAGGTAGGCACCGGTCAGGCCGAGTCCAACGACCGCCAGCAGCGCCCCCAGCAACAGCCGCGACCCCTGCTCGGCGACCAGACTGATCCCCACGTTTCGGTAATCGCCGATTCCGAGCAGGGCGCCCCGCATCAGCGACAGCTGAAGGTAGATGCACCCCGCTGGGAGCCCTGCAGCGGCGGCCCACGCGTCGTGCTTGACCCCCACCAGCTGGGCAATCTGGTGGCGCAGGGCGATCGAGACGATCGTCATCGCAGCCGTGACGATCAGCATCGACTTGGTCCAGCGGGCGATCGTGGCCAGCATTCCCTCGCCCACGCCCAGGTGCCCCAGCACTCCTTCTCGCGCCGTGGCCACCTGCATTGCCTGGCCTGCGACGGTGAGAATGAGGAGATACTTGACGAGCGCGGCCAGCGATCCGTAATCGCCGATCAGCCGGGCGAACACGAACGTCGAGCCCAGCGCGATCACGTTGTTGGCGATCATTGCGGCCGCCAAACCGCCGGCCTTGGCAGTCTCCGAGTTCCGCAGACCCGCGATCGCGGGCTCGTACCGCCGCCTGAGGGCGGCCAGCGGTCCAGCCGCCGGCGCAGGCCCCGCACCTGTGTTCCCACCTATCACGACCCCACCTCACGGTAGCGAATGTCCCCGCTGACGAGCAGAACCAGGATTAGCGGACCGCTAAGGTTCAGAGAGTGAATGTCCCGTCGCGTGCAGACGATCAGCGCGGCTGAGACGGAGGCGCTCGGCGCGGACCTGGCCAGGGGATTACGCCCGGGCGATGTCGTGCTGGTAGAAGGTGAGCTCGGCGCGGGCAAGACAACCTTCGTCCGCGGAGCTTCTCGAGCCCTTGGCGTCAACGGAGAAGTGACGAGTCCCACGTTCACCATCGGGCAGCGCTACCGGGGGTCTGTCACCGTGACGCACATCGACCTGTTCCGCGTGGAGCGGCTCGAGCAGGAGGAGCCAGGGCTGCTCGACGACTACCTCGGTGCCGACACGATCGCCTTCGTCGAATGGCCGCCCGTCGGGCGAGACGAGGCGTTAGGCGCCGTGCGGATCGCCGCCCGGGTGCGGATCGCGCACGACGGCGGCGACCGTCGCTGGATCAGCATCGAGGCGGCGCGAGCGGCGGGCCGTTCGTGAGCGCGGCATGACGATCCGGGCGTTGGGCACGACGTGAGCATCCTGGCCTTCGACACGGCGACTCGGGCGACGGCCGTAGCGCTTGAGGACACCGAGCTTCGCGACGATCCGCCGCCGGGCGCCCGTCCTCGTCATACCTCCCGCCTGATGCCGTTGATCGTCGAGCTGCTCGAGCAGGCCGGCACCGGCTGGGAGCAGATCGGGCGGATCGCGGTGGGCACTGGTCCAGGGACGTTCACCGGCCTCAGAATCGGTGTGGCGAGCGCGCGCGCCCTGGCTTTGGCGCACGACATCCCGTTGGTCGGGGTCTCGACGCTCGAATCACTGGCCCTGAGTGCCGTGAGCTCCCGGGAAGGTGCCCCGAGGTTCGGGGAACGTGCCTTGAGGTTCGGGGAAGAAAGGCCGGCGGACGCTGATGTGGTCCTGGCCGTCCTGGACGCGCGGCGCCACGAGGTCTTCGCCGCGGCGTGGAGCGTCGCCGGTGGCACGGTGGCGTTCGAGCGCCCGCTGCTCTCGCCCGCGGCGCTGGCGCCGGCGGCGCTCGCTCAGCTGGCCTCGAGCTTAGGATCAAGAACGCTGGCGATCGGGGACGGCGCTGTAGGATTCAGGGCGGTTCTCGAGCGCTCGGATGCCGCGATCCCAGAGGACCGCTCACCGCTCCACAGGGTGACGGCGCTAGGTCACGTAGAGCGCGCCCGCAGTGTGAGCGCGAGTGACCCCGAGGCGGTTGTACCCCAGTACCTGCGGCCTCCGGACGCCGAGCTTGCCCGGAGCGCCAGCCGCAAGCCATGACACTCGACTCCACAAGCATCGTCATTCGACCCCTCGGCTACGCCGATCTGCCGCAGGTGATGGCCATCGAGCGACGCTCGTTCCCCACCCCCTGGTCGCTGGCGATGTTCGTGCTCGAGCTCTCGAAGCCGTCCGGCGTCTGCCTCGCGGCGGTCGACCGCAACGCCGGCGGCAGACGCGACGGAGCGATCGCCGGCTATTTGATCTGCTCTCGCTACGACCGCGTGTGGCACCTGATGAACATCGCCGTCGACCCTGCCGCGCGCCGCAGGGGAATCGCCACGCAGCTACTCCGCGAGATGCTCGAGCGCGCGGGCAGCGACGCTCCTTACACGCTCGAGGTACGCACCTCCAATGCGCCGGCGATCACCCTGTATGAGGGCTTCGGCTTCCGCCCGGCGGGCACCAGGCCGCGCTACTACGCGGACACCGGGGAGGACGCGCTGATCATGTGGCGCACGGCTGGCACCGAGGCGATCCTCGACTAGTGCTCACCGCCGGAACCATCCTCGCGCTCGAGACGAGCTGCGATGACACTTGCGCGGCGGTGATCAGCGCTCAGGGCGAGATTTCCTCAAACGTGATCTCCTCCCAGGGGGTACACGACCGCTACGGGGGGGTCGTTCCCGAGATCGCCTCGAGGCGGCACCTGGAGCTGATCGACCACGTCATCGAGGAAGCGCTGCGCTGCGCGGGCATCTCACTCAAGGCGCTGGACTGCGTCGCCGTTACGCGTGGGCCGGGCCTGGTCGGCGCGCTGCTCGTGGGGCTGGCGAGCGCCAAGGCACTGGCCGCCGCGTGCGAGCTGCCACTGGCTCCCGTCGACCATCTGCACGGGCACCTGTGCGCGAGCTTCCTCGCGCCGGACCCCTTCGAACCCCCATTCTTGAGCCTCATCGCCAGCGGAGGCCATACCCTGCTGGCCCACGCCCGCGACCACGGTCCGGAGTTCGAAGTCCTCGGTCGGACGCTCGATGACGCCGCCGGTGAGGCGTTTGACAAGGGTGCCCGGCTACTCGGCCTCGGCTATCCCGGCGGTCCGGCGCTCGAGCGGCTGGCAAGCGAAGGCGATCCCGGATCATTCGCGTTTCCCACCGCCGGCTCGGTCAAAGGCCTGAACTTCTCGTTTGCCGGGTTGAAGACCGCGTTGCTCTACCGCGTGCGCGAGCTGGGCGAGGCGGAGACCGCTCTTCGCCGAGCGGACCTGGCAGCGGCGTATCAGAAGGCGATCGTGGAGTCGCTCGCTACACGGGTGGAACGCGCCCTGGCCGTCACGGGACTCGACCGCCTGGCGATAGGCGGCGGCGTCGCCGCCAACGGCCGACTGCGAGAGCGTCTGGCCGGGATCGGCGTGACGCTTGACGTTCCTCCCGTGGCGCTGTGCACCGACAACGCGGCGATGATCGCCAGCGCCGCGAGGTACGTCCCCGCGCTGCCTTACCCCGAGTACCTGGGCCTCGACGTCTACGCGAGCGGCGAGCTCCCGCCCAGCCGGATGACTCACCCGGCCTCCGGACATGGCGAGCCCGGAGGGCGAGCGGAGGCCGGGGTGAGGGCATGAGGACCGTCGTCCTCTACAGCCGACCGGGATGCTGTCTGTGCGATGAGGCCCGCGTCGTCCTGGAGCGCGTGCGAGCCAAACACCGATTCGAGCTTTCAGAGCGCGACATAGAGGAGGACGAGGCATTGCTGCGCGCCTACCTCGAGCGGATTCCGGTCGTAACGATCGATGGCACCGAGGCGTTCGAGCTGATCGTCGACGAGCCTGAGCTGGAGCGGGCGCTGTGTACAGTGGGGGCGGAATGAGCTACACGGTCGGCCGCGATCCCGGCATCGCTCAGTCTGGCATCGAAAAGCCGGGGGAGAAGCTTTCATTGGGGGTGGCAGCGAGGCTCTCGCGCTACCTGCAGGTTTTGACCCAGGCGCGGAAGATGGGCAAGCAAACGATCTCCTCACAGGAGCTCGCCGACTACACACATGTGAACTCGACCCAGATCAGGCGCGACCTCTCCGGGTTCGGGAAGTTCGGCAAGCGCGGCGTGGGCTACAACGTCGATTCGCTCGTGACGCAGATCCGAAAGATCCTGCGTACCTCCGGGCAGCACAACATCGCGCTGTTCGGCGCCGGCCACCTCGGCACTGCGATCGCCACCTCGGACATCTTCGCCGACCACGGCTTCCGAGTGGTGGCGGTGTTCGATACCGACGAGCGCAAGCTGGGGACCAGTATCGGCCACCTGCAGGTGCGCCCCAAGCACGAGCTGCGGCAGGTGATAGAAGACCAGGAGATCGTGGTCGCGGTGCTCGCAGTGCCGTCAGCGGCGGCCCAGCGGCTGGCCGACGAGGTCGCGGACGCCGGGGTCAAGATCATCTTCAATTACTCCGACGCGCTGATCCACGTCCCGCCCGAGGTCACCGTGCACACCTCGAGCCCGGCGGTCGATCTCCTCTACGCCCTGTACTTCTACCTCACCTGATTCCGGCCAACCATGGGTGGCACGCTCGACCTCGACGCCGCGCGCGCGGGCCTCGATGACTCCACCGATTTCACAGTGGGCATCGAGGAGGAGTTCGCGCTGCTCGACCCGTCGGACCTCGGACTGGTCCAGCGCTTCGAGGAGCTGCGCGCCGCGGCCGCCGACGATCCGGTGCTGGGCGACGCAATCACCGGTGAGCTGATCTCCTCGGAGATCGAGATTCGCTCCGGCCGCGGCGAGCATCTGAGCGAGGCGATCGCGGCGCAGCGGGAGCGCAGGCGGCGCCTGTTCATGCTCGCGGCCGAGCACGCGGTGGCCCTTGGGGCCACCGGCACACATCCATGGTCGGACTATCGCCAGCAGCACGTCCTCGAGACCGATCATTACCGGCGTGTGGAGGAGGGACTCAAGTACGTCGCGTGGCGCAACAACACGTTCTCGCTGCACGTGCACGTCGGTGTCCGGGGCGCCGACCGCGCGGTCCGCGTCTGCGACCGGCTACGACCCGTGCTGCCGCAACTGCTGGCGATCTCCGCCAACTCGCCGTTCCTCGACGGCCGTGACTCCGGGCTTCACTCCGCCCGCACCCAGATCTTCACCAAGAGCTTCCCGCGCTGCGGCGTGCCCGACTGGTTCGGCGACTGGGATCAGTTCGCGGACTACATCGGCCTGCTGATCGATACCGAGTCGATCGTGGAGTACACGCAAGTCTGGTGGTCGATCCGGCCCCACTTCGCTTACGGGACCGTGGAAGTGAGAATCTGCGACGCGCAGCAGACAGCCACGGAATCGGAGGCGCTAGCGGGGCTGATCGTCGCCTGCGTGGCGCAGGCGGCCAGGGACATCGACGCTGGACTCCACTTCGCCCAGCACCCACGGCGACTGATCGAGGAAAATGTCTGGAGGGCGCTGCGCTATGGGTTGGACGGCGAGCTGATCGACCTCGACCGCCGGGAGCGCTATCCGGCGCAGATCGCGGCGCAGAGACTGCTCGAATGGACGGCGCCGGTGCGAGCCGAACTCGATCTAGAGGTCGTCCTTCCGGACCTCAATGGAGCGCAGCGCCAGCGGCGGATGCTCGCTTCAGGGATGAGCTTGCCCGACACGTACGCAGCTACGATCGCCGCGACGCGGGAGACGTATGCTGATTACCTGGAAGTCCCGTGGAGGTGAACAGATGAGCGCCGAGGAGTCACGACCGCCAACCGGTGAGGCACGCGGGCAGCCCAGCGAGGAGGAGCTCCGCGCCGCCTACGAGGCCGAGATCAAGAAGATCCGCGTAGAGCAGGTGCTGCTGGAGCAAGTCGTTTCCCTGGTGAACCTCGGCATGCGCCGCACCGGTCTCTCGGCAGGCACCGAGGACGAGCGAGACCTCGAGCAGGTACGACTGGCGATCGAGACGATTCGCGCCATGATGCCGCTGATCGAGCGCTCGTCACCGCAGCACGCCTCACCGATCAGAGACGCGCTGTCGCAGCTGCAGCTGGCGTTCGTGAAGATCGGCGGGTCTTCGGGGTCCTCGACCGGCACCGCCGAAGGGGGCCAGGCCGAGGCAGCGGAGCGCCAGCGCGAGCCGCAAAGTCCGGCCCAGGACCAGCCGGCGCAAGGCGAGGGACAGGGCCCCGCCCAACGCAGCGGCCGGCTGTGGGTACCAGGGCAGTAGCGGCTAACTTCGGCAGCCGCACAGCGCTGCTGCCGGCGACCTAGCGCTTCCGCTCGGTGGGTCCCGAAGCGCGCGCCGTCAGCTACACTCACCCATCTTCGGCCTCCGCCCGGTGCACTGGTGGCGGCCGTTTTCAGTGTTGGCGGCGCCAAACGCGCGCCCTTACAGCCAAGGCTTCCGGAGGATCTTTTCTTGTCCAGCTTCCTGACGCACCATGGCGTCATCGTGGCCCTTGTGTGCGCCGCGGCAGCCGTCGTCTACGGCATCCTCACCTCGCGCCAGCTTCTCGCCCTCTCGCCCGGCAACGAGCGCATGCGCACGATCTCGGCGGCGGTGCAGGAAGGCGCCGGCGCCTATCTCAACCGCCAATACCTGATCATCGCCGGCGTCGGCGTGGTGGTGTTCGTGCTGTTGATACCGGTTCAGAACATCCGCGTGGCGATCGGCTTCGCGATCGGCGGCATCCTCTCCGCCGCGGCCGGTTACATCGGCATGAACATGTCCGTACGCGCCAACGCGCGCGTGGCAGAGTCGGCCCGCGGCGGCATCGCCCCGGCGCTGTCGGTGGCCTTCAGAGGCGGTTCGGTCACGGGCCTGCTCGTGGTGGGGCTGGCGCTGCTCGGGTTGGCCGGCTACTACGGGATCCTCACCTGGATCGCGGGTGAGTCGACGCGTCATGCGGTCGACGCGCTCATCGGACTCGGCTTCGGGGGCTCTCTGATTTCCGTGTTCGCCCGCCTCGGCGGCGGCATCTTCACCAAGGCCGCCGACGTGGGGGCCGACCTGGTGGGCAAGATCGAGGCCGGGATCCCCGAGGATGACCCTCGCAACCCCGCTGTGATCGCCGACAACGTGGGCGACAACGTCGGCGACTGCGCCGGCATGGCGGCCGACCTGTTCGAGACCTACGCGGTCACCGCGGTGGCGGTGATGCTGCTCGGCGTGCTGCTGTTCAACCAGGTGACCGAAGTGGCGCTGTACCCGCTGGTGCTGGGTGCGGTCTCGATCATCGCCTCGATCATCGGCACGTTCGCCGTCCGCTCGCGCGTGGGCAATGTCGAGCGGGCGCTGTATCAGGGGCTGATCGTCTCCGGTGGGCTCGCGGCGCTGGCGTTCATCCCGCTGACCTACTGGATGATGCACGGGGTCACTCTCAAAGGCGGCGGCGCGGCTCCCCATTGGTGGAAGTTCTATCTCTGCGCCCTGATCGGCGTAGCAATCACGGCCTGCTTGTTCGTGATCACCGACTACTTCACATCGACCCGCTTCTGGCCGGTCAAGAGCACTGCGCGGGCCTCGCAGACCGGCCACGCCACGAACATCATCCAGGGCCTCGCCCAGGGTTACCAGTCCACGGCTCCGCCGGCGATCGTGATCGCCATGGGAATCCTCGGCGCTTGGAAGCTTGCGGGCGGCGGCAGCAATGGCATCTACGGGATCGGCATTGCGGTGATGGCCCAGCTGTCGCTCACCGGGCTGATCGTGGCGCTCGATGCCTTCGGGCCGATCACCGACAACGCCGGCGGCATCGCTGAGATGGCCGACTTGCCGGAGGAGGTCCGCAACGTCACAGACCCGCTGGACGCCGTGGGCAACACGACCAAGGCCGTGACCAAGGGGTATGCGATCGGCTCGGCGGCGCTCGCCGCGCTGGTCCTGTTCAACGCCTTCGAGCGCGAGTTGCCCCACGCGTACAACTTCTCGATCTCGAGCCCGGCGGTCTTGATCGGGCTGCTGATCGGCGGCCTGATGGTGTACCTGTTCGTGTCCCTGGCGATGCAGTCGGTGGGACGCGCAGGCGGCGCCGTGGTCGAGGAGGTCCGGCGCCAGTTCCGGGAGAAGCCGGGAATCATGGAGGGAACCGAGCAGCCCGAATACGGCGTTGCCGTGGCGCTGGTGACCCGAGCCGCGCAGCGGGAGATGATCATCCCGTCGTTGATTCCGATCGTCATCACCCTGATCGTCGGGCTGATCAGCGTCCAGGCGCTCGGCGGGCTCTTGATCGGAGTGATCGTCGTCGGGCTATTCGTGGCGATCTCGATGACCTCCGGCGGCGGCGCGTGGGACAACGCCAAGAAGCTGATCGAGGACGGCGCGTACGGCGGCAAGGGGTCCGAAGCCCACGCGGCGGCCGTCACCGGCGACACCGTCGGCGACCCATACAAGGACACAGCGGGTCCTGCCATCAACCCGATGATCAAGGTCGCCAACATCGTGGCGCTGCTGATCATCCCGATCATCACCTAGACGCAAGCGCTAGCGACCGGGGGGCCCAGCGCTGAGGGACCTCTTCTCTGGTCTCCGTCGCTCGCGCCTCCCTCGGAGACCTGCTCGGCCCGCGCTCCCTGGTGCGTCAGACCAGCACGTGCGAGCCCATCATCACTGTGCGGCCGCTCGGTAATCCAAACGCGTCCACCGGGCTGGCGGCGTTGCGTGCCAGCATGACGAAAAGGTCCTTCCGCCACCGTCTCATGCCTGGCGCATCGGTCGGCGTGATCGTGATGCGGGAGACGAAGTAGGAGGCGTGCTCGAGGTCAAGGTTACGCTCGAGCAGGCCGAGCTTGCGCGCCAGGGCGAGCGCCTCGGGGATGTTCAGGCGGTCCTGATAGCCGATCCGATCCACGACGTGAAAGACCTGGAACACGCCGTGGCCTATACAGGTGACGACGAACCGATCCTCGCGGTCGACGTGCGGGACGCTGACCGGCTCGATTGAGACGATCACGACTTTCTCGTGCAATGCATGCGAATGCTCAACCATGCCGCGGAGCGCGAGCGGCGTCGTCGCTTTGCCCGGGTTGGGGAAGATGGCGGTGCCGGGCACCCTGAGTACGGGCGGTTCGATCTGCGCGAGGCCGTCGAGGAACTCCCCCAGCGACCCTTCTTTCTCAGTCCGGTTGCGCGTCACAATCACCTGCCCGCGGCGCCAGGTGATCATGACGATCGAGATGATCGCCCCAATCACCAGCGACAACCACGCCCCGTGGTCGATCTTGGCGATGTTAGAGCTGAAGAACGCCACCTCGACGGCCAGGAACAAGACGGCCAGCGGCGCGAGCTTCCATTTTGGCTTGTGCCACAGCAGGTGAGCCACCGCTATGAACAGCGCCGTGTTGAGGATGAACGTCCCGGTGACCGCAACGCCGTAGATGTCTCCGAGCTTGGTGGCGGACCGGAACACGACCGTCAACGCCACGACGCCGATGCACAGTCCCCAGTTGACGATCGGGACATAGATCTGCCCTTCTTGCTCGGAGGTATGCCTGATCTTCAGCCGCGGCAGGAAACCCAGTTGGACGGCCTGGCGCGCGACGGAGAACGAGCCGGAGATCGCCGCCTGCGAAGCGAGATCGTCGCGAAGGTGGCCGGCACCACAAGCGGCCACAGCAGGAGTGCGGCGCCACTGGAAGAACGGGTTGAAGCCCGAGGCATGCGACGCCAGGGGGTAGGTGGACGATCCACACCCCCTGGCCAAGATAGTTGAGCATCAGCGCGGCCGCACAAGCTTGAACCATGCGAACTGGCAGGTGGCGCCGAAGTGCCTCGGACGCGTGGCGGCCCTTCGGCCACCCTGGCGGCAGCGAGCGACGAGGGGCGCGACGCGTGGTCGCCCATGCAGCCGGATCGAGCTCGGCTAGGGGCGCTGGGCGTCGTCGACGGCGACATCGGAACGAGTCCAGGACGCTGTACGCCGAAGCAGTTCATCTTCACGGGGCCGAACAGCCGGCCGATCGTGCCCGACCCGTAGCGCTGGAGCACAAAAAGTCCAATCAGAATGCCAACCGACAGCGGCACGACCAGGTGCGTCAGCGTCGGAGTGGCGACGTTGATGCCCTGCACGGCACCCAGCACCGAGATCGTGGGCGTGATGATCCCGTCCCCGAAGAACAGCCCGGCGCCGAAGATCCCCAGCGTGACCAGGGCCGCGCCGGTTGCAAGCCGATTGCGCTGTATGAAGCGCAGCCAGCGCCATGATCCCGCCGTCGCCGCGGTTGTGGGCGCGCATGATGAAGCCAGCATACTGATCGACACGCCGATCATCACGCCCAGAACATCGCCGGGGCGACGCCATCTACCCAGCTGGTGTGACGTTCGCTGATCTCTGGTCGCTGATGATCATCGTCTCGCTGTACAGAGGGCTGGTGCCGATGTCCCCGTAGACGATGCCCAGCGCACCGAGGATCAGGACCGAGCGACCAGCCCGCGCGACGACGTCACGGTCGGCCTCGAAGCTTCGTGGAGCGGGCTTGGAGGCCTCGGAAAGCGCTGGGATGTCAAGCTTGTGCGCGGCCTCGTGCAGGACTCGGTGGTGCGGGTGGGTGGTACCGCGCGAAACCGTGACGGCATCACTTAACTCAGCGACATCGAGCTTGTGGGCCGCGTCGTGCAGCGTGTGGCGTCCGTTGTTCTCATGACCGACGTACGCGGGCCATCATGCATCCGACGGTAGACCGCGGCGACGAGCGAAGGATCATGGCGTTCGGCGTAGAGAAAGCGTTAATTCCCTTGGTCGCGGAGCCGATAGCCAACGCCCGGCTCGGTGATCAGATACTGCGGGCGCGCGGCGTCGAGCTCGAGCTTCGCGCGGATGTGCGCGATGTGCACGCGTAGGTAGTGAGTCTCCTCCCCGTACTCCGGTCCCCAGACCTCCTGAAGCAACTGATCATGCGTCACAAGGCGCCCGCGATGCTGTGCCAGGGCGCGGACCAAGTCGAATTCTTCGGCGTCAGGTGAATCTTCTTCCGGCGACGAGCACTCGCCGCTCCGCCAGGTCGATCATCATCCGCAAGCTCGACGGGCTGACACCGTGGCTCGACGACCGGCGCAGCGCAGCTCGCACCTGGCCAGCAGCTCGTCGGCTCCGAACGGCTTGGTGACGTAATCATCGGCACCCGCGTCGAGCGCCCGCACTTTCTCGCGCTCGTCCCCCACGGCCGACAGGACCAGAATTGGAAGACCGCTCCAGCGCCGGACATCCGTGCAGATCTCCACGCCCTGGCCGTCCGGTAGCACTAAGTCGAGGACCAGCGCATCCGGAGGGTGCGCCGCCAGCGACACAAGGGCGTCCGCCTTCGTCTCTGCAGCCTCGACGGCGTACCCCGCGCTGCGCAGAACGATTTTGAGCGCACGCACGATGTGGCGCTCGTCATCGACGACCAGGACCCGCGGTGCGCTCACGCCATCGTCACCGGCTGGAGCACGACCGGGAAGCTGACTGCAAACGTCGTTCCGTGCCCAGGATTCGACGCCACGGAGATCGCGCCACCGTTCGCCTCTACGAACCCGCGGCAAATGGCAAGGCCTAGTCCTGATCCCGAGCCGGGCGCGCCTGGACCGCGGAAGAAGGGCTCGAACACTGGGACCGATCTCGCTCGCGATCCTGTGTTCTGTTTCGGTCCGGCGCTGACGGCATCGTCGCCCTGGGCTGTGTCGAGTTGCACTGACGCGGTGATGGTGAAGAGAACTTCATGGCATTCTCGATCAGGATCGAGAAACCTCGGTCTAGCTGAGCTGGATCGGCCCTCACCAGCGGCAACTCGTCCTCCAGCGCGAACTCGATCGGATTGTCGGCCCGCACGTGAGCGGCAGCCGACGCGACGACGTCACGGAGGTCGCACCAGTCGGGCTGCGGTGACACCGCGCCAGCCTCGATCTTCGAAATGTCGAGCAGGTCATCGACCATGCGCGCCAAGCGCTTCGCCTCTGCATCGATCACCTCGTGAAGCTCTGCGCGCTCGGCCCCGGTAACGCCCGCAGCCCGCAGCCCGGAGGTCGCAGCGGTGATCGCCGAGCGGGGAGCGCAGTTCATGGGCGATCGCGTGCAGGTCGCCGTGCGTGCGCTCTCGGCTCGGCGTCCGCCTCGGTTTCCGCCGCCTGTTCTGCCAGGCGCACGCGCTCGAGCGCGGTCGATCAGCGGCCCAGCGGCTCAGCCGGCGCTGGACGTCGTCGGCGTCCCGCAAGGCTCGGTCAATATGGAGCTGAGCGTCGTGCTCGCGGGTGCGCAAGTCGCCGACGATCTGATCGCCAGGCGGAGCCGGCTCCGGCTCGAGGGCCACACGGGCGCTGCCCGCGCCGGTCGCATTCGCGACGCGCTCCCCGATGCTGTGCAGCTGCGCGACCAAGTTGTTCCCGGCGAGAATCGCCGAGGCGACCTCCGCGAGGAGCGTCGCCTCTACGTTCTCGCGCCCGCGCGAGCCTGGCCCGGCTCTCGGCCTGAGCTGCACGCCAACGGCTGGTCGCGGCGAGCCGTCCACCACGGCTGCAGCGATCAGGAACTCGATTAGCTCGGCAACGGCCGCGATGCGATCGTCGCCGGTCCCAGGGCGCGATCACGGGGTCGTTCTCGGTCGCGCAGCAGGCGGTCCCAGCTCGGCTTCTTGCCCCGGCGGATCGCCCACACCTCGAGATGCCAGAAGGACAGATACGCCGAGGCCGATGGGTAGTCGTCAATTGGATCCTCGGAATTGGCGTCGAATCCGGCGCTGGTCTTGATCCCGCAACACGTCCGCCCGGTGGGGCGACATGTCGGCGTCGGTCGACGCGACAGACGGTGACCGGGACGTTCATCCTCAACACACTGCTGTTCATCGAACCGTCGCGCGCGCATACTGGCGCAGCGACATGGTGACGAAAGCTTCTTGCGCCAGTGCCTCATGCTTGGTGCGTCGGTCGGGGTGATCGTGATGCGGGAGACGAAGTAGGAGGCGTGCTCGATGTCGAGGTTGCGCTCGAGCAGGCCGAGCTTGCGTGCGAGCGCGAGCGCCTCGGGGATGTTCGGGGTGTCGCGATAGCCGATCCGGTCTACCAGGTGAAAGACGCGAAAGAGGCCCTTCCCCATGCGGGTTATCACGAATCGGTCCTCGCGGTCGACGTGCGGGACGCTCACCGGCTCGATTGAGACGATCACCACCTTCTCGTGCAGGGCTGCGTATGCTCGACCTCCGCGCGCATGGCAAGCGGAGTGGTGTGCGCCGGGGGTTGGGGAAGATGGCGGTACCCGGAACCCTCCGGAGCGGCGGCTCTCGCGTCGCGAGGCTGTCGAGGAACTCCTCGAGTGATCGCCACTTCTCGGTTCGGATGCGCGTGACGCATCTGGCGCCGGCGCCACGAGATCGTCACGAGAGATCGCAGCCGAGCAGGAGGGAAGCCGCGCCCCGTGCTCCCCTTCGCAAGATTGGCTGTGAAGCACGCGACCCGCCGATCCACAGGGCTCCCAGGACGGCTAGCTTCCACTTCGATACCGCCCACATCGCGCGCCCGACGACCAGGAACAGCACCGTATCGAGGATGAAGGTTCCTGTGACTGCCACGCCGTAGATCTCGGCGAGCCTCGACGCGCGCTGAGAGCCGAGCACGAGCGCAGCCACACCGATCGCCAGCGCCCAGTTGACCGCGGGCACGTATATCTGTCCCGCCTCCTTCGAGGTGTTCGTGATCTTCAGCCGCGGCAGAAAGCCCAGCTGGACGGCCTGTTTGGCCACCGAGTACGACCCTGAGATCACCGCTTGAGAAGGCGATGATCGTCGCGCGCTCGCGAGGAAGACCATCGCGAAGCGACCCCAGTGCGGAACGAGCAGGAAGGACGGATTTCGAATCGTTCCGGATGCGAGAGGATCAGCGCCGCCTGACCAAGGTCGCACAGCAGCACGCCGGGGAACACGACGGCGAACCAGGAGATCCGGATCGGCGCAGTCCCGAAGTGCCCCCGATCGGCGTACAGCGCCTCAGCCCCCGTCACCGCCAACACGATGCTGCCGAGCGTTAGAAAGGCGGCGCCGCCATGGCCGACAAGAAACCGGACTCCATACGTGGGCGACAGGCCCTCGAAAACTCCCGGGTGCTGGGCGACTTCGTGGATGCCGAGGATTGCCAGCACCGTGAACCACACGACCATCACTGGCCCGAACAGGGCGCCGACTGCGCCGGTGCCCCAGCGCTGGATCAGGAACAGCGTCATCAGGATCGCAAGCGCGATCGGCATCACGAGGTGCCCCACGCCGGGCGTTGCGACCTTCAAGCCCTCGACTGCCGACAGCACCGAGATTGCCGGCGTGATCATGCCGTCTCCGAGGAACAGCGACGCGCCGAAGATTCCGAGTATTACGAGCAGCACTCCGTGGGCCGGCTTGCAGCGACGGATCAGCGCTGTGAGCGCCAGGACCCCGCCATCGCCGCGGTTGTGGGCCCGCATGATCACGCCGGCGGACAGGGACGACATGACGATCACGAGCGACCAGAAGATCAGCGAGACCACTCCGTAGACCCCGGCCACCGTTGTCTGCGCGGCCGCCCGGTGCTGGGTGAACACGACCTGTTCGGTGTAGAGCGGGCTTGTCCCGATGTCCCCGAAGACGACGCCGAGAGCGGCGATTGCCAACGCCGCCAGCCCCGCCTGAGGGACAACGTCGCGCTCGGCCTCGAAAATCCGGGGAGGGGGCTTCTCGACCTCCTGGGCTCCCAGGGTTTAGCGTGTGAGCGCGTAGGGCAGCGCCCGGCGCCAGCCTCCTTTACCACGTCGGGCCTCGTCGCCGAATTGCGTCGACTCGTCGATGTCTAACTTGTGGCCCCCCTCGTGAAGGCTGCGCCGCAACCGTGGGCTCATATCAACGAGGCTACCGTGCTGGGGGGCGCTCAGAAAGCATCGATGCGTGTGCCAAAGCTAAAGTCCCGATCGTGTTCATCCTGATAGTGGGTGCGGGTCGTGTGGGGTCGGCGGTCGCCAAGCGTGCGCTCGCCGCTGGTCACGAGGTGTCGGTGCTCGACTCCGATCCGCTCTCCCACGAACAGCTCGATAAGGACCAGTCGATCACCTGGGAGGACTCCGGCGGCCGCTTCACCGTCGGCACGGCGCTCGAGATCGATGGTCTGATCGAGGCCGGGATTGAGGACGCCGATGTTTTCCTTGCCGCCACCAGCGGAGACAACACGAACCTGGTGATCTCGCAAATTGCCCAGCGTCGGTTCAAGGTTCCGCGTGTCGTCGTGCGGGTAGCCGACCCCGGACGGGCGGCGTGGTATGCAGAGCAGGGTCTTCACACGATCTGCCCAACGCAGGAAGCGATCGACCAAGCCACTCGAGCGGCGCTCGCGGAATAGCTACGAGAGAGCGGGAATGAACATGTATGTGATCGTCGCGGGAGCCGGCAAGGTCGGTTGGAACCTGGCGCGCGAGCTGATAGCCAAGGATCAAGAGGTGACCCTGATCGAGTCCGACCACCGCCGGTTTCGGATCGTTGAGGAGGAGCTCGAGCACGCCGCCTCCTACGGGGACGCGACTGAGCTCTGGGTCTTGGAGCGTGCCGGCATCCAGCGTGCCGACCTGGTCATCGCCGTCACCGGCGACGACGAGGACAACATCCTCATCTGCCAGATGGCGAAGGAGAAGTACGGCGTGCAGCGGATCGTCGCGCGTGTGAACAACCCCCGGAACCTGCAGCACTTCAAGCTGCTGGGCGTACAGCCGGCGGTCTCGGCCACCGACCTGATCCTGCGGCTGATCGAACACGAAGTCCCGGAATATGGCTTTGTCCAGCTGCTTGCGCTCGAGGAGGAGCGGCTCGAGATCATCGAGCTAGAGGTGGGACACGGTTCCACCGCGGCCGGACGCCGGGTTCAGGACGTGGTCCTCCCCGACGGGTCGCTGATCATCTCCGTGCTGCGAGGGGGATCCGGGTTCGTTCCCAAAGCGGACTCGGTGATCCAAGCCGGCGACCAGGTGCTGCTGATCCTCGACCCAGGGCTCGAACAGGACATCACGCCACAGTTCGCGACCAACGGCGCGCGGCGCTAGCGCGGCGGCGCGAGCGACAACGCGGCGCTAACACCGCGCGCGCTGAGCGAGCTGCGGGGGGAGGACTCGAACCTCCGTCTCCCGGTCCAGAGCCGGGCGTCGCTGCCGCTGGACTACCCCGCAGTGACGGGTTCGATCGGGACGCTTTCGTCGATCGGAGAAGCGCAAGTATAGGCGGGCCTGGCGATCGTCCGTCCGACCCACGCGCGACCTACGTGACAAGGTCCCCCGCCTTATGGCGAGGGACCCGTTCACAATCAGGCTATGAGGTCCCTCGCCACTTGGGCGAGGGACCTTTTTTTCAGCCGAGGCCTACAGCTTGGCTGGGCGCAGCGGATGCACCACCACGCAGCCGTGCTTCGCCGCGAAGCCGGCGGCGTACATGTTGACGTTGACCACGTCACGCCGAGACTTGCAGTACACGGCGTCCCGCGCGCCGGGCGCGTACACCCGGCCGCCGCTGCCGCCTGCGTAGACGTGCTTGGGACCGTTGTCGACGTAGATTACGTTGACGCCCGGGCCCGCCCACAGGTAGTCGTTACCGCGACCGGCCGAGATCGTGTTCTTGCCCCGGCCGCCCCACACGTGGTCGTTGCCGTTGCGAACGTGGATCTGGTCGTTCCCCGTGTTCCCGTAGACGCGGGCGTTGCCGTCCGCTTCGTAGATGCGGTCCTTGCCAGCTCCGCCGTCGATGCAGTCACTGCCACCGCCGCCGTTGATGACGTCGTTGCCGGCCAGACCCAGGATCCGCTCGGCATGCTTGGTGCCGTTGATGTGATCCGGCCCGTTTGTGCCTACGAGCGCCCAATCGGGACCAGACCCGTACAGGCAGGCGCTGTGGTAGTACCTACGCGCCTCGGCGAGCGACATAACGGTGCCGCCCGTCGGTCCCGCGAACGGCGCACTGATGAAGATGAAACCGCCGCCCGGCAGGTCGATTTCACAGAACTGGTGCGCTGGGTTGTAGACCGAGCCCGCGGGGCAGATGCTGAAGCCGCCGCCACCGCCGGAGCCACCGCCGGAGCCGGAGCCACCGCCACCGCCGGAGCCGCCGCCGCCGCCGCCGGAGCCGCCGCCGCCGCCGCCGGAACTGCCGGCGCAGGGGTTAGAGGCGTTCTGCGACACCTGCGCTTCGCCCACGACGATGTCTGCCACCCCGGCTATGTTTACCTCGAGCACGCGCTCGGTCAGAGAGCTGCCCGTCTGGATCTGCTCGTCGGCGGTCACGGAGACGCCGAGGCCGAGATCTAGCGCCTGGTTTGGTGTGAACGCAACGGGCGCACCATTTAGGTAGAGAACGTTAAGCGTCGAGTAGCCGCTGGCAGCTGGGCTGCCGTTGACGCAGGCGTAGGTTGCCACAGCGGCGGCGGCCGGAATAGTGAGGGTGCCGGCGCCCGTGGGAATCGAGACCCCTTGGACGTTGGCCACCGCGCCGGCGCCAACAGGCGATGAGGACGAGTCCGTCTCCGCCGACACCGGTCCAGCGGTGACGAGCGGGGTTACGGGGTTGGGAACCGAGATGGAGTTCAGACCGTGGTCGTCGCTGGCGCATGGGGCGCCCGCTGGGTTGGCGATCACGGGCTCAAGCACCGTGCCGCCGAACAGGCTCACGCGCGCCACGGACGCGCGACAGCCAAATGGCGAGCTAGCGGCGCTCGCCGTACCGGTGACGACGAGCAGCGAGACAACCGCTGCCGCCATCGCGAATATTCCCCTGCACGCGAACCTCAAGATATGTCTCCCGACTATTTGGTTGGCTAGTGCACTGCTTTTCGGCACAATTACGGACGGGCAAGAGGGGCATCGCGCCGGCTGGCGAAAATCGCATCGCTTATTCGGCCAGAAGCTGCGCAAAGGCGACCAGCTCGTGCACTGAAGATGGCGTCGTTGCAGGAACCGGGACCCGCGCAGGAACCGCGACCCGCCGCCGGGCGTGACTAAGGTGTGCGCCGTTCGCGCTTGGAGGCGCTCGCGCTCAGCCGGTCAGCTCGGATCGATGAACTCGGGCGGCTGCCGCGTCATCCTCGCGGCAACGGCCGCGAGCTGATTTCGCGAGCCGATCAGCCGAAGCTGAGTGCTGGCCTCGAGCGACAGTGTCTCCTCGGCCGAGCCGGTCCATGCGTGGTCATACAGGCGCTTCGCGCCGCGGACGGCGTCGGGGGACCTGGCGGCAATCTCTCTAGCCAGCCCCCGTGCGGCGCCGAGCGGATCGTGATCCACCCTGGTGACCAGCCTCAGCGCGTCGGCCTGGGTGCCGCTGATCACGCGGCCGGTGTATGTCAGCTCCTTGGCGACGTCGATCCCCACCAGGCGGGGGAGCGTGCGGGTGATCGACATGTCGGGAATCAGCCCCCAGTTGACCTCCATCACCGATAGCCGCGCGTCGGGGGCCGCGATCCTTACGTCCGCCGCGAGCGCGATCTGCAGGCCGCCTCCGAAGCACGCGCCGTGAACGGCGGCGATCACCGGCACCGGCATGTTGATCCAGTCGTACGCGGCGCGCTGAAACCAGTTCGGCACGCCGTCCTCCAGGCGGCTCACGAGGCCGTCCAGCCCCTGGTCGGCCGCCATGACGCTCTCGATGTCGAGGCCTGAGCAAAAGCTTGGGCCTTCGCCGTGTAAGACCACCGAGCGCACGCCTGGCTCGCTCGCGACGCGCGTCGCGGCGTCGATGATGGCCTCGAACATCGCCACGTCCAGCGCGTTGTGCTTGTCCGGACGCGCGAGCGTCACCACCGCTACGTGATCAGCTACCTCGATCCGCACGCGCTCGGCGCCCACGGGCGCTCAGACTACCGGCGACGCTTCAACAGATCGTGCCCAGGACCTCAGGCCGACTCCACCAGATCGCCGACGCGGACCGCTCCCGGCTTGATCACCGAGCCGTAGATCCCGAAAGGGAGCGGCTCGGTGGCCTCAGAGCCGTCCCGGTAGCCGCGCAGTACGTCGAGCGTGGGCAGGTCTATGCGTCCGCTCTCGGGATCCCGGCTGGTGATCAGGCAGCGCCCAACGTGACCGCCCCAGTCGATCAACGCCCGGCCCACGCGCCTGCGGCTCCCCACCCAGGCGTCCTCGGCGTGGGCGCCGACGCCGTCGACCTCGATCAACATGCGGAAGCGGCGGGCGTCGACCTGCTGAACGCCGGCCGCTGACGCCAGGCGGGCGAGCGAGGCCTTGGAGATTAGGCTGGCGGCACCGCCGCGCCCTCTGTCGAGAGCACCGCTGTCGCCATCGGCTTCGACTACACGGAGCGGTTGGCCACACAGCTCGGATAGCGCTCGCGAGAAAGGCCCTTCCACCAGTGTCGCCGCGCGGGGCCGAGAGTAGAACCCGGTCTGGACCGCGGGCCCGTGGGCCACGCGGTCCTCTACAACCCGACCGTCGGGCAGAGTCAACGACAGCCGGCGATCGAGGGGCTGATAGTCGGCTACTACGGTTTGGAGGTCCCCGAGGTGCTTGCCGTTGACCATCCGATCGCGCTCGTCGATGACATAGAAGCGGCGATCGCCCTCTGCGCCGTGGCGCTCAAGGTGGATTTCAGACACCGGCCGCAGGCGCGTGCCCTTGACAGCCGTCACCGCCAGCCCGCTGACTACAACCGACACTTAAGCCGCCGTTCCGCGCTCGCCCTGCTCGCCATCCGGGCTCGCCAAATCGGGCGACACTTAAGCCGCCGCCTGTTCGGCCCAGTCGCGGTACAGGCTCCAGTAGCGGCCCCCCGCATCCAAGAGCTCTTCATGGGTGCCCTGCTCGACGATCCGCCCGTGCTCGAGCACGATGATCCGGCCCGCGTGGCGGATCGTCGAGAGCCGGTGCGCGATGATGATCGCCGTGCGCCCGGCCACCAGGCGCCGCAGTCCTTGCTCGATCAGCCCCTCGGTATGAACATCGACGTTAGAGGTGGCCTCGTCCAGAAGCAGGATCCGCGGGTCGGCGACCAGCGCCCGAGCGAAGGCGATCAGCTGCCGCTGGCCGGCGGAGAGCTGGACCCCGCGCTCTCCGACCTGCGTGTCATAGCCGTGCTCGAGGCGCGAGATGAACTCCTCAGCGCCGACCGCGTGCGCGGCCTGCCGTATCTCGGCGTCCGAGGCGCCGGGGCGACCGAACGCGACGTTCTCGCGCACGGTGCCCGAGAACAGAAAGCCCTCCTGGGGAACGATGCCCATCTGCGAGCGAAGCGAGTGCGCGGCCACCGAGCGCAGGTCGTGGCCGTCGATCAGCACCCGGCCCTCGGTCGGGTCGTAGAAGCGTGAGACGAGCTTGGCGAACGTGGACTTGCCCGCGCCGGTCTCGCCCACCAGCGCCACGGTTTGGCCGGCCGGAATAACCAGATCGATGTCGCGCAGCGCCCAGGCGGCTTCCCGGGCCGACGGGTCGCCATAGCAAAGGGATACGTGCTCGAAGCGCAGCTCGCCACGGATCGTCTCGAGCGACACCGCGTCGGGCGCATCCGCCAGCTCGGGCCGCTCATCCATCAGCTCGAAGATCTTGTCGAGCGCCGCCATCCCCGACTGGTAGGTGGTGTAAAGCTGCGAGAGCTGCTGGATGGGGTCGAAGAAGTTATTCAGCGCGGCGATGAACGCGAACACCACGCCCGTTGAGGTGTGCCCGGTGATCGCCTCGATGCCGCCGATAATGAGGATTTCGACCGTCACCAGCGCGGACAGGAACTCCACGGCGGGGAAGTAGGCGGCGTTCAGGCGGACGGTCTTCATGTTCGCTTGGCGGTTCTCTTCGTTGAGCTGGCGGAATTGGGCGATGTGCCGCGGCTCCTGCCCGAAGGCACGCACCACCCTGATGCCCGACAGCGTCTCCTGGAGGTAGCCGGTGATCGATGCGATCTTCTCGCGGGTGATCCTGTAGGCGTCGGCCGAGGCGATCCGAAACGCCAGCGCGCCGACGGCCAGCAGCGGCAGCGCGATGAAGGTCAGCAGTGCCAGATGCCAGTTCAGTACCACCAGGATCACCACGACGCCGATCAGCGTCAGGCCCGATTGGAACAGCGTGGCCATGCCGTCTTCGACCAGCTGGTCGAGCGCCTCAACGTCGTTGGTGATGCGCGAGATGATCACGCCGGCCCTGTTGCGCGAGTAAAAGCCGATTGACAGCGACTGCAGATGGGTGAAGAGCTTGACGCGCAGATCCTGGAGCGCGCGCTGGCCGACCCAGC
The DNA here is from genome assembly GCA_963830405.1 of uncultured Actinomycetes bacterium. Taxonomy (GTDB): domain Bacteria; phylum Actinomycetota; class Thermoleophilia; order Solirubrobacterales; family Solirubrobacteraceae; genus Palsa-465. Next base: position 465,748 of record CAWHMB010000002.1, read on the forward strand.
CCACGAGGTAGGTCTGGAGGTACGAGGCCACGCCGTAGACGACCGCCGAGCCCAGGAAGGCCAGCACGATCACATCGAGCGCGGCGACATCATGACGCTGGATGCCGTCGTCGATCGCCAGCTTGGCGAGCGGGGCAGGTGCCAGCGCGGCGCCCGTGGCTGCCACCAGCGAGAGGAACATGGCCAAGACGCGCCAGCGGTACGGCGCCATGATCTTGGCGAGACCGCGGAGCTTGCGGCCCCGTCCACCGGTCGCTCGCAACCGTGTCAATAACCAGCTCACAGGCCCACCGCCTCGGCCTCGTTCTCCGTCAGGAAGACCTGATCGGGCATCCCCTTTTCGACGATCTCGCGGTACATGTCCGAGCGCGCGAGGAGCTGTTGATGATCGCCGCGCGCGACGATCCGGCCCCACTCGAGCACCACGATCTCGTCGGCCAGCGAGATCGTCGAAAGGCGGTGGGCGATGATGAACGTCGTCCGTCCGGCCATCACCGATCTCAGCGCGGTCTTGATCTCCTGCTCGGTCGAGGCGTCGACCGACGAGGATGCGTCGTCGAGAATCAGGATCCTGGGGTTGGCGAGGACGGCTCGGGCGATGCCGATCCGCTGACGCTGGCCGCCTGAGAGCGTCAGCCCGCGCTCACCGATCAGCGTGTCGTAGCCGTCGGGCAGCCGGCCTATGAACTCATCGGCGCGCGCGGCGCGGGCGGCCTCCTCGACTTCGGAGCGGGTGGCGTCGGGGCGCGCGTAGGCGATGTTCTCGTGAACGGTGGTGGAGAACAGGAACGGATCGTCTCCTGCGAGCGCAATCGCCTGTCGAAGGTTGACCGGGTCGACGGTCCGGACGTCCGCGCCGTCGATCTCCACCCTTCCGGCGCTCACGTCATACAGCCTGGGCAGCAGTGAGACGAGCGCCGTCTTGCCCGAGCCCATGGCGCCTACGAGGGCCACCGTCCGGCCCGGCGGGACCTCGAGGTCGATGCCCGACAGGGCAGGCGACGGCGCGCCGTCGAATGTCAGCGAGACGCCGCGCATCCGCACATGCCCGTTGCCGGCCGGCAGCGGCGGCGGGTCCGCGGGAGCCGTCATCCGCGGCGCGCGGTCGAGTATCTGAAAGATGCGGGCGCCGGACGCGGTCGAGCGCTGCGCGGCACTCAGCATGTAGCCGAGCGTCCGCATCGGCGAGATCAGCATCAGCAGGTAGGCGTAGAAGGCTGTGAACTGACCCAACGTGAGCGAGCCGTCGATCACCTCGCGACCGCCGAGGAGCAGGATCGCGGCCAACCCGAGATTGGGCAGGAAGCTGATCATCGGCCCGAACTTGGCCTGGATCCGTGTGGCGCAGAGCTGCTGATCGAAGACCCGCTGCACGGAATGCTGGAAGCGACGCAGCTGCCGCTGTTCCTGCGCGAAGGCCTTCACGACACGTACGCCGGAGACGTTCTCTTCCGCCTCCGCGGTCAGCTCTGCGATCCGCTGCTGGGCCTCCTGCAGCGCCGGCCGCGCGCGCGTGCCATACGTGCGAGCAATCAGGATCACGAACGGGACCGGCGCCAGCGCCAGCGCCGCCAGCGTCGGCCGGAGCGCGAACATCGCCACCCCGGCGAGCAGGATGGTCACCGCCGACTGGCCAATGAAGATCAGGCCGTAGCCGAGGAAGAAGCGCACCGACTGCAAGTCGACGGTGGCCCGCGACATCAGCTGCCCGGTCTGCTGGTGGTCGAAGAAGGAGAGCTCCAAGCGCTGAAGCTGCTCGTAGAGGCGATTGCGGAGGTCGAGCTCGACGCCGAGCGAGACCCGGCCAGCGATCAGCCGCCTGCTGGCGCTCAGCCCAAGACGAGCCACGCCGGCGATCCCGATGGCGATGGCCCACATGACCAGGTCGTGGCGGCCATGTATGCGGATTGCGTCGATCGCGCGGCCGGTGAGGTAGGGGATCAGAACGGTCATCCCCATCGCGCCGCTGGCGAGCACGAACGACCACGCCACTGCCCTGCGGTAGGGCCTCAGGAAGCCAAGCAGACGGCGGAAGGTACTCATGCTTTACAAAGTATAGTTTTGTCCAGGAGGATGGGGCGACCGCGCGCCCGACGACCGGCGTTGAAGCCAGGCTAGAAGGTGTGAGGGCAAGGAACGAAGGCGCCGCGGGAGCCGAGCGGTCCGCGGGCGATCGCCTCGCGGCGCCATCGCAGCTGCGCCGGCCCGGAGACCTTCAGAGCTTCGGGCAGCACCGGCGTCAGGCTCCGGCTGGCTACGCCGATCGCGCGGAACTCGAGCTGCTCACGCGGGCCCCAACCAATGCCGAGCCGGCGGCGAAGCACAGCAGGCAGCAGCCCCACGCCGCAGACATAGAACGCGCGTTTGACCGGCAGGCGCAGCGCCTTCCAGGCGACCTCCGCTACGAGGGGGAGCTCGGGGAGGACTACGGCTCTTACCGCGTGCAGCACTCGATCGACCGACTCGGTGTGCCTCAGATCGTCGCAAACCACGTGGTCGAAGTAGTCCTTGAATTCACTCCAGCTCGGCGGCAACTCGCCATCCCGGACTCCAACCAACCGGCCCAGGCCCACGTACTCGCCGTAGAACCGCTCGACCTGATCCCGGCGCATCGGACGCCCGAAGCGGGCATGGCCCGAGACGTAGGCGTCGAGCAGCGTGGCGTGGACCCAGGCCCAGGCGCCCGGCTCGAGCGCGCAGTAGCGCGCGCCATCGGGCCTGACCCCTTTGAAGGCCTTGTGCAGATTCCACAGCCGGCGTCCCGTCGCCACCGCGTCCTGGCCGCCGTATTGCAGGACAAGCAGGTAGTCCAGCGTGCCGAAGAGACGGTTCCACGGGCGCTGCTCGAAGTCGGAGAAATCCCGCACGCCGGCTCCCACGGTCGGGTGGGCGACCTGCAGCAGCAGCGGGTAGAGCATCGTGAGCGATAGCCGCACGTCCGAGCCGAACTGCCAGGTGAGCGAGTCGGGACCGACCACCAAGCCGGGAAGCTCGTCGTCGGCGGGGAGCGGAGTGGCAGTCATCTCTTGATAGGCATGATGTCTCAGCGAGGACCGGGTCCACAGGCGCCCCGGCTATCTTTATTGGCAAGCTGCCAACAGCCGCCCGGGCCGGTGGCCATGTGGTGTGCGGCAGGACCGGCGGGCGGGTCCCGAGTCAGGAGCCAAGATGACAGAAGCGCTTGTGTTCGACGCGATCCGGACGCCCCGCGGCAGGGGCAAGGTCAACGGGTCGCTTCACACGACCAAGCCCATCGATCTCGTGGTCGGGCTGGTGCACGAGATGCTCTCGCGCAACGCCAAGCTCGATCCCAAGCGGGTCGACGATGTCGTACTGGGGTGCGTCACGCCGGTCGGCGATCAGGGGATGGACATCGCCAAGGCCGCCGCGCTGAAGGCCGGGCTTCCGGACTCCGTCGCCGGTGTACAGCTGAACCGCTTCTGCGCCTCGGGTCTCGAGGCCGTCAACGTCGCCGCCCAGAAGGTGGCCTCCGGCTGGGAGGACCTCGTGTTCGCCGGCGGCGTCGAGTCGATGTCGCGCGTGCCGATGGGTTCCGACGGCGGCGCGATGGCCATTGACCCTGAGACCAACTACGACACCTACTTCGTGCCGCAGGGGATCGGCGCCGATCTGATCGCGACGATCGAGGAGTTCAGCCGCGAGGAGGTCGACGCGTTCGCCGCCCGCTCGCAGGAGCGCGCCGCCAACGCGCAAGCAGAGGGCAAGTTCTCGGAACAGGTCATCCCGGTCGAGGACCTCAATGGCCAGGTGATCCTCGACCACGACGAGCACATCCGTCCGGGCACGACCGTCGAGTCGCTCGCCGGGCTGAAGCCGTCGTTCGAGGCGATCGGCGACATCGGTGGCTTTGACGCCGTCGCGCTCCAGAAGTACCACTGGGTGGAGAAGATCAACCACGTGCACACCGCCGGAAACTCCTCAGGGATCGTCGACGGAGCGGCGCTCTTGGCGATCGGCAACGAACGTGCTGGCGACGAGTTGGGAATGACACCCAGGGCCAAGGTCTTGGCCACGGCGCTGTCCGGCGCCGACCCCACGATCATGCTCACCGGGCCGGCGCCCGCCTCGCGCAAGGCTCTGGAGAGGGCGGGGCTGACCGTAGACGACCTTGATCTGGTCGAGATCAACGAGGCGTTTGCGGCGGTGGTGCTGCGCTTCGTCAAGGACATTGGGCTGGACATGGAGAAGGTGAACGTCAACGGCGGCGCGATCGCGATGGGGCATCCGCTCGGTGCCACCGGCGCGATGATCCTGGGCACGTTGATCGACGAGCTTCACCGCACCGGCGGTCGCTATGGCCTGGCGACGCTCTGCGTGGGCGGCGGCATGGGCATCGCGACGGTCGTTGAGGCCGTTCGATGAGCGGCACGATCCGCTGGCAGAAAGACGCCGACGGCGTCGTCCTGCTGACCCTCGACGACCCTGATCAGTCGGCCAACACGATGAACGAGGCGTTCATGACCTCGTTCGGCGAGACGCTCGATCGCCTCCAGTCAGAGAAGGAGGAGATCAAGGGCGTCGTCATCACCTCCGCCAAGAACACCTTCTTCGCCGGCGGCGACCTGAATGACCTGCGCCGTGCGCGCAAGGAGGACGCCGAGCAGATCGCAGACATGGTTCGGGCCAATAAAGCGCGGCTGCGGGCGCTGGAGACGCTCGGCAAGCCAGTCGTTGCGGCGATCAACGGCGCGGCGCTGGGCGGCGGTCTCGAGATCTGCCTGGCCTGTCACCACCGCGTGATCGTCGACGACTCAAAAGCCGTCGTCGGGTTCCCCGAAGTGCAGCTCGGGCTGCTGCCCGGCGCCGGCGGCGTCGTGCGGACCGTGCGCCTGCTGGGGATCGCGGGCGCCCTGATGGAGGCACTGCTGCAGGGCCAGCGGCACCGTCCGGCCAAGGCCAAGGAGCTAGGCCTGGTCGACGAGATCGTCCCCGGCACAGACGACCTGCTGCCGGCGGCCAAGGCCTGGATCGAGGCAACCCCCGAGGCCGTCCAGCCATGGGATCGCGAGGGCTACAAGATTCCCGGCGGCACGCCCTCGACCCCGTCGCTGGCGATGAACCTGCCGGCCTTCCCGGCCAACCTCAGAAAGCAGCTGAAGGGGTCGAACTACCCGGCGCCGCACCACATCATGGCCGCGGCTGTGGAGAGCGCGCAGCTTGACATCGACAACGCGTTCGAGGTCGAGGGTCGCTACTTCGTCGACCTGGTCACGAGTCAGGTGGCCAAGAACATGATTCAGGCGTTCTTCTTCGACCTCCAGTCGGTTGGCGGCTCGCGCGGTCGGCCCGATGAGATCGAGCCATGGCGGTCACACAGGATCGTCGTGCTCGGCGCCGGCATGATGGGAGCCGCGATCGCCTATGTGTCGGCGAAAGCAGGTGTCGAGGTCGTATTGAAGGACGTGTCCTTGGAAGCTGCCGAGAAGGGCAAGCAACACTCGGTCGGCCTGGTCGAGAAGGCGCTCCAGCGCGGACGCTCGACCCAGGAGCAGGCCGACGCGCTGCTGGCGCGCATTCACCCCACTGCCGAGCCATCCGACGCCGCCGGCTGTGATCTCGTGATCGAGGCCGTCTTCGAGGACCCCGCGGTCAAGGAGCAGGTGTTCGCGGAGATCGAGCCGCACCTCTCAACCGACGCGCTGCTGGGCTCCAACACCTCGACGCTGCCGATCACCGGACTGGCCGACAACGTCGCGCGCCCCGAGGACTTCATCGGGCTTCACTTCTTCAGCCCCGTGGACAAGATGCCGTTGCTGGAGATCATCAAGGGCCAGAAGACCTCGGAGCAGACCGTGTATCGGGCGCTCGATCTGGCCAAGCAGATCAACAAAACCCCGATCGTGGTCAACGACAGCCGCGGCTTTTTCACCAGCCGGGTGATCGGCACGTTCATCAACGAAGGGATCGCCATGCTGCTCGAGGGCGTTCCAGCTCCTAGCATCGAGCAGGCATCCTCACAGGCCGGCTACCCGGCGCCGGTGCTTCAGCTCTCCGACGAGCTGAACATGAAGCTGATGCGCAAGATCCGCGACGCGTCACGCAACGCCGTAGTCGGGAGCGGCGGTCAATGGACCGAGCATCCCGCCGAGCAGGTGATCGACCGCATGCTCGACGAGTTCGACCGTCCCGGCCGGCTCGAGGGCCGAGGGTTCTACGACTACGCGGAGGGCAAGCGCACCGGGCTGTGGAAGGGGCTGCGCGACGCGTTCCCACCCGTAGACGATCCCGCCACGGTCTCGCTCAAGGACCTCGGGGAGCGAATGCTGTTCGCCGAGTCGATCGAGTCCGTCAAGTGTCTCGACGAGGGCGTGATCGAGACGGTCGCCGACGCCAACGTCGGCTCGATTCTGGGAATCGGCTTTCCGGGCTGGACGGGCGGCGTGCTTCAGTACATCAACGGTTACGAGCACCCCACCGAGGGCAACGGGCCGATGGCGTTCGTGGCCCGTGCCAGGGAGCTGGCGGCACGCTACGGGGAGCGCTTCGAGCCTCCGGCGTCGCTGGTGGAGAAGGCCGATCGCGGCGAGCTCTACCTGGACGGGCAGCCGTCCATGATGGCCGTGGGCTAGGCTGGCGGGCAGCGCTCGAGCGAGGCGCCGAAGCACTGATGCAGACCGTCCAGGAAGCCACGTTCGAGCTGTTCCGCGCTCACGGCATGAGGACCATCTTCGGCAACCCTGGATCGACCGAGCTGCCGATGTTGCGCGACTTCCCCGAGGACTTCCGCTACGTGCTGGGCCTCCAGGAGCTGGCCGTGGTGGGCATGGCCGACGGCTTCGCCCAAGCGAGCGGGCGCCCGACGCACGTCAACCTTCATACCGCCCCTGGCGTCGGCAACGCGGTCGGGGGCATCTTCAACGCCCAGGCGAACAAGTCTCCCCTGGTGATCACGGCCGGTCAGCAGGTGCGGGCGCACATCGCGATCGAGGCAAGTCTGGTCAATCGTGATGCCGTCGCCGCACCCCGGCCGTACGTCAAGTGGGGCCATGAGCCGGCGCGGGCGCAAGACGTCCCCTACGCGATCGGGCGGGCGATCCACTACGCGACGCTGCCGCCCAGGGGCCCGACGTTCGTGTCGGTCCCAATGGACGACTGGGAGGCTGAGGCCGACCCCGACCTGGCTGCTAACACGCTTGCACGCAGCGTCACCGCACCGGCCGGCCCCGACCGGACGGCGCTCGAGGACTTGGCCCGCCGCCTCGAGGCCGCGAGCAATCCGGTGCTCATCGCCGGGCCGGACGTCGACGCGAGCGGCGGCTTCGACGCGGCCGTGATGTTGGCCGAGAGGCAGCGGCTGCCGGTATGGGCCTCGCCCGCCACCGGTGGCAGCAGGATCGGTTTTCCCGAGAGCCACGCGGCATTTCGTGGCATCCTGCCGTTTGCGATCGGTGCGGTCTCGGACACGCTCAAGGGGCACGACCTGGTGCTGGTCGCGGGCTCCTCGGTGTTCCCGTACTACCCCTACATTCCCGGCAGGCTGTTGCCCGAGGGCGCGACCCTGGTGCTGCTCACCAGCGATCCAGGCGAGGCCGCGCGCGCGCCGATGGGGGAGGCGATCGTCGGTGAGGTAGCGCTTGCGCTTCGGGCGCTGACGGGGCTCGTCGGCGAGTCGGATCGTGCGGCGCCTGAGCGGCTTTCAGAGCCCGGCGAGCCGCCCCACGCCGATCCCATGTCAGGATCGGAGGCGATGGCCGCGCTACGCGACGCATGGCCCGAGGACGGCATCGCCGTGCTCGAAGCGCCGTCCTCGACGATGGCGCTCCGCCATCGGCTGAGGCTCTCGCGCCCCGGTAGCTACTACTTCTCGGCGAGCGGCGGGCTCGGCTTCGGGATCGCCGCCGCGGTCGGCGTGCAGCTCGCCGAGCCTGACCGTCCGGTGGTGTGCATACTGGGCGAAGGCTCGGCGCAGTACGGCATCACCGCGCTGTGGACGGCGGCGGCCTACAAGCTGCCGGTCACGTTCCTCGTGCTACGCAACGACGAGTACATGATCCTCAAATGGTTTGCGAGCTTCGAGCAGGCCTCGGGCGTGCCCGGTCTCGATCTGCCCGACCTCGATGTCGCCGCGGTGGCCAGCGCCTACGGCGTCCCCTCGCGGACGGCAAGTGGGCGCGACGAACTTACCGAGGCCCTGCGTGAGACGATTGGCGAGGAGCAGGGACCGCGGCTCGTACAGGCGCCGGTCGCCACCGGGATGTGGTTCGAATAGCGGCAGACACACTGGCAACCGAGCACCACCAGCCGGCGAGCGACCGCGCCGCCGAATGGGTCGCCGCCGGCACACCCGAGCCGCTGCGCAGTGAGCTGGAGAGCCTGTTGGGCTCGGAGCGGGTGCTGGGTCGGGCAATCGACCTCGTCGCCTACGCCTCGGACGCCAGCGCGTACCGAAAGATCCCCAAGGCGGTCGTGATGGCGCATGACACCGCCGATATCGTGAAGCTGCTCCAGTTCGCCCGACGGAACGGCACCCCGCTCGTCCTCCGTGCGGCCGGTACCTCATTAAATGGACAATCCCAGACCGATTCGGTGCTGGTCGACGTGCGCCGGCACTGGCAGCGGATCCGGATCGAAGAGGAGGGGCGCGCTGTCCGAGTCGGCCCGGGGACCCTGCTGGGACGGGTCAACCGCGCGCTCGCGCGCTACGGGCGCAGGCTCGGTCCCGACCCTGCGAGCACGGAGATCGCGTGCGTCGGCGGCGTGATCGCCAACAACTCCGGGGGGATGCGGTGCGGCGTGGTCGCCGACTCCTACCGCACCGTGAGGTCGATGACCTTCGTGTTGCCCTCGGGCCTGGTGATCGATACCGCCGCGCCCGACGCGGCTGAGAGCTTCCGGCGCGGGGCGCCCGAGCTGGCCCGGGGACTCGAGCAGATCCGTGACGAGCTGCGCGCGGACGCCGAGCTCTCGGATCGGGTCAGGCGCAAATTCGAGATCAAGAACACGACCGGCTATCGGCTGTGCGCTTTCCTCGACGCCGACGAGCCGCTGGAGATCTTTCGCCGGCTGATCATCGGCTCGGAGGGAACGCTGGCGTTCATCGCCGAAGCCGTGTTCGAGACGGTGCGGCTTGGACCGCACACTGCGCTGGCGCTGGCGTTGTTCGAGGACATCGACTCCGCCTGCGACGCGGTCGGGCCGCTCGTGGAGCTGGGTGCGACCGCGACGGAGCTGATGGTTGCGCCGACGTTGATCGCCGCCGCCCACCACATGCCGGGCACGCCGGAGCGCTGGAAGGATCTGCCGCACAACTCGGCCGCGCTGCTGATCGAGCTTCGCGCGGAGGCCCCCGGAGACCTCGACGAGCCCGAGCGCCAAGCGCTCGGGATTCTCGAGGGGCGTGCGCTGATCGAGGAGCCGCGCTTCTCTCGAGACGCGCAGGAGATTGAGATGGTGTGGCACGTCCGCGAGGGGTTGGCTGGGCTGCTGGCCGCGGTGCGCCCGCCCGGCGTGCAGCTGATCCACGAGGACATCTGCGTGCCGCCGGCGCGCGTGGCGGAGGTGGCCAAGGACCTCCAGGCGCTGCTCTCAAAGCACGACTTCCTACCGGGCCTCGCGGGTCACGCCTCGGCCGGGAACCTGCACTTCCAGCTGACGCCGAACTTCGGCCAGCGCGCGGATCTGGAGCGCTACGACGCGTTCATGCACGAGCTGGTGGAGCTGATCGTCGGCAAGTACGACGGCTCGCTGAAGGCCGAGCACGGCACCGGCCTCAACATGGCCCCCTTCGTCGAGCGGGAATGGGGCCCCGAGGCGACTGAGCTCATGTGGCGCGTCAAGCGCATGGCAGACCCGGACGGGGTGCTGGCGCCCGGGATCGTCCTCAACGACGACCCTGAAGTCCACCTGCAGTCGCTGAAGTCGACGCCGGAGATCGAGGAGACGGTCACCAAGTGCATCGAATGCGGGTTCTGCGAGCCGGTCTGCCCGTCGCGCAACGTGACCACGACGCCTCGCCAGCGGATCGTGATCCGGCGGGAGATGGCGCGCCAACCGGCGGGCTCGGCGGTGCTTGCGGCCCTCGAGGCCGACTACGGCTACGACGCGGTCGACACTTGCGCCGCAGACGGCTCGTGCTCCATGGCCTGCCCCGTGGCCATCGACACCGGCAAGCTGGTCAAGGACCTCCGCCACAGCCGGCACTCGCCGCGGGAAGAGGCCCTCGCGGCACTGGCGGCGCGGCGCTACGGGGTGCTCGAGCGAGCGGCGCGCCTGGGAGTGAAGCTGGGACGCCGGCCGACGGCGGCGCTCGCTCGGTGGTCGGATTCGGCCAAGGCCGTGTCGGAGAGCCTCCCGCCGGCCGCGCCGGCGCGCCTGCCGCGAACCGCACGGGCGGGGGCCGCCGCCGTCTACCTTCCGGCCTGCATCAACCGCATCTTCGGCAACCCGCGCCGGAGCGAGCCGCGCCCGACGCTGCCCGAGGCGCTCGTCGCGTTGTCGGCGCGGGCCGGCAAGCCGCTGTGGATCCCTGACGACATCTCGGGGCACTGCTGCGGGACGCCCTGGAGCTCGAAGGGCTACGAGCGGGGACACGAAGTGATGGCCGAGCGGGTCTCGGCCGCGCTGCGGCGCTGGAGCGATAGCGGCCGGCTGCCGATCGTGATCGACGCCAGCTCCTGCGCGCACGGCCTCGAGCGCGAGATCGGGGTCCAAGGCGTTGAGGTCGTCGACTCGATCGCCTGGGTCCACGACCGCCTGCTCCCGGATCTGGGGCTCGAGCGCCGGCTGAGGCGCGTGGTGGTGCACACGAACTGCTCGGCGTCGCACCTCGGGCTGAGAGGCAAGCTGACGGCGGTGGCCTCGGCACTGGCCGACGAGGTCGTGGTGCCCGCGTCGAGCGGGTGCTGTGGAATGGCCGGCGACCGGGGGTGGATCTACCCGGAGCTGCCGGCCTCGGCGCTGCGAGACATGACCGACGAGCTCGCGGGGCAGTCGTTCGACGCCTGCCTGTCCTCGAACCGCACCTGCGAGATCGCGCTCGGCCGGCAGACTGGGCTCCCGTACAGCTCGTTTGTGCTGGCGCTTGAGCGGCTGACCAGGGCGTGAGCGGGTCGGGCGGAGCGCGAGCGAGCGGCCCGGGGGGCGCGCGAGCAAGCGGCGCCGGCCTGTGCGAGACCTGTAGACACCAGCAGGTCGTGCGCAACACCCGCGGATCGGTGTTCTCGCTCTGTCGCCGCTCGCGCTCGGAGCCGAAGCGCTTCCCGCGCTACCCGCGCCTGCCGGTACTCGAATGCCAGGGCTATGAGCCGCGCGCTGCCGAGGCAGGCGCCGCCGATCGGGGCTCAGGCGCTACTGAGGGGGAAGGGGACTGAGGACCAGCAGGTTGGAGCCGTCCTGGGCCTGCTCGATCTTTTGCTGGAACATGCCCCAGCTGTAGAGCGCAAGCTCCAGCGCCTCGCGCCGCAGCAGCAGGAGCCGCGCGGTCGACGGCTGGCCGGCGCCAAAAGAGCGATCTCGCCGCCGATGGCCCCCGGCGCTACGTTTCCGCGATGCCGCTGAAGCTCCCGCGCCGGCTCGCCCGCTTCAACCGGGTCGTGACAAACCCGATCCAGGGCGTCTACGCCTGGTTGCTGCCGCCGTGGGCCGTCATCTGCCACCGCGGGCGGCGGACGGCCCGCGCGTACCGAACGCCGGTCCTGGCCGTCAAGCGTGGGGACACCGTCGCCGTCGCCGTCCTGTACGGCGAGGAGTCGGACTGGGTCCGCAACCTCCTCGCGGCAGGCGGCGGGCAGCTGGTGCGCGCGGGCCGGACCTACGAGCTGGCCGCTCCGCGGCTCGTGCACGCCGGCGGGCGCGACCCGGCGGTGGCCGGAGCCGGCGGGTGCGACGCGGCGGTGACCGGAGGCGGGGGCGACCCCGCCTCGGCCGCCGCGCGGCCGCTGCTGAGGCTCGCCGACACCGTGCTGGTCGCTCAGCTCCGCGGCCCGGCACGCGGGTTCGGGCCAGGGCCGGGCGCCGGTCCCGGGGGCGAGGGCGGGCGCCTGTCCCGGGGGCGAGGGCCGGGCGCCGGTCCGGAGGGGAGGGCCGGGCGCCGGTCCCGGGGGCGCCGGCCGGGCGCCGGTCCGGAGGGGAGGGCCGGGCGCCGGTCCCGGGGGCGCCGGCCGAGCCTCGGCGAATGAGCGAACCATAAGGACGCTGATTCGCCGCGCCCCTGGCGCGGGATCAGCTAGGGCCTTCTAGAACGTGGCTCATTGCCTGCGCGGCCTTGAGGCCGGAGCCGGTCAGCACCGCGACGACACGTTCGCCAGGGGAAATGGCGCCGCGGGCCCGGAGCTGGTCAAGCGCCGCGATCACCAGTGCGCTGGTCGGCTCGGCATAGAGCCCTCGCGCGGCCAGGCGCCGGACGGCGGGGGCGATCGCCTCCTCCAGCACGGCCACGATCATTCCATCTGAGGCGCGGACCGCGGCTAGGACCTCGGAATCGCGGACGGGCTGCGTGATTGCTGTCCCCTCGGCGATCGTCGGCTTCCATGCCTTGGCCCGCACGGCCGGGGCTCCCTGGGCGAAGGCCTCGTAGAGGGGACTGCAGTTCTGGGGCTGGACAACCAAAAGCCGCGGGATGCGGTCGATGCTGCCGGCGCGCACAAGCTCGCCGAAGCCTAGATAGCAGCCGAGCACCAGGCTGCCTGCGCCGGCGGGCACGAGAATTGCGTCTGGCGCAGTGAAGTGGAGCTGCTCCCAGATCTCGTAGGCCAGCAGCTTGACGCCTTGGAGGAAGAATGGATGCCAGTTGTGGCTGGCGTAGAAACGCTCGGCCGACTGGCGGATCGCCTCGTCGGCCGTTGCCTGGCGCGGTCCGGGTACGAGCTCTATCTCGGCGCCGTGCAGCCGGCACTGGAGCCTCTTGGCCGGCGAAGTTGATTCCGGGGCGAGGATCTTGGCATCGATACCCGCGGCGGCAGCGTATGCGGCGACCGATGCGCCGGCGTTGCCGCTTGAGTCCTCGAGGATCTCGCTGACGCCTTGGCGGACGAGGAGCGCGATCATCACCGCTGTCCCGCGGTCCTTGAAGCTGGCCGTAGGGTTGAACCACTCGGGTTTGACGGCCAGCTCGATGTCGTCGATGAACAACGGCAGCAGGGGCGTCAGGCCCTCGCCGCGCGTGACGGGATCGAGCTCTAGCGGCAGCGCCGCGGCGTAGCGCCACTGTGAGCGCACCCCCACCTCGATGTCGGCAGCGCCGATGCCCGGCAGCGGCGAAATCATCAGCGGCGAGCCATCCTCACCCCGCCAGCGCGGCTCGGCGAGCGGGTAGCGGCGCCCGTCGCGTCCCACCAGGGTGGCGGTGTGCGTGCTCACCGGCGGCGCAGACGCTCGCACGCCCGCGGCGTCCGCGCCGGCCCGCGCCCCGCCTGCGGCGTCCGCGCCGGCCCGCGTCCCGCCCATCCCGCTTCCGCGCCCTACAGGTTGACGAGATAGGAAGAGAGGGCCATACAACGGGGACATTTTGTCACGCGCTCTGCGCAGCCGAACTGGCTGGTCGTCATCGGGGCGTCCGGGACCGATCTTGATTGTGGGAAGATGCGTTCCTGTCGTCGTGCACCACTTGGAGGAGCCTTGGTGAACGTGAGGGCGATAGCGCTCCGGAGTGTGTAGCCGATCGTGTGCCGGCTGTTCGGGCTTCACGCGGGAGCGCACGATGTCAACGCGACCTTCTGGCTGCTTGACGCGCCGGTCTCGATCGCGGAGCTAAGCCACCGCAATGCCGATGGCTACGGGCTGGCAACGCTCGACAGTGGCGGGGAGCTCGACCTCGTCCGGGCGCCGGTCCGCGCTGCCGACGACGAAGAGTTCGCGGCTGCCGCACGCGCCATGCATGCCTCGATCTATCTAGCTCACGTCCGCTATGCCGACACCGGCGAGGTGACGGAGCCCAACACCCATCCCTTCACCCTTGATGGCCGCGCATTTGCACACAACGGTGTGGTCGCAGATCTCGATGAGCTCGACCGGCGACTCGGCGCCGACCGCGCGCTTGTGCAAGGAGAGACCGACTCCGAACGGTTCTTTGCCCTGATGACCCTGGCGATCCGCGAGCACGACGGCGATGTGCGCGCCGGGATCATCGCCGCGACCACGATGCTCGCCCAGGACATCACGCTCTACAGCCTCAACTTCCTGCTGGCCACAGCCGGCCATCTCTGGGCGTTCCGGTATCCCGAGCACAATCAGCTCTATTTCCTGTCGCGTGTTCCCGGTGGTCCGCGAGGCAATCAGCCCTTGGACGAGCACAGCGCTCACGGCACCCTCCGCATGCGCGCGGCTGAGGGATCTCGACGCCGCCTGGTCGTGGTGGCCAGCGAGCCGATGGACGAAGACTTAGGGTGGGAAGAGCTCGCTTCCGGCGAACTCCTCCACATCGGACCCGATCTCGAGCTAGGCCGAGAGATCATCCTTGCCGACCCGCCGCGCAGGCCGCTCTCCCTCACCGGACGCGCGGCCGACTCACAGGCGCAAGAGCACTGAGCGGGTCTGGCTGAGCAACACTGCACGCTCCGGCCGACACGCCGGCACGAACCACCGACCACGAGATCAGACGCCAGCGCCCGACGCGCGCTCACGCAAGCCAGCCTGCTGAGTCTCGCAGCAGCAGCCGACCAGTGGTGGCAGCAGGGGCGACAGAGGAGCGCTCGACACGATCGGCGGACGGCGCCGGCGGAGCGATAGCGTGTGGTGGAGTAGTGCTCACGCACGAGGTCCTACGAGATTTGGCAACTGCCGAGGCGAGGCGCTTGGTCATCAGTGTCCACGTGCGCACCGACCCGCGGGACCCGGCGAACATCGGGACGAGCCCGGGATGGTTGATCGCGCTGCGCAACGGCTTGAGCGCTGTGGGCAAGCGCCTGGAGGCAGGGGATAACCGCGAGGATCGGCTTGCCTTCCGCGCGGTTCGCCGACACATCGAGCAGAGGTTGAGCGACCTCAGTCCCGCCGGCCGCGCTCGGAGCGTCGCCTGGATCCTCGATATCGAGAGGAACTCCGAGCCCTACAGCCTGCAGCTGCCGCTCCGTGGCGACAAGGTCGTTGCTGACACCAAGCCGTACATCTTGCCGCTGGTCGACGTTGCCGATCGCGGAGCGCGGACCGGCGTGATCCTGGTCAGCGGCGACCTCGTGCGACTAGTGCAGATCGAGCAGGCCGAGGCCACCGAGCCGCCAGAGTCGACCTACGAGCTGAACCTCGGGGATTGGCGGCCGTACGGTGGTTCAGCGGGTGGGAGCCCCGCTCGCGGCCTGCAGACGACCGCTCATGAAGAGCGCTACCGCGCGCGGGTCGAGGCCCAGCGAGACCAGCTGTTCGAGACCGCCGCGACGCAGACGGCGAAACGCCTCGAGGCGTTGGGCTGGGAGCGCATCGTGATCGTCTCCCAGACCCAGGTCGCATCGCGGTTCCGCGAGGCTCTCCCCGCAGAGGTCAGCAGGCGCGTGATCGCCGAGTCGGAGTCCAACCTGGTCGGCGAGGAGCCCGCCGTGATCGCCGATGCGATCGAGCCACTGATCGAGGATGCCTGGAAAAAGCGGGCCAATACACTCATCGAGCTTGCCTGTGACCGCGCCCGGTCCGGCGGCGCAGCGACGATCGGAGCTCAAGAGACCTTCGGCGCGCTAACCGACGGGAGAGTCGGGCATCTCATACTCGATCCCGATCAGGACTTCTCGACGACCGGCGCGACGGCACCAGCCTTGCTCGATGGTCCCATCGAGCTGCTCGGGGAGCGGGCCGTGGAGGCCGCGATAGCAACCTCGGCCGAAGTGACGGCTGTCCCGGCCCGGACGTCACCATTGCTGGGCGAGGTCGGCGGAATCGCCGCGCTGCTGCGCTACTGAGCCACGGGCTGTGAATCCCGCGCCTGAAAGCGCGTCACTCAGCGTGCCCCCAGCCCGGACTGGGCGCCGCGCCGGATCTCATCCGGCGGCAGCGGTGCCCAAGCCTCTGGCGAGCCCGTCCAACGCCTGATCACCGTACCGAGCCACACTTCCCCGTTTCACGAAGAAGCGTTCCCTCGAAACGCCAATGCCACGGACACAGGGCTATCCCTCTGATCGAGCAGGAACGATGGGGCCTCGCTGCTGCTTCTCCGGGATGCAGGAGAGAAGGTCAGCTGTCACGGACTGTCGAGAAGACGGCTCTCGGCAGCGAGTGTGCGAGGCAAGACGTGCTGCGGCATTTGTAGGCGTCGAGGCGACCACGGCGACCATTAGGAACTCGTCCATCGGCTACGCGGTAGCGCAGGTGACCGAACCGCGCCGCACCGCGACCCTCGCCGTCGCGGCCTTGTGGGTATAGGGGCTGACGAACGTCACATTCGCGCAGTGTTTGTCGAGGGCGCGGGCGGCGGACGGCAGCATCGCGAAGGCGGCGGCAGCTGCAAGCGTGACGACGGTTGCTAGGGCGCTGCGTATGGCGGTCAGGGTGGCGTTCCTTCTGCTCAGCGACCAACGCCCACGAAACTGAGCGCAAGAGGCCTATTCGCCCGTGAGCCCGGTCAAGCGCCAGGCGAAGGTCACCATGGCCCCGGCCGGCAGGTCGTACAAGAACGATTGGTGGTGCCAGACGACCGCGAAGCGGGCTGGAGCGCTCGAGTTGTCGTATGCCACGAGCGCCTCGGTCCCGTCCGGGTTGAGGAAGGCGACGTCGTCTAGCCCCGCCCCGGGTCCCGCCGCGGAGTACTTGACGAAGTGGTTTGAGTAGATCCGCACCGCTCCCGGTTTGAGGAACTTGCTCACCTGTCCGAGCTGGAAGTACGGGACGCCGAACGAGACCTGGTGCGTGCGCTCGTCGACCGTCACCACCCCGGTGCACCCGAGGCATGCGGTGTTCGGCGCTTGCACTGGACCGCCTGCCGGATCGAGCGCCAGGTTCCAGAGCGCCACCGCGCTCGCCCAGTTGCGAAGCGACGCGATCTCGAGCTCCGCTGGGAACCACGTGGGATCAGTCTGCGTGGTGCATTCGGTGACCCATTGCTCGAGCTTCGGCTCCTGGCGGTGCAGAGTGCTCATCACGGTCGGCGTGCCGTTGTAGCAGTGGAAGGCGATCCCCGCGAGGTCCTGACCGGCCGGGCCCGTACGCAGCGCCCTGACGTAGGGAGGAACGACGTTCGACCAGGTGGAGTCGTAGCCAAAGATCGCGGTCTTCAACCGCGCGCGCCGCAGTGCGGGCTTCAGGTAGTCCGCCACGAAGCTGGCCTCGTCCCATTCGGACAGGTTCAGCCCGGGATACCAGGTGCCCTGACCGGGTTCGTTCTGCGGGGTGACGGCGGCGACCGGCACCTTCGCGCGTGCGTAGCCGCGCAGGAACTTCACAAAGTAGCTGGCCAGCGCGCCGTAATCGGCCGGCAGCAGGTACGACGCGTCGTCGGCGTTGCCGAAGGTGCTGAAGATCTTCATCCAGTCCGGCGGAGTCCAGGGCGTGGCGATGATCTGCGCCGCCGGGTTGAGTCTCAGCGCTGCGCGAAGGGCGGGCAGGATGTAGCGAAGGTCGTGGCCGATCGAGAAGTACCTCAGGCTAGGGTCCGAGCCCCCGGGGGCATGGTCGTCGTACGTATACGGATAACCCTCGGCGCTGAAATCCGAGGCCCCCATCGGCACGCGGATGAAGCCCAGGTGGATGCCGCCCGGCCCGAACAGCGCGTCCATCGTCTTCTTGAATAGGTACCGCGGCAGCTGTGTGTACAAGAGCCACGCGGAGCTGTCAGTCATGGCCGCGCCGATGCCGACGATGCGCTGGTAGCGCACCGAGTCCGAGATGTGGATCACCGGAACGCCTGACGGTTGCTTGCTCCTGAACCGCAGCTCGCCCACGGGCGCCAGCTCCTGACCCAGATCGTGGCTGGTTTGGATCACCTTGACGACCGAAGCCACCTTTGCAGGCGGAGGCGTCATCGCGGCCCACGCCACTTCACCGCCGACGACCGCCGCGGCGAACAGCAGATACAGCACACGCGCCATTCTTTTTCCGCAGCTCGCTAGATCGGGATTCGACGAGCGCGCAAGGTACCAGCGGCGCGTACGGCCGGTTTGCCACTCCGGAACGGGAGTCGCGCCGGTTGAGCTAGCAACGCTGTCACGAGAAGTACGTGGGAAACTTATGGCCGCGGTCGGACAGTCACGCTTGACCGCTTCTGGCGAGAGGCAGGGCTCCTCCGTCGAGCTGCGCTTGGTCCCGCCGGCATGTTGCGCGCCCGGCGGGGCCCCTAGGGCGGCTCATGGCCAGGGTGCGCCTGCAACAGGCTGAGCCGCGGCTGAGGGCCAAGCTCCAGCTCGGTTTCTCAAGTCGAGCTGGCAGTGCTCGGCCGGACTGCGCGTCGCTTCCGCTTTGGGCTAATGGCACCAGCGAGGGCGCCGACCCGCGGTGGCCCGCAACAAATGAACCGAGCGGCCTGAACGCGCCCCTCCAGGCGTAAGCCCGACCAACCGGTCTGCTCACCCAGAAGGAGGGACGCCGCGTCCCGGCACGGAGGGCGCCTAAAGCGGAGCCCGGGACAGAGCGTCTAACGGGAGCGATGGTCCAAGGCGGTCTAGTGACTTAGAAGTCCCGGCGACCGGCGAGGCGATCGGGTGCCTCAGGACGGGTGAGCTCATATAGCGCGATGCGCTGCGGCCCGGTCATCGCAAGCTCGACTCCAGGCCCGTGCGGGATCCCGAATCGAGCGGCTACCTCCACACCGCGGCGGCACAGTTCGTCGACCGCCTGCCCAAGGTCGGGGACACGGTAGACGAGAACCGGTTGATCTCCCTCCAGGTGCTCTGCCAGCAGCACGCCCGGCGGATCCTGGGTGAGATTGACCATTGCCACTCGAGTGCCGAACGCCTCGATCGCGAAGACCAAGGTCCCCCCCAGCGAATCGGTGAAATGCACCAAGTCCCGCGCCACGTCGCGGCTGGGTAGGTAGACGAAGTCAAGGCTGCCGAACAAATCAACCAGGGTACGCGGCGGACGCGCAGCTACTCCTTACTCGCCGGCAGCGGCCTGCCACTGGCGAGGAGCGAGACGGACCCGTCTACGGTCCCCAGACTTGAGCGGAACGTCGCGGCCGCAACGAGGGCAGCGTGCCAGGGCGGCCGATCATCGACGCGCGCTCCGGACCGGAGCTGACCGACCGCGCGGTGGGGGTCGCGCGGCGACGGGACGCGGGACCTGTGGCGGATGTGCGTCTGTCTCACAATGTCTCGGCGATGCGTATCTGGGCTCATGACCGCTGGTCGTTTCCGCTGCCCGAGGGTCACCGCTACCCGGTATCCAAGCACCGGCTGCTGCGTGAGCGGCTGCTCGAGACGGACGTGTGCCGGCCTGAGGATCTGCTCGAGGCCGGGCCGCTGCGCTGGTCAACGCTGACGCGAGTGCAGGACGCGGCCCTGCTGGGCCGCATCCGTCGCGGGCAAATGACCGTGCGTGAGCAGCGCGGCCTGGGGCTGCCGTGGTCGCCCGAGCTTGTGGAGCGCGGCCGACGCGTCTCGCATGGCACGGTGCTGGCCAGCCACGAGGCGCTGCGGACCGGGGTGGCGATCAACCTCGGCGGCGGCTCGCACCACGCGGGGCGTGACTTTGCCCGCGGTTACTGTCTGTTTAACGACGTCGCCCTCGCCTGCCACGCGCTGCGCGCCGACGGCCTCGCGCGCCGCGCCCTGGTCGTCGACTGCGATGTCCATCAGGGCGACGGAACAGCGCAACTGCTCACAGATCACCTCAACGCATTCACGCTGTCGCTGCACGGCGCGCGTAACTACCCGTTTCGGCGGATCCCGTCCGATCTCGACGTCGACCTCCCCGCTCGGACCGCGGACACGGCCTACATCGCGGCGCTCGACGGCGCGCTGGCGACCGCGCTGCGCGCCGGCGCCTACGACATCGCGTTCTACCTAGCGGGCGCCGATCCGTGGGAGGGCGACCGGCTCGGGTCGCTCGCGCTGACCAAGTCCGGCCTGCGCCGCCGCGACGCCCTCGTGCTCGACATCCTACGCGGGGAGGGGATCCCTGTGTGCGTCACGCTGGCCGGTGGCTACGCACCCGACGTCCACGACATCGTAGACATTCACGCCGCCACCGTGGAAGAGGTGGCCGCACGGACTGTTCGTGCCCCGCGCGGGGTATAGCTTCCTCGGCAGGCCGTGCGCACCCGCGAGTGACCACCATGGCCAGCGCGGCATACGGCTCCAGCGATGGCGCAGGCAGAAGTCGCCGCGTCGCACCGGTTTGGCGACGGTGCGACAGGCTCGGGACGATGGGGCTGGTGCGACACGCCGCATTCGGGCTTCGTCGTAAGCGGCACGATCGCTTACAACTTTGAGGACGGTCGCGATCCACTCGTGATCGGGCCGGGCAAGGCGTTTGCGCTACCAGCGGCGCCACGCCACCGCGGCATCAACGACGGCTCCGATCCGGCGCGGTTGTTCATCATCGACGCGCTCCTCGGCACCTGAGCCGCATTCGGAAGGCTGCGTCCGACCCACGTCCGGGAGAGGCGATCGCGAGCGCCCTCCTGCGCCGACGCAGCAGCCAGGGCCAATGCCCGAGACGGCTGCCATCACCGAACAGCAGCCACCGACCGACCGCTGATCGTCCGCTTCGAGACTTCCGCATTCGAACAACCAGGCGCGCGGCGGGCGCAGCACAGTCGATTCGTCGCAGCCGCTTCGCCGCTGTAGGGGCCAGGTAGGGCTCGGCTGCGAAGCGGCTCCTCGTCGCGGAATGCGGCCACGACGTCTGCGCCGACTACGTGACTCCCTTCAGTGGGAAGCGGCCAGCGCCTCGGCGTGACCCGTTCAGGCGTGGAGGAGCCACACTCTCGGGCAGCTCGCGACGGCCGACGCAGACCTGCCTTCGTTGCCGCACAGGCATCTTCCCGCAACGGCCGACAGTCTCGGAATGCGCGGACTGCAGCGCGGGGAAGCCCACGACCGGCGCGGTTGGACCACCGGTCGCGCTCGTGGCGAGATGGAGGCTGAGCCCAGCTGACTGACAGCGACCCGTTCTGACCTCGGCGTGGCACTACGGCGTCTGGTTCAGAGCTGATTATTCCGGTCGCGTTGGACTCGTCCGTTCTCGCCGAGCTGGAACCCAAACAAGCCGAACTGCTGGAGCTTGTCCGGGATCACGCTCCGGGGCTGCTCGGACGACTCTACGCCGTCGGGGGTCATGGTCATTGCCTGGAGGGGTCCGCTCCAGTCCGAGATGGCCTCGCGCCGCCCGTCGTCGTGGTTGATCGAGGCGATCAGCCCGAACACAAACGGGGAGCGGGGGTTGGTACAGATCCACCAGTTGCTCACTTCGATGTCGATCCGCGGAACTCGACGCGGCACAAACCCGTAGACGTCCGACCAGCCGTCCGGGCCGCGCGTTTGCAGCACGAGCTCGGAACCGTCCTCGACGACGCGGTAGGGCCAGCCTGACTGCTCGTGCACCGTGTCCGGGTCCGGGCCGAACGGGATCGGATCGAGCAGCGTGCCGAGGCCGAAGCCAACATCCGCATGCCATTTCTTGCCATCGCCGTCGGTGACCCGCAGCACGAGATGCCCGGTGGGACGGGCCTCAGCGGGCGCGCCGCCGACGCGAACGCGGGCGAGCATCGGCTCGACCTGAAGACCGAGATGCTCGAGCGCCGAGGCGAGCAGCAGGTTGTGCTCAAAGCAGTACCCGCCGCGCCGCTCCGCGACCATCTTACGCTCGAGGTCCTGCTGCTCGAGCGAGACTGCGATGCCCTGGTGCGAATCGAGATTCTCGAACGGGATCGACGTGACGTGCGCGCGGTGGATCGCCTGCCAGGTCGGCGAATCGACCCCCGCAAGACCGATGCGCTCCAGATAGGCGTCGAAGTGGAGCATCGGCGCTTGCACCCTATCCCTGCCGAGACTTCCTCCGCAAGGGTCAGCACGAATCGCATCTGCGCGGGTCACGCTTCTGGTCAGCGAGACGATGCGGCGCCGATCGAGCGGCCAAGCCGTCGGCAGAGTCGCTGCGGCGGCTCCGCTCACCGTCAGCAAGACCTGCCTTCACTCCGCGACGAGCATCTCGCAACCGACGCCGAGCGTCCTGCTCAGCGCGGGTACCGGGGCGATGAGCTATGCATGGGCTCGGAGCGCGCGGGCGTACCACTCCCAGGCGTCGATCATCTCGTCGTGTCCGGGCGCCTGCGCGCGGGGCCAGCCGTTGATGATCCCGACGAGGGTCCAGTAGCGCGCGATGCGGCGGTCGGTGAACGCCTCGATCCGCTCCGCGACCGTGTACCGGTCCTCCGGGTCATCAGGTGCCATCGCCTCCAGACGCTCGACCACGGCCAACGCCGCGGCGGAACCGGGATCCACGCCGGCCCGGACCGCCGCGCCGGCGTGCTCAGCGACGACCTTGCCGACGTCGAACTTGGCAGGGCCGGGAGCGGGTCCTTCCGCCAGGGCACGCTGTGCCATCCGGCGGCTGGTGGCGATGTAGTTGGGATCGCGCAGCAACTCAGCGAGCTCGACCCAGGCGGCCACCTGGTCGGGGGTCGGGTCATCGGGTAGCTCAGGCGCGCCTGTGCGCAGCCGCTCGGCGACGTCGCTGGACTCGCTGCCGAAGGCGGCGTCCAGGTAGTCGTCGAGGATCCGCCGGCGCTCGTCGGCGGTGAGGGTGGTCAGGTCGGTCATGCGTTCCAGCTCCTTCGGGTCGGTTGATCGGGCCACGGCGCGCAGCACGGCGCGCTGCAGGCGCAGCGTCCGGATGTGGGCATCGATGGCCTGCGCGTGTATCGCGGCAACGTCGGCCAAGGACGCTTCCGCATTGAGCACGCGCTTGACGTCGTCCAGCCCGACGCCGAGCTCTCGCAGCGTGCGCACCAGCCGGCCCCGAGCGACGGTGTCGGGTCCGAATAGCCGATATCCCGACTCCGTGCGCCCGGCCTCGGGCAGCACACCCGCATCCGCGTAGAACCGCAGCGTCCGCACCGACAATCCGGTGCGCGTTGCGAGCTGGCCGATCATCATGTCGCCGATCATCACGCCTCCACCGACTGGAGAGTCAAGCGCCTACCGACGATCGGGCCCCGGCCCAAACCTGCTCTGCCACTGCGACGAGCATCCCGACGCCGCCCCTGCAGCGTCTCGCTCCGCGCGGTAGGCAGGGCGCGGCGCTGGTTCCCCTGGCCCAGCAGCAGCCGTCGTCGTGGTCATCGCGTGGCTAATTGCATTAGCGAGAGACCACCCGGCAACGGGGCGCAAGCGACCCGGCGCGAGGTGCAGACGCCGTCTACGCTCTCACCGTGAACGCGGTGCATGCTCGGACGTGGGGTTCGGGTGGTTGCTGAGGGGGAGATTGCGGTGATCGGGGCGGGGATCGTGGGTCTCTCGACTGCGCACGCCCTGCAGGAGCGGGGCGTGTCGGTTGCGGTGTTCGAGCGCGGGGCGCCCGGCAATAGCCAGTCCGGCGGCGAGTCGCGCATCTTCCGTCATGCGCACGATGATCGTCGCCTGGTCACGTTGGCGCGGGAGGCGCATGGACTATGGCGTGAGTGGGAGGAACGGTTCGGCCGGGAGCTTCTCTCGCGCGATGGCGTGATGGGGATCGGCGCGGCAGCGCACAGGCGGCTTGCGGCCATGCAGGACGCGGGGGTGCGGGCGCGCCCGGCCGAGCCGGCGGAGATCGCCGCGTGGCTGCCGCTGCTCGCGCCGTGGCCTGAGCGTGTGATCCTCGACGAGGACGGGGGCGCGATCCGCGCGCGGGCGATCATCTTCGAGCTGACCGAAGCGCTCCGAGACCGGTTGGTGTACGAGGAGGTGCTGTCGGTACACCTGACCACCAGCGGTACGGTTCAGGTGCGGGGCGGGGGTGTAGCGCGCGAGTACGCTCGGGTTGTGGTATGCGCGGGGCGGGGGACCTTGGCGCTGGCCCGAGGTGCCGGGCTGACGCTGCCGATACGGCAATCCGCCCACGTGCGCATCACCTTCGCGCTTCGCGCGAGCCCGGCGGTGCGGTTGGCGTGCCTGCTCGATTCAAGTGGGGCGTTCGGTGAGCCGGGCGCCTACGCCGATCCGATGCCTGGCAACGCCGCCTACGCGGTCGGGCTGCACGACACCCCGATCCATGACGACGGAAGCCTGTTGGATCCCGGGGCGCTCGCCGACGCGGAGGAGCGGACCACCGCGTACGTGGCCCGCGCCCTCCCAGGCCTTAAGCCGACGCCGATCGACGTCCGCCACTGCTGGGTTACCGAGCTGCCGTGGAGTGCAGACGGTATCGGCGTGTGGGAGGCTGACGGGCTGCTCGCGATCGCCGGGAACAACATGTTCAAGCACGCGCCGGCGCTGGGTCGAGCGCTCGCTCAAGCCGCCCTTGGCGAACGGCTCCCGCCGGAGCTCCAACCGCAAGCCAAGCTCGGCGCCGAGCGGTTTGGCACGACGGCGGTATAAGACAGTCCGCGGGACTGCCGCCACGCGCGGGGGACTGTCGAATCCGATATGTGCGAGCCATATGCAGGGTTACGGCCCAACCTTGAACATGGGGTTGGCCGACTGGCGGTAGGAGCGGCCGGCGCCGATAGCGCTGACCAGGTCGTCGGGCCTAGCAATCCATCTGCTCACCCGACGGAGGTGACGGATGCCACACGCCGAGCCGGAGCGCGGCCTCAGGCACGAGCAGGCTGAGGCCCAAGGAGTCGAAGCGACCCCTGCGAGAATGCGGTGATCGATAGGTGTGGCTCGGAGCGGCAGCCGCCCTGGGCGAGGGGTGCTAGCGGACTCCGTCATCGCGCTGGACCCGAGCTCTGTGGCGATCTGCTCCTTTCCGGGGTGCACCGGTCCCGCCTGGACCTTCCACGGACGTGCGATCGCATCTGCCAGCGGATTCGGTGATGTTCCGTGGGCCTCTGTGATTCCGGTGCAGCGCATCCAAGGCCCCGTATTTCTGGCCTGTGGCACCGCCGACACGATCTTCCCGTCCTGCGCCCACGCGCGCGCGATCATCACCCGACTCAACACGGCCCACGACCACTACCGCCACGTGCTTTACGCATACGCCAACGCCGGCCACAGCGTCGGCACATTTGTTCCTTACGACCCCACGAACCCCACCGTTCTGACAGACAACCACCCGGAAGCCGACCAACAGGCACGTGCTCGCGACTGGCCACGAATGCTGGCGTTCCTCGCAGCCTTCAGTCGTTCGACGCCACCGTCTGCCGCAAAGGGCTAATAGCAACAGCGAGGGCGCCGACCCGCGGGGCCCCGCAACAATTGAGCCGAGCGGCCTGAACGCGCCCCTCCAGGCGCAAGCCTGATCAGCCCATCTGCTCACCGAAGGAGGTGAGGGATGCCACATCCCGAGCCGGCACCGATCCGCGACGCGCCTCGACTCACCCAGGCTGCCCGGAATCGATCAAAGCGGAAGCGGCCCTCCCGTGGCTTGCGGGCTCCGGCAATCGCAACATCCACGGAGAACGGGTAGCGGGCTGGCAATCGGGTAGCCCATCAGTGTGCCTTTCTGCTGTCCTGCTGGTCGTGGTTGTAATGCCCCGGATCGTGAAGAGCCGTGTGCGCTTGAGCTCTTCCGCAATGCTGACCAGAAGCCGGAGTTAGAGCTTGCCCTCAGGCGCTGGGAAGCACTACAGCAGGCCCGGGACAGGGAGAGGCGATTCCGGCGCCGGGTGTACCAACGGGCCCGCGATCGTGCGCTGATAAGTCTCGCGTTCGCACCGGGACAATCTCCCGCCAGCTCGCAACGTTCCTCGGGGAAGGCCTCGTCGCGCCCGCGAGCGAGGCGGCGGCGGAGGCAGTTCTACCGCTTCGCCGGGAAGTAGCGTTGGCACACGCCGGCGCGCGCAGACCCGCGGCGACGGCTGGTCCCGCGCAGCCATCGCCTGACGGTGCCGGGCTGCACAGAGATCTGCGCGGCGCAGGAGCGTACGTGGCTGGGCATTCAGACTTCCGTTAGGGCTAGAAGCGCAAGCCAGTCAGCCCATCGCGTTCCGAAGCCCGGAGCACGTCATCGCTCGGCTTCCGGTGCTAGATCAAATCGACACTCTGAACGCTCAACTTATGTCGCGCACCTCCGCTCACGCCGGGAACTGAACCAGGGCACAACAAGCCGAGCCTCACGAGCGAACGGACGAGGTCATTCGGGCGTTGGCTGGGCGTCGGTCCAGAGCTGACAAGGGCGCCCTCCGCCAAGACAACGAGCAGCGCCCGACCCACCACGATTGTCGGCGCCGGTGAGAAACTGACCCCCCTTCGCCGGTTGAGATTTGACCCCTCGGGCGGTGGTGGAGGCGTCCGGGGTGATCGTGAGCCTGGCTCGGTCATGTTGATCGAGT
Organism: uncultured Actinomycetes bacterium; assembly: GCA_963830405.1. GTDB lineage: Bacteria > Actinomycetota > Thermoleophilia > Solirubrobacterales > Solirubrobacteraceae > Palsa-465. The sequence continues at coordinate 492,041 of CAWHMB010000002.1, forward strand.
GCCAGGAGGAGGTGTGCTGGACGTGGAGCTGTGGGCCGAGCTGCGCCGGGAGCATTTCGTGGGGGGCGTGCCGATTAAGGAGCTGGCGCGGCAGACTGGGTTGGCGCGCAACACGGTGCGCTCGGCGTTGCGCTCGAGCGAGCCTCCGACGTTCAAGTGCCCGGAGCGCTCGTCGAAGCTTGACCGGTTCAAGGACGAGGTCCACCGGCTTTTGGCGGATGATCCGCGGCTGACCGGCGTCAGGGTGCGGGAGCTGATCGAGCCGCTGGGGTTCGACGGCGGCAAGACGATCGTGGATGACTACCTGCGGGAGGTCAGGCCGCTGTTCCTCAGGCCGCGGACGCATCAGCGAACGGTCTATCGGCCGGGCGAGATCTGCCAGTGGGATCTGTGGGAGCCCTCGGCGCCGGTCCCGGTCGGCCACGGCCAGGTCCGCCGAGGTTGGGTGGTGGTGGCGTGCTTGGGCTTCTCGCGCGCGGGCGCGGGCGCACTGGTCTTCAGCAAGGAGGCGCCGGACGTGCTGTGGGGGATGAGCCGCTGTCTGTTGGCTTTCGGCGGGCTGCCGGAGTTGATGGTGTGGGACCGAGAGGGGTGTCTGCACGCCCACGGCGGCCGTCCGACGGCTGACTATGCGGCGTTCTGTGGGCAGCTGCCGGTCGGCTGGCATTTCTGCGAGCCGGCGGATCCCCAGGCCAAGGGGGCGGTGGAGCGGCTGCAGGGATACTTGGAGACCAACTTCGAGTGCGGCCGGCGGTTCGCCAACCACGTGGACTTCCAGCTGCAGCTCGACGATTGGTTTGAGAAGGCCAACGCCCGCACGCACAAGACGCTGCGGGCCCGGCCCGTCGACCGGCTGGTCGAGGAGCGGGAGGTGATGCGTCCCCTCCCGGACCGCGAGCCCGACGTCGACCGGCGCTGGGTGACCCGGGTGCCGCCGGATCCGCACCTGCGGTTTGACACCAACGACTACTCGCTGGATCCCAACCTGGTGGGCCGGCGCGTCGAGGTGCGAGCGACCCAGCGCGAGATCACCGCGGTTGCGCTGGACACGAGCGAGTTGGCGTGCCGGCATGAGCGGTGCTTTGCGAAGAACCGGACGATCACCGCGCTCGAGCATGCTCGGGCGTTGCGTGATCGCCGTGGTGAGCGCGACGGTCGCGACCTTCTGGTCGAGCAGCGGCCGCTTGAGGTCTATGACCAGCTGATCGCGTGAGCCGCAGCGGCTCGGAGCTCACCCACCTTTTCCGGGCGATGAAAGCCCCGGCCGCGGCACGGGCCCTGCCGAAGCTGGCCGAGCGCGCCCGGGCGGAGGAATGGAGCTATGAGCGCTTCGCCGAGGCCTTGCTGTCGACCGAGCTCTCCTCCCGGGAGTCCTCGGGTGGCCGGCTGCGGATCCGAGCCGCCCGCTTCCCTGCCCACAAGACGCTCGAGGAGTTCGACTTCACCTTCCAGCGGTCGGTCCGAAAGCAGGTGATCGAGCACCTCGGCCAGCTCGACTTCCTGCACGCCAAGGAGAACGTGATCCTGCTCGGCCCGCCGGGCACCGGCAAAACCCACTGTGAGACTCCCTTCTCAGAGCCATCCTGGGCGTCGGCGAGGCTGGCGCCGGTGACGCGGATCTGACTCCAAAGACTCATTGACCCCGCGATCTTCGTGGGTGTCCTAGCCCTGGAGGTGTCGGTCCGTTCTCGCCGGCGTCGGCCTGGCTGCCGCATTGCTGGCCTCATCAGAAGCATGTCCGCTCCTCTGGGGCGTGACCCATCACAGTCTCGCCGCGCGGCAGTCCAGGTCGACCACCAGCCAGTTCGCTCAAACCCCGCTGAACGGGAGGTTCTCGCATGGGCATCCTCGCAGACCAGGTGGACCACGTCATCGGTGTGGACACGCACCGCGACTCGCACTCGGCAGCAATCGTCACCGCCAGCACCGGCGCGGTGGTGCTCGATCACACTGTGCCGGCCGATGCCTTCGGCTATAAACGGCTGCTGCGCTTTGGAAAGTTGCACGCTAAGGGCCGGCGGGCGTGGGCGATCGAATCCAGCGGCAGCTTCGGCTCGGGGTTATCGACGTTCCTGCTCTCCCATGGAGAATCGGTTCTGGAAGTCGAACGGCCCGTCCGCCCAGCGCGGCGCAACGGCGCCAAGTCCGACCAGCTCGACGCGATCCGCGCCGCGCACGAGGCGCTCTCCCGAAACCACCTCGCCCAGCCCCGCCGCCGCGGCGATCGCGAGGCCGTCCGAGTTCTCCTTGTCACCCGTCGGGGAGCGATGCACGCCCGCACACGGGCGATCAATCACCTCAAGGCGCTGATCGTGACCTCCCGCGAGGAGCTCCGCCACCGGTTCCGACGCCAAGACACCGACGAGCTCATCGCCCGCTGCGCGCGACTACGCACGCTCCCATCGCACTCACCGGAGCACCGCGCGACCGTGATCGCATTGCGACACACCGCCCGGCGGATCCTGGCCCTCGAGGCCGAGGCCAACGATCTCGAGAGCGAGATCGAGCAGCTCATCAAGCGCAACCTGCCGCGGCTGCTGGACGAGATCGGAGTCGGCCCAATCACCGCCGCGCAGCTGTTCTGCTCCTGGTCACACCCCGGCCGCCTGCGCAGCGACGCCGCCTTCTCGATGCTCGGTGGCGCCGCACCAATCCCCGCCTCCTCAGGGCAGACCATCCGCTACCGCCTCAACCGCGGCGGTGACCGCCAGCTCAACTGCGCCCTGCACACAATCGTGCTCACCCGCCTCAAACACGATCCCGCGACCCGCGCCTACGCCGCGCGGCGGGCAGCCCAAGGCAAGACTCCACGCGAGATCAAACGCTGTCTCAAGCGCTACATCGCCCGCCACCTCTTCCGGCTCCTCGAAGCCAACGGCCCCGCGTCCCCGATCCCAAGAGCCCCACGACCGCACACCCTCGGCATCTGCCATTGACAAACATAGAAGCCACATCGCGATCGCACTCGGGATCCGGGCGTGCTTGGCCGGCCAGCGGGTGATCTTCAAGACGGCGACCGAGTGGGTCGCGCTGCTGGCAGACGCGCAACGCCAAGGCCGCCTCGACGAGGAACTGCGCCGGCTGGAGCGGATCCCGCTGCTGATCTGTGATGAGGTCGGCTACATCCCGTTCGACCCGCAGGCCGCCAGCCTGATGTTCATGCTCGTCTCCCGGCGCTACGAACGAGCCAGCCTGATCGTCACCTCCAACAAGCCGTTCTCGGCCTGGGGTGAGATCTTCGGCGACGACGCCGCCGCGGTCGCAATGGTCGACCGGCTCATCCACCACGCCGAGCTCATCTCACTCAAAGGCGACAGCTACCGGCTCAAAGACCGCGACCTCGGACCCCCACCCGGGCGCACCAACGCCGAAGCTGCCTGACCCCAGCACGCTCCGCGCCGGCGCCATTTCCCTCCGCTCGCCTGCGGCTCGCTACGTGAAACGCCGCCGCACCCCGACGAGAGGTCAATTCTCAACCGGCGCCGCAGGGTCAATCCTCGACCGGCCTTGACAACGATGTGTGTTCTGCTGCCAGAACAGGCGCAGAGTGTTGGTTCGATCGACAACCAGCAGTCTCGGACGCGACTGGCTCGGAGGCGTTTGCAGCGCTGCTGCCTGTAGCCCAAGGCAACGGTCTCGGCCCGTGTCCGCTCAGGGGTCCGGTTTGCGATGTTGTGGCCACTCCACCGTGAACGCCGCGCCGAACAGCACCGCCGACGCGAACAGATAGACCGAATACAGGAACACGAACACGCTCGTCAGGGAGCCGTAGATGACGCTCCACTTGGTCGCGTGTCCGTACAGGAAACCGGCGGCGAGTGATATCACCAGCAGCAGCAACGCAGTGACCACTGCACCGGCAAGCGCATCGGCAAAGCGCGGCCGCTTAGCTGGTACGCGGCGGTAGAGCAGGAGCACAGTTCCAGTCCAGAGGAGCAGCGAGAGCAGCTTCGACACGACTGCCTGAGCGACGCTTCCTTTGAGATCGAGCGCGCCCGCCGCGTCCGCGACGAGACCGTTGACGAACTGCGTGACCATGGCAACGCCTACCGATGCCAGCACGAGAAGAACCGTTGCGCACACGAGCGCGAGGTCAACGAGCTTCCCACGCGCGACTCCCTTGAGCATCTTGAGCCCCGCACCATTGCCGTCTTCCTCGGAGTCCATGGTTCTGTGAAGCGCCGAGCGGATCGCGCTCATCATCCCCGACGCGGCCCAGACCAGCACCACCAGGCTGACCAGACCCGCGACGCTCGCGGGGGTAGCGATGTTTTCGATCGCCTTGCTCACGTTCTCGCCTTTTACGGGGAGCGCCGAGGCGATCTTGTTGATCACGTCGTTCTTCAGCTTTTGGTCCTGGAGCAGCAGGCCGAACACCGAGACCAGTGCCACGGTCAGAGGAGCGAGCGAGAAAAGGACGCGGTAAGCGATTGCTGCGGCGTGGCCTGAGGCGCCAGAACTGAAGTAACGAGCGCCGGCGGCGTACAGGCTCCTGGCCAGTCTTTGCGCTGCCTGCTTCATTTGCGACGCCCTAGTCGTAACGCAGACGTGGGCTCACTGCTCCAAAGAGCTGCCTGCGGGGTGTAGTAGATCTAGATCGTGACGCAAGCACACAAGCAGCCCGGGTTGCCGCAGCAATGGGCTGATGGCGACAGTTCCGGATTGAGCGACGATCAGGGCTCAGCGATCTGCGGACGATTGCACACGCAGCTAGCTGCTTCCACACGACCAGCAAGCACCCACCGACTCAAAAGCGACGGTCTTGGCCACGCCGACCAGACGATCGCAATGATCGAAGAGCAGTAGTCGACGCGAGGAACGACCACGAGGCTTGGTGATGCGCACCAGAAGGGGCTAGAGCGTGTTCCAGGTGGCGAGCAGGGCTTCGCGGTCGGGCGGCGGGCGGATGCCGGCGGCGCGGAGCTGCGAGCGCGCTTGCGTGACGGCGTAGTCGGTGAGTTTTGCGCGGGCTTGTTTGGCGCGGGCGCTGTGGCCGGTTAGCTGGCTGGCGCGGGCGCGTTCGACGGTGCGCTTTGACACGTCGGCGCCGGCCGCCGCCTGGGTGACGGGGAGCGTGCGGAGTACCGCGAGGGCGAGTCGGTGAGCCGGCCAATTCTCTATGAGTTGATCCCGAATTGAGTGAAATCAGATATTTCCATTTCAAGCCGTCTGTCTATCGCGGGACTGCTTGCAGCCGGCTTGTGGTAGCGCTTGTACAGCACCGCGAACGCGCTCGCTCCCGCGTGCGGCGCGCGCTTGCGCCGGGTTCTCAAACCCGCGCGATGTAGTCCGAGCGTCTAAGACAAATGCTGGTCAGAGGTCTGGCGAGCTTGACGCCCTCGTTCGGTGATCCGCCACATTTCCTCCCCATAGTTCATGTCCCATCCGGCAGGCTCGATCAAGCCCTCTTCAATTGCGGTCGACCACGCAGGGGCAACAGCACCTTCTTCTACGCCGAGTTCCCACGCGACGAGTCCAAGGCTCCCGCCACCGAGGTCGTCGAAGTCCTGAAGGACGTCGAGCACGCTTTGCAGCGATCCCAAGCTGGCCGTGGAGGCATACCCCGCGCTGTCGCTCGCCGCGACTTCACACTCAAACGAGAAGAGATGGAAGGTGGCGGCCCGTTCAAACACGGAATGGACGGCCGGCGGTCCACGCAGCAGCGCTAGTTGACGAGCGTGGTCAAGCAAGCGCTGCTGTTGTCGCAGGAGCGCTTGGATGCCCGCGTCGTCAATCAGCTCCAGACCGCTCAGATCGATCACGATGCGCTGGAACCCGGTGCACTCTGCGCGGCGGAGTTCTCGCTCTAAAGAGGGCGCGGAGGCAAAATCAAGGTGACCGTAGAGCGCAAGTACCACGGTCTCCACATCACGCTGCGTCCTGATCAATAATCCCATCGCAGATCCTCTATGCGCGCTTGTCCTCACGCCATAAGCACGACGGGGACCCCGCTCCCCAGGGGTTCCCGTCGCTCGTCCGTTGGCGCACCCACAGGCGAGTGGGCGCCTACAGCCCTGTGTTAGAACCCAGCTTGAGCGCAAGAGTTGCACAAAAAACCAAAAGTTGGTCGAGTCTGTACAGCAGCTCGACTGTGTGCTCAAGCTCCAATCGGGCACTTGCCCACCGAGTCGGCCGCTTGGCCCCCCGGGCGCGTTCGGTTTCACTGGAAACGCGCTCATTCTGCGCGACCGGCAGTAGCTGGTCGATGGGAAGCAATCCACCTAGCGACGGCTAAACCTCGCGAAGTACCAGCTGAAGATGTGTTCGACCGAATCGCAGCATGACGGACGACGCAGGCCTCACAGACGAACCACCTGAAGAGCGCGGTTTCGACTACGCGCGGACGGTTGCGTTGAGCGACGGCGTGTTCGCGATCGCGCTAACCCTGCTCGTCCTGGGCATCAGTTTTCCGGAGCTGGCGCCAGGACGCCACGGCGAGATCGGGAGACAACTGCTGGACAGGCGAGGGGAACTAGGTACGTACGCGCTCAGCTTCGCGGTGATCGCATTGCTCTGGATCCGTCATCACGCGTTCATGCGCGGGCTTGAAGTCATCGACACTCCGATAACGGTCCTGAATCTCGCGTACCTCGGGTTCGTCGCGTTCTTGCCATACCCCACCCACGTCCTCGGCGCGTACGGAGATCAGACCGCGTCCGTCGTGCTCTATGCAACCACGTGTGGGATCGTGTCGAGCATGGGCTCGCTGATGCGGATCCATGCACAGAGGGCTCATCTGCTGACGCAGCTAGGGGCGGCTGTCGTTGCTCAGCGGGAGCACTGGGCGATCGCGCCAGCGGTCTTCTTCGGGTCGATTCCAGTGGCGTTTGCGAGCCCCACGGCTGCAAAGTTCTGTTGGCTGCTACTGCTGGTTGGACGCCGCCGCTGAGTTACGAAATACAGCGTGGCGAGCGGTAGACGCCACCAGGCGGGAACCGCGCCGACCCGCGGCCCATCTCGACTCACGCAGACTGTCGCCAATCAATCAAAGCACCAGTCTGATCTGCCTTGCTTTCTGCGCGATGCGGAACTCACAGCGGCCGGCGGGAAAATGCACGTGCCGGCGGCGAAACAGGAGGACCGACAATCGGTGCTCGAGTTGCTCGCGCCCGGCACAGAGCCTCGTCACCCTGCTCGACGGGGCGAACCATCAGTCCGAGATCAGCCGTTCGGACGGCTGCCCGTCATCCCGGTTGGCCGTGGGGGGGCGGAACTCGGCCGAGGGCCCGCTATCTCCGGTCCCGCGACAGCCCCGGGCATGCGGGGACCCGACCAGCAGAGGTGGCTATGCGAGGATCTGAACCTCAACCACCACCCGGCGACCAGGCCGTCGTCCCGGGCCGATTCAAAGGAGGTCGCATGAGACTATATGTGGGCTTCGAGGTCTTTCAGAGCATCGTCGATCCAGCGGACATCGGTCGCATACGTGCCAAGTTCGGCGAGAAGGTGCAAGAAATGCAGCAGGCGGGGAAGCTCGAAACCGGCGGGGTTTTCGCCGACAACCGCCAGGGGTTTGTTGTGCTGAATGTCGCCTCCGAAGACGAGGCCTTCATGCTGCTTAACGAAATCGCGGACTTTTGCGTGATGGAAACCCATCCGCTCATTTCGTTCGAGACGCTCGGCAAGTACTTCGCCGAGCATCCGCCAAATTGACGGCAAGCTGAGCGACTGCTCCAAGCCGGCCGCACTGCGGGTGCCACGAACGAGCACTAGTAGCTGTCGCGACCCCAGCCCACTGCTGCATCAAGTCGTTTGCGGGAGCGTTTGAGAGCGCCCGGTCGAAGACGGCAACGGCAGCGCCGCCAGCGCATGAGGTGAGTACCGCGGCGACGTCAGAGCAGGTGCCCGGCTAACCCCGACGAGACCCCTCCTCGGCAGAAGCAGGTCAAGTGTCGCTTCCGCTTTGGGCTAAAAGCAGCAGCGAATCCGCTCCGCCCGACCGTCCTCGGCGCCCCTCGGCGTGAGACTGCCGGTTGCTCGATCCAGGCGAGAGTCGCCGTTCCGCCGATTGCAGGCGATTCACGGCGATTCGGGCAGCGGCAGCGACGCTGCTGTCCGTTTCCTCGGTGCTAGTCGCGCCCCCGCGATCGGTAGGCCGAGCCGTCATCACATCGCGTCGCACATTGTGTCGGAGCATGACCCACGCGTCCGCCTAGAATGAGCCAAAAGGCGAGAGTGGAGGGCGGATGCTTGCTGCAACGCATGACCGATATGCCACTCGGCACCATCGGTTTCGAGGCCGTCGGTGAGATCGAGGATGACGATTGGGAGCAGGCGGTAGAGCCCGTGCTGCGGCAGGAGATGGCAGAGGGTCGCCAGGTGCGGCTGCTGTACCTCCTGGGAGCTGAGGCGCGAGGCGTCGAGCGTGACGCGATGGGGGCAGACACCGGCTTTCGTGCGCGTCACGCCACGTCGTTTGAGCGCGTCGCGGTGGTCAGCGACGAGGATTGGATGCGCCCGGCCCTGCGCGCACTGTCGTTCCTGCTTCCCGGCAAGGCCAAGGGCTACCGGGTCCGTGACCTGGCGAGCGCGAAGGCGTGGCTCACTGAGGGGCTCGACACTTAGACGGGGTGGCTTGCGCTTCGGGCTACGAGCAGCAGCCGGGGCGAACATGTCCTAGTTGGTCGCGCTCGAGGGCGCTGCTCGTCGATCATCCAGCACTTGTTCGTCGATGGCTGCTGGATCCTCCGCGTCCTCGCGCTGACTCGCAGGCGAGGCAGCGGTGTCAACGGAGCAGTGGCTCGCCCGGAAGCTCGGACGCGGTCGCAGCCGGTCGCCCCAGTCGTTGCAGGTCTCCCGCAGGACCGGCCCGAGACCCTCCCGCGCTGTGTTTGCTCATCGAGGGTAGGACCACTGAGATCGCCGCACCGAAAGGAGCTTGCTATGGCCGTGACCGTCATCACGCATCACGTTCTCCGCGACGACACCGCCGCACAGGAGTGGGATGCCGCGATGTACGTGCGGTTGAGCGCTGCCCGGAGCCAGCCCGGGTGGATCGGAGGTCAGTTGCTGCGGGCGATAAACGACCGAATGCTGCGCACGATTGTCGGCACTTGGGAGAGCCGCGCCGCGTGGGAGGCCTGGCACGGCGAAGATGCCTTTCGGGAGACCCGCGAGCGGCTCGACGGACTGCAGTCGCGTCCTTCAGAGACAACCTGGTATGAGGTGGTTGAGGAGCGTCACGGGGAGTGAGCGTCGAAGCTCCTCGGTTGGCTCAGCTGGTTACGACCCGGGTGACCCCACCTCATGACACCGCTGCGTTGGACTAATAGGGAAAGCGACGAGATCTGTGTGATTCAACGCTGTACTCAATCGACGTTTCGGGTCGAGGGTGTTCGGTTTTGCCGGCCCTTATCTCCTTACACCCCTACAGATTGACCGCCACGTACTTGGTCTCGAGATACTCCTCGATCCCCTCCGGCCCGCCCTCGCGGCCGAAGCCCGACTGCTTGATTCCGCCGAACGGCGCGGCCGCGTTGGAGACCATGCCCTGGTTGAGGCCGACCATGCCGGTCTCGAGCCCCTCGACCACCCGCAGCGCCCGCTTCAGATCGCTGGTGTAGACATACGCGACGAGCCCGAATTCGGTGTCGTTCGCCGCGGCGATCGCCTCGTCTTCGTCGGAGAACCCTCTGACCGGCGCGACCGGCCCAAAGATCTCCTCCTTGAGCAACCTGGCATCGTCGGGCACGTCGGCCAGCACGGTGGGGTCGTAGAAGTACCCGGCACCGTCCCGGGCGTGACCGCCGACGAGCGCCTTGGCACCGTGGCCGACGGCGTCCTCCACCAGCTCGGCCACCTTGTTTCGCTGGTCTGAGTCGATCAGCGGGCCGACCTCCACGTTGTCCTCGGTGCCCCGGCCGACCTTCATCGAGCCGAGCTTCTCGGCCATCTTCTCCGCGAACTGGTTGGCCACGGGCTCGGCCACGTGGAAGCGGTTGGCGGCGGTGCAAGCCTCGCCGATGTTGCGCATCTTGGCGATCAGCGCGCCCTGTACGGCGTCGTCGAGGTCGGCATCCTCGAAGACGATGAACGGCGCGTTGCCGCCCAGCTCCATTGAGAGCCGCAGCAGGTTGCCCGAAGCCTGCTCCATCAGCTTGCGCCCCACTTCGGTCGAGCCAGTGAACGACAGCTTTCGCAGCCTTTGATCAGCGATCAGCGGGCCGGTCGTCTTGCCGGCGGAGGAAGCGGTGATCAGGTTGAGCACGCCGCCCGGCAGCCCCGCGTCCTCCAAGATCTGGGCCAGCATCAGCATCGAGAGCGGGGTCTGCTGCGCCGGCTTGACCACAACCGTGCAGCCGGCGGCGATCGCGGGTCCGATCTTGCGCGTACCCATCGCCAGCGGGAAGTTCCAGGGCGTGATCAGCAGGCAGGGTCCCACGGGCTGCTTCATCGTCAGCAGCCGGCCCTGGCCGTTGGGCGCGACCGCGTAACGACCGTCGATCCGCACCGCCTGCTCGGAGAACCAGCGCAGGAATTCGGCGCCGTAGGCGATCTCGGCCTTCGACTCGGCGACCGGCTTACCCATTTCGAGCGTCATCAGCAGCGCCAGCTCGTCGGTGCGGGCAGTGATCGCCTCGAACGCCCGGCGCAGGATCTCGCCTCGCTCGCGCGGAGGATGCTGGGCGAACTCGCGTCCGGCAGCGACCGCGGCGTCGAGCGCCGCGCGGGCGTCGGCCTCGGAGGCGTCGGCGACCTCGCACAGAGTCTCGCCGGTCGCCGGGTCCTCGACGGCCAGCGTTCCCTCGCTGCCGTCGCGCCATTCGCCGCCGATATAAAGCTGCTTGGGGACCTCGTCGAGTATTTCCTGCTCTTGGGGGGCGGTGATTGTGCTCATGTCAGACACGCTACCCGTCCGACGGAGATATAAAGAGGCCGGGGCGTCTGGCAGACGCCCCGGCCGTATTAGTGAGGGGGTCGCTCAGGCCGCGGCGGGCAGCGGCGCCAGCTCCAGGGCCACGTCCAGCACTTCGTCGATGGTCATCGCGAAGTGGAACTTCATCGCCTCGCGCACCTCTTCGGGGACATCGTCGAGATCGCCCCGGTTGCGCTCAGGCAGCACGACTTCGGTGAGCCCCGCCGCGTGGGCGGCCAGCACCTTCTGCTTGACGCCGCCGATCGGCAGCACGCGACCCTGGAGGGTGACCTCGCCGGTCATGCCGACCGTATGCTTGACGGGCCGCTCACTGAGCAGGGAGGAGAGCGCCGTAACCATCGTCACACCGGCGCTCGGGCCGTCCTTGGGGATCGCCCCCGCCGGCACGTGGACGTGGAAGGAGCGCTCCTCGAAGGCCTGGGGCTCGATGCCGAGCTCCTCGGCGTGACCGCGCACGTAGGAGAGCGCGATCTGGGCCGACTCCTTCATCACCTCACCGAGCTGACCGGTCAGCGTCAAGCCGGGCTTGCCCTGCATGGCCGTGGCCTCGACGAACAGCACATCGCCGCCGGCGCCGGTGACCGCCAGACCCGTGGCGACACCCGGCACCGCAGTACGGATCGCCGACTCCTGGAAGTGCTTCTGGCGACCCAGGGCGGCGCGAACCTCGTCAAGGTCGATCGTCACCGGGGCCTGCTTCTGGCCCGAGGCGATCCCGGTGGCCGTCTTGCGCAGCAGCGTCCCGAGCTCACGCTCGAGCTGGCGGACGCCGGCCTCGTGGGTGTACTCGGTGGCGACCGTCCGCAGCAGCTCGTCAGAGACCTCGACCTCGTCGGGCCTCAAACCATTTCGCTCGAGTTGCCTGGGCCACAGGTAACCCCGCGCGATCGCCACCTTCTCCGACGTGGTGTAGCCATCGAAGCGAATCACCTCCATGCGGTCGAGCAGCGGGCCGGGAATCGTGTCCGCCACGTTGGCCGTGGCGATGAACAGCACGCCGCTGAGGTCTAGCTCCAGATCGAGATAGTGATCGCGGAAGCTGTGGTTCTGTGCGGGATCGAGCACCTCGAGTAGCGCCGCGCTTGGGTCGCCACGCCAGTCTGCGCCGACCTTGTCGACCTCGTCCAGCATGATCACCGGGTTCATCGTGCCCGCGTCCCGGAGCGCCCTGACCAGCCGACCGGGCAGCGCGCCGATGTACGTGCGCCGGTGACCGCGGATCTCCGCCTCATCGCGGACTCCGCCCAGCGACATGCGAACGAACTCGCGCCCGGTGGCCTTGGCGATCGATTCGCCGATCGAGGTCTTGCCCGTGCCGGGCGGTCCGATCAGCGTGAGGATCGCCCCAGAGCGCTTGTCCTCGCTGATGCCCCGCTCCTGGCGAAGCTTCTTGACCGCGATGTACTCGACGATGCGGTTCTTGACGTCCTCCAAGCCGGCGTGATCAGAGTCGAGTTGTACGCGCGCGCCCGCCGGATCAAGCCGCTCATCGGAGCGCTTGCTCCACGGAACGGCGATCAGCCAGTCGAGATAGCTGCGGATCATGCTCGATTCGGCGCTTTGCTCGCCCATGCGCTCGAGCCGGCCGAGCTCCTTCTCCGCCTGCTCGCGGGCATGCTCGGGCATTCCCGCCTCCTCGATCTTGGTCCGGTACTCCTCCACCACCGAGGCATCGTCCTCGCCAAGCTCCTTGCGGATCGACTCCATCTGCTTGCGCAAGAAGTAGTCGCGCTGCTGCTTCTCGGCGCCCGACTCGACGTCGTCGCGGATGCGCTTGCGTACTTGGAGCTCGGCCAGCCGCTCGCGCTGCAGCTTGAGCGCCAGCTCGAGCCGCTCGGCGACGTCCAGAGTCTGCAGCAGCTCCACCTTCTGCTCGTAGTTGATGTCGGGCGAGTAGCCGGTGGTATCGGCTAGCACGCCGGGCGCGCTGATGCTCCTGATGAACGCGGCGACGCGGCCGTCATCGCCCCTGACCTCGAGGATCTCCTCTACCGTGGCGCGATACTCGCGCTGGAGGTTGCGTGTGCGGCCGTCCGCTGGACCGTCGGGATCGGGCCGCTCTTCGACCTCGACCATCAGACGACCGTCGGGAAGGTTGTGCGCCGCGCCGGCGATGCCGCGGTGCAGCCCATTGAGGGCGACGCCCTTGGCGCCGCCGGGTAGCCGGACTCGTTCGGCAATTTCGGCCACGGTGCCGACGTTGGCGAATGCGCCCTCGTGCCTGGGGACCAGCAAGACCCGGTCCTCGTCGCCGGCGTCAACGGCCAGCGTGAGCGACATGCCGGGGAAGACGACGACGTCGTCCAGCGGGACTAGGAGAAGACGGGAAGTAGCCATGAAATCGCTCTTTACTTTCTCTAGCAACTTATAAAAGGTAAGCTCAAGGGTAGCAGGATCTGGTGCGTAGATCTCAGTCGAAGAGGCTTAGATCCAGTCTAGACCGCGGCTGCGCTCGCCATTTGACAAGATCAGATCGATGCGGGAAGCGGAACCGCCTCACGACGTCCTGGCAGCCGAGGAGTTCGCGCTCCCCGCGCCGGACCCCCGGCTTCACCACGGCCCGCTGCGGCTGCCGGAGGACCCGACGGGGATCGCCGAGCCCCACGACGTGCTGGCGGCCGAGGAGTTCGCCCTCCCCGCTCCTGCTTCGGTGCCCGTTGCGCCGGTAGGGGGTCACTCGGCTCGCCGCCATCGGGGCTTGCGCTTGCTGGCGGGCGCCGGCGGCGCACTGCTGACGGTAGGGATCCTGCGCCGGGTTCTTCAGCTCGGCTAATCAGGCCCAGGGCGCCGGTCATGCCCGGGGCGCCGGCCGGCGACGTGATCCCGAAGCTCAGGCCTTGGCGGCGGACCTGGGCCGGCGGGGGGGCATCAGGTCGGTGATCGTGCCGGCGGCCATCTCGGCCGCGAACATGACCGTTTCGGAGAGCGTGGGGTGGGGGTGGACGGTGAGGCCGATGTCCTCGGCGTCGGAGCTCATCTCGAGCGCGTGCACCACCTCGGAGATCAGATCTCCCGCGTTGACGCCGACGATCCCCGCTCCGAGCAGGCGCCGGGACTCGGGGTCGAAGAGCAGCTTGGTCATGCCGTCGTCGCGGGCCAGTGATAGCGCGCGTCCCGACGCGGCCCAGGGAAAGACCTGCTTTTCGTACTCCGTGTCGTTGGCCTTGGCCTCGTTCTCGGTCAGCCCCATCCAGGCCACCTCCGGGTCGGTGTAGGCGACGGACGGAATCGCCCGAGCGTCGAACTCGACGTTCTGGCCGGCGATCACCTCCGCGGCCACCTTGCCCTCGTGTGAGGCCTTGTGCGCCAGCAGCGGGCCGCCGACGATGTCGCCGATCGCATAGATCCCCTCGACGTTGGTGCGCATCTGGCGATCGACTGGAATGAAGCCGCGCTCGTCGACGTTGACGCCCGCCGCGTCGGCGTCGATTGCGTGACCGTTGGGCGTGCGACCCACGGCCACCAGGATCTGGTCAAAGAGGCCGCTCGAGTCATCGGACAGGGTGGCCTTGAGCCCGTTGCGCTGGGCTTTGACCGACACCACCCGCGTCTTTAGCTTGATCGCCTGATAGCGCTCGGAGATCCGCTTGTGGAGGGGCTTGACGAGGTCAGGGTCGCAGCCTGGTATCAGCTGGTCCATCAGCTCGACCACCGTCACCTTCGCGCCGAGCGCGTTATAGACGGTCGCCATCTCCAGGCCGATGATCCCGCCGCCGATCACCAGCAGGCGCTTCGGCAGCTCCGCCGGCGAGAGCGCGCCGGTGGAGTCGATGATCCGCTCGTCGTCGGGAAGGTCGGGCAGCGTCGCCGCCTGGGACCCGGCGGCGATGATGCAGTTCTCGAACGTGACCGTGCGATCGCCGACCTTCAGGCTGTGGCGGTCCTCGAAGCGCCCGACGCCGTGGACGACCTCCACCTTGCGCTGACGGGCCAGTCCGCCCAGACCACCGGTCAGCTTGTCGACCACGGACTGCTTCCACTCGAGCAGTGCCTTCATGTTCACCGTCGGCTTGCCGAAAGAGATCCCGCGGGCGCCCATCTCCTCGGCCTCGGAGATCACCCGGGCTGCGTGCAGCAGCGACTTGGAGGGGATACAGCCCACGTTCAGGCACACGCCCCCGAGCGAGTCGTAACGCTCGATCAAGATCGTCTTCAGCCCCAGGTCCGCGGCGCGAAACGCGGCGCTGTAGCCGCCCGGTCCGGAGCCGAGCACCACGACCTGCGCGTCGCGCCCGGCGCCGTCGGACGGAGGGGACTCGTCGCTGACCGCCGCCCGGGTCTCCTGGCGCTCGGGCTCCCTGACGTGCTCCTTGGCGCCCGTCCCATCGGACTGAGCGCTTTCGGCCGAGCGCTCGCCGTCGGCATCCCCCGCGTCGGCAGACGCCTCGCCGCCATCGGCCGTGTCCGACTCCGTTTGCTGCGCTTGGTCCCCGTCGCCGGCGGAATCGGTCTCGAGCGTCGCCAGCACGCTCCCCTCGGAGACGCGATCTCCGACCTGTACCTGTAGCTGCTTGACGACGCCGGCGACCGGTGCCGGGACGTCCATCGTGGCCTTGTCTGACTCGAGCGTGACCAGCGGGTCCTCGACGGCCACCTCGTCGCCGGGCGAAATGTGGATCTCGATCACCGGGACGTCGGTGAAGTCCCCGATGTCGGGAACGCGGACCTGGGATGCGTCGCTCATGCGCCCATTCTCGATTGCGCGCTCAAAGCAGTGCTCGCCGAAGGTCGCTGAGCACCTTCACCAGGTGCGCCGTGAAGCGCGCCGCCGTCGCGCCGTCGATCACACGGTGGTCGTAGGACAGTGAGAGCGGCAGCATCAGCCGGGGCCCGAATTCCGAGCCGTTCCAGACCGGTTTGATCGCCGATCGGGTGGCGCCGAGGATCGCCACCTCTGGCGCGTTGATGATCGGCGTAAACGACGTGCCGCCGATGCCGCCGAGAGACGAGATGGTGAAGCTCGCGCCCGACATCTCGCCGGAGGTCAGCTTGCCCTCGCGGGCCTTGCCCGAGAGCGTCGTCAAATCCCGGGCAATCTCGAACAGGCCCTTGCTGTCGGCGTCCTTGATCACCGGAACGACCAGGCCGCCAGGCGTATCGGCGGCGAAGCCGATGTTGTAGTAGCGCTTGAGCACCAGCTCCTCGCCGTCGAGCGAGGAGTTGAAGTTCGGAAAAGCCTTAAGCGTGACGACGGAAGCGATCACCAGGAACGAGACCATCGTCACCTTGACGCCGTCTCCCGACCGTGCCTGCTCTTCGTTGAGAGCCTTGCGCCATTCCTCGAGGTCGGTGATGTCGGCCTCGTCGTTGTGGGTGACGTGCGGGATCATCACCCAGTTGCGGGCCAGGTTTGGCGCCGAGATCTTCTGGATCCTCGAGCGCTCGGCACGCTCCACCGGACCGAACTTCTCGAAGTTCACCGACGGCCACGGCGCCAGTTCCAGCCCCGCTCCGTCGCCACCCGCCGGCGCGGGGCGCTCCTGAGGGGCCGCTTCGGAGGACTCGAGGTCCTCACGCGTGATCCGTCCCTTGCGGCCACTGCCCTTGATCTGCGAGAGGTCGATGTCCCGCTCGCGGGCCAGTCTCCGAACCGAGGGGCTGGCGTAGATCGAGCCCCGACCCGTGGGCGGGGCGTCGCCGTCCTCGGTCTGCGGCTGCTGCTGCATAGTCTCGGGCGACGGCGTCTCCCGCGGCGCGCCGTTGGAGGAACCATCTGACTGTGCAGCGGGGGCCTCGGACGTCTGTTGCTGCTCGGAGCCGGCAGCGGAGCTTTCGGTCGTCTCGTCTTGCTCGGAGCCGGCGGCGGAGCCCTCGGACGTCTCGTCTTGCTCGGAGCTGGTGGCGGAGCCCTCGGACGAATCCTCCTGCTCGGAGCTGGTGGCGGAGCCCTCGGACGAATCCTCCTTCTCGGAAGAGCGAGCGCCGTCGCTCGAGGAGGCGCCGTCGGAGGAGGGCTCGATCGTCAAGAGCTGCGTGCCCTCGGAGACCTTGTCGCCGACGTCGACCTGCAGCTCGCGGACGGTGCCGGCAAACGGCGCCGGGACATCCATCGTCGCCTTGTCTGACTCGAGCGTGACCAACGGGTCGTCCTCCGAGACCTCGTCCCCAGGCGAGACGAGGATCTCGATGATCGGAACGTCGGAGAAGTCGCCGATGTCCGGTACCGCGACGGTTTCGACGCCGGCAGGACTCATCTAAAGCGCTGCGCTCATACGTTTGTGGGCATCGGCGCGTCGGCGTCGATCTCGTAGCGCTCGATCGCCTCCTTGACCCGCCCGGGCTTGACCTCGCCGAGCTCGGCCAGCTCCTTCAGAGCGGCGACGGCGACGTAGCGGCGATCGACTTCGAAGAAGCCGCGCAGCGCGCTGCGGAAGTCGCTCCGCCCGTAGCCGTCGGTGCCCAGCACGCGATACGGACGGTCGATCAGCTGTCGGATCTGGTCTGGCAGCGCGCGGATGTAGTCAGTCGAGCCAATCACAGGGCCGCGGCGCCCCTCCAGGCACTCGCTGACGTACGTCTGCCTGGGCTTCGAGGTCGGATGGAGCATGTTCCAGCGGTCGACCTCAAGTCCATCGCGGCGCAGCTCGGTGTAAGAGG
The DNA here is from genome assembly GCA_963830405.1 of uncultured Actinomycetes bacterium. Classification (GTDB taxonomy): domain Bacteria; phylum Actinomycetota; class Thermoleophilia; order Solirubrobacterales; family Solirubrobacteraceae; genus Palsa-465. The sequence goes on from CAWHMB010000002.1 coordinate 509,514, forward strand.
TCACGCTCCAGACATCGGCATCAACGCCCCAGTCGTCGCCCAGCAGCTCTGCGCCCGCCAGCACTTCGCTGAGGATCGTGCCCGAGCCGAACAGCTGCACACGCGGCTTCTTGCGTGAGCGCTTGGAGCCTTCGCGCAGCAGGTACATGCCTTTGAGGATGCCCTCGTGGGCGCCCTCGGGCATCGCCGGATGCCTGTAGTTCTCGTTCATCAGCGTGATGTAGAAGAACACGTCCTGTTGCTCGCCGACCATCTGGCGAAGCCCCTCCTGGATGATCACCGCGAGCTCGTAGTTGTAGGCCGGGTCGTACGCGCGGCAGTTCGGGACGACCGAGAACAGGACGTGGCTGTGGCCATCCTCGTGCTGGAGGCCCTCGCCGTTCAACGTGGTGCGGCCCGCGGTCCCCCCTAGCATGAACCCGCGGGTGCGGCTGTCGCCGGCAGCCCACACCAGGTCCCCGACCCGCTGGTAGCCGAACATCGAGTAGTAGATGTAGAAGGGGACCATCTGCACGGCGTGAGTGCTGTACGAGGTCCCGGCGGCGATGAACGAGGACATGGCCCCCGCCTCGGTGATCCCCTCCTCCAGGATCTGGCCGTGCTCGTCCTCCTTGTAGAACATCAGCTGCTCAGAGTCCTGCGGCTGGTAGAGCTGTCCGAACGGCGAGTAGATGCCCACCTGGCGGAACATCCCCTCCATCCCGAACGTCCGCGACTCGTCGGGGATGATGGGTACTACGTGGCGTCCGATCGCCTTGTCACGCAGCAATGCGGCCAGCATCCGGACGAACGCCATCGTGGTCGAGATCTCGCGGTCGCCCGTGCCCTCGAGCTGGTTCTTGAACAGCTCTAGCGACGGTACCTCGAGCGGCTCGGCGCGACGCCTGCGCACCGGCAGGCTGCCGCCGAGCGCCTCGCGCCGCTCGCGCAGGTAGCGGATCTCGGGCGAGTCATCCGGGGGCTTGTAGTACTCCGCGGCGCGCACCTGCTCGTCTGACAGCGGCAGCTCGAAGCGATCGCGGAACGCCAGCAGCGCTTCCTCGGTCATCTTCTTCGCCTGGTGGGTGATCATCTGGCCCTCGCCGGAGACGCCCATCCCGTAGCCCTTGATCGTCTTGGCCAGGATCACCGTCGGCTCGCCGGTGTGCTTGGCGGCGGCGTCGTAGGCCGCGAACACCTTCTGCTGGTCGTGTCCGCCGCGATTGAGCAGGAAGATCTCCTCGTCCGACATATCCTCGACGCGCTTCAGCAGGCGCGGGTCGCGCCCGAAGAAGTTCTCTCGCACGTAGGCCCCGTCGCGTGACTTGAACGTCTGATAGTCGCCGTCGACGCATTCGCCCATCACCTTGACCAGCGCGCCGTCCTTGTCCTCGGCCAGCAGCGGATCCCAACGGCGGCCCCAGATGACCTTGATCACGTTCCAGCCCGCCCCGCGGAAGTCCGCTTCGAGCTCGTCGATGATACGCCCGTTGCCGCGCACCGGGCCATCGAGCCGCTGCAGGTTGCAGTTGATAACCCAGATCAGGTTGTCGAGCCGCTCGCGTCCGGCGAGCGCTGTGGCGCCCATCGACTCCGGCTCGTCCATCTCGCCGTCGCCCAGGAATGCCCACACCTTGCGGCCGTCGGTGTCGGCGATGCCCCGCGCCTTGAGATAGTTCATGAAGCGCGCCTGGTAGATCGAGGTGATGGCGCCGATCCCCATGGACACCGTGGGGAACTGCCAGAAGTCGGGCATCAGCCACGGGTGCGGGTATGAGCTGAGGCCGCCGGGCTTTGAGACCTCCTGGCGAAAGCCGTCGAGCTGCTCCTCACTCAGCCGTCCCTCCAGATACGCGCGCGCGTAGTTACCGGGGGAGGAGTGGCCTTGGAGGTACAGCAGGTCGCCGCCGTGATCGTCGGACGGGGAGTGCCAGAAATGGTTGAAGCCGACCTCGTACAGCGTCGCCAGCGACTGGTACGTGGCGATGTGGCCGCCGAGCTCGGAGGAGACCTTGTTGGCCCGCACGACGATGGCCATCGCGTTCCAGCGCATGATCGATCGCAGCCGGCTTTCGACCGCCGGATCGCCGGGGAACGACGGCTCGCGCTCGGGCGGGATCGTGTTGATGTACTGGGTGTTGAGGCTGGCGATCGGCCCGCTGCCCGCGTGCTGAGCTCGCTCGATCAGCCGAGTCAGCAGCTGCCGGGCCCGTTCGGGCCCGTCGTGCTCGACCACGGCGTCGAGCGCTTCGAGCCACTCGCTGGTCTCGAGCTGATCTACGTCGGCGTCTAGGTCGGCGCCGGGAGCGTCGATGTCAGCGCCGGCGCCGTTCTCACTGGAAGGCTTGGTCTTAACACGATCCGTCATCGAGTGCGAGGGGCTTTCTGTGGGCGCGCCGTGCCTTCGCACTATACATTCGCGGCCCTGTGACGCTGAGGCAAGTAGACGGATCCCCGGGGGCTCCCTGGGAGCGGCCGCTCGCGGGACGTTTCGAGCGGCTGGTGGTCCAGTCCGAGCTGCTGAACGGCAATCCACTCGGCGACCCGGCCCGGCGACCGCTTTACGTCTACGAGGCGCCCGGCGCAGCCGCAGCGGGCGCCGTCCCCGCCATCTTCATGCTCCAGGGCTATGGGGGCCAGCTCGATAGCTGGCTTGCCCGCAGGTCGTTCGACCCCACAACGATCGAGCGCCTCGACGCGATGTTCGCACGCGGGGACTGCCCGCCGGCTCGCGTCGTGTTCGTGGACGCCTGGACCTCTCTCGGCGGATCGCAGTTCATCAACTCCACCGCCACGGGCCGCTACATGGACTACCTCTGTGACGAGGTGGTCCAGTTCGTCGACGAACGCTTTGAAACACGAGGCCACGGCGTTTCTGGCCACTCGTCGGGCGGCTATGGAGCGATGGTCAACGCGATGCTCAGGCCGGATGTCTTTGAGGCCTTCGCCTCGCATGCGGGAGACGCCCTGTTCGAGTGGTGCTACATGCGCGAGTTTCCGGGCATCGCCCGCCAGCTGCGCGACCATTTCGACGGTTCTGTCGAAGTCTTGCTCCAACAGGCGCAGCAAGCCGACCCCTTCGAGTGGTCGATCTACGGTGCGGCGCTCTCGACCTACGCTATGGCAGCCGCGTACGCGCCAGGCCCCGACGGTCCGGAACTGCCATTCGAGCTCGGCACCGGGCGCCTCATTCCGGAGGTGTGGGATCGCTGGCTTCAATGGGACCCGGTCCGGATGGCGTCCCGCCACGCGGACGCGTTGCGAGGCATGCTCCACATCTATTTGGACGCCGGTCGCTGGGACGAGTACTTCCTTGACCTGGCGGCACAGGCCTTCTCGGCCGAGCTCGAACGCCTCGGCGTTGAGCACACGCTGGAGCTGTTCGACGGCGGACACGGCGGCGTCTCAAACCGCTACCCGCTCGCCGTCCGGGAGCTGGTGCTGGCTTTGGCTGGCGCCTAGCTACTCGGGGCCCCGACGGCGCCGTGTCCGCGCCCTGACTATCAGCAACATCATTGCGCCGTGAAGCCGCCGTCGACGGGCAACGCGACGCCAGTTATGAACGACGCGCTCTCGGAGGCGAGGAATAGTGCGGCGGAAGCACACTCCCGCGGTTGGGCTAGGCGCCCAAGTGGCTGCGCCGTCGCGAACTCCTGGCGCGCGCGGTCGGGATCAGGAAGCTGATCGAAGAACTTCTCGAGCATCGGCGTGTCAACGATGCCCGGACAAAGGGCGTTGACGCGGATGCCCTCAGGCGCCCAGTCCAAGGAGAGCGCCCGCGCCAATTGCACCGCGGCGCCTTTGCTCGCGCAATAGATCGGTGAGTCCCTCTGGGCCACGAGCCCTGTCTTTGAGGCCATCACGATGAAGCTCCCCGATGTCCGGGCCAGAGGGGTATGCGCCGATTGCGCCAGGTAGACAACGGCGCGGAGATTGACGGCAAACAACCGCTCGATGTCTTCATCGGTGGTCTCGTCTACCGAGCGGGCGAGGGTGACGCCCGCGTTCGCGATCACCGCGTCGAGCCGTCCAAAGCGCTCTTGCGCCAGCGCAACGGCAGCCTGGTTGGTCTTAGGTTGCGCGACGTCGCCGACTAGCGTCGCCCGAGGCCCCACGCCGGACTCCGCGGCAAGTGCCAGCTGTTGCGCGTCGCGGTCGACGAGGACGAGGTTCCAGCCCGCGGCGGCGAACGCCTGGGCGCACGCGCCGCCGATTCCATTCGCGGCCCCGGTGACGATGACGGTTTGTGGCGGCGGCTCGACGCTATCCAACGTCGATCTGCTGGGGAGATCCGCAGCGCGGGGTGACGAACTGGCGCACTACAGGGCTTTTGAGACTGGATGGGGTGACCATCACTGCCCCGGTGTTCTCATTGCTGGGCTTGCCCTGGTGTCGCAGCAGCTCCACTGCCGCTCGCACGCCGTCGTAGCCCATCCGGAACGGGTCCTGGGAGACCAATCCGGCGACCAGGCCCTGCTTGACGCCGTCCACCTCGTCGGGCGAGGTGTCCCAGCCGATGACCTTCACCTTGCCGGCCCGATGCGCGATCCGGATCGCCTCGACGGCGCCCACGTCGCTCGATTCGTTGGCGGCGAAAATTCCCTTCAAATCGGGGTTCGCGGTCAAGATGTTCGCGGTCACGGTCAGCGCGGTGTTGTAGTCGTTCTGGCTGTACTGGATCCCGACCATGTGCAGCTTCGGGTAGCGCTTTAGCCCCGCCTCGAATCCCTGCACCCGCTGGTCGTTGGTTTGCGTGCCGGCGTGGAAGGCGATGATGGCCACCTTGCCACCCGACGGCCCGATCGCCTTCGCCAGCTGGGACGCGGCCATCTCGGCGGCGGCCACGTTGTTGGTCTCGATCAACGGGACATTTGACGGCTGGGGTGTGGTCCCAGAGTCGATCGAGACGACCTTGATCCCAGCCTTCGTCGCATCGGTGGAGACTTCGCCCATCGCGGTGGCATCGGTGGCGGCGTACACCAGGCCGTTGACTCCTTGGGCGATGTAGTTGTTGAGCAGGTTCAGCTGCCCGACAACATCGGTCTCGTCGGTTACGCCATTCCAGGTGACTTTCACGCCTGGCATCTGCCTGGTCGCGCACATCGCGCCGGCGTGCACTTTGGACCAGTAGTCGAGGCCAACCGACTTTGGGATCACCGCCAGGTGGATCGGCGGCGTCTTCTGCAGCGTGATCTTGGCCTTGTGATCCTTGACCACCGCGCAGCCCGAGAGGGCGAGCGCCACGAGCACGGTCGTACCGGTGAGCAGCCTGCTAGGTCGCATGAGCGGGCCTCGGCTCTTCCGGCGGCTCTTCCTCGGCGTCGGCCTTCCGTCTTTCTAGCTGCTCGGACGCGGCGGACAGTCGGCGGCGGCGGACCTGGTCCCACCACACCGCGGCCCAGATGATCACGCCGATGATCACCTGCTGGTAGTACTGGGTGATGTTGAGCAGGACCGCGCCGTTCGTTATCACGGCCATCAGGAATGCCCCGATCAGCGTGCCTCCGATCGTGCCCACGCCGCCGAACAAGCTGGCACCGCCGATCACGCAGGCCGCGATCACGTTCAGCTCGAGCCCGACGCCATAGTTGGGCTGTCCCGAGTGGACGAGCGACGCCGCGATCATGCCTCCGAACCCGGCGAGCGCCGCGCAGATCACGTATACGCCGATCTGGTACCGATTGAGCGCTATGCCCGATAAGCGGGCGGCCTCCTTGTTGGAGCCGATGGCGTACGCGTAGCGCCCGAGCTTGGTCCGGCTGAGGACTACGTAGCCGACGCCAGCGATCACGATCAGATACAGAATCGGCATCGGGATCGGGCCGATCTGACCCTCGCCGAACTTGCGGAAGTTGGCGGGCAGACCGTACACCGCGTTCTCGCCGCCGACGATGAACGTCAGCCCGCGGGCCACGCCGAGCATCCCCAGCGTGGCGATGAACGGGGGCAGCTTCATCTGCGTGACGAGCAGTCCGTTCACGAGCCCGATCACGGCGCCGGTGAGAACTCCGATGATGATGCCGGGAACGATTGGAAACCCTGCTTTTGCGATCGCCATCGTGCCCAGAATCCCGCCCAGCCCCGCGACCGAACCCACCGATAGGTCGATTCCGGCGGTCAGGATGACGAGCGTCTGGCCGACGGCGATGATCGCCACGACTGACACCTGCACGCCGATGTTGAACAGGTTGTTGGAAGTGAGGAAGTACGGCGAGGCGAAGCTGAGGGCGATGAAAACAACCAGCAGGCCTCCGGCTGCCGCCAGCTGCGAGACGACGTCTTGCAGCCTGTCTCGTAGCCCCCCGGGAATCCGCAGGGCTATCGGTGCCCGCGGTGCTCCAGCACTGGTGCTCATACAGCCTCCTTTTCTACGCCCGACGCGAGCGCCATGATCCGCTCCTCGTCGAACTCCTTGCGGCTCAGCTCGCCTACGATTTGACCGTCGCGCAGGACGACGATCCGGTCGCACATGTTGGTCAGCTCCGGCAGGTAAGAGCTGATGAGGACGATTGCCTGGCCGTCCGCCGCCAGGCCTCCGATTAACTTGAAGATCTCCGCCTTGGCGCCCACGTCGATGCCGCGGGTGGGCTCGTCGAAGAACAGCACACGTGCCTCCGTCTCTAGCCATCTGGCGACGACCACCTTCTGCTGCGTGCCGCCCGACAGCGACTCGACGGGCCGGCGCAGCGATGGAGTGCGGATGTCCAGCTCGTCGCGGCGGCGCTCGGCGGCCCTGTGCTCGCCGGCGCGGTCGATCCAGATTCCCGGCCCGGGGACTGAGGCGAGCGTGATGTTGTGCTCCACCGGCAACTGCATGGCTAGGCCGTCGCCCTTGCGGTCCTCGGTCAGGTAGCCGATCCCGGCGGCGATCGCATCGGAGGGTGAGCTCAGCTTCAGCTCTTTGCCGTCTAGCTCGACACGCCCCGCCGTGATCGGGTCCGCGGCGAACACGGCGCGGGCAAGCTCCGTGCGGCCGGCGCCGATCAGCCCCGCAAACCCCAGGACCTCGCCCGCGTGGACCTCGAACGAGCAGTCGTGGATGATGCCCGGCCGGGTGATCCCCTCGACTCGCAGGAGGACGTCCCCCACCTCGCTTCGCTCCTTGGGATACAGGTTGTCGATCTCGCGCCCCACCATCAGCTGCACGAGCTTCGACTCGTCGATGTCGCCCTTCTCGAGCGTCTCAACGACCTCTCCGTCGCGCATGACGGTTACCCGATCGGCGATCCGAACGACCTCTTCCAGGCGGTGCGAGATGTAGAAGATCGCGATCCCGTCCGCCTTCAGCTCCTCGATCAGCTTGAACAGCTCGTCGATCTCAGGCTCGGTGAGCGTCGCCGTCGGCTCGTCCATGATCAGGACCTTGGCGTCGACCGCCAGCGCCTTGGCGATCTCGACGCGCTGCTGGTCGGCGACCGAGAGGCTGGATACCTTGCGCGCCGGGTTGATGTCCAGCCCGGCCCGTTCCAGTAGCTCGCGCGCGCGCCGTCTCTCCGAGCCGCGGACGATCAGCCCGCCGCGGGTCTGCTCTCGCCCGAGCGCCAGGTTGTCGGCCACGCTGAGATGTGGGGCGAGCGCGAACTCCTGATGCACCATGGCGATGCCAAGGCGTTGGGCGTGCCGCGGATTGCGGAAGCGCACGGCCTCGCCGTCGATCTCGATCGTCCCGTCGCTCGGGCGCTCGAGCTGCGAGAGCAGCTTCATCAGCGTCGACTTTCCGGCGCCGTTCTCGCCCGCGACCGCGTGAACCTCGCCCGGCCGGATGTCGAGGCTTACGTCCTCGAGCGCCTGCACGCCGGGAAACCGCTTGCTGACGCCGCGGATCTCGACCACGGAACCATTACCTGTGGCTGTCACCAGTTCCTCTCCTCTCGCTGCAAACCGCAGCCTGGTCCGTGCAAACGCTTCCCCCTGTCCCAAAAGCAAAACGTTAGGATCCGGAGATGCCAACGGGGCCGGCGGGACGCCCGCGAGGCGGCGGTCGGCGCAGCGCCGGAAGGGCTGCCCCGGCGTAGCGCCGGAAGGGAGCTCCGGCTCAGCGCGCGGTCATTCCGCCGTCGACGACCATCGCCGCGCCAATCACCGACGCCGCCTCCTCCGAAGCGAGGTAGGCGGCCATCGCGGCGATTTCCTCTGGCATCACCAGGCGACCATGGGGTTGGCGGGCCTCCATCGCTGAACGCGCCTCGGCCGGGTCGTCATAACTGGCGGTGATGCGGTCGACCCACGGCGTGTCGACGGTACCCGGCGCGATGCAGTTCACGCGGATCCCTTCGCCGACATGATCGATCGCCGCCGCGCGCGTGAGGGCAAGGATCCCGCCTTTGGCGGCGCTGTACGCCGCGCGATCGGCCACCCCGACCAGCGCCGCCGTCGAGGACAGGTTGATGATCGCCCCACCACCGCCTGCCCGCATCACTGGGATCGCGTGCTTCATGCAGAAGAACGTTCCGCTCAGGCACACATCGAGGACCCGGCGCCAATCGTCTGGGTTGGTATCCGGCGTCGTTGCGGCAACCCCGATCCCCGCGTTGTTGACGAGCACATCCAACCCACCCCATTCATCGCCCGCGCGCCGGACCATCTGCGCGGTGCTCTCTTCACTGCTCACGTCGACCACCTGCGCCATTGCCGGAGCATCAAGTTCGCGGACCACGGCCTCAGCGGCCTCGGAATCGAGGTCCGCGACGAGCACCCGTGCGCCCTCTGCCGCGAAGCGCACAGCGATTGCTCGGCCGATACCCGCGCCGGCACCCGTGACGATCGCCCGGCGCCCCGCCAAGCGGCGCGGAAGCCCATCGGCAACAGCCATCTGCTCAGACATTCTGACTTTGGTGCATGTGCGCGGTCAAACCGGCCCTACCCGTTTGCCGCGATCGCTGCACGCCTGACGCCTCCGAGCTGGCTGCGGCCGATGTTGCTTTGCGTGCGCCACGGGGTTACGCTGCCCGTAGCACAGTTCCAAGCAAGAAGGGGGCACCATGGCAGAGCTTGTCGGGAAGCGTTTCGAAAGCGCAGATGAGGTTCGGGAGTTCACGGACGGGAAGGGGCGCGTGGAGCTCGTCGACCTGAACGGGCATGCAGTTGGCCTGGGAACGTTTGAGCCCGGCTGGCGCTGGTCACAGAACGTGAAGCCGATTGCCGGCACGGACTCGTGCCAGGTAGAGCACATCGGTTATGTGCTCGAAGGGCGCATGGCGCTGAAGATGGACGATGGAACCGAGCGTGAGTTCGGCGTTGGGGACACCTTCCACATGCCGCCTGGGCACGACGCGTGGATCGTCGGTGACGAGACATGCGTGCTGTTGGATTTCGGTGGCCTGAAGGGGTACGCGACAGCTAGCTGAGGAGGCTCACCATGCCGAAATTCTTGATCGAAGCGTCGCTCACGACGCAGGGCGTCAAGGGAGTTCAGAGCGAAGGGGGGACCGCCCGCCGAGAGGCGGTGGCGAAAGCCGCGGAGAGCGCCGGCGGGCGCCTGGAGAGCTTCTACTTCGGCTTCGGTGACCGTGATGTCTTCGTGATCGCGGACTTCCCCGACAACGAGAGCGCAGCGGCGCTGGCCATCGCCGTGAACGCCTCAGGGGCGGTGGCGACCAAAACCACCGCTCTCCTGACGCCCGAGGAGGTCGACAGCGCCGCGAAGCGCTCGGTGGATTACCGACCCCCAGGGGGTTAGTGCCTGGCCGTGCTCAGGTCAACAGTGGCACCGAACGTCAAAAACGCTTCCCGACGCTCGCGATCTGCCTCGAGCTCCGCGAGCTCGAACGCGCCGAAGATACGCCCCCGCAGCTCCAGCGCGTCATCGATCGTCTTCATTCCGGGGGCGTGCAGAGCGAACTGGTCATTGCCGAAATACGACTGGCTGGCCCCTGCCGCCACGATTAGAGAGTCGTAGGGGAAACGAACGCGCTGGCCCAGAAACTCCGACACGACGTTCCGTTCGGCCAGGTCGATGTCGACGACATCGCCGAGTAGCACCGTGGTGTTGCGCTGCCGGCGGAGCACCTTGCGCGTCGGTGGCGCGATATCACCTTCCGACAAGATTCCGGTCGCCACCTGATAGAGCAACGGCTGAAACAGGTGGTGGTTCGTACGATCGACCACGGTCACCTCCACCGGCGCGAGGCCCAGCGCCTTGGCGGCCGTCAGGCCGCCGAACCCGGCGCCGACGATCACAACGTGGTGAGTGGCGCTACGGGACGCCATCACGCGCATGGGCAGAGTGGTCACCTCATTCGGCGATGATCACCTCGAGCTGGCGGGGTCCGTGCACTCCCCCGACCCGCACCAGCTCGATGTCAACGGTTGCCGAGGGCCCGGAGATGAATGTGAGCGGGCGGACCGGGTCGAGCTTTTCGATCGCCTCCGGGACCGAACCTACGATCTGCTCGGCGCGGACGACGCACAGGTGGTAATCGGGCACCAGCGAGAGGATCCGTCTGCCCATCCCTGCGCTGCCGTCGAGTACGAGCGTTCCGGTCTCGGCGATCGCGAGCGTGCAGGTGGTGATCACGCCGTCGGACCCGTCGAGCGCGTGGGGGTCCAGGGGCGGCGTGTCGCGCAGCGGCTCGATCCCCTCGAGCCAGGCTTCGGGCACGCCATCCGGGGCGGCCACACGGCGGGCGCCTCGTTGCAGGAGCGCGGCGCGGACACTGGCGTCGAGCTCATCCGCCGGGACACGGCGAGTGCGCGCCTCGTAGTGGTGGAGCCGGGCGATGAAAGTCTCGATGCCGTCGTCCGCGCCCAAGCGGTATTCGCGCGGAATCTCACGGGCCGCTTGGGCTGCGGGAGTGATCGCGGCGCGGACGCGCCCCAGCACGTCGTCTCGGGCGCTCATCGCCTGTCTTGATCTCCTCTTCGCGGCTGCGGTCGGCTGTGCTCCTTGACCCACCAGTCGCGGAACGACTGAGCGGGAGGTTCGGGCAGCTCTCGGACGTTCGTCCACCGCGACACGGGCGGTGGTCCGCCGTGGCGAAGCAGGCGCATCAGCGGCGCGAGCCTGACCGCCTGTGTCCAGCGGCGGCGACCCTTCATCGCGCTGCCGGCGGCCGCGAACAGAGCGTCCTCGGCGACGTGCCGCTTGGCGCGTACCGAGTCGTGGCGGAGCTTGACGAGCGCCGTGGGGATGTCGATCTTGACCGGGCAGACCTCGTAGCAGGCGCCGCACAGCGAAGAGGCGAACGGCAGCTTTGAGGCGTGCTCGACCCCGACCAGCTGGGGGGTGAGGATCGCGCCGATCGGGCCCGGATAGGTGGCGTCGTAGGCATGTCCGCCCGCGCGCTCGTACACCGGGCAGACGTTCAGGCAGGCAGCGCAGCGTATGCAGCGCAGCGCCTGACGCCCGATCTCGTCTCGCAGGACGTTCGTGCGGCCGTTATCGAGCAGCACGATGTGGACCTCCTGCGGACCGTCGCCGGGCGTGACACCGGTCCATACGGAGTTATAGGGGTTCATGCGCTCGCCGGTCGAGGACCGCGGCAGCAGTTGGAGAAACACCTCGAGATCGCGGAAGGTCGGCACCAGCTTCTCGATCCCCACCACGGAGATCAGTGTCTGCGGCAGCGTCAGACACATGCGGGCGTTGCCCTCGGACTCCGCCACGAGCAGTGAGCCGGTCTCGGCCACCGCGAAGTTGGCGCCGCTGATCGCGACCTTGGCCTCAAAGAACTTGCGGCGCAGATGCCGGCGGGAGGCCTCCGCCAGGGCTTGCGGGTCGTCGGAGAGCGTGGCCGGAGCGTCGCCCATGTTCTTGAGGAAGATCTCCCGGATCTCGGCCCGGTTCTTGTGGATCGCGGGAACGACGATGTGACTTGGCCGGTCGTGGCCGAGTTGCACGATCAGCTCCGCCAGGTCGGTCTCAATTGCGCCGATCCCCTGCTTGGCCAGTGCACCGACGAGCCCGATCTCCTCGGTGGCCATCGACTTCGACTTAATCACCTCGCCCTCGCCTGTGTGACGCACGAGCGAGGTCACGATCGAGTTCGCCTCGTCCGCGTCGCGCGCCCAGTGCACCTGCGCCCCGCGAGCGCTCGCGGCCGCCTCGAACTGCTCCAGGTAGCGATCCAGGTGCGAAAGCACGTCGTCCTTGATCGCCGACCCGGCTGTGCGCAGCGCCTGCCAGTCGGGCATCTCGTCGACCAAGCCAGCCCGCCGCTGGCGGATCGTGCTCGTGGCTTTGCGGATGTTGCGCCGCAGCTGCGCGTCGCCTACCGCGCGCTTGGCATTGGCCGGGAACGGCGGGTCCTCCGTCCAGATCGTCTCGCCTTGGCTCATGTCGCTGCCTCCACGCTATCGGCGGGTGCCTGCCCGTGGTGATAGTCGGTCTCGGTGTTGGCCAGGATCTCGGCCAGATGCAGCGTGCGAACCCCGGCGCGGACCCGCTCCAGCCCACCGCCGATGTGCATCAGACATGAACGATCGCCGGCGCACAGGACCTCGGCGCCGGTCTCGATCACCGCCTCCATCTTGTCGGCGAGCATCGCCGCCGACACGTCAGGGTTCTTGACCGAGAAGGTGCCACCGAAGCCGCAGCACTCATCCCAGCGCCGCAGCTCGACCAGATCGATGCCGCGCACGTTTCGCAGCAGCCGCAAAGGCCGGTCGCCCACGCCCAGCATGCGCAACGAGTGACACGTCGGGTGGTAGGTCACGCGGTGGGGGAAGTACGCACCGACGTCGTCGGTGCCCAGCACGTCGACCACGAACTGCGAGAGCTCGTAGGTCTTCGCGGCGACCGCCTCCGCGCGCGCCGCGAGCCCCTCATCGCCGGCCGCGCGCGCGACCATCGGATGCTGGTGGTGGATGCTGCCTGCGCATGACCCCGACGGCACAACAACCGCGTCATACGGGGAGAAGACGTCCACGTAGCGGCGCACGAGCTGCACCTCGAAGTAGCCGCTGTTGGTGTGCATCTGTCCACAGCACGTCTGCTCGAGCGGGAACTCCACCGGCTGCCCCAGCCGCTCGAGAAGGCTGACGGTGGCTCGGCCGGCGTCCGGGAACAAAGCATCGACCAGGCAGGTCGCAAAGAGAGCTACTCGCATCGCTTGACCCTCGCTCCCCTAGCGGCCTGCGATCGCCGGCCGCGGGATGTTGCGGACGTTCGCCCGCGCCATCTCGATCATCTTCCCCACGCCGCCGTCGAGAACGATCTTGCCGGCGGCGAGCGCCTGCACCTGCTGGGCCGCCGGGACCGCGGTCGCCCGTGCCGTGGCCAGAGACAGAACATCGAGCAACTGATCAGCAAGCGTCGCGGGGCTCATGGAAGGACTCCTTTTTCAGTGTTGGCTGAACTCTCGCGACCGATGATGCCCTACGCGGCAACCGCCGCGCTTGCTTGACGGCGGTGTGAGACGACCAGCCACACGATGAACAGCCCGATCGCCCACGCGCCCAGCACGGCGAGCGGGTGCAAGTGCTGGTAGTGGCGGAAGTAGATCGCGTTGCGAAGTGCCGTGACCGTCGCGCCGGAGGGCAGCCACTGGGAGAGGAAGGCGAAGGGCTGGGCGAGCAGTGGGGGCGACACGGCGCCACCAGAGGACGCGTTGCCGAGGATGACGAAGAACAGCCAGGTCGGCACGATCGCCCAGGGGCCGATCAGGACGGCCATCAGTGAGGCGAACGACGCCACGGCCAAGAGTTGCAGCGCCAGGATCGCCCACTCCTCGGGATAGGCGCCGGCGGGCCGGTGCAGCAACGGCCCGTCGACGAAGGTCAGCACGAGAGATCCCGCGAGCGCGAGGCCGAGCACGAATGCGACGTGATGGCGCAGCCCCACGCCTCCCGACTGGGCGCGTACCTGAAAGACCGTGACGAAGCCGACGATCGTCGTGACGAGCATCAGGTAGAAGATGTCGAGGCCGTTCGGGTCATCCGAAGCCACCGGGTGGGCGTCGATCACGCGTACGGTCGGGTCGACCGCATAGATCCCCTCCAGTACCCGCGCCACGGACGTGCCGGCCGCGCTCGCCACGAACAGCGTCGGCCTCGACGAAGTGACGCCCAGTGCTGCGTAGACCTTCTGCTCGTCGATCGCGTGCAGCGCCGCCGGCACCGAGTCATAGCGGTGGAAAACAAGTCTGTGGCGTGCGACCCCCTCCACCGCGTCGACCGTGCGCGCGCTGTCACTCGGGTCGCCGACTAGCGCCGCGTCGATGCGGTGAGGCACAGGGTCGCCGAGTGCGAGCGAGTACGTCGTGACGAACAGAGAGCCCATCACGATGGCAATCACAGCGATCATGATGGTCCGCTCCACAGGCGACCACTGGTGCCGGCGCAAGCTCCTGAGACGCGAGCGGAGCCGTGTGGTATCGATGACGCTCATGCGGCTCTCCGATGGGATCGTCGAATGCCAAGCACATGCTCGGCCACCTCCGGGTTGATCGTCATCACCCCAGACGGGTGATCTGGCTGCTCCAGCTCTGGCATCAGCCGCCTAGCTGGCATTAGCGTATTTCACACTCCGCGGAGCAGCGTGCAAGACCTGGCTGCCGCCGTTCCCAGAAGCGACTGAAACGAGGTAAGCGATGAGTGCCGTTTCCGGCTCCGTAGTCACCCACTTCGATGAGGCGGCGCTCAAACGCGGCGCGATGAGCGTCAGGCATCCGCTCGCCAGGGCGCTCCTGGCCTTGACCTTCAGCACCGGGCTGATCGACGCCGTCAGCTATCTAGCGCTCGGGCATGTGTTCACCGCCAACATGACCGGCAACATCGTCCTCCTGGGCTTCGGAATTGCTGGCGGTAATGGGCTCCCGGTGGTCGCGCCGATCGTCTCCCTGGCGGCGTTTCTGTTGGGAGCGGGCATCGGCGGTGCGCTCGTAAAGCGCATCGGAGAGCGCCACCCGGTGCTCGCGGCCCGCGCGCTCGCAATCGAGGTGTCGCTGATCGCGATTGCGGCGGTGGTGGCTGCCGCGACGACTGTCCGCCCCGGGAATGCCGCCGCATACGCGCTCATCGCCTTGATGGCGTTTGCGATGGGCGTCCGTAACGCGGTTGTCCGGCGCGTCGCCGTCCCAGACCTGACGACGACTGTGCTCACGATGACACTCACGGGACTGGCGGCCGACTCCCGGGCCGCCGGGGGTTCGGGCAAAGGCTCGGTCCGGCGGGTCACAGCCGTTCTGGCGATGCTCGCCGGAGCGCTGTGCGGTGCACTTCTGTTGAAGACCCGCCTGTTCGCTCCGCTGGCGCTGGCCGCGGTCCTAGCGCTGGCGACGTGGCTCCTATACGTACCCGCCGCCGTGCGGCTTGGACGCCGGCGCAAGGAATCGCAGTAGCGCTGTCAAACTGCGATGCCGCGATCCGTAAGCCAGTTCAGCACTCGCAGCGGCGATCACCCCGCTGGCGGCTGGTCGATGCGCACCAGATTGCCGGACGGGTCGCGCACGGCAAAGTCCCGCGTGCCCCACGGCTGATCGGTCGGCTCCTGCACGATCTCGGCGCCCGAGGCGCGCACCTTTTCGAAGGTGGCGTCGAGGTCGTCGGTGCGGAAGTGGACGCCGTTCAGGGCGCCTTTGGCGACGAGGGCGGCGAGCGCGTCGCCGTCGGCGGGGCTGCCGTTCAGGTAGTTGGTGAGGACGATCCCGACGCCGGGCTGGGAGGCGGCGCCGACGGTGATCCAGCGGAAGTCTTCGCGGGCAACGTCGTTGCGCAGTTCGAGGCCGAGTGCGTCGCGGTAGAAGGCCAGTGCGAGGTCGGGCTCATGAACTAGGACGAAGCAAGTGGAAAGAGTGAGATTCATGCCACCAACGCTAGGGAACCAGCGCCCCGCGCGCTTCTTCGATCCTGCTCGGCTTGCGGCTCGGGCGGGTGAGGTCTTTGGCGATGCAGCCCGGCACGCTCGCGAGCGCGCCGTGGTCACGGCCCCGGTAGGCCGTCGGCGTCTCGCCCACCAGCTGGCTGAAGCGTGCGCTGAACGAGCCGAGCGACGAACACCCGATCGCCATGCAGACCTCGGTGACCGACAACTCGCCGCGGCGCAGCAGTGCCTTCGCCCGCTCAATTCGCCGCGTCATCAGGTACGCGTAGGGCGTCTCCCCGTAGGTGGCGCGGAACTGCCGCGAGAAATGTGCGGGCGACATCAACGCGGCGCGGGCGAGCGCGGCGACGTCGAGCGGGCGCGCGTACTCACGGTCCATCAGATCGCGGGCGCGGCGCAGATGCGCGAGGCTGGCGAGCTCCTCAGGCGTCACGTGGCGAGCCTAGCGTGCTGTCTCCGACACGCGACACCGCCCATCCCGACGAACACAAACCCTGCTTCGCCGACCGAGCACCGGGGAACCACCTGTTTGAACCCCACATCGACGACAGAGGAGGACAAGAATGGAGTACCGACAACTAGGTCGCTCCGGCTTGCGCGTGTCGTGCCTGACCCTCGGGACGATGACGTTCGCGGGCAAGGGACAATTCCGGGACGTCGGGACGACGGACCTGGACGGAGCGCGGCACCAGATCGACATGGCGCTCGATGCCGGCGTGACACTGATCGATACCGCCGACATCTACTCGGACGGAGCGGCCGAGGAGATCTTGGGGCGGGCGTTGAACGGGCGCCGCGACCAGGTACTGCTCGCCAGCAAGGCTCGTTTCCCAATGGGAGCCGGCCCGAACGACGCTGGGCTCTCCAGGCAGCACCTGATCGAGGCCTGCGAGGCGAGCCTGCGCCGGCTGAACGTCGATCACATCGACCTCTACCAGGTCCACGAGTGGGACGGGCAGACGCCGCTCGAGGAGACGCTGGCCGCGCTCCAGCACCTAGTCCAGAGCGGCAAGGTCCGCTACGTCGGCTGTTCCAACTTCGCCGGATGGCAGGTGATGAAAGCGCTCGGAATCGCCCGGGCCGAGGGGCTTCCCGCGTTCGTCAGCCAGCAGGTCTACGTGTCCCTGCAGGAGCGCTCGGCCGAGTATGAGATCGTGCCATCGGCGCTCGACCAAGGGCTTGGGCTGCTGATCTGGAGCCCGCTCGCGGGAGGACTGTTGTCGGGCAAGTACCGGCGCGGTCAGGCGCCTCCGCCGGGCTCCCGCCACGCGAGTGAGTGGGATGAGCCCCCGGTCTACGACGAGGACAAGCTCTACGACACCGTCGAGGTGCTGGTGGAGATTGCGGAGGACCACGAAGTCTCGCCGGCACGGGTTGCGCTGGCGTGGCTGCTCGCGCGCCCGGGGATCACCACCGTGATCGTCGGGGCGCGGACCGACGAGCAGCTGGCAGACAACCTCGCCGCCGCCGAGCTCGAGCTCTCAAGCGAGGAGGTCGACCGGATCGAAGCCGTAAGTCGCCCGCCGCTGATCTACCCCTACTGGCATCAGCGCAAGACGGCCGCCGATAGGCTCTCGGCAGCGGACCTGTCACTGCTCGGGCCGTATCTATCGGGTCAGCTCGCGGGGGTGGCGGACGCTGATTAGAAGGCCGGCCTGCGCCCAGGGCGCGGCCGGCCCGTATTTATCTCTGCAGCCCGGGCAGAAGGTGGTCACCACTGCTCCTGCGCCCGTGACCGTGACTCAGGCCCGAGCGGCAGCCTCCGGGCTCAGTTCGTAGACAGCGGCGAGATCGTCATCGCCGTGGCGACCGGAGACGGCGCTCATGCGCCCGAATACCGCGTCGAGAACTGGCATATCGACGTGTGCGCTGTCGGCCACCTCGCGGACGAGGTTGAGGTCCTTGACCGCTAGGCGCACCGGAAAGCCTGCCGGATACGCGTGGTCGCGCATCTCGCCAAGTTTCTGCAGGCCGTAGGACGAACCCAGTGGACCGCCCTCGAGCAGCGTGACGAACTGCTGTTGGTCCAGACCCATCAGCTCACACAGGTGCATCGTCTCGGCCAGCCCGGCCACCATCGTGATCATCCAGTGATTTGCCGCCAGCTTGAGTCGTGAGCCCATTCCCGCCTCTCCAACCCATTGAATGCGGGATCCCAGCGCCGCCAGCACGCGCTCGACGCGCGTGCGTGCCGAGTCCGGCCCTGACGCGAGGATCGTCAACTTGCCCTCCTCCGCGGGATGGGTGCTGCCGGACACGGGCGCGTCGATGAGGGTGACGTTACTGGCCGCGGCGGCCTGCGTCAGGTGGTCTGACTCGGCCGCTCCCACACTGCTCATCTGCAGCCAGATCGTCGCCTCCGGCCACTGCGACAGTAATGGCTCGACGACCGAGAGCACGATCTCAGCGGTCGGAAGCATCGTGATCACGACGTCGGCAGCGCTCACTACCTCCCCAGCCGAGCTGGCGATGCTCGCGCCGCGCTGCTCAAGGGCCTGAATATGGCCCGGGTCAACATCCCACGCGACAACCTGGATTCCCTCGTTCAGCAGTCGGTGAGCCATCGCAGACCCCATCAGGCCGACGCCCAACAGGCCCACTCGAGACGTCGTGGTGGGCATTTGCGATTCCTCCTCTGGTCGATGTTGTGACCTGATGGATCAGGTCCAGCCCGAGCTTGCGATCAGCCGACCCCGCCGATGGCGCCGCCCGTGGGGTCTTCGCCGGGCTGCTCGCCGACTTCGCCCCCTTGCGTCGGGTCTTCGTCGCGCTGCTCGCCGACCTCGCCCCCTTGCGTCGGGTCCCCGCCGGCCTGATCGCCGACTCCGCGCTGTTGGGTGGGGTCTTCGCCGGGCTGCTCGCCGACCTCACGACCTCCAGTTGGATCGTCAGAGGTGTCAGGCCGGCCTGCGGTGGGATCTTCGTTTGCTGCACTCATGGCGTCCCTTTCGTTGTTGGCGGGGAGACCCATTTTGGCCCCTCTGCGACCGGCGGCATGACCGGCTGAGCAAATTTGACGCCGCGCGGGGGGATTCGGCATCACCCGTGTCGGGTGATTTGCTCCTGCGAGGGGCAATGAATCCCCCGGTTCGGGCGATGTCCACTCACCCTCACCTGGCTACGGTGTGCTGGCTCAGACCGAGGCGCTCGGGCTTGAGCTGCTCGAGGTCGGGCGGCTCCCTCGGCGTGAGCGGTCCGCGCCGATCGGCCCGCGGCAGTTGCACACCAAGTCCACCCCATTCCGACGAAAGGAACCCGATGTACACGACAACACTCGACACCACACAGCTTGGCCAGACCGGACTTGAAATCACGCGCGTAGGGTTTGGGGCGTGGGCGATCGGTGGGGGAGGTTGGGAGTTTGGGTGGGGCCCGCAGGAGGACGAGCAGTCGATCGCGGCGATCCATCGTGCACTCGAGCAGGGGATCAACTGGATCGACACGGCCGCCGCCTATGGCTTCGGTCGCTCCGAGCGGGTCGTCGGCCGCGCCCTGGAGGGACTCGCCGAGCGTCCGTACGTATTCACCAAGTGCTCGCTGCTCGAGGGTCCCGGGCGCCAGGTCGTTCACAGCCTGAAGCGCGACTCGATCCTGCGCGAGGCGGAGGCCAGTCTCGGCCGGCTGGGGGTCGACGCGATCGACCTCTATCAGATCCACTGGCCGAATCCGGAGCAGGACATCGAGGAGGGCTGGGCGGCGCTGGCGGAGCTCAAAGAGCAGGGTGTGGTGCGTCATATCGGCGTGTCGAACTTCGACATCGGGCAGCTGCGGCGGATTGAGGGAATCGCTGCGGTGGAGACGTTGCAACCGCAGTACTCGCTGATCGAGCGCGACGCAGAACTTGAGCTTCTGCCGTTCGCCGAAGACGAGGGGATCGGGGTGATCGTCTACTCGCCGATGGGTTCCGGGATGCTGACCGGCAAGATGACCCGTGAGCGGATCGAGGGGTTGCCCGAGGATGACTGGCGCAAGCATGACGAGCGCTTCCGCGAGCCCGAGCTCTCGCAAAACCTGCAGCTCGTGGAGCGGCTGACGGCAGTAGCGCAGCGGCACGACACCACACCCGGAGCTGTGGCGATCGCCTGGACGCTTCGCAACCCGGCCGTCGACGGCGCGATCGTCGGCTTCCGCCGACCCGACCAGGTCGACGACATCCTCGCTGCCGCCGCGCTCGAACTTAGTCCAAACGAGGCCGCGGAGATCGAACGGGGCTGAGCCGCTCGGGCGCCAGCCGGTCGGCGCCCTTGGCAGACTGTCGCCGTGGCCATCCACCCTTCTGCTGAGGGCTTCGACAGTTCTGCGGGCGTTTATGAGCGCGCCCGACCTGACTACCCCGACGAAGCGGGGCGCTGGCTGGCCCAGCGACTGGATCTGCGCGCGGGACGGAGGGTCTTGGATGTCGCGGCGGGGACGGGCAAGCTGACGCGAATGCTCGTGGCCACGGGCGCGACGGTCGTGGCAGTCGAGCCGGTGGCGGGCATGCGCGAGCGTCTGGCCGCGGCGCTGCCAGAGGTCGAGCTGATCGATGGCGTAGCTGAAGAGCTCCCGCTACAGGATGGGTGGGCCGACGCCGCGACTGTCGGGCAGGCGTTTCACTGGTTCGACGGTGATCGGGCACTGGCTGAGATCCATCGGGTCACCCGTGGGGGCGGCCGACTGGCAGTTGTCTATAACCGACGAGTCCTCGACCACCCCCTGCAAGCAGCACTGGAAGCGGTGTTGCAGCCGCTCCGCGGTGAAACACCTGCTCACGGCGGCGGTGCCTGGCGCCACGCGTTTGGACGCACACGCCTCTGGACACCGGTCGAGGAGGCCGAGATCGCGAATGTCCAACTGCTCGACCGCGAAGGCGTCGTAGCGCGCGTCGCCTCGATCAGTTTCGTTGCCAAGCTGACCGCGCACCGCCGGGCCGAGGTGCTCGATCAGGTCCGAGCGCTGGTCAAAGACCTCTCGGAGCCGATTGCGCTGCCCTACGCCTGCGAGCTGTTCGTCTGGCAGCGGCTCCCGTGAACCCGCGTTTCAGGCGCCCCACGCTTACGCGGTCCGCGTCAGCGGCGCCGCCTCGTTTGTCGGGCGATCCGGGGGCACGCAAACCGTCCCCTCGGAGAAGCCGGCCGACTCAATTCCGAAAGCGGCGTTGAATCGGTCGAGGTTGACGACCGTCAGCAGGGCGGTGATTTCGACCAGTTGCACGTCGCTGAAGTGCTCCTTCACGCGGTCGAATAGCTCTTCGGTTACCCCCACCGGCGTTCGCATCACTCCGACCGCGTAATCAAGCGCCAGCTTCTCGCGCTCCGTGAACAGTTCGCTCTGGCGGTAGCGCGGCAGCGCCAGCAGCTCCTCATCCGAGAGGCCCGAGTTGCGACAGATCTGCGAGCCGAGGTCGACGCAGTATTCGCAGCCGATCATCTGCGCTCCCTTCAGCTCGACCAGATACTTGAGCCGCTCGTCCACCGTGTGCCCCCTACGCACCGCCTGCTGGAACTTGCCCATGCCGCTCATCATCTTCGGCTGGTGGGCCCAGATTTCTACGGGCTCGATGCCGCTGCCGTGCGCTGCCTCGCGGCCGGTCAGCTTTTTCATGCCTCTGCGCATGAACCGGTAGACGAGCTTGACCATGGGCCCGGCCTGCTGGTGCGGTACTCCCTGAATCCGTGCCATCGGGCACCCTCCTGTCACATCGGTTGGTCTGAAGGGCTCTAGTGGACATGACCCGAAACCGGGCGGTGGTGTGACATGGACGAGCTCCAGCCGGCGCACGCATTCGATCGCCGGCGGCGGCTGCGATCAGTCGCCATCATCAACGACCGCCAACTCGCGTACCGCGTCTAGTGCGTTCGGACCGTCGCTGGTGGGCGGTGGTCAATCAGCTTGAAGCCGTCGAGCTGCACTTGCGCCGTGCCGCGGATGTCGACCAGCACCATCACCACCGCGCCGCACCGCGGACAGCGCACAACCGTGCCGGGCGCCCGCGAATAGACGCGTAGCTCCGCGATCTGCGCAACTACTCCGCAGTGGGCGCAGGCTCCCCGTGCCGTGGTCATCTCGGTGCCGAAGTGCTCGAAGAGTGCTCCGGCGATGGCGTTCCCGTCAAGCTCGTACATCATCGTTCTCCCGTGGTCAGGTGCCGGTAGGCCCGAACCGTTCGGTCCTGATCTGGCTGGGCTTATGTCCGTTGGCGACCAGGGCGTCCGCCGCGGTCTCGACGAACGAGCTGGGGCCGCAGACGTAGATCAGCGGCTGGTGCTGCGGTGGCCACGCGATCTCCTCGAGCAGACGCTGGTCGATCCTTCCGCGGTGCCCTTTCCAGCCTTTTGGCGCTTCGCGCGTGAGCGTAAAGCGGATGTCGACCTCGTCGTAGGCGGCAAACCGCTCCAGCTCCTCTTGGTAGATCACCTCGACTAGCGAGCGTGCCGAGTACAGAAGCCGCACCCCCGCTTCGCTTTTAACCGCCGACCAGTGACGCAGCATCGAGCGGAACGGCACGATCCCTGACCCACCGGCCACCATCAGCAGCTGTCCGTTGCGCCGCTCGTCCCACACGAAGTAGCCGCCGATAGGGCCCCGTAGCTCGAGCTCATCGCCAGCCCTGAGCTCATCCGCCAGGTAGGGTGAAACCTCACCGTCATCGAGCCGCTCGACGGTCAGAACGAGATATCTGTCCTCCGGACCGGACGCGATCGAGTAGCTACGCTGCGCCTGATAGCCGTCCTCCGCCGTGAGGCGCACGTCGACGTGTTGACCGGCACGGTGGCCCGGCCAGCTGGGCAACTCGAGAACGATGCTCTTGCATCGTGGCGTTTCCGCGACGAGCTTGATGACCCGGCCGGGCTGCCAGTTCAGTCTCCCTGGTAGCGCTGCTCGAGCCATGGGTCGCCGTGGTCGTGGTAGCCGTATCCCTCCCAGAACCCGGGCTCGTCATCGGAGGTGAGCGTCAGACCGCGCACCCACTTGGCGCTCTTCCAGAAATACAGGTGCGGAACCAGCAACCGCGCTGGTCCTCCGTGCTCAGGGTCGAGAGGCTCGCCTCCGTATTCGTAGGCCACCCAGGCCTTGCCATCGGTCACATCCACGAGCGCCAGGTTGGTCGTGTAGCCACCATCGCACCAAGCAGTCAGATACGCCGCCGCGCTCTCCACGCCGTCGAGCAGTGTGTCGAGCGACACTCCCTTCCAGCTTGTGTCGAGCTTTGACCATTTCGTCACACAGTGGATGTCGACAGTGAACGTCTCCGATGGGAGCAAGAGGAACTCATCCCACGGCCACGACACCGGCTCTTGCACTTCGCCCTGAATGGTGAAGCTCCACTCATCCAGTGGCGTGTGCGGGGTCGGGCCCGCCGAGAGCACCGGGAAGTCCTCGGTGACGTACTGCCCCGGCGGCACTCGCGCCGGGTCGGCGACGGGCCGACGACGGCCGAAGAAGCCACGGGAGACCGGACACATCAGTGCTCGCCCGGCCGGTGGGTCTCAGCAAGCTTTGCCCCACGCCCCGTAAGAGTGCTCACCACGCGATCATCCTCCTGTATGCGGGCCGACGCAAGCGGACATGGCCAGCGACGCGGACGGCTCCAGGGCCTCCGCCCGCTGCGCGTGTAGAGGAAAGGCGGTCTTTGCGCACTTTCCGCAGCTCATGTCGGCGCCGAGCCCCTCGTTAGTCCAGGTAGGATTACGCAGAGATGCTCCGCCAAGGTTATAGTTTGCGCGCCCACAAAGAAGGGCACTTAGTCAGTAAGCGGTTGATGGTGTAATCAGGGATTGCTTGGGCTACCGGGCGGTGGGCGCTCGACGGTTATCCCGAGTAGAGCCTGCGGTATCGAGAGGGGATGATGGACGCGGGCGCGTGGCGCGCTATGGCGGCCCCATCGTGGGGTCGTGGTCGATACTTCTTTTGGTGGCTCGCCGTGCTGGTCGCGTTGATGTTTCCCGCATGTGCGCAAGCGGGGGACCGCGCGTGTTCGATGGGGGTTGCTCATCAGTGTGCCGGCGCGTCCGGTTCGCCTGTTTCGTCGACCACCTGCCAGGGCGGCAGTGGCACGTCGCCGAGCGGGAGCGGCGCGCCGGGCGCTGGCGGCGCGCGGACGGCTGCCGCAGGGACCACCGCCTCGGCCGGTGACGAGCCGGTCTGCGGCGCGGCGGCATCAGGTGCCGCGGCGTCCAGTTCGAGTGAGCGAACCACAAGCTCCGGCTCATCGGTCGGCGCCACCAACGCGACGCCGATAGTGAGCTCCGGCAACTCCTCGAGCCCGTCGTCGGTGGGCGGGGCCGGTGCCGCCGCCGGAAACGCCCAGGCCCCGGTCAGCACCGTACAGGCCCCGGTGAGCACCGTACAGGCCCCGGCCGACACCGTACAGGCCCCGGTGAGCACCGCAGAGGCCCCGGTGAGCACCGCAGAGGCCCCGGTGAGCACCACAGAGGCCCCGGCCGACACCGCACAGGCCCCGGTGAGCACCTCCCGAGCCGCGGGGAGCAACGTGGCCAAAGCGCATCCCCGTTCGCCCTCCGGGAGTGGAGCCTCCCGCGAGGCGACCGCTTCTGTCACCGTCGTCGCCCCCGGACCGGCGGCCGTAGCGGGTGTGCCACTGCTGGGCACCGTGACGCTGCCCGGGCCGGTCACCGCTGGGACGGAGGCGGCTACGTGGCGTGCGCCTGCGTCCGCCGTGTCAGCGACCGCCGGCCTGGCCAATGCCATCTCGCCGAGCGGGCCAGTCACATCCCCCGGGAGTGCGAGCCCCGTCTATAGTCGTGTGGCGCGCCGATATGCCTCGGCGGTGGCGAGCGTTTTCCAGCAGGTCCAGTCCCTGGAGGAGCAGCTTTATGCCGAGCGCGCGCTCTCGCCCGTGCTGGCAGTCCTGATCACGAGCTTCGAATCGCTGGGCACCGGCGGTCTCAGGCACGAGGCGATCCCTCTGCCCAGCCCACTGGCGAAGTCGATTCCCTCTGTGGCCCCGTTGGTGGCAAGGATCATCTCCCTGCGTCGCGTCCTCGCTCATCTCGCCCGCGTCGATCCGTCTGTCACGCTGCGCCTGGCGCGGACCCTGCGGTTGCTGATCGACCTATTGCGCCTGCACGCCCGCGTCGCAGTGCCGGCAGACGCTGGGCAGGTCCGGCTGGATGGCCTTCCGGCCGGTGCTGATCCGCCACCTTGGCTAAAAGCGCTTGAGGGGATCATGGCTGGGGGGGCGGCGCGTGAGACGGTCGCGCCAGTGACTCTGAGCACTCTCGGTGCACCGTCCCCGGAAGGAAGCGACGAGCTGTCGGCGGGTCCGACGCCCCCAACCCTCTCTTCAGCGTCAGGCCGTCACTCTTTCGCTTTCTCAACCTCGGGCCGGAGCATTGGGCGGATGATCGCCCTAGTCCTGGACGGCACGCTCATCGGCACCTCAACTGGCGCTGCCTCAGCGGGTGGGTCAGCCGCACCGTCGGGTGGATCACCTGCGCCTTCGGGTGGAGCTGCTGCGGGAAGCCTTGTCGCGTTCGCCGCCCAGTCTGTTCGCGATGCGCTGCTCCCGGGCCTGTTGCTGCTTGGTGTGCTGGCGTGGCAGTCGGCGCTGTTGGCACACCGACTCGAACGGCCCGGCTGATCCAGCCATTCTCCGGGGCGCGCGAGTCGTGCTCGGCGAGTCGTGCTCGTCATCGCGCGAGCACGTACGTAGGGCCGGCGCCCGGATACCAGGCCTGACTCCCGACAACCTAAACACGCGCGCTGAGCGCGCGGAGGACACAATGACTTTTGGCTCAAAGGCAACCACCACGCCGGAGGATGCGTCACGATGAAACGACTAATCGTGCTCGCAGATAACTCACTAATCGTCGAGGCGATTCGCTCCGGCTTGCGCGAGAGCGGCGTATTCCATCTGCTCGGCTACACCAATGTCCGAAATGCCAGTGCACACATGATTATTGACACCGGCGCTGACGTAGTGCTTATGGACGAGGCCGACCAGTCCGAGCGGGCGATCACGCTGATCAAGAACATCAGAGACGAGACCGACCGTGTGACGGTCATCCTCTTGGTTATGCACATGGAAGGAGAGTTCCTGATCCGGGCGTTGGAAGCAGGTGCCACCGGCGCTATCTCCAAAGCAGTCCATCCAACGGCGCTGGCGACACTTGTACGCGAGGCACTGAACGGACACATAGTGCATTCGCTGTCCGGCCTCGCCGTCAAGAACGGCAAGCCGAAGGAGGACATTGTGGAGCGTTGCGCGCTCACCGACCGCGAGCTGGAGATCGTGCAGCTGGTGGCCGCCGGGGCGACCAACGGAGAGATCGCTCGGCGGCTGTGGATCACCGAGCAGACGGTGAAATTCCACGTTTCCAATATCTACCGCAAGCTGAATGTCGCGAACCGAACGGAGGCGTGCCATTACGCGCACGTGAATGGCCTCGTCGTCCTAGGACAGCCCGTAGGGCTGGGGCCGGCGTCGTCGAATGCAAATGGTGCTTCGCGCGAACGCCGGCAGGCCGATCCACCCAGGCACGCATCGCGGTCCGCCAACAGGCGGATCGAGCTTCAGCCGCGCGCAGACCTCGGTGCCGCCTGAGGCTGCCCTAGGCCCTCGATCGCACTTGCACCGACGCTGGCTGACTGGGCTTCCCGCTCAGAGTCTTCCGGCGCCGGTGCTGGCGGAGATGGCGCCGTTATTGCCAGGCGACTGCGCAAAGGATTCGGGCGGGAGCGGCGAGATACTCACGCGCTTGCCACCGGCGGCCAGCGAGGCGTCCACGGCCTCGACCGTTCGCACAACCTCGAGCCCGAGCTCGGCGGAGGATTGCGGCGTCGTACCGTGGAGAATCGCCGCGCAGAAGTCCTCCAGCTCGCGATAGATCGGCTCGGCCGCCTCGACATGGGGAGAGAGGATGTCACCGGTTCGGTAGGCGAGCCGGTATTCCCCAAAGCTCGCAGGATTAGGCAAATCAGCGCCCGAATCGAACACCCGCACGGGCTCGGGTGAAGTGTCGTCGTAGACGACCATCTTGCGCGAGCCGACAATCGTGGTACGGCGGAGCTTGCTGGGGGAAAGCCACGAGAGCTCGACGTGTCCGACGGTTCCGGACGCGTATTCCAAGTCGATGAAGGCGACATCCGGGATCCCCGGGATGATGCAGCCGCGAGCCAGCGCGCTTACCCGGGCCGGGGTCTCCTTTAGCCAGTGGCGGAGGATCGAGAAGTCATGCGGACCGAGGTCCCAGGCGACGCTCACGTCGGACTGGTGCAGGCCCAGGTTCACGCGGCTGGTCGAGACGAAGTAGACCTCGCCCAGCTCGCCGCTGTCGATCAGCGATCGGACCATCACGACGGGCGGGCTGTACAGGAACGTGTGACCGGGCATGAGCACGCAGTCGCGCCGCGCTGCGAGCTCCATCAGCGACAGCACCTCGTCGGTCGATGCCGCGAGCGGTTTCTCGACGAAGACATGTTTGCCCGCCTGAAGCGCCGCCGAGGCGAGCTTGTGGTGCGTGGAGATCGGCGTAGCGATCAACACCGCGTCGATCGACTCTTCCGCCAGCACCGTCTCGTAGCTGCTCGTGACCCGCGTGGCGGGGAACCGCCGGGTGACCGGCTCGAGGCGATCTGTGCGCAGGTCGCACGCCCAGAGCTCCGCCACCTCCGGCAGCTCGTGCAGATTTCGGATCAGGTTCGGGCCCCAATACCCCAGCCCGACGACCGCGACCCTCAGTGCGTTGCGGCAGTTCACCGGCGTCATCTGGTCGCCGACCGTTGGTGGAGCACCTGCAGAGGCGTGCGAAGCAGCAGCCGAAGGTCTAGCCCAATCGACCAGCCGCGCGCGTAAGCGACATCCATCTCGAGCGATTCGCCGTACGTGGAGTTGGCTCGAGCGGTCACCTGCCACAGTCCCGTTATCCCCTGCGGAACCGAGAAGCGCTCGAAGTGGTGACGCTTGTAATTCTCGACCTCGTACGGGATGCACGGTCGCGGTCCCACGAGCGACATATCCCCACGCACAACGTTGATCAGTTGGGGCAGCTCATCGAGGCTGGTGCGGCGCAGCCAACGACCGAAATTCGTGACCGAATCGTGGCGGTCGAGCTTGTACATTCCCACACCATCGGCCTCCGCCGAAGACGACATCGTCGCCCGTATGTAGGCCTCGTGGACGGACGTGTCCGTATCAACCTTCATCGTGCGGAACTTGAGCGTCGTGAACTCCTTCATCTTGGCTCCAAGTCGCGTTTGGCGAAACAAGACCGGTCCGTGGGAGTCGAGGCGGATCCGCACCGCGATGTAGCCGAACAGGGGCGCCAACAAGATCAGACCGAGGGATGCTCCGATGAGATCGAGCGCCCGCTTGATCATGAGCGCGCCGCTCGTCGCGCGGGTGGGCGGCAGCCCCAGCAGCGGGATGCCTTCGACCGAGTGCAGGGTGACGCGCGGATCGACGAGCTCGAACAGGCGCGGCACTAGATCGACCTGGATCGGCAGGCCGCGCAGTTGGCGGGCGAGCTCCAGCTGTTCTGAGACGGGGTCGTCCGAGAACGCGATGACCACCCGCTCGACGTCCAGGCACTGGACGATGTCGGGCAATCGCTCTGGCGGTCCGAGGATCGTCAGGTGCTCAGGAAGATCAGCGCGGCGCATCTTCGGCCGCCGATCCACGAACCCAACCACGTTGACACCGTATTCGGGGTGCCGCAGCAGCTTGCGACCGATGAGCTGGCCAACTTCCCCGGCGCCGACGATGACCGCGTTCTGAACGTACGCTCCGCGCCGCTTGCACACCTCCCTCGCCATCGTCCGCGCGACCGGGAGAACGCACACGGCAAGGGCCCAAAAGCCGATCAGGGCATAGACCCCGGGACCGGTGTGCCTCGCCAAGCGCGAAGCCACGAGCAGGATCCATATCCCAATCGTGACTAGGAAGAAGATCGCAACCACCTCGTCGGTCGTCGCATGATCCGTGCACTGTTGGTCGCGCTCGTACAGGCCCTCAAGCTTTGCCACAACGACCCAGCACGGCAGGGTGAGCGCAAACACCAAGAGCTCACGCGAGGACCCGAGCGCCCCATCGCCGCCGGCGAGCAGGGTCGCAAGGAAATACGCAAGGCAAAGCCCGAGGAGATCGGCAACCAACAGACTGCGCGGGACGAGCCAGGCCCGTCGCGCATTACGTCTCCGCCCAAGAAGCGCGCGGGTGCGCTCATCCATGGTGTCGACTAGTTCGGCGGCCGAGCGTAGGACGGCGGCGTGAGCATTGCCGTCAGGGGATGCGGCTGACGAACCGAGCAGCTTGAGGGGGCTCATCGAATCGGGAGCATGGACCTGCGGCGCTTCTCTGCGCTAGACCAGGTTTTCAAGACCGGTCCGGGGAGGGGCATGTCCCTGGACCTAAGTCCAGCGCGCGCGCCTTCAGGCGCCTCTACCTTACGTTCACTTCTACTTAGAGCCCGCTCGAGACCGGGGAGGACGGGCTTAGACGTCATGGGGGGTGAATCTGTCGTGCAGCGACTCGTTGTGGTCGCCGATAACTCGCTGATCCTCGAAGCCATCGCCGTCGGGTTGCGCGAGAGTGGCGAGTTCAAGCTGCTCGGGCATGTCGACGCACGCGCCGCCTCGCCGCCCGCGATCCTCGAGGCGTTACCCGACGTGGTACTGGTCGACTACGTCGAGGAGCCAGAGCCGATCCTTGATCTGATCCGGCAGGTCAAAGCTGAACAGCCCCGCATCGCCGTGATCGTGCTGACGATGACCATGGAGGCGGAGCGCCTGGACAGCATATTCGCGGCTGGGGCCAACGGTGTGATCTCGAAGGCAACTCATCCCGTCGCGCTGGCCACACTCGTCCGCGAGACGATCAGCGGGCACATCGTTCACCGATACAGGCGCCTTGGCAGCGCGGCGGAAAAGCCGCCCCAGCCCAAAGCCACGGAGGACTCGTCATTGACGACACGCGAGCTCGAAGTTCTCAGGCTCGTAGCAGCGGGAGCCACGAATGGTGAAATTGCCCGGAGCCTGTGGGTCACCGAGCAGACGGTGAAGTTTCACCTTTCGAACGTCTATCGGAAGCTGGCAGTCGGCAACCGAACGGAGGCCAGCCATTACGCTCACGTCCATGGGTTAGTGACCGCGCAGCCTCAGGCAGTGGCCTCATAAGCGGCAGTCACCCGGAAGTGGCGCTCCGCGAGAGACCTTGGTCGGCAGGGCGATCCTCAAGCGCGGCCAATCAGAATCGTTCTTCTTGGCCGCTCTGGCTCGCGGGGAGCGTCACGCTGTCCGTTGTCATCACGAATCTAGTTAATTTCACTGCAGGCCTTCGGAGCGAAGTACTCAACGCCAATCTTGACGAGAGTTGGTCTCACCGCGCCGTAGCAGCCACTCTCGCCGCGGCTGGCTTGGTGGCGCTGTTGAGGTGCATGCAGGGCGCCTCGAGACGCGGATGGTGGGGTGCGTCGGCCGCTGCCTTGATCGGGCTCTTCGTCGTCGAGGCCTCGCCGTTGCACGTCCAGGTGGACAGCCTGAGCTACGGCAAGCTTATCTACGTCCCGTTGTTGGCCGGATTTGCAGTCTGCATCTGGCGTCTCGGAACGGACTCGGGCCAGGCGGCCCTTGTACGCACCAGTTTGGCGGTACTACTGGCCTCCTACGCCGTGCACGTGTTCGGGCTGAATATCGTCAAGGCGCTTGGCTGGGGCACCGGCAGTTGGGCGTACCAGGTGAAGGTAGGGCTCAAGGAAGGCTCCGAGCTCGCTGGATGGCTCCTCGTGCTCGTGAGCTTGTGGCGCTCAGCCAACCTAGACGAGCGGCTAGGCGTTGCCGGGAAGCTAGTCCGAAGGACCGTTGGCAGACGAACCGAGCGTGCCTAGCGTCTCACCGATGTCCACGAACGGCTTCAATATCGGCGCGTACTGGGCGGTCCTCACCCGGCGGTGGCCGGTAATCGTGACGGTCGTCGTGCTTGTGCCCCTGCTGGCGACAATTCTGGCCGTAGGGCAGTCGAAGGTCTACTCCGCCAGCGCGCAGGTACTCCTGACGTACTCGACCCCTGGCGCCACTGTGACTGGTGGGGCCTTGAGCTACGCCGCCGCGGCCCCGGAGCGCAACGTCGCCACGCAAGCAGCGCTGGCGCGCAACGCGGCGGTAGCACGCGAAGCCGTCGCTCTTTCGCATCTGCGCTCCACCGCTGCTGACCTGCTCAATCATTCGAGTGTTTCTACCGTCACCACCGCGGACGTCTTGAACTTTACGGTCAAAGACTCCAGTCCCCAGCGGGCCAGGGAGCTGGCGACGAACTACGCCACGGCGTACACGATGTATCGGAACGGAATCGACAGCCAAGCGATCGACTCGGCGATCGCCGGCATCACGCTGCAACTCCAGCAGCTCGCCGGCGCCGGCCAAACCGGAAGCCCGACCTTCGCCGCTTTGAGCCATGAGCAAGAGGAGTTGACCGCAACGCAGGCGGCCGGCACGCACGATGCGGTGCTGGTTCAGCCGGCGTCGAGCGCAGTGACAGTCAGTCCCCACCCGGCGCGAAGCGCTGCCGCCGGCCTCGCTGTTGGTCTTGTGCTCGCGCTGGTGCTTGTCTTCCTGATGGAGACGCTCGACCGACACGCATCATCGGAGGAGATTTCGCAGCGCCTGGGGCTTCCACTGCTGGCGGCCATACCCGCCGTGCGGCGAGGTCGTCAACCGCTCACGCGACGAGCTGGCTTCGCCCTTAACTGGTCCGAAGTGTTTGCTTACCTGAGCTCGGAAGTATTGCCCTACCTGAGGCGACAGCCGCGGCGTTCGAGTTCGCAGCCTTCGTCCCTGGACTCCGGTCGTGCTGAGCAGCAAGTCGCCTCGCTTGCCGTGTTGCGACACGCCGGTGGCGGCACAGCCAACGCTTACCGCGGGTTGGAGGCGAGCCTGGAGGTCGCGAGCATTGAGCATGACGTCAAGTCGATTCTGCTCGCCAGTCCGTACCCGTATCTGGGCAAATCGACGATCGTGGCCAACCTCGCGGTGGCCATGGCGCAAGCGGGTCGCCACGTGTTGACATGCGACTTCGACGCGCGCCACTCGTCGCTTAGCAGCGTCTTTGGGCTCGAGGAGAGCCCCGGAATGACCGACGTGGTCCTCGCCCGCGCCACGCTCAAAAGGTCGATCGTCTCGATCCCGTCGTCGGTCCTACTGTCGCCGCAGTGGATCGATCGGGTTGGCGCAACGACCGATCGCCGAAGCAAGGTCTCGCCTGAGCGCGGGATGCCCGGACCGCTAAAGATTCTTCCGTTCGGCGGACCTCAGCCGCATTCCGGTTTTCTCGGCTCTCGAGCGGTCGCCGACCTGGTCGAGCAGTTGGGCTCCACGCCCGCCGACATCGTACTCATTGATGCTCCGCCCTTGCTCGGCTCAGGCGAGTCCTTGATGCTGAGCGCGCTCGCCGATGCCGTGATTGTCGTTCTCCCTGGGCCGGTGCGGCCACCGATACTCGCTGAGCTGTCTGCGACTCTGGCGAAGCTTCCTGCGCTTTGCCTCGGATTCATCACTGTGGGCATGGTCCAGACGCGCGGCGGGACCGCGTTCTCCGACAGCGGCGACGAGCTGCCGGTCAAAAGAATTGACCAAGGGTCGCTAGCCGCCTCGGCGAATGGACATAGCGGCGTCACGTCTGTCCGCCGCACCCCCGCCGATACCCCCTAGCCATGTGCGGCCTCTGTGGTTTTGCCGGCCGCGCCGACACGCCGTTGGTGCAGTCGATGACCGATCGGCTGGCACATCGCGGACCCGATGGCGAGGGGGTCTGCTCGTTTCCTGCTAGCAATGGCCGGATGCCGGCCTCGCTGGGGCATCGCCGGCTCTTCATCCTCGATCCGGGTCCCCGCGGTGCGCAGCCGATGTGTGATCCCAGCGGCCGCTATTGGATCACCTATAACGGTGAGATTTACAATTTCCGTCAGCTTCGTCGGGAGCTCGAGCGCGAGGGGCTGAGATTCCGCTCGTACTGTGACACCGAGGTCGTCCTCGCGATGTACCGGCGCCACGGAGCCGCAATGCTTGGGCGGCTCAACGGCATGTTCGCGATGGCGATCTGGGATACGGCCCAAGGGGAGTTGTTCCTGGCCCGGGACCGCCTGGGAGTTAAGCCGCTCTACTACGCGGAGTCCGAGGGCACGCTGTATTTCGCCTCCGAGATCAAGGCTCTCCTGACCGCGTTGCCGCGGCCGCGGCTGCGACGCGACGTCGTCGCCGACTATCTGACCTTCCTATGGGTGCCCGATCCGGACACGATGTTCGAGGGCGTCTACAAGCTGCCCCCGGGTCACTGCGGGACCTTCTCCCAGCGCGGCCTGAGACTCACCCAGTACTGGGACATGAGCTTCGCGCCCGAGCGGCGGCCGGAGGAGGAGTGGACCGACACCGTGCGCCACACGGTGCAGGCTGCCATTCGCCGGCAGATGGTGTCCGACGTCCCGCTCGGCAGCTTCCTCAGCGGAGGGATCGACTCGAGCGCGATCGTGGCCGAGATGAGCCGCTCCGTAGACCGTGTGACCACCTTCACGGTCGGCGCGAGCGAGCGTGATCTCGAGCATGAGAGCGTGCCGGACGACGTTCGTTACGCGCGCCTGATCGGGGAGCGCTACGGCGTCGACTATCACGAGCAGATCCTCGAGCCCGACGTGGTCGAGCTGCTCCCGAAGCTGATCTGGCACATGGATGAACCGGTGGCCGACCCGGCCGCCATCACGACGTATCTGATCTGCTCGGCCGCCCGTGAACGCCTCACCGTCATCCTCAGCGGAATGGGCGGGGATGAGATCTTCGCCGGGTATCCGCGCCACCTTGCTGCGGCGCTCGGCCGGGGGTTCGACTTGTTCCCGCGTCCCCTCCGGAGCGCCGTGCAGCGATTGATCGGTGGTCGCCTCACGCTCGGTGACCCAGGCAGGCTGCGCGGGCCGCGACGCAACTTGATGAAGCTGGTCCGCGGTCTGGACGCGAGTCCGTGGGAGCGGTACTTGACCTATTGCTCGTACTACCAGCCCGCGGAGATGGCCGCGCTGCTCGGCGAGCACACCCCCACCGGTGATCCCTTCCGGCGTCACCGCGCCCACCTGGAGCGGGTCAGCGGCGAGCATTGGCTCAACCAGCTGCTCTATCTCGACATGAAGACCTTCCTGCCCTGCCTCAACCTCACATACACCGACAAGATGAGCATGGCCGCGAGCGCGGAGGTGCGGGTCCCGCTGCTCGACGATGAGCTCGTGCAGCTCTCCGGACGGATACCACCCGACCTCAAGCTTCACCGGCTGACCCGCAAGTACGTGTTCAAGCGAAGCATGGAGGGCGTTCTCCCTTCCGAGGTCGTGCATCGACCGAAGGCAGGCTTCGGGGCGCCGGTTCGCGCCTGGCTGGTCGGCGAGCTCGAGTCGATGATGGGCGACCTGCTCTCACCGAAGCTCGTCGCTCGCCGCGGGCTGTTCGATGCCGCCGAGGTCACGCGGCTGATCGCAGCCAACCGCGCCGGCCAGGAGGACAACGCACTGCGTCTGTGGGCGCTGTTGACCCTCGAGCTGTGGCAACAGACATTCGTCGACGCGGACGCGCTTTCCGGACAGCCGCAGCCGTCACGGAATCAGGATCCAGCACTGATCCAAGTGGGAGCCGACGGAGTCGCCTAGAGGGCGGGCCGCTTCGATGCACGACTTTGACGTCCTGCTCGTCGGCCCCTACCCGCCGCCGCTCGGTGGGATCTCCGCCCACGTCGCGCGTCTGGCCAACGGCGTGCGGGCGGAGGGTTTGAGCGTGCGGGTGCTCAATCACTTCCGCACGCGCGAGCCCAACCCCTTGATCATCAGCGATCTGCGCCGCAACCCGTGGCGGTACTGGCGCGTCCTGCGCCACGCTGAGGGCAGGGTGGTGCATTACCACCACGCGCGCTGGTCCACCCTGCTGGCCGTCGCGCTTGCCCTGCGCGGCTCGTCCACCGCCACGATCGTCACGGTGCACGGTAGAGAGCTGGAGCCGTTTCTGCGCAGCCGGGTGCCCGGCATCGCTTCGCTCACCCGCCGGGCGCTGAACGCCTTCGACGTGCTGATCGCGGTCTCGGGGGAGATCGAACGCTCGCTGATCGATTTGGGCCATCCGGTCAGAGTGATTCCAGCGTTCATCCCGGCGAGCGAGGGGGAGGCATCGCTGTCAGCGCCGACGACGGCCTTCCTGTACGAAGGCACCAACATCATCGTGTCCGCCTACCGGCTGACCGCCGACCGGCACGGTCGGATGATCTATGGTCTCGATACGGCGATCGAGAGCTTCACCGCCGTGGCCCTCGCCCGCCCCGATCTCCGCCTGGCCATCTTCCTGGCCAACGCACCGAGGTCCCGCCGGGAATCGGACCGGCTTCGTCACCTGCTCGACGGGGTCGAGCAGGAGAACGTTCGCCGTCGCATCCGAGTGTTCGTAGGCGAGCCGCTGAAACCGGCCCTTAACCGGGCTGCGCTGTACCTGCGCCCTACGCTGACCGATGGCGACGCCGTCAGCATCCGGGAAGCACTGGCCGGCGGGGTGCCCGTGCTGGCCAGCGACGTCGTTGTCCGTCCTTCGGGCGTGGTGACCGTGCCGCTCGAGACCGCCCGGTGGATCGATGCCATCGAACAGGGGCTGGCCGGTCGGAAACGAGTGTCGCAGCCGGAAGGGGGGGTCGATCCGCTGGCGGAGCTCACGGCCATCTACGAGCGGCTCTGCCGGCCCCCGGCGCGCCCGGCGGCCACTGCTGCCCCGGTGTCGTGACCCCGTCGCTGACGATCGTCGCTTTCGCCGCAGATCGCCCTTGGTCGCCGCGCGGCGAGCGGGCGCTGGCCGTAGCGAAGGCCGCCTCGGGGATCGCGCGGATGGAGCTGGTCGGCCCCGGCGGGCGCGAAGGCGTCCGACGCGGGGTGCGCCGGCTCGCTCACCTCGGGTCGCTATGGATGCTCGACGCCTGGGAGCCCGAGGCCTACTGGAGCCTCCACCGCCGGCGCACCCGTCCCGACGGCGCTCTGCTCGTCGGATTCCCCTTCTCCGCGGTGTACTGGGCGGCCAGCTGGCTGGCCCGCGAACGGGCGCGTTACGTGGTCGACCTCGGTGATCCCTGGGCGCTCACTCTGCCCGCCGGCGAGCGGCCGCCGATGGGGCGGCTTCGCGCGGCTCAGTGCGAGGAGTTCGTCTGGCGGCACGCCGCCGCGGGCGTCGTGACCACCGAGCTCCAGGCGGCCCGGCTCCGAGAGCGGTTCGCACACCTGCCGCTGATTGTGCGTCCGAACGGGTACCGGCCCGTCCGGGCCGCCTGCCAACCTCAGCTGCCGCCACCGCGCCGGGATCGGACCCTTCGGCTCGTGCACTACGGAAACCTGTACGAGTCGAGGATCGACATCCGGCCGGTGATCGCGGGTCTCGCCGCCTGCGGCGAATGGGACTCGGTGGTGTTCACCCAGCAGGGCGAGGACTGGACGCGGGCGCTGCACGACCTGCCCCCCTCAGTGCACGTGGAAGTGTGCCCTCAGGTTGGCTGGAATGAGGTCGTCGCGACCGCACCGGAGCACGACCTCGCCGTGGTGGTGGGCAACCGCGATCCGGCGCAGCTGCCGAGCAAGGCCGTGCAGTATCTGACACTGCCGATCCCCCGCTTGGCGATAGTGGGCGGCGAAGCGGCCGATTCCCTCAGCGCGTACGTGCGGGATAAGCCGGGCTGGCTGACGCTGCCAGCGGACGCTCCCGCCTTCACTGCGGGCCGGGCGGTGGCCGCTCATGCCGGGCGAACATGGAGCCCTGGGCAGCTGGTGCCGCCGGAGCACGAGAGCTGGGAAGCGGTGGCCGACTCGCTGGTCGACGTGCTGCTGCGGCATACCGTCGCGGCCGGCCGGCCGCCGCCGGCATCTCAGCCCGCCGAGCGCGCCATCGCCGCCGCCAGCAGCAGCCAACCGAGGTGATACGACCGGCACTCGGGCAACTGCTCGACCGCCCCCGGCGCGGCTCGCCCGCGATTGGCCACGGCCGCCATTGTGGCGGCGAGGCGTTGACGTCGCGACCAGCCCACCAGTCCATCGGCGTCACCGCCGGGTCGCTGGATGGCGCGGAGGATCACTCCCGCCTCGTGATCGACCAGAGACCGGCCGAGCTCGTTCTCACCGGTCACCCAGCGCAGGCCCTTCATCAGGGCGGGGCGGTAATCGACTCCGGTCAAACGAGTGACCGACAGCATGGCCATAAACGCCATGGCGTCCTGGTGCACCGAGTAGACGGGATAGCCTTCGACCACCTTCGGCGCGCGGGTTGAGTAGAACCACCACCACTGCCCAAGCCGCCCCTGGCACCGGACGAGGAAATCGCAGACGGTCGTGACCTGCGGTGGGGGTGCGGTGTCTGTGGCACGCGCCAGCTCGCACAACCCCAACACCGGGTAGACCTGGCTGGCGAAGCTCGTCATCCGAGCCAGGCCAGGGTCGGGCCCGTGGCGGCGCGTGGCCGCGAAGACATCGGCTTGGGGCCGGAAGCGCCGCTGGAGCTCGGCCGCGAGCTCCCCAGCCGCGCCGGCGATCCGCCGGCTCGGCCCCCCGCCGATCCGCAGCCATTGGGCCAGCCCGGACAGCGCCAGCCCCAACTGCATGCTCGAGGCCCGGCCCGGTTCGGTCACCTCGATCAGCCTGGCGGCCACCCGCGACGCTTCGGCACGGCCGGCCAGGACGCTGCCCCAGAGTGTCGTGCCCAGAATGGCGGGGTCCCGCTCGTCGGCCGGGTCGAGCAGCGCTTCGAGCGCGCGCGCGGCCGGCCCGGCATGACGCCCAGCCCGACCCTCTGGATGAGAAAGCAATCCGACGACGGCGGCCCCGGAGTACAGGGGGTTTATGCCGTGGTTCTGCAGGTGCCCGTCGAGACCGGTGGTCGCCTTGTGCGAAAACAGCCCTGTCTGTGAGTCCTGCATCCGGAGAAGGCCACGCAGCGCGACCGGGACCAGCGACTCGAGCTCGTCATAGAGCGTCGCCGCCGGCACAATGCTGGGGCGTGTCACGCCATCCCTACGATCTCGTCACCGCCGCTCGGCGGCGCGCTCTGCGCGCCTGGCTGCGGCCGCGGTTTGCCGGCTTCGGCGTGGGAGCCTCGTTCGATCCGCTCTCGTCGACGGTATCCGGCTACGAGTACATCCGCCTCGGGGACGGGGTGTTCATCGGGCCGCACGCCCACCTCACCGCTGACGGCGTGGAGATCGTGATCGGGGCCGACACGGTGATCGGTCCGGGCTTCTATGCGATCGCCGGCGATCACCGCTTCGACGAGCCTGGCGTCAGCTTCAGGGACTCCAGGCGCGGGGTCAACGCATCAATCCGAATCGGCTGCAACGTCTGGATCGGGGCACGCGTCACCGTGCTGAAGGGCGTGACGGTCGGCGACGGAGCGGTGATCGGTGCAGGAAGCATCGTGACCAGGGATGTCGAGAGCTGTGCGGTCGTCGTTGGGGCTCCGGCGAGGCGAGTGCGGTGGCGGTTCGAGGGAGGGGACCGTGTTTTCCACGAACACATGCTCGCCCGGTTACGCGACGGACGCAGCTGAGTCGGTCCTTGGGAACTCATCGTCTGACCGGCCACCGCCGAAACCCCGAGGGGTGGGCGTCGAGTGCGCTGAGTGAGCGCCGCGCCAGCCGCAGGGGCCGGCCGTCCCGATTCGTGGTGGGCTCAAGCCGCCACGTTCCCTTCACCGTGTCGTGCCAGAACAGCGCCAGGTTCGGATGCCGGCGGGTCCAGCTCATCGCGGTGGCGGTCTCGTCCCGCCTCCTGCCGTCATCGAGCAGCACCACACAGCGGCCACTGAGTCGCTCTGCCAACAGCTCGACCGCCGGCCAGCGAGCGCGCGGCGCGGTCGACGGTGGACCGTCAACGACCAACAGGTCGATCCGCGGCGGCAGTACGCGCGCCAGCGTCTCGATGTCGTACCACACCAGCTGCTCACCGCCCACGATCGTGCCCTTGAGCGGGGCAACATGGACGTTGACGTGCCGCTCGAGTCCGGCTCGCGCGAGCGCAGCCCTCGTCCGCTCGGCGAAGGCGGGGTCGTGATCGATGCTGATCACCGGTGGCCCGCCGCGGTCGCGCCGCACCGATGCCATCAGCAGCGTCGAGGCGCCTGAGCCGAGCTCGACTACACCAATCGGATCACGCGAGAGCTCAGCGGCGAGCAGACGGAGGAAGTCCGGCTCCACCGCCCAAGTTCCCAGCGGTGTGTGCGCCGGAGCGAGGACCGGCGCGAGCATGGCGGCGTCCTCAGCGTTTCGGACATCGCGCGCAAGGCCGCCGAGGCGGCCGAGTATGGAAGCTTCGACGAGCGCGGCCGCGAGCCCCGCGATCACGCCCTCACGTGGGCGATGCAGGCACCGACCCGCGGTGGCGACCGTGACCGCCGTCGACGCGCCGCGGGCGACGGGGTGATGGCGCAGCTCCGTCAGCGTCTCGGCCGTCCGTCGCGTCCAGGCGCTCATCGCCGCGCGCACACTCAGGAGTCCAGGCGCACCGGGCACCCGCTCCGCAGTGACTCGACGATCGCCAGCGTGGCCAGCGTGACGTTGTCGATCTCGGACAACTTCACTGCAGCTTTACCGGAACGGACGGCCTGCAGGAACGCCACGATCTCCTGCCGGTGCCCTTTGTCCTGGGTCTTCAGCCGGCGGCTGCGATGGCTCCCAGCGCGGTACAGGTCGAGCTCGATGTAATCGTGCAGCAACACCGTGCGGTTTCCGCAGAACCCCTCGATCCGCTCTTTGGGAACGCGCCGGGAGCCGTCAGCGACATACACCAGAGAGGCCACACTTCCGTCGGCGAAGCGGAGGCTGACCGTGAGGTTGTCAAAGGCCTGCAGCGGCCGCGTTCGGGGGCCGTGCCCGGCGGCGGACAGCTCGACCACCGGTTGACCGGTCAGGAACGACAGGCTGTCGACGAAATGGCAGCCCTCGCCGAGCGCCCGCCCACCGCCCTGCGCCAGATCATGGAGCCAGTGATCTGCCGGGAGCACGCCGGCGCTCACCCGATAGATCAGTGTCATCGGTGCTCCCGGCTCAGCCAGGAAGGAGCGCATCTCCTGCAGCAGGGGGGAGAACCGGCGGTTAAAGCCGACCTGGAGGATTCCCGACGAGCTATGCGCCGCCTCCATCGCGGCGTCTCGTTCATCGGTGCTCAGCGCGAGAGGCTTCTCGCAGTACACGTGCTTGCCGGCACTCAGGGCCTGAGCTGCGAGCGCGGCATGGTTGCCATGACGAGTGCAGATCACCACCGCGTCCACCTCGGGATCCGCGATCGCTGCCGATTCGTCGACTGCCGTGCGCCGGAACGTTCCGTCCCGGACCGTCGCGGCCGCCGAGCGGCCCGCGCCGCCGGCGACGACGACAAGCTCCGCCTCTGCCGCCTGGAGGGCGGGGATCAGCGCGCGGCCGGCGAAGCCTCCCGGGCCGATCAGCGCGATCCGCACCCGGGGGCGCGCGATCCCGCGCTTGGGCGACGTCGTGTGCGTCCCCCCGTTGCGGTCAGCAAGGGCGGCCGCGGCTAGCTTCACGGGCGCGCCACTGGTTTGCGGAGCGGCGGTCCGCTCGGCACGACCGCGTCCGTTGTCGCCGCCGTAGGAGAGGACGAGCGCGCCGCGCCGCGGATCAGCACCATCGGTTAGGCGGGAATATGCCTCGGCGGCATGGTCGACCGGCACCGTTTCGACCAGATCAGCGAACGAGACCAGCCCGCGGGCCATTAGGTCGAGCACCGCCTCCATGTTGCGTTGCTCGGTCCAGCGCACGTAGCCAATTGGATAGTCGAGACCACGCTCCTCGTACTCGGCGTCGTAACGCCCCGGGCCGTACGAGCGCGACACCCGGAAGCGAAGCTCCTTCTCGTACAGGGGAGCGCGAGGAAGCTCGATCGGGACGGCGCCGACCAGCACCACGATTCCGCGCTCGCGAGCGATCTCGCTCGCGAGCAGCAGCGGCTCGTTGCCCTGGGCGGCCGCGGCCACGATCACCTGGTCGACTCCGACGCTGCCGGTTTGCGACCACAGCTGCTCCACCGTGGACTTGCCGATCACCAGGGCATGGTCTGCCCCGCCCGCCGAGGCCTGCTCGACTCGGCGCGAGTCGATGTCCAGGGCGAACGTCTTCGCCCCGGCGGCGCGTAGCAAGCGCAGGGTGAGTTGCCCCACCAGACCGCACCCGATGACGGCCACGCGATCGCCCACCCGAGTCTCCGCGAGTCGGATGCCGTGCAGCGCGATCGCGGCGATCGTCGTGATGGCCGCGCTCTCGAGCGCCACTCCGTCGGGAATCCGGGCGCACAAGTTTGCCGGCACCGAGACCAATTGCGCGTGGTTGGCGGTAGCCCCCGCGCACGCGACCCGGTCGCCCGGCTGCAGGCCGCGGATGTGCTCACCAACCTCCACCACGGTTCCGGCGCAGCTGTAGCCCACCGGCGTTTCCTGGCCGAGCTGACTCTGAACCGCTTGCACGGTTGCCTTGACGCCGTCGCGGCGCGCACGAGCCCACACCTCCCGCACGAGGTCGGGACGCTCGCGGGCCTTGCCGAGCAGGGACTTCTGCGACAGCTGGACGCGCGCCCGCTCAGTGCCCGTGCTGATTGCCGAGAACGAGTTCTCGACCATTACCGCGCCCGGCGGGCAGGGGGGCGGTGGCACTGTACGCACCACCGTTCGACCGCTCCGGCGCACCTGCAGCACCTGTTCCATCGCTCAGCCTTCTCGTTCGGGGTGGGGGCGTTTCGCCGACACTCTGCTCCAGCCTGCTTAGTGCGCTGTACATCCAGGCCGTTGACCATCGCAGGAAGGGGGTTCGTACAGTGCGCTCGCCCCGCCGCTGGTATGCGAATGAGCCGTCCGGCAACCTCAATAGCCACAACGCGTGCTGGGCCACGCGCGAGGCGGCCTCGATGTCGCCGAACTCGCAGAGCGTGATGATCGCCTGCGCGCAAGCCGTCGCGTCGAGCGGCTCCACGCGGTTGTCGTAGTACTTCGGCTTCAGATCCTCGGTAAAGAACCGGCTGCGGTAGTACGCCCAGCCGCGATCCAAGGCGTCGTCCACCGACCGATCGCCGTGGTGGCGCTGGTACGCGCTAAGGCACTCGAGTACGTATCCGCTGTGGAAGTTGTCCGCTCGAGGGTCGGCGAGTGAATACGGCCAGGCCCCCGAAGGCAGCTGATGGGCGAGCGCGAACCGCACCGAGCGCGCGGCCGCTTGCAGTAGTTCGTCCGGGCCGCCAAGGGCGTGGGCCTGCGCGAGGAGGCGCGAGCCCTTGAGGGTTGCGTTCACGACGGCGTGGCGACTGGTCGGCGAGTAACTCCAGCAGAAACTATTCTCGCCGCCGTCGATTCGGTTCAGGTCGTGCAGCACGAAATCAGCAGCGCTGAGGACCAGCTCGCCGGCTTCCTCCAACCCGAGCAACGTGTGCGCCTTCCACAGGCCGTTGGCCACCATTCCGGTAGCCACCACGGTGGGCATGCCCGCCGGAACCGACCCGTAACGGGTCTCCCAGTCAAACGGGTAGCCCCAGCAACTCCCGGAGTATCCGGGCGCCACAAGCGCCGCTAAGCGCTGCACCGCGACCTTCGCTCTCTCGCGTCGGGCGCCTGTGCTTGCGGGATGACTTGCGGCGCGCTGCGCCTGCCCCTGCACGTAGAGCCCGATCGAGACCGGGTTGATCTGCTTGGCGATCCGCAGCACCGGCCGCAGATTCCAGGGCGAGCGCTTCAACGCCTGCTGAGCACCGAAGCGCAGAGGCCGGTTCGAGCGCAGCACAGGGAGCCGAAACAGCGGTGAGCACAGAGCATCGTACGGGTCCCATCCGCGCAGCTGCTCCATTTCAAGGTGCCGTTCGGCGGCGTCCAGCGCTCGCCTGAGGGAGCCCCCGATCAATCGGAAACTGGTGGTCATGCGACAAACCTAAGGGAGCGCCGCGCGCGCGCCTATCGTCCATTCGGACAGCTGATGCCGCGGATATCCGATTCGGCCTAGCCGATCGTCGGGTTTGCTCAGAGGTGTCGCGCGCCCAGTTCGAGTTGGCTGGACCGGGCTACTTCGACGGAGACCCTGGGCACGCCACGGTCCTAACCAAACGTACAGCCGCTACCCAATCCCAACGAGCGGTCTTCGTGCGTGAACCTTCAAGTTTGGCTTTGAGCGGTCCATGCTTGGCACCTGATGAACGGGGCGTCAGGCATTGAGGTTCCCCAGGAGGTGGGAATCCCCGCTGGCTGGCCGGGGGCGCGTTTTCAGCGGGACCGGGTCGATGCCATCGCGGTGGCGGCGTCCGCACTCGGCAGCCTCGTAATCGCAGTCACGCTTCACGCATCGCTGGCGGCGGCCCTAGCGCTTGTGATCCTGGTTGCGGCGGGTGCGTTCATCGCGCGACGCGGGTTGATGGGGGTCGCGTTGCTCCTGGTGGCCGCGCTGCCGTGGCTGGTGGTGTTCGGCGCAGTCGTGCCCAAGCTCACCGAGACGTTCACCGCCGGCACGGCGGTGGCCGTCCTACTCCTGGTGGCGCGTCCCAAGCTCGACGGGTCTAGGGTCTCGAACCGTCTACGGCTTGGAATCGTCCTGTTCTACACGCCGGTCATCATCGCGCTGGCGCGGAATCCGGGCGGAGCTCAGTTCATCGAAGCGGCGAAGTACATCGTCTTTCCCTTCACGGTGCTCGCCGTCACGGCGGGCACGAATCGTTTCGCGCTCACTCGGCTGGGCATGGTCGGGCTGGGAAGCGGCGCCCTCGCGATTACGGTGAACCTGCTCCTCGGGGCGGTGGGTCTCAACCACAGCTACTACCACGCTGGTGACATCGAAGGCCTCGGCGGTGAGCACGACGTCGCGCTGCTCGCGGGCGCTGTGACGGCCGCCAGCCTCGGCATGGGAGCGAGCTTGAGATGGGCGCCGGTGTCAGTCAGCGGCGCGATTGCGACGATCGCCACGGGCGTTCGCTCGACGCTTCCCGGCCTCCTGCTCGCGCTGACCGCCAGGATGGTGAACGCCGGCATGCGGCTGCGCAGCGTGGTGGTCGTCGCGGTAGCGGTGGGCGCAGTGCTGATATCTGGAGTGGACAACGTGCTGGTCAATCGGTTCGCATT
This sequence comes from uncultured Actinomycetes bacterium, assembly GCA_963830405.1. Lineage (GTDB taxonomy): Bacteria > Actinomycetota > Thermoleophilia > Solirubrobacterales > Solirubrobacteraceae > Palsa-465. The sequence goes on from CAWHMB010000002.1 coordinate 553,330, forward strand.
CGCCGAGCAGGCCGGTCAGTTCTCGTCGTTCGCGGCCCTGGGTAGCGGACGCGGGGCGATTTACACCACCGCGATACATGCTTGGTGGATCTCCTCCCCGGTGGAGTGGTTCGTCGGTACCGGTCTGCGGAGTATTCCGGCGTTTGAACAACAAGCGACCGGAGTGGCCGCCGTCGGCCACAGTGACGTCATCCAGGTAGGAGTCGAGATCGGGCTCATAGGGCTGCTCGGCCTGATCCTGATGTGGTGGACGCTCATCGCCCGGGCGCGCTGCAAGTGGCCGCTCCTGGTGGTATTGCCCTTCTCACTGTTCAACGGCGTCCTCGAGTATGGCGCCCCGCTGGTGATCTCGATCCTCCTCACCACTTGCTCTGACAGTACCGTGGGGGCTCAAGGAGGTAAGGCGCTCAGGTTGTCCTCGTCGCCAGGTGCTGGGCGGAGCGTCGGCCAGGTGAGGGGATGATCAGCGACGAGTTGTGCCGTCGCGGTCCCCTGGAGTTCGGCTATGTCTTGATCGCGGCGCGACGGCTTCGGCGCCTGAGGCACGAAGGCCTAGTACGTGGCTCGCGCCTTGCCGCTTCGACCGTACGCACCCGAGCCGAAGGATGGCGACGCACAGCGGAGTTGCGCTTCCAGCCAGTCGTGCGAGACGAGCACCGTGCGTGTTCAGCCGCCGGCGCCCCCGATTTAGCACGTTCGCTGCGAGGGCGACTCCTTCTCGCAATGCCGGTTCTGGCCATCGCCGATGACAACCTGGCAACGCTTCCTCCGATCAGGCGAGACGCAGTGCTACGCCGGGCCGAGGCGGCCGTCGGGCATGAATTCGACCTTCTCGGCTCCGGCCCGATAAACCTTGGGGGCGAGATCGACTGGCACGCGGATTTCACCGTCGGTCGGCGCTGGCCGAAGCGGCATTTTCGTCTCTTGGAGCTGTATTACGGCGACGGCTCCGACGTCCTATTTCCCTGGGTGCTTTCCTGGGCGCAGCATCTACCCCTGTTGGCCGCTGCCTACCGGATCACCGGCAGAGATGGATTCCTCCGGGAGATCGAGCATCAGTTGCTCAGCTGGATACAACAGAACCCGCCAGAGATGGGTGTCAACTGGGCGTCACCCATGATGGCCGCGGTCCGGGCCGCAAACTGGATCGCCGCGCTGGTTCTGGTCGCAGAAGTGGCGGAACATGATGCTTGGTTTGGAACGGGACTCGCGAGCCTGTGGGCCCACGGTGCCTACTTGGAGCGGTACGTCGACACCGAAGTGCGCAACAACCATTATGTGGCCAGCCTCGTTGGCCTACTGGCGGTCGGCGCGCTGTTCCGCGAGCACCCCATGGGAGCGCGTTGGCACCAGGCGGCCGCACGACGGCTCATCCAGGAGATCGAGAGGCAAGTCAACGACGATGGCTCGAGCTTCGAGGGCTCGATCGCCTATCACCGCCTTGTCTGCGAGCTCTTTCTACTTGGGGGCGACCTCATTCGCAGTGCCGCTGCGCCGGAATTACCCTTGTCGTACGATGCGCGCGTAGCGAAAATGCTCCAGTTCGCTGCCGATTACACCCGCGACGACGGTAGCGTGCCTCAGCTGGGTGATTCCGGCAACTGGCGCTTTCTTCCGCTGCTCGATTACGCTTGTGACTCTTCCGCGCGCTCAGATCGGCAGCTCCATGCTCGGGCGCGATCAGCGCCCGCAGTCCCAAGAGCAGCGGCGTATCCTGCCGGCGGGTATTACATTGCCCGAGCTCACCGTGCGCACCTGATCATCAGGTGCGGTTATGCAAGGGATCCCGGTCACGTCCATTCCGATCAAGGTGCCTTCGAGTTGACCGTCGATGATCAGGCCATCGTGGTCGACCCCGGGACCTACGTATACGAGTCTCGCGATCCAGTTACCCGGGAGCGCTTCCGCTCGCGCTCCGTGCACAGCACGCTGGTGCTCGACGATCTGACCGATGACCTAGGCGATGCGCCCGGGGTTCAATCCCCCCGGCTACTGACGTGGCAGAGCGATCTCACGGGTGCCTACTTCGAGGCTCGGTTCTTCTCATTCTTGCGCCTCGCCGCGCCGGCCACGCACACCCGTTCGTTCGACTTCAAGCCGCTCGGTAGACGCGTGACGATCGTCGATGTTGTGGAGAGCGAGGCGTGTCACACTGGCGTGTGGACCTTTCCGATTCCAGCCGCGTCAATCGCGCGCACCGGCCGTGGCGTGATCACAGCCACGTTCGAGACCCTCCGCCTGCACTTGACAACCGACCGTGATGACTTCGCGGTCGAAGACGGATGGTACTCGCCAGACTACGGCGTGCGCCACCCAATACCGTACGTGCGGTTGCGCCGTCTGACGCGTCCGGGCCGCGACACAACAACACTGACCTTTCATTTCAGTGGGATCTCATGAGCGTTGGAAGCGGCCTTAGGCTGGCATATAACCTACTCGCCAAAACTGTCTTGACGCCGCAACTCAAACGTGAGTGGACTGACGGCGTGGCATCCCGCACCGAACGGCTTGTCGGCTACGCAGACACGCTTCGATGGATCGTCGACCGCAATCCGGGGACCCTTCTCGACGTCGGTCCTGGTCCCAGCCCATGGCCACAACTCGTCGCGTTGGGTGGTGTCAAGGTGACGGCGATCGACAATATGCACGATCCGTGGCACGGTGCCTGGCTCAACCGGCAGCGGTACTTTAATCGCCATTTTTATGTCCTCCAAGACGACATTGAGCATCCGCGAATGAGCCGAACATTTGACTTTGTGACGTGCCTCGGAGTCATGGAGCTGCTGTCTGACTGTGACGCCGCGGTGCGTGGGCTATTCCGCTGCGCCGCGCCGGAGGGCTATGTGGCGATGACGTGCCCCTACAATGAGCATCAGTCTGTGGTCAACGCTTACGCTCTCCCGGGCGCTGGGTACGGGCAGGATCTCCCGTATGTCTGCAGGCAGTATTCGCGGGCGGACCTCGAGCGTTGGTGTTCGGCCAACGGCGCAGAGATCGAGGACATGAATCTCTATCAGTGCTTCACGGGCGAATTCTGGACGATGGGCGAGCGGCTCTCGCCGGCGGCGAAGTCGACGCCGGATGCATTGCACCATTTGGCACTAATTCTGTTCCGCAAGGGCTGAGAGATCGCCGGGTGCCGGAGACGTCGGCGGGGCGAGCCCTGCCCGTACTGTTGCGACCTCCAGAGCCAGGAACGCGCTCGAAGAGACTGCGGCGATGCCAACGATGCCGAAAACCGGAGCCGCCGCGACGTCTCCGACGAGGTTTGCCACCAGAGCCGCGAGCTGCGCGGATGCCAGCCAGGCGAACCGACCTCGCGCCATGAGGACGTTTGACCCGGGGATGGTGAGATAAACGGCGAAAGCGGTCGACATATAGATCTGGAGCGGCACCACGGAACCGGCGTATTTCCCTCCGTTGACCACGGGCATGAGGAAGGGAATCAGCAGCAATCCGGCCACAAACAACACCGAGACAGGCAGTGCGGCGGTCCGCATCCACCCGGCGAGCATGACCCGCTGGGCTGCGGGAGAGTCCACGAGATCGGGCTGGGAAGTACGAACGCGCAAGACGGCATTCAGAGCGGGAATGCCCCCCATCGCAAGGGCCAGATACCGTAACGCCACCCCAAGGTCCGCTACCTGACGGGTGGACAGCATGACAACGGCGACGATTGTATCGACGTACGCGAAGCCCGCAGCCACAACATAGTACAGTGACAGCCATCGTTCTTCTCCGCTGACACGCCACACGTCCGGTAGCCTTAGGCGAAGCACGGGCGTTTGCCACAGGATCACTGCAGAGGTGAACACGCCCAAAACGGAAAGGCTGCCGGCAAGGAGGAACGAGGGTGGATAGGGCCCAACGCGGGGTCCAATCCAGAGGATCAACGACACGGCCAGAAGCACTGCCGCTCGGGCGAACGACAGGAGGCCGGCCGCGGTGAATCGTTTGCGCGCCTCGTTGTGCGCTATTGCGAGTTCGGTCGTGGCCCAACCGGCCGCATAGAAGGTAGCGAGCAAGACCATCAGGGCTCCGGATGATCCGGCGACCGAGATGTCCAAGGCATATAGCAAGAGGGAACCTAGCGCTCCGAGCCCGGCGATGAGAATGAGGGATTTCGCTAGAGCTGTTGTGAATCCCGGCGTAGACCGGGCGTTCACCCGAGACGACTGCTCAGCTTCCTCCCTGAGGTACCGAACTCGGATGCCACTCCCGGCCGCGCTTCCGAGGAGCTGCCCAGTGGTGAGAAAGACTGTATAAAAAGCATAGTCCCGAACCGACAATGCTCGGATGAGCAAGACCAGGCTTGCGGCACCCATTCCCTTGGAGTAGAGATTGAAGACCAGGGTGGTGGTTAGGCCTCGCCGGAACGTGTGGCCGAGCACGGCGGGTTCTTTTACACGATCAGCCTTTGTGCGCCTGGTTCGCATCGGATCAAAGAGGTGGGCCGCGGTGAGGGGTCAAGCCAACGCGGGGGCTCGGCGAAGGACGCGAGCGCCAGTTCATTGCCTGTCAATCTAGGCGCGCCGACGGGCGAGATTCGCTCGGTCCCCCTAGCCCAAAGTACACTCCATACCACTCACTCGGGGGGTATTTTTTCTCTGCCCTTCAAGTTCGCTTCTCGGCGGTTCATCCTTGACCGAGAATGAGCGGGACTCCGCCACCAGCGCAGGCGTGATCGACTGGGCGCAACGAAGTGCTCAGCCAGCGCGCGCACTCGGGTGGCGGGAAGCAGAATAGGAAGCAGTGCGGGCCGCGCGCGCTCCAGTAAGGTAGTGACTTATTCGAGGACCAGGCGAGTCGTCGTGCACACAAGCCTCACCCATACTATGATCGTCACGGCGGTCGCGATCGCCGTCGCGATCGCCATCGTGGGGTCGTCCGTCAAGCTTGGCCGCGCACCGGCGAACCACATACATGGTAGAGCCGCAGGCACTCCGAGCGGTCGTCGATGGTATTCGGCGAAGAGTCTGTGGAATACGCCAATCGCGGCCCATCCGCGTATCGCGTCGAACAACTCGAGCCTGATTGGGGCGTGGGCAGAAACCGCGTTCTGTGGCGGTTCACCGTGCCTCGATCCCTCGGGGACGAGCTACACGCCGGCAATCTACTACCCCGCCCCGTCGACGCCGAAGGTGCCCGTCCGGGTAGACGTGCCGCACTGCGATGCCCGCACCGTGTACGTCCCGATTCCCAGTGGCGCCCTGCCGGATCCCTCACGGGAGGGGCACATGGCGATCGCCGCGGCTGATGGTACTGAGCACGATTTGTATGGTGCCCAGTCACCGGGCCGTCCGCCGAAATCCTCCCGGTACTACGCGAGGCCGTGCTCAACCGTCGGTGAGTGGACGGCAGCAAAGATGGTAACCACGAACTGGATCAGTGGAAGCGGCGAGTTGCATGGCTCCGGCCGGGGATCGGGTACGCCGGAGGGGGCGGGGACCATTCTGCCTCGAGACACGGAGCAGGCGCCCGGAGGTAATTGGGAGCACGCGCTCGCCATCTCATACCGCAACACGTGCTCGCACAAGATGAAGTGGTGTCCGCTGGTCGCACCAGCGACGGAAGAGGACGGGAGGGGTGAGAACCAGGCGATTGACGTGCCCGAGGGAGCGCGATTCCAGCTGGACCCATCAATCAACTGCAACGCGTGGCCTTCACTGCGGTATGTGTGGCAGCGGCAGATGTGCCGCACGCTGCAGGTATACGGCGCGATCGTCGCGGACAGCAACTACGGCGGTATGGGGGTCTACGTCCAGTGGACCGGGTCGACCGGCGGCTACGTATACCCATGGGCGCCCGCGTATCCCGGCTTTCCCGACGATCTGCTGTCTCACTTCCGCGTGCTGGCCTGGCGGTAGCCGCGAGGCGGCGTGGTTACGGGAGCGCGGGCGGGAGCCGCGGGCCGGAACGCGGACACCTCCAGATCAGCGTTAGGTGGCCGCGCCCAGCGCGCCGACGATGCGCTCCGCGTCCGCGGGCGTCACTCTCGGGTGCGTCGGAAGGTTGACCAGGTGCTGTGATGCCAGCTCCGCCTGTGGACAGTCGCCCATCCTATAGCCGATGGAAGTCGCCGTTCGGGCTTCCTCCAGCACGGAAGTGAACCAGGTTCCCAGCACAGCATGAGGCGCGACGGCCGTGATGGCTGCGGCTCGGTCCTTGACGCACAGCGGGAATCGGACGTACGCCGCAGCCGCACCTCGAGGGACCTGCGGCAATTCGTATCCGAGCTCTCCGAGGCGGACGGCGTAGATATCGGAGATGGCACGCCGGTGGGCAAGGTTGGCCTGGATGGCACGAAGCTGGGAGAGACCAATGACGGCTTGCGCGTTGCTCAACCGCCGCTCGTACGTGCGAGGCCGCAGCCCCTGTGACTCGGCTGCGGTGGTCGCTCGCGGCAGCGGATTGCGCCGCCCAAAGAGCTCGTAGATGTCCCTCGGGTAGCGGTGGACATACGGGTGGTTCAGACAGTGGTATGCGACCAGCTTGACGAGGTATCGCTCTGTCAGCGAGCGTGGCGGGGGAGTGCACCGTTTCTTGAATGCCTTGAGCTTCGCCGCCAGCTCACGGTCGTCCGTGACGACCATGCCACCCATCGTGGTGGAGATCGTCTTCGTTTCCTCAGTGCTGAAGATCGAAGCACGGCCGAAGCTGCCGACTTGCCTCCCATCGTAAGTCGCGCCAAGAGCGTGGACGCAGTCCTCGATCAGCGTTACGTCCTGCCGAGCGGTGAGCGCGCACACTTGATCAAGATCAGCTGGAAGGCCGAACGTGTGCTGGAGAACGACGGCCTTGGTTCTCGGCGTCATGCGTCGTTCGAGCTGCTGAATGTCGATGTTGTGAGTGGAGCGGTCACAATCTACGTAAACCGCAGTGGCACCGGTGTAGCGAATCGCGTTCGCAACCACAATGTGCGTGGGCACTTGGAGCAAAACCTCGTCGCCGGCGCCAATGCCAAGGGCGTCGAGCACGCCATACAGGCCCACTCGGGCGGCCCCGAAGCTGTACGCATACCGCAGGCCGACGAAGCGGGCGAAAGCATTTTCGTACTCAGTGATTTCGGGGCCGTCGATCATTTCGCCGCGTTGGCCCAGGTAGCGCACAGCGACGGCGCAATCCGACCACTTGGTCGTTCCTCCTAACAGCGGCACGCATCGCGGGATGATGCCGTGACCCAGCCTCTGATGATCCCGTCGCCGTGGCTTTGCCGCTGGCACCTCTCTACAGATAGCTATAGATTCGGTCGCCCAGGATGGCCGTCCCCCGCAACGGCAGGCGCCGCCAAAGTGCCCGCCCGGCCCTCATGGCGATGGGCTCCGGCCCTGCGCGTCGCGTTTGCTGGGCAGGATGGTAGTACCGGTAGAGCCAGCTCGGTCTTGCCCCCCACTTGGACTTGAAAGCGGCGAGCCTGGGAGCGCTCTGGTCGACCTCCCCCAGATCGAAGCGCCGGTACCCGGCGGCCGACGCGTCATGAATAGCCGTCCACATGATGACGTCGTTGGGACGAAGCGATAGAGCGCTCCTGCGAGAGCCGTTGAATGCGTAGAACACGCTGTCGCCGAACTTGAGGAAGATCGAGCCGGCGAGCAGCCTTGTGCCCGCGGGGGTTTCCTGTTCGGCGACCAACAGATCCATCAGCCTCTGCGGTCGCAGCAGCACCCACATCGCCGAGAACAGCCTGTACGGCCGCGGCGGTATCCCGTGGTGGCGCATCGTTTCAAGGTAGAGCTGGTACCAAGCGCGGAGATCGGCTTCGTCTGAGGCGGACCGCACCCGGAGGTTCAGTCGCTCGGCCTTATTGACGGCCCACCGAATGCGACTGTGGTTGCGTGCGTTGCCGAAGCGCAGCTCGACCGGCGGTTCGGGTAATTCCAGCACGAACGTTTCGCGCCACCGCTGGCCTTCCAGTCCCTCGACCAAGCCGTCGAGGCCCGGCGTGTCAAGCTTGATTTGAAGCTGCAAGCCGGGCTGCGAACGTACGCGGTCGAGCGCACCATGGACCAGCCTTACCATGACCGCTGGGTCGACCGCCACCGGCCCCGCCGTTGGGGTTCGGGGTAGCGAAGCGAGGCGGCGGCCGCTGAGCCGGTCGTTGCGCGCGAACGGGAAGCCCCTCGTAGAAAGGAGCGGCAGCACGCCGAGCAGCTCATCGCCGGCGCCCTCGCACGCTAAGCCGAGAACGCGCCCGCCATACTCAGCCTCGAGCGTCCGAAGCCACGCCGAGTGATGAAAGACGGAGGCCGCACCATGGGACACGACGAACGCATCCCACCGAGAATCACTAGGTTCGAGTTCGGTGAGACGGTACCGATCAGCCAGCTGCCGTCGCTTGGCCAAACTCATGCCGCGGGCCGCCGGACCGCGATGGGTTTTAGCTTGAGCATCGGTGACCTCCACTTCCGTTTGCCTGTTCATTGTTCACCTCGGCAACACCCTCGCTACCGAGACGCGGCGTAGCGATAAAGCGCTTCGCCAGTTCCTCTGCAGATCCATTCCGGGCCTTTGCGGATGGCCACGCTCAGTGCGCGCGAGGCGCGGCCCACGCCGGCCGCCGCCGCCCCCGGCGCCAGCGTGGAGTAGATAAGTGGCCGTTCCTTGGCGCCCCAGCCGCTCTTGAAGGCCCGAAGTCCGCCATTGCCGAGATCGGTGCGCCCGAAATCGAGGCGGCGGTCACCGCATTCGCATGCGTGCTGGATCGCGGTCCAGAAGATCAGATGGTTGGGTCGCAGACGCCAGCTGTCGACGTCGGAGGCTCCGAACTTGTAGACGCTGGTTGCTCCACTGCGGAGGAATAGCGCCCCGGCAATAGCCTCGCGACCGCCTCCGTCGGCGAGCAGCACGTAGGCGAGGCCGGACTCAACCAAGCCGGACCAGAGTAGTTCGAAGAACCGGCGCGGCTGTACCGGAACGCCCTGCCGCCGTCTGGTTCGCGTGTGCAGCTGATAGAACGCGTCGAGGTCTCGATCGCCGATGCCGTGCCGCACGACCACCCCCTCCCGCTGAGCGCGGGCGATGTTGCGGGTCACCTGCGAGCGGCTGAAGCCCGCGCGCACGCCATCGAGACCAGCTCCGAGATCGAGCTCGTGAGTCACAGCGTCGGCAGCCATCCGCCAGCCGAAGCCATCTACCGTGCTGCGCACCTCAAGTCCCGGCGCTCGAAGCCGCTCGTGCGTGAGGCCGAGCGCGCCGATCAATCGGCTTCTGGAGTTCGCGCTGCTCGCCAGCAGAGGGCACTCGTCGGTGAATGGCAATGAGATCCAGCGGCGGCGGCGGGAGAGGCTCCGGACCTCCAGGAACGGCGCACCCGCGGCCAGGCAGCCATCGTCGCCGGGCACCGCGATCGCGAAGCTGGAGTAGCCGTAGGTTTGGGCCAGCACCTGTGCCCACGCCGGGTGGTGAAAAGGCGTGGCCTCGTTGGTTTCCCCGACTAGCGAGGCCCAGCGCGGGTCGTCCAGGGCGAGAATGAGCGGGTCTGTTCGGTCAGTCGCCACTAGACCACTTGTCCGTTCAGCAGTCGCCGCGCAAGGACGTAGGCCAGTACAGGCAATTCGGCGAGGCCCGGCAGCGGATCGTCCCAGGCGAAGATCGCCGACTCCCGTGGCCGTCGCAGAGAACGTACGTATTCGCGAACGCCCAGGCGGTGCATCATCAGCTCCTTCACAGCCGTCGGCGTATCGGTGCTCAATCGAAGCCACGAAACGCCGAGCCGAGCCGCCGAGGACGGCACTTTCTCGCCACAGACCAGCAGCCACAGCAGCCATGGGAAGTCAATCCCGGCCTTGGCACAGAGGGTATGCCAACCCCACACGCGAGGGTTCATGTCGAGAACCTTGAGCAGACCGTCGCGCGGATCGCGCTTGTACTCCACCTCGATCAGCCCGGTGTACCGCAGCTGACCGAGTAAACGCAGCGACGGTTCGACGGCCTCCGGGCACTCGACCGTCTCGACGAATGTGCTGGCGCGTCCGAAGTCGGCTGGATACTGCCTGGTACGTCGCGCAGTCAGCCACGCCAGCGGCACGCCCTCGCGGCACAGCGCCGCGTAGGAGAACTGCGCATCGCCACCACCGCAGACGACCTCCTGCAACATCAGCAGCTCTGGCTCGATCAGCGCACATGCCTGCCGGTACCGGCGCTCCAGCTCCCGTCGATTGTCGACACGCCAAGCCTTCGCCGCGGTCAGGGCGTTGGACTGCTCCTTGATCGCCGGCTTGAGCACCGCCGGGAAGGACACGTTCGCAGCCGCCGGATCAAACGTCCGTCCCACCCGCACTGTCCATGGGCATGCCACGCCGAGTCGGTGGGCAAGCTCGTAGGTCAACCGCTTGTCGTACGCCCATCGAACCACATCCCATGCCGGCGTCGTGTGCACGTAGTGCTGAGCGAGCTGGTCATACGCGCGGGCTAGCATCGCCGCTGCGCGATCCGAGCTCGGGATCAGCGCCCACCCACGAAGGTCGTTTACGGCGGCGAGCTCGAGCAGGAATGCGACGCGCTCAGCGTCGCCACCCTGTGGCCACTGCATTCGCCGGCGCAGATACCGGGAGGCCGTCGCCAACGGCTCGCCTCGCTCGGCAAGTATCCACACCGGGATGCCGCGGCGGCCGAGGCTCCGAGCGACTCCCAAGGCGCGGTAGTCGGCACCCATGATCAGCGCACCGCGAGGCGCGGCTAGTGCGCACATCGGACTAGCTACCGGTGGTGCTCAGCGCCAATCGCCGGGACCGCCGAGTGGCGGCCGCGCGTGCGACAGAGCGACCTGCATACCAGCTACCCGAGACGAAGCGCAGGATGGGCCCGAAGCTCCGAGCCGCCGGCGCGCCGACGAAGTGCAAACCGGTCACGGAGCTCTCCAGGCCGCGCCGGAGCACCGGATAGCCATCCGACTGGCGCAGGTCGCGCAGGATCGCTTCTCCGAGGAAGCCATATCGCGCCACATCAACCCGGTATCCGGTGCCGAACATCAGGTGATCGAAATCGCGCGAGCTGCCGTCCGATAGCACTACGCGAAGACCGTCCTGGGTCGCTTGGGCCTCGTTGACGCCCATGCCCAGACTCACTCGAATGCCGTCGAGGCGAACCCTCACGAAGTGCGAGCACGCCGGCCGGATGGACCGGTAGGCGATCTTCCGCTGTGCGTCAAGCGGAAGGAGCCGGAACAGGCCCGGGGTCGCGACCAGCCGGCTGTACCAAAGCGGCCCCACATCCGTGGGGGCGTACGCGATCGGGCCAATCGGACCCATCAGCGTCTTCGGCGAGACGCTCCGCAGCCAGACGACGTCTCTGGCGCGCGCGAGCACCTCCACCTGAGCGGCGCCATGCTCGCGCATCAAGGTTGCGCATTCAAATGCGCTCTGTCCACCGCCCACCACGCCGACGCGCTGGCCAGCGAACCTAGCCATATCGCTGTGATCACCGGTGTGCGAAATCAATTTTTCGGGGAGGTGGTCATACCCCGGCGGTATGTACTTGAATTTCTCGATCCCCGCCGCGACCACCACGCGGCGCGCAGTCACGCATTCGCCGTCCTCCAGATCGAGGCGAAACCCCGAGCCGTGCCGGTCGAGTCGCGTCACGCGACGCTCGTCGAGACCGGGTGTTCCGGTGCGCTGAACCCACAGCCCATACTCGATGAAGCGGCTAAGCGGCACTGGCCAGTCCTGGTGGTCGCCGATTTCCTCCAGATAGCTGCTCAGCGACAGCGGCCCGACGGGCTCAATCAGGTTCGTCGCTGACATGTTCGAACGGAGCTTCATGCCTCTGGGCATCTGTTGCCAGAAGGACATGGATTTTCCGAACGGGTAAGCAGCAACGCCTGCTCGGCGCAGATGCACGGTCGACGACAAACCATGCGGGCCAGCACCCACCACGGCAACTTCAAGATCCGCCGCCACAATCACCTCCGCCCCGACATGGCACTGTCCAGGGTCTGTTCCAACTGCCTCAAGCACGCCAAGTCTGGCATTGGCCATCGACGGTGCCTACTGGACGATGGGAGGGTTTAATCACCAGCGGGCTCTTGGTCCTCAATGCCCCTCGATCGTCCAGAGGCGTGCCCCGTAAAACCGGACGTTGGGATAGCGATCCGACGATGTTCAGGATCTAGCCTGAGCATTACTAACCATGGGACAGGGGGAGTGTCATGCGCTCGCCGGTGATCGCTTACGTCTTTGGCACGAGGCCGAACTTCGTCAAGATGGCGCCGGTCATTGAGCGTCTGCAGGCCCGCCTCCCCGGCGCCCGACACGTCGGCGTGCACACCGGTCAGCACTACGACCGCGAGATGTCAGAGGTCTTCTTTGCCGAACTCTCGGTCCCAGCGCCGGACCACCTGCTCGCTGTGGGCTCGGCCACGCACGGGGCGCAGACGGCGCGTGCCCTGGAGCGTCTGGAGCGGGTGATGCTCGATGAGCGGCCGGATGTCGTCATCGTGCCCGGCGATGTCAACTCCACGCTGGCGGCGGCACTCGCCGCGGCGAAACTCGAGATCCCGGTTGCACATATCGAGTCCGGGCTGCGCAGCTTCGACTGGACCATGCCCGAGGAGATCAATCGCGTCCTCGTTGATCGTCTCTCTCGATGGTGCTTTACGCATAGCCCCGAAGCGCGACTCAACCTTAACCGTGAGGGGATCTCCGATGCGCGTATCTTCGATGTCGGGAACACGATGATCGATTCGGTGCTCCGCATGCGCGGCCGGGTTGAGCAATCGGATGTTCACCGGCGACTGGGTATTCCAGAAGGTGGTTACCTGCTGGTCACACTGCACCGGCCGGCCCTGGTTGATGGTCCCCTCTTGGTCGATGCCCTCACGGAGCTGGACACTCTTAGCCGGCGCTACCCGGTGGTGTTCCCAATGCATCCTCGTACGCGCGAGCGGTCCAGCGGCTTCAGTCCCTCGGGGACGTCGCTGCACCTCGTGCATTCTGTCGGTTACGTTGACTTTCTCGCCCTGGAAACTAATGCACAGGCGGTCATCACCGACTCCGGAGGGGTACAGGAGGAAACCACTTTTCTCGGCGTTCCATGCTTCACACTGCGCGCCAACACGGAGCGTCCGATCACGCTGACGCACGGCACCAACCGCCTGCTGGGCCTGCGAGTTAAAGCCCTGCGGACAATCCCAGCAATGCTTGAAGGGGCACCGTCGCCCCTCCGGGCACCCCCGGGTTGGGATGGGCGCGCCGGCGAACGCGTGGCCGCCATCCTCGCCGAGGGACTGGGTGCGCCCGCTGAGCCGGAGGACGCCGCGGTGGCGGCCGGCGCATGAGCCTGCTGCAGGAGCCGGCAGGGGCAATCGCTGACCGCAGGCGGCCGGGCCTCGTGGCCACCCGCCGGCTGGGCGTACTCGACGAGCTCCGAGTGCCATACCGCTACGAGGACCCATGCGTGTCCGATGCACAATGGTCCTCGATTTCGTCGCAGGAACCGAGCCGCGCGCTGCACTGGTACCCGGGCGGCGGGGGAGCGCCGGCGGCCGGATGGTCGCTCGGCTCGCTGCCGATCTGGGGCACTGTGGCGCTCGACGCCGAGACGGCCGCCCTAGCAAGTTCGCTCGGGGGCGAGTGGACCCGAGAGACGCCCATCCTCGATCGCAGCGGGGTGACGCGCTCCTGGACGTGGCGCTCAAGCGACGGCGGCATGATCCTCCCCTTCGATCCGGACGAGCTGTTGGACAACCTCCGCAGCGAACGCTATCTGCGCTTGACGCGCTCGCGGGGTGCCTCGATGACGGCGCTTGCCCGCCGCGCGTACTACACGAGCCGGCCGCTGCTGCCGCGCACGGCCCAGATCAGTGTCCGACGCGCGTTCAGCAGCGTCCAGGCGCGGACTGCGTTTCCGCGCTGGCCAGCCGAGTCGGCGCTGCATGACTTGGTCGACCTGGTGCTGCAATGCGTGGCCGATGCCGCGGGTCGGCCCGTGCCGTACATCAGGTCCTGGCCGCGCGGGCGGTCATGGGCGCTGGTGCTGACGCACGACGTCGAGACTGCCGCCGGTCGCGACGCGATCGAAAAGGTGCGGACGGTGGAGGAAGCGGCCGGGTACCGGTCCGTCTGGAACCTCGTGCCTGAGCGCTACCGGGTTCCGGACGCGCTTGTCGAGCACCTGAAGGCGGTCGGCTGCGAGATCGGTGTACACGGACTGCGGCACGATGGGCGGGACCTCGAGTCACTGTGGACGCTGCAGAACCGGCTGCCGGAGATGCGCCGATGGGCCCGACGGTGGGGGGCGGTCGGGTTTAGGTCACCGTCGACGCTCCGCGTGTGGGAATGGATGCCAATGCTCGGCTTCGCCTATGACAGCTCGTACCCGGACACGGACCCCTACGAGCCCATGGCCGGCGGATGCTGCTCGTGGCTGCCCTTTTTCAACGGGGAGATGGTGGAGCTTCCGATCACCCTGCCCCAGGACCACACCGTGTTCGTGATTTTGCGCCGCAACGAGTCCCTGTGGATACGAAAGGCCGAATTCCTCCGCGCTCGAGGCGGCATGGCGTTGGCGCTGGTGCACCCCGACTACATGCTGCACGACGACGGACTGGCTGCGTACGCACGGCTGCTCGATGCCTTCCGCGACGATGCTGCGGCCTGGAAGGCGCTTCCTTGCGAGGTGGCCGACTGGTGGCAACGACGCGCGGCCACCACGCTTCGGCTGATCGATGGCCGCTGGCAGCCGATCGGACCCGCCGAGAACGAGGTCGCGATCGCGTTTGCCGAGCCGGCTCCATGACCGGGAGATTCGAATTGCACCCAGACAGCCGGCGACGGCGGCGAGTCTGGATTGACGTGGATAACCCACCGCAGGTCCAGTACCTGCTGCCGTTCCGGGCGGCGTTTGAAGCCGCGGGACTCGAAACGATCATCACGGCTCGTGACTACGGCCAGACGGTTGAGATGCTCGGGGCCGCGCGCGTTGACGCTCACGTGGTTGGGAAGCGGGTGGGCCGTGGCAGGCTGCGCAAGGGCGCGGCCGCCGTTATGCGAGCGCGCGGGCAGATGCGCTTCTTCGCGCGCGTGGGTCGACCCGACGTGCTGCTTGCCGCGTCGCGCTCCGCCGCGGTGGCAGCCTGGTGGATGGGTATTCCGAGCTTTGTGATCGGCGACTACGAGCACGTCCATCATCCCGTGTACCGCCTCACCCGATCGAAGATTCTCTATCCGGACGTGATCGACCCGTCGGAGTTCCTACGGCACGGTATCCGCGAGGATCAGCTGATTCCCTTCAGGGGACTCAAAGAGGATCTCACGTTCGCCGGTCTGGAGCTCGAGACAGTCGCCCCATATGACCTCGGCGAGGTGCCCCCGGATGCGGTCAAGGTGCTCTTCCGACCCCCGTCCGAGACAAGCCATTACTACTCAGAGAGCTCCACGGCTTTGGCCAGGGCCGCGCTCGAACGGCTGGCGGAGGCCGGGGCGATGGTGGTGTTGGCGCCTCGCGAACCGGGGCAGGTCGGGCTACTCGATGGCCTGCACTGGAGCTATCCCCCGGTGATTCTCCGGCGATCGGCTCCGTTCGCCTCGCTGCTCAAGAGCGTTGACGCCGTTGTCTGCGCAGGTGGGACGATGCTTCGAGAGGCGGGCTATCTCGGGATTCCGGCGTACAGCATCTTCTGCAGCGAGACCGGCGCCGTGGATCGCTGGCTTCAGCGGATCGGGCGCGCCAAGCTCCTGCGTTCGCCGGCCGACTTATTCCAGATCGAGGTACGCAAGCGCGGCCCGCTCGAGCGTCTCGACAGCAATCCGCAGCTGCTCGATCAGCTCGTCTCGGTGGTAGCCGGGGCGGTCGCGAATGAGCCCACCGCTTCGGCGACGCGATCGATCTCCTCGTCTGTCATCGCTGGGTAGATCGGCAGCGAGAGAATTCGCCCGGCGAGCCCCTCGGCAACCGGAAGCCGCGCGCTGACAACGTCGGCGTAGGCGGGCGTCTGGTGGGTCGGAACCGGGTAGTGAACGGCCGTGGAGATGCCCCGCGCGGCGAGATGGGCACGTAGCGCACCACGGTCCTGGCTCTCGACGACGAACTGATGAAAGACGTGATCCCCACCCGGGCTCGGGGCGACAGGCGGGATAACCGGCGCATCTCGTAGCGCCGCGGTGAGCGCGGCGCCCGCGCGCCTTCTGCAGTCGTTCCACGCATCGAGCCGGCGTAACTTGACGCGCAGGATTGCCGCTTGCAAGGCGTCCAGACGGGCTGTGGTGCCGACGAGCTCGTGCCGGTAGCGGACCCGTTCCCCGTGAGCGCGCATCAGCCGGACGCGGTCAGCCAGCTGCACGTCGCTGGTCACCACCGCTCCGGCATCACCCCACGCCCCGAGGTTCTTTGCCGGGTAGAACGAGAAGCAACCGGCGTGGCCAAGCGTCCCGACGCGGCGCCCGGCGATGGACGCTCCGTGCGCCTGACAAGCGTCCTCGATGACCGCCAGGCCCCGATCACGTGCGAGGGCCACGATCGGATCGAGCTCCGCCGTCCGCCCGTACAGGTGGACGGCTATCACGCAACGGGTATGACGCCCGATCGCTGGCTCGGTGCCCTCGGCGGTGATCAGCCCGGTCTGGCGGTCAACGTCGAGGAAGCGCGGAACCGCTCCGACGAGCGAGACTGCCTCGGCGGTTGCGATGAACGAGTTCGCAGGCACTAGCACCTCGTCCCCTGGGCCGATCTCCAGCGCCCGGAGCGTGAGCGCCAGGGCGTCGGTGCCCGACGAGACCCCGACGGCGTGACTCACGCCGCAATAGTCGGCGTATTCGAGCTCGAAGGCCTCCACCTCCGGCCCGAGCGTGAACCGAGCCGACCAGGCGACGCGCCGCACCGTCTCGAGCAGCTCTTCCATCAAAACCGGATCGGCGTCATCAAGCCGCGTGATGGGAAGCGCCGCTGGTGGAGCATCGACGGTCATGGCCCCAATTCTTCCGGCTCCGCCCCAGTCGCCAAGGCCAAACTACTCGGTCGAGTAGGCGGCCGCCGCGCTTTCTTCGCGCGAGGGGGTTCACCGGCCGTGGCCTGCGGGCATAGTCAGGTAAACCGAAATTGAAGGGAAGGCCGTGCCAGAGGCTGGAGTGAGACCTCGCGTTCACCGGGCACGAGCGGCCCTTCGGACTAAACGAATTACCGGTGCGAAGTGCGGCGGACGCCCGTACATTGGCCGCATGGGGCGAGGAGGAATAACTTGCGACGGCTGACCCTTACATTGATGACCGTATGTGGCGTGGTTTTAGGCGGCGGCTTCGCCGGTGCTGCCCAAGCGACGCCACTCTTTAGCCAGTGTCCGCGTGTAGGGAGTGACACCGGTTGTCAGTACCTAATCACCGTGACCGATCTGGGGACCTCGATCGCCCTCGACAGCTCGCAGCCAACTTATGCCAACAACAACGTCGGCACACACGAAAGCGGAACGCCTACCGACGCACTGATCGGCGTGCAGAACAACTCCTCAAAGCCGGTGAGCGCCCTGAATCTCGCCGGAGATATCACCTTCGAGTTCGACGGTGACGGGATCTGCGACAACGCCAGTGGACCGGTACCGAGCGGTTGTGAAAGCCCGTCCGGCGCAACTGCTTGCGGTCCGGTCGACGGACCGTGCTCATTCCCGCCGCCGGCAGGGGAACCGGCCAACTACACGGAGCACGGGGCTCCGGCCGGCATGCCCGCCTTCTCCAACGGCGACGTCCAGAACGGCTACGAGGGTCCGACGAGCTGGTTTTCCAACGTGGCACCGTCACAGAACAGCGGAACGGTGAACTTCTCGCCGTCGGTGGCGCCGGGTGGATCGACGTACTTCTCGCTCGAAGCGGGGCCGGTGGGCCTTCCCAGCACCACCCATCTGACCGCGACACAGAGGGCGGCCGGCCTGAGCGCGCCGGTCCTGTACGTACCGTCAAGCGTTCCCGTGCGTAGCGCCACCGAACTCACCGGAGGCTCGGGTCACCCGACGGGGAAGGTCGATTTCCAGCTCTTCACCAACCACAGCTGCTCCGGTAGCGCCCTGTCGGCGGGCGCGCGGAACGCGGCCGCGGCCACGCTTGCTTCCAACGCGATCCGGTTGCGTCGGGCCGGCACCTATTATTGGCAGGCCATCTACCGAGGTGACACCAAGAACGGGGCGTCCGCTTCCCAGTGTGGTGCGCAGACGGTGGTCGTCCCGATCGCCGGGAACGTTGGGCTTCCCTCGAGCCGTGCGTGCGTTTCCCAGCTGATGGCGCGACTTCACATCGGCAAGCGTGAAGCGCGGGCTGGTGAGGCGTTCGTCAACGGGAAGCTGGTGACACGCTTCCGCGGTCCGCAGATTCACATCACCGTGCGCAAGCGCGAGACGATTGCGGTGATCGTCAGCTCCGTCGCCAACGCCTTTGCTCGCAGGGTGACGACTTGGACCTCGTTCCGCGAGGAGTCCCGCACGTACAAGGCGTGCTGAAGGCTTCACCGCCTAAGCGCTGCTGCTCTTGCGGCAAGAGTGGACGCGCCGGAAGTTGTTCTTCATCCGCCAGCTCCGGCGCAACGCGAACTTCCTGAAGACCTACGTCGATCGCGGCGAGCTCGGGCCAAGACCGGAAAGGGCGCCGCCCCGCCGCTTCACCCGGAGGCCAGCGCCGCACAGACTCCCAACTCCCAGCTGTGCCTCAGCGCCCGGAACGCCGCCAGCGACCCCTTACGGGTGCCGAGCAGGGGGTTGTAATCGAGCTGCGTGGATGCCTGCACGGTCACCGAGCGCTTGCCGTTCGGTGAGGCCGCGAGGAACGTCGTATAGCCGAAAAAGTTTCCGGTGTGCCCGTAGACCGTGCCGCAGCGGGTGCGATAGCGGAACACGCCCAGGCCAGCTGCGTTGGCGCCGGGCCCAGGCGGATCCGAGCCACCGCCGGGCCGGAAGCTCAACTGACGGGCGCGGGTAGCCCCGCCGAACAGCTTGCCGCCGACGTAGGCGCGCACGAAGCTCGTGAGATCAAGCGGTGAGGACACCATCCCGCCGGACGCAAAGATGTAGCTCATGCTCAAAACCTCAGATACGTCCGCCCGGCGACCGCGCACGTTGTTGTCATAGCCGTGTACGAACGGCGCCACCATCCGGTAACCCAATGGCAAGAGCGTGTGACGGAGGCTCAACGGATCGGTCACCAGTTCCGCCAGGAGCTGTTCGTAGGACAGCCCACTCACCGCCTCGGCGAACAGCGCGACGACCACGTTGTCTGAATTTGAGTAGTGATACGCCGAGCCCGGGGGAAAGTTCAGCGGCTCATCCTCGACGAAGCCGAGCAGGCTCTGCGGGGCAACGGCTTGCCGGGGATGTTGGGAGGCCGAGCGAGGGAAGGCGCCTGAACTAGTTTCGGGGACGGGCCACAAAGGGGAGCCTGTGCGGCCATGAAGGTCGTGGTGCGAGCGCCCACCGGTTGACCGGTGCGCACCCTTGCCGGCCAGGGCCCGTGGTGCGATCGTCGTTAAGCAGCCCGGAGCGTCACCGGCGATCTCGGCTGCAGCCGGTCGGGCGATACAGCCGGGCACCTAGACGAAAGGGAAGCTCATGACGATCGTTTGGATCTTGTTGGGTGTTTTGTACGTTGTGTGTTGGGCCGTCCTTGGCCTATCGACGTTCCGCAAAGGGCATTACGTGATGTTCTGGGTCGGGTTTTTCTTCCCGATCCTTTGGATCGTCGGCGCCTTGATTGGACCCACCCCCAGGGCCGCGGCACGCGTCGCTGCCGCGTAGCCGTAGCCGCACGCGTAAACCTCTCGACGTTGAGGTAGCGAGCATGACAAGGCCCAAGGGCTAGCTCTCGCTTAGCAACGCCCGAGCCTGTGCCGAGGCAGCCGCCATGAGCTGCGCTTCGAGTTCGCACTCGAGCCGACCGGCCCACCACCCATCCCCAACGGGCAGGGCGCTCTAGTGCGCGCCAGCTCTACATAGATGGGACGCCCGTGGCCGAAACAGATGTGCCGGTCACGACGCGCTACAAGCAACCGTCTACCGCCGGCGCAAGGCCGCGCTCGAACGACCTTGCCCAAACGGCTTCGCCAGACAAGTGATTCACAGGTCACCGCGGATTCGAGGGCAGTCCTTCGGAGCTCGGCGCCGTCGTCGATCGTCAACTGCGGGCTTGGGGAGACGGAGGTGCGCGCGCTTGCTGGGCGAGATCATGCTTTCGCTGCGCCAGGTGCCTCCCGTCAGGCGCGGCAGACGTCTGTCTTTAGACGCTCGCGCAATACGTATCAGCCCTGGTCGTGAGCGTGCCTTGAGACGGTCAGTGACCGGAGAGGTGGATGATGCCGACGCTGTGGAGCCCGTCGAGCACGAGTTGGACGGCGAGCGCCGCCAACAGGACGCCGAAGATCTTCTCGGTCACGAGCATGCGGCTCTCATCGAGATGGTCACTCACCCGGTTCGCCCATCGGAAGACGCCCACATCAAGGGCGAGCACCAGGACGAGGACGCCGAGGACCATCGCGAAGACGGCCACCGAGTCCGCCTCGGCTGAGAGAGTCACCAGTGCGACGATGCCGGCGGGGTTCAAGAGGTACGGGACCGCGAGCGGGAACACCGCGATGCGCATCGGATCGCGTCCCTTGATGGCCTCGCTCTCGCCGGCGTCCCCGCTCCCCAAGACCATTGTGATCGCGATGATGATGAGGATGATCCCCCCGGCGATCGAGAGCGACCCGGTCGAGAAGTGGAGCAGCCGGGATAGGAACTCGCCGAGGCCGAGGAGGATCAGAGCGACGACGGCGGCGGTGGTCAGCATCTTGCGGACGATCAGCGCCTTCGTCGGACCGTCGAGCGGGGCGGTGATCTCGACAAACGGCACCAGCGCGATCTTCGGACCAATCCCGATCAGCAGCAGCAGGAAGGTGTCGATCACCAGGTAGATGTCGACCGACGTGTGCTTCATTGCGCAGCTTCGGCTATCACTGAGTGGGGGCGGCCTTCGGGATTCGTCCGCGGTAGGCCTGGCACGGGAGCCCGCGGATGCCTAGCCCTGACACTGCGAAGACTCGTCCGCAGTCGGGTTGCCGGGCCCGGGCGTCGTCGTCGAGCCCCTCTCTGGCGGTAGTTATGAACAGTGTCTCCCGATCGGGCCCGCCGAAGGCACACGAGGTGGGTCGCTCGACGGGGAGCTGGAGGCTGGCTAGGAGCGATCCATCGGGCGCGTAGCGGTTGACGGCCCCGCCGCCCCACCACGCCACCCAGATCCCACCTTCCGCGTCCACGGTGAGCCCGTCGGGCACGACGCCGGGCTGGTCGCTGCGCACTAGCGTGCGCCGGTTAGTGACCGCATCGGTGGCTCCGTCGAAGCGGAACGTCTCGAGGCAGCCGGTGCCGCTGTCGTTCAGATACATCGTGCTGCCGTCGGGGCTCCACCCGATCCCGTTGGCGATCGTCAGGCCGGTAAGCACGGTGGTGCAGCTGCCGTCGAGCTCCAGGCGATAGAGCGCGCCCGCACCAGGGGACTCGTCGTAGGCCATCGTCCCGGCCCAGAATCGCCCCTGCGGGTCACACGCTCCGTCGTTCATCCGCACGTCGGTCCGGCCGGCCTCGGGCTGGGCGAGCTCCCGCACCGATCCGTCGTCGACGAACACGAACCCTGGCCCGGCAGCCACCACGTACCCTCCGCCTACGGCGGGAGCGACCGCCCCGACGTGCCGGTCCAGTGAGATCGTGATCAGGTGGTCGAGGCTGCCGTCGGCGGCCAGTGTGCCACGGTGGATTTGTCCGCCGAGGATGTCGACCCACAGCAGCTCCTGGCGCTCCTCGTGCCAGCGCGGGCCCTCGGTGAGCAGCCCGGGCGTCGCCGACCACGGAACCGCGCTTGGGGTGCTCATGCCGTGAGATCGACGGCGACTTTGATGTCCTCGGGCTGGCGATCCAGCGCTTCGCTCCAGCGAGTGAGCGGCACGCGCCGGGTGATCATCCCCCGTAGCCAGGCCGGATCGGCGGTGGCGAGCGCGTCCACGGCCTGCTCCCAGTGCCGCCGGCCCGCGTTCACGGTGCCGAACAGCACGGCGTTGCGCAGCACCATGTTGCGATTCATCGTCGTCGCGTCGACGTCGAACTGCGGCTCGACGTTCATGATCCCGGTCAGGCACATGATCCCGCCGCTGACCACCCTTTGGCCGGCCGAGCGTCCGACCGCGCCGAGTCCGGTGCATTCGATCACGGCATCCACATCGGCATCGATATCCGCGGCGTCGCCGGCGTGATAGCGTGCGCCGAGGGCTTCGACGAGATCGCGCTTGGGCCCCTCGGTCGCCAGGTCGACGACGTGCACCTCATAGCCCCGCTGCACGCCCAGCAGGCACGCCAGCAACCCGATCGGCCCTGCGCCGGTGACCAGCGCCCGGCCGCGGAGGAAGAACGCACGCTGTGAGATCCGGTCGACCTGGTCCCACGCCTTCGCCAGCACCGACGTTGGCTCGAGCAGCACCCCCAGGTCGCCCAGGGCCGGGGGGATCGCCAGCGCGAAGTCCGGTTCGACGCGCCACTGCTCACTTCCATATCCATGGCGGCGGACGATCCCGCGCTCGACGAAGCGGTCATTGCGGCACATGTCCCACTCCCCGGCGGCGCACGCCGGGCACGGAACCGGATCGGGCCGACGCACGATCCCCACCACCAGATCCCCGGCACGAAAGCCCGAGGCGGCCGGCGCCTCGAGCACCTCGCCGAGACCCTCGTGGCCGATGATCAGCTCGCTCTCGCCGGGCGGCGCCTCTCCGTATGCACCCTCGGCGATCTCACGGTCCGTGCCGCAGACGCCCATCAGGCGCCCGCGAACCAGCAAAGCGCCTTCCGCCTCGGCCGGCTCGGGGACCTCCTCGACGTCCACGCGCCCGCGCTGGCCTGGCAGCGCCGTGATCGCACGCATAGCGCTCATACTCCCACGGCGCCGCCGACACCGCGTCATCCGAAACGGGGGACGTGGCCCCGCACCCCGTCCCGGAAGATTGTCACCGTGACTTCAGCGGGCGCCACGAGCCATGATGTGGTGGTGATCGGTGCCGGACCCGCTGGGGTGGTCGCGGCGCTTCGCGCGGCGCGACTCGGGGCCCGAACCGCGCTGGTCACACGCGATCAGTTCGGGGGCATGGCCGCCAACGACGGACCGGTGCCCGTCCGCGCGCTGGCGCACGCCGCACGCCTGATGCGCGAAGCGTCGCAGCTCCCGCGCTACGGCATCACCACCGGCGAACCCGCGCTTGACTACGCGCGGCTGCTGGACCGCGTCCGCGAGGTGACCGGCGAGGTCCGCACGCACTCACTGCTGCGCGAAGAGCTCCAACAGTCCGGAGTCACGCTTCACGAGCACGCCGGCGCCGCGCGATTCACCGAACCGCACTTGATCGAGTGCGAGCACGCCCCACGACTCCACGCCGCGAAGAGCATCATCTGCACCGGTGGCACGTCACGCCGACTCGACCTCCCCGGCTTCGAGCTGGCCTGCACCCACAGCGACGCTTGGACCCTCGCCTCCGCCCCTCCCTCGATGCTGGTGATCGGCGCCGGCGCGACCGGGGTCCAGCTCGCCTCGATCTTCAACGCCTTCGGGTCACATGTGACGCTCTTCGAGGCCGCGCCCCGGATCCTCATGACTGAGGACACAGACGTCGCCGCCGCGGTCAGCGAAGCGCTAGCCACATCCGGGATCCAGGTCCTCGAGAACGCCGGGACGATCGACCGCCTCCAGCCCTGTCCGGCCGGGACACGGCTGACCTACGCACGCGATGACGGCCATCACCTCATCGAGGCAACCATCGCAATCGTCGCCATTGGTTGGGTCGCCAACACCGCCGAGCTCAACCTTCCCGCCGCCGGCGTTCAGACCAACCAGCGCGGCTACGTCCAGGTCGACGCCCAGCTTTGCACCAGCGCGCCGCACATCTTCGCCGCCGGCGACGTCACTGGACGTGTGATGGTCGTCCATGAAGCAATACGAGAGGCCTATCTGGCGGCGACCAACGCGGTGCTCGGAGCCACCACCGCCCTACCAGCAGAGGTCAGCCCTCTCGGCAGCTTCACCGATCCCGAATACGCATCCGTCGGACTCACCGAGACGACGGCCCGCCAGACCCGCAACGTAATCGTCGCGACCCAGCACTTCGACTCCCTGCCACGGCCGATCATCGACGGACGGCCCACAGGCTTTTGCAAACTCATCGCCGACCGCCAGCACCACACCATCCTCGGCTGCCACATCGTCGGAGAACGCGCTGTCGAACTCGCCCAGCTGGCGGCGATCGCGATGGCAGCCAAGATGACGGTCGACCAACTCGCCCTCGTCCCCTTCTCATTCCCCACCTACGCCAACGCGCTCGGACGCGCAGCCATCAAAGCGGCCCGCGAACTCGACACCAACACCGCTCCCGCGGAGGCCCGCCTCTCCGACGCAGCCGAAGCCGCCACACTCGCCGGCTGAACTCAACCCGCCACGGCACCCGCCACTTGCGCGACACCGCCCATAGGGCAGCACCCGACGCGCGGACGCTCGCATTGACCCACGAGGCGCTTGCTTTCCCGCCATCAGCGGGCGCTCCCTACCAACGGATGGGAGGCGCGCGCCAGCGGGACTCTTTAGTGAGACCGGGCGGAGCTCCGTCGAGGCGAGCACCCGTCCATGCCCAGTTCCGCCGGCGTCCGTGCCAGCGGGCGACCCCCTCACGCAGACACCCCACTCCGCCACAAGCACAGGTCAAGCCCCCCTGAACGCTCCGTTCGCCCCACGGTTCGCGTTCTCGGGAACCCTTGTGCGTCTAGGCGCTTAAACCATCACGACTCCCGACCGCCGACAGCCCCCAGTCCGCCCCGTGACTCCTACTACGGACGTTCCCGATGACAGCAACACACTCCACGCACTAGGTGCTTACGTCCGCAAACGTCCGTCCGAAATGTCCGAAGATGTCCGGGACCCGGACCTCGTGCGGCGTACCTAGTCGGCAAATCCTGGGACACATCGGGGACACATTTCGCCTTGCATGTCACTCGACAATGCCCAAAACACCTGGTTTCCAGCTACTTCCCGATGCCGGAGGAGGGACTCGAACCCCCGACACGCGGATTATGATTCCGCTGCTCTAACCGACTGAGCTACTCCGGCGAGGCCCGCGTCCGCGCCGTAGGCAGTCGGGGCGGCGGGCGCCGAGCATGCCGAGCCTAGCAGCGGTGGACGCCCCGACGGGCGCCGGCTCGCCGTGCGGGCGACGTCCGGACGGGTTCGATCCTCGGCCGGAGTAGCATGCCCCGCCGCCGCGATGCCCGACCTCAGCCAATCAGTGCAAACCGTCGTCCGGCGCTGCCTGGCGGTCAAGCCCGGCGAGGAGGTTCTCGTGATCGTCGACCCCGCGACGCGCCAGATCGGCGAGGCGCTGCGCGACGAGGCGGGGCGTGCCGGCGCGGACGCCGTGCTGGCGACGATGGACGCTCGCGAGATGGACGGCACCGAGCCGCCGCGATCGGTGGCCGGCGCGCTCGGGGCCTGCGACGTGTTCATCGCGCCCACCAGCAGGTCGCTCAGTCACACCACCGCCCGCAAGCGCGCCAGCGACGCCGGGGCGCGCGGCGCAACGATGCCGGGCGTCACCGAGGACATGCTGGCGCGCGTGATGGCCGTCGACTTCGAGCTGATGACCGCTCGCTCGCGGGCCGTCGCCGAGATCCTCGACGGCGGGGAAACGGCCCACATCACGTGTCCCCGGGGCTCCGACCTGAGGATCGAGATCAAAGGCCGCCGTGGGATCCCCGACGACGGCGACCTGACGGCCCGGGGGGCGTTCGGCAACTTGCCTTGTGGAGAGGGGTTCATCGCGCCGCTCGGCGGCAAGGGCCGGGTCGTTGCCTCGAGCGTCAGCCCGCTGGGGATCAGCGAACAGCCCGCCACGCTGACCGTAGAGAACGGGCTGATCGTCGCAGCAGACGGCGGGCTGGGACCCGATTATCTGAAGCTCCTCGAAGCGTACGGCGACCCGGGGCGCAACCTGGCCGAGCTCGGCGTCGGGACCAACGAGCGCGCGCAGCTGACAGGGCTCGTACTCGAGGACGAGAAGATCCTCGGCACGGTCCACGTCGCGTTCGGCGCGAGCGCGGGGATCGGAGGGACCGTCTCGGTTCCCGTACACCTCGACGTCGTCGTGCTCGACGCGTCACTTGCCGTGGATGGACGTCATGTGCTTGACGAGGGCCGTCTGGTGCTCGACGTTTGACGCTGCTCGCGGTCCCGAACATCTCCGAGGGGCGTGACGAGAAAGCGATCGCCGTGATCGCCGAAGCGCTCACGCACCACACAGTGCGACTTCTCGACGTGCACTCGGACGCCGACCACAACCGCAGTGTGTTCACGCTGGCGGGCGAGCCCGGGGTGCTCGCGCCGGCCCTGCTCGACGGCGCGCGGGAGGCGATCGGGCGGATCGACATCACCGCGCACAGCGGCGGGCATCCGCGAATCGGCGCCCTCGACGTGGCCCCGATCGTCTACCTCAACGAGGCCGATCGCGGCGCGGCCTGCGCCGAATCCCTTGTGCTGGCCGATCTGCTGGGCGTCGAGCTCGAGCTGCCCGTGTTGCTCTACGGCCTGCTGGCCGGAGGCAGGACGCGCGCCGAGCTCCGCCGCGGCGGCCCGGAAGGGCTCGCGAGACGAATCGACCACGGCGAGATCAGGCCGGACTTCGGGCCGGCGAGGCTTCACCGCACCGCCGGCGCGGCGCTGGTTGCCGCGCGGGCCCCCCTGGTGGCGTTCAATCTCGAGCTCGCGCCGCCGGCCACCGAAGTCCAAGCGCGTGAGATCGCCGCGCGCATCAGAGAAGGAGGTGCGGAGGGCCTGCCGGGAGTGCGGGCGATCGGCGTGTGGCTCGAGCGCCGCCAGGTGGCCCAAGTCTCGACGAACGTCGAAGATCATGAGACGACACGGCTGGCGGCCGTCGTGGCGGCGGTCGCCCGTCACGCCCCGGTAGCCGATTGCGAGCTCGTGGGCCTGGCGCCCCGAGCCGCGCTCGAGGGGTTCCCACAAAACACGGCGCTCCGCAACCGGCGGACGATCGAGGACGCCCTCGAACGCTGACTCCCTCGAACGCTCACAGTAGGGATAAGCTCCCAGTAATGGCCCAGACCAAGCGCAAGCGCCGTTCCAAGCACCGTGGAACCCCGGCGGGGACGGTGCAGGCGCGCGGGCGCACCTCGCGGCCGGCATCGCCGGAGGAGCGAAAGAAGCAGTCTCGAGCCGAGGCCCGCGAGCGCCGCCTCAGCCAGCCGCCGACTTGGAGGACATCGCTGATGCGAGCCGGGTTCGCCGCGGTCGTCTTGTTCCTGTTCTTGCTCTTGACGTCCAAGAAGGACAAGCTCGAGAGCGCCGTGCTGTTCACCGCGATCGCGCTCCTGGTCTACATCCCGGCCGGCTACTACATCGAGCTGACGCTGTGGCGCCGGCGCCAGCGGCGAACCGGAGGCGGGGGAGAGCGGCGATGATCGATGCTCGCATGTTCACCGTCGGCCCCGTGCAGGAGAACTGCTTCATCGTGCGCCAGCAGGGGTCCGATCGCGCGGTGATCGTCGACCCGGGCGAGGAGGCCGGGCGGCTCTTGGAGGCCGTCCAGGCGCTCGGGATCAAGACCGTCGAGGCGATTCTCGTGACCCACACCCACTTCGACCACATCGGCGCCGTGGCCCCGGTCGCCGAGGCCACGGGCGCGCCGGTCTACTGCCCGGAGCTCGAGAAGCAGGTGCTGGCGAACATCATGCAGTACGTCCCCTGGCCAGGGTTCGGTCCGTTCGAAAGCTACGAGGCCGACCACACGGTCGAGGGCGGCGAGCGCTTGGAGCTCGCCGGACTGGACTTCGACGTGATCTTCACCCCGGGCCACAGCCCGGGCCACGTGACCTACGCGGTCGCCGGGGAGCCGGCGCTGTTCTCTGGCGACGTTCTGTTCCAGGGCTCGGTGGGCCGGGTCGATCTCCCTGGCGGCGACTGGCCGACGCTGCTCGGATCGATCGAGTCGCTGGTGGAGGCGTTCCCCGCGGAGACGACCGTCTATCCCGGTCACATGGGTCTGACCACGCTGGGCCACGAGCGCGCGAGCAATCCCTTCCTGACAGAGCTCGCCGCGAACCGGTGATCCGGGCTCCCCGTGGCACGTTCGACGTGCTTCCAGACGACGCTGCCCGGCGCCGGTCGCTCGAGGCGTGCGCTGAGCGTGTGCTGAGCGCCGCCGGTTACAGGCGGATCGAGACGCCGACGTTCGAGGCCACCGAGCTGTTCGCCCGCGGCGTGGGGGAGGCCACGGACATTGTGCGCAAGGAGATGTACACCTTCGACGACGGCGCCGGACGCTCGCTGACGCTCCGTCCCGAAGGCACCGCGCCGGTGTGCCGCGCCTACCTGGAGCACGGGATGCACAAGCTCCCACAGCCGGTGAAGCTCTGGTATCTGTCGAGCTTCTTCCGCGCCGAGGCGCCGCAGAAGGGCCGCTACCGCCAGTTCTGGCAGGTGGGGGCGGAGGCCATCGGTTCCGGGGCGCCCGAGACCGATGCCGAACTGATCGTGCTGCTGGACGACCTCTTCAGGCAATTCGGGGTGCGCGATCTGCGACTCAGGCTGACGAGCCTGGGGACGCCAGAGACACGGGCCAGCTACCGGGAGGAGCTGAAGGACTATCTGCGCGCGCACGAACAGCGCCTGTCGACAGAAGTCCGCGGGCGCATCGAGCTCAACCCGCTGCGGGCCTTCGACGCAAGCGACCGCGGCACACGGGAGGTGATGAGGGACGCGCCGCTCCTGCTCGAGCGCCTGGGGGGCGAGGACGCCGAGCACTTCGCCCGCGTCCGCGCGCTGCTCGACGAGTCTGGCGTGCGCTACGAGCTCGACCCCACGCTGGTGCGGGGGCTCGACTATTACACGCGCACGCTATTTGAGTTCTCGAGCCAGGCGCTCGGCGCCCAATCCGGCGTGGGCGGTGGCGGTCGCTACGACCGCCTGATCGAGCAGCTCGAGGGCCCGCCGACGCCGGCCTGCGGCTGGGCCGCCGGCGTGGAGCGGATGCTGCTGGCGGCCGGGGAAGCCGAATCGCCTGCCGAGGAACTGGACCTGTTCGTGGCGCCGGCCAAGCCGGCGGGCGCCGGCGCGGCGTTCGAGCTGAGCAGGGCCGCGCGCCACGCGGGGCTCAGCGCCCAGCTCGAGCTCGCCGGCCGCTCGCTGAAGGGGCAGCTGCGCCACGCCGACCGCATCGGCGCCCGCTGGGTGGCGATCCTCGGCGAGGACGGCAGCGCCAGCCTGCGAGACATGAGGACCGGCGAGCAGCAGGAGGTCGAGATCGGGCGGGTGATCGACACGATCCGCAGCGAGCAGGGCCAGTGATAGAGCCGCCACGCCCGAACGTCTTCCGCGACGCGTGGTGCGGTGAGATCACCGCCGAGCGGGCCGGCACCGCCGCCCGCGTGGCGGGGTGGGTGCACCGTCGCCGCGACCATGGCGGGCTGATCTTCATCGACCTTCGCGACCGCTCGGGGATCGTGCAGCTCGTGTTCCACCCCGAGAGAGCCGGAGATGCACATCAGCGGGCGCATGCGCTTCGCTCCGAAGACGTCCTGAGCGCCGAGGGGACGGTCGAGCGCCGCGCGCCCGAGAACGTGAACCCCAACCTCAAGACCGGCGAGATCGAGCTGTCGGTATCAGAGCTGCGGATCCTTGCCGACGCCGACACGCCGCCGTTCCCGCTCGACGAGGACACGCCGGTGGACGAGTCGCTGCGCCTCAAGCACCGCGCCCTCGACCTCCGGCGGCCGGCGATGCGCGATGCGCTCGAGCTGCGCCACCGCGTCGTGGCGACGATCAGGGAAGTGCTCGACGCGCGCGACTTCCTCGAGATCGAGACCCCGTTTCTGACTCGCTCGACTCCCGAGGGCGCCCGAGACTTCCTGGTCCCGGCGCGCCAAGAGCGGGGCTCGTTCTACGCCCTGCCGCAGTCGCCGCAGCTGTTCAAGCAGCTACTGATGATCGGCGGGCTCGAGCGCTACTTCCAGATCGTTCGCTGCTTTCGCGACGAGGACTCCCGCGCCGACCGTCTGCCGGAGTTCACGCAGCTCGATCTGGAGATGGCGTTCGTGGCTGAGGACGACGTGATTGAGACGATGGAGGCGGTGATGGGGGCGGTGTTCGAACGCCAGGAGTTTGAGGTGCCACCGCCGCCGTGGCCGCGGATGACGTTCGCCGAGGCCGTCGGGCGGTTCGGCTCCGACCGCCCCGACACGCGCTTCGGGCTGGAGCTGCGCGACCTGGGGGAGGCGCTCAGGGGCAGCGAATTCAAGGTGTTCGCCGACGCGCTTGCGGCGGGCGGCGTCGTGCGCGGCATCAACGCCGGCGCCCGAGAGCTACCGCGCTCGGAGCTCGACGGGCTGACTGAGTTGGCCAAGCAGCACGGGGCCAAGGGGCTGGTGTGGGCGTTCGTCTCCACAGACGGCTGGCGCTCGCCGATCGCCAAGTTCCTCTCTCCGCAGCAGGTAGCCGCGGTCGGGGACCGCCTGCAAGCGAGCGAGGGCGATTTGCTGTTCATCGTCGCCGATCAGCCGGTGACAGCCGGCAAGGTGCTGGGTGCCCTGCGGGTGGAGCTCGCTCGGCGCTTCGGTTTGATCCCCAAGGATCGGCACGACATCCGCTGGGTGGTCGAGTTCCCGATGTTCCTGTGGAACGCGGACGAGGGGCGCTGGGAGGCCGAGCACCACCCGTTCACCGCGCCGACCGGCGACCTGAACGACCCCGCCGGCCTGCTCTCGCGCTCCTACGACCTCGTTCTGGACGGCGCCGAGATCGGCGGAGGCTCGATCCGCAACCACGAGATCGCCACGCAGCGGCGGATCTTCGAGCTGATCGGCATCGGGCCAGACGAAGCACAGGCGCGGTTCGGCTTTTTGCTCAACGCGCTGCGCTACGGGGCCCCGCCGCACGGCGGAATCGCGATGGGGATCGACCGCATCGTGGCGCTGCTCGCCGGGCGCGAGAACATCCGCGAGGTGATCGCCTTCCCCAAGGCCACGAGCGGCGGTGATCCGCTGACGGGTGCCCCGGCGGCGGTCGATGGCGTCCAGCTGCGCGAGCTTGGCCTGCGTCTGCTTTAGAAAAAAAGAGGACGCCCGCCCCGGAGGGGCAGGGCGCCTTTTTATCCTCATACCGTGGACCACGATTCCTTCGAGCATCATCTGACCTCGCCGCAGGGACGCGCCCACGAGCCAGACCGCGCACACGCTGCCGAGGTCGGCGGCTACGCGTGTTGCGACCGGGTCCGCTTGTCGATCGCCGTTGAGGGCGACCGCGTCACCGACGCCGGCTTCGAAGCCGAGGGCTGCGGCTCCGCACTCGCCGCCGGCAGTGCCGCTGTGGCGCTGGTCCGCGGTCTGCCCGTGCTCGAGGCCGCGAGGATCGGGCCGCGGGAGATCGCCGCCGAGCTCGGGGGGCTCAGCCCAGGCAAGCTGCACGCCGCCGATCTTGCCGCCGAGGCGCTGGCGCGCTCGCTGGGCGCCGCGGCGCGGGCGCAGACGACGCCCGCACCGCCCGCGGGCGGCCGCACGCTCGTCGCCATGTCGGGCGGCGTCGACAGCGCCGTCGCCGCGCTGCTTTGCGCCCGGGTGGGCGAGACGGTCGCGGTGACGCTCGAGCTGTGGTCGGATCCGGAGAACGACGGCGAGCGCAGCTGCTGCTCCGCCTCGGCGGTGGCCCAGGCGCGCTCGCTGGCGCACTCGATGGGCCTCCCGCACTTCACGGTCGACCTGCGCCAGGAGTTCCGCTCAGGCGTCGTCGAGCCGTTCATCGCCGGCTACGCCGCGGGGGAGACGCCCAACCCGTGCGTCGGATGCAACGGACACGTACGTCTCGACGCGATGCTGGCGCTGGGTGAGCGGCTGGGCTGTGAGGCGCTGGCCACCGGCCACTACGCGCGGGTCGTGCACGAGCCTGAGGGGCCGCTGCTGCAGGCGGCTCGAGATCCGGCAAAGGACCAGACCTACATGCTCGCCGCGCTGTCCGCCGACTCGCTGGGCAGGATGCGTTTTCCGCTCGGCGAGCTGACCAAGCCGGAGGTCAGGCGGATCGCCGCCGAGGCCGGATTGGCGGTGGCTGGCAAGCTCGATTCCCAGGATTTGTGCTTCCTGGCGGGCACCGACCGACCGCGCTTCATGGCCCGACACGGCGGCCTGGATGATCGGTCCGGGGACATCGTCGACCGGACTGGGGCCACGCTCGGACACCACCGCGGCCAGCACAGCTTCACCGTCGGCCAGCGACGGGGGTTGGGCATCGACTCCCGCGAGCCGCTGTACGTGCTCGAGAAGGACGCGGCGCAAAATCGTGTGGTGGTCGGACCGCGCGCCGCGCTTGAGAGCAGCAGCGTCGCGCTCCGCGGAGCGCGGCTTCAGCGTCACGGGGCACGCGTCGATCGCGTAAAGCTCCGCTACCGCTCGAAGCCGCTGCGCGCCCGCGTAGCGGATGAGCTCCCCGCGGGCCGCCACAAGCGGCTGTCGATCGAGCTAGCCGAGCCCGCATCTGGGGTCGCTCCCGGGCAGCTTGCATGCCTGATGGATGGTGATCTGGTCGTGGGATGGGGGACAATCGGACGCTGATGACCTCGGACGAGATCCGGCGCACCTTCCTACAGTTCTTCGAGCAGCGCGACCACCTGCCGCTGCCCTCCGCTTCCCTGATCCCCGCCGAGCACGACCCCTCGGTGCTGTTCACGATCGCCGGCATGCACCCGCTGAAGCCGTACTTCTCGGGCGCCGAGCGCCCGCCGCACCGCCGGGTCACGACCTGCCAGAAGACGTTCCGCACCCCCGACATCGAGATCATCGGCACGACCACGCGGCACTTGACGTTCTTCGAGATGCTGGGGAACTTCTCGTTCGGCGACTACTTCAAGCGCGAGGCGGCGCAATTCGCCTGGGAGCTGTCGGTCGACGGTTTCGGCTTCCGGCCGCAGGACATCTGGATCACCGTGTTCGGCGGCGATCAGGAGCTGGGCCTCGGCGCCGACGAGGAGGCGATCGAGGCCTGGTTGGAGGTCGGAGTGCCACGCGAGCGGATCGTCGAGTGCCCGCGCTCTGAGAACTTCTGGCAGGTGGGCCCCACCGGTCCCTGCGGTCCCTGCTCCGAGCTCTACCTCGACCGCGGCCTCGAGTTCGGCAACCCCGACGATCTGCCCGGCGGGGAGAACGAGCGCTTCATGGAGTACTGGAACCTGGTGTTCATGCAGATGAACCAGGACCCGGTCAACGTGCTGACGCCCCTGCCGGCGAAGAACATCGACACGGGGCTGGGCCTCAACCGCCTGGCGGTGATCCTCCAGGACAAGCCGTCGGTGTTCGAGACCGACCAGTTCTGGCCTCTGATCGAACTGGGCGAGGAGCTCTCGGGCCGCCGCTACGGCCAGCGGTTCGAGACCGACCGCGCGCTGCGGGTGCTGGCCGACCACTGCCGCTCGATGACGTTTCTGATCGCCGACGGAGTGGTGCCTTCCAACGAGGACCGTGGCTACGTGCTCCGCAGGGTGATCCGCCGCGCGATCCTCCAAGGCCGCCACACGCTGGAGCTTGATCCCGGCTTCCTCGATCGCTACGCCTCGGTCGTCACCGAGCTGATGGGTGCCGAGTATCCGGAGCTCGCCGCGCAGCGCGAGTCGGTGCGCATGTGGCTCTCCGCGGAGGAGGAGAGCTTCGGTCGCACGCTCAGGCAGGGCACCCGGCTGCTCGACGAGCTGATCGCCCGGGCCCGCGCATCCGGCGCCGAGGGGATCGCGGCGCACGACGCCTTCCTGCTGCACGACACCTACGGGTTCCCGATCGATCTCACGCTCGAGCTCGTGGCCGAGCAGGGTCTGGGCGTCGACGAGCAGGGCTTCGAGCAGCTGATGGAAGAGCAGCGCTCCCGCGCGCGGGCCAGCGCCGGCAGGGGCGCCGGCCGCGACTCGCTGCGCGAGCACGCGCTGGCGCTGGCGGGCGCGGCCGGCTTTCAGACCGACTTCGTCGGCTATCAGACGACCAACCAGGAGACGACCGTCGGCGCGGTCGCCCCGGAGAACGGGCAGCTGCTGGTCAAGCTCGCGGAGTCTCCGTTCTACGCCACCGGTGGCGGCCAGGTCGCAGACTCGGGGTACGTCGAGTGCCGCGACGGCGACTGCCGCGCCCGCGTGCAGGACGTGCTGCGCCTCGGCGAGGACCAGGTGCTGGCGGTCGTCGCCGAGCACGGGCGGCTGGCCGAGGGAGAACGGGTGCGGGCACACGTCGACCGCGCGGTCCGCCACGCCACCGAGTGCAACCACACCGCCACCCATCTCCTGCACGCGGCGCTTCGCCAGATGCTGGGGACACACGTGCGTCAGGCCGGCTCGTACGTGGGGCCCGACAAGCTGCGGTTTGACTTCACCCACTCGAGCGCGCTCACCGCCGACCAGCTGCGAGCGATCGAGGACCAGGTGAACGACTGGATCCTCGAGGACCAGCCCGTCAGGGCGCTCACGACGACTCTGCCCGAGGCCAGACGCCTGGGAGCGATGGCCCTATTCGGCGAGAAGTACGGCGATGTGGTGCGGATGGTCGAGGTCGGCGACGGCTCGTTCTCGCGCGAGCTCTGTGGCGGCACGCATGTGCACTCGACGGCGGAGATCGGGCTTTTCAAGGTCATGAGCGAGAGCTCGAGCGCCGCCAATGTCCGCAGGATCGAGGCGCTCACCGGACCGTCGGGCGTCAACCTGCTGCGCGAGCACGATCGCGCGCTGTCAACCGCCGCGTCGGCCTTGCGGGTCCAGCCCGAGCGCGTGCCCGAAGTGGTCTCGGAGCTGCGCTCGCGCGTCCGGCAGCTCGAGCGCGGAGCGCCGGAGCGGCGCGGCCGTGACGGGGCGGTCGACATCGACGCGCTGCTGGCAGGCGCGGTCGAGCACGACGGTGCCCGAATACTGGTCGCAACCGTCGAGGTCCCCGATGAGAAAGCGCTGCTGGCGCTCGCCGACCGGCTGAAGTCCAAGCTCGGAGAGGCGGCGATCGTGCTGGGACGCCCCGGCGAAGGACGCGTCGACCTGGTGGTCAGCGTCGCGCCCGCGCTCGTCGAGCGCGGCGTGCGCGCCGGGGAGGTCGTCAAGCTAGCCGCGGCGGCGGTGGACGGCGGGGGTGGTGGGCGCGACACCCTGGCCCGTGCCGGCGGGCGGAATCCGGGCAAGCTCTCCGAGGCCCTCGACGCCGCCCGCCGAGCGATTGAGTCGGCGCTGCGCTCCTAATGTCGGCGTCCGTCCCCGCGCCGGCGCGGGTCCTGGCGCTCGACTACGGCAGCGCCCGCTGCGGCTGCGCGGTGAGTGATCCCACCGGCGTGCTGGCGACGCCGGTCGAGCCGGTGCTGCGTCCCGGCAGCCGCGCCGGCCTGCGCCGGCTACGCGAGCTGGTGGGCTCGCTCGGAGCCTCGCGCGTCGTCGTCGGACTGCCGCTGCCGCTGCGTGGCGGTGAGTCGGCCCAGACGGCCGAAACCCGGTCGTTCGCACAGATGCTTCAGCTGGTATTGCCGGTGCCCGTCGAGCTGTACGACGAGCGCCTGACGACCAGGCTGGCCGCGCGGGCGGGCGGGCGCGGGAGCGAGGACTCGCGGGCGGCGGCGTGGCTGCTGGAGAGCTGGCTTTCAGCGCAACGAGCGACCGCGAAGCGTGATGGTTGAGCCGCCCGAGCGGACTGCTGACGAGCGTGAGGCGGCGCGCCGCGAGCGCGAGGCCTCCCGCCGGGACGGCCCCGGCCGGACAGCTCGCCCTTCGGGGCCCCGGCGTCCCGTTCGTCCCCGGGCTCGTCCAAGCGACGGCCGGCGCCACTCACGCCGAGGGCGGGTCATCGCCGTGTTGGCGCTGGCGGTGGCGGCGGCCCTGGTGTGGTTCCTGGTCGAGCTCTTCCAGCCGTTTCACGGCTCTGGAAACGGCAGCGTCGCCGTGGTGATCGCGCCCCACTCGAGCGCCGCGAGTGTCGGTGACGCGCTGGCCCGTGACGGCGTGATCGACTCGAGCTTCTTCTTCCAGCTGCGGGCCACGCTCGCCGGAGAGCGGGGTGATCTGCGCCCCGGGGCCTATCACCTCAAGCGCGGGATGAGCTATGGCGCCGTGCTGGCCATCCTCACCAAGGCGCCGCCGCCGGTTCCCGTCACCGCGTTGACGATCATCCCCGGTCGCACGCGGCGGCAGATCAACTCACTGCTCAAAGCGCAGGGGGTGAGCGGCAGCTACTACGCCGCCACTCGCCGCTCGCGGCTGCTGAACCCCGCCGCCTACGGCGCGCCGCGGGGGACGGACTCGCTCGAGGGGTTCCTGTTCCCCGACACCTACCAGCTGCGCCAGCCGGTCAGCCTCGCCGCGCTCGTCGCCGACCAGTTGGCGCGCTTCGAGCAGGAGTTCGCCACGGTCAACCTGCGCTACGCCCGCAGCCGGCACCTGACGCGCTACGACGTGCTGATCATCGCCTCGATGATCGAGGGCGAGGCCCAGACAGCCAAGGACCGCGCGCTGGTGGCCTCGGTGATCTACAACCGGTTGCGGCTCGGCATGCCGTTGCAGATCGACGCCACAACGAGGTACGCGACCGGCAACTACTCCAGTCCGCTGACCGCCTCCCAGCTGTCCTCCTCCTCGCCGTACAACACCCGCATCCACAAGGGCCTCCCGCCGACGCCGATCGACAACCCCGGGATGGCGGCCATTGAGGCCGCCACGCACCCAGCCAATACCAACGATCTGTACTTCGTCGTCGAGCCATGCGGCAACGGGGCGGAGCTGTTCGCCTCCAGTTACAACCAGTTCCTGCGCGACTCCCAGCGCTACCAAGCCGCCCGCGCCAAGCGCGGCGGCCGCTCGCCGGCCAGCTGCTGATGCGGCTCGACTTGGGCCCGCCCGCGCCGCCCGCCGTCCGACTCGGGGTGCTCGGCTGGCCGGTGGCGCACAGCCTCTCGCCGGCGATTCACAACGCCGCGCTGCGCCGTGTTGGGCTTGGGGAGTGGCGCTATCAGCTGCTGCCGGTACCCCCGGCGCTGCTGGCGGAGACCGCCGCCGCCCTGCCGGCGTCCGGCTTTCGCGGCGCGAACGTGACGATCCCGCACAAGCAGGCCGCTCTCGAACTGGCCACTACGGCCTCGCCGCGCGCCCGCGCGATCGGCGCCGCTAACACCCTGACCTTTAGGGACGGGGGGATCGACGCCGATAACACGGATGCCCCGGCGGTGCTCGATGTCCTGCCGCTGGCGCCCGCCGGGCGGACCGTCCTGGTGCTGGGCGCGGGGGGAAGCGCCCGCGCGGCCGTCTGGGCGCTGCTCGACGCAGGCGCCGCCGACGTGCGCGTCTGGAACCGTTCTCCAGCGCGTGCCCGGGAGCTGTGCGCCGAGGTGGGCGCGACGTTCGCCACCAAGGCAACGCCGGCCGACATCCTCGTCAACTGCACAGCCGTGGGGCTCGACGCACGCGATCAGTCCTTCGAGCAGCTACCGGTGAAAGCCGACTCGCTTTCAAACTACGGGTGCCTGGTGGACCTGGTGTACCGCTCCGGCCCAACGGCGCTCGTCGAGGCCGCCCGGGCTCGCGGCGTCACGGTCGTCGAGGGCCTGGAGGTACTCGTCGCCCAGGGTGCGCTCAGCTTCGAGCGGTTCACGGGCAGGGGCGCCCCGGTGGAGGCGATGCGGGAAGCAGCGGAGGTGGTGGGTATCGTGCCCAGCCGATGATTGTCACCAACGCTGTCGCCGAGTACCTCGCGGGGTTGCGAGCCGAGCCCGATCCCGTGCTGGACGAGATGGAGGCCCGCGGGGCACGGGAGCGAATCCCGATCGTCGTTCCTGAGACGGGCGCCTTGCTACACGTGCTGGCGCTGACCCGTGGCGCGCGGCGCATCTTGGAGGTGGGTACCGCCATCGGGGTCTCGACGCTCTACCTGGCCCGGGCCCTGCCAGCGGGCGGTGTCGTGGTCTCGTTCGAGGTCGACCACGAGCGCCATCAGGCGGCGCAGTCCTACCTCGAGCGCGCCGGCGTGCTCGAACGGACCGACCTGCGACTCGAGGACGCTCGCGCCGGACTGGCTTCGCTCGAGGGTCCGTTCGACATGGCCTTCGTCGACGGCGTCAAGGCGCAGTACGGCGAGTACTTCGAGGCGCTGCTGCCGCTGCTCGGCCCGGGCGCCGTGCTGGCCGTGGACAACGTGTTGATGTCCGGCACGGTGGCCGAGGGACGAAGTGACGGCAATTGGAACGACGAGCAGATCGCGGATATGCGCTCGTTCACCGCCCGGCTGCTGGCGCGGGAGCGACTCACCGGGACCGTGCTGCCAGTCGGCGACGGGGTGTTGGTGGCGGTATGGCGGTGAGCGCCGAGGAGGATCGCAGGCGGTGAGCGCCGAGGAGGGTCGCAGGCGGTGAGCGCCGAGGAGGATCGCAGCGTCTGCTCCCCGTGCCGGGGGACGGGCAAGGTCACCTCGTCCTTGGGCGGACAGCCGCATGAGGTCGAGTGTCCGTGGTGTGGCGGCAGCGGACGTTTCCAAGCCGGGCGCGACGCCCAAGATGCGGCGCCGAACTCACGGGACAGGGACGAGTGATGACGCTCCGTCTGACGACCGCCGGTGAGTCGCACGGCCCGGGGCTGACGTGCTTGCTGGAGGGCATGCCCGCGGGTCTGGTGCTGGAGCGGGCCATGCTCGATCGTGAGCTCGCCCGCCGGCAGCTCGGATACGGACGCGGCGGGAGGATGAAGATCGAGCGCGACCGCGTGGTCGTCACCGGCGGGCTTCGCCACGGTCGTACGCTCGGAGGGCCGATCGCGCTGCAGGTTCTGAACCGCGACTACGCCAACTGGGAGGAGCGGATGA
The DNA here is from genome assembly GCA_963830405.1 of uncultured Actinomycetes bacterium. Taxonomy (GTDB): domain Bacteria; phylum Actinomycetota; class Thermoleophilia; order Solirubrobacterales; family Solirubrobacteraceae; genus Palsa-465. The sequence goes on from CAWHMB010000002.1 coordinate 592,151, forward strand.
ACCCCTGGCCGGTTGATGCCGAGGTGCAGGAGGTTCATTTGCCCCGGCCGGGGCACGCTGACCTGGTCGGAACTGAGAAGTACGGCCTGACCGACGTCCGCGACGTGCTCGAGCGGGCCAGCGCCCGCGAGACCGCCGCCCGCGTGGCGGGCGGCGCCGTGGCCAAGGCACTGCTCGCCGAGCTGGGGGTGAGCGTCCACAGCCACGTGATCCAGATCACGGGCGTCAAGGCCCCGGCCGCCAGAGACCTCCGACCTGAGGACTTCGCGGACGTCGACTCCTCGCCGGTGCGCTGCCTCGACGCCAAGGCCTCGGAGGCGATGGTCGCTGAGATCGACCGCCTGCGGAAGGCGAACGAATCGCTGGGCGGGGTGTTCGAGGTGACGGCGTTCGGTCTGGTGCCAGGGCTCGGCTCGCATGTCTCCTGGGAGTCAAGGCTCGACGGTCGCTTGGGCCAGGCGATTCTCTCGATCCAGGCGATCAAGGCCGTGGCGATCGGCGACGGCATCGAGGTCGCGGGCCTGCCGGGCTCGCAGGCGCACGATGAGATCTTTTATCGCCCGCAGCGCGGCTACTACCGCCAGACCAACCGCGCCGGGGGGCTCGAGGGCGGCATGACCAACGGCGCGCCGCTGGTCGTCCGCGGCTCGATGAAACCGCTGCCGACGCTGACCAAGCCGCTGCGCAGCGTCGATATCGCCACCCATGAGCCAGCCGAGGCGCTGCGCGAGCGCACCGACTCCTGCACCGTTCCCGCCGCCGGCGTGGTGGGCGAGGCGATGGTGGCCTTTGTCTTGGCCGACGCATACCGCCAGAAGTTCGGTGGCGACCACATCGACGACGTTCGCGCGGCGCTGAGCGCCTACAAGCAGCGGATCGACTGGCGAGGGCCGTGAGCGGGCACATCTTCTCCGCCGGCGCCGTGAGCAGACCCCTGGCGTTCATCGGCTTCATGGGCTCCGGCAAGTCGACCGCCGCGCGCAGCGCCGCACAAGCGCTGGGCACAGCCGCGCTCGATGCTGACGAGGAGCTCGAGCGTCGCCAGGGAAAGACGATCGCGCGGATCTTCGCCGAGGATGGAGAGCCGTCGTTTCGCGCCGCCGAAGAGCAGCTCACGCTCGAGCTGGTCGGCGACGCTTCGGGCGCCGTGGTGTCGCTCGGCGGGGGCGCCGTGCGCTCTGAAAAGGTTCGCGAGGCGCTGCTGCGTAGCCGGACCGTCGTGTGGGTCGACGTCGACCCGGACACCGCCTGGAACCGTGTGGAGGGCAGCGGCCGGCCCTTGGCCGCTCGGCGCGATGACTTCGAGCGCCTTTACGCCGAGCGCGAGCCGCTCTACGCCAGCCTCGCCGACGCCACCGTACCCGGCGAGCGCGCTCGTCACATGGCGCCAGTGCTCCGGGCGCTCGAGGGACTGCCGGCCAAGACCAGGCTCCTGTGGGCGGCAAGCCAGTCGGGCGACTACCCGGCGTACATCGGCGCCGTGCTCGTCGAGCGGGCCTTCTGGCCGCCGGACGTGGCTGGGCGCAAGTTCCTGGTGACCGACGGCAACGTAGGACGCCTCTACGGCCGGAGGCTTGCGCCGCTCGCCGGCCGGGTCGCCGTGATGGCCGGTGAGCAGTCAAAGACCGTGGCCCATGCCGAGATCGTGTGGACCGAGCTGGCCCGGGGCGGTGTCACCCGCGAGGACGTGCTTGTGGCGCTTGGCGGCGGCGTGGTGGGCGATCTCGCCGGGTTCTGCGCCGCCACCTATCAGCGCGGAGTGCGCTATGTCCAGGTCCCCACCACGCTTGTGGGCCAGGTCGACTCCGCCTACGGCGGGAAGACCGGAGTCAATCTTGTCGATTACGAGGCCAAGAACTACGTTGGCGCCTACCACCAGCCGAGCGCCGTGCTCGCCGACCCGCAGGCCTTGGACACGCTCTCGGGCGCCGAGCTGGCCGCGGGCTACGCCGAGGTGGTCAAGACCGCCTTGATCGCGGGCGGCGAGCTGTGGGAGCGGGTGCGCGGTGGCGCTGATCCTGCCGCGCCGGAGATCATCGCCGCCTGCGCGCGCACCAAGCTTCGGATCGTCGCCCGTGATGAGCGCGACGCCGGTTTGAGGCAGGTGCTGAACCTCGGTCACACGGTGGGCCACGCGCTCGAGACGGCGACGGGATACGCCCGCTACCGCCACGGCGAGGCGGTGGGGCTCGGACTGCTTGCCGCGCTGCGGCTCTCGGGCCAGGAGAGCATCCGTGACGAGGTCGCCGGGCTGCTCCGCGCTCAGGGGCTCCCCACCACGATCGACGGCGCCGATCCGGAGGCGGTTGTGCAAGCCACCGGACGAGACAAGAAGCGCCTGGGCATCGGGCCCGTCCCGTTCGTGCTGTTAGAGCGCCCGGGGGCGCCGCGGCCGGGATGCACGGTAGCTACCGGCGAGCTGCTGGCCGCGGTGAGAGAGCTGGCGGTCTAAGAGCCTCTTGGCGATGCACCAGATGCGCAACAGAATCGAGGTCATGCACGGCGTGAACCTCGACCAGCTCGGGCGCCGGGACTTACGTCACTATGGCGGCGTGACGCTCACGGAGCTCGAGCACAGGATCGAGAGCACCGCCGGCGAACTGGGGCTCGTGACGCGGTTCTTCCAGACCAACCACGAAGGCGACTTCGTCGAGCACCTGCACCGCCTCGAGGGACTGGCGGACGGAATTGTGTTGAACCCAGGGGCTTGGACGCACTATTCCTATGCCATCCGGGACGCGCTGGAGATCGCGGCGCTGCCGGCGGTTGAGGTCCATCTGTCCGACATCCAAGGCCGGGAGGACTGGCGGCGGCGATCGGTGATCTCAGAACTGTGCGTCGCCCGGATCTGGGGCAAGGGCGCGCCTGGCTACCGCGAGGCGCTCGAGCGCCTGAGAGCGGAGCTCTCCGCCCAATGAGCGCGCGCGCCGAGCGCCTGACGGCGCTGCTCGACGACGCGGGCGTCGACGCGCTGCTCGTTTCCGAGCTTGACAATGTGCGTTACCTGACGGGCTACACCGGCTCCAACGGGATTGCGCTGCTCGGAGCGCAGACGCGGGCCTTCATCAGCGACTTCCGCTACCTGCAGCAGGCCGCGGAGGAAGTGCACGACTCGTTCGAGCGCCGCACGGCTCCCGCTCCCCAGGCGCTGGTGGAGCTGATCCCGGATGCCTTGCCGCCGGAGGAGCTGCGGCTCGGCTTCGAGGCCGACCACGTATCGGTTAACCAGCACGAACGCCTGCGCCAGGAGCTGCCGCCTCGTGTGGAGCTGGTCGCCACGAGCGCCCTGGTGGAGACGCTGCGCGCGGTCAAGGATCAGGAGGAGATTTCACGCATTCGAGCCGCGACCCAGCTCGCGGACGCGTCGTTCGAGCGTCTGCTCCGAGACGGTCTCGTCGGGCGCACCGAACGCGAGGTCGCGCTGGCGCTGGAGTGCGACATGCGCGAGCGCGGGGCTCCGCGCGTTAGCTTCGAGACGATCGTGGCGGCGGGGCCCCATGGCTCGCTTCCGCACGCCCAGCCGCGCGACGTCCAGATCCGCGCCGGCGATCTGGTGGTGATCGACTGGGGCGCCGAGCTCGAGGGCTATTGCTCGGACTGCACGCGGACGATCGCCGCCGGCGAGGTCGACCACGAGGCGCGCGAAGTCTATGAGCTGGTCCTGGATGCCCAGCTGACGGGCCTCCAGGAGCTGCGAGCCGACCGTGACGGCCGGGAGGTGGACGCCGCGGCGCGCGACGTGATCGACGCCGGCTCTCACCGCGAGCACTTCGGTCACGGGCTCGGGCACGGCGTCGGCCTGGCGGTCCACGAGGGCCCCGGGCTCTCACCGCGCTCCAACGACAGACTGCGGGCGGGCAACGTGGTCACGGTGGAGCCCGGGGTCTACGTGCCCGGGCGCTTCGGCGTGCGTATCGAGGACCTGGTGGTGGTCACGGGCGACGGTGGCGAGATCCTGACCTCCGTGCCCAAGCGCCTGATCGTGGTCGGCTGAGCGGCCCGGGGCGTCGGACCCCGCGGGGGCCCCTACACTGGCGCGCTGCACATGCTCTCCACCAACCAGTTCCGCAACGGAAACCACATCGAGGTCGACGGCACGATTTTCAAGATCGTCGAGTTCCAGCACGTCAAGCCCGGCAAGGGTGGCGCGTTCGTGCGCACCAGGCTGAGGCGCGCCAGCGACGGGGCGGTGATCGACCGCACGTTCCGCGCCGGCGAAAAGTTCCGCTCCGTGCGCACCGAGACGCGGCGCATGCAGTTTCTTTATAAAGACGGGACCGACGCCCACTTCATGGACACCGAGACCTACGATCAGCTGATGATCCCGGAGTCCGCGATCGCCGAGGCGCTGGCATTCATGAAGGAATCCGAGCTCCTCGACGTGCTCTACATCGACGACGCGCCGTCCGGCATCCAGCTGCCGAGCGCGATCGATCTCGAGGTCACGGAGACCGAGCCGGGGCTGCGCGGCGACACAGCCTCCGGCGGGGGGACGAAACCGGCGGTGCTCGAGACCGGCGCCAGGATTCAGGTCCCGCTGTTCGTCGCCGTAGGGGACATGGTGCGCGTCGACACGCGTTCCGGCCAATACGTCTCCCGTGCGTAGGACCGAGCAACGCCGGGCCGCGGTCTGGGCTCTCTACCAGAGCGATTTGCTCGACCGGCCGCTCGAACAGACGTTTCCCCGAGACGTCCATCCCTTCACGCGCGAGCTGGCGCAGCTGGTCCGCGAGCGTCAGGGGACGCTCGACCGCCTGATCTCCGAGCACTCGGCGGGCTGGACGCTCGAGCGGATCGCTCCGTTGGAGCGCTCGATTCTGAGAGTCGGATTGGCGGAGCTGCTGTACGCCGAGGAGCTGCCCGGCGAGCAGCCGATTCCGCCCGAGGGGGCGATCGATGAGGCCGTCGAGACCGCGAAGCGCTTCTGCGGTGCCGATGCCCCGGGATTCGTCAACGGAATCCTGGCGACGGCGCTCAAGGAGGTCCGCGTAAGAGGCACGTAGGAACCGCTCGCGCCTCAGGGTCCGACGGACGACAATGATCCCGTGAGACTGCTAGTCGTCGATGATGACCGCGCGCTTCGCGAGGCCCTGCGGCGAGCGCTGGAGCTCGGGGGGTACGAGGTGCGGCTGAGCGACACCGGTGCGTCAGCGCTGGCCGACGTGGCGTCCACCGTTCCGGACGCGATTGTGCTGGACATCGGTTTGCCCGACATAGACGGGCTCGAGGTGTGCCGCGCGCTGCGGCGCGACGGCAACCGGGTCCCCGTGTTGATGCTGACCGCCCGAGACGCGGTCTCCGACCGGATTGACGGCTTGGACGCCGGCGCCGACGACTACCTCGTCAAGCCGTTTGACATCGACGAGCTGAAAGCCCGGCTGCGCGCGCTCCTGCGCCGCTCGCACGACGGGGGATACGACGAGGCGCTGTCGTTCGGGGAACTGCGGCTCGACCCCGCCAGCCACGGCGTCGTCGTCGGCGAGAAGTTTGTTGAGCTCACTCGTACGGAGTACGAGCTGCTCGAGCTCTTGATGCTCAATCCAAGGCGGGTATTGCCCCACTCGCTGATCTACGACCGCGTTTGGGGCTATGACTTCGGGCCGAGCTCCAACGCGCTGCGGGTGTACGTGGGCTACCTGCGGCGCAAGCTGGAGGAAGCCGGTGCCCCGCCGCTGATCCACACGGTACGCGGCGTCGGATACGCGCTCCGAGAGGCTCGGCAGTGACGCTGCGCGCGCGGCTTGGACTCGCCGCCGGGGTCGCGGTCGCGCTGGCCGTGATCGCCGTGGCCGTGTCAGCGTACGAGGGCACGCGCTCCAACCTCCAGGCTCAGATCGACAACTCAATCAGCGGCATCGCCCGCCCGATCGTGGCCCGGGCGACGGGAGCTCCCGGAGCGTTCAACCCGGGGTCTGGAGGACCGGGCGGACCGCCGGGCGGGGGCGGGAGCCAGGGATCGGCGGGTTCCACGGGCAGTGACCCCGACGAAGGGCTGGGGCTCGACAACCAGGGCGCGCCGGCCTTCGGCGGCCCATCCGGCACGACCACACTCGTATACGCAGACGGCGTTACCTATACGCCGTCCAGTGATCAGTATCAGATTCCCGCCGACGCCCGCGCCCGCTCGGTGGCGCGGAGTGGCACCGGCCGCTACTTCACCGACATGACCGTGCGGCGCACCCATATCCGGGTCCTCGTACAGGGCATCGGCTCGAAAGGCGCGCTTATGGTGGCGCTGCCGCTGACCGACATCGACAGGACGCTTCACAACCAGCTGCTGCTGCTGCTGGGGATCGCCGCGGCGGGAATCGCGCTGGCGGCGCTCCTCGGCCTGCTCGTGGCCCGCACCGCGCTGGCTCCGATCGCTCGCTTCACCCGGCAGGCGGAGGCGATCGCGGCGGCTCCCGAGCGGCTCGACCAGCGCGTGCGAGCCGACGGCCACGATGAGCTCTCACGACTCGGGCGCACGTTCAACACCACGCTCGAGGCGCTCGAGCGCTCCGTGGAGGCGCAGCGAAATCTGGTCGCGGATGCATCGCACGAGCTGCGCACACCGATCTCATCGCTGCGCGCCAACCTTCAACTGCTGCGCGACGAGGATCGCCTCTCGCAAACAGACCGAGACGCCCTGCGCGAGGACATGATCGAGGAGCTCGACGAGCTCACGGGACTGGTGGGCGACGTGGTGGACTTGGCGCGCGGCACCAAGCAGCGCGGAGCCGAGGGTGACGTGCGGGTCGATGACGTCGTCGCGCAGGAAGTCGAGCGCACACGCCGCCGGGCCCCGGCGTTGGAGCTGAGGGCGAGCCTCGAGCCGACGCTCGTGCGCGGCGACGGCGATCGGATCACGCGGGCGGTGGCGAACCTGCTCGATAACGCGCGCAAGTGGACTCCCGCTGACGGCGCCGTGGACGTCAAGTTGCGCGCCGGCACGCTCGAGGTGCGCGACCACGGGCCCGGCTTTCAGGACCAGGACCTGCCGTTCGTGTTCGACCGTTTCCACCGCGCTCCCGACGCGCGCTCCAAGCCCGGATCAGGACTGGGACTGGCGATCGTCCGCCAGGCCGCGGAGGCCCACGGCGGCTTTGCCAAGGCCGACAACGCGCCCGGCGGCGGCGCGATCGTCTCGGTCAACTTTGGCCATACGCTCGACGTGGCCGACGACGGCTCGCGCGAAGAGCCCGCCGTCGATCCCCTACAGTCGCCGCGCTAGCAGCGGCTGGAGCGACGGCGTGCAGCCGCAGGCGGCGCCGCCGAGCCGCCGGAGGCCGAGCAGATCTTCGATCGTTTGGAGCACGGAATAGTGGTCGACGGGCGTCGAAAGCCGGGCCCCGCGTCGGGTCCCGGGACCGGCGAGGATCGTGGCGATGCGGCCACCGGCCGCTAGCCGGCAGCAGCCGTCGTTGTCCGTGCCCTCGTCCCATGTGAGAAACAAGAGACCGTTGGCGCCCAACCTGGCCATCAGCGGCGGCACGAGCCGCGAGAGGAACGCATCGCCGGTGCGCAGATCGCAATCGTGCATGTCGTGGCACAGGTTCGGCGTGATCCAGATGAACGTGGGCAGCGAGCGGCTTGTCTCCTGCGCATAGAGGGCGCTCAGCGGCACGACGTGCCGGCAGACAGACGGGTTTCGGGCGACGGCGCGGAAGTACACGAACGGGTCGTGCTTCTTGGCGTACTCGCCGGCGGCGGAACCCTGAAAGCAGGGGCGTGGCAGGTTCTCCATGTAAGCGTTCCAGGAAATGCGGGCGGCGTCCAGCTGTCCCGCCAGTCCCGATCCCGGCACGCTGCACCCGGTGCAGTCGCTCTCGATGCCGAACGTCGCCCCGCCCGTCAGGGCGAGATAGTTGGGCAGGGAGGGGTGGGTGACGGCGAAAGAGCGCGCGGCGAGCGCGAAGCGGCGGGCAAGCTCGTTGATAAAAGGCGCCCGTGGCGAGCCGATCACGTCGTCATAGGCCGCGTTCTCCATCAGGATCACGACGATGTGAGCCGGCCGAGCCGACGCGAGGTGGGCCCTGGCGGGCGGCCGCGACTGCGTCGGCGGTAATACCGTCCCGCCGCCACAGGACGCGATGGCCGCCGCGGCGAGCACGGGCGGTCCCAACCCCCTCAATTGGGCGATTTTATGGAGCTTTCGGCTAACAGTCGTCCACATTTTGGAGCCGTCTTTGCGTGCCAGGCCCGCGCGGCCGACGATGTGGCGGGGGAGTGCTGGCGCGTTTCCCCTAGTGGGCAAGCCTCGCCTGGTGCGCCCGCGAGCCGGCACTCCCACTTTTTTTGCTGTCAGGCGGGGCGCGGGCGCGCGAGTCCGCGGCCGCGCCGGGGCATGCGAGGCATGTGAGGGGATCACCCGTCGCCGGCGTTGGCGCCGAGGCTGTTTAGCCAGGCGCGCATCGACCGGCCGGCGGGGGTGGCCTGTCCCTCCTCGTAGCCGGTAGTGGCCATCGCCAGGGTCACCCCGTTGATCGTCGACCACCCGTACTCGATGCCCGTGCCGGTGGCGGCAAATCGGGCGATGACCTGGCCCTGCTGGAGGATGCTGCCCGCCTGGGCGATGCCGGTGATCTGTTCGGCCACATACTGGATCTTCCCCGCGTCCGCTCCGTTCAGCAGCTCGAAGTAGACCAGCGGCTGGCCCGCGTACCAATTCGGAATGATCGCCAGGATCTTGACCGGGCACGGCGCGAGAATCGGCGCTCCGACCGGCAATGTGGCGTCGACGCCCTGGTCGGTGCGCTCCCAGTGGTTCACGTACTGAAGCGGGTCGATGTAGCCCGCGGTGTTGGGCGTCGCGGTGACGAGCTCGAGCTTCAGCTCCCGTCTTACCTCGCTGAGCGGCGGAGCGTGCGCGTTGGGGTCCCCAACAGGAGTGTCCGACGTGACGGCCGCCGCCTGAACTCCGGCGGTCGGCTCTACCACCTGGGGCCGTGGGCCGTGGCCGCCGACCGTGGCCACGGTGTTCTGGCCGCCATCGGCCCTCGCCCCGCCGCCATGGCTCGGCCCGCCGCCATGGCTAGTCCCACAGCCGGCGAGCGCCACGGCCACGATAACTGGCGCAGCTCCTCTGAGCATTCGCCGGAGGCTAGCTCCGGCCGCTCCGGGCGGGGTCAGTGCTCAGCTCTCCTGGGTGCGCAGCTCAAGGTGCTCGGCTTGCGGCTCCACGCGCCGTTCCGCGCGGATGACCACCGCCACTGCGGCGACGATGACCGCCCCACCGACGATCGTGGTGGCCGTGATGCGCTCGCCCAGCAGGACAGCTCCCAAAACCACCGCCACGACCGGGTTCACGTAGGCGTAAGTCGAGACGCGGGAGATCGGGGCGTGCTGCAGGAGCCAGACGTAGGCGGTGAAGGCGAGGATTGAGCCGAACAGCGCCAGGTAGACGATCGCCAGCAGCGACCCCAGCGACGCGTGCCCGGTGACCGTGCCCCAGCGCTCACCCACCAGCGGCCCGAGCACGGCCAGCACGGCGCCGCCGACCAGCATCTCGATGGCGGTACCGGCGGCGGCGTCCGCGGGCATCGGGAGACGAGACGAGGCCCACGAGCCGAGCGCCCACGAGAGGGATGCGCCCACGACGAGCAGCAGGTGCGGCGCGCTCACGCCCTGCTCGTGACCGCCACGAAAGACGAGCAGGGCCACGCCGGCGAAGCCGACGGCGAGCCCGGCGAGCGTCGCCCGAGAGGGCCGGTCGCGGCTCAGCCACCGGAGCAGAAGCAGCCACAGAGGCACCGAGGCCACGACCAGCGCAGTCAGTCCGGCAGGGACGTGGCGCTCCGCGAACGACACTAAGCCGTTGCCGCCGCTCAGGAGCAGGAGCGCGACCAGCACCGCCGAGGCCAGCTCGCGCCGGGACACGAGTCACGGCGCCGCGTCGTCGCCAAGCGACGAATCCGTACATCGCGGTGCCCGCAAGGAGAAAGCGGATGCCGGCGCCAATCAGCGGCGGGACTGTCTCATCCATCACCCTGATCGCCACGTAGGTCGAGCCCCAGGCGATGTACACAATCACCAGCGCCAGCCACAGCGCCCGCTCCGAAGGGTGCGCCGCGCGATCATCTCCCATGGCTCCGAGATTAGGGGGCGCGCATCACCGGCCGCCTGCGAGCAACGTGTCCAAGGGCCGTGTGTTCAGGACATTCGCCGCCTGGGCCCAGCCCCGACGTGCGGTGGCCACCGCCAGCGCCATGTTCCCCAGGCCCCGTTGCGAGTGGGCATCGGTCGAGCAGACCACCTTGACTCCGGCCCCGAGCGCGTCGCGGACGTGGCCGCCGCTGAGGTCAAGGCGATCCGGAAGGCCGTTGACCTCGAGCCCCACTCCGTGCTCCAGCGCGACCTCGAAGATCCGCTCCAGATTCAGCGCGTTCTCCGGGCGGCGGTTGATGTAGCGGCCCTTGGGGTGGCTGAGGCAACGGACGTAGGGGTTACGCAGCGCCCGCTCCACTCGTTTGGTCATCTCCTGCTGAGGCATCCGCTGGCCCCCGTGCACGCTGGCCTGGACCCAGTCGAGCTCCGACAGCACGTCGTCGGGGAGATCGAGGCGGCCGTCGGGGAGGATGTCGCACTCGATCCCCCGCAGGACGCGAAACGGCCACAGGGCTTCGTTCGCGGCCGCGATCTCCTCGCCCTGGCGTCGAACGTCGTCGGGCGTGAGGCCCTGAACCGCGCCGACCGCGGGCGTGTGATCGCAGATCGCGAGGTAGTCGTAGCCGCGCTCGCGGGCGGCGCGCCCCATAGCCTCGACGCTGGCCCTGCCGTCAGACCAAGTCGTGTGGCAGTGCAGATCGCCGCGGATGTCCTCGACCTGGACGAGGGCCGGCGGTTCGCCGCGGAACGGCTGCTCGCGCAGCTCGGGTGGACACCAGGGGAGACCGAGTGCGCCATACAGCGCCCGCTCTTCGGCCGCGTCCGGCAGCGGCTCGAGCGCCGCCACATAACCGGGGGAGCCCGTCGCGCGCAGCAGTGCCGTCCCGAACCGCTCAGGTTCGGCGACAACCACCTCCACCGGCACCCCCTCAACGGTCACCCCCACCGCCCGCCGCTCCTCTCGCTCCACCGTGGCGACGATCTGGACGAGGGCTGAGAAGCGCTCGAGGAGCGAGCCGGGATCGACGGCGGCGCAAACGACCGCCAGGTGCTCGCACGAGTCACGCCACCGGCGCACGTCGCCGGCGGGCTGGCCGTCCAGCGCCTCGGCGATACCACCGACAAGCTCCCGGGCGCGGTTCAGCAGTAGCCCGCGACGAGGCCGGGGAGTCGCCTCGCTGGCCAGGGCCTCGAGCAGCCGGGTCTCGGTTTTGGGTCCGATACCCGGGACCGTTCGTAAGCGGCCTGCCGCTGCCGCCTGGCGAAACTCGTCGGCGGTGCGGACCCCGAGCGAGCGGGCGACCTCCAGCGACCGCCGGGCCCCAAGCCCGATGTAGCGTCCCAGCCCGATCAGGTCGGGTGAGAGCTCGCGCTCCAGCACGGCGAGCTCGGCGATCGTGCCGGTCTCGACCAGTTCGCGCAATCGTCTCTCGATGCCAGGGCCGATGCCGCGCAGCTGGCGTACACGTCCTGTGCGCACGAGGTCGACGGCGGGCACGGCGGCCGCGCGGATCGTCTCGGCGGCGCGACGGTAGGCGCGGGCCGTATAGGGGTTGGCTTCGGCGAGCTCGAGCAGCGCCGCAAACGCCTCCAGCCGTTCTGCGAGTTGGCGATTGTCCACCGACCTAGTGTCCCGGCAAACGGGGTAGCGGGGAGGTGCTGCGTGATGCATATCGAGCGGGCATTCGAGATCCGTGACCTGGAGAGACCGCCAGGTCGATCGTGCGCGCTGGCGTTGGGGGCCGGCAGCCGGCCACGCCAGGCTCCGATCGCGAAGTCGGCTTAGCCCCCTCGCGACGCGGGTAGGTTGCCTGCCGTGGTGACCGCGGAGACCGTGCGACGGCAGCTGACGCCGCTCGAGCCCCTGATCAGGCGCATCGAGGGGGCGGGACTGCTCGACCCGCCGGGCAAAGCCGTCGGGCGCTGGGTGCGCAGCGTCGTACCGAAGGGTACGGTCAAAGACGCCATCAGCGGCGTATGGCTGGGCCACGCCGTTCACCCGATGCTGACCGATGTGGTGATCGGCTCGTTCCTCGGCGCCTCGATGCTCGACGTCGTCGCCCCTGACGGCGACGGGCGCGCGAACGAGCGCCTCATCGTTCTGGGCCTGGCTGCCTACGTGCCCACGGCCGTTGCCGGGGTCAACGATTGGGCAGACAGCGAGGTTGTAGACGACAGCGTGCGCCGGGCGGGCCTGGTGCACGCCGGCTCGAACCTTGTGGCCGCGTCTCTGTACTTGACCTCGCTGTCGCACCGGCGCCGCGGCAAACGGGCCAAGGGCGTGCTCTTCGGCGGCCTGGGATCGACGGTGTTGATGGTGGGTGGGTACCTCGGCGGGCATCTGTCGCTCGTCAAGGGCGTTGGACCGGTCCAAACCGTGTTCGACCCGGGTCCATCCGACTGGACCCCGGCGGCGGACGCCTCGCTGCTCTCCGACGGGAAGCCCACCCGGGTCGTCGTTGACGAGACACCGGTCCTACTGATGCGCGCGGGCGGGCGGGTCTATGCCATTCACGATCGTTGCTCGCACCGCGGATGCTCACTCAGCGAGGGGGACGTACAGGGCGACGAGATTGTCTGTATGTGCCACGGCTCGCGCTTTGACCTTCGCGATGGCTCACTGAGGGGCGGCCCCGCTACGTCGCCGCAGCCCTCGTTCCAAGTGCGCGAGGAAGCCGGTCGGCTCGAGGTCCGGCTTCTCGATCCGAGGATGGCCTGAGCATCTCCGGGCGATCGCGCGGTCGCCCGGACATGACGAACCCCGCGGGATGTGCCCGCGCGATGCGCGGTTCGCGGCGGCCGCAGAGCGGCCATCACCAACCTCGCGCCGGGACGGAACGGCAGGCGGGGTCGGTGGTGACCGGTAGCGCCGCGTGAGTGGCCGGCGGGACCGCCCGGTCGCGGGTGCCGGATACGAAGAGCGGCATTCGCGCTATCCCTTCGTTCTCCGGCAGCATCCCTCCGCCCCGGCGCTCGCCTACGTCACGAAAGGACCTTGACATGCCCAGCGACACCAACTCGGTCCTCGAGGTCAGGAATGAGCTTCGGCGTGCCGGTGTAAGCGACGTGGACGCCAGCACGCGGCGTCGCGCGGAGTACTCGTCGGACGCGGGGAACTACCGCGTGGTGCCCCGCACCGTGGTGTTCCCGCACAGCGCCGATGACGTCGAAGCGGCACTGAGCGTCTGCCGGCGCCTTGGGCTGCCATTGACATGCCGCGGTGCCGGCACGTCGACCGCGGGTAACTCGGTGAGCTCCGGAGTTGTGCTCGATTTCAGCCGGCACATGAACCGCGTGCTAGCGGTCGATCCGGACTCAAGCTCAGCATTCGTTCAACCGGGGGCGGTTCTCGACCACGTCACGGCGGCCGCGGCGCCCCACGGGCTGCGCTTTGGGCCCGACCCGTCGACTCACTCGCGCGCCTCGATCGGCGGCACCCTGGGCAACAACGCCTGTGGGTCACGGGTGCTGGCCTACGGCCGTAGCTGCGACAACGTCAAGAGCTTGGACGTCATCACCGGAACCGGCCTGCGGTTCACCGCCACCACGGGCTCACAGTCAGCCCCGGCCTCCCTGCAGGCGCAGCTGAAGAAGCTGGTCACCGAACACGAGTCGGTGATCCGTCAGGAGTTCGGCCGGTTCGGACGCCAGGTATCGGGCTATGCCATGGAGCATCTCCTGCCGGAGAACGACTTCGCACTGTGCCGATTCCTGTCGGGATCCGAGGGCACGCTTGCGGTGACGCTGGAGGCGAAGGTCCGGTTGGTCAAGCCTCCGGGCGCGGTGGCGCTGCTCGTGCTCGGCTATGAGGACATGGCAGCGGCTGCCGATGCCGCCGTCGGGCTGCTGCCCTACACGGACGAGCACAACATCCACGCCTGTGAGGGGATGGACGCCCGGATGGTGGAAGTGATGCGCAAGCAAGTCGGCCCCGCCTCGGTGCCGGACCTTCCGCGCGGCGGCGGCTGGCTGTTCGTTGAAACTGCAGGTGATAGGGGAGAGGAGGCGGTGGCCCACGCCAGCGCGCTCGTCGGCAACGGTGACGCGCTGGACTCGGCCGTGCTGAGGGGCGCGGACGCCGCCGAGTTGTGGCGCATCCGGGAGGCGGGTGTGGGTCTGGCCGGGCATACGCCGGGCGGACAGCCGGCGTGGCCCGGGTGGGAGGATTCGGCCGTCCCCCCCGAGAACCTCGGTAAGTACCTGCGGGAGCTTCGGGCGCTGATGAAGGAGCACCGGCTCGACGGGCTGATGTACGGCCACTTCGCTGACGGCTGCATCCACGTCCGGATCGATTTTCCATTCCAAAACGGCTCACGCGTGTTTCGGTCGTTCGTGACCGCAGCCGCCAAGCTGGTCACCAGATACGGGGGCTCGCTCTCCGGCGAGCATGGAGATGGACGGGCGCGCGGCGAGCTTCTGGGCACGATGTACTCGCCCACCGCGCTGAGCCTGTTTTCGGCCGTCAAGAACATTTTCGACCCCGCCGACGCGCTCAACCCGGGTGTGATCACCTCTCCCCACCCCCTCGACGCTGACCTGCGCGTCCCCGCGGCACGCTCGATCACCCGCGGCTTGGCCTTTTCCTATCCCGATGACGGTGGCGACTTGACCAGAGCGGTCCACCGCTGCACCGGGGTTGGGCAGTGCCGCGCGGAGAACCATCTCGCCGGAAAGGTGATGTGCCCGAGTTACGCGGCGACCCGCGACGAAAAAGATGTCACGCGAGCGCGATCGAGGGTTCTCCAGGAGCTGGCCAACGGACAGCTCGTCGACGGCTGGAGATCCGACGAGCTGATGGAGTCACTTGACCTGTGCCTGGCGTGCAAAGGGTGCCGTCGTGACTGCCCCACCGGCATCGACATGGCCACCTACAAGGCCGAGGTGCTCTACCAGCGCTATCGCAACCGTCTGCGCCCGCCCTCGCACTACTCCCTCGGCTGGCTTCCCCGGCTGGCACGGGGCGCCGCTTTTATCCCCGGGGTGGTCAACGCCTCCATGAAGAGTCAGATCGCGCCTATCGCCAAGCGGCTGGCCGGCGTCGACGGACGGCGGGAAATCCCCAGCTTCGCCTCACAGACCTTCCGCGCGTGGTTCGCCGATCGGCCGCCCAGGAGCGAAGGCGATCCGGTGATGCTGTGGGTGGACACATGGAACAACTTCTTCACCCCGGAGGTCGGTCAAGCCGCGGTGCGAGTGCTCGAAGCCGCCGGCCACCAGGTGCAGATTCCAGAGCCGACGGTCTGCTGCGGGTTGACGTGGATCTCTACCGGCCAGCTGGCCGGAGCAAAGCGTCAACTGCGGCGAAGCTTCGCTGCGCTGGAAGCGACGCTGACGGCCGGCACCCCGATCGTCGGCCTAGAGCCGTCATGCACCGCGGTGTTCCGGGCTGATGCCCCCGAGCTGCTGCCCGACGACGAGCGAGCGCACAAAGCCAACGATGCGTTCCGCACCCTCGCCGAGCAGCTGGAGGCCGATCACTGGCCGGTGCCCGACCTCTCTGACGTCCACGCTATTGCCCAGCCCCACTGTCATCACCACTCTGTGCTCGGCTGGGACAGCGACCGTCGGCTACTTCAAGCAGGCGGTGCCGACGTCAAGGAGATTGGCGGTTGCTGCGGTCTGGCCGGCAACTTCGGCACCGAACGCGGCCACTACGACGTGTCGGTGGCCGTCGCTGAGACGACGCTGCTACCCGCACTTCGTGACCAGCCGCGCGCCAGCGTCCTTGCCGACGGATTCAGCTGCCGTACCCAGATCCAGCAGCTCTCCGGGCGGCTTCCGGCACGGCGTTCGGGCCAGCACCTGGCGATGCTGCTGGCGCAGCGACTGCCCAGCGGCGATGGGGCCCGGTCTCAGCCGGCAGTCGGCAAGGAGCGTCCATGAAGCTCGTGCCCATACGGGCAGGAGTCTGGTCGTACCGGAGGTAGCCGGGCTACGGGGCGTGGAGCTCCGGCGGAAGCGCCTTGGGCCCGTCCGGGTAGAGCCAGGCGAGCTCCTGGCCGGTCATTTCTAGGGAATTGGCGGCTTCGGGCGGCGCACCGACCACCAGCCATAGCTGGTCGGCGTCGGTGTCGTTGAACAGCTGTCGGACCTCGTCGGGCTCGACCAGCAGGCTGCTCAGCGGCTCAAGAGTGTGAAGATCCTGCTCCACCCGGATCCGTCCGGTGCCCTCCAACAGCACGTAAAGCTCGGTGGTGATTCGATGCCGGTGGCGGGTGGATGCCTGCCCGGGATGCAAGCGCCACAGTCGCGCGCCGAGAGCGCTCGCCTCGAGCTGCTTGGCCAGATCCGTGTTCAGTACCCCCAACTGGTTTGAGGGACGCCAGAAAGCCCGCTCGGCCGAGAGCAGTCGGTAACTCATACGCGTTCTTTGCGCCGTTGTCGGTAGGCCCTAGTGCGGGTGCGATTGCCGCACGCCTCGGTCGCGCACCATTGCCGGCGTCCCGGCCGCGACGCGTCGACGAACAGCAGCGCGCAGTCCGGGGCGCCGCACTCCCGAATCCGCGCCGCCAGAGGACCTGTCAGCAGATCGATCGCATCGCCGGCGACCGAGGCCAACATCGCCTCGACCGGTCGAGCCGCGGCCCACAGGAGATCGTTCTCCTCGGTCAGCTGCGGCGCGAGCGGTGCTCGCGCCGCCCAGCTGTTGAGCTCGTCTCGGTCGCCAGGTTCTGGTTCGATGCCGGGGCGAGCGAGACGGTTGAGCGCCTCGCGTAGGGTCCGAGCCGCCGTGAGCTGGCGGCTGGAGACTCGCGGGGCGATTTGCACCATGCCGCTCTCCACGATCCAACGGGCGAGATCCTCCGGTGTGAGCAGCCGCTCGAATGACCGCCGCCAGCGCTCACCGACCGTCGCCACGAAGTCCAGACACAACCGCCCGCTTTTCCAGTGGAACCCAAGCTCCTCGGGAGGCAGATCGCGGACAATCGTGACGGACATTCTTGCGACATAGGTATAACACATGTCGCTGCCTCCGTACGCGAGGTACCCGCCGGGCATCCGCGGGCGACCAGCGACATACCGGCTGCTCTCAGCCCTCCTGCAGGTGAGGGACCACCTCGGCGGCCAGTCGCTCCATCTGCTGCGTGTCGTCGACGAGTGAATTCAGCAGGATCAGCTCGGCTCCGGCCTCGATCACCTTCCGGAGACCTTCCAAGCAGTTCTCGGGCGGGCCGGCAACCGCCACGCCCTCCAGTCGGCGGCCGCCGTAGTGGCGCGCGAGCGCGGCTCCTATTCGTTCACGAGCCAAGGTCTCGTCGTCATCGACGTGGACGTAGACCCGTTTTGCGATCTGAAAGCTGGCCGGATCGCGGCCCTGCTCGGAAAGCTCACGCTTGATCGCCTGGACCTGCTCGGCGAATGCCGCGGTCTTCTGCGAGCCGGCGCCGAAGAACCCATCTCCGGCGCGCACGGCGCGTTTCAGCGCGTTCGGATGGTTGCCGCCGAGCCAGACCGGAGGGTGCGGCTTTTGGACGGGCTTCGGCTCCATCGAAGCGTGCTCGAGCCTCCAGTGATTGCCGTCGAAGTCGATCTCCCTCTCCGTCCAGCACGCCTTCATCAACGCCAGCGCCTCGTTGAATCGTGCGACCGGCCGGTCAGGGTCGACTCCGAAGGCGGCGAATGGTCGTCCCTTGCCACCGGCGACGACTCCGACCTCCGCTCGCCCCCGGCTCATGCAGTCGAGCGACGCGATCGCCTTGGCCAGGTGAAGCGGATTGTGGAGCGGAAGGACGAACACCACGCAGCCCAACCGCAGCCGTTCGGTGTGCGCCGCGGCGAACGTGAGTGTCTCAAGCGGGCTTAGCGCCCCCGCCGATCCCAGAATCTGCTCCTGTGTCCAGCCGCTCTCGAAGCCGAGCTCCTCAGCCCGCTGGAGATGGGTCCGGAAACGATCCGGATAGAACTCGCCGTCCTGCGCATACTGCGGGATCGAGATCGCGAACCGCACTCCTGAAAGGTGACACAAATCGAATCGGTCCCGAGATGTCATCGAGCTGAGTGGGCTCGCGCATCGGGGGGCGACTCCTCCGACGTGGGAACATCGTCGGGCCGCCATCGCTGACCGGTCTATCGAAACGAGAGGGACCCATGAACCTCGAAGAGACGTTGGAGAAGGTTCTCGAGCTGGCCCGGGAGGAGCTTCACATCGTCCGCAAGCGCACGGAGGAGAAGACGCCGGCTCGCGACCACGGCAAGGACTATCACGAGGCCCAGAGCGCCGCCGACCGCCTGGACCACTACGCCCACCAGCTCTACCGCCTCCACCATGCCGAGTATCAGCGTGGCTGGAGGCACGTGAGCGCCGGCGACCGTGAATGACCCCGGCTGTGCATCGCTCGCACCAGTGGGTTGGCTCTATCGGCCCCGAAGGGGCAAGCGTCCGGACGATCAGCGATCCGCTTGCTGGCTTGACGTCGCCTCGAGGAAGCGCTTGCGGTCCACGATCGCCCGGTCGATCTCACCTATCGCGACAAGCTTCTGCAAGCTGTCGATCGCCTTCACGGCGAACGTCAGGCGGCGGCCGACTGGGGAAGACGACGGCTCGGCGATGACGGCGACGCTACCGCCCACCGGCGTCGGATGGCGGTGCTCGACCCGGATCGCCGTGCCGACCGTCGTCTGCCCAGCGCTGACGAACTGTGCGGCGGATCGCACGGTTGCCGCCTCCATCCACGCGATCAATCGCGGGGTCGCGAGCACCGGCACGTCACCGCTTCCGACCGCGGTAGCGGTATCGGCATCCGTTACCTCAAAGCGCACCGGAATCACCCTACTCCCCGCGCGGACCGCGATCGGCGGCCCACCATGCTGAAGGTGCCCGGTCGGCGGACGAGCGCTTGGCATGGATGCGACCGTCGCCGTCGATGACCGCGGATGCGCGAGCTGGACGAGGAGGAAAATCGACGCGCGGCCCGCGCGGTGGCGACTGCCTCGTCGCCCAAGCGATGTTGACGCTGCAGGCGCCCGAACGGGCGAAAGCGATCGCCGGCCGGGCTAGCCGGAGAGTCGACTGTGGCTGGCCCGTCGCGCGGCGCGCTGCCGATCTCTGCGCAGTCGGCGGGCGACGAGCACGAGAACAGCTGCCGGCTGTCCTTCTCGACCCAGCGAAACGCCGGAACGTCGACGTTTGAACCGCCTGATCACCCGCAGCGAGTAGGTGTCGTCGTCGTTGGGCCCGAGGATCACCTGGAGAACCACGACCACCGCCGAGATCACCAGCGCGCACAGCAGGGCCCACCCGAACGAATCGACGTGAATCGCCCGAGAGGTCAGATGCGAGGTCAGCAGCAGGATCAGCGCGTCGATCATCAGCACGCCCACGAAGCCGATCGCGACCGTCCACGGGAGGCGCAGCGCGGCAACGATCGGGGGCAGCAGCGCATTGAGGACGGCGATCACCGCCGCGGCGGCCAGCGCGCCGCCGAAGCCGGGGACGCTCACGCCAGGGAGGACTGCCGCGGCCACGAGCACCGAGCAGCCGGCAACAAGCCAGGTGACCAGCAGGGGCAGGAGACGGAACCTCGGTATCTGAGGCTCCCAGCCCAGCGGCGCTCCGTACTCGTCGATCCGGGTCTCGGTCTGGGTCTGGGCGCTGGGGCCGGGCACCGACCGGATGCTCCATCGCGTCGCCTGAGGATTCCTCACCCCGATGGGACGATGCCGATCTCGTCCGTCTCTGCGATCCACTAGTCACCATGCCCGAACGCGACGACGGCGCCGTTGGCATCACATGGCTCGGGCACGCCACGGTCCTACTCGAGCTCGGCGCGTCTCGTGTGCTCACCGACCCCGTGCTGCGAGCGCACGTCGGGCCGCTAGTGCGCATCGCTCCGAGACCGGACCTCGAACGCCTCGGCCGGCTCGACTGCATCGTGATCTCCCACCTGCACGCCGATCACGCCGACCCCGCATCCCTGCGCCTTCTCGCCCACGACGTGCCGGTGTTCGCTCCCCGCGGCGCCGGCCGGTGGCTTCGGGGCAAAGGCGTGCGAGACGTGCGCGGGCTCGCGCGCGGCGACGAGGCGACGCTCGGCGACCTGCGCATCCGGGCGGTGCCGGCTGCCCACCCGCGCCACCGCGCGCCCTGGGGGCCGGTGGCCGACCCCGTCGGATACGTCCTCGCCGCCGGACGCTCCGTGTATTTCGCCGGCGACACCGACCTGTTCGACGAGATGGCAGACCTCCACGGGCAGATCGATGTCGCGCTTTTGCCGATCTCAGGGTGGGGACCCCGGCTCGGTCCGGGGCACCTCAATCCGCAGCGGGCCGCGCAGGCGGCCCAGATCATCGCGCCCGCCATCGCGATCCCGATCCACTGGGGAACACTGGCGCCGCCCCGACCCGCCAGCCGCCCGTCAGACCCCGCGGCGCCCGCACGCGAATTCGCGGCCGCGGTCGCCGGGGATGCGCCAGACGTGCGC
Organism: uncultured Actinomycetes bacterium; assembly: GCA_963830405.1. Classification (GTDB taxonomy): domain Bacteria; phylum Actinomycetota; class Thermoleophilia; order Solirubrobacterales; family Solirubrobacteraceae; genus Palsa-465. Next base: position 612,658 of record CAWHMB010000002.1, read on the forward strand.
GTACGCCTGCTGGCGCCCAGCGAAACGACCCTGCTACGTATGACCGATCTCGGCCCCGGCCGGCGCCAGCGACACCGGGATGAGTCTGAAACTGGCCGGACCCAGCCCAATCCCCATGACTGTGATGCACAGAACCACGCCGGTCACGACGCGGGCGAGGGCCAGCCACCAGCCGCAAAGCACAAACCAGACGACATTGCCGAGCAGTGAAGCGGACACGGCCGTCGGCTCTCGCGCACGACCATGCGCCCGAACGGCCCGAGCGCATACCGGGCGCGCGGGCTAGCAGCAGCCGGTAACGGTCGTGCGGTGGTGCGTTCGGCCGTATGCCGAGCCGCTGTCGCTGGATTTGTCGTCCATTAAGAACCCCGCGTTTGCGGGGCTTTCCGAAGCGGCTGAAGGGACTCGAACCCTCGACCTTCTGCATGGCAAGCAGACGCTCTAGCCAACTGAGCTACAGCCGCGCGGGGCGGTCAGTATAGACCTGCCGCGCGAGGCGGTCAGATAGGAGCTGCCCCGTTCGGGGCGGTCAGCATGGACCTGCTCCCGGCAGCGGCCGGGGGGAGAGCTTGGCCCACCCGCCTTCTCAGCAGCTCGCCTTCGGTTTGCTGCTCCCCGGCGGCAAGCACGCGATCCTGACGCCCGGCGCATGTGCGGACCGAACGGAGAAGAGGTAGTACTTGCCGATCCAGTTGGAATAGACGACGTCGACGGTGATCTTGGCGCCCGGAAGCAGATGCCGGGTCCGGAAAAACGCCGCTAGGTTGACGATTCGCATAGGCCCGGATTGGCAGTTCGGCGGACGCTTCGATGCTCCCTTTGGACAGTGCCTGACCTTTGTCACCTTGATTTCGCGGTGGGCGAACGGGCAACCCCGGCCCTTGCAGCTCACCATCACGGCGCTGCCCACCGGCGGTTGCAGCAACCTGAGGGCCAGCACCTTGGTGAAGAACGGGGTGTAATAGAACGTCCACTGCATGCTCGAGAGGACCGTCCGCGACACCGATGTACCGCTGCTGCCCGTACCGCTGCCGCCTGTACCGCCGCTCGTTGTACCGGTGCCCGGCGTATCGGTGCCCGTTGTGCCCGTACCCGTTGCACCGCTGCCTCCCGTACCGCTGCCTCCCGTTCCGCCGCTCGCTGGAGCGGTGGTCACGGTCACGGTCACCGTAGGTGAGTCGGACTTGTCGAAGTTGCCATGTTCCTTGTACTTCGCTGTTATCTGATGCTGACCGGTTTGCGTGTATGTGACGGTGCAGGTGGCCGCGCCCGAGCTCCCGAGCGCCTTGGAGGAGCACGACGGGATCGTCGATCCACCGTCATAAAAGTCGACGTCGCCCGACGGCTGGCCTGATCCTGGGGGCAGGGCACTGACGGATGCCGTGTAGGTCACGCTTCCCCCGGGCGCGATGCTCTGGCTTGAAGCGGAAAGCGTGGTAGCTGTCGCGTCACGGGCGACGGTGAGGGCGTGGGACGCACTGGTCCCGCCAAGGCCCAGAGCGGAGGCGGTTGCGTCCGGCGTGAACGTCGCAACCAGCGACTGGGTGGAGGCCGGGAAGGCTGCGGGGCACTCGGCGGTCCCGGTTTCACCGCTGGTCGTGACCGTCACGCCCGGGCAGAGCACAGCTGCGCCGCTCGTGAACTTGATAGACCCGGTCGGCGGGATCAGGATCGAGCCCGAATCCACGCTCGCGATCAGCGTCACGCTCTCGTTTGCGACGACGCCGCTCGCCGGACTGGTAGTCAGCGACATGGTCGGCGTGATCAGCGCCGCATGCGCAGGACCCGCCGAGAGGGCCCAGCCGATGGGGCCGGCGAGCGCGACTAAGGCCACGAGCCTCGCCATCCGCCGAACGATAAATCCGACCTTCGATCCCGGGACCCAGCTTGTCTGCGACATCAAAGTTCTGCCCCCCTAGAGCCGAACCGCCTTCAAGAACCCTGCCTAAGGCTCCTCTTTACTCCCAAAAGTGTACAATAACGAGCCCCAAAGCAAGCAGCGTGACTAGGGGGCGCTCATGGGAGCAACGTCGACCTCCGGATACCGGGGCCTCGCGGCCCAGTCATCGAGCGTAGCCGCGCGCGCTGCGCGGCGCTCGATCAGCACCGTGCGCTACTCGACCGCGCTCCAGCTTGTGCTCGTCTTGGGATTTGTTGCCGCGGTCTTCGGCGCGACGCTGGAGGTCACTAAGACAGCTAAGCAGCAGCCTATGGCCTCCGGGCAGATCGCCGCCAAAGCGGCGCCAAGCACGGCGACTGGCGTGACCGCCGGTCAGCTCCGGCGCCACCCGAAGCCGACGCATCACTCGCGGGCGCTGAGCGCCAAGCCGGCGACTGTTAGAGCATCTGTCGCGGCGGCGCCCGCGCGCCCCTCGCCGACGGTCAGTCGCCCCACCAGCCGGTCGTCCTCGACGTCGGCGCCCCCAGCTTCCGTGAAGCAGCACGGGTCTAGCGGCGCTCCGCAGACTTCGAGTCCGGCTCCGCAGACTTCCAGTCCCGCTCCGCGGACTTCCAGTCCGGCTCCGCAGACTTCGAGTCCCGCTCCCCAGACGTCCACTCCCAGCGCACCCAGCACCGCGCCGAGCTCGAGCACACATCCGGCCCCGAGCACGCCCTCGGCGCCCGCCGCCAGCCACCCATCGAGCACGGCGCCGACTGGCACCAGCAGCAAGGGCACCGGCGTTATCAGCGGCGGCGGCTGAGCGTCAGAGGCGACGACCGGAATCGAACCGGTGTAGACGGCTTTGCAGGCCGCTGCGTAACCACTCCGCCACGTCGCCGTGCGACCCGTAGGCTAGCGTCGCCCGCGACCCCGGTGGCGCGCCAATGGCCTAGTCGACCGAACAGGCGGCGCCGTCTGCACGGGCGCCGGGCAGCCGGCCTAGCAGAGCGGCCAGCCGTTCGATCTCTTGGGCGCTGAAGTGCTCGAGAAACACGCGACGGACACTGGCGATGTGGCTACAGCCCGCGTCTTGCAGCTTGCGATAACCGCTGTCTGTCAGCAGGGCATACGACACGCGCGCGTCGCTGGGGCAGGCCACGCGCTCGATCCAACCGGCGTCTACAAGCCCATCGACAAGGCGGGTGATGCCCGAGCGTGTCAGCATCGTCCGCTCCGCGAGCGCCGACATGGGCAGCCTGCGCTCCGGCGCCTGCGCCAGATAAAGCAGCACCTCGTAGTCCCTGGTTCTGATGCCGTGCTCGGCCACCAGCTCCGCGTCGAGCATTCGCAGGATCGAGGCGTGGCTCTGCAAGTAGCTGCGCCACGCGTCCAGCGCGGCGCCTTCAAGGCGCTCAGGAACCGTCGTACTCATCGCCGATGAGTGTAGTTGACGGGTCAACGGCCATCGCACCTGAATGGGTGTGGTTGGACCGGATGGCGGTCGCCAGGAGCCTGACATGCAGCCAGATGGCTGCATCTAATTGCGCAGCCTGATGGCTGCGCATCTTCCGGACATCGACGACGCGTTTCGCGCATTGGCCGATCCCGGTCGCCGTCGACTGTTGTACAGCCTAAATACCCGGAGCCGCCAAACACTGCGCCAGCTGTGCTCGGAGATCGACATTGCCCGCCAGTCGGTGTCCAAGCACCTGGCGGTGCTCGAGGCCGCCGGCCTGGTGAGCACCGTGTGGCGGGGTCGCGAGAAGCTGCACTACCTCAATCCCGCGCCATCGGCGAGATCTCCGAGCGCTGGATCAAGCAGTACCACCGCCGCCGAGCGCTACTGCGGCCTCACGTTGGAGACCGACTGGAAGGCGGGGTCACCCATCACCCTGCGCCAATTGGGCCTGACGATCGCCGACCCCGAGCAAGTAGTGCTCGAGTCAGATCCCTACCGCCGCCTCTCCTACGCCTGGCACACCTTCACGCCGGAGTGGCGACCGCTCCGGGGCAGATATCCCGCTAGAACGCCGGAGTGGGCGATGCTGGGCTCGAACCAGCGACCGCCGCCGTGTCGAGACGGAAACGTGCCCCAGTCCGCGCCGCCGGGACGGTAGTCCCGACGGCGCTGCCTGTCGACTTCATCTCCGGACGCGACGCTCATAAGCCTCGTCGTCATCCGCTCCGCGTGAGGGTTATCGCCTCCGACGCTCGCGGCCTTCGGTGTCGGCCTCATCGATCCCGTCCGTGTCGATCTGCTCTTTGCGGACGTCTTCAGTGACCTGGTGCTCGTCGGTGACGGTGTCCTTGCCCAGACGCACTCGTTCCTTAGGGACGGTCCGCTTCTCCACGACCGGCTCTTCTTCGTGCAGAACGACCTCGTGCTCGGCCTCGGATATATCGTCGGCCGAGAGAGCATCCCCGCGGTTGGCTTCGGTGATCGGCTCGCGCTCGAGGCGAACCTCCTCGCGCTGCACTGGGACCGTTTTGGTGGCCTGCTCGGTGATGACGTACTTACGCAGCCGTACACGGCCCGTCTCACGCTGAGTCGTGCCGACACGCAGCTCCTCTTCTGAGCGCGTCATCGCCTCGTCGCGGCCGCCCTGGTCGCGACCTTGCGCGCGGCCGGTCTGCTCGCGATCCTTGCGCGCGGCCGGTCTGCTCGCGACCTTGCGTGCGGCCGGTCTGCTCGCGACCTTGCGTGCGGCCGGTCTGCTCGCGATCCTGCGCGCGGCCGGTCTGCTCGCGACCCTGCATGCGGCCGGTCTGTGGCTGGCCCTGCGCGGTGGTGCTGCCCTCGGTCGTGTAAGGCACACCGTAGTGCTCAAACAGCTGCCGCTCCTCCGGCTCTGAAAGCTCCTGATTGGCGTCGATCCGCGGCGCGCTCTTCACCTGCGCTTTGGTGACCGGGACCTGCAAATCCTCTCCGGCCGACTTGACGCCCTTGATCGGCACGAACGTCTTCTTGGTGCCAAATAGGCCGGTGTTGACGAGCGCCCATTCGGGCTGGCCCCCCTGCTCGTCGTAATACAGCTCGTCGATCTTGCCGATCTTCTCGCCATCGCGATCGACCAGCGTCCGGTCACGCAAGTCGGGTTCGTTTGTTGTCTCAGGCAATTCTGTTTCCTTTCATCCATCGAAACGGGACAGTTGTCTCTCTCAGGTACCCACTATGCGAGACAAAAACTCCCATTCCGTAAATTTTTAGAAAGAAATGGTTCATAACTCGGGACACTGCGTCTCAATTATTGCGAGACCTTCATAACTGGTGGGAATGGGTCCCCGGCGCCTACTGGCGGCGGCCCGAAGGGCCCAAAAGCAGCATCGGGGCAGGGCGAGCTCCCGTGGCAGAAACCTTCTCACCGACGGCTTTGAGGGCACCTCCCCGATCCGGCGCTACCCGCCGAACGGCTACGGGCTCTCATGACCGGAAACGTCTGGGAGTGGACCGCCGACGTCCTCGACGCCGCGACCGACCAGACGTGCTGCTCACCCCCTGCACAGCCAGCAGACACCATTCCACGCCGAGTGATCAAAGGCGGCTCGCACCTATGCGCGCCGAACTACTGCTTGCGCTACCGACCAGCCGCCCGACAACCCCAAGCCATCGGTACCGCCACCAGTCACATCGGCTTCGCTGCGTCGTTCGCCCAACCCCAGGAACCGTCGGAGTGGGCGATGCTGGGCTCGAACCAGCGACCTCCGCCTTGTCGAGACGGCGCTCTCCCAGCTGAGCTAATCGCCCTGGGGCACGAAATGTAGCGACCCGCGGGCGGTGCGGCGGCGCGCGGGTGGCAGCGCACAGGAGGCCCCGTGTGTCGCTCACTAGCATCCGCCGCCGATGAACTTCGAGCTTCCCGACGGCAACACGCTGACCTTGCCCGACGGCGCCACGGGCGCCGACGCGGCGGCCGCGATCGGTCCCGGTCTGGCCCGCGCCGCCCTGGCCGTGCGCGTCGATGACGAGCTACGCGACCTGGCGAGGCCGCTGCCCGCTGGCGGAGGCGGAACGGCGAAGCTCGAGGTGTTGACCGAGCGCAGCGGGGCGCCGGCACTCGAGCTGATTCGCCACGACGCAGCCCACGTGCTGGCCGCGGCGGTCATGGAGCTCTATCCCGGGGTCAAGATCTCGATCGGCCCGCCGATCGAGGACGGCTTCTACTACGACTTCGACTTCCCCGATGGCACCTCGCCGTCGGATTCCGACTTCGAGCGCATCGAGGCCAGGATGCGCGAACATATCGATGCGGACGAGGCCTTCGTGCGCCAGGACGTCCCCACGGCAGAAGCGCTCGAGCGCTTCGCCGCCGACGGGCAGGACTACAAGGTCGAGCTGATCGAGGACCTGGTCCGAAATGCAGATCCCGCCCACCCTGTGGAGACCGTCTCGCTGTATACGAACGGACCGTTCACCGATCTCTGCCGCGGGCCGCACGCTCCGTCGACCAAGCGGATCAAGGCCTTCAAGCTCCAGTCCGTGGCCGGCGCGTACTGGCGCGGGGACGCGGCCAAGCCGATGCTCACGCGCGTGTATGGGACGGCGTTCTTCTCCACCAAGGAACTGGCCGAGTACCTGGAGCGGCTCGAGCAGGCACGGGCCCGCGATCATCGCAAGCTTGGCCGGGAGCTCGGCCTGTTCATGTTCAGCGAGCTCTCGCCGGGATCGCCGGCGTGGCTTCCGGACGGAATGGTGATCTGGAATGAGCTGACGTCTCTGTGGCGTGAAGAGAACGCGGCGCGCGGCTACCGGGAGGTGCAGACGCCGATCCTGTTCGACGTCGAGCTGTTCAAGACCTCGGGGCACTGGGACGTCTATCGGGAGAACATGTACTTCACCGACGTCGAAGAGCGGGCGATGGCGCTCAAGCCAATGAACTGCCCCGGCCACGTGCTCCTATACAAGGAGGATCGACGTTCATATCGCGACCTGCCGATCCGCTTCTCCGAGCAGGGCCTTGTCCATCGCCATGAGCCCAGCGGCACCCTTCACGGGCTCCTGCGCGTTCGCCACATCACCCAGGACGATGCGCACATCTTCTGCACCGAGGAGCAGATCCCCCAGGAGGTAAACCGCTGCTTGGACTTCGGCTACGCGATCTACGAGCGCTTCGGCTTCGAGCCGCGCGTCGAGCTCTCGACAAGGCCCGAGAAACGGGTTGGCTCCGAGGAGATGTGGGACCGAGCGGAGGCAGCGCTCACAGCCGCGCTCGCCGAGCGAGGGGAGCCCTATGAAGTCGCCGACGGCGACGGCGCCTTCTACGGCCCCAAGATCGACCTGCACATGACCGACACGATCGGCCGCTCATGGCAGCTTGGCACCGTGCAGCTCGATTACTTCATGCCCGAGCGTTTCGAGCTCCGGTACACGGGCGCGGATAACAGCGAGCATCAGCCGGTGATGATCCACCGGGCGTTGATGGGCTCGTTCGAACGCTTCATCGGCATCCTGATCGAGCACTACGCGGGCGAGTTCCCCGTGTGGCTGGCGCCGGTGCAGGCCATTGTGCTGCCGATCGCAGACCGCCACGCCGAGTATGCAGCCTGGGTCCGCGGACGCCTCGTCGCGGCCGGCATCCGCGCGCAGCTCGACGAGCGCACGGAGTCCGTGGCACGGAAGATCCGTGACGGCGAAGTCCGGAAGATCCCCTACATGCTGGTGGTGGGGGACCGCGAGGCGGAGAGCCGGGAGGTGGCGGTCAGAGAGCACCGGGTCGGCGACGCCGGATCGGTGAGCGTGGACGAGTTCACCGAGCGCCTTCTCGAGCTTGTCTCCAGGCGGGCTTCGCGTCCCGAAAAGGCCGCCCGGGATGACTGACCGCCGCTATACTCGGGGACGTTGACCTCAGTCCGTTGTCACATACGGCCCGGCACCGCTTGACGTCCAGCCCACACCGCAGCTAGTGCCGGTCCCGAGGAAGTTCGACCGGCGCCCGCCCGAGCGGGACCAAACTCGAATCAACGACCGGATTCGTGTGCCCGAGGTCCGCCTGATCGGCGTCGACGGCAAGCAGATCGGGATCGTCAAGACCGAAGACGCGATGCGCTACGCGCAGGAGCGGGACATGGACCTCGTCGAGGTCGCCCCCGATGCCCGGCCGCCGGTCACGCGGGTGCTCGACTACTCGAAGTACAAGTACGAGCAGGCCCAGAAGCAGAAGGCAGCCCGCAAGCACCAGCAGCAGATCACGATCCGCGAGATCAAGTTCCGTCCCAAGATCGCCCAGAACGACTACGACACCAAGAAGGCGCACGTCACCCGCTTCCTGCTGGGCAAGGACAAGGTCAAGATCACGATCATGTTCCGCGGGCGCGAGGTCACCCATCCCGAGCGCGGGACCGCGCTTCTGCAGCGGCTGGCGGACGAGCTGTCCGAAATCGCCGTCATCGAGCAGTCACCCATTCAAGACGGCCGCAACATGACGATGCTGCTTGCGCCGTCCAAGGCAGTGCTGGCCGCCGAAAAGGACGGTGTGGAGGGCAACGGCCAGGCGGCGGGCGTGCAGCGCGCGGCCCAGGAACCGGAACCGGCGGCAAACGGCGGTCAGGCGACCGCCGACCGCGTCGCGCAGTAGCCGCCACTCATCGCGCAGTAGCCGCCCACTCACATCGCGCGGCAGTAACCGGGCGCGCTGGCTGGCTCTACAGGCGCGCTGGCTGGCTCTACAGGCGCGCTGGCTGGCTCTACGGGCGCGCTGGCTCGCTCTGCTTTACTTGGCGGCCGGCTATGCCCAAGATGAAGACCCACTCTGGCACCAAGAAGCGCTTCAAGCTGACCGCCGGCGGCAAGGTCCGGGGGCGTAGCGCGTTCTCGAGCCACATCCTGGAGAAGAAGTCGCCCAAGCGCAAGCGCCGCCACGCCAGGCCGGCCGTGATCTCGCGGCACGACGAGAAGCGGGTCAAGACGCTGCTCGGCGCGCGGACCCGGGGCCGGGCCGCGAGCAGGAGCGCGGCGACAGGCGGGAGCGACGCGCCCGCCGGGAGCGGCAAATGACCCGCGTCAAGCGCTCGGTCCACGCCCGCAAGAAGCGCCGCGCCACGCTCCAGCTGGCGAAGGGCTACCGAGGCGACGCGAGCCGGCACTACCGCAAGGCCAAGGAGGCGGTGCTCAAGGCGGACCAGTACCGCTACCGCGACCGTCGCAATCGCAAGCGGGACTTCCGGCGGTTGTGGATCACGCGCATCAACGCCGCCGCCCGGCAGCACGGCCTCTCCTACTCCCAGTTCATCCACGGTCTACAGCTCGCCGGCGTGGAGCTGGACCGCAAGATCCTCGCGGACATCGCCGTCCGCGACGCCGACACCTTCCGACGCTTTGCCGACCGCGCCCGTGAGGCGCTGGCCGGCTAACGATAAGCCGCCAGCTAGCACTCAAAACAGGGCGCCACTCCTTCAGGAGGGCGCCCTTTTTATTTCAATGACCATTACCAGCACCGAGAACCGCAAGCTCAAGGAGATCCGCAAGCTCCGCATGCGACGGCGCTGGCGCGAGCGCTCCGGACGATTCGTGGCCGAGGGTGAGGACCTGCTGGCCGCGGCGGACGCAGCGGGCTGGGTGGCGGTAGAGCGCTACAGCGCGGCGGGCAGCGGGCTGCCGGGAGTCGAAGTGGACGCAAAGCTCCTGGCCTCTGCCTCGGGGATGGGGTCCGGGACACGCACGCTCGCCGTCTACGAGGAGCGCTGGGTCCCGAGGGCCCTGGGCCCGCTGTGCGTGTACCTGCACGGCGTGCACGATCCCGGAAATGTGGGGGCGGTGCTGCGGGCGGCGCAGGCCTTCGGCGCTTCGTCGGCGGCGGTTGGTCCCGGCTCGGCCGACCCGTTCGGTCCCAAGGCCGTCCGCGCGAGCATGGGCGCCGTGTTCGGCGTGCCGCTGGCGCGGGCGCAGCGCTGGCAGGAGTTGCCGGGTCAGAAGATCGCGCTCGTACCGGGTGTGGGTGTGGAGCTGCGCGACCTGGTCCTGGAGGGCGGTGAGGCCACCGTGCTCGTGGGCGCGGAGCGCGAAGGGCTGCCGGACGAGCTGGTCGCAGGAGCCCACCACACCGTCCACATACCGATCGCCACCGACTCGCTGAACGCCGCGATGGCCGCGACCGTCGCCATGTATGAGCTCGCGCATAGGATCAATCCACATGGCTGAGCGCACCGGGACATCCACCGGCGAGCGGATCGCCGAGATCAGGCACGAGGGCGAGCGAGCGATTGACGGCGCGGGCACTACGCAGGAGCTGGAGCAGGCTCGGATTCAGTATCTGGGGCGCAGGGCCGAGCTTCCCAATCTGTTGCGGGCCGTGGCCGGGCTTCCGGCGCAGGAGCGCGCCGCTACGGGGAAGGCGGCGAACGAGGCCCGGCGGGCGCTTGAGGCGGCGATCGAGCAGCGCCAACGGGCGCTCCAGGCCCAGGAGCTCGACGAGCGGCTACGCGGCGATCGTGTCGACATCACGCTCCCCGCCGACCCGTCCCCGGCGGTAGGACGGCTTCATCTGATCACCACCACCCGACGGGAGATCGAGGACGTATTCATCGGACTGGGCTTCAACGTCGCCGAAGGCCCCGAGGTGGAGACGGTCTACTACAACTTCGACGCGCTCAACCATGCGCCAACGCATCCCTCGCGGCTGATGACCGACACGTTCTACATCAAGCCCGCGCCGGACATCTTAGATCCCAGCACCACGCTGCTGCGCGTACACACCAGCCCCATGCAGGTGCGGGCGATGGAGGCGCAGCCACCGCCGATCTACATCATCGTGCCCGGTCGCACCTTCCGGCCCGACTCGGACGCCACGCACACGCCCCAGTTCCATCAGGTCGAGGGCCTGGCGGTCGACACCGACGTCACGCTCGCCGACCTCCAGGGGACGCTGCTGGCATTTGCCCGCGCGATCTTTGGCCCTGAGCGTGAAGTGAGGCTCAGACCGCATTTCTTTCCGTTCACCGAACCGAGCGTCGAGGTCGACGTCTCGTGCTTCAACTGCATCGACGGAGTGACCGCCGACGGCCGGCGCTGCCCGCTGTGCAAGGGGACGGCGTGGATCGAGATTCTCGGGGCCGGGATGGTCGACCCGAACGTGTTGGCGCACGTCCGCGAGTACGGTTACGACCCCGAGAAGGTCCAGGGCTTCGCGTTCGGCATGGGCATCGAGCGGATCGCGATGCTCAAGCACGGCGTGCCTGACCTGCGACTGCTCTACGACAACGACGTGCGCATGCTGGAGCAGTTCGGCTGATGCGCGTCCCGCTGGAATGGCTTTCCGCCTACTGCGAAACGGGTCTGCAGGTCGCAGAGCTGGCAGAGCGCCTGGCGATGACCGGGACGGAGGTCGAGCGCGTGGAGCGCCACGGCGTAACGTCACTCGAGCGGTTCGTCGTAGGGCGGGTGCTCGACGTCCGCCAGCATCCCGACGCCGACCGCCTGAGCGTGTGCACGGTAGATGTCGGCGACGGCGCCGAGGCGCAGATCGTGTGTGGTGCGCCGAACGTGCGCCAGGGCCAGACGGTGGCGGTCGCCAGACCGGGGGCGGTGATGCCGGACGGGCGCACGCTTCAGAGGGCAACACTGCGGGGGGTCGAGTCAGACGGAATGATCCTGGCCGAGGACGAGCTGGCGATCGGACCCGACCACGCCGAGACCCTGGTGCTGGAGGGCGAGGGCCTCGAGCCCGGACGGCCGCTGGCGGATGTGCTGCCGATCGCCACCGACGTGCTGGTGCTGGAGATCACGCCGAACCGTCCGGACTGCCTGGCGATCTATGGCGTGGCGCGCGAGGTCCACGCCGCCACCGGCGCGCCGCTCGAGCCGGCGCCGTGGGAGAACGATTCCGGCAGTGATGGCGCGCTGAGTGAGGCCAGCGTCGCCGTCGAGTGCCCGGAGCTCTGTCCTCGCTTTACCGCGCGGGTGTTCGAGGACGTGGAGATCGGACCTTCGCCGCCGTGGCTGAAGGCGCGGCTGATGGCCGCCGGCCAGCGTCCGATCTCCAACGTGGTCGACATCACGAACTACGTGATGCTCGAGACCGGGCAGCCTCTGCACGCCTTCGATCTCGACCGTGTCGCCGGCCAGCGTCTGACGGTTCGCCGCGCTCGCCACGGCGAGCGCATGCAGACGCTCGACGGCAACACCCGCGAGCTCGATGACGAGATGGTGGTGATCGATGACGCCGACGGGCCGACGTCGATCGCAGGGGTGATGGGCGGAGCTCGCTCTGAGGTGGGCGAGGGCACGACGCGTGTGTTGATGGAGGCCGCCACCTGGAACGGGGCCAACATCCACCGCACTTCGCTGAAGCTGGGACTGCGAAGCGAAGCCTCGGCGCGCTTTGAGAAGCAGCTGCAGCCCGAGCAGGGGCTCGAGGCGCAGGCTGTCGCCAGCAGGCTGATGGTCGAGCTCTGCGGCGCGAGCCTCGTGGCCGGGACGGTGGATGTCGGTGGCCCCGGTCCACCCCCGGCGCTTATCAGACTCCGCGACGCGCGCGTCAGCGGCCTGCTGGGAGCGGATATCCCGCGCCAGCGCGCGAAAGCGATCCTCGAGGCGCTCGAATTCGATACGGCCGAAGCGCCCGACGGCCTCGACGTCAAGCCGCCGGCCTTCCGCCGCGGCGACGTCACCCGCGAGGCGGATCTGATCGAAGAGGTTGCCCGGCTCGACGGGCTGCAGAAGCTTCCGGCCACGCTGCCCAGCCGCCACGGCGCCTCCGGGCGGCTGACCGCGCAGCAGCGGCTTCGCCGCCGGGCGACGGACGCGCTCGCCGCCCGCGGGCTGCACGAGATCGTCGGCTGGAGCTTCGTCGGACTCGGGTTGGCGGAGCGCCTGCGGCTGGACGGCCAGCCGGCGGTGGAGCTCGAGAACCCGCTGTCCGGCGATCTGGCGCAGCTTCGGACGACGCTGTTGGGCTCGCTGCTCGACGCCGCGGCCCGCAACCGGGCACGCGGGATAAGCACTCTGCGGCTATTCGAAGCCGGAGCGGTCTACCTCCCGCGCGGCCCGGGAACGCTGCCGCTCGAGCCCTATCGCGTCGGCGCGCTGATTGCCGGACCCGTCCGTGGCTCCACCTGGCGCGAGCCCGAGCCGCCGGACGCCGACTTCTTTGCGATCAAGGGGATCCTCCAGGGGCTGCTGGACACGATCAGGGTGTCCTGGAGCGCTGAACGCGGCGAGATGCCGTTCCTTCATCCCGGGCGTGCGGCGAGTATCCAGGCCCGCGGTGCGACGGTCGGTTGGCTGGGGGAGATCCATCCGCTGGTCGCCGCGCGGTGGGATCTCGAGCAGACGGTGGCGGCCTTCGAGCTCGACCTGGACGCCCTCGGCGAGCCCATGACCTCGACCTACGAGGACGTGACGAGCTTCCCCGCCGTCCGCGAGGACCTGGCTGTGGTGGTGGGCGAGGAGACCAGCGCGGCCGATGTGGTCGAGCTGGCGCGTGAGGCCGGAGCGCCGCTGCTCGAGGACGCCGAGGTCTTCGACGTGTACCGCGACCCGGAGCGGATCGGCCCGGACAGAGTGTCGCTGGCGCTGCGGCTCACCTACCGCGCCGGCGATCGCACGCTCACGGACGAGGACGTGGCGGCCAAGCGCGCGGAGATCGTGGAGGCGCTCGGAACCAGGCTGGGGGGGACGATCCGTGCCGCCTAGGGTCTCGGTGTTCGGAGCCGCCGGATTTACGGGCGCGCTGACCGCGCGCCTGTTATTCAGGCACCCGTCGTTCGAGCTGGTCAGCGTGACCGCGCGCTCTGACGTGGGCAAGAGCCTGGCCGAGCTCTATCCCTATCACCGGGTTCCGATGGTCCTGGAGCAGCTGGACATCGACCGCCATGCCGACGTCGACGCCGCGGTGCTCGCCTACCCGCACGGCGCGGCGGCTCCCGTCGTGGCAGCGCTGCGGGCACGTGAGGTGAGAGTCGTCGACCTGAGCGCCGACTTTCGGCTGCGCGACAGGGCCACGTACGAGACCTGGTACCGCGCGCACCCGGCTCCCGAGCTGCTCCAAGCGGCGGTATACGGTCTCCCAGAGCGCTACCGGGAACGGATTCGGGACGCCGACCTCGTCGCCAATCCCGGCTGCTATCCGACGGCAACGGTGCTCGCGTTAGCGCCGCTGGCGGACGCCGGGCTGATAGCGGACGTGGTGATCGACGCCAAGTCGGGCGTCTCGGGCGCGGGCCGCGCGGCGACCGAGAAGACCCATTTCGTGACCGTCGATGAGAACATCAGCCCGTACGGTGTACCCCGCCACCGTCATACGCCCGAGATCGAGCAGGAGCTGCGGGCCCTCGGCGCGGACGTCATGGTGACCTTCACCCCGCACCTGCTGCCGCTTGACCAGGGCGAGCTCGTCTCCTGCTACGTCACTCCACCGGGCGGCGAGCTTCCCGATCTCGGCGAGCTGTACGGCGCGTTCTACGCCGGCGAGCCGTTCGTAGAGCTCGCGCACAGCCCTCCGGGCGTCCGCGACGTCCGCGAGACCAACGTGTGCAGGATCTCGGTTCACAGCGATGAGCGCACTGGCCGCGCCGTCGTGTTCGCGGCGATCGACAACCTCTGGAAGGGCGCGGCATCGCAGGCGGTGCAGAACCTGAACGTGATGTTCGGGCTGCCGGAGGGCGAGGGGATCTGGTGAGCGGCGGCTTGTTCGACTCGCGCTGGATTGAGCGGCCAGAGCACGTCTCGCAGCTGGAGCCGACCGCGCTTCCGCAGGGCTTTCGGGCGGCCGGGGTGGAGGCCGGCCTCAAACCGGAGGGCCTCGACGTCGGCGTGCTGTACTCCGAGCGTCCGCAGACCGTCTCGGCCGCGCGCTTCACGACCAACGCGCGCGTCGGCGCGCCGGTGATCGTCTCGCGGGTATCGGAGACTTCCGGGCTGCGGGCCGTGGTGGCCAACTCTGGCGGCTCCAACACCGGTGACGGAGCCAGGGGAGTGGAGACAGCCCGGGCCACCCAGGCCCTGTCCGCCGAGTTGCTCGATATCCGCCCGGGGCAGGTCGGCGTGGCCTCCACCGGCGTGATCGGAACCGAGCTTCCGCGCGAGCCGCTGCTGGCGGGCGTGCGGGCGGCGGTGCAGCGCCTGGGTGGCGATGCTGATGGTTTCTCGCGCGCGATCCTGACCAGCGACCGTGGCCCAAAGCGGGCCTGCCTCGAGGTGCAGCTGCCCCACGGCAGCGTCCGTCTGTCCGCCCAGGCCAAGGGAGCGGGGATGATCTCGCCGCGCTTCGCCACGATGCTGTGCTTCGTCCAGACCGACTCGGAGATGTCGAGTGACACGGCGGAGCTGCTGACCGCCGTGACCGTCAAGCGCTCGTTCGATCGCATCAGCGTCGACGGCCAGCTCTCGACGAGCGACACGGTGTTCATGCTCGCCGGCGGCGCCTCAGGGGTGCGGATCGAGCCCGAGACCGAAGCCGAGCTTCGCTTCGGCGAGGCGATGGACGCCCTGCTGCGGGCGCTGGCCCTGGAGATCGTCGCCGACGGTGAGGGAGCTCGAAGAGTGGCGCGAGTCGTGGTCCGCGGGGGGCGGGACGTGGTCGAGCCGGTGGCCCGGGCTGTAGCCAACTCGCCGCTGGTCAAGACGGCCCTGCACGGAGGCGATCCGAACTTCGGCCGCATCCTGCAGGCCGCGGGGATGGCCTTCTCGTCTGACGAGGGGTTCGTGGCCGATTTGGAGATCGAGGGGCGGCCTGTCGTCTCGGGGGGCGAAGCGGTAGTCGACGACCTGCGCGAGCTCGAGCCGCTGGTTGAGGGCCCAGAAGTCGAATACGTGTTGACACTGCCTGGCGAAGGCGGCGAAACCGAGGTGTTCTTTTCCGACCTCTCGCCGGAGTATGTGCGCTTCAACGCGGAGTACACAACATGAGCGCCGCCGGAGGGGTCGCGGGGCGGGGCGGCGCTCGCGACGTCGCGACGCTGCTGGAGGCACTCCCGTACATCAGGGAGTTCCACGGCAAGACGGTCGTCATCAAGTACGGCGGGGCGGCGATGGTCGACCCGACGCTGAAGGAGGAGTTCGCCCGGGACGTGGTGCTGCTGAAGTACGTGGGCATGAACCCCGTCGTCGTCCACGGCGGCGGTCCCGAGATCACCAGCTACATGGAGCGCCTGGAGCTGCCGGTGCGGTTCGTCGACGGCTTGCGGGTATCGGACCCGGAGACCGTCGAGGTGGCCAAGATGGTGCTAGTGGGCAAGGTCAACAAGGACATCGTCCTGCGGCTGGGACGCCACGGCCAGCCTGCGGTCGGGCTATGCGGCGATGATGGGCTTCTGTTCGGCGTCACGCGCCAGTCGGCGCCCAGCGGCGAGGACATCGGGTTCGTCGGGCGGATCGAGCGAATCGACGTAGGCGTGCTGACGCACGTGGCCCAGGACTACATCCCCGTGGTGGCGAGCGTCGGCGCCGACCGTGAGGGACAGTCCTACAACGTCAACGCCGACGAGGCCGCCGGCGCCGTGGCGGGCGCGCTCGGCGCCTACAAAATCATGTTCCTGACCGACGTCCCCGGCTGGCTGCGAGACCCGTCTGACCCCCGCAGCGTGATCTCTCAGGCCAGCGCCGGCGAGGTCGAGGCGGCGCTGGGCGGCGTCGCCGGGGGGATGCGCCCGAAGCTCGGGGCGTGCCTCGAAGCCATCCACGGCGGCGTCTCGTTCGCGCACATCGTCGACGGCCGGGTGCCGCACTCGCTGCTGCTCGAGCTGTTCACCGACGCCGGCCAGGGGACGAAGATCGGGGCAGCCGGATGACTCGGGCGCCCTCCATTCAGGCGAGCCCCGAAGGCGAGCGGGGGAGCGCCCGAGCGTGAGCGCTTCGCTGGCCGAGCTGCAGCAGCTCGAGGGCGCCCACGCCATACCCACGTACGTGCGTAACCCCGTCCAGTTCGTGCGCGGCTCCGGCTGTTTGCTATGGGACGAGGACGGCAACGAGTACCTCGACTTTCTGGCAGGGATCTCCGTCCTGAACGTCGGCCACTGCCATCCACGGGTGGTCGAGGCCGTGTGCGAACAGGCCGGCCGGCTGACCCACGCCACCAACCTCTACTACACCGAGCCCGGTCTTCGCCTGTCCGCAAGGCTGGCGGAGAGCTCGCTGGGCGGCAAGGTGTTCCTCACCAACTCGGGTGCGGAGGCGAACGAGGCCGCTGTGAAGCTGGTGCGCAAGGCGCGCCCCGGCGGGCGCGTGGTCGTCTTGGAGGGGGCGTTCCACGGGCGCACCTACGCAGCCCTATCGGCGACCCCCCAGGAGTCAAAGCAGGCGCCGTTCGCGCCACTCGTGCCGGGCTTCGTCGTCGTTCCCAAGGACCCCGCGGCGCTCGAGCGGGCGGTCGACGACGAAACCGCCGCCGTCCTGCTCGAACCAATCCAGGGCGAGACCGGCATCCACGTTCTGCCCGAGGAGCTGCTGCGCGCGGCGCGCGCCGCGTGCGAGAGGACCGGCGCCGCGCTCGTGTTCGACGAGATCCAGACCGGGATGGGGAGGACCGGCAGTCTCTGGGCCTACGAGCAGACCGGCGTCGTCCCGGATGCACTGACCAGCGCCAAAGCGCTTGGCGGCGGGCTGCCGATCGGCGCGCTCGTGACGGGCCCCAGACTGGCTGACGTGCTCGGCGCCGGCGACCATGGCTCGACGTTCGCCGGCGGCCCAGTGATCTGCGCGGCGGCGCTGGTGGCGCTCGAGATCTGCTCCGATCCGGGGCTGCTTGCGCGAGTTCGCTCGCTCGGTGCCATGCTGGCCGAAGGGCTCGAGCGGCTGCCGTTCACGGCGACCGTCCGCGGCCGCGGGCTGATGCTGGCGATCGATGTCCTCGACGGTGTCGAGGCGCCCGAGCTGGCGCGTCGCGCGCTGCTGGAGCAGCGGCTGGTCGTCAACGCCACCGGACCGGCGACGATCCGCTTCGAGCCGCCGCTGGTGGTCTCCGAATCAGACATCCGTGACGCGCTCAGCAGGTTAAAGTCGCTCGCATGAGCGAGACAGAGCTACTGCTGCCCGATGGCCTCCGCTCCGAGAAAGCGATCGAGCGGATGTCGGGGGCGCTCGACGGGCTGAGGGTGGAGGCGGTGGACCGCCAGGTTCGGAAGGTGAGGCGGACGTTCTACGACACCTTCGACGGACAGCTGCGCAAGAGCGGTGGTTGTGCGGTCTACGAAGATGGCCGCTTGCGCTTCGGCGCGCTCGAGGCCAGCGTGTCGCGGGCGCCGGAGCGCGTGCTGCCCTCCGCGCTTGATCCCGGACCGCTGCGTGACGCCGTCGAATCCCTGGTCGACGTACGCGCGCTGCTACCGCTGGCTGAGCTAGAGGTGCGCGAGCGTCGGCTGCGGGTGCTCGACGACGAGCGCAAGACGGTGGTGCGGGCAACCCTCGAGGAGCCGGCGGTCGTGGGCGTCGAGCAGGGACCGATACGGCTGTCCCGCCGGCTACGCCTGCACGCCGTGCGCGGCTACGACGCCTCGCTTCAGCGGATTCGCCGCCTGCTCGAGCACGAGCTGGGGCTTCGGATTGCGCAGATGCCGCTGGTCGAGGAGGCCATCGCCGCAACCGGCGGCGCCCCCCAGGGCGAGACATCCAAGATCGACGTCCCGCTCACCTACGAGCAGCCGGCCGACGCCGCTGCGGTAGCCGTCCTGCATGCGCTGCTGGACGTGATCGAGCTCAACTTGGAGGGTACGATCGAGGATCTCGACTCCGAGTTCCTGCACGACCTGCGCGTCTCCGTCAGGAGGACAAGATCGGTGCAGCGGCAGCTGAAGGGCGTGTTCCCGCACGGTGAGCTCGAGCACTTCAGGCAGGAGTTTCGCTGGCTCCAGGGAATCAGCGGGCCGGCCCGCGACCTCGACGTCTATCTCCTGGGGTTCGACTCGCTGCGGCACATGATCGACGAGCGGCTGCGAGCGGACCTCGAGCCGCTGCGGGAGGTGCTGGCGCTCCATCGCCGCCGGGCGCGCCAAGAGATGATTCGCGGGCTTCGGTCGAAGCGCTTCTCCCGCCTGCTTGACGAGTGGGCGGCGTTTCTCGACCGCCTGCCGACGCTTCCGAGCAGCGATCGGGAAGACGCGGAGCGTCCGATCGGCTCGCTGGCCGGCGAGCGGATCGCCAAGGTGTACCGGCGGATGGTCACGATGGGTGTTGCGATCGACGTTGACAACCCGCCAGAGGACTACCACGAACTGCGCAAGAAGGGCAAGGAGCTGCGTTACCTGCTCCAGCTGATAGGTGCCAACGTCTATCCAGACGAGGTCGTGGGACCGATGGTCAAGACGCTCAAGTCACTCCAGGACGTGCTCGGCCGCCACCAGGACCGCGAGGTGCAGATGGCGACGGTGCGCTCCCTGTCCGAGGAGGTCGCGGCACGGCCCGACGGAGCGAGGGCGCTGATCGCGGTGGGAGCGCTGCTGGGCGCGCTGGCAGAGGACGAGCGCGCCGCCCGGGAGGAATTTGCCGAGCGCTTCGCCGCGTTCGGCGCCAAACGACAGCGGACGCTGGTCAAGGATACGTTCGCTTGACCATCGTCGTCGCGGCGTACAACATCAAGGGCGGCGTGGGGAAGACCTCTGCTGCGGTCAACCTCTCGTATCTGGCAGCCCACGACGGCGCCCCGACGCTGCTCTGGGACCTAGATCCTCAGGGAGCGTCGACCTACCTCTTCCGGGTCAAGCCCAAAGCCAAGGGCGGACCGCGCAAGCTGGTGCGAGGACGAACCGACCTCGGCGCCTTGATCAGGGGCACGGACCACGACCGCCTGGACCTGCTGCCGGCCGACTTCCGCTACCGGCACATGGACCTCGCGCTGGACGGCGTCAAGCGTCCGACGCGCCGCCTGGCGCGCGTGCTGGAGCCACTGCGCGACGAGTACGAGTATCTGTTCCTCGACTGCCCGCCGAGCATCTCGCTGGTGTCCGAGAGCGTGTTCGACGCAGCCGACGCGCTGCTCGTGCCGATCATCCCGTCCACGCTGGCCGCTCGTACGCTGCGGCAGCTCGAGCCGCTGCTCGAGCCAGGGACGCAGCTGCTGCCGTTCTTCTCAATGGTCGACGGGCGCAAGCGCCTCCACCGCGAGGTGATGGAGACGCTGCGCGCCGAGCACCCCGGTGTGCTGGACGCGGCGATACCGGCGTCGGCGGTGGTGGAGCGGATGGGGCCTCAACGTGACGTGCTCGAGTCGTTCGCGCCGCACTCGCGGGCCGCCGCGGCCTACCGAGAGCTGTGGAAGCAAATGCGGCAGCGGCTCTCGACTAGTGTGCCCGCAGGATGAGCGGTCTGGCGGCCCGATGAGCGCGGAGCCCACAGCCTCCTACGAGGCTGATCCTGCCGAGGTCCATCGCGTGCTGCTGCTCTACAGCGGCGGCCTCGACACAAGCGTGATGCTCGCCTGGATCCAGGACAAATACGAGGCGGAAGTCGTGGCGCTGACGGTCAACCTGGGGCAACCTGGCGAGGACTACGGCGTCGTGAGGGGCAAGGCGCTCGAGCTCGGCGCGGCAGACGCTCTGGTGGTCGATGCCCGCGAGGAGTTCTCGTGGGAGTACGTGCTGCCCGCGATCCGCGCAAACGCCATCTACGGCCTGGGCTATCCGCTGTTCACCGCGCTCGGTCGCCCGCTGATCGCCAAGCTCGCCGTGGAGCACGCCCGGGTCGCCGGCTGCGAGACGATCGCGCACGGCTGCACGGGTAAAGGCAACGACCAGGTGCGAATCGAGACGACGATCGCCACGCTGGCGCCCGAGCTGAAGGTGATCGCTCCAGTGCGCAGCTGGCGGATGGGGCGCGAGGAGGAGATCGCCTACGCCCGCGCGCACGGGATCAAGGTCAAGGGCGGCAGCGAGGCCGTGCCCTACTCGATCGACGACAACCTATGGGGCCGCTCAAGCGAGGGCCGCTGGATCGAGGACCTGAATCACCCTCCGGAGGACGATGTCTTTCAGCTCGTTTCGAGGCCCGAGGATGCCCCGGACGAGCCTGAGATGATCGAGGTCGAGTTCGAGCGCGGCGCGCCTGTGGGCCTGAACGGCGAGCGCCTGGACCTGGTCGAGCTGCTGGAGCGCGCGGCGGCGATCGGCGCCCGCCACGGCGTGGGCATCGTCGATCACATCGAGGACCGCATCGTTGGGCTAAAGGTCAGAGACATCTACGAGGTGCCCGCTGCGGCGATCGTGCTCACCGCCCACCAGGAGCTGGAGAAGCTGGTGGGCACCATCCACCAGAACCAGTTCAAGCCGCAGTTCGATGAGCGATGGGCCTACCTGGTGTACGCCGGGCTGTGGTGGGAGCCGCTGCGCGCCGACCTGGATGCGTACATGGCGGCGGCAAACGAATTCGTGACCGGCACCATCACGCTCAAGCTCTACAAGGGCACGGCACGCGTCATCGCCCGCTCGTCGCCGTACGCCGTGTACGACGCCCAGCTGGCGACCTTCTCGGAGTCGGGTGGGTTGTTCTCACAGGCGGCCTCGCCCGGGTTCATCGAGTTGTTCTCGCTGCAGTCGAGGATGGCGTGGCGCATACGCCAGCGGGAGTGAGGCCTCCGCCGGCCGCTGGCGTGGCTGCTGCACCAGCGGGAGTGAGCGCCCCGGCCAGCGGGTAGCATCGGTACCGGATGGACTACAAGGTCCTCGGATACATCGCCTGGCAGCTTGGCAAGTGGTACGCCCGCCGCCGCCTACGCAACACTCGTCGCGGGCTCGCGATCTCGGTGATCGTGGCCCTCGTGCTCGCAGGCCTGCTAGCCGGTGCCCGGCAGCGGCTGACGCGCGGCTGAGTCCGTCCGCTTAAAGGCGTACCGTCGCGCACTGATGGCGGAGCCACCTGGATCGCAGTCCGCGCTTGGAATCGAGGCGGTCGAGTGGCTACCGACCGGCGAATCGTCGGTGACCGTGATCGTCACCGGACGCTGGCGCCGTCGCTCCAGCTGGCAAGGCCGGCCGGTGCTCGTGATCGAGGCGCACGGTCGCCGGCACCGCTTTCCGGCGATCCCCGACCCCCCGAGCGTCGCGGGCGCTTCGCCGGGCACTTGGCGAATGAGCTTTTCGATCCCGGCGTGGCTCGCTCCTCAGCTCGGAGGCCGCGCGTGGCTGCAGCTCGGCGTCGTGGTCGTGCCGCTGCCACCGATGGTCGAGCCGGCCGCGGCGAGTTCGGCGGGGGAGACGCCCGCCGCGGAGGCACAACCGCACGGCGAGCCTCAAGCGCACGGCGAGCCGCAAATGCACGGTGAGCCGCAAATGCACGGTGAGCCGCAAGCGCACGGTGAGCCTCAAGCGCGCGGTGAGCCGCAAGCGCACGGCGAGCCCGAAGCGCACGGCGAGCCGCAAGCGCGCAGCGAGCCCGATGCGCGCGGCGAGCCGGGCGTCGGGGCGCAGCTCGAACCAGCGCCGCCGCCGTTTGCGGGCTCGATCGCCGAGCGCGAGCGTGAGCGCGCCGCGGCGGAGCTCGCTAACAGAATCGAGCAGCTGGTCGCCGAGCGTCGCACGGCGAGCGCACACGCCGAGGCCGAGCAACAGCGCCGCGCAGAGATCGAGCGCCAGCTTGACGAGACGCGGCAGCGCATCGAGGAGGCCGAGCGGCTGGCGCGGGAAGCCCAGCTCGACCGCGAGCGCCTATTGCGAGCGCCGACCGGCAGGACCTCCTGGAGCGAGCGGTTGCCGGCGGAGCTGGAGCTGGCGCGCAGGGCGCCCCCTGCGCGCGATGCCCCGCAACGCGACGGCCTCGACGGCGATCTTGCTCGCCGCGCCGGCGAGCAGCTCCAACGGGAGCAGGCGGCCATACGCGTCACCGAGCTCGAGCATTGGCGCAAGCGCACTACCGAGCTGGAGCGCCAGCTGCGGGACTCCGCGCTGCACGCCGAGCGGCTCTACGAGGTCATCGAGGACCTGCGCACAGTGCTCGACGTGATCCGCGGCGTTCCACTGGCTCACGCTGGGGCGCCGGCTCAAGCTGGGGCGCCGGGTCAAGGTGGCGCGCCGGGTCAAGCTGGCGCGCCGACGGAATCGGCGGGGGCCGAGGACGACCCGCCGGGGGCGGACCATTCCTCGGCGGTGAGGCCCGAGCGCTTCGACGTGGCGCTCAACAGGCTCCGCGAAACGATCCCGCCCGTTGAGGGCGACGGTGCAGCGGGGGGCGAGCCCGAGCACGCGCAGGAGCCCGGCAGTGGGCAGGCGCCGGACGTGGAGCATGAGCCCGGCGCCGCCGAGCAGCCAAGCCCCGCTTCGGAGCCGAGCCCCGCCGAGGAGCCCGGCGCCGCCGAGGGCCCGGGCGTCGATTCGGAGCCAAGCCCCGCCGAGGAGCCCGGCGCCGCCGAGGGCCCGGGCGTCGATGCGGAGCCAAGCCCCGCCGAGGACCCTGACGCCGCCGAGGACACTGGCCTCGCCGGCCGCCCGGCGGACATCACGCCTCCGGACACCGGCGGTCGCGTCTCCGAGCCGCTGCCACCGCCCGCCGTCCCCACTCGCAAGTCGGGGCTGCTGCGTGCACTGCGAGCGCTGGTCAAGCACGACCCCGCCACAGCGGGGCGCGTGATGTTGGGCCTGCTTCCCGCACAGCGGCTGGCAAGCACAGAGCCTCTGGCCTACGACCTAATGCTCAGGGATGCCGGCTCCTTTCAGCTCACCGCACGTGACGCTGCGGTGCGCGTGACAAAGGCCAAGGGACCGCGAGACCGAGGCCAGGTCGACTTCCAGCTGACCGGCGACTTGACGACGTTCGCTCGGCTCCTGGTGGCTGGATCGATTCGTCGACGCTCCGGCGTCGGCGTGGCCGAGGTGAACGGCGACCGCAAGGCGCTGGCCGCGGTGCTGGCTCTGATCCGTACACCGTACGGTCTGCGCGAGCTCAATGCGGCCGGGGCCCGCTTGGACCCTTCGCTCACGTTCACGCTGGTCGCGCACATGATCGAGCCGCAATGGACGGCCGGGCACAGGTTCACGATCGCCCACCGCGGCCCGGAAACCTCCACCTACCTCCGCGTGCTGAATGGCTCACGACCGTTCGTCAGCGTCGATCCGCCGCTCGGCCCGGTAGCCGCCACAGTGATATGTGAGCCCGAAACGCTGCTTGCTGTGCTGACCGCAGGCGGCCATAGCGAAGCGACGATTCGTGGCCGCGGGGAAGTGCTCGAGCTGCTGCGCCGCTGGGTAACCGGCCAGCAGGGCAGCTGAATCTCCCGCAGCCAGCGAGCTTCGCCGACGATAGGCGGCTCCTGTCCGCGGTGATGCCTATGCTCGTCAGCGCATCGCATGAGTTCTTCCTGCGCCCATCTCCACGTCCATTCCGAGTACTCGCTGCTCGACGGCGCATGCAAGATCGACAGCCTCGCCGCGCTAGCCGCCGCACACGATCAGCCGGCGCTAGGGCTGACCGACCACGGCGTGATGAATGGCGCCGTCGAGCTGTTCACCGCGTGCCGCGTGCACGGCATCAAGCCGATCATCGGCTGCGAGGTCTACCTGGTGGACGACCATCGCCGGCGCGCGTCCGGTCGGCTTGATCGCTTCCATCTGACGCTCCTTGCAGCCGCTCCGGCCGGCTATCGGAATCTCGTCAAGCTCTGCTCGGCGGGCTTCCTCGAGGGCTTTCAGCGGGGCAAGCCTTCGGTCGACGTCGAGCAGCTGGCGGCATACGGCGACGGCATCATCGCTTTGACCGGCTGCCTCCAGTCACGCTTCTGCCAGAACCTTCTGAATGGCCGCACGGCCGAGGCGCGGGCCCACGCGGATCAATTGATGCAGGCGTTCGGCGGCGACAACGTCTACTTCGAGGTGCAAAAGAACGGGCTCGCCCAGCAGGACGTGGTCAACGAGGGCATCGTCCGCATCGCGCGGGAGCTGGGCCGCCCGCTCGTCGGTACCGGCGATGTCCACTACCTGAGGCGCGAGGACTATCACCATCATGCCGCGCTCCTATGCGTGCAGACAAAGTCGACGCTCAGCCAGCCACAGATCCGCTTCGAGACCAACGAGTTCTATCTGCGCTCGAACGACGAGATGGCCGAGGCGTTCTCAGACTGGCCCGAGGCTGTCGCGACGACGGTGGAGATCGCAGAGCGCTGCGACGTCGAACTGGAGCTCGGCCGGCAGCTGATTCCGCGATACCCGACGCCACCCGGTGTGGAGCAGCACGAGTACCTGCGCGCGCGTGTGCACGAGGGCCTCCGCTTTCGTTACGGCGACCCGCCGCCGGCCGAGGCGCTCGAGCGGGCGGAGTACGAGCTCGGGGTAATCGAGAAGATGGGCTTCAGCGCCTACTTCTTGATCGTGTGGGACTTCGTCAAGTATGCGAAGGACTCGGGCATCGCGGTTGGACCCGGTCGCGGTTCGGCCGCCGGGTCGATCGTTGCCTACTGCCTGCAGATCACCGATGCCGATCCGCTGCGCTACGACCTGTTGTTCGAGCGCTTCCTGAATCCCGAGCGCGTCTCGATGCCCGACATCGACATCGACTTCTCGGTCCGCGGCCGCGACAAGGTGATCCGCTACGTGACCGATAAGTACGGCAAGGAGTCGGTCGCGCAGATCATTACGTTCGGCAAGATGTTCCCGCGGGCCGCGACGCGGGACGCCGCTCGCGTGCTGGGTTTCGACTACGGCGCTGGCGATCGGCTGGCCAAGCTGATCCCGGAGCCCCAGCAGGGCCGACCGCCCAGCTTCGCCGACTGCCTCAAGCCGGGCCAGCCGTTGCGGGCCGAGGTTGACAAGGACACCACAGCGAAGCAGATCGTCGAAGTCGCTCAGGGTCTCGAGGGAATCGTTCGCAACTCCTCGATCCACGCCGCGGCGGTGGTGATCGCCGACCGTCCGTTGACGGACATCGTGCCGCTCCAGGTCGCCGACGCGGGGCTCGATCAGAATGGGGAGCGCTCCCTGCGGATGGTGACCCAGTTCACGATGAAGCCCATCGAGCAGATCGGCTTGCTGAAAATGGACTTCCTCGGCCTGCGGAACCTCGACGTGATCGAGGACGCGCTTGACATCGTCGAGCGCTCGACCGGCGAGCGCCCCGACATGGCGACGCTGCCGCTCGACGACGCGAAGACTTACGAGATGATGGCTCGGGGTGACTCCGTGGGCGTGTTCCAGTTCGAGTCCGAAGGGATGCGCGAAACGCTCAAGCGGGTGAAGCCCTCAGAGCTCGAGCACCTAATCGCGCTCAACGCCCTCTACCGCCCGGGCCCAATGGAGCAGATCCCCACCTACACCAGGGGCAAGCACAATCCGGAGGCTGTCTCCTACGCCGACGAGCGGCTGCGGTCGATCCTCGAGTCGACCAATGGCGTGACCGTCTACCAAGAGCAAGCGATGCAGATCGCCAAGGAGATCGCCGGCTTCAGCGGCGCCAAGGCCGACGACCTCCGCAAGGCGATTGGCAAGAAGAACCGCGAGGCGATGGCAAAGCTCAAGCCCGAGTTCTTCGCCGGCTGCCGCGCGTCGGGCACTGCCGAGAGCGTGATCGAGCAGCTGTGGACGACTAACGAACGCTCGGCGGATTACTCGTTCAACAAGTCGCACTCGGCCTGCTATGCCCTGATCGCCTACCGGACCGCCTGGCTGAAGGCCAACTACCCGGCCGAGTACATGGCCGCATTGATCTCCTCGGTGATGGACACCAAGGACAAGGTGCCGTTCTTCGTCGCACAGGCCGAGCAGATGGGGATCGCGATCCTGCCTCCCGACGTGAACCTTTCAGACCACGAGTTCGTGGTCGTCGACTGCAACATCCGCTTCGGGCTGGACGCGGTCAAGGGCGTCGGCTACCAGGCGGTGGAGGCAATCAAGCGTGCGCGCGAGGAGGGCGGCCCGTTCAAGGACTTGTGGGACTTCTGCGCCCGCGTCGACGGCAGGGCCGTCAATCGCAAGGCGATCGAGGCCTTGATCAAGTGTGGTGCGTTCGGTTCGACGGGCGCCTCGCGCAAGGGCATGCTGTCGGTCTTGGAGCAGGCACAGGGATCGGGGCAGAAGGCCCAGCAGGACGCGCTCATCGGGCAGGCGTCGATCTTCGATGCTGGTGGCTCAGACGGATCCGGCGCGGCGGGGTTCGCACGCCCCAGCCATGCAGCGATCCCATCCGGCGAGTTTGAGCGGGCCGAGCTGCTGGCGGCCGAGAAGGAATCGATCGGTCTGTTCATCTCGGCCCATCCCCTCAAAGACGTCGGTCTGGCGCTGGGACTGCGCGTCGACTGCGCGCTGCCTGCGCTGCCCGAGCGGCGCGACGGCGACTGGGTCACGCTAGGGGGGATGATCACGGCCGCGAAGCGCATCCGCACCAAGAAGGGGGATTGGATGATGTTCGCGACGCTCGATGACCTTGAAGCGTCGGTCGAGCTGGTCATCTTCGGCAAGGCGCTGGAGTCGAGCGGCGACGCCTTGCAGCCCGACTCGATCGTGCTCGTCCGTGGCCGGATCGACCACAAGGACCGAGACAAGACGTGCGTCATCGTGCAACAGGTCGAGCGCTTTGAGCCAAGCCACGAGGAGGTTCAGGAGGCTGCCGAGGCCGCCGCTCGCCAGCCATCACCACCAAGCCTGCTTCGCTTGCGTGTGGACGCGTCGCTGTTGCCAGAGACGGCCCTCGCCGAGCTGAAGGAACTGTTGCGTAGCTTCCCCGGCGAGTCGGGAGTGGTGATTGACCTAATCACGTCGGTCGGCAGCCGGCGTCTCAGGCTGGGCCCCGGCTTCCGGGTGGCGTGTGGCGCCGGCCTGCACGCCGAGCTCGATGCCCTGCTCGGAGAGGCGATCGTCACCGATGAGCCGCAGCGCGTAGCTGCGTCGGCCTGAAAGCGCTGCGACCGCGCGCAGTGTTCCTGGACGGTGGCGGCACCATCGTCCTGCCGGACCGCAACCTCGTGGCCCGGGCACTAGGGATGGTTGGCGTGCAGATCGACTCCGAGGTCGTGCCGTGGGCGCATTACCAGGCTGCCCGCGCTATAGATCGCGAGCAACGTGACGGCCCCGACGACGGCTACGGGGGCAAGCTTTGCTCCGCGCTCGGCGTGCCGGCACCCCGCCTCGGTGAAGCTGTGTCGGCGTTGTCCGAACTCGGGGATCGTCGCCGATCGGGCCAGGTGCTGTGGAGCGAGCCCACTCCGCGGGCGATCGAGACGATCCTCGGCCTTCAGCGTGCCGGATTGGCCGTCGTGATCGTCACCAACTCCGATGGTCACGCGGCGGAGAACCTCCGCGATGCGGGCATCCTCGAGCGGACAGGGCTGGGCGTGGAGGCGGTGATCGATTCCGAGATCGTGGGCTCACGCAAGCCGGACCGACGAATCTTTGAGGTCGCCCTCGGCGTGGCGGACGCCGAGCCCGCAGAGGTGGTGCACGTCGGCGACCTGCTGTGCACCGATGTACGCGGCGCCGGCGGGATGGGCATCACCGCGATCCACCTCGATCCATATCGCGCCTGCCGCAGCCGCGAGCACCGCCACGTCCGGACGCTGCGCGGCATCTGGGCACACGTCGCCGGGGCGGCGTGACGCGCCCGAAGCGGCTGCGTGACGCGCCCGAAGCGGCTGCGTGACGCGCCCGAAGCGGCTCTCAGGCCCGAGTACTCGGTCACCCCCGGTCCGCGCCAGCCGCCGCGCCGACGGCAGATGCTGAAGCTCCCAAGCGAGCGTCGGGGCGAGAGGTTTGTGCGGTTGGGCATGCATTTCATGCCGAACCTCACATTCGGCGCGGCGCGCAGACGGCCCGTGAGGTTTTGCAGGCTGTCCGGGTGCCCGAAGCGGCTCTCAGGCCCGCTTTACTGAGTCACCCACGGCCCGCGCCAGCCGCCGAAGCCGACGGCGATGCGTTCCGCGCCGGGCGGCCCCCACGAGCCCGGAGCGTAAAGGTGTACATCGCCCGGCGAGTCCAGCAGCGGCTGAAGGATCCGCCAGCTCTCCTCGACCATGTCCTGACGCGCGAAGTGGGTCGAGTCGCCGACCAGAGCCGCATGGAGCAGCACCTCGTAGGGGGTAGCGCCCTCGCCTCCCTCCTGGGCGAACTCCATATCGAGCTCGATCTCGGCCGGTCCTGGCCTGTCGGCTCGCTGAGCGTCGAGGATGATCCGCACGCCGGTGCTGGGGTCGATCCTGACCACGAGCTGGGACGGCTGCGGCCGGCGGTGACCGCCGCCGCTGAGGAAGTGAAGCCGCGGTGGGTGCTTGAACACCAACCGCACCTCGGTCTGCCTGACCGGCAGTCGCTTCCCGGTGCGGATCAGGAACGGAACGCCGGCCCAGCGCCAGCTGTCGACCTCCAGCCTCAGTGCCGCGAACGTCTCGGTTGTCGAGTTTGGGGCGACGCCGTCGATCTCCCGATAGCCCTCGTACTGCCCGCGCACGTAGCGCGTGGGATCGGCGTCAGCCACCGCACGGAAGACCGCGAGCTTCGAATCCTTGAGCGTTTCGGGGTCGTTGCCACCCGGCGGCTCCATGGCCGCGGCGGCGAGCACCTGCAACAGGTGGTTGACGACCACGTCCCGTAGCGCGCCGACGGGATCGTAGAAGTGACCGCGGTCCTCGACCCCGAACTGCTCGGCCATCGTGATCTGCACCGAGGAGACGTAGTGGCGGTTCCACACCGGCTCGAGTATCGCGTTGGCGAACCGCAAATAGAGGACCTCCTCGAGCGCCATCTTGCCGAGAAAGTGGTCGATCCGATAGAGCTGCGATTCATCCACGTACTGGTGCAAATCCGCCGCCAGCTCGCGCGCCGAAGCCAGGTCATGACCGAACGGCTTCTCGACCACCACGCGCTGGCCGTCAGCGACCAGCTTCTGTTCGGCGAGCCCCTTGATCACGGTGGCGAACAGCGAGGGAGGTATCTCCAGGTAGAAGGTGGCGTACTTGCGGTCGCCGAGCGCGTCTGCCACCCGCTGGTAGGTCTGCTGCTGGCCAAAGTCCCCCGATACGTGTTGCAGCCGCTCTACGAAGCGGGCGAATACGTGGTCGTCGATTTGCTCGCCGGCGGCCGCGATCGAGTCGTGAGCGTGCTTGCGCAGCTGATCCACGGTCCACTCGTCTAGGGCGACGCCGATCACAGGGCAATCGAGCAGGCCACGACGCTCGAGCCGGTAGAGCGACTGAAACGTCATCTTCCTGGCCAGATCGCCGGTGATCCCGAACACCACCAGGGCGTCTGCCTGCGATTTGTGGGCACTCATCGGGCGGTCACGCTATCGCTTGCGAGCGCGCGGCGGTTTGCGAGAAGTCCGCGCGCGGTTGCTCTTACCCCGGCTGCGTAGCTTGAACGCCTTCACGACATCCTCTGCGCCAGGCGCGCCGTCGACGCCCGTCTCGAGCACGCACGGAAGACGCTCGAAGCGGGGCTCGGACAGGAACACGGCGCAGCCGCGTTCGCCGAGCTCGCCCTGGCCGATCAATGCGTGGCGGTCGCGGTTGGATCCCAGCTTGGCCATCGAATCGTTTAGGTGAAGCGAACGCAGGCGCTCGAGTCCCAACGTGTGATCACAGCGCTCGAGCGTCTCGCTCAGGCCTTGTGCAGTGGAGACGTCGTAGCCCGACGCATACAGATGACAGGAGTCGAGACAAATGCCGAGCCGCCTGTCACCCCCCGCGGCCGTGAGCAGCTGCTCCAGCTCCTCGAACGAGCGCCCGAGCGTGCCGCCGGCGCCGGCGGTGTCCTCCAGATGAAGCTCGCAGCGCTCGGATTCAGCCAGCGCCTGCTTGATGACAGTCCCGGCGCGCTTGATCGCCTTCGGGACGTCGCCTTTCTTGGCCGACCCCGGGTGGAGCACCACGCCCACGGCGCCGATTCCGTCCCCCACGCGCAGCGACTGGATCAGCGAGCGGCGTGACTTCTCGCGGATCTCGCTGTCCTCCGAAGCGCAGTTGAGCAGGTACACGGCGTGGATCAGCACCGCCTTGATACGGCTTGAGGCCATCACTTGCCGGAACTCGGTGAAATCCTCATCGCTGTATGCCGTGGGCCGCCACATCCGGGGCGATTGGTTGAAGATTTGGATCGCGTCTGCCCCCCGCTCTACGCCGCGCTCGACTGCCTTCGCCAATCCGCCAGCCTGAGACACATGAGCGCCGATTAGCATGCGGAGGGGACTGTCATGCGGGTTCGCTTCGCACCATCTCCGACCGGGGCGCTGCACATCGGCGGCGCTCGCACGGCGCTGTACAACTGGCTGCTGGCCCGCGGGCATGGCGGGACGTTCCTGCTGCGGGTCGAAGATACAGACCGCGAGCGCTCGACGCCGGAGAACGTGGAGCAGATTCTCGATGCCCTGCGCTGGTTGAAGCTCGACTGGGACGAGCGCCCGATATTGCAGTCGGAGCGTTCCGAGCGCCACGCCGAGGTGCTCCAGCAGTTGCTGCGCTCGGGTCACGCCTACCGGTCCACCGCCACCCAGGAGGACGTCAAGGCCTACAAGGACCGGCACGGCTGGGATCAGGGGTTCCGCGGCGAGCCATCGGCGAGTGGCGCTGTGCGCCTGCGAGTTCCGGTTAGCGGCGACACGGTGGTCGATGACGTGATCCGCGGCGAGACACGGTTTCCCAACGCGAGCCAGGACGAACCCGTGATCGCCCGCGCGGACGGCTCCGTGCTCTACAACTTCGCCGTCGCGGTCGACGATCTCGATGCCGGCATCACGCACGTCGTCCGCGGCGAGGATCACCTCTCCAATACGCCCAAGCAGCTGCTCGTCTTCGCCGCACTCGGGGCCCCGCCGCCGCGGTACGCGCATCTGCCCCTGCTCCATGGCCCCGACGGCCGCAAGCTTTCCAAGCGCCACGGGGCCGCCTCGGTGCAGGAACTCCGAGCCGCCGGGTATCTGCCCGAGGCAGTCGACAACTACATCGCGCTGCTCGGTGCGGGATTCGCCGCCGACGAGGAGCACTTCTCGCTCGAGGAGCTCGCCCAGCGTTTCAGGCTCGAGCGCGTTTCCCGTAACCCAGCAGTGTTCGACGAGCAGAAGCTCCGCAACTTCAACGGCCGCTGGATGCGTGAGCTCGGAACCGATGAGCTGACGCGCCGGCTCGAGCAGTACACCGGGCGCGACGGCCTGCGCCCGGCCGTCGAGATCGCCGCCCAGAAGATCCAGACGCTCGCCGAGTTCTGGCCGCTGGTGGGATTTCTCTACGACGGGCCCGCGGATGACCCGGCCGCTTTCCAGAAGACGCTCTGCCGAGACGGCGGAGCCGACTCGCTGAAGGCCGCGCGCGACGCGCTCGCCGCGGCCGAGCCGTTCGGCCTCGAGACCGTTGAGGCGGCGCTGCGCGGCGTCGTAGAGCAACTAGGTCTCAAACCCGGGAAGGTCTTCCAGCCAGTCCGCGTGGCGATCGCGGGAACGACGGTCTCGCCGGGGATCTTCGAGAGCGTGACCGTGCTCGGGCGCGATGAGACGCTACGGCGAATCGATCGTGCGCTGGCCGCGGTCCCAGAGCGCTGCACCTAAGGCGTTCCTAGCGCTGGACGGTCGCCCCGGGTGCCGGTGGCGCTGCCCCCGCAGCGCTAAACCCGCTCATGGCAGATGCCGATAGTGACAGCATGGCTGCGGTTGTGGAGTTTTCCGGCAGCGGTGAGGATCCCCATGTCCGCGAACGGCACCATAACGAGGGTCATGGTCGCCGCCTGACCGCCGCGTTCGACGTGCTGGAGGGGTTTCCGGTCCTCGTCGAGTCCCGAAACCGCATCTTGCGCCTGTTCCAGTCGGAGGTCGTGTCGACCGCAGATGTGGTGGCCGCCGTCGAGGGCGATGTCGCGCTGGCGATCGCCGTGATGCGTCTGGCGAATCGGGTGAAGGGGCCGCTTCGCGGACGCGTCGACAGCGCGGTGAAGGGGGTCGAAGTCCTGAGTCCGCAGGCGGTCCACGCGATCGCCAGCCGGGCCCGGACGTTTGACTTCTTTGAGCGCTCGACGGTGTGGCGGGGTATCCCGGACCGCTTCCGCCTGCACGCCGTGGCCACCCAGCGCGCTGCCGACCGCATCGCGCGCGAGCTCGGCTACGAGGCCCGTGACCGGCTGATGATCACCTCGTTGATGCACGACATCGGCAAGCTGGTGCTGGTCCACGCTTACCCCGGCTATCCCCGTCAGGTTCACGGGGAGGCCCGCACTCCGGAGGAGCGGATCCAGCGCGAACGCCGCGAGCTAGGGGTCGACCACGCGCTGGTGGGGGGCGTGCTCGCCCGCCGCTGGGGCTTGCCGCGTTCTATCGCCAGCGTCATCGAGCGCCACCACGCCGATGATTGCCAGGGCGAGGCTGCAATGGTCCGGCTCGCCGACATGCTGGCGCACCATGCCCTGGGCGGGGCCGTGTCGTCCGCGGCGCTGTTGGCAGTGGCGCGTGACATCGGCGTCTCCGTGGCCCAACTGCGGATGGTTATGTACGACCTGCCGCTCGAAGGAGGGGGCTCGCGTCCGCGCCCCGTCGATCCGTGCCCGATGTCCTCGCGGGAGATGGAGGTCCTGCGGGGACTGGCTCGGGGAAAGGTCTACAAGCAGATCGCCTCCGAGCTGGGTCTCTCCACCAGCACCGTCAGAACCCACTTGCATAACGTCTACGGAAAGCTCGGGGCCATGGACCGGGCGCAGGCGGTGCTGATCGCAACCGAGCACGGCTGGCTTTAGGACTGCCGCGCGGGTTGGTGCCGCCTGCGGCTACGATCGGCGGCCCAATGATCTCGATCACGACCAAGTCGCCCTACGCGCTCGATGCGCTGGTCGAGCTGCAGCTGCACGGGAATTCCGGCCCCGTGCCGATCGCGGTACTCGCGCGCCGGCGCGATATCCCGGTCCAGTTCCTGGAGCAGCTTTTCGCGGCCCTGCGCCGGGCGGGCGTGCTGCGCTCGCAGCGCGGCGTGGGTGGTGGCTACAGCTTTGCCCGTCCGGCGAGCGGCATCTCCGTGCTCGAGATCGTCGAGCTGCTCGACGGCCCGGTCGGCCAAGGCGCCCGCGGGGTGTTCGCGGAGGCCGCCCAAGCCGCTCGGGCGGTTCTAACGTCCTCGACGGTCGCCGACCTCGCGGAGGCCGAGGGCCACGCCGCCGCGATGTATCACATCTAGAAACTGGGCGGCCGCTTGACGGCACGGCGCTCGGACCGGCGCATCTCGTAGGGTTGAGGGCCAATTGGCGTCAATTCCGACAGACATTTCGGAGCTTGTGGGTCGCACGCCGATGGTTGCCATCAACCGGCTCCCCGGTCTCGAGGGGGTCGAGCTGTTCGCAAAGCTCGAGGCGTTCAATCCCGGCGGCAGCGTCAAGGACCGCATCGGCGTGGCGATGATCGAAGCCGCCGAGCGTGAGGGCAGGATCGAGCCTGGTCGCACGACCGTGGTCGAGGCCACGAGCGGCAACACGGGCATCGCCCTGGCGTTCGTCTGCGCGGCCAAGGGCTATGAGCTGGTACTGACGCTTCCAGAAGGGATGAGCCGGGAGCGCGAGGGCCTGCTACGGCTTTACGGCGCGCACGTGCAGCTCACGGAGTCCCTGGGGGGGATGACTGAGGCCGTTGAGGCGGCACGTGAACTCGCCGCCCGCGAGGGTTTCTTTCTCCCCGATCAGTTCTCGAACCCCGCCAATCCCGAGATCCACCGGCGCACAACAGGTCCTGAAATCTGGGAGGCGCTAGACGGTGGCGTTGACTTCTTCGTCGCTGGCGTTGGCACCGGTGGGACGATCACGGGGGCAGGCGGGGTGCTGAAGGCGGGCAACCCCGACTGCCGGCTGATCGCGGTGGAGCCGCGGGCCTCTGCGGTGCTCTCGGGCGGCCGACCGGGCCCGCACAAGATTCAGGGGATCGGCGCAGGTTTCGTCCCCCAAGTCCTGGACCTTGAGCTGATCGACGAGATCATCGCGGTAGAGGATGAGGACGCGATCGAGACCGCTCGAGAGCTCGCTGGACGAGAGGGTGTGCTGACGGGCATCTCAGGCGGTGCCGCGGTGTGGGCGGCGCTCCAGGTGGCCGCTCGCCCGGAAGGGCGGGGAGCGCGCATCGTGACGATCCTCCCCGACTCCGGCGAGAGGTACGTCTCGACGCCGTTTTTCGCTCCCTAGGGCCCTCGCCGAGCTGTTGGGCTCGCCTTTGCTGCTAGCTACGCTGTAGCGATGCTCGGGCTGATCGCTCGGACAGTTGCTGAGATCCGGCGCGACGTGGCGGCCGCTCACAGCCGCGACCCTGCCGCCCGCGGAGTTTCGGCGATCGAGATCGTGGCGACCTGGCCCGGGGTCCACGCCCTGCTGGCCCATCGTGTTGCTCACGCCATTCATGCTGCGGGCGTGCCGCTCGTGCCGCGGGTCATCGCCGTCTTGTCCAGAGCTTTCACCGGTATCGAGATACACCCGGCGGCGAAAGTCGGAAACGGGTTCTTCATCGACCATGGCATGGGCGTCGTCATCGGAGAGACCGCGGAGATCGGCGACAGCGTGACGCTCTATCAGGGGGTGACGCTGGGTGGAACGGGGTTTCAGGCCGGCAAGCGCCACCCGACGATCGAGGACAACGTGACCATCGGCTCGGGCGCCAAGCTGCTCGGACCGATCACCGTCGGCCACGGCTCGAAGATCGGCGCCAACTCGGTTGTGATCCATGACGTGCCACCAAACTCGACGGTGGTCGGAAACCCCGGTCACCCGGTGCGGGTCGAGGGCCGCCGCCCCGAGGGACCGGACGCGGACTGGGTTCATCTCCCAGACCCGATCGCCGATGCGCTGAAGGTCCTCTCGACCAGGATCTCCGCGCTCGAGCGGGGCAGCGGCGAGATCGGAGACGGGGCTGCGGGCGATACGAGAGGGGCGCGATCGCTCGGCCCCAACCCCGCCGGCGGCTAATCCGGGCTGGGCCCTACGGCTCGCGCTCGACGAGCGGTGGTTCGGCGTGAACGTCTGACGGCGACGCGCTGAGCGGGCGCTCCTGGTGACCGAGATTGCGACGGGCACGAACGAGATACAGCGGCCTTCCCTTGACCTCGTCGTAGATACGGCCGACGTATTCGCCGATGATGCCGATCGCGATCAGCTGGATTCCACCGAGCAGCAGGATGGCGATGGTGATCGAGCCGAAGCCAGGCAGGTAGGAGCCGACGAGCCGCAGCGCGATAACCACCGGGATGGCGATGAACGCCAGCGTCGAGATCACAAATCCCAGCAGCGTTGCGAGCTGCAGCGGCCGGTGTGAGAACGACGAGATGGCGTCGAGCGAGAACTTCATCATCTTCGACAGCGTGTACTTCGTCTCGCCTGCTTGACGGGGGTCGCGGCGGTAGGAGACGGCGGCCTGGGTGTAGCCCACCCACACGGTCATCCCGCGCAGGAACCGGTTGCGCTCGCGCATCGAGAGCAGCGCGTTCAGCGCCTGACGATCGAGCAGACGGAAGTCGCCCGAATTGTGCTCAAGCTCGACCTGGGCGAGCCTGTCGAACAGCTTGTAAAACCACTTCGCGGTGCTGAGCTTGAACCGCGACTCGCCCTCGCGCTGCTCGCGCACCGCGTAGACCACATCGCAGCCGCGGCGCCAGTGATCGAGCATTCGCGGAATCAGCTCTGGGGGGTCCTGAAGGTCAGCGTCGAGCATCACCACGGCGTCGCCCCGCGCATGGTCCAGCCCCGCCGTCAGGGCTGTCTGGTGACCGAAGTTGCGCGACAGGAACACCACGCACACGCGGGGATCGCTTTCAGCCAGTCGCTCCAGGATCTGGGGCGAAGCGTCGCTTGAGCCGTCGTCGACGAGCACGAGCTCGAACGTCAGTCCCTCGAGCGCTGCACAGACGCGCCCGTAGAACTCCTCGATGAGCGCCTCCTCGTTGTAGACGGGGGCGACCACGCTGAGCAGGCCCAACACGCGGCGTTCCGCGTTTGGGTCGATTGCCAGGCCGCTGCTCATGTCCTCACAGCCCGAGCGACCCGCCGTGCGGGATATAGCCAATCAGCTCGATGAGCTGCACGACCCCGGTCAACACGATCGACGTCCACCACAGCCGTCGGTCGGAAGCGAGCGCCGCAAGTGGCATCAGCCATGCCATGTACCAGGGCAGCAGCGAGCTAGCGGTGACCAGCATCGCCACTGTGGCCCAGGCAGCCCCGTCGATCCAGTCCATCTCGCCGCGCCACACCCGCCGCAGGAGCCAGCAGCAGGCTGCGACGCATGCCACCGCCAGGACGATGCCCGTCGCGTGACCGATGGTTCCCAGTCCCAGTCGGGAGGTGATGAACCCGGGGATGCTGTGCCAGTCGCCCTCCGCCTGCGAGGTATGGATGGTGGCCGGGAGGTGAAGCGGCCCGGCGCCGAACAGCGCGAAGCTGACCGCCAGCAGCAGTGCGGCCACGACTGCGGCGCCGATCAAGATGTCACGACGTCCGGTGCGCCGAATGGCGCCACCGGCGAGGGCGAATGGCAGCAGCACGCCGCCAGTGAGCTTGATTCCAGTGGCCAATGACAAAAGGCCGCCGCCAGCGCGGTCACGGTGCTGGAGGATCGCGTAAACACCCGCCATCATCACCAGGAGCATCAACAAGTCGTTGTGGCCGCCGCCCACCCCGTAGATCACCGTCATGGGGTTCAGGCCGACCAGCAGTGCGGCCTTCACCGGATCGACCCCGCGCCAGCGGGCGGCGTTCCACACCAAGGCCACTGTGCCGAGGCTGGCGAGCGCGGCGATCGCTTTGTACGCCAGGACACTCGTAGCGATGGACAGCGGGGCGAGCACATAGCTCAGCGCCGTGAACACCGGTCCGTAGGCCGACGGTGTCGTGACCCACTTGGCCCCGATGAACGGATAGACCGGATCAAGAGCTATGGCCGCCGGGCCATGGAGGTACGGATTCGCGCCGTACACGGTTCCCATTCGGCCGTAGGCGCCGTAGCTGAAGATGTCGGTCGACAGCAGCGGCGGTGCTAGCAGCACCAAGGTGTAGAGCGCGGCGATCGCCATCAATACTGCTCGCGCCGATAGACGGTCGGCTGCCCGAACGGCCAGCACGTAGCAGGCGAACATCGCGACGAGTACCGCGACCAAGCCGTAGGAGCGCAGGTCCACCTTGGCGCCGCGGAACGGTCCGGCCAGGAAGCTGGGGATCGGACGGACCGACTCGGGCAGCAACTGGGCCGTGTGAGCCGCGCTGACGGAGATCAGCAGGCCACATCCGACCAGCCCGGAAAGCGCCAGCAACCCGACCCGCTGACGGGACGCGGCCGTGCGCGCACTCAGCGCTGAGGTTTCGAACTCGAACGTCCCGCTCTGAGGGGTGGCGCCGAGCGGACCGTGGACGCTCATTGCTTACAGGATGCCCTCACGGAGGGCGGTTCTGGTGTGGCCAACATTGTGATCACGTTAGGGTGCTGGTCACCGTGCCCTCGGTGCGCCGAGTCGGCTCCCAGTGCCGGCAGATGCCCTGACTGCAGCGGCCGCGCTGCGGCGCAGGCGGGGCACGAGCCACATGGCTTCGAGTGCGATCCGAGGCGACATCTTGCTGATTCCAACCGTTCGATCGTGAAAGACAATCGGGACCTCTACCACCCTAAACCCGGCGATGACGGCCCGGTAAGTGACTTCGATCTGGAACACGTATCCGTCCGCTCGCACGGAGTCAAGGTCGATTGCCTCCAGGACTTCGCGGCGCAGGCATTTGAATCCTCCCGTCAAATCACGCACGCTGACGCCCAGGATCGCTCGCGCGTACAGGCCGCCTCCGCGACTGACGAGGCGGCGCAGGATCCCCCAGTCCCGCACGCCGCCGCCCGGCACGTAGCGCGACCCCAGGACGACATCTGCATCCGCGGCAGCATCGATCAGCCGGCCAAGATAGGAGGGATCGTGCGAGAAGTCGGCGTCCATCTCCACCAGCAGCTCGGCTCCTCCCGCCATCGCATGGGCGAAGCCGGCCCGATACGCGTGGCCTAGACCGTCCTTGCTCGGACGGTGGAGTACCTCCACGCCGTCCAGTTCGACCGCCAGCGAGTCGGCGATCGCCCCGGTGCCGTCCGGGGAGTTGTCGTCGACGATTAGGATCCTATGCTCTCCGGGCGCCGTGCGCTCGAGCTCGGCATCGGTCGAGCGAACGATCCGCTCGATGTTGGCCGCTTCGTTGAAGGTGGGTATCACCACCCATAGCCGCGCGCGCATGGCCGGGAACGGTAGTGCAGGACAATTGGAGTTCGCAGTGGATCCGATCAGTACGCCACCACTCTCCGGACGGGAGCGCGCGGAGGTCTCCGCCTTGGCGGACGGCAGCCTGAACGAGGCTCGCCGGCCCGAGGTCGAAGCGCGGGTCGCCTCCTCGCCCGAGCTTCGCGCCGTCTACGAGCGCGAGCGCCGCGCCGTGGATGCCGTGCATCGCGCGGCGGCGGCCACCGAGACCCCCGCCGGCCTGCGAGCCCGCATTGACGCGCAGCGGTCGCGGTCGGAGCCGAGGCCCCGGCGCCGCGCGAGGTATGTCGGCGCGCTGGCGGGAGCGCTGGCGGCGATCGTGCTGCTCATAGTCCTCGTTCTGCCCGCCGGCACGCCGGGCGGCCCGTCAGTCTCCCGGGCGGCGGCGCTCGCCAGTCGCGGTCCCTCGTCGTCCGCGCCGGCACCGGATCCGCGCTCTCCAGAGGCGAGACTCGATCAACGAGTCGGACGCGTTTACTTTCCGAACTGGCTCTCATCGCTTGGCTGGGCCGCGGTGGGGCAGCGCTCGGACCAGTTGGCCGGCCGGCGAATCGCCACCGTCTACTACCAAGGCCACGACACCACCGTGGCCTATTCGATCGTCGGGGGCCCGGTTCTGAGCCCGCCGCGCGGCGGACGCGTCCGGCGCAACGGAGTGCCGATGCGGACGTTCAGCCTCGACGGTCGCTTGGCGGTGAGCTGGCGACGGGGAGGACATACGTGTGTGCTGTCGGGCATGGGAGTGACCGCCGGCGAGCTCGAGCAGCTGGCGAGCTGGCGCTACGAGTGAGTCCACGCGCCGGCGGTAAGAGTCAGCACCAGGCGCCGGCGCCTCGAGTGAGCGGCAGTCGCCGGCGCTCTATGTGAGCGGCAGTCGCCGGCGCCCTATCGCTTGACGTACGCGACCCGATTCCAACTGGGCTCGGGCGCCAGCTCGATCGGCTCGCCACCGCGATCTGGCTGCGTGTAGACAAAGGCGTTGGCCTCCTGGTCGAAGCAGACGTCGAGCTCGCCTTCCTTCACCCGCTGGTCAAGCCAGGCTCCGCGGAAAATCAGCCGGCGCAGCCAGTGGACGAGCGAGCGCTCCGACGGCCCGACCAGCTCCGGCCAGCAGTCATTGACGTGTTCGCCGAGCGGCGAGGCTGGATCTGAGACCTCGCCGTTGACGACCAGGTTGATCAGGTCCTCGGCCTCGTCCTCCTCGACCGGCCCCCAAAGAAAGCCGACCTTGCGGGCGGCCTGTTCACAGCGCTCGCGAAAATCACGTTCGTTGAACGTGAATCGCAGCTCGCCGTATTCGAGCACGAAGTCGTCTCCCGAGCTGTAATTCCCACGGCGGTACATCAGGCGTCGGGATCTTATGTGGGATTCCTTCCGCGGCGCAGGGGCGAACGTGATGTTGCACGCGGGGGGGGAGGATTCCGCAGTCTCGTGCCTCTCAAGCTTCATGAGCTACGCCGCCACCACGATTCTCTTGATCGAAGACCATCGCGCGACGCGCACCTTCCTGGCCGACAACCTCTCCGCCGACGGCTACGAGATCCTGGAGGCCGAATGCGCGGAGGATGGGGAGCGCATGATCGCCGCCGAGTTTCCGGACCTGGCGATCCTCGACCTCGAGCTTCCGGACCGCGACGGTCTCGAACTGCTGCGCAAGGTTCGCGAGGCGGATCGCGTCGCCGGCCGCTTCGATCCCGACATCCCGATCCTGGTCCTCTCGGGCCGCGCTACGGAGCTCCAGCTACTGCGCGGATTCCACCAGGGCTGCGATGACTACATGACCAAACCTTTCTCCTACCAGGAGCTCCGGGCCCGAGTGCTCGCGCTGCTCCGTAGAGGACAGCGGCGACCGGGACCGGGCAGGTTACGCATCGGTCCGCTCGAACTCGATCCACTCGGCCGGCAGGTGTGGCTTCACGGCGAGGAAGTCCAGCTTTCGAAGAAGGAATTCGCCCTCCTGCGGGCGCTGGCCGGCGATCCGACGCGGGTCTTCACCCGCGAGGAGCTGCTGCGAGGGGTGTGGGGGTACAGGTCGATGGGCCGAACCCGCACGCTTGACTCTCATGCGTCCCGGCTGCGCAAGAAGCTCGCCCGAGCGGGCGACAAGTACGTGGTCAACGTCTGGGGGGTCGGATATCGCCTACTTGACGCAACGATCCCGTGATGCTTGCGGTTCTGGCATCGGTCGGCTGGCTGGCCGCGGTTTCGGTTTCGCTACTCGCGCTCTCGGCGCGGCGCCTGCTCGTGCGGCGAACGGAGCTTGTGGCGAGGGCCTCTCATGAGCTGCGCGGGCCGATCACCGCGCTGAGGCTCGGTCTCCACGGCCCAGAGCTGTCACAGGCTCGGCTCCGCGCGGTCGACCTCGAGCTCGGGAGGGCGGCGCTGGCCCTCGACGATCTGACCGCGGCGATCGGCTGCGGGCCGGTCGGTCTGGCTATCGAGCCGCTCGACGCCGTCCAGCTGCTCGCCGACTCGGTCGAGGCGTGGCGCCCGGTGGCACGACAGCGCCACACGAAGGTCACGCTCAGTTGGGCGGGGGTTCCGGCATCGGTGCTTGGCGACCGCTATCGGCTCGCCCAGGCCACCGACAACCTGATCGCCAATGCGATAGAGCACGGGGCAGGGGCAGTGGAGGTCAGCGTGCGGCGCGACGGCGCGAGCGTCCGCATTCAGGTGACCGATGACGGCCCGGGTCTGCCCGCGCCGATCAGCGACCTCGGGGGCAGGGCGCACGCGGGGAGCGGACGCCGCGCGCGCGGGCAGCGACGCCGGCGGCGCGGTCAGGGCCAGAGCCCGCGCGGGCGCGGGCGGGGTCTGGCGATCGCCTCGCAGGTCGCGCGGGATCACGGCGGTCGTCTCGCGGCGGCGCCCAGCGAGCGCGGGGCCAGGGTGGTGCTGGAGCTTCCAGCCGCCGATACCGGCTTACCGGCGGAGGGGCGCGAAGACGGCGTGGACTTGACCTAGAGGTCCGCAGGATTCGTCCCGGGGCGGTGCCGCCGCCCAGATTCCTCGAGTCCGGGAGCGCCGCGTGCCGCCGGAGCGCCGAGTGCCCCGGAGCGCCGAGCGCCGAGCGCCCGGAGCGCCGCGGTCGCGGGGGC
Source organism: uncultured Actinomycetes bacterium (assembly GCA_963830405.1). Lineage (GTDB taxonomy): Bacteria > Actinomycetota > Thermoleophilia > Solirubrobacterales > Solirubrobacteraceae > Palsa-465. The sequence continues at coordinate 654,690 of CAWHMB010000002.1, forward strand.
ACAATCTCCAACCACCTTCGACCTCGCCGGAGGGATGGGGGGTCAGGTTCCCTCTGCCCTCCTCAATCTCCCACCCGGGGGCCAACTCGCGCCGGGCCATCCGCCCCAAAGCACTCACCCCAGACGGAATCACGCAAAACGTGCAAGCCGGCGACCGCTCCGTGGATTTGCACGAACGCTTGCAGCCGCGCTGACGCCTTCGCGCCTCGTCTCCCACCGTCAATCACCTGCAGTGGTGGCCTTTTCGGGGCCTCGGCCGTCCATCAGGCGCTCAAGTGGGTGGCAGGATGGGATTTGGGTTGCATTGTGGGAAATTGTGGGTTATTGTGGGCGCCGCATGCGGAACCCGGGTGGCAGGGCTCCTCCCACCCAGCCACCCGGGTTCATAAATCCGCCAACCGCATGAAACCCCTTGACCTTCCGCGGAACCTTCGAACACGCGCTCGACGTGAAGCACCGTCTGACGGTTCCCGCGAAGTTTCGCGCCGCGCTCTCGGACGGAGTCGTCCTTGCCGCGTCGCCGGAGACCGCGCCGGGAGCGCCGCGACCGATCGCGGTCTGGACTCCCGAGTCCTACGACGCATATACGGCCGCCACCCTCGAGGGTCTGAATCCGATGTCGCCCAAGGCTCGTGAGCTGAGGCGCTTCTTCTTCAACTATTCACACGACACCGAGCTCGACGCCGCCAACCGCGTGATGATCCCGCCGAACCTGATGCGCTACGCCAAGCTTGACAAGGACGTCGTGGTCACCGGCTCAGGTGACTGTCTCGAGGTGTGGGACAGGGCCTCGTATGAGGGCTACAGCGACGACGTGCTAGTCCGGATCCCCGACATCGCAGCCAGCTTTGCCGACACTACTTGAGATGACTCAGAGCCACGTCCCGGTGCTAGCCGGCGAGCTGATCGCCGTGCTCGATCCGCAGCCGGGAGACATCGCCGTGGACTGCACGCTCGGCGGCGGCGGGCACGCCAGGCTGGTGGCGGAGCGGCTTGGCGCCGCGGGCACCCTGGTAGCGATCGATCGCGACCCGGCCGCCGCGGACCGGTTCACAGAGCTTGCGGCCGAAGTCCCGTGCCAGGTGCGCTTCATCGGCTCGGACTTCGCGTCGGCGCTGGCGCAGCTCCGCGACGAGGGGTTACAGGCCGATGTCGTCTACCTGGACCTAGGGATGTCGTCGATGCAGGTGGACACCTGGGCGCGCGGCTTCTCCTATGCCTACGACGCCCCCCTTGACATGCGCATGGATTCCGACCAGGAACAGACGGCCCAGCAGATAGTCAACGACTGGGATGAGCGACGTCTGGCCAGTCTGCTGCGCGAGTACGGCGAGGAGCGCTATGCACGTCAGATCGCTCGGGCGATAGTCCGCGAGCGCCGGAGCGGGACGATCACCTCTACCCGGCAGCTGGTGGAGACGATCAAGTCGGCCGTGCCTGCGCCCGCGCGGTTTGCTGCGGGCCACCCGGCGCGAAGGACGTTCCAAGCGCTCCGCATCGCCGTCAACGACGAACTGTCTCAGCTCGACGCCGCACTTCCGGCGGCATGGGACGTACTGGTGCCCGGTGGCCGCATGGCCGCGGTGGCGTTTCATTCGCTCGAAGACCGGCGCGTCAAGCGGTTTCTCGCAGCACTGGCGCGCGGGTGCGTTTGCCCTCCGGAGCTGCCAGTGTGCGTGTGCGGCCGGGAGCCAGAGGCGGAGCTTCTGACCCGCCGCGCGGTCGCGCCCACGGCTGGAGAAGTCGCCGCCAATCCGAGAGCCAGGTCGGCGCACCTGCGGGCGGCCCGAAAGCTGGAGGTGAAGGCATGACCCCTCCTGCCACTACCGCAGCTGGCGCCCGTAAGCAGGCGGTGCCACGGACTTCTGGGAGGGCAGCGACCGTTCCACGGGGCGCTTCGGGGAGGGCAGCGACCGTTCCACGCCGCGTGGTGCGCAAGGCGTCGAGCGGGCCGCGCCGCGTCTCCGGTCCTGTATGGCGGGGGTCTCGCGGCGGCTCAGGCGGCACGGGGCGCGGGGCGCGCCTGGCACCAGGCACGCTGGGAGCAGGCGCTGGCCGACACGCTGTCACATTGCAAACGCGGGCGTGGGAATTCATCCGCGCACTGCCTGACCACCGCCTAATCGATCGGCTGGTCCGCGCGCGCAGTTGGATTCCGCTGCTCGGGGTGATGCTGGCGGGGATCGTCGCGATGCAGGTGGAGCTGTTGAAGCTGAACGCCAGCATCGGACGCTCGATCGATTTGTCCAGCGCGCTTCAAAGCCGCAACGATCTCCTTCGGGCGAGCATCTCGTCGCTGTCGGATTCGCAACGGATCGAGCGCCTGGCGGCGGGACTGGGGATGGTCATGCCGGGACCGACCTCGATCCTCTTCCTCGATGCGGGGCACGTCTCGGCAACCAAGGCGGCGGCCAATATCCACGTCCCGGATCCGGCACTGTTCGAGTCCTCGCTCGCGGCGAGCAACGCCGCCTCCGATTCGCAGCCTGGCACCGCATCGACGGCTGCGACGCCGACCGCTGCGACGCCGACGGTTGCGACGCCGACGGTTGCGACGCCGACGGCCGTGACCCCCACCGCCGCCGCCCCGACTGCCGCCACCCCCACCGCCGCCGCCCCGACGGCCGCGACCCCGACCACAGCCGTCCCGACGGTCGGCGGCCCGCAGAGCTCAACCCCGACGAGCTCGGCCCCGTTGACATCGCCCACGACTGCCGCGACCGTCACCCCGGGGCAGGCGGCGACCGGCGCGCCGCCGACGAGCGCCTCGCCTGGTGGCGCCACAGGCAGCGGCGGCCAAAGTCCCGGCGGAGCTCCCTGACGCCAACGTGACCCTGGTCGACCGCCGCATCGGAATCCTGTTTCTGGCATTCCTTGGCCTCCTCGGGATGGCCGTCGCGCGGGCGGCGGAACTCGGGACGCTCAAAGCCGGATCGCTCAAGAGCGCCGCCAATACGCAACAAGTCCAGACGGTGACCGTCCCCGCTGCGCGCGGGACGGTCACCGATCGAAACGGCGTCGAGCTGGCGCTCTCGGAGTCCGCGGATGACGTCGCCGCCGACCCCTATCTGGTGCGGAAGGGCGATCCCGCCTCCGCCGCTCGCCGCCTAGCGCCCCTGCTCTCCCAGACACCAGCCGCAGTGCTGGCGAAGCTCATGCAACCGCGGACTGGTTTCGTCTACCTGGCGCACATCCTGCCCGCCGATCAAGCCCAGCGGATAACGAACATGCGCATCAATGGGATCACGTTGATCCCCACGATGAAGCGCGTCTACCCCCGGGGTGCGCTGGCCTCCCAGGTGCTCGGGACCGTCGACTGGGCCGGCAAGGGCTCGAGCGGCATCGAGTACCGCTACAACCAGCAGTTGCGCGGCAGAAACGGGATTCGGCGAATCGTGAATGCAGGCAACGGCAAGCCGATCTCGATCGATGAGGAGCGCCCAGCGAATTCCGGTAAATCCGTCGCGCTGACGATCGACTCATCGCTCCAGGATGAGGTGGAGCAGGTGCTTGCGGGCGTTGGCAACCAGTACCAGCCCAAAGGCGCGACGGCGATCGTGATGGACCCCGACAGCGGCGCGATCCTGGCGCTTGCGAACTGGCCCAAAGCGAATCCGAACAGCCCGGCGGGGGCGCCACCGGCGGCGTTCGAGGACCAGGCTGTGGGATTCAACTACGAGCCGGGCTCTACGTTCAAGGCGATCACGGTCGCCGGCGCGCTCCAGAACAGCCTCCTCACCCCCTCGACCACGCTGGACATCCCTTCGGAGCTTGTAGTCGCCGACCGCGTGATCCACGACGCCGAGGACCATGGCGACGAACAGCTGTCGGTCTCGCAAATCCTCAAGGTCTCGAGCAACATCGGCGCGGATGAGATCGGCGCAAAGCTCGGGCCGCAGCGGTTCGACTGGTGGGTACACCGCTTCGGCTTCGGGTCACCGACCGGCGTCGACCTTCCCGGCGAGGATCAGGGAATCGTGCCCCACTGGTGGCAGTACTCGGGCTCATCGATGGCCAACCTGCCGTTTGGCCAGGGCGCATCGGTGACGCCCATGCAGATGGTCGCGGCCTATGCAGCGATCGCCAACGGTGGGGTCCTGAGGGCACCCCATATCGTCGAGTCGATCGGTGGCCGGCGCGTCCCAGGGCCGCGTGGGCGCCGCGTGATTTCGCCCCCAGTGGCCTCGGAGCTGCGCGACATGCTGCGCGGCGTCTTGGCGGACGGCGGCACTGCCTCGGGCGCGGCGATCCCCGGATACGACCTGTCCGGCAAGACCGGCACTGCCAACATCGCGATCAACGGGCGCTACTCGGACAGCGCATACGTGGCTTCATTCATCGGCTTCGTCCCGGCCAGCAATCCACGCCTGCTCGTGGCCGTCGTCGTGGACCAGCCCCACGGCTCCATCTACGGCGGCTCGGTGGCTGCGCCTGCATTTCAGAAGATCGTCGGTTGGGCCGTTCCGTACTTCGGCATTGACCCGCGCTGAGCCGGCCCTTTAACGCCTCCGACCGGCGGATGCCCCCGAAAACTGCTGTTTGAGGCTGGCCAGGCGCCTATCCCACTGTCCACCCACGTCGGCCATCCATGAGACTGCGTCCGAAAGAGGGGCCGGGGTCACTCGATAATGAACCTCGCGCCCGGACCGCTCGCGGTTGACGAGGCCGGCGTCGGCAAGCGCCGTCAGGTGCTTGAGCACTGCCTGGCGAGAGATCGGCAGCTCGGCAGCAAGCTCGGTCGCCGTGGCCTCTGGGTGGGCTGCGATCGTCTCAAGCAGCGCTCGCCGCGTCGGGTCCGACAGCGCCCCGAACACGGGGCCGGCCGCATCCGCGGGCATCCGCACGGTCAAGCCGCCACCAGCGCCGGTCCATAGGACGGTCCCCCGGACCTGGGTAGTGGGACGCCGACCAGGTCGAGCACGTCCAGCGGGCGTGACTCGACCACCCGTAGCCGAGTGCCGCCCGCGAGCGTCGGCTCTAGCGTCAGCTCGACTCGGCTGGCGGGCTCGTCGTCGGGCGCCCACCAGAACGCCAGTCGGCAGGGAGCGAGCGCTTCCTCCACCCAGCCGGTCTTGATGATCGGTCCCGAGCGGAAGCGAGCCTCGCCGCCGGGTCGGAGGTCTAGTTCCACTTCGTCGGCGAGCCATCCATCGGCGGTGATCACGGCCCAAACCTCCTGGGTCTCGGCGTTGAGGGGCAGCTCACGTTCGATGCGCTCTGTCATTGCTTCTCGTTTCTTCACTGAAGCTGATCGATCCTGAATCTTTGCGCAACCTATGGGTTGCAGGTCTGCTAGCATCTGTGCAACCGGCTAGTTGCACTATACAGGAGGACCCTATGCCACTTGTGCCGATGGTCGTGGAGCAGACTGCTCGCGGCGAACGTTCATTCGACATCTATTCGCGGCTTCTGAACGACCGTGTCGTGTTCCTCGGCGGTGAGGTCGACGAGGAGACCGCCAACTTGATCGTCGCGCAGCTTGTCCACCTCGAGTCGGACGACCCGGACAAGGACATCCATCTCTATGTCAACTCCCCCGGCGGGTCGATCTACGCCGGCCTTGCCATCTACGACGCGATGCAGTTCATCCGTCCCGACGTGCAGACGATCTGTTACGGGATCGCCATGTCGATGGGATCGCTTCTACTTGCGGGCGGAGCCGCCGGCAAGCGGATGGCGCTGCCCAATAGCCGCATCCTGATTCATCAAGCCTCCGGCGGCTTCCAGGGACAGGCTTCGGACATCGAGATCCACGCGCGCGAGGTGCTGACGCTCCGAGCCCGCGTGGATGAGATCTACGCCAAGCACACCGGTCAGCGGATCGAGCGCGTTCACGCCGACATGGACAGAGACCGTTACTTCACCGGCGAGGAGGCGGTCGCCTACGGGCTGGTTGACCGGGTGCTCGAAAAGCGCGAGCTCGCGAGCGCGAGGCGAGGGTTTGGGCGGGGATAGGCTCCCGTCACCCGACCATGGGCCGGGAGCGCCGTAATCGAGCGCTCGCGTCAGCTACGCCGCCGTGCACGTGACCGGCGCGCACTCGAACTGCTCGAGCTCCCGCCGCAATGCGTGGCGGGCGCGGTGATGCAGGCCGTGGATCGAGGCTTCCGTGCGTCCCATCCGTTTGGCGATCTCCCCCGGGGTCAGGCCGACCAGGTGCCTGAGGACGACTACGCCGCGCTGATCGTCGGGGAGCGTTGCCAGCGCCTGCTCGAGGCCGCGTCGCCGATCGCGGATCGCGTCCTCAGCGGGGTGAGACGACTCGAACACCTCCTCACACGGGATGTCGCGGCGCTGACGCTGGTAGTCGACCGCGACATTCCTGGCCACGCGGATCACCCATGCAGTGAACGGAACCTTCTGCGGCTGGTATTTCTGAATCACGGACATGAGCTTCAAGAACACATGCTGGGTCACATCTTCTGCCTCGTGCTCGTCGTGAAGGATGCTCAGCACATATCCGTACACATTGTTCTTATAACGTAGGTACAGGAAGCGCAGTGCTTCCGTGTCACCGCTCTGTGCACGCACGACGGCCGCGGCGATCGCGGGATCTCGGTCGTTGTGCTCGACCGCCTTGCTGGCTTGAAAGCCACGCGAGGGCGCCGGCTCGAGATGACATGACTTAACTCGACGCTGGTCGAAGGTCTGACCGTGGGGGTGGAAATTAATCGTCGTGACGTGCTGGCAGTGGGTCGCTCGGGCACCGACTAGGACGGACTCCTCCCGCACTGCAGAGGATCAGACTCTTCTCGCAGTGCAAAGCAAAGTCGTGACGGTCACCTTAGGTGGCCTCGGTGAATTTTTGACGGATTTCCACCCCAGTCTTTGGGTGATTCCACCCTGGACTTTTATTCATCGATCCTCTGTTCTCGGTCAGGAATCCGTCGTTTTGCGGGGAAGTTTTTGTCAGGGTCCACCGCCGAATGTCTGGGAAATCCGCGGCCGAGCGGTAGATGTGCGCTCTCCACCGAGTGGGCTGCACGTCGCCGCCGGAAGTCTCGTTCTGAGCTCAGCGTTGGTGGAACGTGCCGGAGCTGGTGCTGGACGCGCGTGCAGAACGCCCCGCGGGAAGCGTTGCCGCCATGGGGGATCTCTGCGAGGAGGTTGTCGACGTTCTCCGCGCGGCGGGTGCTGCGGCGAGCGTTCACCGTACGGCCGAAGAGCTGCGCGTGCCAGCGACAGAGGAGGCATCAACTGCCGTCGTCATCCTGGACGCAAGCGAGCGCCAGGCGCTGATCAGCGCCCTGGCACGACTGCGGCAGGAGGCGCGGCATACGGCAATCGTTGTGATCTGCGATCGACCCAGCGTGGCGGCCGTCCGATCATTGCTCCTAGCCGGCGTCCGAGGAGTCGTGGTTCGGGAGCAGATTCGGAGCACGCTCGTTCCGACGCTCGATGCCGTGGCGTCAGGTCAGGTCTGTGTGCCTTGCCGCCATACGCGTGCAGTCGAGCGTCCGGTGCTCTCAATCCGCGAAAAGCAGGTGCTGGGACTTGTAACGATGGGGCTGATGAACAGCGAGATCGCAGAGCGCCTGTTTCTTGCTGAGAGCACGGTCAAGAGTCACCTCTCGTCGGCGTTCGCGAAGCTGGGTGTACGCTCGCGCCACGAAGCGGTGGAGTTGGTCATCAATCCTGACTGTGGGCTGGGCCCAGGGATCCTCTCTCTCGTCTCGGAGCCGTCGCAGACAGTCCCGGCCGAGGTTCGAGCTCCATGACGGCATCCCTGCAAGTGCCACTGACGGTCATGGACACTCACGATCCGCAGCTGCTGCGTGGTCTGGTGGAAGCCGTGGAGAACGTCGCGACCACGGGGGCGTTCACCGGTGGAGCGTTCGTCGAGCGCTTCGAAGCCGCGTTCGCGGCATGGTGCGAGGCGGACCACACGATCGGGGTGTCGTCCGGAACGGAAGCCTTGACACTCACGCTCCGGGCATTGGGCGTCGAGCCCGGGGACGAGGTGGTCGTGCCTGCCAACTCGTTCGTGGCCACCGCGGAAGCGGTGTGCATGGCGGGCGCCGTGCCGCGCTTTGCCGACGTCGACCCGACAACCCAGCTGGTGACCGCTTCCACGCTGGCGCGGGCGTACAGCCCGCGAATAGCAGGCGTGATTCCAGTGCACCTGTTCGGCCGCACGGTCGAAATGCGTGAGGTCGTAGCCCTCGCGCGGCGGTGGGGGGCTTGGATCGTCGAGGACTGCGCCCAGGCCCACGGAGCCCGTTACGCCGGCCGGCCGGTAGGGACCTGGGGCGATGCTGGAACGTTCTCGTTCTACCCGGCGAAGAACCTTGGCGCATGGGGCGACGCGGGCGCCGTGGTGACGAACCGATCGGAGATTGCCGAGCGGGTTGGGCTCCTGCGGTCGCACGGAGAGTGCCCCCGTCATCATCACCGCCTGATCGGGACGACCGGCCGGCTCGACGCCATCCAAGCCGCGATCCTGGAGCGCAAGCTTCCTTGCTTGGAGGACTGGAACGCGGCCCGCCGGCGCGTCGCCGCATCTCTGAGTGAGGCGATCTCCAGGGCCGAGCACCTGGAGCCGCCTTCTCCGGCGCGACCGCCAACCGATCATGTCTACCACCAGTTCGTCGTTCGCACGACCGACCGTGACGCCTTGCGCGCGCACCTGTCGCGCCGGGGGGTCGCGAGCGCGATCCACTATCCGATACCGATCCACCGCAGCCACGCGTTCCGGGGCTTGACCGGAGATGTCGACGTCGCGCCCGTCGCCACCAGGCTTGCCGGCGAGATCTGCTCGCTGCCGATCTTCCCCAGCATGAGCGCCGCGCAGATCGCGCGTGTCGCAGAGGCCGTGTGTGAGTTTGCGCCTCGGGTACCTGCGGGCGCGCTGGTGTAGCCGACTCAGCCGAGCACGACCCGCGCGTCGGGACCGACGCGGAGATGCAATCCGCTCGGCAGCGAGAAGCTCTGCGAGACGACGGCGCGCTCGCCGATCACGCTCCCCTCCAGCCGCTGGCCCGGGTAGCGAACCTGGGCGCCCGCCAGCACCATCGCGTTGTCGAGTTCGGCGCCGATGACGGTCGCGCCCGCCCCGATCGCCGTATATGGCCCGATGAACGAGTCCTCGATGATCGCGTTTGCGCCGACCACCACCGGGCCGCGCAGCGTGCTTCCCGACACAGAGGCCGACGGGCTGATCGCGATTCGTCCCTGCGGCTCGCTGTCTTTGCCGACACACGCCGGCTCGGCATCGAACGGCAGCGCGTCGAGCAGCATCCGGTTGGCGATCAGAAGGCTCTCGCCTGAGTCGCGGTAACACCAATGCTCGCCGGCCTCCAAGGTACCGACTCGCCGGCCGGCTGCGCGCAGAGCTTCGGCGAGTCGCCGGAGGCTGGGCGCGCCAACTGCTACCTCCTCGAGCACCGGCCACACTGAGGCACCGACCATCATCGCGGTGCCCTGTGGCTGCTCGCGCGGTAGCCGGATCCGCTGCGGCGACCGGGCTTCATGATCACCGTGTTGCGCTTCAGGGCGCACGAGCAGTAGCAGATCCAAGTCGCCGGTGGTGAAGCGCTCCCGCATCTGCGCCACGCTGCGCGGGAACAGGCAATCGCCCGCGTGCACGAGCGCCGGGCTGTCCTCGATTTCCCGGCGCAGGTGTGCGATGACGGTGCTGGACGAGCTCTCCGTTCGCTTGTCGACGAACGAGACCTCGAGCCTCCACGCCTTGCCGGTATGGACCACGGCCGTGAGCCTCCGGCGCACGTCTTCGGAGGCGACGACCACGACTCGCTCGATGCCGAGCTGGGCCAGGCCGTCAAGGACGTGAACGATGAGCGGCAGATTCGCGATCGAGGAGAGGTAGCGGCACGGCGACGGTTGTCCGGCAGCGTCAAGCTCATCCTCGTTTGAAGCGTCGACTACTGCGATCATGGCCCCAGGACTCACGTCTCAGCAACGCAGCGGACACAGCTTTCTTGCCACCGGTACTAGGCAGCGGGGTAGGAAAAAAGTCGCCTCCTTGCGCCGGCCCGCGGCGGGAGAAGCACCACTCCGCACGAGTTGTTGGAAAATGGAAACAGCCCCGTGTGCGAGCTGTGCAGCAGCTTTCTCGACCGAGGCCGCGTCGAAATCGTCGAAGCCCCGGAAGCTGAGGGCGACGGCTGGCCGCTGCTCTCGCCGGCGCCTGGTGAGGCCGACTGCTGAGTTTTGTGACGGGGTCCCATGACCTTTGCGGCGTCCGAAAGTCGAAAGCGCCATCGCTCGTTACTCAGATGTGAGCGGCTCTCGCACCCACGCCAACGGCCGGTCCGCTGAGCGCCGCGCGGAGCACGGGTCCCCGATCAGGATCGTCGTAGCGGGGTTCGGCTACTGGGGACCAAACCTCGTGCGGAACATCGCAGAATGTCAGGAGTTCAGCCTGGCTGGGCTCTGCGAAGTGGATTTCCAGCGTTCCACGGAGTTCTCGCGCCGGTATCCGGGGGTGCCGGTGGCAAGTGACCTGGGCGGATTCCTCGATGATCGGGATGTAGACGCGATCGCGGTCGCCACGCCGCCTCGCACCCACTATGAGCTGGCGCGACGCGCGCTCAGGGCCGGCAAGCATGTCCTCGTCGAGAAGCCGCTGGCCACAGATCCTGCGGAGGCGTCAGAGCTCCTGCTGATCTCGGCCGAGGTCGGGAAGACGCTCATGCCGGGGCACACCTTTGTCTACAGCCCACCGGTCAACAAGGTCAGGGATCTGATTAGGTCAGGTCAGCTCGGTGACATCTACTTCGTCACCTCCTCACGGATGAATCTCGGTCTCTATCAGAGCGATGGCGTGATCAGCGACCTGGCTCCGCACGACGTTTCAATCCTGCTGTATTGGCTCGAGCGGCCCGTGGTCCGGGTGGTGGCTTCAGGCCAGAGCGTGTTCCAGGACGGGATCCCGGAGACCGCGTTCCTGACTCTGACGTTCGCCGGTGGCGTGACCGCGAACGTGCAGATCTCCTGGTTGGCTCCGCGCAAGTTGCGCCAGACCGTGGTGGTCGGCTCGCGGCGGATGGTGCAGTACGAGGACACTTCCTCCGACGAGTCGGTCCGGATCTACGATCGCGGCCTTGACTTTTCGCAGGACGAGGCGCCGGCCACATTCGGGGAATACCGGCTCACATACCGCACCGGCGACATGGTGGCGCCTCGAATCGAGGCCGCGGAGCCGCTGTCGCTTGAGCTGGCCGACTTCGCACACGCGATTCGTACCGGAGAAGAGCCGCGCTCGAACGGTCGACTGGGACTGGACATCGTACGGGTCCTGAAGGCCGCCAGCTGGTCGATTCAGTGCGGCGGAAAGCCCGTTCAGCTGAGTACGACGGAAACCGCCGAAGAAGGCGATCTGTCGCTCAGCTGGGATCGCACGGCAAGCCTCCAGCTCGTCGGCGACGGCGTACGAGAGACCTCCGAAAGATGACGCCGCCGGTCGATCAAGCCGTCCGTGAGCTCGTGAGCAGGCGAGTCCACGGCGGAACACCGGCACAGCCAGCGACACCACCACCGCCGGCCAGCTCTCTACGCCGCGCGGGTCGTGCGGCCCTGCTACGGCATTGGGCCGGCCGGGGTGTCCGTGCCTTGTCGGCTCGGGTTTACGCCGGCGGACGGGTGTACTGCCCCTGCTGTGAGCGCCATCTGCGGAAGTTCATCTCCTCGAGTGCAGAAACCAATCACATCTGTCCCGCGTGCGGATCACGCGAGCGACAGCGACTACTGATGCTCTACCTGACACGCTGTACGAACGTCTTCTCGCGCCGTCAGCGCGTGCTCCATTTTGCGCCTGAGCCCTGCATGTACGACAGGTTCAAGCGCGCGCCGCTTGCTCAGTACGTGACCGCTGACGTGTCGAAGATGCCGATGGTCGATGTTGAGCTCGACGTTACCCGTATCTCCTGTCCTGACGCTTCCTTCGATCTAATCATCTGCAGCCACGTCCTAGAGCACGTGGACGACGACATCCAAGCACTCCGCGAGCTCAGGCGGGTCCTTCGAACGGGCGGCCGGCTGCTCCTCCAGCATCCCATCGACCCGACGCGAGAGCGAACACTCGAGCATCCGGCGATCACCGATCCTGAGGACCGCTCCCAGGTGTTTGGCCAGGCAGACCATGTGCGCCGCTATGGCCGGGATTTCATCGACCGCGTCCGGTCCGCCGGCCTCAGGGTGCGGCGCGTTCCGCTCGTGGACGAGCTTGCACCCGAGGTCGTGGACCGCTGTGCACTGCGCGATGGCAGCTCGTTACGCGCCGATGATCTGTATGTCTGCTCAACCGCCACCTAAGCGTGTCCTGATGTTCGCTTACTACTTCCCGCCGCTCGGGGGTGGGGGAGTGCAGCGTACGCTGAAGTACGTCAAGTACCTGCCCTCCGAGGGCTTCGCGTCGATCGTCGTCGCCGGCAGTAGCCGCGGTTACTCCTTGCGTGACGCGAGCTTGCGCCGCGACATCCCGGAAGGAACCGTCGTCGCGCATGCCCGTGCGGTGCCGTTCCAGCAGGCCCAGTGGAAGCTGGACGGAGCCCTGCGCCGTCTGGGCCTTCCGACGCGCCTACTCAACGACGCGTTGTGGCCGGACGGTCTCGTCGGATGGCTCCCAGCGGCGGTCTGGCACGGGCTCCGCGCGGCGCGCAGACACCGCCTGGACGTCATCTACAGCACCTCATCGCCCACGACCGCGCATCTGGCAGCATTGATCGTGCACCGCATCACCGGATTGCCGTGGGTGGCCGACTTCCGTGATCCCTGGACGCTTAACCCGGTCGGCGGGGGCTCTCATTCGACTCGGTTCGCGCGCGCCAGCGCCGCGCTCGAGCGCAGTGTCGTGGCTGAGGCCTCCTACATCAGCGTGGTAGACGAGAGCGTGGAAGTGCGTGGCTTGGCATCCGACGACCCCCGCCGCGTCGTGATTCACAACGGCGTTGATCCCGACGATCTCGGTCATGGGCTCGCAACCGACGTGGCGCCGAGCTCGGAGCGCTTCAGGCTCTCGCACGTTGGCTCGATGTACGACACGCGCGATGCCGCGCCAGTGTTCGATGCAATGCGCGATCTAATCGGCACAGGCAAGCTTGACCCGGATAGCTTCGAGCTGCGAATCGTGGGCCACGCAAACCTTAATCGAACCGCAGTGGACTCGATGCCCGTCACGTTCACAGGCTACGTAGACCACGATTGTGCTGTAGCTGAGATGGGCCAGGCCTCGGCGCTGCTCTTGTACCAGCCGGCCGCCTCCCACGGCTCGTCAGCCAAGATCTACGAGTACTTGAGCTCGGGCCAGCCGGTGCTCTGCGTGGCGAATCCCGACAACCTCGGCTACCGGCTAGTCGAAGAGCTCGGAGGCGGCGTGTGCGCAGATCCGCGCAACATCGCCGGTGTATCGAGCGCGATCGAGCGCATGGTCGGGGACTGGGAGCACGGAAGGCTCACGGTCGACCCGAACGTACGTGAACAGGTGCTCCAGCGCTTCTCACGCCGCACGCTAGCGGCCCAGCTCGCACGGACGTTGCGGGCGGCGATCGCAGAAGCACAGAGGACGGCATGACTGACAGAACGCTTACGAGATCGGGATTATCGGTCGTGCCATTGGGGCCTGAGTACGAGTCGGCGTATCAAAGCTTCGTCGAGTCGCATCCACAAGCGCTCGTGTTCTACACAGCTAAGTACCGAGATTTCCTCTGTGCTCTCCTGGGCTGCGAGGCACGCTATCTCGTGGCTCTCCGGGGCGAAAGCATCGTTGGCGTATTGCCGATGATGCAGCTCGACGGCCCATACGGAAGAGTGTTGAACTCGTTGCCGTACTTCGGCTCGAACGGCGGACCCTTGGTCACGGACCCGGACTGCTATGGGCCGCTCATATCCTCGTATCACGAGCAGCTATATGACGGGAATGCGTCGGCAGGAACGCTGATCAGCAACCCTCTTGCGCCACGGACCGAGCCGCCCGATCACGACGTCGTCCAGGTGAAGCTTGGTCATGTCACTACCTTGCCGGCGGAGTCCTGTGAAGGCGACTTGTTTCAGATAGTCGACAAGTCCCGGCGCTGGGACGTTCGGAAAGCAGAACGGCTGGGCATTCGGGTGGCGATCGACAACGACGCGATCCCAGCCTTGCAAGACATGCATAAGGAGTCGATGGATGCAATCGGCGCCCTGGCGAAGGCACCCGACTTCTTCACAGCTTTGCCAAAGCACTTCCGAGCCGGCGCCGACTACGACATCTTCGTCGCCCGGCTCGACGATCTGGCGGTCGCGGCGCTGCTCGTCTTCTACACCGGTACGTCTGTGGACTACTTCATGCCTGCTGTGCCGCCAGAATCGCGAGGAGCTCAACCCCTCGCGCTGATCCTCAAGACCGCGATGCTGCATGCGGTACAGCGGGGTGGCTTGCGTTGGAACTGGGGCGGTAGCCCCTCCGGTCACATGACTTTGCAGCGGTTTAAGGCCAAGTGGGGAGGAGAGCCGGTGTACTACCGTGCTTGGACCAGGATCAATGACCCAGCGTTGTTCTCGGCCACTGCTGAGGCTCTTCGATCCGGCTACCCGGGCTTCTTCGTGATTCCGTACGACAGGCTCGACAGCGCTTGAGGCCCGGCGGGACGCGCCTGCGGGCGACCGAGCTGTTGATGAGACCATCAGCTCGCTGAGGTCGATCGAGTACCCGTCCGGCTGTTCTCGATCGTAGTCATCGCGGACAGCCGCGGCGGCGACACGGACGGCTTGCGCATCGGCTGCCGAGGCGGATCTCGTTCGCCGCTGGACGCCGCGCCTGACCAGTCTGGCGTTCGCAGCGCGACGTGGTATGGCTGCGCCCGGGCCTCAGTACCTGGTGGACCACGAAACCGTCGAGCCGCGCTACGGGATCGACACCGTAATTCGTGCTTGTGGCATCGGCTCGTGCCAAGGTACCGGCCCACGCCCGCTGATGTGCGTTGTCCGACGAGCAGCAATTACGCCACACCTGCGGGGCGCCGCTCGCGGGCCGTGGGCTTCGCCACAACCCTGAGCAGTCCCCGCAGCGCCCTGCCTAGCTCGTCACCACCCAGCGAAAGCCGTGCTGCCAATGCTGTTCCAAAGCCCACCAGCGCGACCCTGATCACCAGCGTGCCTGGGTCCAGTGCGTGCGAGCGGTCAGCCGGCAAGATCGCCAACGATATGGCCACTACTGACGTAACCGTCACGAACGCAGCGAGCAGCTGACCCCAGCGGTGCGGAACCGGATAGTGCCTCTGGCTCACGACCATCAACGCGACGAACCAGGCGAGCGAGGTACTTGCCGTCGCGATCCCCGCTCCGACGATCCCGAGCGGTCCGACCAACACCACCGCCAGGACTAGGTTTCCAATGCCAGCCAGCACCGTGATCCTTGCCATTGCGCCCGTTCTTTTGGCGATCGAGATTCCCGCGGCGAACATGTACATCCCGGCGAACAGGGTCGAGATCAGAAGGAAGGGGACAACCGAGCTCGCCCTCTGATATTCCGCGGCGGCCAGGACTCGGAGCGCCGGGGTCGCCAGAATCGTCAGGGCCATCAGGCTCGAGAGGGCGATCGCAGTGAAGATCCGAAAGATCCGCGCGAGATCCGCTGGCGTTGAAGGCTCGTCCTTGCGGGCCAGGATCAAGGGCAGCGCAGCCCCCTGGAATCCCGCCAGCAGGAGCGTGACGACCGCCGCCAGCCGGTACCCCACCCCATAGACGCCCACGTCGCCGAGAGACATCATGTGTTGGATCACCAGGCGGTCCGCATACAGGTTCAAGAAACCAGCGGCCGAGGCGGGGACGAGCGGAGCCGAATAGGCCAGCATCTCCCTGCACTTGGTCGTGTCAAACCGCAACAGAAACGTGCCACGGGTGACGAACAGCACATACGCCAGCGACGCGGCGCAACCGCTCAGCTGGCCCAGGATTGCTCCTTCCACCCTCAGATGCGCTCCGAATACCAAAGCCGCCGAGCACGCCGCGGTAACCATCGCGTTGATGACCGACGCGAGCGCGAAGGAGACCGGTCGAAGCTGCCAGCGCAGCTGCGCCTGCGCGATCGACAGCACGCCTTGCACGCACATCCACCCAACTGCGACCCTCAGCAGGGAGACGCTGACGTGGTTCCCCAACAAGGCGCGAGAGGCGGGGGTCGCGAAGCTCTCGATGGCTAACGCGAACGCGGAGTAGGCCAAGATCGCGAACCACAGGCCTGTAGAGGCGTAGCTGCGCGCTTGTTCCAGGTCTTGCTCGCCCGAGACGAATCGCCCGACCGCCTGGTAGATCTCGAGCGCCACCGTCCAGCCGACCAGCAAGCCGGTCAGCGTCAGCAGGTCGTATGCCCCGTATTCGTGTGGCGTAAAGAGGTGCGCGTAGAACGGAAAGAGAACAAACGACATCCCGCTGCTGAGCGCTGCGGGGAAAACGTAGATCGCCGTGTCGCGGAAAAAGCGGCGAACCATGGAAGATCAACGCCCATCGCCGCGTACCACTACCGCGTAAGCCTGCGTCGAGGCAGCTGCTCGTAGGCATCCAACAGGCGCTTCGCCACAACGCGGGCGTCATGCCGGCGCTCGGCGTACTGACGCGACGCGATTCCCACCTCGTGCCGGTCTCGCGGCCGAGCGATCCAATCCTCCAACACGCTGCTCAAGGTGTCGGGATTGGCGTTGATGAGCGGTAGGTCCGCCGGGTACAGCGGCACCAGCTGGGGCTGGATGTAGCACACGACCGGCTTGGCCAAGCTCATCGCCTCGACCGCAAACTGACCGTAGGATCCGGCACGGAGCTGGTCCACAATTAGATCGGCCCGTGCATAGAGCGCAATCGCCTCGGCTTGGGCCATCCGCTGGATCTCCACGTACTCGAAGCGAGCGCCGTCGCGCCGCAGCTCGCCGAGCACACGCCGCAGAACGTCCGTGCCCTTGAGCAGGGGGCTGCTCGGCGCATGCACGATCACCGGTACGTCAGCCGTCCTGGATGGGGGATGCGGCTGATAGCGGCGCGTGTCGACCCGCTGGCCGACGATGTGGATGTGTTCGAAATAGGGCTCAAGATGGATGTCCACACTGTGATCGCCCACGATCGTGTGCCCTTCGCAAATCTCCGCCCACAGTTCGCCACTCAGTCTGGTGCGCTGGTCATCGATATGCGGCGGCGGCACGTAGTAGGGGTTGCGCGCCTGTTCCACCGAGGTGAGACGGATGTCGCTGCCCACGAATTCCATCACCACCCGGCGACCGAGCCCGCGCATGAGCCGGGCGTCGGCAGCGTAGAGCCGCTTGCCGAAGCAGCTCTCGCCTCCGTACAGGTGCAGAACGTCGCATCGCGCCAGCGCACGCCCCACTCGCACCGAACGTGCCACGCGCCCCGCCGGAATCACAATATCTGGAGCGAGGGCGTACTGGGAGGTCGGCGGATTCGCCAGCGACTGCGCCGTTGCGCCTAGCTCGCGGAGGCCGAAGGCCGTGACCGACGCCAGGTTCGCCACGTCTATGGGCGCATGTACAACCCGCGGCAGACGGCTACCGGCTGTGCTCATGTGGGCGGCACCTGTAGGCGGTCAATAATCCGGCGTCGCCGAGTCCGTCAATCCGTAACAACCTGGACCGACCCTGGTTATCATTTGCTGATAGTAAGAATCACGCTGGAAGTTGTGCCACGACCTCTCATCGGAGCAGCAGCTCCATCGCACGTTGGGCCCTAGTCACCCGCAACACCGAGTCGCTTGGCCTTTGTAGACGTCGTGCGCGAGACCTTGCGCAGCGAACCTACAAGGACCTCAGTGATACGTAATACATCAGCTTCGTCGAGGGTCGGATAGAGCGGCAGCGAAACAGTAACACGGTAGAGATCATCGGCGGTTGGGCACGCCGCCGTGCCGTCAAAGAGATGGTGCAAAAGCGGCTCAACAGGCCGACGGATGGCTATGCCATTGCGATGCATCTCGCACTGGAGCTGCTGAAATGGTACCTCCGTCCTGACAAGCCATCTGTATGGAGTCTCCTCCTCGGACCAAACGTGGCAATCGATTCGTGGCCCAAGAAACGCACGGTAAGACCGTGCAAGCTTACGGCGGCGCTCACTGAACGTGGGCCACTGGTCGAGTTGGCTCAAGCATAAAGCGGATGATAGATCACTCATCGCCACGAGTAACCGTCCCCGCGCGCGCCCCGTGGAGTCGAACCCTCTCCGCACCAGCTCGAGTTCATGTCTCGCCGCGGTTGAATTGGCGACCACTGCGCCACCTTCGCCACTCGCGATGAGCTTGGTTGCTTGGAAGGAATAGACCGTCGCCGCTGCTGTCGGACTTGGAGCAATAGCGGGTGCGTGTGCGCAGTCTTCGATGATCGGACACCCAAGCATGTCCAGTGGCGTGAGATCGATCCGTGAGCCAAACGGATGTACGGCAATCGCAGCCCCCACGCGATTCGTCTCCTTCGTTCGTCGCAGAGCAGCGTCGGGATCAATCCCGTAGCGCCGATCGACGTCAACGACGGCCGGTTCGGCGCCGAGCTCGGCCACCGCATCGGCGAGCGCGCGGCAGGCGTAGGCAGGCATCAGGACTGCATCGCCAGTGCCGACCCCCACTATTCGCAGAGCCAGGTAGAGCGCATGTGTTCCGGAAGCAACCATCAGCACAGAATCATCAGGCACATGAAGGTGATGAGCCCACCGGGATTCCAGCTCGCGCGACAACGGGCCAGCCGCAACCTGCCCAGTACGGAGACGCTCAATGACAGCACTGACGTCCTGATGACCGATGTCAGGATGCGAATGTGGGATATACGGGGGAATAGACGCTGACCGGACGCGACTAGTCATTACCGTGGACCCTGTGAAACGCTCGTAGGGGCTTACAAAGAAGTCTCGATTAGTCAAAGCGAGGCTCGCAGGGAGGCCCACAGCAACATAGCGTGCTGTTCGATAGACGCTGCAGGATGCGGGCGGCGAAGGGGTCCTGTCTGTACATTCAACTACGGGAACCGCGGCGGTCGGATCGACGGCTTTCGGCGTCGCAAACCGGCATCCGCACGGCGATTGTCCATTCGTACAGTGGATAGTCGTGCAGAAGAGTCACATATGGCGAGACATAAGTCTTACAGTACGAAAAGAAATGTAAAGGGTCGGCATAAAAGAGGTTGGGCGCCTGAAAATCAACATAACTGCTCAGAAGATTGAAGGCGAAGCCGATGCGAGAGTGCGCCGCAAGCTGCTCGACCATGAGCTCTACGTACCGCAGCCACGTTTCGCTAGAGGCCGTGGGCTTATCGTTGAAAGTTCCGGAGACGAACGAGTAATCCGCGTCCTTCGTTATCTCGTGTGACCGAATGAACGTGGCGCGGGCGTCAGTTTGCTCACTGGCTGCATCCAGCATAGAGGCGCTTACGTCGTAGCCATAATATTTGCCGAGTCGGATAGTTGTCAGATTGTCCAGGAAACTGAACAATGCACCGTACCCGCAACCGAAGTCATTCACAGTGACGGGCCGATTTGGCGGCCGATTGAGCGCGTAGGCGAGGTTGTCGAATCTCAGCCTCTGAGCGTCGGCATCCTTCGACCCAACGGCCTGAGGGCTGACCCCATATTGGTCGAGGCCTCGCGAAAAGTAATTCTCGATGTCGTTCCAGGCGCGCTCAAGTTCGGCTCGCTGGTGGGGGCTGTCGCCATAACGACCGCTACGTCCGGACATGGCGCTCATGGTGAATTGCCCTCCCGGGTCATTGGTTTCGAGGATGTGCAGCATGCCAGCGAGCCTCCGCACGTAGGTGATCGCCCGCCGTCACGCTTGGTGGCTTGTCAGCACCCCAGCCACATAGACCTTGGTCAGGAAGAGTCTCTAGCATCGGGCGGCGGCAGGATGGCAGGAGCAGTTTTGCCGCCCTGTCGGCGTTGATCGAAGGTGACGGTGAACGACTCTGATAAGGCGGTGCTGCGGCTGGCGGAGCCGAGGTTTGGGCGCGAGGCACTCGCCGCTCTCGAAGAGGTGCTCGCCAGCGGCCGCCTCACCCAGGGTCCAAAGGTGGAGGCATTCGAGCAGTCGGTCGCGGAACTGTGTGGGGCGCGCCACGGGATCGCTACGACCTCTGCAACCACCGGGATCGAACTGGTGCTGGCGGCCTTGGAGATCGGCCCCGGCGACGAGGTGATCGTCGCGGACTTCACGTACCCGGCGACCGCGAACGCGGTGCTCCAGCGGCGCGCCCAGCCGAAGTTGGTTGACGTCGACCTCGCGACCTACTGCATAGATCCGGACGAGGTCGCGGCGGCACTTAGCCCCCGGACGGCGGCGGTGGTGACGGTTGACGTGTTCGGCCTGCCGGCCGACTACCGCATTCTGGAGCCCCTGCTGGCCGAACGAGAGGTGCCCCTGATCTGCGACGCCGCTTGCTCGCTGGGAGGCGCGATCGGGAAGCGACGCTGCGGGAGCTTCGGTCTGGCCAGCTGTTTCAGCTTCCATCCCCGCAAGTCCCTCACCACCGGGGAGGGTGGCATGGTCACGACCGACGACGAGCGACTCGCCCGGCGGCTGCGTCGCTTGCGCAACCATGGCAGCGAGCGCTCGGGCTGGCGCGCGTCGTTCGTGGAACCGGGCTTCAACTACCGCATGAGCGAGCTCAACGCCGCGCTGGGCCTGATACAGGTAGGTGAGCATGAACGGGTGGTGAAGTACCGGCGTGAACTCGCCACCCACCTCTCGGCGAAGCTGGCGGAAGCCGCAGGGGTCACTCCGCAGCGAGTCCCCCACGATGCCGTGCATCCCTATCAGGCGTACGTGATCAGGCTCCCGGAGTCGATTGATCGTGAACAGGTGATCTCCGATCTGGCCGAGCACAGCATCGAATCGACGCTCGGGACCTACGCATTGCATGCGGAGCCCGCCTTCGAACGCGCCTGCGGGACCCGCGCCGGTGAGCTGCCGCGCTCGTACCGGCTCGCGCAGAGCACGCTCGCGCTGCCGCTGCACCAGCGGCTGAGCGAGGTGGACGTGGACCGGATCGCGTCCACCCTGCAGAAGGTGCTGGCGACGGCTGCTACGAGCTCAGCTCCTGCAACACGTCGAGCGCGCCGCTAGCGAGGTACCAATCCACCGTTCGCTTGAGTCCGGCGGCGAGAGGCGTGCGAGCGCTGAACGCGACCAGGCGTTGCGCGCGCGTGGTGTCCGCGACCAGCCGCCGCACGTCTCCGGGGCGCGGCGCAACGTGGCGGACCGGATGATCCGGGCGGTCGAGCGCCGCGAGAAGGTGCTTCACGATCTCGTTGACGGACGCCTCGGAGCCTGTCCCAAGGTTGAATGCACCGCCGAGCGCATCGTCGCTCGCGGCGAGCGCCAACGCGCCGGCAACCGTGTCGGCCACGTGCGTCATGTCCCGTGTCTGCTCACCGTCTCCGTGGATCTCCACCGGGTTTCCAGACAGCACCGCACCGACGACTGCCGGGATCAGGCCGGCGTATGCGCCGGCGTTCTGGCGCTCTCCGTACGTGTTGAACGGACGAACGGTGACGGTTTCAAGACCGAAGGTCTTGGCGTAGGAGGACACGACCAGGTCGGAGGCGGCTTTGCTTGCCGCGTAGGGCGTGTGGGCTCCGAGGGGATGATCTTCCGACATCGGGGATTCCCTTCCGGTCCCGTACACCTCGGAGGATGAAAAGTTGATCAGGCGCCGATAGCCTCCGGCGCGCCCCATCTCGCAAACAGCGGTAGTCATCGCCACGTTCTTCCGGACATTCCGGGCGGGTGCGAGCAGCGAGTGGGGCAGTGGGATGACCGCAAGGTGAAAACAGAAGTCGTACGCGTCTGCGCACCCCCCAAGCAGTACGGAAAGTTCTGCGCAGTCACCTTCGGTGAACGTGACGCGCTGATCCGAAAGCGCCTCGGCCAGGTTCTCCTCGCGCCCAAGCGATAGATCGTCAACGACGTGCACCCGATCAGCCCCTGCCGCGACGAGGCCATCGACCACGTGCGACCCGATGAAGCCCGCACCGCCGGTGATCAGGACCTCTGCGCCGGACATCTCAGACAAGTGCGATCTCCTTCGCTAGCTCGCCGGGCGCTATGAGTTCATGCCGCAGCCCTGAGACTCGGATGGCTTCCGCGACTGCCAACGCGGCGTACCCGTCCTCTCCACCGGCGAACGGAGGGCCCCCAGCGCGCAGCGCGGCGAAGAAGGCCTCCCACTGGACCCGGAGCGGTTCCCAGCGCTCGATCGCGTACCGGATCATGTCGCCTTCACCGCCGCCGCGTATGCCTGCCAGCGGCTCCCACACCGTGTGTTTCGTCGGATGCTCGAAGAACGTCAGGTCTTGTGTGAGGTAATCGATCACGAACATGCCGCGATCGCCTGTCACGGTGAGTTGCCGGACCTTTGTGGGGCTAATCCAGTTCGACTCCAGCACGCCGGTTATGCCGTTGTTGAACCGTAAGGTGGCGCATACCAGGTCCTCGGTGCCGCCGACAACACCCGTGGCGGTCTCGGCGAAGACCCGTTCGACCTCAGAACCGCTCAGATACCGCATAACGTCGATGTCATGAGTCGCGAGATCAAGAGCGACGCCCGCCGTCGCACTGCGGTTGGGAAACGGGCTTAAGCGACGAGCGTGCATTTGAAGGATCTGTCCTGCCTGACCTTGAGCGAGTTTCTCCTTGAGCGCTCGCACCGCCGGGTTGCAGCGCTCTACCAACCCCACAGCCAGGACCTGAGAACGGCCGTGAGCGACCTCGAGAAGTTCCCGGGCTCCTCTCAGGTCAAACGCCATAGGCTTCTCGACGAGCACATGCAAGCCTGCATCCAGTGCGTCGGCCGTGCACGCGGGTAGGAGCTCTGTCGGAGTGGCGATGCAGGCGAACTCGAGGTCCTCCTCCGCACGTGCGTCCTCCAGCGAGGTGTAACCGCGGGCGTCAGCCAAACCTCGAAGAACCCGTTCCCGCTTCGTGATATCGGGATCCACAACAGCGGTGACCGATACGCCAGACGCGGCCAATGAGGCAAGCACGCGCACATGGTTCTGCCCCATCGCTCCGAGGCCGACGATGACTCCCCTCATCGTGACATCCGCTGGACGAACGTTGTCCGGACAAATAGTTCCACTGGGTGGTCCGAATCCGGGACAGAGGTCGGCGGAAGGTGGGCCATCCGCATACCAACGTTTAGCTCACGCTCTTTCTATCGGCAGCGGCCAGCTGGAGGCAACGCGACCGGATGAACGCGTTCGACCCGGGCACCGAGAACGCCAGCGGCGAGCGCTCTGATCGCTCGATCGAAGCTAGGGACTGCTGTCGCCGTCCAGCACTCGAAGCCACGTCGCGCCTCCAGAGGTTCATGAGGGCTTCGACCGTTGATGCTTCGGTATGCCGAAAAACTGGCGACGATCCGCGAGCCTGGTCATGGCTTTGGGCGCGACGTTAA
The DNA here is from genome assembly GCA_963830405.1 of uncultured Actinomycetes bacterium. Taxonomy (GTDB): domain Bacteria; phylum Actinomycetota; class Thermoleophilia; order Solirubrobacterales; family Solirubrobacteraceae; genus Palsa-465. Next base: position 678,062 of record CAWHMB010000002.1, read on the forward strand.
TTGCGGGCTGCGGGCAATCGGCAACGCGGAAGCCGAGTATCGGACCAGCCGGACGCCTGTTCGCGCCGGACAGCGTCTGGAATGCCCCGCTGGCCGACAATGCTCGCCTGGATCCGCAGTCGCGCAAGCTGGTCTCGTGGCTGAACCAGCAGGTCACTCAGGAGTACCGTCAGGGACCTGCCCCCTATATCCAGACGGTGACCGACAGCACATCGATTTACGAAGTCCCCGCTAATCAGCGGATGGTTCGTGTGACGCTGGACAATGATCAGCCCTGGGCCCATAGCCTGGCTCGCGCACTACGAGCTGTTCCGATTCCGGGAGATGCTGTGCCTGCGGCCGGTTCTGATGCGCACATGACGGTGTGGCAGCCGTCAACTGATCGTCTCTGGGAGTTCTGGAAGGCACGGCGTGCGGCTGACGGCTGGCATGCCGCCTGGGGCGGCGCGATGCAGCACGTCTCGAGCTCGCCGGGCTACTTCTCGACCGACAGCTGGCCAGGAGCGGAGCCCTACTGGGGGGCTACAGCAACTAGCCTGCCGATGGTCGCCGGGACGATGCTGATCAGCGAGCTGAAGGCCAGCAGGGTCGACCATGCGCTAGCGATCGCGCTGCCCGCGGCGCATGCCGGCGAGTATGCGTGGCCGGCTCAGCGCACTGATGGCACCGACACCGACCCGGACTCGATTCCAGAGGGCGCGCGTCTGCGTATCAATCCTGACGTGAACATCCCCGGCCTTCACCTACCGCCGGTGATCGAGACGATGGCCCTGGCCGCGCAACGCTACGGGATGATCGTCCGCGACAAAACCGGGCAGTCGGTCGCGTTCTTCGCGCAGGCGCCGACGCAAACCGGGACTGATCCCTACGAGGCGATCTTCGGCGGCGTGCCGCCCTACGACCTGCTCAAGGTGTTTCCGTGGAACGACCTGCAGGTGCTGCGCATGGATTTGCACCATGGAACGGGCTCACCCTGACACGTAAGGCGAAACCTGAGCAGCGGATTGTCTTAGCGGTCCAGGGATCCGCTCGATACTGGTGAGCCGCCGGATACTGGCGAGCCGCCGGACGGTGACGAGCCGCCGGACGGTGACGAGCCGCCGGACGGTGACGAGCCGCCGGATACTGGCGAACCGCCCGAAGTGAACCCTTGAGGTGCGCTGTCCCCTGGCGCGTTGCTCCGCTGCTTGGTGAGCGGCAGCGCTGCCCCTCCGGAACTGTGGCTTGCACTCGACGCCGGACTCGACAGTGGCGCCTTCACCGGCAGCCGGGGTGGGTTCTGAACGATCGTGGGGCGGAGCTGGACCGCGGCTTGGATCGTCGTTGCTGGGGGTTTCGCTGACCTGCGTACGGTGGAGCGGTGGGCACCCACAGGACGCTCGGCGCGGGAAGCGCGATGGTCGGCGGCGGTAGCTCCCCGCGTCGGGACGGGCTGGCTTGGCATCGCCGCGGCGCGTCGCGGCTCTGCTGTGGAGGAGAAGAGGACCGTGACGGCCGCGGCGCTCGAAGCTAGCAGCAGGCAGCCAGCCACACTCCCGGCGATCCGCACGCGCCGGCGTCCTGCGCGTAGCCGGCCAGCCGGCTGCGACGGCTGGGCGGTGCCAGGCGTCGGCGCCGGGAGCGATTGCTCTGTTACCGGCGGGAAGCGGACGATCGCCACCAGCCCTGCCCACAGCCACAGCGACGCGTTGACGAACACGGTTGGTGGGACAGCGGCCTCGCTCATCAGGAAGAACACGAGCAGCGCTATCAGCCCCACCCTCCAGGGTTCGAGATCTGGTGGCGCACGCGTGAGCGCTGTCCCCCCCGCCCCCAGGAGCACTGCGAGCAGCCACAAAGTCCCACCGACCAGGCCCAGCTCCACCGCGTACGTTAGGTAAGCGCTGTGAAGGTCGGTTGTGGTCGCGGTGAGCGGAATGTTCGCGCTCTGCTGAACGTAGGGCTCGTGCGCAGCAAGGAACTGATTCCAGCCGAACCCAAGCAGCGGTCGGGCGTTGATCATGTTGATCGCCGTTCGCTCCAGGTTCTGCCGGTCGTACACCGACTGGCTGCTGTGAAGTCGTTGCGATACGGATGCGCGCAGTCCGGGAACGGCAAAGATGGTGAGCGTCGCGACCATCGCGACGCACACGACCACCGGAATCGCGAACCTTCGCGTTCGGCGTGAAGCCAGCATCGCGACCAGTGTCGCCACCGCCGTGCTGATCCAGATCGAGCGCTCCAGGGTCATGATCGTCCCGGCTAGGCACAGTGCGCAGATCAGGCCGGCGAGGATCCGCGGTCCGATCTTCCGCCATTGACGACAGGCAATCGCGGCTGCGATGGCGCCGACGTAAAGACCGACCCCGTTGGCGACGGCGTCGGCGAATGGCCCCCGACCCCTCCCGTACTGGAGGCCGAAATTGCTGTTGACGATGTAGCGGGGAAAGACGAGCGACTTTGGTCCGAGGACCTCGAACAGCGTCGTCAACCCGAGGTAGGCGCCCATGATCACCAGGGCGACAAGCAGGATCGAGCGCTCACGGCGGGTTGGAAAGATGACCGGGCCGAGCCAGAAGCTCATGAATGGCAGGACCCCGAACGTTTCGACTAGCAGAAGCGCGGGGCCTTTCTGCAGCAGGACGTGGTACTTGACCGCTGAGCCGGCCGCGAACAGCACGGCCACGACCATCGCGACGTGAGGGACCCCAATGCGTGGCCTTGGCAGATCGCCGAGCACGTAGATGCGGAACAGGACGACCATGATTCCGGCGACGAACAGGAGGCGATCGGGTGCCGCCGGCCCGGGGATGTGTAATTGCGGCCAGTTGCCCGAGAACGGCGTCAGCACGATCGCCGCAGTGAAGATGTAAACCGGCTCCGCGGTGCAGACCAAGTACACGACCGCGGCTCCGGTCAGCATGCCGACGATCTCGATCGCATCTGTCGTGCCCCCCGGGCCGAGCCGGCTAGCTGCCCAGAACAGTGCGACGGCGCACGGGGCCAGGAGCACTAAGAGACCGATTCGGGCTCGGGTGCCAGCTGCCATCCGCCGCTCCGCTCGCCGTCAGGTTACGGCTGCGGTGGCCTGTCGCCCAGCCAGAATCGCCCTTCGATTGGCGATCAGCGTCGCGAGCGCGGCCCCGATCAACAGTCCGGCGACAACGCCGCCGAACACGTAGATCTCTAGATTCGAGGTGCGGTTGCCAGACGCGGCGGTGGCCGACTGGAAGAGGTTCACGGTCGGCGTGTTCTGGCGCGTTGCGAACAGGTTCTGGTACTGATTGCCCAGCACATTCGCCATCAGCTCAGCTTCCTGCACTTGGGCGTCCGCGGCGACGACCGCCGGGTTGTTGGCGGGTAGGAGGAGGCGCTGCGAGAGCTGCTGCTGATGGGCCCGGGCCTTCGCCAGGGCGGTAGCGGCCTGCTGATAGCCGCTTAGGGCGTTGTTGCCCGGGTTCGTGCCGTGCGTTTGGCGCCTGAGAGAAGACGCAAGCCTTGCGCCCGCCGCGTTCGCCAACGCCACGGCCTCGTTCGCCGACGTCGCGGTCGCTTGGACCTTGATAATCGGGGCGTCAGGGAGAGGTGAGGCGGACAGCCGCGAGGCAATGTTCCCCGGCGTGGCGTGAAAGCGGCGGGACAGCGGTAGGACCACGGAATTGAAGCCGATCTCACGGGCGTAGATGCTGGCCAAGGATTGCTCAGCTTGCACCACTCCCGGTAACTCACCTGCCGTCCCCGGCGCAGGAGCCCCCACCAGCAGCTGCGATTGCGCGGTGTAGGTGATCGGCTTCTTGCTGGCCCATAGGCCCCCCAACGCGCCGAGGATCAGGACGGGGATCAGAAACACCACCGGATGGCGCACGATCGCGGTCAACGTGTCAACACGCGTCAGCGTGCGCTGGTTGACGGGCGGAAAGCTCAAGGTCGGCGACGTGTGGTGTGGCGGCGTGTAGGGCGGCGCGGTGTCAGGTGAGTGGCTCTCGGGGGGCCGGGTGTCGGGCGGGGGGTTTTGAGGGGGCGCGGTGGAGCGCGGCGGCGTGTAGGGCGGCGCGGTGTCAGGTGAAGGGCTTTCAGGGGGCGGGGCGTAGGGCAAGGAGCTTTGAGGGGGCGGGGGGGAGTGCGGAGGCGTGTAGGGCGGCGAGCTTGGAGGGGGCGCGGTGTATGGGGGCGGATCCACCGTCTCTGGGGCTGGACTGGCCGTCCGCCACGGCTGTCCGTTCTGGGGCGGTGGGCCGTCGCCGTTGTGACGACGCGAACCTGGAAGTCTGAGGAATCTCCGATTTGGCATTTAGGATCGCGGGCGGGTCGGTCTCGACTCGGTGCGCGCGGCCGCAGTCGTATTGGCGCCCGTAGGGATACCCATCGCACCAACGCCAAACGTGGTGCGGAACTTCTAGTCGTCCCGTGGCCTTGCGCGGTGCATCGCTCCCAGCAGGTTCCGTCAAGTTGATGCATCGCTCCGGGCGGGCTCGGCGAGAGTACGCAAGGAATCGTGGCCACGACTCGTTGTTGCAGTGATTCGGGTCCTAGCCAGACATAAGTTGCGGAATCGGGCCTAAGCGAGGATGCATCTTCAGCTGGCTCGGTCAGAACTTCCCACGCCGCCTTCGGCGCTGCGCGTGGTCCAGCCGGGGTAGCACTCCTTGCGACGCCTAGGTAGCCGATCTTCACCGCGGGCCGTTGGCCGGGTCTCCGCGCAGCCCGTCGCCTGGCAGATCCGAGGCGGATCCCGCGCCAAGCAGCTCCGGGCCCGTCAAAGCGTGGTCGCTGACCGGTATGGCAGACGCGAATGGGCCATGCGGCGTTTGCTAGCAGGCTCGGACTGTGTCGCCATCGTCGTATCGCTGGCGCTGGCAGGGTGGAGCCGCCCTCACCTCGTGCGCTTCGTCGCCTTCGGCCTGCTCACGATCCCGGCGTGGCTGATCCTGATCCGCGCGTACGGGCTGTATGACCGTGACCCGAAACGGATCAATTGCAGCACCATCGACGACATTCCCGGCATCTTTCACAGCCTGTTCATCGGCAGCGTGTTGCTCTGGGGGTATTTCCGCCTGATGCCGGTGACGAGCTTCGGACTGGCAGAGCTGCTGATCTTCGCCTCTGCCTGCGCGCTGGCCTTGTTCGCCGGCCGGGCCACGGTCAGGAACCGGGTCCGAGCCCGGGGTGTGCGCCGCGCCGTGATCGTTGGGGACGGTCCGGGCACGAGCCTGCTGTTGCGCAAGCTCGCCTCCCATCCAGAGTACGGCGTGCGCTTGATCGGTTCACTGGGCCCAGACGTCGGGTTTTCCCGCGGCGAGGGGGCGACGAGCGACTCAAGCTCACAGCTTCGGGCGCTCGGCACGGTGGCGGATATCGACCGGGTGGCCGGTGAGCAGGATTTGGATCGGGTGATCGTCGCCTCCAACGGCGTCGACGAAGCGGAGCTGATCGACCTGCTGCGACGGTGTCGGCGGAGGGGTCTGCGAGTAAGCCTGCTGCCGCAGATCTTCGACCTGATGGGTCCCTCAGTGGAGATAGATGACGTCGAGGGACTCACCCTGCTGGGGCTGAACCCACCGATCCTGTCGCGCTCCTCGCGCGCGCTGAAGCGCGGGATGGACTTGCTTGGTTCGATCCTCTGCCTGCTGCTGAGCGCGCCGCTGCTCTTGGTCGTCGCCGTGGCCATCAAGCTCGACTCCCCGGGCCCGGTGTTCTTCGTGCAATCGCGAGTGGGGCGGGGCGGCCGGAAGCTACGCCTTTACAAGTTCCGGACTATGGTCCGCGATGCCGAGGCTAAGCGCGAGGAGCTGGCGGATCTCAGTACAGATCCACACTGGCTGAAGCTCGAGTCTGACCCGCGGATCACGAGGGTCGGACAGCTACTGCGGCTGAGCAGCCTTGATGAGCTGCCGCAGCTGCTGAATGTGGTCAAGGGCGAGATGAGCCTCGTCGGACCTCGTCCGTTGATCGAGTCCGAGGCAGAGCTGGTGGTTGACTGGGCCCGGGCCAGGCTGGACCTCACCCCCGGCATCACCGGCCTGTGGCAGGTGCTGGGCCGCACCAGCATCCCATTCGAGGAGATGGTGAAGCTCGACTATCTGTACGTGACCAACTGGTCGTTGTGGAGCGACGTGCGGCTGCTGATGCGCACCCTTCCCGCCGTGCTTAAGCGACGCGGAGCCAACTGACCGCGGTGCAACTGAGTGTCGCAGACACACGGACGCGCCTGATCCGCTCGCGATGAAGATCTGGATCGATCTCTCCAACTCGCCCCACGCGTTGCTGTTCGACCCGATTGTTCGTGCATTGCGCGAGGATGGGCACGCGGTCGAGCTGACAGCGCGCCACAACGCTCAGACGGTCGAGCTGGCCAGTGCTCGGTGGCCCGAAATCGAAGTGATCGGCGGCGAGAGCCCGCGCGGTCGCGCGGCCAAGGTGGCGACCCTGACTGGACGCGTCGCGGAGCTGCGCAAGTGGGTCCGTGCCCACCGCCCCGACGTCGCGCTCTCGCACAACTCCTACGCGCAGATCGTCGCCGCGAAGCAGGCGTTCGTGCCCGCGGTGACGGCAATGGACTTCGAGCACCAGCTGGCCAACCATTTGGCATTTCGCCTTGCACGGCATCTCCTGCTGCCCGAGGCGATGCGCTCGCTCGAACTCGAGCGCTTGGGCGCGACCGTGGCCAAGACTCGCTTCTATCCGGGCCTCAAGGAGGAAATCCACCTCGGGAGCTTCACGCCCGACCGCGACGTGCTTGATCGGCTTGGAATCGCGCGCGATCGCGTCGAGGTTCTCATCGTGGCACGGACGCCCCCGACCCGGGCGCTCTATCACCGCCAGCGCAACGATCTGTTCTTCGACGCGCTGCGGACGGCGGCACGGCAGCCCGGAGTGCAGTTGGTCGTGCTGGCCCGCCACGCCGAGCAGCGCGCCGCGCTGTCGGCGCTGGAACTCGCGAACCTCGCGGTGCCCAGGACCGCGATCGACTCGCGCTCGCTCATGTACGCCGCTGACCTGGTGATTGGCGGGGGTGGCACGATGACGCGCGAGGCGGCGCTGCTCGGCGTGCCCACCTACACCGTGTTCGCTGGGCGCACGCCTGAAGTCGACACTTGGCTGGAGCGCCAGGGCCTGCTCCAGCGCCTGCGCTCCTCGTCCCAGCTGCTGGGACTCGCTCCCCGCGAGCACCCGCCGCGAGATCTGGACGATCTGCACCGCCGCAGTGAGCTGCTCGTGCCGCACTTCGTTGCAGCAGCCACGTTTGTGCCCGCCCCCACCCCCAGGACTGCCGGCCGCTCAAGGTCGGGGATGGTCGGCTGGGCGTGAGAGAGCAGGTCCTCGGCTCGCTCTTGACGCTCGAGGCATGGGGGCGTGAGCGCGCGTGGAGCGGAAGCGACCAGTACGACGGGCTCAACGCCACCCGCGTACCACGCGTGGCCCGCAGTACCGCGCTCGGGCGACGGCTGGTAATCCAGGCGGTAAAGCGCTCGCCGCTCAACCTGAGGCCGTTGCTGGGGATTCCGCCGGCGCAGAGCGCCGTGTCGTTAGCGTGGGCAGCCTCGGCGTACGCGATAAACGGATTTCTCCCGCAGTTCGAAGCGGACTTGCGGCTGGCAGCGACGCTAAAGAAGCTCGAGCGCATCCGCTGCGGCTCCTACGACGAGCCGTGCTGGGGCTATCACTTCGACTTCCAGTCGCGCGTGTTCTTCTATCCGAAAACCGAGCCAAACGTGATCGCAACCGTCTACGCGGGCACGGCGCTGCTCGATGCATTTGAGCGGACGCAGGATCCGGAGCAGCTCGCGCGTGCTCACGCCATCGGCTTGTTCCTGCTCCGGCACGTGCCGCAGACGGGCGATCACCCCGGAGCCTTCTTTGGCTATCTCGTCGGTGACCGCACGCCGATTCACAACTCGAACCTGCACGTCTGCGCGCTCCTGGCGCGGCTCTACGCGCTCACCGGCGACGAGCAGATGGCTCGGGCGGCGCGCGAGGGGGTGCGCTGGACCGCCGCGCGCCAGCGGCCCAACGGATCGTGGCCGTATGGCGAGCGCTCCGGGCTGCAATGGGTGGACAACTTCCATACCGGCTACGTGCTCGATGCGCTGGACACGTGCCTGCGCACCGGGATCCTGGACGCGCCCGAAGTGCTGGAGAAGGGGTTGGCGTTCTACCGCGCCCGCATGTTCCTGGCCGACGGGACGCCGAAGTACTTCGAGCACCAGACCTACCCGATCGACCTGTGGTGTGTCGCACAGGCGATCCAAACGCTGTCGATCGCATCGCGGCGCGACTCGCAGCTACTGCCGCAGGCCCTCCACGTTTTCGAGTTCGCGCTCAGGCGGATGCGACGCGCGGACGGGCTGTTCGTCTTTCAGCGCCGCGGCATGTGGTCAAATCGCGTGCCGCACATGCGCGGCGTGGTGGCGCCGATGATGCTCGCCCTCGCCCATCTGCTCGCCCGACTCGAGCCCGTCGCCGGGGCGGCCACGGGCCTCGGGGTCGGCGTCGTTCACGCGGGTTGAGCTGTCACGTGCATGTCTCGGACGCGTCGGCCGAACACCTCGACGAGCGCTCCCGCGCAGCGATCAACCTCGAAATCGCGCTCGACGCAGGCTCGGGCTACGCGCCCGATCTCGGCTCGGCGAGACGGTGAGCCTGCCAGCTCAGCGAGCGCGCGCGCCAGATCCGAGGGCCGTCCGGGCGTGAACAGCAAGCCACTGACACCGTCCTCGACCAGCTCCGGAATGCCCATCAGACGGGGGGCTACGACCGGGATTTCCATTGCCATCGCCTCCATCAGCACCACCGGCACGCCTTCGCCGAGGCTGGCGAGACAGAAGACGTCCGCGTCGCCGTAGTGCTCCCTGATCTCGTCCTGGCTGACGGGGCCGAGGAAGCGGGTGCGGTCGGAGACCCGGAGCGCTTTTGCCCGCGCCTTGAGGGCGTCCCTCTCGGCTCCGTCTCCGATCAGCGTGATCGACACCTGGGTCTTAGAAAGGGCAGGATCGGCGGCTGCCTCCAGCAACAAAGCGTGTCCCTTCTCGCGCTCCAGCCGCCCGACCGACAGGACGCGGAGCTTTCCGGATTCGCTGCGGCGATTAGGCGGTGGCAGGTAGTGATCGACGTCTATGCCGCAGCGCACGACCTCGATCTTCTCCCAGTGCTCGCTGGGCACGGTGGACATCAGCTGCGAGCGGCCGAACTCGCTCGCGCACACCACGAACGTCGCGTCGGCGACCTTCCGCGCCAGCCGCGTTCGTGACACCTGGAGGATGTCGGTGCCGTGGGCTGCGAAGCTCCAGGTCCAGCCGGGTCCGCCGAGACGGGCGGCGAGCATCGCCGCATCGGACGCCGGTCCGCAGAATTCTCCGTGCACATGCGAAACGCCGCTCAGCGAGCATCGCCACCACGACGCGACTGCCTCGGCGAAGTACAACAGCTGGCGCTGCCTCGCCCGCAGTCCGCGGTCGCCGACCTGCGCCGCCCGCCACAGCGTTCGCACGTACCGCTCTCGGCAGACGAGGAGCGCCCTGGCGTGTGCCCGGAGATGGTCTCGCAGCCGCGGAGGGGTCAAGTAGTAGGTGCTCTGGAACGCTTCTCGGTCCGCCTTCGCCGGCATGTCGTCCGGGCCCGGACGATGGATCGAGAGGGTGATCACGTGCGCTCCTCGGCGGCGCAACGCCTCGACCTCGCGCAAGATGAACGTATGAGAGATCGCCGGGTACATGCCGGCCAGATAGGCGATCCGAAGATCCTTCGCTTGGTCTGCGCGCGCACCCGGCGCGGGCGTTGTCTCGCTGGCTGCACTCACCGCCCGATGCTTATCAGCTTTCAGAGCACGGCCATCGGTCTCGCCGGTTAGGGACCGGCGAAACCGGCGAGTGCGTCCCAGCTGTCGTAGGGGAAGAACGAGCTTGCCCGACTCACTACGACGATGAGACTCAGCCGTAGGTCGTGATGAGTCCCGCCGTGAGCGGATCGGCCTCTCGTTGCTGACGGGTGGGGCGCGATTGGACTTCGCATCCGATGGTGAGACGAAACGGGTGCGTCATATGCGCTGACTTGTCTCACGGCGGGCATGTCGCCACGCGCGTAGGCTGGCCTGCAGTCTTGTCGTCACGTGAACCGGTTGCCACGCATACGCGACCGCGAGCCCGGCGAGCCCGTGCCGAGCCAGGCGTCTCGTTTGTCGCATGTGCATCGGAGATGGGAACGCCGTACGCGTCGCAACTCGCGCCTTAGAGAGCAGGCCCGGTGCGCGAGCGAACCTGTCGAACGCGCGTGCTCCCCGTGCGGCGCTCCCGGTGGTCAACCAGACCTCAAACGAGCGACATTCTGGCAAATTCAGCCGGCTCGCCATCGCTTCTCCCGAGCTGGCTAGACGCAGGCCCGCCGCGAAGGCGGGGAGGGCTTGAAGTTCTGCCGCGAGCGCCGCCGCCGATCGCCACACCGACGACGGAAAGATGTCAAGCGCGCGCGATAGGTCCTCCTGTGGTCTGTTCCACTCCGCGCCGTGCTGAGCCGCGTGCAGCGCCAGGATCACCGCGAGCTGCGGATCGCCCGGGGTCAGTACCTCTACTCCGCCGACCCGCATCATGGTCGCGTCGCGGTTGTTTACCTCCCACAGCATGTCGGCGTCGGTAGCGACATGAATGAGGCTCCAGTGCAGGTCAAGCGCGAAGTTACGCTCGGCGAGTAGCCAGGTGTGGCCGTGCCGCTCCCACTTGGGAAGGAGGCGGTCCCCGAGGGGGTCTGGCACCAATCCGAGCGTCGCGACGATCGCCTCTGCGGCGGCGAGTTGGCGTTCTCGCACCAGCAGATCACAATCCGCGTATGAGCGCGTCTCACCGTGCGGATATAGCCGTCGGGCAACAACCGGGCCCTTGAGCAACAGGCTCTCGACACCGCCTTCTCGAAGTGCGCCAACGACCTTTCCGGTCAACGCGTCAACCGTCAGGTTCGACGCCGCTACCAAGAGCTCCCGCGAAAGACGATCTTCAGTTCGAGGGTCCTTTGGCACAGCCCACCGCACGGTCCATCCAGTCATTCGGTCATCGGTACATCTTCGTCTCGCCGCGAGTGTGGGCGGAGCCTATCGCGCATCATCTTCGGAGCCAAACCGAGGCACGCGCCGGCCCAGGAGGCGAAGTCGGCTGACCAAAGCACCGGCCCGAGACGCCAGTCAAGTATCAGCGCCAAGCGCCGAAGGTTGCTATCGCGAAAACCCGCGCCGCCGATCCCTCCGTCACGGTCATTCTTCGTCCGGCGGCACCCATCACAACGGCGGCCGCTTCGCCACGCCCGATGCACTCGCGCCAATGACCACGAGAGTCACCTACAGCAACTAACGCAAGATCCGGGCTTTAACGCCTGCCTTGGTAGTCCTCGGGGCGGGGGTAGCCTCGGTGTGCGGCAGTTTTTGGTCGGAATCCGCCTCGAAGGCTCCAGCTGGCCTTGTCGCGATTTACTAGGTCCCAGGATTCGATGCGAACCGATGCGGGCGGCAATTGGACGGGTGGACGAGATCGTGGCTTGGAGTAAGCGATTCGCGTGCTGTGGGCCGATCCACGACAACATGCGTGGGCCCGCCGCGTTTCGAACCTTTGCTGTCACCTTGTTGGTGGCCAGCTCTGGTCCGATCTGCAGTTGGTCGCGGCCCCCTCGAACTGCTCTTAACTATTGACTGGCGTACGTGGCTCGGCCGAGCCGCAAGCCGGATCCGTTCCTGCTGGGCCGTTTTGACGCGGCGGTCCCTTGCGAGCCGCAGCGTCATCTCTTCTCCCGGCGCCAAGCCATCAGCGATCGCGCGATGCGGTTGCTTACGGTCGCGCGCCACCTCCTGCCCAGGGCGGATGATAGTCCCACTGACTCACGCAAGAATCTTTGCCTAAAGGCCGTTGTATGGAGATGCTCGCACGACACGTTGTATGGAGATGACTCGCGCGACAGTCTCACCGGTTGACCGCTGTTTGCCGTACCAGCGAGACACGCTGGGCTAATGCTGTACGGGGTGTACAGCTACTCCGGCGCGGGTTCGAAGGAGGCGAGCACGTTGGCGCGGCTGCGGCGTGTCGCAGACGGATTCGAGTTCACCTCCGGAGCGCTGGTGGTCGCGGGAGACGGCTCGGTCGGCTGTTATGAGGGCGACGGCCTGAGCTGCATCATCGATGGCAGGCTCTACGAACCGCACAAGCTGGCGGCAGAGCTGCAGCTTCACGCCAGAAGCGACGCCGAGGTCATAGCCCTCGCGTACAGGCGCCTGGGGAGGGCCGCTCTGTCCCGGATCCGGGGGCGGTTCTCCACTGTTCTGTGGGACGGTGCTAGCCAGCGTGGAGCTCTAGCGTGCGATCTGTTCGCGACCAAGCCCTTGTTCGCGTGGCAAGGCGCTGGCTCGTTGATCTTCGCCGCCGAGCTGCCCGATCTGCTCTCACTGTTGCCCTCCAGACCGGGTCCCGACCCCGCAGCGTTCACCGCCTGGCTGGGAGGAACGGTGTGCCCGGTCGGCCTTACCCTCCATCAGGGAGTGTCGCACCTAGGTCCCGGAGAGCTGATCGAGCTGTCCGGGAAAGAACCGCAAGTCCAGACGTACTGGCGACCACGGTATGCGAGCACGATCAAGGGGACGCGCGGGGAGCTGGCCGGCGGGCTCCGTGATCAACTCGAGCGGTCGATCGCGAAGCGTCTTTCACCGAAGGCCACAGGAGTGGTGCTGAGCGGAGGGCTCGACTCGTCGATCGTCGCCGCGCTTGCCTCGCGAGCAAGGCCGCCGGGCTCTCGGCTTCGGACCTACTCGGCTGTGTTTCCTGGTGCGGAGTACGACGAGAGCGCGAAGGTGGAAGAGCTGACGAGCCGCCTCGGGATCGATGCTTCTACTTTCCAAATCTGCCCGCAAGGAACAGTTGCCCTCGCGCTTTCACACACAAAGCGCTGGGCCATGCCGCTGGCCGGCGCGGGTGCAGTAGTCGACATACTCATGGCCCAGCAGGCCGCTGGCGAGGGCTGTGAGGTGCTCCTCGATGGGCAAACCGGCGATGAGGTGCTCGGATTCTCGCCCTACCTGGTCGCGGATCGGCTCATCCGCGGGCGGATCGTCTCCGCGCTGGGCCTCACCAATAGCTGGCCCCTCGGTCGGCCGCTTACGCGCCACGAAAAGCTCTATATCCTTCGCGAGCTTGGCCTGAAGGGCGCCGCCCCCTACCGCCTCGGACAGTTCGTGCGCGGCCGTCGCGACCCGGAGTCACGAGCGCCGGAATGGCTGCTCCCCGCGTTCAGAAAGCAGTTCGTCGAACTCGACGACACGTGGTCCTGGAAGCTGTGCGCCTCGGGGCCGCGGTGGTGGCGGTATCTCGCCGACACGCTCGTCCGGCTACCACACCGGGACCGTCGCCTCGATTACTTACGTCACCGCGCTGCCGCTGTGGGCGTGGTGAACGAGTCGCCGCTGTACGACCCGGACGTCATCGACTACTGTCTGAGCCTGCCGCCCGAGCTCGCGTTCGACCGCGATTTCACTCGGCCGCTGGCGCGGGAGGCGATGCGGGGAATCATCCCTGATGCGGTCAGGTTGCAGCGTCAGAAAGCGGTCTTCACGCCGTTCTGCTTCGATGCGCTCACCGGTGCCGACGCGGCAGGCATCGATCGCTTGATCATGGCGCCCGATGCTGAGCTGGCCGCTTACGTGGACATGCCACAGATCCGTCGCCTGTGGCGGGATGAGCGTCCTCAGTCCAGAAAGCAGTCGCTTCTCTGGGGAACCCTCGTGTGGCGGATCGCCGCGGCGGAAATCTGGCTGCGCTCGCTGGCCGACCCCAGCTTCCCCGACGAGATGCTGGCCCGGCCGGACATTCCTGGAACTTCGCTGGCCGGCTTCCCTCTCTCCAGGCGCTCGCACCTTTTTCCCCCTGGTGAACGGCCAGGGTCGCCCCTACAATTGCCGGCGATCGCAATCCAAGACGGCAGGAGTGGGCCATGAAGATCAAGGAGCAGTCGAAGAGTCTCAAGTACGAGCGGCCTGAAGTCGTTGACTACGGCACGTTGCGCGAGATGACGCAGGCAGGTAGCCTGCCCAACGCTGACGTACCGCACGGCGCCAACAACACCGCGTTCAGCCACGCCTGAGGCGTAGCGAACGTCGTGCACGAGCCCCGGTTCGTCCGGGGCTTTGCATACACAGGGGGCGAAAGAAAGGCCGTCGGGCTCCGTTACTAGGGTATGGAAGACAACTCGCACCGACGGTTGTGTGGCGGCACGAGGTGGAGGCATCGATGACCGCGGCAAACGACGTTGCCAAGTGCGATGCGATCCTCGCCGCTCGGGTGACGATTCCTCATACGGTCGTGTACCGCAACCTCACAAACGAGACCGTCGTCCTGAACCTCAACACTGGTCTTTACCACGGCCTGAACCCGACCGCTGGCAGGATGCTCGATGCGCTCGGGATAGAAGGCTCGGTCGAGAGGGCGGCTAGCGTCCTTGCGAATGACTACCAGCGCCCGCTCGCTGAAGTTCAGGGCGATCTCTCTAAGCTCTGCCAGGCGTTGCTCGAACGGGGCTTGATTGAGCTCGAGCCTTGACCGCGGCTGCGTCGAGCGACGCTCCGAGCCGGGGCTGAACGAGCCGACAGCGGGGAAGCGGCTCAGCCGCGGTTCTCGCTCCGTGGTGAAGGCCGTACTTCAACCGATTCCCCGCGAGCGGGTTTCTCCGGCGGTGAAGCTGCTGCTCATACGGGAGATCTTGATCGGCTACGCCGTCATGCGGCTAGGCATGCGCCGGGGCGACGTTCGCGAGCTCGTGGCCGAAATTCGGGCGCGCGCAGCGCCATCACCATGCGGACTCGAGTCAGGATCGCTCGAGGCCGGACTGGTCGCTGCCCGTCTTGGCAACGCCGCCCGCAGAACTCTGGATGCCTTCCCCACCGACTCGCGCTGCCTTGTGCAGTCGCTCGTGCTGTTGCGGCTGCTGGCCGCGAGAGGGATAGCGAGCAAGCTGGTGATCGGAGCATGCTCCTCCCCGCAGTTCGAAGCCCATGCCTGGGTGGAGCACGAAGGACAGCCCGTGCTGCCGCCGGGGAGGTTTCAGGAGTCGAAGCTGCTCGAGCTCTGAGCCGTGCCGCCGACGACGAGGCTCTTGAGGCGGCGCTCGACGGCAGCCGCAAGCAATGCCGGGGACGCGCTAACCGGAGCGAGCAGTCGAAACACCGGCACCGATGCTGATATCTCGACGCACGTCTCGAGCTGCCTCACCAGGCGCGCAGGCTCGAGCACGTGCCAAATAAATGTGGCGCCAAGGAGGTCCCGCGGATCCGGCGGCTCTGCGCGCTCGAACGATATCCGCGGTGTCCGCTCGGAGCGGCGAAGGAAGAAGATGGCGCCGAGGGGCAGAGGCTCGGGCTGCATGTTCGCCATCTCGACGTGGACCTTGTCGCTCGTTCCGACCCGCCTTCCGAGCCGGCTGCCGGGCGCCCGCGACAGAGCTTCCATCTGATCGCTGGCAATGTTGGCCAGCGCGACGCCCGGGTGTGCCAGGAGCATGCTCTCATGGCGTTCGAGCGACACCACGTCGTCGGCAACCGGCCTCGCGCCGCGCGCGACGAGATGCACGGCGAGCGAAGTCTTCCCCATCCCGGATGGAGCGACAAAGGCGATGGCGTGACCCATTAGGGCGACTGCGCTGGCGTGCAAGGGCTCGAACCCCTGGAGCACCGCCGCCAGCGGGAGTGCCTGCGCGTACAGGGGACGGTGCCATTCCCACGCCGGATCCACCAGGTCTCCGCACGAGATCGTCGAGCCGTCGGAGCTGATCGTGAACGTACCGTGCCGGGACGTGTCGATCCGGTAGCCGCCGGCTTCATCGCGAGTGATGCGCATCACCAGAGAGCCGTCATCAAGGCGGCGCTCCACGAGCATCGCCCCGTCGAGGGCGGTTCTGGCGTCGTCATCTGGATCGAGCTCCCCGACCTCAACCACGCTGCCGTTCACCTCCACCGGTCCTGGCAGCGATCCAATCAGCGGAAGGCTCGACCGCACCGACAGGCCGAAAGCCTGCAACGCCCAAACTTGATGGTCGTCTTCGATCGAGCCAGTCAGGCGAGCCACGGGCACGATCAGTACTCCATGATCGTGCCGCGGTGCCGGGCCAGCTTCACGGCCTGCCAGAGGGCGACCATCGCCACAGGCATCAGGACGAGGGCGAAGCCGCCCAGCTTCACCAGCTCGAGCCAGACCGGCTGCCGAGACGCCGTGTGGACGAGCTCGCGCCTGAGAAGGTCGACCGCCGGCGTGAGTGGCTGTACCTGGGAGACCCATCGGATCCAGCCTGGAAAAAGCGCTGCCGGAAAGTACACCCCGGCGGAAAGGCTCAAGGCAGCGATCGCCCAGGTGGCGCCCGTCGAAGACTTGAACGCGAGGAGCCCGGCGACGAACAAGAGCCCGATCGCCGCAAACGCGACCCCGCCGAGGACGGAGACCAAGAGTGCGAGGGGTATGCCGGCAGCGTCGATTGGTATCCCGTAGACGCCGGCTGCCACGGCGAGCATGACGCCCGAGAGGACGATTGCGAACACGATCGGGAAAACGGCGATGGACACTGCGCCGCCCACCGGTCCCAGAGGTGAGATCAGCAGCCGCTCGAAGGTTCCTGCCAACAGCTCCATGCGCACCAACGCCGAGAGCGTCAGCCCCGCGTGCAGCACCGACATGATCAGGAGGCCGATCACGACGAACTCGTAGTAGGTCGCGTGGTGCCCGACGGCGTGGCTGCGTACGAGCTTGGAAACGTAGAAGAAGATCGTCAGCGTCAGCAGCGTGCCGAGGATCTGGGAGCCCAGACGGAGCCGGTAGCTAAAATAGATCCTCGCGTCGCGCTTGACGGTGGCAAGCATCGCCTCGGCATATTGCGCGACGACGTTCATACGGGCCTGAGCTGGCCTTCCTGGAGCACCAGCAGCCGATCGAACTCGATCGGCTGCTCCTCACCCAGCGGCGAGCACCAGATCACCGCACCCATGCGACTGAGCGCTTCGCGAACGGCGGCGGCGAGCATCTCCAGGCCCTCATGATCGAGGCTGTTCTGGGGCTCGTCGAGCAACAGGAGCTTCGGTCGATGGACGACCGTCAGCGCAAGCCGCAGTCGCTGGCGCTGCCCTTGCGACAGCCGGTCGGCACGCCGTCCAGCCAGATCCGCAAGCCCGAAGCGTTCGAGCGCATGGTCGATCGCCTCTTTGCGCTCGCGCCGGGGCACAAACGCGATCTCGGACCAGAACTCGAGGTGGCCGCTCACGCTCAGGCGGGCGTACAGGCCGCGGTCACCGGCCGACAGGAAGCCGATTCGACGGTGGAACTCGCGCCAGTTGTGTTGGGGGCTCATCGAGTCGACGGTCACCAGGCCAGCGTCGGGCGCGAGCATCCCGCTGGCAATCCGCAACAGAGTCGTCTTGCCCGCGCCATTCTGGCCCCCGATGCACGTGGCCGTACCTGGCGCCACGGATAGGCTCACGTCGCGCAGGATCACCTTCCGGCGCGTCCCTCGTCCGAAGGACCGCCACACGCCGGAAAAGGCGACGAGCTGCCCTGTGGAGACAGGGACCTCGTGGAACGGGCGAGGCAACACGGTTGGCTGCGCCCTCCGCACCGTCGCTTGATCGGTCACGAGCTCCCCGCTCTGCTGACGACCCGCGGCATTCTCCGATAGAACGGTTCGGCGGCGTTGATTCTTCTGGCGTGGAATACTCGTCAGCCGCTGACGCGCCGGCGGAGCGAGAGAGTCGCGAGGTCCGCTCGCTCTATCAGCCTTTCCGAGCCTTGTCGGTGACGTCTCCCACGGTCGCCACCGACCCGTGGCGGAACGTTCGGATCGCACCTGGCTCCGAGGTCGCAAGATCGCACCGAGGGCCAAGACGCGCAAGTCGATTCCCACTTATTTCCGCCCTCCCGGGATGCAGTGCGCGCGGTCAAGGCGTGCGGGCCAAGCAACTCCGCCACGGCTCAGGCCGCCGGGCGGCCAGCGATCCAGTGGTCGTGCCAACGGCTGATGTTGTAGACGTTCCACAGCTGGATGCTCCAGTCGGCCTTGCCGCTCTGGTGCTCGGCGAACAGACGGTCGAGTAGGGCGTAATCGAGCAGTTGGCGCTCGCGCAACGCTGACTCGCGGACCGTCCGGTGCGCCTCGGCGCCGAACGACCCGCGCAACCATTCCTTGATGGGGGTGCCAAATCCCTGCTTCTTGCGCGCGGTGACTTCGGGCGGCAGCAGGTCGCGAACGGCACGCTTGAGTACGATTTTGCCGACGCCACGTCGGTACTTGAGCGCGGGTGGTAGCGCGATCACGAACTCGACCAGGCGATGGTCGAGGAACGGCTCGCGGCCCTCGACCGAGCAGGCCATCGTCACACGGTCCATGCGCATCAGCAGCAGCTCGGAGAGGCGCTGCTTGAGCTCCAGGTAGGACATCTTCTGGAACACGTCGGCGCCGTGCTGGATTCGTTCGCTATCGCGCCAGTGCCGTTCGGGAATCGCGTAAGACGGCGGAAAGCGGTAGGGATCGGTCAGCACCGCGTGCTTCAAGGGACCGCGAAAGCACAGTCCGCCTCCTCTGAAGGGAATCGAGTTGTCCGCCGCGTCCTGGAGCGCATCGGTGTGCCTCGTGAAGCGCCCGGCCCGCTGCGATGCCGTGACGGCGGCGCGCGCCGTGACGATCCGCGCCGAACGTGGGAGCAGGCGCTGGAACGGAAGCACGAAATGCCGATGTTGCGCGTACCCCCGATAGCCGTGGAAGATTTCATCGGCGCCTTCTCCGACCTGCACCACGACCGTCCCCGTCTCGCGGGCCAGCTTGGTGACGAAGTATTGGGAGATGCCGGTCCAATCCGACAGCGGCTCGTCCTGGTAGACAGGCAGCTGGGGGAGGAAGTCGAGCAGGTCCTGCAGTCCGATCGTGACCTCGTGGTGGTCGCTGCCACACCACGCCGCTACGGAGCGAGCGTAGTCGAGTTCGTCATATGCGTCGTACTGCTGGGGGGCAATTGAGTAGGTGCGGACGGGCTCGGAGCTGACCTCCGCCATCAGCGCGACGTTTGTGGAGGAGTCAACGCCGCCCGAAAGGAACACGCCGAACGGGACGTCGGACATCATGCGCTTGCGCACCGAGCTGCGCAGTAGGTCGAGGACATGCTGCTCGGCTTCGAGCTCGGACATCGACGCGGCGACCGCAGCAGCGTCGGAGGAGAACGGCGTCCAGTACAGCTCCCGGTCGATTGAGCCATCCGCGTGGACGGTCATCCGCTCCGCCGGCGCGAGCTTGTTGATGCCGGCATACATCGTCCGCGGCGCCGGGGTAAAGGCGAACGTCAAGTAGTGGAAGAGCGACTCCTCGTCAAGCTCGGGACAGACTGCCGGATGAGCGAGGATCGCCCGCACCTCCGAGGCGAACAGAAATCCGTCCGGGGTGTGGCGATAGTAGAGCGGCTTGACGCCGATCCGGTCGCGTGCCAGGAACAGCTCGCGCCGCCGCCCGTCCCAGATCGCGAACGCGAACATTCCGTCCAGGCGCTCGACGCACCGGCTGCCGAGCTCCTCGTAGAGATGAAGCACGGTCTCGGTATCGGTACGTGAGCGGTAGCTGTGTCCCGCGGCCTCAAGCTCGCGGCGGAGCTGCTCGTGGTTGTAGACCTCGCCGTTATAGACGATCCACGTATCGCCGGCTTCGTTTGCCATCGGCTGATGGCCGGCGGCGGAAAGATCGACGATTGACAGGCGTTGATGGCCCAGCGCGACCCGTGCGTTGGTGCAAGTCCACGCGCCCTGGTCGTCGGGACCGCGGTGTACCAGCGTGTCGCGCATCGCCACCACGACCTCCTGAGAGGCCACGAAGTGATCACCGAAGCCAAAGATCCCGCAGATTCCGCACATTGCTTTCCGCCCGACCAACGTGCGGCACCCGGCAATTTTCTCGGAAGCGCTCCGAATCGTCACCGCCGGTCGGCCAGCTGATGCCCTCCAGGCGCCGGATCGCGTTCGTCGACTACTTCTGCCCGCACTACCGCAAGCCCCTGTTCGAGGAGCTCGCCCGTCGCACGGAGGCGGACTTCTATTTCTTCTCCGACCAGCGCGATCGCTGGTGGAACAGCCGGATTCCGCTCGCGAGGGACGGTGACTTTCGACGCATCGAGCTGCCCCGGATGCGGATTGGCTCGGAGGCGTTTCTGCCGACGCTACCGCTGCAGATCAACCGACAGCGCTACGACGCGGTGGTCAAGAACCTGAACGGGCGCGTGATGCTCTCCTCGCTGTATGCGGCCTGCAAGCTTCGCGGCGTGCCATTCGTCCTGTGGACCGGGATGTGGCAGCACCCGACGACGTCGTTTCACCGGCTGAGCCGTCCGGTTGTCGAAGCCCTGTACCGGGACGTCGGTGCGATCGTGGCCTATGGCGAGCACGTCAAGGAGTTCCTCAGTGCCGTCTCCGGGGTCGACCCGGCGAAGATCTTCGTGGCCGGCCAGGCCGTGGACGCAAATCGCTTCACGGCTGTTCAACCGGTGGGCAACGGGCGTCCGCTGGTGCTGTTCATCGGACAACTCGAGCAGCGCAAGGGCGTCCGCGATCTGCTCGAGGCGTTCTCGGCAGTGCGGGATCTCGGCGCCGAGCTGCGTCTGGTGGGAAACGGGTCTCTGGAGGAGGAGCTGAAATCGCGCGCTGCGGCGATCGGCGGCGTGTCGTTCGCGGGCTACGTCTCTCAGGAGCAGCTGCCGGCCGAGCTCGCCCGCGCCCGCTGCCTGGTGCTTCCGTCGATCACGATCCCCGGGGGCAAGGAGCCGTGGGGTTTGGTCGTCAACGAGGCGATGCACGCCGGCGTGCCGGTAATCGCCACCGAGAGCCTCGGCGCCGCCGCCGGAGGCCTGGTCCGCGATCGACAGAACGGCTACGTCGTGCCAGAGCGCGATCCGTCTGCGTTGGCGGACGCCATGCATGCGCTGCTGAGCGACGCATCCGTGGCATCTCGGCTCGGCACGCAGGCGCGAGCCGATGCCGCGCACTTCAACTACGACCGCATGGCGAGTGCGTTCGAAGCCGCGATCGAGTACGCCATCGCGGCGGCGCGCTAGCCGACGAGCGCGCCGGCGGCGCCAGGCGCCCACTGCCCTGGGACGGAGTTGTTGCATGCCAGCACATCCACCAGCCGCTCTGCCGCGCGCCCGTCCCACAGCTCCGGGGGGCTTGGGGCACGGGCGGGACCGCGTGCCACCAGCTCCGGGATCTCCGCGATCCGGTGCGGCGCGCGTCCGAGCAGTGTGTTGGTGCCGGCGCTGACGGTCACCGGTCGTTCGGTGTTATCGCGCAGGGTGAAGCAGGGTACGCCGAGGTAGGTCGTCTCCTCCTGGATGCCGCCGGAGTCGGTTAGCACCGCTTTAGCTGTGGACACGAGCGACATGAAGTCCAGATAGCCAAGCGGCTCGAGCAGCCGCAAGCGCTCCGAAGGCGTTCTGAGCCCCAAGCTTTCGATTGCCTTCTGGGCCCGGGGATGCGTCGGGAACACGATTGGTAGCTGTTCGGACAGCGCCTCGAGGTTCGTGACGGTGTCGGCGAGCGCGGGGCCGTCTACGAGCGCAGGGCGGTGGAGCGTCACGAGTACGAACCGACCTTTCTCGAGACCCAGGCGATCAGCCGCGTGTGAGGCTTCGATCCGCTCGCGCAGGGCGACGAGCGTATCGATCATCGTGTTGCCGATGAAGTACACGCGTTCTAGTGGGATTCCCTCGGCGGCCAGATAGTCGGCCGCTTCCGGAGAATGGGTGAACAGCAGCTGGCCGAGCTGATCGGTCACCACGCGGTTGATCTCCTCTGGCATCGTGCGGTCGAACGATCGCAAGCCTGACTCGACGTGTCCCAGCGGGACGAGGAGCTTCGCCGCCACGAGCGCAGCGGCCACCGTCGAGTTGACGTCGCCGGGAACGAGCACCAGATCGGGCTCCCAATCCAACATCACGGGCTCCAGGCGCTCCATCACTCGGGCAGTCTGCTGC
The DNA here is from genome assembly GCA_963830405.1 of uncultured Actinomycetes bacterium. Taxonomy (GTDB): domain Bacteria; phylum Actinomycetota; class Thermoleophilia; order Solirubrobacterales; family Solirubrobacteraceae; genus Palsa-465. Next base: position 700,041 of record CAWHMB010000002.1, read on the forward strand.
GCGTGGGAGCCCGAGCCCACGTCGAGGTTGTAATCGGGCTCCGGGATCCCGAGCTGCTCGAGAAACACCTCCGACATGTCCTTGTCGTAGTGCTGGCCGGTGTGAACCAGCAAACTCTCGAACTGATCTGAGCGTTGCCGCAGCTGCGCGATGATCGGCGCCATCTTCACAAAGTTGGGACGCGCGCCCACGACTGAGAGGATCTTGCGTCTGCCGCTCACGGTGGCTCTCCGGTCACGCCGCTACTGCTGGCGTGGTTGGAGCCTCGACGATCAATCGGTGCCACAACTCGAACATCAAGAGCGTCCAAATCGCCTGTGAGTTGTCCGCTCGATGCTGGGCGTGGTCCTCGATCAGGCTTTGCACGTATGGCGCTTCGAACATGCCTCGGCCGACGCTGGCTTCGTCGAGCAGCACCTCGCGCGCATATCCGTAGAGCTGATTCCGGAACCAGTCGTGTATGGGCAGCCGAAAGCCGCGTTTGGGAGCGTCCAGAATCGAATCGGGGAGCCAGCCCCGCAGGGCTCCGCGCAGCGCCGGCTTGTGCGCGCGGCGCTCGAGTTTGCAAGTTGGCGGCAGCGAGGCCGCGAACTGCATGAACTCGTGATCGAGCAGCGGCGAGCGAGCCTCAAGCGAGAAGGCCATCGTCGCGATGTCCATCTTCGTCAGCAGGTCGTCAGGAAGATAGGTCGCGGTATCGACCTCGAGCATGCGGTCAAGGAGGTTGTCCGCACGCGACTCGCGCCAGGGCCTCGCAATCACGTCCGCGACCGCGCGGTCATCGACCAGCTCGCGGTAGGCGGGGGTATAGAGCCGTTCGCGATCGAGCCCGTTGAGGTGCGTCATATACGCGATGTAGCGCGCCGCCGGATCGAGGTCGACCGTCAGCGCCAATCTCCGCATCCGGTTCGCGGAGCTGTCGATCCGGCCGCTTGCCCCCAGCAGCGAGGCCGCTCGCCCCAACGTGCGACGGACCGAAGCTGGTGCGGCATCTAGTCGCGCAAGCAACAGCTGTGCGCGGTAGCGGCTGTAGCCGGCAAACGTCTCATCGCCGCCGTCGCCGTTCAGCGCCACCGTCACCTCGCGGCTGGCCATCTCGGCCAGGTAGAAGCTCGGTACCGCGGAAGCGTCGGCGAACGGCTCGCCATAGTGCCGGACGATCTTCGGGATGATCTCAATCGCGTCCGGCTCCACCACGTACTCGTGATGGTCAGTGTCAAACCGACGCGACACCTCCCTCGCGGCGGGCAGCTCGTTGTACTCGTCGTTGGTGAAGCCGATCGAGAACGTCCTCACGGGCCGGGAGGAGTGTTCCGCCATCGCTGCGACAACAGCGCCCGAGTCCACTCCGCCGGAGAGGAACGCCCCCAGCGGCACGTCAGAGATCATCCGCCGCCTGACTGCATCCCTGATGCGGTCTCTGATCTCGCGGTGAAGCTGATCCGGGGCTTCGACCGGCCGCTTGTCGACGAAGTTCAGCTGCCAGTAACGCTCGATGTGCGGTCGTGCGCCGTCGAAGGTGAGCAAGCAGGCCGGTTCGAGCTTTTTCACCGCCACGAACGCCGAGCGTGGCGCCGGGACCCAGCGGTACGCGAGATACGCGTCCAGCGCGCGGTGGTCGAGCTCGCGCGGCACCTCCGGGTCCTGCATCAGGGCCCCGAGCTCCGAGGCGAAGCTCAGCAGGCCGTGATGGCAGCAGTAGAACAAAGGCTTCTTACCCGCGCGGTCACGAGCCAGGAGTAGGCGGCGCACCCGCTGATCCCAGAGCGCGAAGGCAAACATCCCATGCAGCTCCTTTACGCAGCTCGGGCCGAGCTCCTCGTATAGATGCACGATCACTTCCGTGTCTCCCTCCGTGGCGAAGGTGTGACCCGCCCTGCGTAGGCGCGCGCGCAACTCACGGAAGTTGTAGATCTCGCCGTTAAGCACCACGGCGATCGTCCGATCTTCGTTGAAGATTGGCTGGTCACCGGTGGCGAGGTCAATCACGCGCAGCCGCTGGATCCCCAGCCCGACCCCTTCCTCGACGTGGATGCCGCGCGCATCGGGACCGCGGTGGGCCAACGCGGCGCACATGCGTTCCAAGGTTGAGCGCTCTACCTGCGTTCCGTCACCGCGAATCTGTCCAGCGATTCCGCACATCTCAGCGCGGGTGTCCGATCTCGCGCGCTGCGATCGGTGCATTGGCGGCGGAGGAGGCCTTTGGCTGAGCGTCCGGATTCACGCGTCAAACCAACGGCTCCCGAGCAGCCTTTCTCACGAGGAGAGATGAGGGCGCTGGTCCGACTGTGGAGCTCTATACAACCATCGACATCGCCCTGGCCAGGTCCTCGCGTGAGTTCACGCCGAGCTTCACGAACGCCTTGTGCAGGTGCCACTCGACCGTCTTGCGAGTCACGACGAGCGCTTCTGCGATTTCGGGGTTGCTGGCTCCGGCGGCCGCCAGCTCGACTACGCGACGCTCGGCCGCGGTCAGGGCCTCGGGCCCGGTCAGCCTTGCGCGTCGTGGGCGCCCGCCGGCGGCGAGCAGTGCGGCGAGGCCGCGACGCGAGACCCGCTGTGCACCAAGCCTGTCCGCCAACTCGATTCCCCGGCGCAGACGGATGCGCGCGGCATGGTCGTGGCCGGCGCGGTGGAGCGCCGATCCGAATGCCACGAGCACCTTGGCTTGCTCGAGCGCGACGCCGGAGGACTCGAGCTCCGTTTCCGCCGCCTCCAAGCACTCGAGCTCGACCAGCCCCCCGCGGATCCCCGCCTGAATCCTCAGCGTTAAGGCCTTCGCCCGCGCCGTACCGAACATCTCAGCGACCGCTACCGCCTCCTCCGCGAGCTCATAGGCGCGGCGTCCGTCGCCCGAGCGGGCGTAGCAGAGTGCCGCGATCAATTGCCATGCCGTTACCGCCGGATTGGCGATCCCGAACGACGTGGCTAACGCCGCGGCCTCGTGGACCGCGCTGAGGGCGTCCGCCAGGCGGCCCTGCTGAAGGCATACGCGCGACTTAGCCTCGAGCAGGAACAGCTGCGGAACCTCCTGCGAGCTCGCCCAACCGAGCGCGTTCTCCAGAACTATCTCGGCCTGCGATGTGAGGGCCTGCTCGTGCAGGGCAGTCGCGAGCATCGCCGCCGCGGCGACGCGATTGAAGTGGGCCCCGTCCACGTCTGGCGTGACCAGGGGCACGCAGCGCTCAGCGGCGTCACGAACGCGCCCTCGGTGCAGCAACGCCAGCGCTTGCGCTAGCTCCAGGTTGTGCTCCGCGAGCAGTGAGCCGGCCGATCGAGCTGCCTCTCCGGCCCGGACCAGCACGCGCTCGGTCATTTCGAAGTCATCCGCCAACGCCAACAGTGCCGCGGCCGCCGTGTCGAAGTACCGGCCGAGCGCTGCGCTGTCGCCGTCGTGAATGGCAAGCGCACGGTGCGTCATGGCCACGGCCTCGCGGTGTGGCGCGCCCGCGCACAATCGCTGCCACGCGTTGGCGAGCAGCATCTCGGCGCCCCAGGACTCCCTCGCGGCATCTGGTGAGCAGCTCAGCGCCTCGACGCGAGCGAGCGCGCTATCGCGAACCTCCGGCACGAGCAGGCCAGCGAGCGCGCGCTTCGCCTCGGCGTGGCTGTGCAGCGGATCGTCGGCATCGACGCTGTCAGATGCAGCGTCGAACGCTACGCAAGCCTCCCTCGGCGACCCCGCGACGACCTGCGCGAGTCCCAGCTTCAAAAACGCATCGGCGCGATCGCGATCCTCGTTCAATCCCGCCACACCGGCAGCGATCGAGACGGCCGACGACGGCCGCCCCTGCAGCAGATTCACGTGCCCAAGCCGCACCAACAGGCGCGACTGGGCGTGCCGATCGTCGGTGCCCTCAGCCAGGGCGCGCCTGATCAGCATCTGCGCGTCGTCCGGATTGCCCTCCTGCATCTCGTGGTCGGCGAGCTCGACGAGCTGGTCGATCACGCGCTGGTTCCCGGTCGGCGGCGCGAGCATCAGATGATGGGCGCTGACACGGGTCCCCTGGCCGCTCGCGGCAGCGAGCTCGGCGACCCCCCGACGCAGATCCGCGGCCAACGCCGGCGGGGTCTCGGCCCGTAGACAGTACGCCACGATCGGCACCGCGAATGTCAGCGGGTCGCCGGCCGCGAGCATGCCGCTCTCGAGCAGCGCATCGACGGCCTGCAGACTCCGCTCCGGGTCCAAGTCCACGATCCGCGAGACCTCCGTGAGGGTCAGGTCCCGTTCGGCCAGCGCCACCGCCGACGCCACGGCGACAGCGTCGGCGCCCAGCTCTTCGAGCTGCTCGCGCACGAACGTTCGGATCGCCCGGTGCGGGACCGGCTGCAGGGCGTTGGTCGGAGTGCCGGCAACGGGCTCCAGGTGGTTGACGGAGATCCACGTTACGAGCTCGCTGAGCAGCCGCGGGTTTCCGCCAGTCAGCTCCGCGCACTCGGCACAGAACTCATCGGTGGCATGAGGCAGAGCCTGCAGAATCAGCTCTGCCGATCCGTCCGGCGAGAGGGGACGCAGCGTTATCCGCAGCGCGTGCCGCAGCGCTGACAACCCCTCGATCAGCTCTCGGGCATCTCCCTCCAGGCGGCCGGGGCGCAAGGTGATCGCTAGCAGCAGCGCCTGTTCTCCCATCTGCTCAGCGAGCGAGGCCAGAATGCACAGCGAGTCTCTGTCGGCGAGGTGGGCGTCGTCGATCAGGAGGCCGAGCGGCGCTCGGGCGGTCAGTCGTTCGAGCAACTGCTCGCCGGCTCTGTGCGGTCGCGCGATCTGGGCATGGGCAAGCGCGGTGTCGATCAGCGACCCGGCGCCGTCCGGCTGCTGACGACGCGCACGCGCCGAGCCGATCGTGAATCGGCGGATGGCCGCTAGCCGCGCGATCTCCACCAGAAGCGTGCTCTTGCCAAGCCCCGCCGCGCCCTCGATCAGCAACAGCCGTCCCCTTGCTGCTCTCACATCCTCGAGAACGACATCGATCCCAGCGAGGTCTCGGGCAAGCGTCATCGGACGACGCGGGCACGGTAGTGGGGCTTCTCTGACCAGATTTCCGTGCATTGGACAGGTCCCCGCTCGTGCCACAAAAACGCTGCATTTTCCGCATATCCGCCGTTCAGGCGATCGGACAGCGCCGAAGACCACACACTCCAATTTGCAGTGCAATAAAGCCTTGGCGTGCACGAGACGCCTGCTGCGGCCGCCACCCCCGCAAGTACTCTCTGCTTGCGATGCGCTTGGATGGAGTGATCCCGGGAGTTCCCGCGGCCGCGGGGACTGTCAAGATCACGAACCTCGCCTACGACAACCGCCAGGTTGAGCCCGGCACGTTGTTCTTCTGTGTTCCCGGCTTCACTCGTGACGGGCACGAGTTCGCCGACGAGGCGATCGCCAAAGGGGCGGTAGCGCTGGTCGTCGAGCGCCCGCTTGAGCTGGGCGTTCCCGAGATCCTGGTCGAGTCGGTGCGCGCGGCTATGGCCCCCGCCGCCGCGGCGTTCTACGGCGACCCGACGAGCTCGCTTGAGGTTATCGGTGTCACCGGCACCAACGGTAAGACGACGACGGCGTTCCTGGTCCGGGCCCTGCTCGAGGCGAATGGCCGCCGGACCGGGCTGCTCGGCACGGTCAAGAGCGTGATCGGCGGCGTCGAGCACGGGGTGCACCGCACGACACCCGAGGCTATCGACCTCCAGCGGACGTTCAGGGCGATGCTCGACGCCGGCGACGAGGCCTGCGTAATGGAGGTCTCGTCGCACGCTCTCGAGCTGCATCGCGCCGACGCGATCCACTTCGCCGCGGCAGTTTTCACGAACTTGACCCAAGACCACCTCGACTTCCATAAGACGATGGAGGCGTACTTCGCCGCGAAGCGGCGCCTGTTCGTCGAATGCCGTCCGCGGCACGCGATCGTGAACGCCGATGATGGCTACGGCGCCAGGCTCGCGGCGGCGCTCGGGAGTGCGATCACGTTCGCGCTCGATCGCCCGGCGACCTACCGCGCGCGTGTGCTGCAGACCGATCTGGGCGGCTCGCGCTTCGAGGTCGTGACTCCGGAAGGCCCGGTCGAGCTCCGCTCCCCGCTCGCTGGCCGCTTCAACGTGTCCAACGTGCTCGCAGCGTTCGCCGTCGTGCGCACGCTGGGCGTCCCTGCGAAGGCTGCCGCCAAGGTGATCGCTTCCTCCGGTCAGGTCCCAGGCCGGTTCGAGACCGTCGACGAGGGCCAGCCATTTGCGGTGTTGGTCGACTACGCGCACACCCCCGACTCGCTTGAGAACGTGCTCCAGGCCACGCGCGCGATGGCCGACGGCCGCGTCCACCTCGTGTTCGGTTGCGGCGGCGACCGCGACCGAGGCAAGCGACCGATCATGGGAACGATCGCCACGGCGATGGCTGACCGGGTGATTGTGACCTCGGACAATCCCCGCTCGGAGGATCCCGATGCGATCATCGAGGAGATCCTGGCCGGCGCCGGCGGGGACGTTGAGCACAACGCGGACCGGCACGAGGCCATCGCGCTGGCGATCCAGGGAGCCCAGCGGGGCGACGTGGTGCTGATCGCCGGCAAGGGTCACGAGCAGGGCCAGGAATTCGAGGCCGGTCGCAGAATCCCTTTTGATGACGTGACCGTGGCGCGAGAGGTCCTGCGCGGGGTGCTCGCGGCCCGGTGAGGAACTGGAGCCCGGAGCGGGTCGCCCTGGCGGCCGGCACGCGAATGCTCGGTCCGCCGCCCGCCGCGACCGGTCCGGAGAGAATCACGATCGACTCACGTGACGCCGGGCCCGGTGCGCTGTTCGTCGGCCTGCGAGGCGGAAGCGTCGACGGCGGGCGCTTCGCGGCATCCGCCCTGGCGGCTGGTGCCTGGGGGGTGCTCGTGACTGCGGAGCACGCGGAGGCCGCGCGCTGTGCGGCACCCGGAGTGCTCTTAGCGGCGGATGACCCGTTGCAGGCGCTCCAGCGCCTGGCGGCTTCCTGGCGCCAGAGCCTCGACGCAACCGTCATCGGAATAACCGGCTCTACCGGCAAGACCACGACCAAGGACCTGCTGCTCGCGCTGCTCGCTCCTTCGCGGCGGACGGTGGCCTCGCGCGCCAACTTCAACACGGAGATCGGGCTGCCGCTCGAGATCCTGGCGGCGCCCGCGGAGACCGAGATTCTGGTGCTGGAGCACGCGATGCGCGGCCCGCGGCAAATCGCCGAGCTGGCAGCGATCTCGCGGCCCGATGTGGCGGTGATTGTCAACGTGGGGCCGGTACACCTGGAGCTGCTGGGAAGCCTGGAGGCGATCGCGTCCGCCAAGGCGGAGCTGATCGCCGCGCTTGAGCCGGGCGCCATCGCCGTGGTCCCAGCCGGCGAGCCGCTGCTGGCCCCACACCTCCGCAGCGATATCACAACCGTCACCTTCGGCGCGGGCGGCGACGTGCAGCTCATCTCAGCCGAGGACGGCGGCCGCGCCGGTCACGTGGAGATCGATCTCGCCGGCCGCAGCGTCGAGCTCGAGGTGCCGTTCACGCAGGCGCACCTACGAACCAACCTGTTGGCTGCGGTGGCCGCCGCGGGCGCAGCTGGCGTGACGCCACGGGGCCGTGTGGAGGTTGCTTTCTCGCCCTCCCGCGGCCAGCGAATCGCGCTGGCGGACGGCGCCATCTTGATCGACGACTGCTACAACGCCAATCCCATGTCGATGCGCGCCGCGCTCGACGACCTGGCGACCACGGCCGACGGCAGCGCGGGTTCGCGGACGGTGGCCGTGCTCGGTGACATGCTCGAACTGGGAGAGGCCGAGTGGGAATTTCATGCCCAGATCGGGGAGTGCGCCACCGAGGCCGGGATCGACGTGCTGGTGAGCGTTGGACCGCTGGCCGCCGCGATCGCCGAGCGGTTTGGCGGTGAGGCCTATTCGGTGGCGGATGCCGGCGAGGCCGCTGCGCTCGTGCCCGAGCTGGTCCAGGCGGGGGACGTTGTGCTGGTCAAGGGCTCGCGCGGGGTAGGGCTCGAGCTCGTGTCGCAGTCGCTCACTGCAGGGCCGCGCTGATGCCGGCGCTGGCGGCCGTCAGCGGCTCGATCTCGGGGAGGGTGCTGATCGCGGGCACGGCATCACTCCTGATGTGCCTGTTCCTGAGCCCCAAGTTCATCGAGTTCCTCCGACAGCGCGAGTTTGGCCAGAACATACGCGAGGAGGGACCGCAGGGGCACAAGCACAAGGCCGGCACGCCGACGATGGGCGGGATCATCATCCTCGCCGCGATCGCGGTGCCGTTCCTGGTGCTCTCGAGGCGGGACTGGCAGTCGATGGGCGTCTTCGGAGTGACGGTTGCGTGTGCGCTGATGGGCTTCATCGACGACTACACCAAAATCGTCAAGCGCCGCTCGTTGGGCCTACGCGCGCGGTCGAAGCTCGTCATCACGGTCGCGATCTCGGTGGGATTGTGGTGGGTGGCGACGCAGAAGCTCGGGCTTCCAGAAGCCGTGCGGTTTCGCTTCGTCGACGTCGACATCGACCTCGGCCCGGCCTACGTGATCTTCATCTACCTGGTGGTCGCCGGAACAACCACCGCCGTCAACTTCACCGACGGGCTCGACGGGCTGGCCGCGGGCTGTGCGGCGATCGTGCTGCTGGCATACATCGGCATCACATACATCACCGCCGGCGATAGCAATCTCACGATGCTGGCCGCGTGCCTGGTCGGAGCGTGCATCGGCTTTCTGTGGTTCAACAGCTTTCCGGCCAGCATTTTCATGGGCGACACGGGATCGCTGGCGCTGGGTGGGGCCATCGCCGGATTGGCGGTGATGACGCAGACGGAGGTGATCCTGATCCTGCTCGCCGGCGTCTTCGTGCTGGAGGTGGTCTCGGTGATGATCCAGGTGGTCTCGTTTCAGGCCTTCCGCAAGCGCGTGTTCCTGATGACCCCGATCCACCATCACTTCGAGCTCCAGGGTTGGTCGGAGACCAAGATCATCCTCCGCTTCTGGATCATCGCGGCGGCGTGCGCGGCGATCGGCTTCACGGTGTATCAGCTGAGCATCAAGTGAAGCCCCGCCCACCGCTGCCGGGCGGCCCCTACCTCGTCGTCGGCCTCGCCCGCTCGGGCGTGGCGGCGGCGCTGGCGCTGCGCGCCCGCGGGGAGGAGGTGATCGGCTGCGATGCGGGCGCCGGCGACGATCCACGGCTGGCCCAGGCGGCGGGGAGGCTTTCGGAGGCGGGCGTCGAAGTCCACCTCGATGCGTCAGGCGACGTACTTGCCGCCCGCGCCAGGACGCTCATCAAGAGCCCCGGCGTCCCCAGTGACGCGCCAGCGGTCCGCGCGGCGCGCCAGCGGGGCCTGGTCGTGTTCGGAGAGCTCGAGCTGGCCTGGCGACTCATTCCGAACGAGTTCATCGCGGTGACGGGCACCAACGGCAAGACCACGACCAGCGAATGGATTGGGCATATCCACCGCCGGGCCGGCCTGCCCGTGGCCGTAGCCGGCAACGTCGGCACTGCCGCAAGCTCCCTACCAGGGTCGCTGGACCCGGATGGGACGGTCGTCTGTGAGGCCTCTTCGTTCCAGCTCGAAGACACCGAGACCTTCGCTCCCGAGGCGGCGGTGCTGCTCAACCTTGCCCCAGACCACCTCGACCGTCACGGAAGCTTCCAGGCATACGTCGCCGCGAAGCTCCGCTTATTCGCCAACCAGGACGAGAATGACGTGGCGATCCTGCCGGCTGGGGCGAAGCTGGGCCAGATCGGCGGCAAGGCCCGCCGCATCCTCTTCGGGGGCGGCCGGGAGTCGCCGCTGACCCTGCGCGAAGGGCGCCTCTGGTGGCGCGATGACCCGCTCGTCGAACTCGAGCAGCTGTCGCTTCCGGGGATGCACAATGCCGAGAACGCGATGGCCGCGGCGGCGGTCTGCCTGGCCCGCGGCGTCGACACCGCCGCGGTGGCCTCTGGGCTGGAGACCTTTCAGGGCGTCGCACATCGTCTCGAGCTGGTGGCGGTGAGAGACGGCGTCGCATACGTCAACGACTCGAAGGCGACGAACGTAGCCTCGACGGTGGTCGCGCTGCGTGCGTATGAGGGCGGTGTCCATCTGATCGCCGGCGGCCGCGGCAAGCACCAGGACTTCACCGCACTCGCGCCGCTCGTCGCTGAGCGCTGCCGGGCGGTCTACCTGATCGGAGAGGCGCAGGGGGAGCTTGCTCTCGCCCTGCGCCCCGCGCGAGTGCCTCTGCGCGAGCTCTCCGACCTCGAGCGCGCGCTTCGCGCCGCCCGCAGCGTGGCCCAACCAGGAGACACGGTGCTGCTGTCGCCCGCCTGCGCGAGCTATGACCAGTACCCGGACTTCGAGGCCCGCGGCGAGCACTTCAAGGCGCTTGTGGAGGCGGACTGATGCCGGGGGCCGCGGCGGCTCCGAGCCGCCGGCCGGCGCGCGGCCGGGCGTCAGTGGGCGAAGCGGAGCGCACGAAGCCTCGATCCCGCCGCCTGGCGCCGCCACTTGAGCACCGCATTCTCCTGACCGCCACGCTGTGCCTGCTGGCGTTCGGCGCGGTGATGGTCTACAGCGCCTCGTCACCGCTCGGGGTGGTCAGCGGCAGCGGCCTCGGTGCCGGCGAGTTCGTGCGGTACCTGATCTTCGGCGCAATCGGCCTGGCGGGCATGCAGGTCCTCTCGCGCCGAGGCCTACAGCTGCTAAACGAGCGCGTGGCCCGGATGCTGCTGTTTGGCTCGGTGGCCCTCCTGCTGCTGGTACTGGCTCCCGGCTTCGGCGTCGACGTCAACGGCGCTCGGCGCTGGTTCGCCGCGGGACCGATCCAGTTCCAGCCCTCCGAGCTGTTGAAGCTATCGCTCGTCATCTACGTCGCGCACTACCTGGCCAAGAACCCAAAGCGCATCGGGAGCGCGCGCCGGCCGACACGGCTGATTCCACTGATCACGCCGATTGCCATCGCCGCCGGCCCCGGGTGCCTTTTGATCATGGTCGAACCGGACATGGGAACGACGCTCGTGATCGCGTTCACGATCGCCGCCCTGCTGCTCGCGGCCGGAATGCCGCTCCGGCAGCTCGCCCTCATGGGCGGCTTGGCTCTGGGGCTGGTGGTTCTGTTCGTGCTGTCCCAGCCCTATCAGCGTGCGCGCCTGACCTCGTTCCTACACCCATGGTCAGCTGCGTCGACGGCCGGCTTCCAGGCGGTGCAGGGCCAGATCGCGCTGGGCTCCGGCGGGCTGTTCGGGGTCGGCTTGGGCCGCTCGGTGCAGAAGGTCTTCTACCTGCCCGAGGCGCAGACCGATTTCATCCTGGCCGTGATCGGGGAGGAGCTAGGCATCCTGGGGGTCGGTCTGGTCGTCGTTCTGTACGGGATGATCGCCTACGCCGGCCTGCGCACCGCCCGGCGGGCGGCGGGTCGCTATGCGAAGCTGCTCGCGACCGGCCTCACCTCGCTGATCTTGTGCCAGGGGATACTCAACATCTTTGTGGTGCTCGGCATCGCCCCGCTCACCGGTGTGCCGCTGCCGTTCATCTCCTACGCGCCGACCAACCTCTGCGTGATGCTGGCCGCGATCGGGCTGTTGCTCAACATCTCTCAGCCACGACGGAGGCGCCTGGAGGCGGTCGGAGAGCCGACAGGTGATCCCGCCGGCCGTTCGCGATCCCGGCCCTCGGACGACCCCGGCGGGATCAGGCCGTCCCGCCCCGCCGACGATCGTGATCGGCGCCGGCGGGACCGCCGGGCACGTCGTGCCCGCGCTCGCGGTAGCCGAGGCGCTGAAGGCTGAGGGCGCGAGCGTCATCTTCGTCGGCGGTGAGCGGGCCGAGCGGGAGCTGGTACCGGCCGCCGGCTACGAGCTGAGGACGCTGACAGTCGTTCCCCTGCCGCGGGGGCGTCCGCTGGCCGCCGCCCGTGCGGCAGCCGTCGATGCCCGGGCGGTACTCGCGGCACGCGGCATGCTGGACGGCGTTCGGCCAAGCGCGGCGCTCGGGGCAGGAGGCTACGTCGCCGCTCCGCTCGGCCTGGCGGCGGGCTTTAGGAAAGTGCCGCTGGTCCTGATGGAAGCCGACAGCCACCTGGGCCTGGCCAACCGGATGCTGGCCCCGTTGGCGCGCCGGGTATGCCTGGCGTTTCCCCTGCCCGGGCGCTCCGGTGAGCGCTACATCGTGACGGGCCGTCCCGTCCCAGAGCCGGCCACCGACCGTGCCGCGGCACGAGTGCGCTTTGGGATCGGGCCCGAGGAGACGGCGGTGGTCGTGTTCGGTGGATCGCAGGGGGCGAAGTCGATCAACCGAGCAGCCGTGGAGGCGTTCGCCGGCGCCCGGTTTCGGGTCCTGCACGCAGCCGGGGACCGCGACCTTAACGAGTTGACGGCGCCCGGTCCTCACTACGACCTGCGTGGCTATATCGCCAACTTCGGGCAGGCTTTGCTGGCCAGCGACCTCGTCGTGGCGCGGGCCGGTGGTTCGATCTTCGAGATCGCCGCACACGGCCGGCCGGCGGTGCTGATTCCCTATCCCCACGCCACAGCCGACCATCAGTCCGAGAACGCCCGCTACATGGAGCGAGCCGGCGCGGCGGTGCTCGTGCCAGACAGCGAGTTGACCCCGGCGCGGCTGGCCCAGGAGGTAGGCGGCCTGCTGGCGGACCCCTCGCGCCTGGAGGCGATGGCCCGGGCATCTGCCGCGCTCGCCCGCCCCGACGCCGCTCGGGCGATCGCGGCCGAAGTGCTCGCGGCGGCCAACTCGCGATGACCGACGCCGACTTCTCGGGGCGCAGCCTTCATTTCGTGGGCATCGGCGGCGCCGGCATGAGCGGCCTGGCGCTGGTGGCGAATACATTGGGAGCCAGGGTGAGTGGCTCCGACCGGGCCGAGTCCTCATATATGGAGCGCCTGCGCCAGCACGGCATCGAGCCGGTGGTGGGGCACGCGGAGACCAATGTCCCACCCGGGGCCGAGGTCGTCTACTCCACCGCCATCGGACCGGACAATCCAGAGCGCCGGGTCGCCGCGAGCCGGGAGCTGCACCGTGCCGATCTGCTGGCGCAGATCGCGGCGCTGCGCCGCTGCATGGCCGTGACCGGGACCCACGGCAAGACGACTACCGCCGCGATGATCGTCCACGCCATGCGCGGGGCAGGACTTGATCCCGCCTACGTGATCGGTGGAGAGCTCCGGAGCACGGGCCTAAACGCCAGCTGGGGCACGGGCGAGTGGATCGTCGTAGAAGCGGATGAATCGGACCGGTCGCTGCTGAAACTGGCCCCGGAGATCGCGGTCCTGACCAATGCCGAACTTGACCATCACTCCACGTACGGCTCGCTGCTCGAACTCGAGGATACGTTGCGGAGGTTCATGGCCCGCACAACGGGCGGCGCCGTGGTCTGGGAGCGACCGGAGCTCGTCGCGTTATGCCCGGCAGGCGCCCACGGCTACGACGCCCCAGAGCCCGTTCTCACCCCCGCGGGCTCGCGCTTCAGCTGGCACGGGATCGAGGTCGTGCTCCAGGTGCCCGGAGCCCACAACGCGATCAACGCCGCCGGCGCCTTGGAGGCGGCGGCGCTGGCGGGAGCTGAACCGCGCCGTGCCGCAGCGGCGCTGCTCGACTTCGCTGGTGCCCGCAGGCGCTTTGAGCGCCTCGGCGAGACGCGCTCCGGCGTAGTCGTCTACGACGATTACGCCCATCATCCCACCGAGGTAGCAGCCGTTCTGAGCGCGGCCAGGACGCTTGAGCCATGTCGGCTGGTGGCGGTTTTTCAACCCCACCTGTATTCGCGTACGGCCGCGCTCGCGTGGGAGTTCGGCCGCTCGCTGGCAGCAGCCGACCTGATCGTGGTGCTCGACGTGTATCCGGCCCGCGAGCTCGCCGCCGACCACCCTGGTGTCGACGGGCGGCTCATCGCCGCCGCCGCGGCGGACGCCGGTACCGGACAGCAGGTGGCCTGGCTACCTCAGTTCAAAGAGGCGCATCAGTTCCTGGATCGTGCGCTCAGAGCGCAAGACGTGTGCCTGGTGATGGGGGCCGGCGACGTCGAGGCGCTGGCCCGCTCGCTCGTCAGGTAGCGGCGGCCCGTCCGTAGGGGCTGCCCGGCAGTTAGCGAGCGCGGCGAACGAGCGTCCATATGGTTCGCTCACTCGCCGCGGCTCGAACCGGCCGATCAGGTAGGGGCTAGGCGCTCGAAGTCGAACTATGCCTCAGTGAGCTTCGGCCGCCTTCGGCTCCCGCGTGTACGCCCCATCGCCATCGCGGTGGCTGTGGCCATCCTCTTGGCGCTCGGAGGGGGCTGGTTCTGGCTGCGCGATTCTTCGCTGGTCGCCGTCCAGAGGGTGACCGTCATCGGTGCGAGCGGACCCGACGCCGGCCAGATCCGCGCGTCGCTGGTGGTGGCCGGACGAGGCATGACGACGCTCGACGTGAACATGTCCGCGCTGCGGACCGCGGTATCGCCGTTTCCGGTGATCAAGGATCTCCGGGCCTCCACGCAGTTTCCCCACGGCCTGCTGATAAAGGTCATCGAACAGATCCCCGTGGCGGCCCTCACGGCCAACGGGGAGCGGATCGCTGTGGCCGGCGACGGGACGCTGCTGCGCGACGTACAGCCGGCTTTGTCCCTGCCGGCGGTGACGGTCCGCGTGCTGCCGGTCGGTAGACGTGTGACCGACCCAGCGGCGCTCGGCGTCCTGGCGGTTCTCCGGGTGGCGCCGTGGCAGCTTCTGGCTCACGTCGCAGCCGCCGGGAGCAGCGGACAGCATGGCGTCGTCGTGGAGCTGCGGCAGGGGCCGCGACTGTACTTCGGCGACCCCACGCTGCTCGCGGCGAAGTGGAGCGCCGCCGATGGTGTGATCGCCGATCCGGGCTCCCAGGGGGCGGCCTACATCGACGTCAGCGACCCCTACCGTCCCGCCGCGGGCGCGACGAGCGGCTCTGGCGGCGCCAGCAGTGCCGCCGCGGGCGCGACGAGCGCTCGGCGGCGCCAGCAGTCCGCCACGGGCGCGACGGCGCTCGGCGCCGCCAGTAGTCCCGGCACCGGCTCGACGGCGCCCGGCGCCGCCAGCAGTGGCGGTAACGGCGGAGTCTAACTCTCTAGTAGAGCTTAAGTCTCACCTCCAAGCAAGCCTCTGAGGCGCATCGAGAGTTGGGCGATCTGCAATCAAACTTGCGCCCGTGGGCCGAGGCGTTGACTTCACGCATCGTGGCCCAGTACCGTGCAATGCTCCGCAAATACCGCAAACCCGGTACGACACACTCAACGCGCACTCGAGGGTTGGAACGGAACATGGAAAGCGGCAGTTACCTGGCAGTGATCAAGGTCGTCGGAGTCGGCGGCGGTGGCACGAACGCGGTCAACCGAATGGTCGACGCCGGCCTGCGCGGCGTCGAGTTCGTGGCCTGCAACACCGATGCGCAGGCGCTCGCGATGTGCGATGCGGATGTAAAGCTCAACATCGGCCACGAGCTGACCCATGGCTTGGGCGCCGGCGCCAACCCCGACGTCGGTCGCGGGGCGGCAGCCGAGTCCCGGGATGAGATCAAGGAAGCGCTGAAGGGCGCGGACATGGTCTTCGTGACTGCCGGCGAGGGTGGCGGCACGGGCAGCGGCGCCGCACCGGTGATCGCCGACATCGCCAAGAACGAGATCGGCGCCCTCACCGTCGGCGTGGTGACCCGTCCGTTCTCGTTTGAGGGCACACAGCGGGCCCGTCAGGCACAAGCCGGGATCGATGAGCTCAGCGAGCACGTCGACACGTTGATCGTGATCCCGAATGAGAAGCTTTTGTCGATCGTCGAGCGGCGCACGACGATTCTCGATGCCTTCCGCGAGGCGGACAACGTCCTACGGCAGGGCGTCCAGGGAATCACGGATCTGATCACGATCCCGGGACTGATCAATCTCGACTTCGCCGATGTGCGCACGATCATGCGTGACGCCGGGACCGCACTGATGGGAATCGGCACGGCAGGAGGCGAGAGCCGCGCGGCGGAGGCTGCGAAGCTCGCGATCTCCTCCCCGCTGCTCGAAGAGTCCGTCGAGGGGGCGATGGGGATCCTGCTCAACATCACCGGCGGCCATGACCTGGGCCTATTCGAGGTCAACGAGGCCGCCGAGATCGTGCAGAGCGCGGCGGACGCCGACTCCAACATCATCTTCGGGGCGGTGATCGACGACGCCCTCGCGGACGAGGTCAGGGTTACGGTGATCGCCACGGGTTTTGATCACGACCGTGTGCGGGGTCCGGCGGCGCGCGAGCCCTCGCGCGCTCGGCGCCGGGACCGAGAGGTCTCGATGGACGATCGGCAGCGCTCGTCGCTAGAGATCCGCGACGACGAGATCGACATCCCCTCGTTTCTCAAAGACCGCTGAGCGCCGTCCTTCTCAAAGACCGCTGAGCGCCGTCCTTCTCAAAGACCGCTGAGCGCCGTCCGGCTCAAAGACGGCTGAGCGTCGTTCAAGAGAGGGACCGGGATGAGTGGGGATCGCTCCCGCTGAGCGCCGTCCGCTAGCCCGGCAGGTGGTAGCCACCGCGGGCGGTTGTAGGCTCCGGGACGATGTCCGACACGGCACCCGCGACGCTGCGCCAGACCCCCCTGCACAACCGTCACGCCGCCGCCGGCGCGCGGCTGGTCCCGTTCGCCGGCTTCGAGATGCCGGTGCAGTACTCAAGCATTCGGCAGGAGCACCTGGCGGTTCGCAGCCGGTTCGGGGTGTTCGACATCTCGCACATGGGTCAGGTCGAGACCCGCGGCCCGGACGCCCAGAGCTTCTTGCAGCGAGTGCTCTCTAACGATGTGCGGCGGATCCCGGAGGGAGGCGCCCAGTACAGCGTCATGTGCCGGGAAGACGGTGGCGTGCTCGATGACCTGTTCACGTACCGGCTCTCGGACAACGAGTACTTGACCGTGAC
The DNA here is from genome assembly GCA_963830405.1 of uncultured Actinomycetes bacterium. Taxonomy (GTDB): domain Bacteria; phylum Actinomycetota; class Thermoleophilia; order Solirubrobacterales; family Solirubrobacteraceae; genus Palsa-465. Next base: position 716,903 of record CAWHMB010000002.1, read on the forward strand.
CAATGCCGCCAACCACGAGCGGGACTTGGCCTGGATGCAGTCACACGTCGCCGGGTTCGACGTTGACGTCGTCGATCGGGCGGCCGAATTCGCGATGCTCGCCGTGCAGGGTCCCGGCGCCCGCAGTTTGGTCTCCCGGCTGGCCGACGGCACGCTGCCGTCGCGGTTTCACTGCTGCGAGCGCGACGTCGCGGGCATGGGCATGCTCGTGTGCGGCACCGGCTATACGGGCGAGGACGGCGTGGAGCTGCTGCTAGCTCCGGACGCCGCCGAGCGCGTCTGGGACGCCCTGCTCGAGGCCGGGGCAACGCCTGCGGGCCTCGGCGCGAGGGACACGCTGCGCCTCGAGGCCTGCTTTCACCTCTATGGCAATGACCTCAGCGAGGACCGCGGGCCGATCGAGGCAGGGCTCGGTTGGTGCTGTCGCGAGCAGACGGAGTTCATCGGCTCTGACGTGGTGGCCGCCGTGCGCGCCGCCGGGCCGCAGCAGAAGCTGGTCCCGTTCCTGGTCGAGGGTCCGGGAATCGCGCGAGCCGGCAACCCGGTTTCAGGCGGCGGGATCGTGACCAGCGGAACATTCTCCCCGTGCCTCGAGCGCGGGATCGGGATGGCGTACGTTTCCGCGGGCGTAGCCGAGCCCGGGCAGCGGCTCGAGATCGACGTGCGGGGGACAATCCGCCCCGCGATCATCGCTCAGAAGCCCCTGTATCGAAAGGACCCGTAACCATGGCCGCCAGCTATCCCGACGACCTTCTCTACCACGCTGAGCATGACTGGGCCCGGCTCGAGGGTGAGGACGCGACGTTTGGGATCACCTGGTTTGCCCAAGAGCAGCTCGGCGAAGTCGTCTTCGTGGAAACTCCCGGCGTTGGCTCCCACGTCCGCAAGGACGAGCCCTATACGGAGGTCGAGTCGGTCAAGGCGGTCTCTGACGTGATCGCGCCGCTCTCGGGCGAGGTGGTGGCCGTTAACGAAGCGCTGGCCGACAAGCCCGAGACGATCAACGAGGATCCCTACGGGGAAGGCTGGGTGGTCAGGGTCAAGGTGTCCGAGCCTTCCGAGGCCGAGTCGTTGATGGATGCTGCGTCCTATCAGGCGACGCTAACGTGAAGTGAGTCCCCGCGATGAGTAGCTATTGAAGTGAGTCCCCGCGATGAGTAGCTATGAGGTGAGTCCCCGCGATGAGTAGCTATGTGTCCGCCACGGACGCCGACAGGCGCCAGATGCTCGACGAGATCGGTGTCTCGTCGATCGCAGACCTGTTCGTCGACATTCCTGCCGCCTTGCGCCGGGATTTCGGCTCGGAGCTCGAGCCAGGGCGCTCTGAGCAGGAGGTCTACGAGGAACTGCGCGCTCTGGCCGCTCGCAACACCTCCACCGAGGACGAGCTTTCCTTCCTCGGGGCCGGCATGTACGACCACTACGTCCCGGCGTTGATCGACTCAATCATCGAGCGCTCGGAGTTCCTGACCCCCTACACGCCCTACCAGCCGGAGATATCGCAGGGTGGCCTCCAGGCGATGTTCGAATACCAGACGGCGATCTCGGAGCTCACGGGCCTGCCCATATCGAATGCGTCCGTCTACGAAGGCCCGAGCGCGGTCGCCGCGGCCGCCTACACGGCAAAGCTGGCCCACGGGCGCAGGCGCTTCGTCGTCTCGAGCGGCGTCCATCCACACTCCCGCGAGACGCTTCGCACGCTTGCCCACGGCTACGGCATGGAGGTCGTCGAGGTGCCGCTGTGCGACGGCGCTACCGAGCTGCCGGAGCTCGACCACGAGACGAGCGCGCTGATCGTCCAGCAGCCCAACTTCTTGGGCGCGGTCGAAGACCTCGAGCGGCTCGCGCAAGCCGCCCACGACGCCGGGGCACTTGCGATCTGCGCCTGCGACCCGCTGCCGCTCGCGCTGCTGAAGCCGCCGGGAGAGTGCGGCATCGACATCGCGGTGGGCGAGGGTCAGACCCTGGGCGGACGCCTTGATTTCGGGGGACCGTCGTTCGGTTTCTTCGCCGCCACCGAGGCGCTGCTGCGACGCATGCCGGGCCGGATCGCGGGCGAGAGTCGTGACGTCGAAGGCCGGCGCGGGTTCGTGCTTACGCTGCAGACGCGCGAGCAGCACATCCGGCGCGAGGGCGCCACATCGAACATCTGCACTGCCCAGGCGCTGAACGCGCTGGCCGGCGTCATCTACCTGAGCTGGCTGGGCCGGCGAGGGAGCGTCGAGCTGGCCCAGCTGATGCTGCAACGCACCGCATACGCGCGCCAGCGGCTATGCGCGCTCGACGGGGTGACCGCGCTGCACGAACGGCCGGTCGTGCGCGAATTCGCCCTCGAGCTCGACGCCCCGGTGGTGCGTGTGATCGAGCGCTGTCGCGCGCAGGGGGTCAACCCCGGCTATCCGCTGGCTCACGACTACGCGCATGAGTACGCCGATGGGCTGCTGGTGGCGATCACCGAACAGCGCAGCCGGGCCGACATCGACCGGCTGGTGGCGGTCCTGGGCGCCGCGGTGGCCGCGGAGCGCTCGCCGGTGGAGGCCCGGGCGTGACCGCGCGCTGGTTCACCGCGGCGGCCGATGATGAGCTGACCATCTACGAGCGTTCGAAGCCCGGCCGCCGGGCGTTCGTCGCGCCGCCGCTTGACGTCCCCGAGCGCCCGCTGGATGAGTTGCTGCCGGCGGCGCTGCGACGTTCTCAAGGCCCGCGACTGCCCGAGGTCTCAGAGCCCGAGATCGTGCGTCACTACAACCGGCTGTCAAAGCGCAACTTCGACCTCGACACCGGCTTCTACCCGCTCGGCTCGTGCACGATGAAGCACAACCCGAAGCTGCACGAGCGCGTCGCCGCCCTGTCGGGACACGCCAAGCTCCACCCGCTGCAGGACCCGCGCTACGCCCAGGGGGCGCTCGAGCTGATGTGGCGGCTGCAGCGCGAGCTGGCCGAGATCGCCGGGCTCCCGCACGTGTCGCTGCAACCCTCGGCCGGGTCGCACGGCGAGCTGGCAGGAGTCCTTCTGACGCGCGCCTATCACGAGGAACGCGGCGAGCGGCGGACGAAGGTGCTGACGCCAGACACGGCCCACGGGACCAATCCAGCGACGGTCACGATGGCCGGTTACGAAGTGGTCAAGGTCGGAACCGATGCGCGGGGCAACGTCGACCTCGACGATTTACGGTCCAAGGCGAGCGCGGAGGTCGCCTGCCTGATGCTCACCAACCCCTCGACCGTCGGCCTGTTCGAGGAAGGAATCGAGGAGATCCGCAACATCGTCCACGGCGTCGGCGCCACGCTCTACTACGACGGCGCCAACCTCAACGCGATCATGGGGATCTGCCGCCCCGGCGAGATGGGCTTCGACATTGTCCACTTCAACCTGCACAAGTCGTTTACCCAGCCCCATGGCGGGGGCGGCCCCGGGGCCGGGCCGATCGCCGTCTCGGACCGGATCGAGCCGTTTCTGCCACGACCGCAAGTCGTGTGTCGCCAGACGTCCGGCAACGGAGCCTCCGGCGCCTTCTACGACCTCGACTACGACCGTCCGAAGTCGATCGGGCGGCTGCGCGGGTTCCAGGGCAACTATGGAGTGTTCGTCCGCTCCTACGCCTACGTCCGCTCGCTGGGCGCGGCGGGACTGCGCGAGGCTTCCGAGGTGGCGGTGCTCAACGCCAACTATCTGGTGGCACGGCTGCGCAAGGCCGGCGTGGCCCAGTACCTGCCGACCGCCTACGACCGCCTGTGCATGCACGAGTTCGTGCTGAGCGGAGCGCCGATGAAGCGCGAGCTCCAGATCAAGACGCTCGATCTGGCCAAGCGCCTGCTGGATCACGGCGTCCACCCGCCGACGGTCTACTTTCCACTGATCGTCGAGGAAGCGCTTCTGATCGAGCCCACCGAGACCGAGACCAAGGAAACGCTCGACCGCTTTGCGGACATCGTCGTCAAGATCCTGCGAGAAGCGCGCGAGGACCCGTCGGTGGCCCGGAACGCTCCCTACACGACGCCCGTGCGGCGGCTCGACGAGGCCGGGGCCGCCAGGCGGCCGGTCGTGCGCCAGGCGCTCTAGAGGCTCCTAGGCCGCGTACGCACGCGGACGTCCGCGCCGCTACCGCGCTCGGTCGCTGATCGCCGCCGCGGGCGATAACTACTCCCAACACGAGAAAGGAGTCGCCATGCTTCTAGCACTGGCCGTCGTATTGCTGATCGTCGCCATCGTCGGCGGCGTGGTCGTACATCCGCTGCTTTTCTTGATCGCGATCCTGGCGATCCTGGCGTTCTTCGGCGGCCGGCGCGGCGTCACCCCCTGACCGTTTCAGCTACGCCCTCTGACCGTTGTTTTCCAAACGGGCCGGCCTCGCCTGCAGGCGGGCCGGCCTTTTTTTCAACGGCCCGTGCGAGACAGGCTCTAGGTCATCGCCGCCAGCAGGCGGTGGTTGCGGAGCTCGTCGGGCGGCGAGCCGTGCAGGATCCATACGCCGCCGTCCTGCCGGGTGACCGAGCGCGAACGCGCGAGCTTGCCCATCGCGCTCGTCACCGAAGGGCGGTGAGCGCCGACGAGGTCGGCGAGCCGCTGATGCGAGAGCGGCAGGTTGACGGCGATACCGTCGGGCCGGACCCGGCCCCAGCGCTCCGCCAGGTGCCACAGCGTCAGCAGCAGGCGGTCGTCGACGTGCGGGTGATGCGCGATCGCCAGTGCCACGGCCAGCGAGTGTGCGCGTCGGGTGCCGCGGGCGAACAGCTCCAGGCCCAGTTGCGGCCAGGGATCCATTCGTCTCACCAGCCCGTGGTCGAGAACGGCCAGATGGGTCGGCTCGAGCACGACCCAGCCCACCTCGGCGTGGACGTGTGAGCCATCGTCGTCCCAACGCCAGGGCCGCAGCACATCGCCCGGCCCGATCAGCTCGACGCAGCGCCGCCCCAACACCTCCACCTCTCTGGACAGGAGCCCCTTGATGATCAGAAAGCCACGGTGGTGGGTGTCGGGCTCGATCGCTCCCGAGACATCCCAGTCCCCCGGCGACACCCGCCGCTCGCGGGTCAGGGCCTGGCGCCGGGCGCGCTCGCGTTCATCAGGGTCCAGCAGATCAGCGAGGTCAGCGTCGGCGTCGATGATGCTGATCAGATCTGTTATCGAGCCCACGGTGTCACCTAATCACATCGCGAGCGTTCGCGGCTCCGCCAAGGGCTCTCAGCCCTCGGGCGCAGGGACGTGCTCGGCGCTCACGGCGCCCCGCGGCGGGTCAGGCATCGCGCACCGCAGCGGGCGCCGAACGCCGCCGCGTCGGCAACCGCGGATCCCTTCGCCAGGGCGAACGTGAACCCCGCCGCGAACGAGTCGCCGCAGCCATATGAGTCCCGGGCGGGGCCCGGAGGGGCAGCGGCCTGCCAGCGCCCTTCGGACTCTCCCCACCAGCGTCCTCCGGCGGCGCCCTGGGTCGCCACCAGCAGCCGGCTGCTCCCCGCGCGCTCCGCCCACTCCCGCTCGTCGCGATCGTCGGCGCTGAACACGAGGGCGTCGATCGCCGCGTGCTCGGCGGCGAGCGCCGTGCGGGCCCGGGGCGAAGCCACGACGACGTGCGCCCGGCGCGCCAGCTGGAGCGCCCTCGGGTCTCCGGCGGTCACGTAGACGCCGTCGGCGGCCCCCAGGCGGTCCCATTTCAACTCGTCGGCTCCCCGGGGGTCAAGCCGCTTGCCGATCGTGACGATCGTCCGCTCCCCGCCCTCCTCGAGCATCGTCACCGCGCGGCGCGTCGGCTCCGAGCGCCAGGCGACGTGGACTTGCACGCCGCGCTGGGCCAGCTGCTCGGCGGCTGCGTGCCCGTCGGCGTCGTCACCCAGCGCCGTAAAGAAGTCGACTTCCGCTCCCAGCTCGACCAGCACCACCGAGGACACGCCCCCGCCACCCGCCGCCCTGGTGAAGGCGGCTCCGGCGTGCATGACCTCGCCAGGCTGCGGGAGGTGGGGGACGGGCACGAAGTCGACCCACTCGACGTGCCCGACCACCGCGACGCGCGGGACGCCGCTCTGACTCCGTCGCTTGGGCGGTGGAGCGCTCAGTCGGCGTCGGCGACGATCGAGCCGACCCGCTCGCCGAGCGTGCGGTCGCGCGAGTACATGACGGCCGCGTAGACGAGCGCCACGAGCAGCACGCCGAGCGCGATCCACGGGTAGCGGTCAAACGGCGCCGGTTGGCCGGGCTTGACGAGCTCATAGAGCGGATAGCCGATCGCCACGGCGCCCAGCAGCGGGAGCAGCAGGTGCAAGACCAGCGAGAAGCGATCGGGGTGAAAGCGGCGGAAGTAGACCGGCAGCGCCAGGTTGGCGACCATATAGGTGAACGCGATCAGAATCGTCCCCAGGGTCGCGATCTCCCCGAAGAACTTGACAGGATCGGTGCTCCAGCCGAACACGTAGGTCAGTCCCAGCCCGATGCCGAGGAACAGCACGAAGGCCACCCAGGGGGTCCGGTTCTTGGCGGTCACGCGCGCCGTGGCGCTCGGCAACAGCCCCTCGCGTCCCGAGCTGAAGATGATCCGGGCCTGCGAGTTGGCGGCCGAGATCAGGCTCGAGCAGATCGAGGTGAATCCTGCGATATACGCGAGGAACCCGAGGAAGCTCGCGACGCCCGCCGCCGCGTCCACCATCGGGACGCTCGCGTTGGTGAGCGCCGTTGCGTTGTTGTCGTAGCCGACAACGGTCGCGTAGGAGAGAAATACATATAGGACGCCGATCAGGGCGACGCTCGAGAACACCGCGCGCGGGACCGCGCTGCGCGGGTTCTGCGTTTCTTCGGCCATCGCCGCCGAGTTCTCCCAGCCTACGAACAGGAAAACCGCAAGCGGGAAGCCGAGCGACAAGCCGGAGAAGCCGCGGTGCAGGTTGCCGGGATCGAACGGTCTCAGGTTGATGTGCCCGGAGTGCTGGACCAGCAACGCGATGGCGACCGTGAGCAGCAGCACGAACTCGAAGCCGAAGAACACCGCCGCCACGTTCGTCGATGGCTTGGCGCCGGACACGATTAGGTACAGCGCCCCCAGCGTCAAGAGCGCGCTCAGCAACTGCCACGGGATCTTGATCTTGAGGTAGTGATTGATGATCGTCTCGGTGAAGCCGCCAGAGATCGCCACCACGGCCGCCACCGCGATGATGTATCCGACGCACAGCACGACGGCACTGACGACCGCCGAGTAACCCCCGAACGCGCGCCCGATGAACGTCACGAACGAGCCGGTCGATGGACTCGAGCGCGAGAACTGGCTGAGCGTGTTGCCGAGCAGCCCGATGGCGACCGTTGCTGCGACCACGGTGAGCGGAGCGGCGATCCCGGCCGTCGTGACGATCGTCGCGAAGCCGAAGAAGAAGCTCATCGCCGGCGCGATATTGGCCAGCGTGGCGGCCGAGATATCGAAGTTGCTGAGAACGCCGCGGGCCAGCCGCTCGGGCTCAGGCCTCGGGCTGGCCGCCCGGGGCGGGACCGCGTCGATCGTCGACATTGTGCACTCCTCTCTGCGGCTTGCGGCGGCGTCGCGCCGCCGGCGCGCTGATTGTGGCACGGTGAAAGGCATGAGAGATGAGTCGATCCAGAAGCTCGCTTCGGAGCTGGCCGCTCACGCCGAGCGCGAGCTTGAGGCGCTGGTTGCGGTCTCGTCTCCGTCGGGCGACCTGGAGGGCGCCGAGGAGGCGGTGGCCGTTTGCACCGCGCTTCTGCCGGTGGGCGCGGCGGTCGAGCGTGTCCCCTGCTCGACGGCCGACAGCGCCCCCGATCTGGTAGCCCGGGTGCCCGGCACGGGCGGCCGGCGAGTGCTGCTTCTCGGTCACCTCGACACGGTCATCTCTCGCCACGCCCACGCTCCGCTGCGGCAAGAGGACGGCCGCATCTACGGTCCCGGAACGGCGGATATGAAGGGCGGCGTGGTGCTGGCCCTCGGCGTGGCCCGAGCGCTCTCCTCGCGGCCGGAGTTGTACTCCGAGCTATCGGTGCTACTCGTCACCGATGAGGAATGGCGCACCGCGGAGTTCAGCCACGTCGAGCGCTTCTCGGGCTATGACGCCTGCTTGTGCTTCGAAGCCGGTGAGCGCACCCCCTCGGGCGAGGAGGGCGTCGTCGTGCGGCGCAAGGCGGCCGGCACGCTCCGGGTACTGGCGGAAGGGCGCGCCGCGCACTCCGGAAGCGCGCCGGATCAGGGGCTCAATGCACTGCTGGCGCTGGCGGAGGTGGCGCCGGCCGTGGCGCGGCTGCACGATCCCTCAGGTCCCCAGCGGCGGAGCGTCGTCCCTACGGTGATCCGCTCGGGCGAGGCGTTCAACGTCGTGCCGGCCGCCGGCGAGCTGATCTTCGACGTGCGCGCCGACGGGCTCGAGGCGTTCGAGCCGGTGGTCGCTGCGGTGCCGGACGAGCTGCGAGGCGTTGCGTTGACGCCTAAGGTTGAGCGTCGCTGGCCAGGCATGGACTCGCGCTCGGCAACCGCGTCGCTGCTTGCGCACGCGAGTGAGCGGCTGGGGCGTCCGATCGCCGGGGTGGCGCGCGGCGGAGCGAGCGACGCCAGCCACTTCGCGCCGCTGATCACGCTGACGATCGACGGCCTCGGCCCGCGCGGCGGGGGCGCGCATACGCCCGGGGAGTTCGTCCTCGTGGAGTCGCTCGCAGAACGGGCGGAGGTTGCCCTGGCGGTGGCGCTGGCGGCGCTGGAGGGCTGAGCCCACTACGGCCACGTGCTTTTCTGTTAACGATGGCTTTGACCGAAGCACCGGAAATGAAACGGCCGCCGTTCGGCCTCAGACGGGCGACCGGATCGGGCGCAGAGCGAGCCCGCACCCCGCTGGCGGGCATCGAGTTGCTCGTGGCGATCGTCGGCGTGATGTGGCTCGTCGAGGTGATCAACACGATCGACTCAAACCGGCTCGATAGCGACGGGATCTTCTCCCGCAGCTTGAGCCACGTCTGGGGGATCTTCACCGCGCCGGGACGACCTCGGCGCGCTGCTCGACGGGGACTACCTCACGTCCTTCGGGCTGGACCGGTGCTGTGAGGAGCTCACGGCGGTCGCGGAGCTCGCCCGTGAACTCCGCGTGCCATCTCAGCTGACGCAGGTCGTCGAGCAAACCTACCAGCGGGCACTGCGGCGTTTCGGGCCAGTCGACGGAGAGCTTCTGGCGGTAGCCCTGCTGGAGGAAGAAGCCGGACTCCGGCTCCGGCACGGCCCAGCCTGACGCTTGTCGCGAAGGTGGCGCAAATGGATAGGGTCGGCTCTTGGCGGGCAGCGGAGTGATCCATGTCCTCTGCCTCCCGCGGACGAGGACGAGGACGAATATCCCCTCGGGGCATAACCGGCGCAGCTAGTGAGGTGCCTCCGAGCGCGCCCAGCTGCCCGATCCTTTCGCCATTCGGCGGCAACGCTCTAACTCATGACTGGTAACAACAGGTCCGATATGGTCCGGATCACACTGGCGGCGGCGTCTCGGTCAGCAGGCTTCTCCGTCGAGTTCGCTAATGCTGTGCTGGGACACGAGCTCATTCCCCCCGGGGACGTCAGCTCGCCGACGGCCGTCCGGCCCGTCCGCGGACGTTTGCGCGAGGGCCTGGTCCAGGCTCGTGAAGTTCGGGATCATGCGGTCGATGCTGGTCATCGCGAGGACGCGGAGGACGGGCGCGGCGGTGATAGCCAGCAGCAGTTCGCCGCCTTGGGCCTGGGCGCGCTTGTGCGCCGCCAGCAGCGTATGCAGCCCGGACGAATCGCAGAACTGGGTCCGGGTCATGTCGACCACGAGGGTCCCGTGCCCGCGTGCGGCTGCCTCCAGCAGGGCCGACCGCAGTTCGGGGGCGTTTATGATGTCGATTTCCTCCGGTGCCGTCACGACCGGCACGCCGTTGACCACCTCAAAGGGGCACCTGCCGTCACGCACCTGCGTCACCTCCTACTGCCCGAGTACGGCTGCGCTGAACGCCGCTGCTGCCGGACGCGCCGCTGCGCCTGAGCCGCCGCGCGGCGGAGGGTGAGGCGGTGGACCCGACCAGGAGCATTAACAGGATCGGCCGCGAGCCAGACGTCTGTCAATAGAAACACGAGAAAAACCTCGCGTGTTTTCTCTCGCGAGTTATACAATCGGGAAGCATGAGCGCCCCTGACGAGAGCGGCGGCAGCTGGACGCTGCTGACCGGGCACGGGCACGTGCTGGTAGAGATCGCCCGCAACCCCGGCGCCCGGATCCGGGACATCAGCGCCGTGGCCGGGCTGACCGAGCGCACCGTCCAGGCCATCGTGGCCGACCTGGAGACCGCCGGCTACCTGACCCGCACCCGCACCGGGCGGCGCACCCGGTACACCGTCAACCACAACAGCGTCTTCCGGCACCCCGCCCAGGAAGGGCACCGGATCGGCCCGTTCCTCAGCCTGCTCGCCGCGTCCGGCGAGGACGCCCGCACGCCCGGTCCAGATGACAGGTGAGGGGACGTACTGATAACCACCGAAGCATTCGAGCTGTCCCCCGTACACAGCACGCCATGTTGTGATTGCCCGAAGTTGGCGTTCAGAGCCCGCATGCCGCCGATCAGCACCGTCATCTCCGGAGCGGTCAGCCTCAGCAGGTTGGCCCGGTCCACCGGCAAGGTCTCCGCGGGCAGCTTCTCTCCGGCGCGGAGGTAGTGGCCGGCTGCCGGCCGGTCGACCCCCGTCCCGTCATTGGCAGCCGGTCACGGCGGAGCGTTTTGCCGTCACGCAGGTGGACTAGCGCTCAGTGTGGGAAGGGGTTGGTCATGGCCGACAGTGGTGACAGCGTGACCGGTTTGCCTGGACTCGGCGGCAGGGGCCCGGTGGTCCTGGACGGGATGCGGGTGCTGCGGTTGTGCTCGGTGTTCGAGCCGGCCGCGCTGAGCGAGAGGTCGGCGGGCTACGACGCCATCGGCGGGATGCACAACCATACCGCCGAGCTGAGCCGGCACCTTGACCGGATGGGCGCCCGTCAGCTGGTCCTGACCTCCCGGCTGGATGGGCCCGCCGGCCGCACCGGGTTCGGCCGGCACGGGCAGATCGTGCGGACCGGGTTGGACACACGACTTGCCCGGCAGGCATGGGCGCTGCTGGCCGCCCCGCTGGCACTGAGCGGCGCCCCGGTTGACGTGGTGCACGGGCACTGCGGGGAGGACATCGCGGTGCTGCCGCTGGCCTGGCTGGCGGCGCGGCGGCACCGCTGCCCGCTGGTCATTACCGTGCACGCCAGCGTGCGGCACAATATGCGGGTCACCTCGGCGCGCACGGCGTGGCTGCGGGTGGCGGGCGGCCCGGCCGAACGCCGGGCGCTGGCCGCCGCGGACATGGTGATCGCGCTGACCCCGGCGGCCGCTGACCGCCTGGCGGGCGAGGGAATCCCGCGCAGCAGGATCCGGGTGATTCCGCCCGGCTATGACCCGGACCTGTTCGCCGCGGCCGCGCCCGACCCGTTCCCGGACCTGGGCCGGCCGCGGGTCGGCTACATCGGCCGGATCGCCCCGCAGAAGGACGTCGGCACGCTGATCAGCGCGTTCGGCCGGGTCGCCGAGCCGGCCTGCCTGCTCATCGTGGGGGACGGTCCCGGCCGGCGTGCCGCCGAACAGCAGGCGCGGCCGCTGGCCGGACCGGTCCTGTTCACCGGGTTCCTGCCCCATGCGCGGATCCCCGCGGTGCTGCGGCACATCGACCTGCTGGTGCTGGCCACCCGGTACGAGGAGCTGCCCTCGGTGCTGATCGAGGCCATGGCCGCCGGCCTGCCGGTGATCGCCAGCCGGGTCGGCGGGATACCCGCCCTGGTCGACCATGACGTCAACGGCCTGCTGGTGCCACCCGGCGACGCCGCCGCCCTCGCCGCGGCCATCTCCCGCGTTCTCACCGAGCCGGGCACCGCCGCCCGGCTGGCCGCTGCCGCCCGGCAGACCGCGCAGCGGTACACCTGGCCCACGCTGGCCCGCCAGGTCGCCGCGGTCTACCTGCAGGCGACAGGAAAACCGCAGCCAGCTTGAGCCAGTCACGCCGCGACCCAGGGCCGGGGCGTCCGGTCAGACTCACCCTACGCGGGTCCGGCTCGCCGGGCGGCGTCGAACGAGAGGCGGTCGAAGATGAATCTGCTGCGGGTGATCTTGCCGTCGGTGACGGTGACGCACTCGGCCCCGGGCGCGCTCGCGACCGGCACGGTTTCCGTGTCGTACATGATCAGCGCGGTGGTGTCGTCGCCGAAGGCGGCGATCAGCCTCGATCCGGTGAGAATCTGCACGAACGGGCTCATGAAGGCGCGATAGGCGCCGGCTCCTCCAGTCGGCCAGCGGGCGCGTCGCACACGATATCGTCGGCGATGTAGCTCATCGCCTCTTCCAGCTGGTGGCTGGTCCAGGCGTGGTAGTAGGCCAGCGCGGTGCGCAGGGCGGGACTGGCGGTCTCGGTCACGGTGACGTCCTTCCGGCGAGTTCGGATATCGGGGCGGTCGCGGGCTCAGGAGAAGTCGGCGCGCCGGACACGAAATGACCATGCGCGTACTCCCTGCCTCATCATCCGTACCACCGCCGAGGGATTGCGCTCTCGTCAGCTGCTTGGCTGGCACACGCTTCCCCGGCCCCGGCGCTTATGCGCTGCTGGCCTTCCCAGGCCAGACGCCGGTCACCTTGCGGGTGCCCGCGGCGGCGCCACGGTCGACCGCCGCCTTGACCAGGCCGAAGATCGCGCCTTGCAGCGCGGCGGCGAGCAGGATCTCTCGCCAGCTCCGGTCGGCGTCGGTAGCCTTGGGAGCATCATCTTCACTGAAGGCGACCTTCCAGACCTGCTTGAAGATGGCCCCGGCGAGCACCCCGCCCAGCACGCTAACCAGCATGCCTACCGGCTTATACAGAACTTTGTTCATCGTTTCCTCCACTACCCGATCCCCAGTAGCCCGCGCTGAGCGCGACGCTTGCCACGGTCGGCGGCACGCTGTGCCTCAAAGGCTGTGCTGACGCATGGCTTGCAGTACCGGCGCTCGTAGCGGCCGAGCTTCCCCGGCTGACGCGCGCAAACCCTCCGCACCGGGTGATCTTGATAGCGCACTTCCGGAGCCTGCAGGCGTCGTCCCGACGTGTGGTACACGGCGGCGGCTGAGCACATGGGTCACGATGCCGGCCGCTGGATCTGCTGCCCGCTGCTGTTCGTGTGGGCAGCAAGCTGATCGACTTTCCCCCCCTCGCCGCAGTCCGCGGGATTGTCCTTGGCAATCCAGTGGTCGCCTCGTTTCTCGAAATTCTGCTTCAGCGCCATGTAGGCGATCTGATGGGCTTGATCGCCCGCCCCGTGGGTCCGTACTGCGTCATCGAGCGCCCTGAGGAACGTCTCCTGTGCTTCCCGGCAGGAGCGCTGCAGCGTTCCCGGTAGTTCGGTTATGGGGTAACGGCTTGATTGCGGCATCGCGCCCTCCTTTCGCTTTGCTGGTGAGCGGGCTGGCCTGCGAGCTTGTGAGATGACAGGTCAGGCCCGGAGATCCGGGTGGTTCGCGGCTGATAGCGCGGCTGGTGCCATGGATCGTATGACTGGACCCCGCAGGCACCGCCAAGTGACTTACCTAATAAGCTTACACCAGAAGCTTACAATGTCCAGTTTATGTCCGGCAGCCGGATGTCCGGGGCGGAAACCTTGGTCACGCGTGATCAGAGCAGGTCAGGTGGCTGCGGGAGCAGCCTGGGGTCGCAAAATTCCTTCCAGGCGGATCCGGATCAGGCCGAGGCTGCGGCAGCAATGTCCGCGCTTACGGCATCAGCCTCGTCCGAGGCTCGACCCGTCGGCCACGAAACTCGCAACGCGGTCGAGCATATGGTCCAGGCCTGTCTCGAACTCCTGCTCCCATTGATCCTGGGCGAGGCCGGCCGCCAGGCGGTGCAGCGTCGGGAAACGCCTGGCGTTGATCTCGTCCGCGGGGTCGACGAGCTCGCGCGGGCTGCCGGCGTCCGCGATCGCCGCCCGCTGCTCCGGAGAACGGGCGGGACTCAGCCCGCCGGGCACGGGATTGGCCGTCGCTGTCCCGCCAGGTGAGCTGGACTCGTCGGAAAGGGTATCGGTGCTGGCGAAGGATCCGTCCCCTGGCTTCGGGTCACGCAGCGCCATGGCGCTCGTCTCCAAGAGCAGGTAACCGAGGAGGAAGCCGTTGAAGGTCCGGTAGGTGAACAGCACCTGCTCGTCGCTGAAGCCCTCTCCGGCCAATCCGCTCAGCATCGACTCGACCCAGCGCAGCGACCGAAGCGGCGGATTAACCCACGGAGCCGCAGGTGGCCGGGTAGCGACAAGCGGGAAAGCATGCGGATGCGCCCGGGCGTATCGGCGTACCCCATGCGCCATGCCCGTCAGGTAAGGGCGCCACCCGTCCACCGGGCGCAGCTGAACCTCAGGATCATCGGCAAGCTCGCCGACAATCCGCTCCACCATGGCGTCCAACAGCTCATCGCGATCCCGGACATACCTGTATAGCGACATCGAGCGAACCCCCAGCCGCGACGACACCTCCCGCATCGTCGCCGCCCCGATGCCCTCCTCATCCACCAGCTCGAGCGTGGTCGAGACGATCCGGTCCAGCGACAAGCCACGACCCGGCCGACCACGACGGCCGTCGCGGCCCTGCACTCGCCTCACCCGAACCTCACCTTGAGTAACCCCTAGGCCGACTTCTGCGATAGTAACCGGTCAGTAGACCTCGGCACCGATCGCTGGCGGCATGGCACGTCACGATCATCCTAGGGTTTCCGCCGTATTAGTCTGGCCCGTCTCGGCCGGCAGGCAGGGCTGGCAGCCACCACCCCATACGTGCGTATCTGATCCCGGCAGGCATGCCGGATGGAATCGCGCCCGTCGAGGCATTGCGGCTTGACCATGTCCCAGTCACTCAGATGACGCGGACCGGATCAATGCTCGCCGCGCGGAAGACAACCAGACCGGGGCGGTCAGCACGCGGGCGGAGCCACGACGGCGGCGGATTCCCGGTCCGGTCAGCTAGAGGCTTGGCCGGGATGCGCCGCCCAGCCGCGCGTTGCGAAGGCGCAAGCCACAGGTCGGGACGGAACCGTGACGCTGCGGAACCCGCAGCCACCGGCAGCCAGGCTGCTGGACCTGCTGTGCGTCGACGACATGATCTTTATCCGGGACCGGGTCACGCGTGACATCCAGCCGGGCACCAGCGCGGATGGCGGCTGGCGGCTAAGAGGGCGGACCACCCAGCCCGTTCGGATCAAAGGTCATTTATTTCGCCGAACGGGCCGGGTCTCACGCACGGCGGCACCACCGGCCTGCCGGCCGATAGGCGATCGGGTCAGGACCTTGGACAAGATCTTGGCGATGGCCTTGGCGACCAGGTAGCCGACTACCAGTACCAGCAGGAAGACGGCGAATTTCGGCACGAAGGCGGCCACGTTGGACGAGGCGTTGGACACGGCCGCGCCGAAGTTGACGGAAGACTCAGGCACAGCGATTCTCCTCAAGGGGCCAGTCCGGCTGACCGGTGATGGCCTGGACGGTGAGAGCCGGTGCCGCCGCGGGGCTCGGCGCGGCGGCACCGGCGGAACAGCGGCTCAGCGCTCCCGGCCGAGCCGGGTGTCTATCTCGGGCTCGTCGATCTGCTCCTTGCGCACTTCCTCGCTGACTTGTTCCTCGCCGGCGACGGATTCGGTAGCCAGCCTGACTCGCTCGACCGGGACGGTCTCCTTGGTCACGACCGGTCGTTCGGCGTGTAGCTGGACCTCGTGCTCGTCCTCGGTGATGTCCGCGCCGGACAGGGCGGCGTCCCGGTTGGCGTCGGTGACCGGCTCCCGCTCCAGCCGGACCTCCTCGTGGCTGACCGGAACGGTCGTGCTGACGTTCTCGGTCACCACGTACTTGCGCAGCCGCGCCCGGCCGGCCGGAACGCTCTCCGTCCCGACATTCAGCCGCTCCTCCGAACGGGTCATCGCACCGTCGGTGTCCTGGCCCTGGGGGCCGCCGTCCGGCTCGGCATCGGCGTGGCGGCCGGCGTAGCGGTCGTCGCCGGCGTCTTCCGCGCGGCCCCGGCCGGCCGGATCGAGGTGCGCGGCGTAGTGCTGATAGAGCGCCGTGACCTCTGCTTCGTCCAGGCGACCGTCGTCTTCGATAGTGGGGGCGTCCTTGACCAGCTGCCTGGACACCGCCAGCACGAGCTGGTCACCGCGGACGGAGGAGCCGTACAGGGGGGCGAAGCTCTGCCGCGTGCCGAACATGCCGGTGCTCACGGTGACCCATTCCGGCTTGCCCGTGCCCTCGTCGAGATAGACCTGGCCGACCTGGCCGATCTTGTCGCCGTCGGCGTCGGTCGCGGTCAGGCCGATCATGTTTTCCCACTGCTGGGGGGTCGTCATGGGTTTCTCCTCACGGATCTGGTGGTCATGTCAGGCCAGGCCGGGCGGCCCCACCGCCCGACGGCGAGTGACGGGGCCGTCAGACGCCTGCCACTACTGAAAGCTCCGGCCGGCCCCGGCGTTACGCGGCGCGGACCCTGTTTTGCGCGAAAATGGCCTAATCTGCCGGCGGCCGGGTAGGGTCGCGCGGCGCGGAACCACCCCTGGCGGGCCGCGCCTGCCAGCGATCAGGCCCGAGAGAACGGCGAGCCGATGCACGACCAGACGACAATGGCTTCGGCGCATGAGGTCATGGCGGTGGAGCCGGTCATCCGCCGTGTCGTCGCCGCCCGGGCGGCCAATCATGCTGATGTCGATGACCTGGTGCAAGACTGCCTGGAGCGGCTGCTGGTGGCCCGCCAGCGGCTGGCTCCCGAAGCCGTCCTGCCGTATGCCGTGGTGACCGCGCGCAACCTGGTCAGCTCGCACGCGAAGACGGCCAGCAGGCGCGCGGCGGCGGCACCGCACATTCTCGACGCCGCCGAACCGGAACGGCCCGACGACGTCCTGCTCGCCGGGGAAGCCCGCGACGCGATGGCAGCCGCGCTGGCCCGGCTGTCCGACCAGGAGCGCCGCGACATCCTCGCCTACTACAGCGACGGCTCCCCCGTAGGGGCCGAGGCCAGGGAATCCCGCGGCGCGCTGCGGGTACGGATGGCCCGCACGCGGGCCAAACTCCGGCTCGAGTACCTGCTGGCCTTCCGTCATGTCGAGCTCCCGTCTCCGACGTGCCGCAGCGTGCTGCTCGCCATCTCCGCCGGTGACACGCGCAGGCAGCGAGAATTCGGCGCGGGACAGCACCTGCTCGACTGCGCGACCTGCGCGACTCTCAGCGAGCCGCTCGACCGGCGCAGCGTCGCGCTGACCACCATCGCCATCCCGGGCGCGCTGGCGGCCTGGGCCGCGGGAAGAGCACGAGCCCATCCGGTGCACGCCGCGGTGTCGGTCGCGGCCGGATCTGCGGCCGTCGCCGCGGCCGCGGTGCTGGGCCCGCAGCTCTCCAGCCCCGCTCCGGCCGCCCCCGCACACGTACGGGTGTCAAGTGCGCCTGCTTCGCCGGCCCCTGTGGCGGTCATCAGCCATCTGTCCGTGGCCGGGCACGCCGTAAGCGATGCCGAGGCGCAGCGGTCACTTCGCCCCCTCATCGGCAGCATCGCGACGGCCTCGGGCGCCACGGTCGTGGCCGCGGTGACAAGGAACGGGTTCTGGATCGGGTCGTCCCGGGCGCGCATCTGGGTACAGCTCGTGGGACCGCTGCGGCCGCTTCAGGTGCGGGCCGGCGACCGGGTCCATTTCACCGGCACCCTGATCGGCAATCGGCCCTCCTACCCGGCGCAGGCCGGAATGCGCGGCAGCGACGCCGCGCTGCTGGCACGTCAGGGAGCGCACCTGGCGGTGAGCACCACGCGGATCTGGATGCAACACTGACGGGCCGGGCTTGCCGGGCGCGGCCGCCGGACACCAGCGCTGGCGGCGGCTGACGGCCGGCAAAAGGAACGATCACCCAGTCCGTTCGGATAAGTCAAGGGTCCGAACGGGCCGGGTTGCACGCCCGGCACCGGCACCCTGCCGACCCGGGGCAACCGCTCCCGGCGCGTTCGGATGCCCGGCTCGGGGACGGACCGGGGAGTCCGGCATGCCAGCCGCCAGGAAGGAGCATCCAGCATGCCAGCGGCGTTCGTATGCGAATCCGGTCACTTATCCCGGCGCCGTCCCGGCTGCTTCACACCGGTGGTTGCGGGCATGGGCTTATCCGCATCAGATGAGGCCGAGCCTGGGACAGTGCCATGACCAGTGACCAGCCTCGTCGCGTTGAAGTCAAGGACGATGGTGAGACGGTCGCCGCGGCTGAGGTGACGGCCCCGCATTGTCGTGGCGGCACGACCTCGCCACCACGGATCTGCCGTTCAAGGAGCCACAGCGTGATTTAGATTGCGCGGACTGTAGCGAGAGGCTCCCGGTCCCGCCCGGGGGCCGGGAGTCTCTGCTCAGCTCACCTCTACTGGTGCGAGCGCTGCTCTGCTTCGGCCGCGCTCGCTTCCGCCCGGGCCTTCTCAGCCTCGGCCTCCTTGGCAGCCACGTCACGCTGCGCGGCGGCCTTGTCCTGCTGGGCCTCGCCTTCCTGCTTCAGCGACTCGTTCCCGCTTACGGCCCCGGCCGCTTCCTTGGCCCGGCCCTTCACGTCTTCCACGACGCCCTCGGCGCCTGCCTTAGGTCCAGACTCATTCGCCAAAATCGTCTCCTATTGCTTTCCCATGTCCTGGTGCTCCCTCCTTTGGGCGCTACCCGGCGATCTCGAGCGCAAACGCAGCGTGCCCCCGATCGCCACGGAGGAACTGACGTGCTGTTCGCCCCAGGCGGTCAGGAACCTCGCGCGGGCCATGTCGAGCAGCGTCACCGCGATGACGGGCATGATTACCCGGCGCACGACACGGAAGGCCCGGCGCCTGACTGTCAGCGGCACGAGAAATGCCGCGCCCAGCACGGTCCGCCCGACCAAGACCGTCGAGGGCGGCATGTGCTCGACAGCGGTGCGGATGAACAAGAACGAGCTGCCCCGGATGACCGAAGTGGCCACGAACAGCAGCAGCCACCGTGCCGGACGCAGAAAACGGCCGGTCAATGCCCGACGTTCCGCTACCACCCAGCGCTGGTGGCGCAGCAGGCGGCCACCGTCGGCGTGCTGTCCGGCGGCAGGTTCACCCTCGGCCTCGGCGCCGGAGAGAACCTCAACGAGCACATCACCGGGGGCGGCTGGCCGGCTGCGCGGGTCCGCCACGAACGCCTGGAGGAAGCCGTCGAGATCATCCGGCAGCTTTTCACCGGCGAGTACGTCAGCTACCAGGGCCGGCACTTCCAGGTAGAGCGCGCGAAGCTGTACGACCTTCCCGATCAGGCGCCGCCGGGCGGGAAGAATGAGGGCGGGCAGCCGATGCGCGGGCTGGTCCAAGGCGGCGAGCCTGTCGGCGCCGGCAGAAGCGTCATGCCGCACCGCGATGCGGAGGTCCCCAGGACGGCGGAACACCGCCACCACCCGAGGAGACGGCGGAATCGGCCGCGGGCGCTCGGCGGACTGAGCACTGTTCAGAAAGTCCCATGGACCTCTGAGAACACGGCTGCGGCTGCCGACCGTCGGGCGGCGAGCTGAAACATGGCGAGTATGGAGGCAAGCCGAGGGTCAGCGCGCCTCATCGCTTAGCCAATGCGCGAAGCCTTCTCCGTTATTGCTGCGGGTACCGTGGCTAGGACGGACATGCCCTGAGTACCTGGCTGGCCGCGGCCACCCGGAGGTCCTCAAGGACATCTGCTTGCCGCCTGGCCCGGGAGATGAACTTGTCCAGGCGCGCGGGATCCAGGCGCGGGTCCGTGTCCGCCAGGGTCCGCAGGGTGCGCCAGCCCGCGGCCTTGCCCTCTACGCCGAGCCGCAGGATTTCCAGTTCTTCCAGGTCGCTGAGGGGTGATCGGGTAAAGAGACGGCCGTTGAACTTCACCCGGCCGGCCTTCTCACCGATCCAGGCGGCGCACACCTTGTAACGGCGGACCTTGATGCCGAGCGCGGTCATGATGTCCAGCAAGGCGGCGCGGTCCTGCCCGATCTCAGCCGCGAGGCGCCTGAGCGTGCCGCTGTCCTCTCCGTCGCCGTGCGATCGCGCCATCCGGTGCGCCAGCTCGGTGCCTGCCGTCGCCCCGGCAAGATGATCATTGAGGTAGATGCCGAGCATGCTGGCCTCGGAGCGTCCGATGTCACGGGCGGTGTCCGCACTTACCATGATTCCTCCAGCCTGACCAGTGGTCTCACCAGCTCGCATGTCTCCGGCGGTCCGGCGCGGGCGGCGCCTGGCCGTGGCCCGCGCCGGACCGTGATGGTATCCGTCAGCCCTGGCTTGCGGATGCCTTCGCCGCGCCGGCCCGCTGCGCGATGCTGGCCTGGCGGGGCCAGAACCGCAGCTTGGCGCAGCGCGAGATGAAGTCGGCGGCGGAGTGCTCGTCCAGGCTGACGAAGCCGTCGTCGGTCAGGCCGCCGAGTCCGGCGGCCTCGAACAGCGGGCTGGCGTCGCCGGTGTAGCCGATGAACTTGCAGTGGGCGTAGGCGTCGGCCACGAAGTCACGCACCGCGGGCTGCGCGGCCAGCGCGGGCGCGCCGTGCTTGGAGGCGAGCAGGATCACGGCGTCGTAGAGCACGGAGGGGCCGCCGTCGATCTTCTGGTCGGCCGGCGACATGATTGCCGTCGCTGTCGTCGACGCCGCCGACCGCGGGGGCGATGAGCTCGACGTTGACCTTCCCCTGCTCGGCCGCTGACTTCACCTCGCTCGAGCTTGGCGGCGTCGACGCCGTCGGTGACCAGGATGCCGATCTTGCGGCCGGCGAAGCTGTCCGGGCCGTTGGCCAGGATGCTCAGCGCCGGCGAGGCCGGCAGGTCGCGGACGGGTTCCCGGGCGGCGGGCAGCGGGTCGGGCAGCCCGGGCAGGCCCAGGCCCTCGGCCACCGGGCCGGCCAGGTCGTCGCCGACGTTGCGCAGCCCGGCCACCATCCTGGTCCGGATCGCCTCCCGGTCGCACTTGCTGAGCTCGAACACGAACGCGTCGATGATGTGCCGCTGCTCGATCTCGGTCTGGCTGACGAAGAACTGCCGCGCCTGGCTGTAGTGGTCGGCGAAGCTCTCCGGCCGCAGCCTGCGCTTGGGGCCGGCCTGGTCGCCCTGGCCGTCCGGGTAGGTGCGGAAGCCGGCGACCGGGTCCTCCCGCGGCCGCCGGGCGGGTCCCAGGAGTTGGGCTCGTAGTTGGCCCGGCCCTGCGGGTTGATCATGGCCATGTGCCCGTCCTGCTGGAAGTGCGCGACCGGGCACTTGGGCGCGTTGACGGGCAGGTGGGTGAAGTTGGGGCTGCCCAGCCGCTTGAGCTGGGTGTCGAGGTAGGAGAAGTTCCGGCCCTGCAGCAGCGGGTCGTTGGTGAAGTCGATGCCGGGGACGACGTTCTGCGTGCAGAAGGCCACCTGCTCGGTCTCGGCGAAGAAGTTGTCCACCACCCGGTCCAGGACCAGGCGGCCGACCCGGCGGACCGGGACCTCCTCCTCGGGGATGATCTTGGTGGGGTCCAGGACGTCGAAGCCGAAACGGTCGGCGAAGTCGTCGTCGAACAGCTGCAGCCCGAGCTCCCACTCGGGGAAGTCGCCGGCGGTGATGGCGTCCCACAGGTCGCGGCGGTGGAAGTCGGGGTCGGCGCCGCTGATCTTCAGCGCCTCGTTCCACACCACCGACTGCAGGCCCAGCTTCGGCTTCCAGTGGAACTTCACGAACGTGGACCGGCCCTCGGCGTTGACCAGCCGGAAGGTGTGCACGCCGAAGCCCTCCATGAACCGGAACGACCGCGGGATCGCCCGGTCGGACATGATCCACATCAGCATGTGGGTCGACTCGGGCATCAGCGACACGAAGTCCCAGAAGTTGTCGTGCGCGGTCTGGGCCTGCGGGAAGCCCCGGTCGGGCTCCTGCTTGGCGGCGTGGATCAGGTCCGGGAACTTGATGGCGTCCTGGATGAAGAACACCGGGATGTTGTTGCCGACCAGGTCCCAGTTGCCTTCCCGGGTGTAGAACTTGGTCGCGAAGCCGCGCACGTCGCGGGCCAGGTCGGCGGAGCCCTTGTTGCCGGCCACGGTGGAGAACCGGACGAACACCGGGGTGCGCAGGCCCGCCTCGGAGAACGGGTCGGCCCGGGTGATCTCGGTCAGCGGCTCGTAGTTCTCGAAGTACCCGTGCGCCCCGTAGCCGCGGGCGTGCACCACCCGCTCGGGGATCCGCTCGTGGTCGAAGTGGAAGATCTTCTCCCGGAAATGGAAGTCCTCCAGCGCGCCCGGGCCGCGCTCGCCGGCCCGCAGCGTGTTCTGGTCGTCGGAGACCACGATGCCCTGCTGGGTGGTCAGCCTGGGCGCGTCCCCGGCCGCTACCTGGTGGGTCTCGCCGCCCGCGCCGCGCTCGACCTGCTGATCGCCATACTCCGTCGTCTGGTGGTCGGAGCTGGTCTCTTTCCTGCTCGCCATGAACCCTCCTCATGCCTCTCGGTGCCGCGCGCGGCGGGGTGGCTTCCCCTGGAGGCCGCCGCCCTACCCTTCGCCATGGCCCCGACACGCAATCTGCAGGACTAAATGTGCGGCAGGTGGTTACGACGGGGGCGGAAGCTCGATGAGCTCCAGGAACCAGCGGGCGATCTGCCGGATCGCGTCGGTGAAGCCGTCGAAGCCGACGGCCTTGGAGACATAGGCGCTGGCGTGCAGCGAATAGCTGCTCGCCGTCACCCACTACGTGCAGGCGGACGGGCGCACCCGACTGCTCGAACGCCCCTGTGATCATGACGACATCCCTGGTCGTCTTCGACTACGAGAACCCTCGACGGCATATCCCCCGGTCCCGTCATCCCTGTCAGGCCCATTCCGCCAGTACGGACAGTCATCACTCGGGATCACTGTGACTTCTCGTTGAAGCGGCTTGCGGCGGTCCGGCCGAGCGCGGTCAGGCGGTCGAATGCCTTCCGGCTCACGGCTGGGTTCAGGGCATGCCCGGGGGTTCCCTCGCCGCTGTCCTGTGAGGGATCCGTGGGCGGCCCGGCCGACGCGGGCAGCGCCAGCCGCTGCACCAGGTGCAGTGCGTCGCCGGTCAGTCCGGGCGCGAGCCCGGCTATGCGGGAGATGAGCTGGGCGGCCGGGGTCAGGATGACTTCCGCCCGGCGCTGCCGTACCGCGCCGATGATCTGCCGGGCGGCGCGTTCGGCGTCCATCGAGACCAGCGGCAGGCTGGCGCCGAGGGCGAACCAGGTGAATTCCTTGCCGGCCTGCCCGGTGAAGCGGGCTTGCAGGTGGGAGCCGGTGCGCATCAGCCCGGGCACGACGGTAGTAACGGTCACCGGACCGCGTCCGAGTTCGGCGCGCAGTCCTTCGGAGAAGCCGACGGCGGCAAACTTGGCCGTGCTGTAGGGCAGCAGGTGCGGGACGCTCAGCTTGCCGCCGATCGAGGCGATGGTGACGATCCGGCCGTGGCCCTGGCCGCGCATGACCGGCAGCGCCGCCAGGGCCAGGCGGGCGGGCGCGAGCGCCATGGTGTCCAGTGCGGTCTCGAAGTGTTCCGGGGAGGCCGCCCGTACCGGGCCGACCTGGATGATCCCAGCGTTGCTGATGACGATGTCGAGTCGGCCATGGCGCTCGAGCGCGGCCTGGACCAGCCGTGACGGCGTGGTCTCGTCGGTCACGTCGCAGACCACCACGGTCACGTCGGCGCCTGCCTCCCGCAACTGGCCCGCCGCCCGGTCCAGTTCGGCGGAATCCCGCGCGCAGATGACCAGCAGGCAGCCCTGCCGGGCCAGTTCGCGGGCTAGCAGCAGGCCGAGCCCGCGCGACGCGCCGGTGACGATCGCCACCTCGCCGCGCAGGTCGTCCGGGGTACGGCGTACGGCGAGGACCGCCGCTCTCGCCAGCGCGCCCGCGGCCAGCAGCGGAGTCAGTGCACTCATGAGATTACCTCCATGACCTCGGAATCCCTGGCCACGCTTCCCGCGCGCCCAGCCGGGAAACTTCTCCGGACCACGAGGTGGATTACCGGCCTGCGCGGGCAGGGGGGACCGTCGAATTCGCGGACGAACGGGAGCAGCTTCATGCGGGCGCTGACATGGCAAGGCAACCTGGACGTACGGGTCACGGACGTACCCGATCCTCGGATCCAGGAACCCAATGACGCGATCATCGCGGTTACCTCGACCGCGATCTGCGGCTCTGACCTGCACCTGTACGGGGTCCTGGGGCCGTACCTCTTTCCTGGGGACGTGCTCGGGCACGAGGCCATGGGCGTGGTGACCGAGGTCGGCGCGAACGTCACCAACCTGCTCCCCGGTGACCGGGTGGTCATCCCGTTCAACATCTCCTGCGGGCACTGCTGGATGTGCACCCGCGGCCTGTACGCCCAGTGCGAGACCACGCAGGTTCGGGAGCAGGGCAAGGGGGCGGCGCTGTTCGGCTACACGTCGCTGTACGGCTCGGTCCCGGGCGGGCAGGCCCAGTTCCTGCGGGTCCCGCAGGCCCAGTTCGGCCCGGTCAAGGTCCCGCCGGACGGGCCGGACGAGCAGTACCTGTTCCTGTCCGACGTGCTGCCCACCGCCTACCAGGCCGTCGCCTACGCCGATACGCCCAAGGACGGCACGCTGGCCGTACTTGGCCTGGGACCCATCGGGCAGTTCGCGGCGCGGATCGCCAAGCGCCTCGGGGTGGAGCGGGTCATCGGCGTAGACCCGGTGCCCGAGCGGCGGGCCGCCGCGGCCCGGTTCGGGATCGAAGCCGTCAACCTGAACGAGACCGCCGACACCGCCGGCATGCTCATCGAGATGACCGGGGGCCGGGGCCCGGACGCGGTCATCGACGCGGTGGGCATGGAGGCGCACGGGCATGATGAGGCGGCCGGGAACAAGCTGGCCGAGATGGCGCAGCGGGCCACCGGCCTGCTGCCGGACAGCCTGGCTCAGAAGATCACCGACGTGGCCGCGGTCGACCGGCTGGACGCGCTGCACGTCGCGGTCAAGGCCGTGCGCCGCGGCGGAACGGTCTCGGTCAGCGGCGTCTACGGCGGGGAAGTCGACCCCATGCCGATGATGGAGATGTTCGACCGCGGGATCCAGCTGCGGATGGGCCAGGCCCACGTCAAACGCTGGATCGACGACCTCATGCCCATGGTCGCCGACAGCAGCGACCCGCTCGGCGTGCAGACCTTCGCCACCCACCACCTGCCGCTGGAACAAGCCCCGCACGGATACGAGATCTTCCGGAACAAGGCCGACGGCTGCATCAAAGTCGTCCTCCAGCCCTAGATCCCGCCATCGGCTCCCCGCCGCGATGCTCACGATGACCCACGCCGCCTCTACGCTTCATGCTTGGCGTCCAGTGGTCGCCTCGTTTTTCGAACTTCCTTCACCGCGGAAACGCGGTCCGGATGGCCCGCGATGCGGGGCTACGAAAGGGAATTCGTACCGGGCGGCGCGTGGCCAGGCGTCGGCTCGCCACTGACGCCGGGTATCTGCGCGAGCGCTTCCTCTAGACCCGCGAAACTGGAAAACACCTGGTCAAGTCCGGTAATGGCGAATATGCGCAGGACTCCGGCACCAGGCGTGACGAGCAGCATGTCACCGCCTTCGGCTCGTGCCCGCTTGCGCGCGCCCACCAGCGCATGCAGTCCGGACGTGTCGCAGAACTGCGTCCGGGTCAAGTCCACCACGAAGGTCCCCGGCCCATGCGCGGCCGATTCGAGCAGCGCCGTCCGAAGTTCGGCGGCATTGGTGATGTCGATCTCCTCGGGAGCAGCCACGACCGGCACGCCCTTGACCATTTCGACCCGGAACTTGACATCAGGCATCGGGGCAGTCCTCTTCACTCGCTCGTGGCGGTACGAGGGGAGACCTTGGTGTCCGTTCGGAACAGGGTCACGCCGGATCATCAGCAGGGCTATGTCGTCCCGGGCTGGTTCGTTGCCGACCAGCGCGCTCATCACCTTGGCGCAGGCGGCTTCGGGGGATTCCGGCTTTACCGTCCGGCAGAGTCGCTCCAGCCCGTCATCGATCAGCTGGCCCGGGCGCTCGATCAGCCCGTCGGTGAAGAAGCACAGCAGCGTACCCGGCGGAATCGGCAGCGTGATCACCTCCCGGCGGGCCGACGGGATGACGCCGATCATCACGCCCCTCACCCCCTGGGCCAGTTCCGCTGGCTGCCCCGGGCGCGCGATAACCGGCGGGAAGTGTCCGGCCGTGCAGATATGCACCTGGTCCAGGGCCGGGTCGAAGACGGTGTACAGCACGGTGGCCAGCGCAGCAGGCTCGAAATGCTGCATCTTCCGGTCGAGCCGGCTGAGGACCTCAGCCGGATCCTGAGACTCCAGCGCGTAGGCGCGCAGCGCGCTGCGCATCCTTCCCATGATCACCGCAGCGGGCAGACCGGATCCGGCCACATCACCCATCACGACGCACAGTTCCCCCGATGGCAAGGTGAATACGTCGTACCAGTCGCCGCCTGCCACCCCGCGGCCAGGCACGTAACGGGCGGCCATCTCCGTCCCGGCCGCGGGCGGCAGCGCCGACGGGACCAGGCTGCGCTGCAGCGCCTCCACCGCGACACGATCGGCCTTGGCCGCCATGGACTGCACCGCCGCCGCGGCCCGGTCCGCGGCCAGCTGGAGCAGCTCGACGTCATGGCCGGTGAACAGGCGAGGCGTCAGCGAGCCGACATGCATCACGCCGGTCACCCTGCCGCCGGCCACCATCGGCACGCCCATCATGGACTGGATACCCTTCGCCAGCAGAATGGGGTTAAGCACGGTGGTGTGATCGATGCGGTCCAGGATGACCGGGCGGTGCTCGGCGGCGATCCGCCCGGCAAACCCCCGGCCCACCGGGATGCGCACGCCTTGCCGTACCTCTTCCTCCAGCCCGGCAGCTGCGGTCGCGATCAGCTGCCCGGAGGAGAAGTCCAGCAGGAGCACGGCGGCGGTATCGGCCCACAGGATTTCTCGCGTGCGTTCGAGTAGTTCGACGAGCAGTTCGCGGTCATCAAGCCGGGACAGGGCCGCGTCGGTGATCGACTGGATGGCCCGGAGCCTGGTCTCAACCGAGAACGGGGTCTACCTGCGCTGTCACCTCGGTGCCTCCCGTAAGGAAGACCTGTGCGGCAAAGATCCGCACGACTGCGGCTAATTATCCAATTTCCCAGCTGCTAACCATAATCATCAGACTGCAGATCGATTTCATCAGCATAGATCGGCGTGCTGCCGGGATCGGCGGAGGGGCACCTCGAGCGCTCGCCGATCGGCTGGGGCTGTTCGGTGGCAGGCATGATCTGGGCCGTGCACTCCGGGCCGCGACCGGGATGCTCATCGCGCCTTGAAGACGAGGTGCCGGAGGTTCCCGCGCGTGATGAAGTCCTTGAAGGCCGTTCATGGACACCAGCACTTCCCGCTCGCGCGAACTAACCGCCCGGCGGCGGGAGCAAACGGGAACCGCCAGGTGAGTATCCGCCCGGCGAAGGATTAACCCGCATGGGCCGGGTAACGATTACGGCTTCAGAGCGACGCGGACCACGAGGAGCAGACATGACGATGCCGTCGACGGGCCAGCCACCGCCGGAACAGGAGCAGGAATACCCGGGCCGGACCGCCGAGATGGACCCGAGGCCGCGCGATGAGATGCGGGACTACGAGGGGCGCGGCCTGCTTACCGGGATTCGCGCACTGATCACCGGCGGCGACTCGGGTATCGGGCGAGCCGTGGCGGTCGCGTTCGCCAAGGAAGGCGCGGATGTCGCGATCGCCTACCTCTCCGAAACCGAAGACGAGGATGCGGCGCGCACGGCGGAACTGGTCGCCCAGGCCGGGCAGCGGTGCGTGACGATCCGCGGCGATCTCGCTATCGAAGACAACTGCCAGCGGGCCGTGGAGCAGACCGTCACCGAGCTCGGCGGCCTCGACGTGCTGGTCAACAACGTCGCGACGCAGGAGCCGGTCGAAGACTTCGGGGAGCTGAGTACCAGGCAATGGGAACGGACGTTCCGAGTGAACGTGCACAGCTACTTCTGGACCACCCGGGCCGCGCTGAAGCACCTGCCCGACGGCGGCGTGATCATCAACACGTCCTCTATCAACGGGCTGCGCGGGAACAAGACGCTGATCGACTACGCCGCGACGAAGGGCGCCATCCTCGCCTTCACCTACTCACTGGCCCAGGCCCTGCAGGACCGCGGCATCCGGGTCAACAGCGTCGCCCCCGGCCCCGTCTGGACGCCGCTGATTCCCGCGACCTTCGACGCAGAGCGGGTCAGCTCGTTCGGCGCGCAGGTACCCATGGGCCGGGCCGCCCACCCGGACGAGATCGCCCCGTCGTATGTCTTCTTTGCCAGCGGGAGGCTGTCCAGCTACTACTCCGGAGAGGTGCTCGCGCCCATTGGCGGTGAGACACTTCCCGGCTGACAGGCCGGGACTGCTGCTGGAGCAGTATGTGCCCTGGAAAACGGCAGTGCGCGAAACGGCGCAGTCACGGGGTGCCGAGCAGGCGCGCGAATGGTCCCTGTCTTCCGCGTCCACCTCGGCGCTGGCGCGCAGGGTCCACCCGTCGACGGCCTCCAGGCTGATGCGCCACAGGCCCTCGGCGGCTTCGGCGCAGCCGGATACTGGCGGCCCCGCACGTGCAGGTGGTGGTCGGACTCAGCCTCGCCTCCTTGGCGTACTCCTTGTACTTCGGGGCCAAACTGAGCGAGCGTAACCTCCTGCCGGACAGTGGCGCTCAGCTCTGCGACCAAACTCGACGACTGGCTCAGCCGACAGGCGGCAGGGCGGTGATCATGTCCGGTGACGCAACGCGCTCGATGTGGCTGTGTTCCGACGCATACGCATACATCCGCGTTCGCGTCCCCAACGGGCCCATCCCGACGGATCCATCCTCGTCTACCTTCCGAACGGGACAGGACTCGTTGTGAACAGCAACCAGCTCCTGCACCTCAGGAAGGCAGCGGCGCCGGCCGCTGCGCCAGTGTCCTAGGGACGCACTGGGGATTCCCACGGAGGCGATCCTCGCCAGCGAGCGTGACAGTGGTGCCACCGGTCAGGAAACGCCATACCACGAGCACTTCCGCGTCTCCCCCTCGGAGGATTCGATGATTACCCACCCCTGCCGCTATCAGCCAGCAAGAAGAAGACACCGCGCAACGGACCAAGCAGCATCACACGCCGGGCCCGCGAATACATCCCGGGTCTCCTCGGCAGGCACAACGGCAGCACGAAGGATGCGGGCCCCGACCGTCCACGACCAGAACACCCTCAGCGACTTGTAACACAACGGCCCGGCACCGGGACAAGGGCCAGTACGGAAAGGACTCATCATGAAGTCCGTCGTCATAGACGGCGGACTTCTCGGAGCAAAGCTCGTCGCCGAGGACGATGCCGTCCAGACGGTCGGCAGGATCTCAGCGGGCCTCGCCACCCACATTCACCCAAGTCACGCCTGGAGGACAGATGAGCACCCCGACCGGCGATAACGCCTTCCTGCATGAGCTCGAACTCTACGTCACGACAGAGCTGACCCTGGCCGGGACCGGCCCGCCGGAAGAGGACCTCGGCGTACCGATCGACGAGTGGCTGTCCGATCCGGCGGATGCCCAGCGTTACGAAGCTAGCCTGCGCAGCCTTCTCGGCGCGGTCGAGGCCCTGGAAGACGGCTCCGGCCCGGAGACGGAAGGTTGGTGAGCGATGCGGGTCGCACGACAGCACGTGGTTGACATACTGCAGACGGCGGGGCTGCCGGAACTGGCCGAGGAGGCCCACCGGGTGCTGCCTGACCCGGTCGAGTACAACCATGCGGCGCGCTTTCTCGCCCTGTACGGCATCACCAAAGACGAGCTGATCAGCCGCCGGGGAGGAAGCCCGTAACCGTGGGCCGCCAGCGGCCTCGCCTCCGAGGTCACCACGCCTGCTGCTGTCCTCAGGCCAGTAGCCGGCCCTCCATCTGACCAGCCAACCCGCGCCACGGTCCGAACGCGCCCTGGCGGCCGCGCAGGCCAGCATCCAGGCCGGCGCGCTGGACACAGCGGCCCAGCTGCTGGCCGACCGGCGACATGACGAGGAACTGCACGGCCGGGAAACGGGCGGATCGTGAGGAACCCGCAAGGCGGCTATACCGAAATCCGCGAGCCAGCCGCCCGCCAGATCCTGGAAGGAGACCCGAGGCCATGGACAAGTCGAGCAGCCGCGCGCGGGGACGGCTGGCAGGCGCAGCTGCGCTGAGGCGGATCGGCGCCGCCGTGCGGAAGGCCCGGCCGCCGGAATCCGGCGCTGATGACGCCACCCCTGCCGAATACCTGTACGTTCCCTGCGCCCGCGTCTGCTATCACGGCTTCTCGGCCGAGACGCGCCGCTGGGTCCAACAGGTGCCGATCGTCAGGAAGACGGCCAAGCGGGTCTACTACACCAGCGACAGCTGGGACCGGATCGAGGCCGTGGTCAGCCCCGGCTGCATCAGCCGTCAGGAGTTCGAGACCGATACCCGGTACCGCGCTGCCAGCCCGAGGGATAGGGCCGCTGGCCCGGTGCGCGCCCCGCACTGCCGCGGCCCCCGCCACTGCGTGCCAAACCGGTGCCGTCACGGCTACCCGGCCGGAGCGATCCTGATTCCCGGCGCCAGCGCCGGGTCGGCGGGCCGACTATTCTTCGCCACCCGCCAGGCCGCCGAATACCACCTGTACCGCGGGGAACACGAGCGAGCCGGGCAGGCTGCACGGGACGCATCGCGCATCAAGGAGCTGCGCCGTGCGATGGCCGACGCTCACCCCGACCGTGACGGCACGGCTGAGCAGTTCATCCAAGCGCGCCGCCGGTACCAGACCGCGCTCCAGTCCGCGCGACGGTAACGTCCGTCTGAGGGGAGCGCCTGGCCGGGTCCAGGTAGGTGACACCCTGGCCCGTTCGGGTAAAAAATGAATCTCAATTTCCGAACGGACATTGGTATTACGGTCTCCGCCCGGATTCGCATTTCCCGGGTCAGCTACGGCGAGATGATCGTGCCGGCCGTGCGGTCGAGCAGCGCCGGAGCGGCGTCGAGGCGGCCGATCGCGGCCATCTGCCCGCTGGCCTCCGCGAACCGGCAGGCGGCCTCGACCTTCGGGCCCATCGAGCCGGCCGGGAAGGAACGGGTCCGCAGCTGTCCGGGGATGCGTCGACAACGCTGTCCGCGGACCCGTACGTCTGGCACCGGCTGGCGGTGACGGGCGCGTTGTTCTCGCTGTCAGCCGTTGCGTTCGCGCTGCGGCTGCGCGGCCAATCGCGAACCGCCGCGCAGCGGGAACCCTGTGCCTTTCCCCTGGCCAGATCGCTCTCGAAGAAGACTTGATCAGCGACGCCCTGGCCAGCACGGGGCAATCGCGCGGGCCCGCGGAGTCCGGCTGACCGGAGAAGCCGGCGAGCCGGGTTACCGTCGATGCCTCCAGTCCCAGGGGTAGCCGGTGTAATTGGCCAGGCCAGAGCGGTGCTGAAGAAGCCACGCTCCCGGCAGGCCAGTCCCGCGGCCAACGCGCAGCGGGGGCAGCCAGGCGAGAGAACGCCTGGCTGCCCCTGGCCGGGTGCCTAGGACACGGCCGAAGGCTGCTCCTCGAGCAGGTCGGGCTCGGGGGTGGACTGGCGGCTGAGCTTGCTGGGCCACCAGACCCAGTGGCCGAGGTCCAGGTTGAGGGCGGTGACCAGCACGGATCTGACAACGATGGTGTCCAGCAGGACACCGAACGCCACCGCGAAGCCAAGCTCGGCCAGGAAGGTGACGGGCAGCGTGGCGAGCGCGGCGAAGGTGCCCGCCAGCACGGCGCCGGCCGAGGTGATGACCCCTCCGGTCGCCGACAGCCCGGTGAGCGCGCCGCGTCGCGGGCCGTGCTTGCCCGCCTCCTCGCGGACCCGGGTCATCAGGAAGATGTTGTAGTCGATCCCCAGGGCGACGAGGAACACGAAGACGAACAGCGGGAACGAGGTGTCCGCGCCGCCGAAGTTGAACACGTGGTCGAACATCAGCGCGCTCACGCCCAGCGCCGCCGCGAAGGACAGCACCACGGTGGCGATCAGCATGATCGGCGCGATCAGCGCCCGCAGCAGCAGCGCCAGGATGAGGAACACCACGACCAGGATGACCGGGATGATCACCGCGCGGTCGTGCGCGGACGCGCGGCTGATGTCCAGGTTGATCGCCGTGTTGCCGCCGACCAGCGCGTTCGCGCCGGGCACCGCGTGCACGGCGGCGCGGACCCGGTCGATGGTGTTGAACGCCGCCTGGCTGTCCGGTGCGCTGGTGAGCGTGCCTGCAGGTAGGCGTGGCCGGCCTCGCTGACCGGCCCGGTGACGCCGGTGATTCCCGGCGTGGACTCGAAATGCCGAGGCTAGCTGCGCCGCCTGCGGCTGGTTGCCGATCACGACCACCGGCTGTCCGGCGCCGGCCGGGAAGTGCTGGTCCACGACCGTCTGCCCGACCACCGAGTCCGGGGTGTGACGGAATCCCTGCGCGGTGGTCAGGCCGCCGGCCTTCAGGCCGAGCAGGCCCGATCGCCATCGCGCCGAGGATCAGCGCCGTGACCACCCAGACCAGCCGCGGCCTGACCGCGATGCGGCGGCCGACCCGGGCCCAGAATCCCCTGGTCGTCGGCTCTTCGGTGCCGTACGCGGGCTTGACCGGCCAGAACAGCCAGCGGCCGAAGATCACCAGCAGGGCAGGCAGCAGGGTCATCATGGCCAGCAGCGCTACGACGACGCCGATCGCCAGCACGGGTCCCAGGCTCTTGGTGGAGTTCAGCTCCGCGATGGTCAGCGTCAGCAGGCTGATGATCACCGTGCCGGCGCTGGCGATGATGGCCGGCCCGGCCCGGCGCAGCGCGACGGCCATCGCCTCGTGCCTGTCCTCGTGGCGGCGCAGCTCCTCGCGGTACCTGGCGGTCAGCAGCAGCGCGTAGTCGGTTCCCGCGCCGAAGACCAGCACCAGCAGGATGCCGGCGCTCTGCGCGTTGACGGTCAGGCCGTGCTTGGCCAGCAGGTAGATCAGTCCCTGGGCGGTGGCCAGCGCGACGCCGGCCGAGATCACCGGCATCAGCCACAGCACCGGGCTGCGGTAGGTGATCAGCAGCAGGACGATGACGACCGCCAGGGTGGCGTACAGCAGGATGCCGTCGATGCCCTTGAACGCGTTGGCCGAGTCGGCGGCGTTGCCCAGCGGGCCGGTGATGTGGACGGCCAGGCCGTTCGCGTTGCCGTCGGCGATGGTGCGTAGCGTGGTCGCGGCGTCCGAGGCGCCATTCCAGCCCTTCGAGCCGAGGTTGACCGGGACGATGGTCTCGATGGCCTTGCCGTCGCCGGAGACGAACGGGCCGGCCACCTGGCTGTGCACCACGCTGGGCACGCCGCGGAACCGGAGGGCGTCGGCGGCCGCCTTGGCCTTGTCCGCGCTGGTCAGGCCCGACTGGCGGTCATACACCAGGACCGCGGCGAAGATGTTGGGTGACTGGAACCGCGACTGCACGTCCAGCACCTTGGTCGACTCGGCCGAGGCGGGCAGCCAGGCCGACGCGTCGTTCTTCTCCGCGCCGGTGAGCTTGCCCGCCAGCGAGCCAAGCACGGCCACGACGATCAGCCAGAAGACCAGGACGGCCCACTTGGTCCGGCGTCCGCTAGGGATGGCTACGATCGCGCGGGCTCGGCTCATGATGATCCCCCAGATTGGTCGGCCTGCCGGTTGCCATTGATAGCACTATCAGGCAGACCCGGCTGCAAAGTAAAGACATATCTCACCTGCCGGAATCCTCCGCGGACGCCCCTATCGTCGGCCGCCGGAAGGATCCTCGTCTCGCTGTTCATGATGGTCCCCGTTTCGTAAAGGACAACACGGCGCTGCGTTGTCCAGTTACGACGGCGGCACGGCCGAGAATTCATCGGATATCGCTGACTGTGGCCTGTGACCTTCCCGTTGGAGTCAACTCCTTCGGAGTTCGTGTTCAAACCCCCCTCGGACACAGTAATTCCCCCGTATTTTCCCCGGTTCCGGCCATGCCGGGACGTCACCCGGGGCGGGCTGCCGCCTGTCAACGGGCGACCGGCGGTTGCCTTGCTCCCTCCTTCCGCAATTCGGCGGCTGAGGCCGGGATTAGCTTGCTGTCAGGGTGATGGTCTGGGCGGCGTCGGCGGTTCCCGCGTGCAGGGTTCCGGAGCCCGGATCGTAGGTGAGGGTGATCCGGCGACGCGCCAGCCTCACAGTCGGGTGTGATGTCTCGTCGAACTGGTGAGGGCAGATGCCACCAGGGGAGCGGCACCATGACCACCCGATCCGGGCCAGGATACGGCCGCAAGCTCTGGCGCTCCAGCTCGGCTTCTTTCACCTCAGGGCCGCCGACACGTCCTGGCTCATCGCGCGCATCGTCGCCTTCCTTACGCCTTTCAAGATGCCGCCCTCCTCTCCGTGGCAGACCCGAACGTCCCACCACGCCAGGCGCCGGTGGCGCCGTGCGGGTGATCCAAGCGATTTAGTGCCGCTCTGGGTGGTGATGACGATGTTGTCGTTTCAGCCGGCGCTGACATGTGTCCGGGTGTTTGAATGCGTGCCTCGACCTGAACCGTCAGCTCAAGGGTCGGCTCTGCCGGCGGCCGGGGACGGCGCCGGCTGCGATGATTGCTGAGCGCCGTTGGAGTCCGGTCTGCGTGCCGGGCAGGCTGAGCCGCATCTGCCTGGATGCTCGTGAACGGCGAGCGCGGCGTGCCTGACGCGCGCGCCGCGCCTCGCCTGCCGCCGCGAGCTGGTCCTTGACGTGCTCAGCAGCTAGCTGCTGAAGGATGAACGGATGCATGATCTGCTGCCTGGGTCGCTGGATTCGGATGTTGTTCACGAAGACTCCCTTCCGCGTGGGGTTGCCCGCGCCCGGAGCGGCCCCCGCGCGCTCCGGGCGCCGGATGTCCGGCTACGGGTGGTAGTGCTGGTGCCAGCGTGCGGCCGCAGCGGCCCGGCGGACATCCGCCACATAGCCGATCTCGCGATCCGGAAAGGAACGTGAGCGGCCGGCCGGAACACCGGCACACGCCGGTACACCGGAATCCGGCTCGCCGGGGAGACCGAACGCGATTTGCCGGTCAGCCGCTCAGGCGGCGGCCGCCGTCACGGTGACGCCGGAAGACACAGGCAGGAGTTCCCCGCCATCGTCGAACAGCACGACACCGTTGCACAGCAGGCTCCGCCCTTGCTCCGGATGGCTGGCCACGGCCCGCGCGGCGCAGCGATCGGGCGCCAGGGCATCCGGGCACGGAGGCTGATGCCGGCACGGCTCGTCCCCCGGCAGCCGTCCAGATCTCGCTGGCGCGAGCGTCACGGCTCCTCCCGTGGCTGAGGGTGCCGTGGCCCGAGCGGCCCAGCATGGTGACGGGCACCCTGTCATCGTGCGGCCACGGCGATGCCAAGACGTCCGCCACCTGGCCGATATGCGGGGTGCCATCACACGGCCGGGCTGGCAGGCTTCGCCGGTTTCCTGTGACAAGCCCGTACTGGCCGACATCGATCTGGCCGCCGGCGACACCGGCGGAGCGATCGGCCAGTTCATCGCCGCCGACTGGCGACCCTGACCTGACCAGCTGCGAGACGCACGATACCGTGCCTCCGGGGGCGTTCAAGCCGTCAGTGCCGCTGGCTTGCGCCAGGCTGCTGGCCGTGCCGGGGCCATTGATGCTCAACTACGCCGCGCGAGCTCGTTCCACGGTGTCCAGCAGCTGCTACCAGAGCCCCGAGCCGCCCCAGGACCCGATCGTGCGGGCCTACCCGGAACCTGTCCCCGGCAACCGGAAGGCGGCACGCCCGTGCCAGCGCCGGATTCCCTCGCTGCGCGCCCGGACCTGCCGGCCGCCGAGCCGGACCTGAAGCGGGCCACGGTGCCGGCGCTCATCATACGGGCACCGGAGATGTGTTCTTCCCCGGCCGGCGGCCCTGCCGGCTTCGCGGCGCCATTCCCGGCGTCACAGGCCAGCTAGCCCGCCTCCCGCCGGCAAGCGACCCGGGCGGCGAGCTGGGCCCGGGAGGAGAGCCAAGCTCGGCGAACACGTGTGCCAGGTGGGCCTGGACAGTCCGCCGCGGGTACGGGCGGCTGCCACCCGCTCGGTGACCAGGCATCATCGCCGCGGACCTGTGCTCTGCTGCCTCGGCGACCGCCCGCAGGCCGGACCGATCCTCTGCGGCTACGCTGGCCGGGTCGAGGTCGTCTGTCAGCTGCTCGAATCGGTGGGCGGCGGCTTATACCGGTCTATCGGCACGATGGTGATCAGGTCCACTTCGACCTCGTACAGCACCCGGTAAGGGCCCACCCGCAGCCTACGGTAGGCGCCGCGGACGAATGCGCGCGGAGGCGCGGGATCGTCAGCTAAGGCTGCCACGGCGCGGTTGACGGCCATCAGCGCGGCCTGGTCGGCCATGAAGCAGCGGCGAGGAGACGGCCGCGGTAGGCACCCTGGCCGGGGCGCTCACTCTCGCCTGCCCCTAGGGCTACGTGCGG
The DNA here is from genome assembly GCA_963830405.1 of uncultured Actinomycetes bacterium. GTDB lineage: Bacteria > Actinomycetota > Thermoleophilia > Solirubrobacterales > Solirubrobacteraceae > Palsa-465. The sequence continues at coordinate 753,343 of CAWHMB010000002.1, forward strand.
GTCTTCGCCGACGAAGGCCGCCAATGGCCGCGCTGCTCGGCAGGCTGGTCGCGGCCCAGCGCACAGAACACGCCGCCGCCCGCCGCGTACCGCTGGGCTGCCTGTCCCGGCTCCTGCAAGCGTTCGACGGGCAGCGCTCCGGGCCGGGCATCCCGGCAGCACCGGTGCCGGGAATGGCCGAGCACCTGACCGCCCGCGAGCTGGAGGTGCTGGGGCTGCTGCCTGCGGGCAGATCGAACCAGGCCATCGCTGCTGAGCTGGTGGTTGCCTCGACACCGTTAAGAAGCACGTCACCCATGTCTTGGACAAGCTCGGCGCGGCCAACCGCACCGGGGCCGTCGCCCGGGCGCGCCAGCTGGGCCGATTCCCTAGCCAATACCGCCGTCAGGAGCCCGGCGGCGCCCTGGTGCCACGCCGGGGCGCCAGCGGGTGCCTGGTCCGGCCAGGCCATAGCCAGCGATTACGGGGTCACGCCCGGTCCGTGCACAGCCGGCTAGTGCCCGCTGCTGCCCACCTGGGCAACGGGTCGCCGGCCAGGCCGGGGCGGCTCGCCCGGCAGCGTCTCGGCTTCCCCGTCATGTCGCTGGCAGCGGTCACGCCAGGGTTCCCATCCAGCCGGGGCTGCCGGTTCCGAGGAGCTCACACCCGGGCCGGATGACCCCTTCGTGCCAGCCGCCTCCGCGGAAGATTCCACCTTATGCACCCTTTCGGGTGACAGCCCGGCCGGGGTCTCGTTCATAGCGTGGCCAGGGAAGGAAACGCACGCCGACAGGAGGAATAGCAAATGACTGAACCCATGTCCGCGCCCGCTAACCTGCGCCATCCGCAGGGCGGTCCGCCCTACTCGCGCCCGCCCTGGCCGCATCAACAAAAAGCACAAGGAACACGAAAGATGGACCTCTCCGCCACTCACGAGGTGCCTCGCCGCCGTCTGCTGACGGTGACCGGCGTGACCGGGATTGCGTTCACGCTGTCGTGGATCGCCGGGCTGTCCGTCGCGGCCCCCAGCCCCAAGCTCACCGCCTCCGGGGCTGAGATCATCACCGCGCTCGCCGGGCACGGGACCGCGGTGGCGGCGCAGTTCGCCCTCACCGAGGGGCTGCCAGCCGCCGGGCTGGCCGTCGGGCCGGTCGCCCTGGCCCGGGCCGCGCGCAGGTCCGGAGCGGCTGTGGCCGCCCGGTTCGCCTGCATCGCCGGCGTTGCGGCCGCGGTCATCTCGCTGGCCCAGTTCGTGCTCGGCGTGGTCCTGGCCGGTACGTCCGCTCCCGGCACGGCGCACCTGCTCTATCGAGGCGGTGAACCGGCTGGACGGGGCCAAGATGTTCGCGCTGGCCGCCCTCGGCCTGGCCGGCGCCGCGTCGGGGGTGCTGCCCCGGTGGCTGCGGTACACCGGGATCGCACTTGCCTTCGCTATGGCCTCCTCCGGCGTCTCCTACCTGCTGCTCCTGCAGGGCGGCGCTGTCCTGGCGTACTTGTCCGGGCCGTTGCTGCTGCTGTTCGTCACCGGCACCGGCATCGCGCTGGGCACCTCGGCCGGCAAGCCGCCCCGCGTGACAGAACCAGCACTCACCCATCCAGGCAAAACGGAGGGTCCGGAGGTCAGTCGTCCGGCTGAATCACGCGTCATCCCCCAGACCGGCGCAGCGAAGAACACCGGCCAGCCGATGACGCCAGGTCGAGACGCTGGCCCGACGCGGCCGGGCGGCCCGGCGGGCCATCCTGGAACCATGGCAATCAAGATCCGCCGCGTAGCCCGGCAGCTGTCCGCGCCCCTGGTCATTCTCGTCGCCGCGCTCTTCGCAGCCGGAGTGATCTCTGGCTTGTTCTCCTATCTCGACCGCTCATCGGTCCGGGAGACGTTCATCCCAGGTTCGTCGGCCTGGTGGCAGCACCTCGCCGTTGCCGTCGCTGCCTGCGCTGCGTTCGGCTACGGCCGGTGGCGGCACCAGCGGAGGTTCGGCCGCCACAGCGACCGCCTGTGGCTGCTCGCGCCGCTAGGGAAGCCTGCCGCCCGGCGAGTGGCCCGGACCCTCGGCGCGCTTCGCGGCCCGTCCGGGCTCGGCCGCGCACTGCTCGCCGCGCCTCCCGCAGCGGCGTTCTTGTACTTCTTCTACCGCAATGGCGAACAGGTCATCGGCGGCCTGGACCCGAACTTCACCGTCAACGCCTGGGGCGGCCCGACCTATATCGGTGCCATGGCCTGCCATTACCTTGACGGGCTTGTCCTGATGGGAGCCGCGGCCTGGCTGCTCGACCGGATCCTGCTGCCGGGCCAGCCAACCGCGCCGTCAAACGGCGACGCGCCCGGTGACGCCCGGGTTCGTGAGCCCGCCGCTCCGGTCCACAGAGCAGGCCAGGAACGAGAACCCGGCGACCTCGCTGGCCGTTCAGAACGACGCGGCGGAACCGGCCGCCTCCCTCGCCAGTGACGCGATCGCGTCCTCAAGGAGTGCGACTTCGGCGCCCGCTGGCGCGGTGCCCGATTCCGCCACGCGCTCCGGCTCTTCACGGCGGTCTGGGGCCTGGCCTACCTGGGAGAAGCGGCGGCCAGGGTGATCATCGTCGAGACAACCGCGATGGCGGCCGCACTGACCGTCTCCAAGATCATGCGCTGTGCCGTCGCCGCGGTCCTGGTCGGCTGGATGATCGCCTACGGCCAGCGGGCCAGTCGCGCAGGCGAGCCGCTCGCCGGCTCATGATTGAACTCTTGCAGGGTGCTGGGCCGGATCCGGCGGTCAAAGGGTCACGGCCTGTCCGGGCCGCGGGAGGGTCAGCATTGGGAGGCCAGGGACGCGCCCGCCGGGTGGTGCCGGATTGGCTCTGGGTGGCGCTAGGGGATGAGGCCCAGCTGCCGGGCCCGGGCGACGGCTTCGGTGCGGTTGGCCGCGCCGAGTTTGCCCAGGACGTGGCTGACGTGCTTTTTGACGGTGTCGAGGGTGACCACGAGCTGGCCGGCGATGGCCTGGTTCGACCGGCCCGCGGCCAGCATTCCCAGCACTTCCAGCTCGCGGCTGGTCAGCGGCTCGACGATGCCTTGCGGGGCAGTGGGCCGTCCATGATCTGGCACAAGATGCTCGGCGTCGAATGCATGCTGGAGCCGGGCCAGGCAGCTGAGCGGGACGCGGTGGGCGGTGACGTGTTCTGCCCGCTGGGCCGCGACCAGCCGACCCAGTAGGGCGGCCATCGGCGGGCCCTCGTCGGCGAAGACCCTGACGTAGCCCTGCGGGCAGGCGAGCGTGAGCGCCCCGGCCAGGGTGTTGACCGCGGACGGCTCCTTATCGCTGGCGGCTAGCGCCAGCGCCCGCAGCGCGCCGATCTCGATGAGGCTGCCGGTCCGATCCTGGGTGACCGCTGCCGCGTGCAGCCGGTCCAGCAGTATGAGTGCCGGGCCGGGGCGGTCTTCTGCGAGCAGCACTCGTGCCAGGACCAGGTACGCCGGCTCGCGGGGATAGCCCGGCTCGTCGTCTGGGCGGAGACCGACCTGCCGTGTCCACCGGGCGACCGCACCGACGTCACCCTGGGCCAGCCACAGTCGCGCCTGCTGCGCTGGAATGGGATTGACCAGGCCGACCACGCCCAGGCTTGGCGCAGCCCGCTCGGCCTCGTCCATCGCCTCCAGGGCCCCGCCCGCATCACCGTGGGCCTGCCGGATCCACGCGAGCGTCGCCAGGCCCCTGGCCAGTGGCGGGCTGAAGGCGCGCTGCCGGCAATGCGCGATGCCCTCGGTGACATACCGCAAGGCATCGTCAAGCTCGTTCCGCTGGTAAGCCACTTCGGCCAGCCCCATGTACGCCGAGCCCGCGGCAGGCAGGGCGGGGCGGCCAGGCGGTGCGGTAATATCCAGCGTCTGCCGGTAGGTCCTAACCGCTGCGTCCAAGTGGCCCTGGGCCCGCTGGACCTGGCCGAGTTGATGGCAGCCCCAGCCGGTCAGGTGAAGCTGGCCCGCCGCCTGCCACTGGGCGATGCTTGCCGACAGGGCGCGCTCGGCATCTTCAAGCCGGCCATGCAGCCACTCCGCCACGCCAAGGTGCCCCTGGGCGGTGGAGCCCAGCAGCCGCTCACCGTCACCGATCGCAGCCATGGCCCGTGAGACGAACGCAGCCGTTGCGCCGGCGTCGCCGCGGTACTCGGCGATGTAGGCACGAAAGAGCGCGATCCTCGCGGGAACATTCACCAATATGCTCGCGGCCTTGCCAGCCGAGGGCTCAAATGGCTCGTCGGCATCGTCAGTTGGCGCATGCTCGGCCTCGTCTAGCAGACCCTCGACGGCTTCCAGATGGCCGCTACTCTCTGCCAGCGCAGCCTGGATCACCAGCAGCCGTGGGCGGGACCGGACCAGCTCAGCGGGCAGCGCCGCAAGCCACCGCCGTAGGGTTATCCCCTCGCCCCGCTGGTAGTAAAACACGTCGACGTGCCGCTCGATCAGGCGCGCCGCCCAAACAGTATCCCCGGCGGCCAGCGCGTGCCGCACCGCATCATCGGCCAGACCGTGCGCGTCTGACCAGGCGGCCGCGGCCCGGTGCAGCGCCTCTGCCCTACCAGGCCGCTCTTGCTGCAGCCGAGCGCGGAGCAGGTCGGCGAACAGGTGATGGTAGCGCCACCATCCGCGCACCTCATCCAGCGGCACCAGGAACAGGCCAGCTCGCTCTACCTGCTCCAGCATCGCCTGGCTATCAGTCCGGCCGGTGACCGCGTCACACAGCTGTCCCGACAGCCGCTCCAGCAGCGAGGTCTCCAGCAAGAACGCGCGCACCTGCTGGCTCTGGCCCGCAAGCACCTCCTCGGCCAGGTAGTCCAGGACGTAACGGTGGCTGCCGGTGAACGCCGACACGAACCCCGTCACGTCTTCCTGGCCGCGCAGCGACAGGCCGGCCAGCTGCAGGCCAGCCGCCCACCCCTCAGTGCGCGCCGTCAGCGCCCCCACGGCGGCATCGGGCAGGGCCGCGCCCGGCCCGGCCGCCACCTGCTGCAGCAACGCCGCGGCCTCGCCCGCGGTGAACCGCAGCTCGGCCGCGCGCAGCTCAGCCAGCTGTCCACGCGCGCGCAGCCGCGCCAGCGCCAGCGGCGGGTCACTACGGCTAGCGAGCACCACGCATAGCCCCGCCGGCCGGTGCTCCAGCAAGAACCGGAGCGACTCGTGCACCGGCTGAGAGCCGATCACGTGGTAGTCATCGAGGACCAGCAGTACCTCGTCGCCATCAGGCTGGGTGGCCAGCTCGTTGATCAGCTCCGTCACCAGTGGTTCGAACGATGACGGAGCGGGCGGGCCGAGCAACGGGGCAACCCGTTCGCCAATCGCAGGACGTGCCCGGTCCAGCGCGGCCACCACGTGGCGCCAGAACCGGGCCGGATCATTATCCCCTGCATCTAGGGACAGCCACCCGGCCGGGTGCTGGCTGCGCCGGGCCCAGTCAGCCAGCAGGACCGTCTTGCCGTATCCGGCCGGCGCGCAGACCAGCACCATCCCCCGCGCGAGTCCTTCATCGAGCCGTTCCGCCAGCCGCGGCCGCGGCACCAGGTCCGGCCACGGCGCGGGCATATGCAGCTTGGTAGCCAGCAGGACATCCCGCTCCGGCGCGGCAATCCCAGATTGAGTCGCGGCGGGCAACTCAGCCATCGCTAACCTGCACGCTCTGTGCGCCTCCGGCCGTCCCGATACACTACGCCAGCTTTCCTCAATTCCCGGGATGCCCATCCGCAAACCCACATCGCTGGGCACAGATGCCCTTGACAGCGGCCCATCTGAAAGGCCCCTTGCTGCTAGCGCGAGACTGCTGCTCCCCCAGCGGGACAGCGTAAACGCGCCCGGTCCTAACGCCGGGCCTGGCAGCACTTTGGTGCCCGGTGCCGACGCCAAGATTCCACCCCGACGGCACCTTCGGGTGACGCCCGCCGCCACCGCGCCTTCGTAGCGTCCTGATCACAGGCCTCAACACAAGGGACGGTACAAATGACAGCACCCAGGCCCGAACGCCGCGCGACCAGCACACCAGCGCCGATGACCCGCCCCCCAGGGCCACGCCGGCGTGAGCGGCATGGCTCCGGACCCGCACTATGAGATCCGGGTGCTGGGGGCTCTTGAACTCGGTCGCGATGGCCCTCGGCCCGCGGGACAACACCTAGGGAGCGCCGTTTCTTGAGAACTTTGAATGCCCCGGCTGCCCGCGCCGCGATGCCCGCAGCCGGTGACGGAGAAGCCGCTTTCGAACTCGCTGGCCTGCACAAGATGTTCGGCGGGCACGCGGTGGTCGATCACGTTGACCTGACCGTGGCACCCGGCTCGTTCTGCGGGCTTGTCGGGTCTAACGGGGCGGGAAAGACCACCTTGCTGTCCATGGCGGTCGGGCTGCTGCGCCCTGACCGGGGGACGTCGCGGGTGTCCGGGATCGACGTGTGGGCAGAGCCGGAGCGGGCCAGGAAGCTGATGGGCGTCTTGCCTGACGGCCTGGCGATGCCCGAGCAGCTCACCGGCCGTGAGTTGCTCAGTTACCTGGGCCAGCTCCGGGGGCTGGGCAAGGACACGGTCGCCGAGCGGGCCGGCGAGCTGCTGAGCGTGCTCGGGCTGACCGGCGACGTCGAGCGGACGCTCATCATCGACTACTCGGCCGGGATGCGGAAGAAGATAGGCCTGGCCACCGCGCTGCTGCACGCGCCGCAACTGCTGGTGCTGGACGAGCCATTCGAAGGGGTCGACCCCGTGGCCGCCGCGATGCTGAAGCGGATTCTCAGGCGCTTTACCGCTTCGGGCGGTTGCGTGCTGCTGTCCAGTCATGCGATGGCGCTGGTGGAACAGCTGTGCGACACCGTGGCCGTGATGGCCGGAGGCAGAGTCATCGCCCAGGGACCACTGGAGACGGTGCGGTGCGGCAGGCCGCTGGAGCAGGCATTCATCGAGCTGGCCGGCGCCGATGCCGGAGCCGGGGAAGCACTGTCATGGCTGACCCGCTGATCTTGATGAAGCTCACCATCCTGCGGCGTGAGGCCAGCGGGCCCCGGTCCAGCTGGATCCTCGGCGGCGCGGTAGCCGGGCTGGCGCTGGCGGCTGGCACGATCGGCGCGGCGACCCTCAGGGCCAGGTCGCAGGGCACGCTCGCGGACCTGCTCGGCGTCGTGTTCGCGGTGTGGACTCTCGGCTGGATGCTCGGACCGGCCTACAGCGGCCAGCCGGTGCTGCGCGCCGAGCAGTTCCAGCTGCTGCCGATCCCGCGCCGGAGGCTGGCGTGCGGCCTGCTCGGCGCGGCATTCGCCGGGGTGACCGCTCCGGTCACCTTCCTCGCGTTCACCGCCCTGGTCGTTTTCGGGATCCGGCTCGGTACCGTCCCGGCCCTCGTCGCCGTGCCCGCGGTAGTGCTGCAACTCATCCTGGTCGTGCTGCTGTCCCGGGTGACAGCGTCGTTGTTCGGTGCGCTGTCCCGCTCACGCGCCGGCGCCGCAGTCAGCGCCCTGCTCAGCGCCGTCATGCTGGTAGCCAGTTCCTCCGGCTGGATCGTTATCGCGGCCCTGCACCCCCTGGTGAACACCGGATTCCCGCCCGGGTTCTCCACCGCCCTACGCGCGTTGCCGTCCAGCTGGGCAGTGCTCGCGGTCGAGGCCTCGTCGCGATCCGGCTGGCTGATGACCGCGGCGCTGCTGCTCGGGCTCATCGGGTTGCTGCTGCTGTTGTGGCTGACGTGGGAACGGTCGCTCGGCCCGGCGCGGTGGCCCCGGCCGGCTGTCCGCGGCGGCCCGGCCGGGCGCGCGGCGCCGCGGCGCTGGATGTCCTCGGGAGCCACCGCAGCGGTAGTCGTCAGGGAGCTGCGGACCTGGCGGCGGGACCCGCAGCGACTGACCAGCCTGGTCGTCCCGCCCGCCTTCGCCGTGATGACCTGCCTGGCGCCGGCCGCGTTCGGCTCGACGGCGTTCCTGCCGTTCCTCGGCGCGCTCACCGCGCTGATGGCGGCGGTCACCTCGGCGAATCTCTACGGCCAGGACGGCACCGCGTTGTGGCTGACGCTGCTCATGCCCGGCGGCGAGGGTGCCGATGTCCGCGGCCGGCAGCTCGCCTGGCTGACGCTGTTCGCCCCCATGAGTCTGCTGCTCACCGGAGCGGGTATGGCGGCCAGCGGACGCCCGGACCTGTGGCCGTGGGCGCTGGCATTGACGTTCGCGCTGCTCGGCGGCGGGGCCGGGCTGCTGCCGGCCGTGGCCATCGGCCTGCCGGCCCCCGGTCCTGGCCCACGGGACCGCAAGAACGCACCGCTGGAGGACTCCGATGCGCTCGGGCCCGCCCTGGTGATGCTGTTCCTGGCGCTGGCCGCGGCGGCGCCCGCGGCGGGAACGGCGCTGGCCGGCGAGCTGGCTGGCAGCCCGGCACTTCGCTGGGCAGCCCTTGCGGTCGGCGTCGTCACCGGGGTGCTGAGCTATGCGCTGCTCGGCCGCGCGGCAGTACGGCGCCTTACCCGGCGCGGGCCCGAGCTGTTGTCTCTGCTGCGGACCGGAACCGGACAGCCCGATACGCCGGGCCAGGGGACGTCCCGCATCACCTCAATGCCCCGGTACCGCCGGCGCCTGCTGTGGTGCAGTCTCCTCGCCGGCTGCATCGCGCTATTCCCCCAAGCCCTGGTGCCGCTGCTGATGAAGCTTTCCGGCGGGCACGCACGGGTCTGGTTCCTTGCGCTGTACCTGCCCGGGGCATGGCAATGGCCGGTGATCACCCTGATGTTCTTGCTCGGGCTGGCCTCGCTCGGGGTGGTCGGCTGGATCTGGGTCACCGAGCCCCCGTCACTGCGGTGCCTTCGTGATAGCCGGGGCGGCGGTGGCCGGGGCAGTCCCAGGCGATCCCTTCGCCGGAAAGGAACGTAACCGTGTACAACCCCCTTAACGCGGCCACGCTCCAGGGATGGAACCGGGACAACCTGGATTGACGCAACCAGGCTCATGCACAATGGCCGGCCATCACCGAGACTCAACGGAAGATGGTGGCACGCCAGATTGACCTGATCTGCGCTCCTTAGCTGATGAGGGGCAAGGTGACTCCAGCCGCTCGGAACGGCGGGTACGCGCAAGTTACGCCAGCGGCGGTGGCGGTGCGTCAAGGGTGCCGCGGATCGCAGGCGACGTGACCGCTGGCTCTGCCCTTGTCAGCTGCGTGCTGGTGAGCTATGCGCCGTGCGCGGAAAGGCGCCGCCTTTGATCTGCTCCGGCGCGGCTAGCCGCGGGGACTGCCCCTTTATGGGGGTTCAACTCGGTTTTATGGGGGTTCAACTCGGTGGCAAGGTCATCTGGGCCGGCTTACGGGGCTGCAGCTGCGGTGCGGGACTGGTGAGCAGCAGCGGGAGGCTGTCACTGTGCTTCCCTGATGATTATGCGTCGTGTTGCGGCGGCCGCGGTCCGGCCCTGCGTGCGGCCCGATCCCGGCTCACCGCCCTCGGCGTTTCCGCAGGTCACATGCCTGGACCGGTCGGGCAGGCCGGTGCTACTGCCTCTTTTCGCCTGCGAAATGCGGGCCCCGCCGGCCCTTGCCGTGTTAGCTTGGAGTGGTGATGGATCCCCATTTGGGGATGTACCACCACGAGCGGGGATCAAGCCCCCCTCGGACACCAAAACCGGTGAGAAGTCCCTAGGGGACACAAGCCCCAGTATTCGGTGAGCATCTGCGAGCAGGACAGCACCTACGCGCGAGCGTTTCTCGATCCCCGCGCCGGACCAGGTAACGGTAGATCAGGACGCGGGCCGCTCAAGGCGGCGGCGGGGTTCGGCTGGCTTACCCTGTTTGGGATATCGTGCGGCACCTGCCGTCCGCCGAGGTCGTCCCGCCCAGCGGCGAAATTTCCGCCGCGGGGTGAAACTTTTCCGGCCCGGGGACGCGACAGTTAGGACATGGACAGCCGCCCGAGCGACGAGAGGCTGCTTCTCGCCGTCGCCGAACGCGACATGGGCGCCTTCCGCACACTCTACGAACGCCACGCCGGCTGGCTCGCGATCCGGCTCGCCCGGCGGTGCAACGACCGCGACCTCGTGGCGGACGCGATCCAGGACACCTTCGTCGCCGTCTGGCAGCGACCGCAGGGCTTCCGCGGCGACGGCGACATCGCGGCGTGGCTGTGGGGGATCGCGATCCGCCGGCTGGTGAGCCGCCTGCGGACCCGCGGCAGCGTCGCCGCCGTGTTCGAGAACGCCGAAGCCGCGCCGGCCGCGGAAGACCAGGTGCTGCTGTCGGTGGAGTACGGCGACATCGGCCAGGCGCTGGCCCGGCTGTCGCCGGAGATGCGCGCCGTCATCCAGGCCGTCGTACTGGACGGCCTGTCCGCCAAGGAGGCGGCGCAACTGCTGCACGTACCGGTGAGCAGCGTGAAGACCAGGCTCTACCGGGCCAAGGCGCACCTGCGGGCCGCCCTAGCGGAGGGACCGTCATGACCGGCTGGCACCTCGACGACGACACACTGCGGCGCTACGTCGAACGGACCGATTCGCTGGCCGAAGGGACCTCGGCCGAGCAGCACCTGCTGTCCTGCGAGCAGTGCCGGGCGCGGGTCAACGCCGCGGCCAGCGTGATCGAACTCAGTGTGATCGACCTCGCCGCGGTATGGGACCGCACGCGGGACGCCGTGGAAGTGCCGCGGCCGTCGGTGTTCGAGCGGCTGCTGCGCGTCGCCGGGCTGCCCGCCCACGAGGCGCGGCTGGTCGCGGTGGCCAGCGCCTTCCGCGGCGTGTGGCTGGCCGGCGTGGCCGCGGTCCTCGCGTTCGCCGCGCTCGCGGCGGCGGTCGGACACGCCCGCGGGATGTGGCTGTTCCTGGCCGTGGCGCCGATCGTGCCCTGCCTGGTGGTCGCGTCCAGCTACGACCCGCGGATGGACCCGGCGCTCGAACCGGAACTCGTCACGCCCTATCCGGCGCTGCGGCTGATCCTGCTGCGCACGATCGCGGTTCTCGCGCTCGCGTTGCCGGCGGTGCTGCTCTTCGGGCTGGCCGTACCCGGGGAGACGCCGTTCGCCTGGCTGCTGCCGGCGGTCGGCTTCGTCGCGGTGGTCCTCGCCGCGTCGACCTGGGTCAGCCCGCTGCGCTCGGCCATCGCGGTCAGCTCCGTCTGGCTCGCGGTGGTCTGGCTGCTGGCGGCGCGGTCCGGTTCGCCGGACGCGGTGCTCCAGGCCCGGGCCCAGGCGGGCTTCCTGGCGCTGGCGGCGGCTTCGTTCGTGATTTTTCTGGTGCGCCGGCGCTGGCTGCGCCAGCTTCGGCCGTGGAGGTAGCGATGTTGACCGCTTCGATCAGCCTGCGCGACGTCGGGCGCACGTTCGGTGCCACCCGGGCGCTGGCCGGCGTCGACCTAGACCTGAAACCCGGCGTGACCGGGCTGCTCGGCCCCAACGGCGCCGGCAAGACCACGCTGCTGCGCCTGCTGGCCACCGCGCTGCCGCCCAGCCAGGGACAGGTGAGCGTGCTGGGCCTGGACCCGGAGGTGCCGGCCGAACGCACCGGCATCCGCCGCCAGCTCGGCTACCAGCCGCAGGAGATCGGCTTCCCGCGTGGCTTCACCGCCTTCGCGTTCGTGGACTACATCGCGCTGCTCAAGGAGTGGACCCAGCCGGCGGCGCGGCACGCGGAAGTGCGCCGCGTGCTCGAACTGGTGGGGCTGTCCGACCTCGGCTCGAAGCGGATCCGGGCCATGTCCGGCGGCCAGCGCCGGCGGGTCGCGCTGGCCCAGGCGCTGCTCGGCTCGCCGCCGGTGCTGATCCTGGACGAGCCGACCACCGGCGTCGACCCGGAGCAGCGGGTGACGCTGCGGACCGTGCTCGCGGAGATCGCGCGTACCTCGATCGTGGTGCTGTCCACCCACCAGACCGAGGACGTCGCGGCCCTGTGCGAGCGCGTGATCGTGCTGGACCGCGGCCGGGTCCGCTACGACGGCCCGGTCACCGAGCTGACCGGCCAGGCGGCGGGCCGGGTCTGGATGGCCGACGAGCCGGACCCGGCGGCGAGCGTCTCCTGGCGGACCGGTACCGGCCGGTACCGCAATGTCGGCGCCCGCGTGCGGGACGACGTCGAGCACGTCGAACCCTCCCTCGAAGACGCCTACCTGCTGCTGCGGCGGCGGGTCAGCGGAGCACGAGCCCGCCGAGGAGGTGGCGTCATGACCGCGACGCTCACGTTCGGGCCGCCCGCAACCGCCCCCGGGCGGGCCACGTTCACCGCGCTGGCCATCCGGGAGACGCGCCGGTTCGTCCTCAACCCGGTCTTCCTGCTCGCCGTGGCGTTCACCGTGTTCGCGCTATGGACCGGCCCGGGTACCGGGTCACCGATATCGACACCGCGAACCCGTACCCGGCGATCTTCCTCGGCGGGTTCGGCATGATGGCCACGTACTGGCTGACCCGGTCGATGCGGGCGAGCGAGCCGGTCGTCGGCGTCACCCCGGTCACGCAGCCGGCCCGCACCGCCGCCCTGTGCGCGGTCGCGCTGGTGCCGTTCGCCTGCGGCTGCCTCGCCCTGCTGAGGTTCGTGCAGCTCATCCCGGTCAGCAATCCGCTCTACGGGCCGTTCAGCCCATCCGCGCGAGTCGCCGTCATGGTCGGGCAGATCGTGGTACCAGCGCTCGGCGGCCCGTTGCTGGGTGTCGCGCTGGGCCGCTGGGTGAGGTTCCCGGGCGCCGCGTTCGTGCTGTTCCTGCTCCTGTACGGCTGGGTCACCCTGGTGACGATCCTGTCCATGTCGCACCAGAACTCGGCGCTCGTCGCGGTGCTGCGGCTGTTCGCGCCGTTCGCCTTCTTCACCTACACCGGCGAACGGTGCCGGCGTCACGGCCTGGCGCGGGTCGCCGTGGTTCTTCCTCGGCTGGCAGCTCGCCCTGTGCGCAATCGCGGCCCTGGTGGCACTCCTGCGCGGGGCCGAGGGGCGGGTACGCACCCGGATCATCCGGGCCCTCAGCATCGCGGGGGTGGCGGCCGTGATCTTGCTCGTGCTCGCCGCCCTCGGCGGGTTTACCCACACCGTGACCGCGTGATGACCGGACCGGTGCTGCGGGCCGGGGCGTGGCCGGCGGTCGCGAGTGTCAGCGGCGTGGCGGTGGTGGTGGGCGGCTGCGGTGCCGCGTTCCCGGCGGCGGCCACCGTGCTGTTCCCGATCTGCTTCGCGCTGCTCGCCGCGGCCGCGGCGTTCACCCTCGACGAGCCGGCCAGCCTGGTCGTCGACGTGACGCCGACCGGGCCGGTCCGGCGCACCCAGATCCGCGCCGTGGCGCTGCTGGCGCCGCTCGCCGCCGGTGCGCTGGTGCTGCTGGCGGCAGCCGTGCGCGGGCTGGCGCTGCCCTGGGCGGCGGCCGGTCTCGCGCTGGCCGGCAACGTGCTGCTCGGATTCGCCGCGGCGTGCGTGGTCCGGACGCGGACCGGGGAACCGGGCGCGACGGCCGGCACCGCCGTCGTGCTGGTGCTGATGGCGCCCAGCCTCGTGCCGCAGGTCGCGCGCTGGGTCCGCACCTTCCCGGCCCCCGGCACCGGCGGGCCATCCTCGGACCCCCTGTGGTGGACCGTCCTCGCCGTGTGCGTGGTGGCGATCGCCACATCGGTCGGTGGCCGAAGGCCGCTTCGGTTTTCCATGATCCGGGCGACACCTACTGTGCGTGCGCAGACGACACCGTGCCGCCCGGTACCGCGGCTGGCCGTGCCCGCGGGTCACGTCCCGGCCGGGCGGCGGGCGGCCAGGATCAGCGCCGGGGTGGGCGCGGTGGTCGTGCTGGCCGCGGCGGCCGGGGTGGCCCTGACCTTCCTCGCGCGGGGTGCCTTCAAGGGCAACGACCTGGTCTTCAACCTGGCCGCCCTGGTCGCGGCGGTGGCCTACGCCACGCTCGGCGCTCTCGTCGTCCGCCGCGCGGGAAGCCGGATCGGCTGGGTCATGCTGGCCGAGAGCGCCGGGCTGGTCTTCATCACGCTGGCCTCTACCTACTGCCTGCTGGGGATAACCACCTTCCCGGGGGATCTGCCGGCGGCCAGGCAGGTGGGCACGCTCGCGGAAAGCGGTTTTGCCATCGTCGTGTTCATCATCGTGTTGATGTTTTTGCTGTTCCCGACCGGGAAACTGCCGTCACGGCGGTGGCGGTCGGTCGCGGCGGCGGGCATCGCGGCGACCGCGCTGACCACGACCGGCCTGATCCTCCGGCCGCGCCTGGTGGAGATTCCCGCTCCCGGCGGGGTCTCGGCGACCTTCGCGAACCCGTTCGGCACACCGCGGCTAACGCCCGTCCTGATCGGCACGCTCTACGGGCTCGGCACCGTGGTCATCCCGTTCCTGGCGGCCTCGTTCGTCTCACTGGCCGTGCGATACCGGACCGGATCCTGGCTGCTGCGGCAGCAGGTCAAGTGGCTGGTCCTCACGGCGGGCGCATTCCTGGCCAGCCTGCTGCTGCTCCTGCTCTCCACCTGGGCCGGCCAGCCCGGCCTGAACTCCGTGGCCAGCGTCGTGTCGGCGGTTATCCCGCTCTTCGGCATCCCGGCCGCGATCGCCGTCGCCATCCTCAAGCACCAGCTCTACGACATCGACCGGATCATCAGCCGGACCCTGTCCTACGCCATCGTGACCGGGCTGCTGGTAGGGGTGTACGCCGGCCTGGTCCTGCTCGCCACCCAGGTACTGTCGTTTTCCTCACCGGTGGCGGTCGCGATATCCGCCCTGGCCGCCGCGGCGCTGTTCAGCCCGCTGCGCAACCGGGTCCAGCAGGCCGCCGACCGGAGATTCAACCGGGCCCGCTACGACGCCGACCAGACAGTCACCGCGTTCGCCGCCCGGCTGCGGGGAGAGACCGACATCGGCGCGGTCCGCGCCGACCTGCTCGGCACCGTGAACCAGACCCTGGAACCCGTCCAGCTCTCGCTCTGGCTCAGCTGTGGTCCTGACGACGGCATCCGGGCCGGCCATCAGCGTGATCGCCAGATTGGCGGCCAACAGGCCGTGCCCGAGGTGTCCGCATGAACGCGACCGCGCAGCAGACCGAGCCCAACACCCACGAGATGGTGGTCATCCACCGGATCTTCCGCCGGGAGTTCCCGCTGCTCGCCGGAATTGTCCCGCGCGCCTCGAACGGCGATACCCGGCGGGCCGCGTACATCGCCAGGCACATCGAGTTCTGCCTCGATGGCCTGCACATTCACCACACCGCCGAGGACGAGGACCTGTGGCCGGTCCTGCAGGAACGCGCGCGACCGCACGCTGAACTCGTGCGCAGGATGAAAGTCCAGCACGAGGCCGTGGCCCAGCACAGCGAGCAACCTGGGCGCTCACCGACATCGACCTCGATCTGGTCCCCGGCGACACCGGCCTGCTCGGCCCGGACGGAGCGGGGCAAGACCACCTTCCGCTGGCTGTTCGCGACCGCGCTGGCGCCGACGCAGGGACGGGTCAGCGTGCTCGGCCTGGATCCTGCGGTTCCCGCTCAGCGCACCGACATCCGCCGAAGGCTCGGATACCTCCCGCAGGAGATCGGGTTCCCCCGCGGGTTCAGCGGCTTCGCGTTCGTGGACTACGCGCACCGGCACCGGGCGTGACCGCAATGTCGGCGAGCGTGCCCGCGCCGATGCGGAGCGCGTCGAGTCCTCACTCGAGGATGCCTGCCTCTTGCTGCTGCACGGGGTCAGCACGGCGCCGGATCCGGGCCGTACCGGGCAGGTCAGGTCATCGGCGTGGCGGCGTTCGCCGCGGCGGCGGTATCCGGAGTGGTGACGGTGACCGGGCTCACGCCCGGCATCGGACCTGTCGCGATCGGCCCGTCCGGCTCGCGATCCCCGTTTGGGACCTTGCCCTAAGCCGGACGCTAGTCCGGTCGCGATCCGTCCTCCCCGAAACCGCGACCGTGGCCGGGCAGGGCCACCGAAGGGAAGCATGACCATGAGAACCGCATACCGCGTACTCGCATACCTGCTGGCGTTGTCCGTCGCCGTGCAGGCGTCGCTGATCGCGTTCGGCGCCTTCGCCCTGGAGGACAGCATCGACAACGGCCCGGTTTCCGACGGCGACACCACCGGGGTGACCTTGCATCACTCGTTCGCGTACGTTGTAGCGCTGTTCGCTATCGCGCTACTGGCGGTGTCGTTCGGCGCCAAAATAGAACATGGCGTGCGCTGGGCCGCGATCCCGTTCGGCCTGGTCGTGGCTCAGTTCTTCCTCGCGTACGCCGCCTACTCCGCGGCCATCATCGGTGTGCTGCACGGTCTCAACGCGCTCGCCATTTTCGCGGTCGCGCTGCTGGCCGGGCGCCGGGTGCCGAAGACAGCGGCAGTGGCGGAGCCATCGGCCGCGGAGGATGCCCCGGTCTGAAATGTCTGGGCGGCCCTCAACCGCCTGTCTTGCACGCGCCCGCGCGCCACCATACCCGCTGTCCTCGGCAGCTTCGCTCCAGCTACCCGCTGGTCGCGGTCAACTGCCATCCACGTCGAGCCAAACTTATTGGCGATTACGCATTGGCCCTTTGGTGTGCTCGGTCCTCGGACACGACCCATTTCCCCATATTGTTCGCTTTTCGGTGCGAATGTCTCGGGGCTGATTGTGACGTCGGCCCGGAGTTTGTCTTGTCCGGGCAGGTAGGTGACCTTGAGCCCGAGCTGTTCGTAGATGGCTGCCTTCACCGCTGGCTCGGCGTCGTGGATGACGTCGCGCAGACTGCCGAGGCCGGTGGTCAGAGCCCGTATGTCGTCATCGGTGAACTGGCGGACAGGCTTCGGGCGGTCCCGGCTGGCGTCGCGGGCGAGCACGGCCGCGCGCTCGGCCTGGACCTGGCGGGTCCACTCGGCGACGGCCTTCGGGTCGGCTCCGGCGTCGAGGGCGGGAAGACAGTCAAGACCCCGCCGCGGACACCGCGCGCACACTGTTACGCCGAGAGACGGATACGCAGCGCACGAGCCGAGTGCACGGACCGGATGCTCATCTACGACGAACGGCATCTGCGATCAGTCCTCGGCGAGTACGCCAGCCATTACAACGAGCACCGCCCGCACCAGTCCCGCCAGCAACGACCGCAAGCTGCTCAACGGCGTGATCGACGAGTACGACCAGGCGGCGTAGCTGATCGTATGGACCCAGGTCAGACACCATGCGCTTAATTTGAAGCGGTACAAGGTGACACCCTGGCCCGTTCGGTAAAAAAGAATTTCTATCTATCCGAACGGACGTTGGTATTACGGTCTCCGCCCGGATCCGCGTTTCCCGGGTCGGTTACGCGAGATGATCGTGCCGGCCGTACGGTCGAGCAGCGCCGGAGCGGCGTCGAGGCGGCCGGTCGCGGCCATCCGGCCGGTGGCCTCCACGAACCAGTAGGCGGCCTCGACCTTCGGGCCCATCGAGCCTGCCGGGTACGAGCGGGTCCGCAGCTGTCCGGGTATGGCGTGACGGATGGGACGGTCGCACGGGGGCGGCGTCGGCCACTGGTCCGGGCGCCGCCAGCCCGGCGTCACCGGCGGGCTCTGCCATGGCGGCCCGCCGCTTCACGCCGGGCCATGCTCAGCCAGACGGCCGATTAGGACCAGCTCATTAGTGGATGGCGGTGCCGAACAGGTGCCCGACGCCGTAGGTGAAGGCCAGGCCGAGCGCCCCGCCTATGACCACCCGCAGGACGGCGCGGCGGACGTTGCTGCCGCCCAGGCGGGCGCTGAGGGCACCGGTCAGCGCGAGAGCGACCAGGACGGCGGCGAAAGTCACCGGGACCCGCAGGGCGGCCGGAGGCAGCAAGATGGCCAGCACCGGCAGCAGGGCGCCGGATGTAAACGACAGCGCCGAAGCGGCGGCGGCCTGGACCGGGCTGGGGATGTCAGCGGGGTCGATGTGCAGTTCGGTGTCCAGATGGGCGGCCAGGGCGTCACGGGCGGTCAGCTCGGCGGCGACAGTGCGGGCGGTGGCCGCGGAAAGGCCCTTGGCTTCGTACAGGGCGGTCAGCTCGGCCAGTTCGGCTTCCGGGGCGTCGGCGAGCTCGCGTTTTTCCTGCGTGATTTGCGCGCGCTCGCTGTCGCGCTGGCTGGAGACCGAGACGTACTCGCCCAGCGCCATCGACACGGCCCCGGCGACCAGTCCGGCCAGCCCGGCGGTGAAGATTGGGCCGCGGGCCGTGGTGGCCCCCGCTACCCCGATGACGATGCCCGCCACCGACACGATCCCGTCGTTGGCGCCCAGCACTGCGGCCCGCAGCCAGTTCAGCCGCCCCGCGGTGCCGCCCGCGTGCGGCTCCCGGGGATGAGTCGCCCGCCCGCCCTCGGCCGCCTCGACCTGAGCAGCGGAGGGCATGCCGTTGTCAGCGCTCATGCCTCTCCAGTAGTAGTGGAACATCGCGCGGCGCGCGCTAGTGCCGTTACCGTGCCTGGGGATGTTCCCTACCCAGTTTCGGGAGGCTATGCCGCCGTACCCGGGCCCGGCCATCAGGATGGCCGACGCTGACCCGACGTCACAGGCTGTCATACATGATGCGGTCGCAGGTGCGGCGGCCGCAGCCGCACGGGCGCTGGCTCTGTAGCGGGTCAGCACCTGCTGATCACGATGCTCTGGTAACACCGCGGCTCCGGCGGCGGCGGTGGCCAGCGCGTCTGCCAGACCGAGGTCAGGCCCGGTGACACTGGCCGAGGCGGCGCGTGCGGCTGGCCGCCCCGAGTGAGGATCGATGAGGTGGTCGCCTCGCTCGTAGGTTCCGGAGGTGGCGATCGCCCCGGTTAGCTTGGGGTTTCGGGCAGGTGGTTTTGCTCTCCGTGCCTGCGCGATGCCTGAACGGGATCCTGGTCTGCTGGGGCCTGTGGGTCGCCGGTCGAGTTTGTTGCCGAGGCTGCAACCGGCGGCGGATTAGGAGGCCGGGCGGAGCATTTCGATGCGGCATCGCGGGCCGGGGGCGCGTGCCAGTCGCCCGTCGCCGGTGAGCAGCGTGGCATCTAGCGCTTCGGCGAGGGCGACGTAGGAGGCGTCGTAGATAGTGAGATTGTCGCGGAGCTCCCAGCAGCGGGCCAGCAGGGGCCTGTGCGGTGCCCGCCGGAGCGGCAAGGCGGCCAGGTCGGCCAGGGCAAGAGCGGCGCGGCGGATGTCAACGTCGCCGCCTTGCACCTGGCGGCGCAGCACCGAGGCGACCTCGAGGTCCACGAGTTCTGGCGCGTTCAGCCGTTCCCCGCGCAGGCGGACACGGGCACGATCGCCGTCCGGACCGTCATCGCCGAGGGCGGTGGCCAGGACGCTGGCGTCAACGACGATCACGATCTTCGCGCAGCGTCGCTACCGCCGTCGTCAGCGGAACCGAACCTCCCGAGCGGCCGCCCGCCCGGTCAAGGACCTCCTCAAGGGTCGGTTCGCTGGCCTCCTCGATGAGCCGGGCCCTCAGGTACTCCTGGAGGGACTGGTGCGCGGCAGCTGCGCGCTGACGCAGGACGGCATGAGTCTGCTCGGGCACATCTTTGATCTGCACGCTAGGCATGGCGCCATTATGGCGCTAGAAGCGCCAATTCGCAAACGCGCTCCTCATGCGTGAGCGCACGTTCTGGCCGCGCCGAGCGGCGGCAGGCACCAGGCGACGTCAGGCCACGTCCAGCCACGATCATCGCAGGCAGCCGGCCCGCCGGGCGACGCTCAGCCCCTCCGGCGAGGGGCCGGGCCTGCGCGATCGTGACAGGACTGCTCATCGTTCGACGCGATCATGGCGGGCGCGGCGGGATACGTCCTCAAGCAGATCCGCGGGACCGACCTGGTTGGCGCGGTCCGCACGGTGGCCTCCGGCCAGTCGATGCTGGACCCGCGGGCGGCGAGCCAGCTGATGGCCCGGTTGCGGGATCAGAACACCAAACGCGATCCGCTGGCCGGGCTCAGCGGGCAGGAGCGCAGGAGCCTGAAGCTGATCGGGGAAGGGCACCAACCGGCAGATCGGCGAGCGGAGGTTCCTGGCCGAGAAGATCGTGAAGAACTACGTGTCCGCGCTGTTCGCCAAGCTCGGCATGGAGCGCCGCACTCAGGCGGCGGCCTACGCGGTGCGCGTCTTCGACGATCAGCATGCCGGCCGCGACGGTCAGCACCTTGGGCCCGGCGGCTAAGGACTTTGTTCCCTGTTCTAACTGGTCAGCTCCCGGCATCCTCGTTGCTATGTACTCCGACGGCCCGGCTCCGCAGCAAGTGTCCAGGGATGAATGTCTCCAGCTCATGGCATCCGTGCCCATGGGCCGGATCATCTATACCCGGCAAGCGCTGCCGGCGGTCGAGCTTGTCAATTTCGCGCTTGACGATGGTGACATCGTCATTAAAACGGACGGCGACGGTAAGCTCGCCGCCGCGACCCGGCACGCCGTCGTCGCGTTCGAGACCGATTGCCTGGACGCCCAGCAGGCCGGCTGGAGTGTCACCGCGATCGGATCGTCGCGAGAAGTGACCGATCCCGAGGACATAGGCCGGCTGCGGAAAATAGGCCTCAGCTCATGGACTTACGGGACGTGGGAGCGCTTTATCCGGGTTTCACCCGAGCTACTAAACGGCCGGCGGCTTCGCCCTCACGGCCTCCGGGACAGCGACGGTGCGGATCGTTTCTGAGGCGCTCAAGGGCCATCAGCCGCGAGGTACCGCCACTCCAGTCTGGTTCCCGGAGCGGGCGCCGTCGGATCGGCCGGGCTGAGCCGCAGCTTGCCGCCGAGATCCTCGGCCCGCTCGGCCAGGTTGCGGAGCCCGCTGCGGTGCGCCCCGGCCGGGATCCCGGTCCCGTCGTCGATGACCAGGACAGTGAGCATCCCGTCCGGATCCACGTCCACCGTCACGTCGACCTGGCGGGCGTCAGCATGCCTGGCCGCGTTGGACAGGGCCTCGCGCAGCGCGGCGAGCACCTGCCCGGCGAGCTCCGGGCTGACCGGCGCCCCGAGACCCGCGCCCAGGCGCAGCGACGGCGCGAAGCCGAACAGCGGTGTCATCTCCTCGACCAGCACGACGATGTCGCCACGCAGATACAGCTGGCCTGCGGCATCATGGGCCTGCAGCGCGAAGATGGTGGCCCGGATGTCCTTGATGGTCTCGTCCATCGCGTCCACGGCGTTGGTGATGCGGCTCGCGACCTCCGGTCTGGTGATCATCGGCATCGTTCCCTCCAGCGACATGCCGGTGGCGTAAAGCCGCTGGATGACCAGGTCGTGCAGCTCGCGGGCGATCCGGTCCCGGTCCTGGTAAAGCGAGAGCCGTTCGGCTTCGGCGCTGCTGGCCGCGAGATCCCTCCTGCTGACGAGGCATCGTAAGACTATCCGCCACGCCGCAGGCGGCGGAGGCCAGTGCCAGGACGTGGTGACAGCACCCGGCCAAGGGTCCGAAGGGGCTCACCGCCGGCGGCTGACTCCAACCTCTATCGCTGGCCTGGTACCGGTCCGGTCCGGGGCCGGCAGGCGGCGCAGACGCACCCAGGCCATCCGACCAGACCCCGGTCGGCCACTCGCAGTGACGGGTTTCGCGGGCGGGAGTGAACTCACGTCGTCCTGGTCCGGTGACCATATCCGTCACGCTGCGCCGAGACTCCAGTTCCCCATCAGGGGCCAAGGTCCCGGCCGTTCGGTGACGTCTGGCCGTGATGGTGATGGCGGTGCTGGCGGGAGACTCCAGGTAACAAGCTGAACAGGCGGGCCGGACCGGCCCCGCAGCTAGAAAGAGGCATTCCGATGCGCCGCAATTCTTCCCATCTGACCGTCATCGCGGGGTTCGCCGTCGCGGTGATCTTGCTGGTGGCCGGAGGCCTGCTGACGTGGGGTTCGGCTTACGTGCACAACACCGTGCAGGGCCAGCTGTCCGCGCAGCAGATCTTCTTCCCGCCCAAGGCGGCGTTCGCGAACCCCAAGGCGGGCACGGAGATCACTCCGAGCATGATTCCCAGCGTCTCGCAGTACGCCGGGGAGCAGATGCTGACCGGGCAGCAGGCCGAGGCCTACGCTGACCACTTCATCGCCGTCCACTTGTCCGAGATCGGCGGCGGCAAGACCTACTCCCAGCTGTCGACCGAGGCGATCGCGCAGCCGAAGAACGTGGCACTGGCCGGCCAGGTGGCGACCGTGTTCAAGGGCGAGTCGCTACGCAGCATGCTGCTGAACGCTTACGGCTGGTGGAAGGTCTCCCAGGTCACCTACATCGCCGCGCTCGTCGCGTTCGGGCTGGGCGGCCTGACCCTGATCGGCTTGGTGTTCGCCCTGGCTCTGGGCCGTCGGCCCGAGATCAACCACGAGGCCATCCCGGCCACCGAGCCCATCCCGGCCAAGACCGCCTGACCCCGGCCTGGCCAACCTGGCACGACCGCACGCACAGCACCCCCGGCAACTACCTCCGGCCAGCGCCCAACAGGCGCTGGCCGAGGATCGTCAGGGTCCGGCCTGTCGCCTCATTCCGACCTTAGCGTCACGCGCCAGGAACCATGACCTTCAACCGAATGGAGCCAGCCATGCAAGCCCTCGTTTACCACGGCCCCGGGCGCAAGTCCTGGGACGAGGTACCCGACCCGGAGATCACCGATGAAGGTGACATCATCGTGCAGGTCGACGCGACTACTATCTGCGGCACCGATCTGCACATTCTCAAGGGCGACCTGCCTGAGGTGCGCAACGGCCGGATTCTGGGCCACGAGGCGGTCGGGACCGTCGACGAGGTGGGCGACGGCGTCCGTACGCTCACGCCCGGCGACCGTGTGCTGGTCTCCAGTGTCAGCGCGTGCGGGACATGCCGGTTCTGCCGTGAGGCCCGCTACGGGCAGTGCCTGTGCGGCGGGGGCTGGGTCCTCGGTCACTCGATTGACGGCACCCAGGCCGAGTACGTCCGCGTGCCATTCGCCGACAGGTCCACGTTCCGGGTTCCCGACGGCGCGGCCGACGAGGAGATCCTCATGCTGGCCGACGTTCTGCCGACTGGCTACGAGGTCGGCGTCCTGGCCGGCGGCGTGCGCCCGGGCGATATCGTCGCCGTGGTCGGCGCCGGCCCGGTCGGCCTGGCCGCGATCGCCGGCGCGCAGCTGTTCAGCCCGAGCCACATCGTCGCCATCGACTTGTCCGACGCCCGGCTGGAAGCGGCCAAGCACTTCGGCGCTGACGTGATCGTGAACAACTCCCGCGAGGACCCGCTGAAGATCATCAGGGACCTGACCGGGGACCTGGCCGGGCGGTTCGGCGCGGACGTGTCCATCGAAGCCGTCGGGCTCCCGGCCACCTTCGAGCTGGCGGTCAAGCTGGTCCGGCCGGGCGGCCGGATCGCGAACATCGGCGTGCACGGCGGACCCGTCACGCTGCATCTAGACGAACAGTGGATCAGGGACATCACGATTACCACGGGCCTGAAGGACACCTCCTCCACCCCGACCCTGATGCGCCTGGTCACCAGCGGCCATATCGACGCGAAGCGGCTCATCACCCATCACTTCGGCCTGGATGAGTTTGAAGAGGCGTACGACGTGTTCGCCAACGCCGCCGACAACGGCGCGCTCAAGGTCGTCCTCAGCCGCTGAGGCTGGCCAGAACAGGAATGAGAACGATGAAGACTAGGGTGCAGGATGCCATGACCACTGAGGTCGTGGCGGTCAAGGTCGGCGCGTCATTTTAAGGAGATGGCAGCCAGGCTCCGTCAGTCCCGGGTGAGCGCGTTTCCCGTCATCGACGACGACGGGAAGGTGATCGGGGTGGTCTCCGAGGCCGACATGCTGGCTAGGCAGGTCCTGAGCACCGGCATGCTGCACCGCGGTGAGCAGGACAAGCCCGAGGGCCTCACCGCGGGTGACCTGATGAGTCATCCGGCGATAACCGTCTCGCCAGAAGATCCGGTCGAGGTAGCCGCCCGGCTGATGTACACCCTCCAGGTCAAGCGACTCCCCGTCATCGACCTCAGCGGCCGGCTCGCCGGGATCATCAGCCGGACCGACGTGCTGGCGGTCTTCGACCGCTCAGATGAGGAGATCCGCAAGCAGGTCGCCGACGACGTGATCTGCCAGGAGTTCGGGGCGGCCCCGGGCCAGTTCGCGGTGACCGTCCAGGCTGGCGTCGTGACCCTGGAGGGAAAGGCAGAAACCGTAGATTACTGTCTCCGGGAATACAGCTAATGCCCATTATACCGTGCCGGGCCGGCGGCATATGATCGCCGGACCGTTCGTGCGCTTTCCATCCGGTTAAGAATCGCCCGGGTCAAATAGCTAAGGGTTGCTGCCGTACCAGGCGGTTCTAGCTGAGCCTGCGCCTGCGGTGAGTGATGATCACTGCGATTAGTGCGATCACGGCCGCGAATATCGCGATCAGGATTGCGCCGCCCAAGATCGCGACGAGGCCGAGGCCACCGCCGACGGGGCGGGCTTCGGCGGCCGGCCCGGTTCCCTGGCTGCGCGGGAAGGTGATCATCGCCCGGAAGGCTTGCTGGCTCAGCCCGCTGTGCAATGTGACCGTGGCGTTCCAGGGGCCATCGGTCACCTGGCTGGTCAGCGTGAACCAGACTGGTTCGGATTGCCCGGGGGCCAGGGTGGTGCCCAGCTGAGCCGGATAAGGACCGGCCGTTAGTGCGCCGGTGACCGAGGACATGATCAGGGTGCCGGTCAGGTCCACCGCGACGCCGCCGGTGTTGTGCACCAGGGCCCGTACGACCGCGTGGCCCCCCGAGTCTCGCTGGCCGGTCAGGGTGTTCACGGTGAAGCTGGTGGCCGGGTTGGTGCCGCCGACGTGGACATACATCCGGATACCGGCGCGATTGATCAGCTCGATAGGGCCCCCGGCCTTGGCGCTCCTGACCTCGGCCCACACCACCGCGTACCGTTCACCGGGGCTGGCTGTGGCCGGGATCGCGACGGTGACGGTGTCTACGGCGGTGCTGCCCGCGGGGACGTCCATGATGGGCCGGCTCACCGTCGTCCAGGTGGACAGGTCGTCGGCCGTGCGGGCCGGGGCGCCGACGAAGGAGCCCTGGGAGATGGTGGCCGCGGCCGGGTAGATGACCACCTGCAGTTCGGCTCCGGTGGTGTTGGACACCTCGATGCGCCGGTGGATGGTCGTACCCGGCGTCAGGTTGTCCACCACGTACTCGCGGGCCCGCGGGTTGTTCACCGTGTCAGCCGGCACGTCGAGCAGCCGCACTCCGACGCCGCCCGGGCCGGTAACGCTCGCTGAGCGCGGGCTGGCCGATCGCGCGGTGCCCGCGTGGTGAACGGTCGCGGGCGGGGCGGCTCCCGCCGCCCAGGCCGCCGGTGCGAAGGGACCGGCGAGCGCGCCGATGACCGCGGCCGCAGCCACGGTCACCGGCGCTGACCTCCAGCGGCCTCGACGTGCCGGAGGCATCGGTCGTTCCCGGCCCTCCATGTCTACGACACCGAGTGCGTGATCGTGGTGCTATATTGACCGATCAGCGCGCTAGCCGGAATCGTCACCGCGATGACCGGGCTCCACGCGGCCGTGTTAGACCCGCTCACACCCGTGGCGGTTTGCACGGGACTCGTCGGGTACAGGTGATCCTCGTTGGTGGGGGTCACGTTCGCCGTCCCGGTCACGGTGGCCTGCCCGGGAGCGTAGGTCACCGAGCCGGGCGCGCTGACCGAGATGTTCTGGGGCCCGGTGAAGTCGGTCGCACCGACCGTGGCGACCCACCCGACGGTGCCCGCCCGGGTGTCGGTCACCCTGATGGTGCCGATCGAGTTACTGACGACCTGGGTATTTGAGCTGGCCGCCACCGATCCGAGGTCCACCGACCCAGTGGGCGCACTGATACTCAGCCCGCCCCCAGTAACCTCCACCGTCACCGGAGTGTCTGAGGGGGTGGCCGCAAACGCCGGTACCGCGAGGGTAAGTACGCTTGCTCCGCCGATGAAAAGCGCGGCGGCGGAAGCGATTATCGTCTTTCGCATTGTGCTCACTCCTAACGGAGTTTTCAAGAGCAGAGAAGCCGCCCTTGATACCAAGTTAGCACTTAAATGCGAATATTGATAATCGACAAGAATTATCTTGCAATATGCACCGAATTGAACCTTCAATTTAGGCTTTCCGGAATAAGAATTACCGTGTCGAGCCGAGCGGGACCCGGGTAAGGATGGGTAAAAATGCGACTATAAGACCACATCGCCGTTTGAATTGTCATAAGCTGCACATTACTTGAGTTTGTGCGGCCGAGGGCGTGGTGGAGGTCGCCGGGCGGAAGGGATGCGATGCCGTCAGCGCCAAGGGAGGGCTTACCAGGGCCAGGCGGATCAGGTTTAGCCCCGGCGTGGTGCCCCAGCAGCCGCGCTTGATGTGCACAGGCCGCAGTGGCTCGGCCAGCAGCGGGTTGCCTATCAGGTAGATCTGCCCCATCGACAGGTAATTCGCCGCTCTCCACCACGCGTCCAGCGCATCGATCTCAGTGCTGGTCAGATGCTTTTATCGGGTTGCGGGGCTATGCTTACACTCATACCCGGCAGTCAGCCGATCTGGCCGCGACATCATGGCGCTGCCTAAGGCTGCGTCGTGAGCCGGACTAATCGAAGGATGGCGGGGCCGGAGAGCCTCCGCAATCGTCAGTGCGCGCACCGCTTGCCGCGTACTCGGCGGATTATGTCGTCTTGTTCCGAAAGTGAGCGGGGATGGACGGAGAGCTGCTGTCGGCCACGTTCGTGGAGCTGACCGACACGCTGGTGGCCGGTTTCGACGTGATCGACTTCCTGCATGTGCTGACCGACCGCAGCGTGCAGCTGCTGGACGTGTCCGCGGCCGGGCTGCTGCTGGCTGACCCGCGCGGTGAGCTGCGCGTGGTGGCCGCCTCCAGCGAGGCCGCCCGGCTGCTTGAGCTGTTCCAGCTGCAAAGCGCTCAGGGGCCGTGCCTGGACTGCTTCCGGTCTGGCCGGCCCGTCGCCGCCGCGGACCTGGCTGCCGCGGCGGGCCGGTGGCCGCGGTTCGCGCCGGCCGCCCGGCAGGCCGGGTTCGGTGCCGTGCAGGCCCTGCCGATGCGGCTGCGGGAGCAGGTCATCGGCGCGCTGAACCTGTTCCGGGCCGGGCCCGGGCGCGCTGGCGCCCGCGGACATCCGGGTCGGGCAGGCGCTGGCCGACGTGGCCACGATCAGCTTGCTGCACGAGCGCAGCATGCGGCACAGCGACACCTTGAACGAGCAGCTGCAGGCCGCGCTGAACAGCCGGGTGATCATCGAGCAGGCCAAGGGCAAGCTCGCCGAGCGGCTCGGGGTGGATACGGACCAGGCGTTCGGCCTGCTGCGGGACCGCGCCAGGACCAGCAACCGCCGCCTGTCCGACCTGGCCCGGGCCTTCGTCGACGGCACAGAAGCCCTCACCAGCCTGAACGCGAGCAAGACCCGGCAGCGGCGGCCGGACGCCGGGCAGGTGCCCGCCAGCTGACAGCGGGAGGGATCATCATGATGGGCACCACGACCGGGATCGAGTGCTCTGCTGGCCGCCGGGGAGCTCTGGCTCTTCCTGCTGCAGTTCCCGCTCGCGAACTTGTGCATGGGCCTGGCGGGGAGGCTCGCGGCGGCGTGCCGCCGCTCCCTGGGGCCCGTGGCGTGACGCGACCTGGGTTTCCTGCTGATCAGGCATGGTGATGACGGTCGCGTCCGGAGGCGCGGCCCGGGTCGGGGCCGCGCGACGGGCGTTAGTGAAGGCTCCCGCGCGGCAGGGGTTAGCTCTTCAGGGCGTCCTTGACTTTCGCCCCGGTCTGTTTGAGGTTGCCCTTGGCCTGGTCAGCGCGGCATTTGGCGCGCAGGCGCCGACTGCCGATCGGTACTGGCAGGTCGACCCGGAAGATGTCGGCGCTTTACTCTACGTACGAACCTGCGAAGCTCTCAACGATCGGGCGCGACTGTGGAGGACCAGACAGTCGCCGGCGCAGTCTCGGGGGAGTTCGTTACCGAGACGTTCGAGTACGACGGTGGACGGCAGGTCACGGTGTACGTCCCGCCGGATCCGCCCGAGGCAGTCGTGTTCGCCGGTGACGGTCAGTTCATCTCGCAGTGGGGTGGGGTCCTTGAAGCAGCCGACGTACCGTCCACGATGATCGTCGGTGTTCACAGGCTGGCCGATGAGACGCCGCGGCTCCACGAGTACTCACCGGCCTTTGACCCGGAACGGTTCGCGGCACACGCGAGGTTCTTCGTCGAGGACGTCCGCCGATGGACGGGGTCGCGGTTTGGAGTAGCGCTGCCCGCCGGCCGCACCGCGGTGTGCGGGGTCTCGGCGGGCGGAGAGCTGGCGCTCGCCATCGGGCTTCGGCATCCAGACATCTACGGTGCGGTCTTCTGCGCCTCGCCAGGAGGGGGTTACCGACCGCCTGCGCTGATGCCGAGTTCGCTTCCGCGCGCGTACCTCGTCGCCGGCACGCTGGAGCCGTTCTTCCTTGAGAACGCGACGAGGTGGGCGGCCGCGCTGCGTGATGCAGGTGCGGACGTCGTCATGAGCGAGCGCGTCGGATCGCACGGCGACGAGTTCTGGCGACAAGAGTTCCCGCTGATGGTGGCGTGGGCGTTCGGACGATCTCGGCCGACCGGATCGGTGACCGCGCCATCTGCGTCCCGACGAGTCTCGGGCCACCGGCCCGCGCGCAACCCCGGTAATCCCGATAAGGGTGCGCGGGATCGTTCGTTTGTGGGCGTTCGGCCGGTGGTGAAGGACGCCGCGACCGTCGTTCACGCGGTGGCCGAGTCGCTGTGCCAGCCGCTGTCTTTGGACAGTGTGCTGGACGTCGACGTGTACCGGCTGCGTCCAACGGATGGCGGTCCCGACCTCGTTGCGCGAGCCTTCGGCGCTGGTGTTGAGGCCGCGACGGCGAATGCTGCCGCTCGCGTTCTGACCGGTTTGGCGGGCACGCCGTTCCCTGCCGAGCGCTGCGCGAGCGACTCTCCGGTGCTGCCACTCGGGGGCGGCCGGCACCTGCTCGTCACCGAGTACGTCGAGCCGACACCGGCTCCCGGTCCAGGCTTCATCTTGGCCTGGTGCGCCGGGCTGCTCGCTCGGCTGGCGACTCGATCCGCACGAGACCTACCGTCCGGCGGCGGCTGGCACCGGCTCGGCGCCACCCCGTCGCACGAAATCGCCGAAGCGCTTCGCCTCGGCGGCCAGATCGGTCCTTCCGTCGGCGAGCTCGTCGACACCCTGGCCGCCGCCGACGACGGCACCGGTCTGCCCGAGGCGCTGATCCACGCCGACCTGACACCGCCGAACGCCGTCCCGCGTGGCGACCAACCCCCGGTGATCATCGACTGGATCGGGGTGGGCCGTGGCCCGCGGGTGTGGCCGCTTGCCTTCCTGCTGTTCGCGGCGGGGCCGCGAGGTGCTCGCCGCGGTCTCGACCGCTACACCCGCTCGATCTCGCTGTCCGAGGAAGAACTGCGCCGGCTGCCGGAGATGCTGATCACTCGACCGCTGGCTCTCGATCTATGGTCGGTCGCGCACGAACGCATGACGGTGCAGCAGTCGATCACACGCTGCCATGCGCACCGGGCCCGAGCGGAAGCGGTCGCGGCGGCGCTGCGCGACCCCGACCGCCCGTGACGGTATCCACATCCACACGCAAGTGTCTCGAAAGCCCAGCCACCGCCGCTGTTTCATAAGCCGAACCTGACCGGGAACACCTCAGGTCGCAGGGGATGCCTGCGAGAGGCCGTCCCGTAAGACCTGCCTGGTGAAGATTCCCGCATGGGTGCCCTATACGGGACCCCAGACATACGCCTTCGGGTTCTTCCGCCACGCCAGGCGGAAGGGGTCCAGCGCGCTCACCTGACTGATCGCGTCACGTGTCGCCTCCCGGTTCCGCCAGTACTCATCCGAAGGCCCAGGGACCTCGGCCAGCAAGCCGCAGAGCCGCATACCTAGGTCAGCTAGCGATCCGCCGTGCGCGCAGGACTCCT